>NZ_JBYHFL010000009.1:0-165042 GCF_058222935.1 Nocardia sp. JCM 38205 | reverse complement strand
CTCCCGCGACGACTTCACCGCCGTCTGGCAATCCGCCGCCGGCGGCGCCATCGGCGGCGCCATCTCCGGCGGGCTCGGCCGCGAGGGCGGGCTCACCAACGGCGTCGGCGAAACCGCCGGCGAAGGCCTCGCCAACACCGTCGGCAACCGCGCCAAACAATTCGCCACCGACTACACCACCGAAGTCGCCTCCGACATCGGCTCCCAAGCCGCCATGGCCGCCATCACCGGCGAAGAATTCGAACTATCCGCCGACACCTTCACCAGCGCCGCCGCAGGCGCCGCCCAGAATCAGTTCGACCGCGGCGGCAACGACGACGACGACCGTGGCAGCAACGACGGCGATCGCGGCGGCAACCAGAACCCGGCCAACAATGCGGGCAATCACGGCGGGAACAACCCCAGCGGCAATAACAACCCCGAGGGCGAGAACTCCCCAGCCAACACTGGCGACCAGCCCGGCCAAACCTCGCCAGCCAACGCAAATACCAACGACGGCAACGGCAACGAGTCCGCCAACACCCAACCGGCATCCACCGGCGACCCCAACAACACCGGCGCCGACGACCCGAGCCAACAAACCTTACCCACGACCCCCGCGGGCAACGACAACAGCCAGCCAACGCCCGACGAAGGCAACGATCCACCCGCTCGGGAACAAACGCAGCCCACCAACAGCGACGCCAGCAGCGGGCACAACGACGGCACGCGGGCCGCAGAAAGCGGCAACGGGGACAACAACTCCAACAACAACCTGAACGACGGCGCACGCGATCCCGACAACAGCACCGACCCGGGCGCCAACACCCCACCCCCGAACGATCCACCCACCCACTCCTCTTCCACCGGAGCTGACGACGGCGACGGCGACGGCAGTGGAAACGAGCGCCCGAACGAGCCCGGCAACAACCAGCCGGACACCAACGCACCCACGAACCAGAACCCGGGCTCCCTGGACCGCCCCAGCCAGGACTCCCCACTGTCCCAGCAGGCCCAGGCGACCAACTCCCTCGACCTCCCCGCCCAGGACGTTCCGTCGTCCCAGGCCTCCCAGTCGCCGGCCCCGCTCGATCTTCCCGATCAGCACAACGCCCCCGGCACAGACAACACCCAGCCCCCGAGCTCCCTCGATCTCCCGGAGCAGCAGCCTTCCTCTGCTGCCCACGGAACCACCCCGCTCGATCTCCCGAACCAGGAGGACCCGCCGTCGGCACAGCCGGGCCAGGAACCGTCGCTCGATCTGCCCGCCCAGAGCGACAACCCGGCCGGCTCATCGACCGCCCCGCTGGATCTCCCTGCACAGGATCCCTCCCCGGGCAGCCCTAACCCCTCCTCCCAGGACAGCACCTTGACCGGCCAGACCAGCAACGCTGCGTCCTCCGGTCTGCCTTCGGCACCGAGCGCCACCAGCGCCTCCCAGTCGACAGCGCCGAACACCACGCCCCCGGCGGCGCACAACCCCAACCATGCCGAACCTGGTGACGCACAAACCGACCCTTCGGACCCTACGGACACTTCCACCACAGCGGCGGCGGCCACAGCCACCGCCCCACCTCCCACGGCGTTCACCGCTTCGCCGTCGGCAACGGACTCACCCCGCGCAACCACACCCGCGGACCCGACGACCGGCCCCGCGCAATCCGCCCAGCCCATCCCTCAGGGCCGAACCCAGCGTCCGACGCAGTCCAATCCGTCGACGCATCGCCCGGACACGACACCCTCCGGAAACCCCGCCGACCCCCGCGACAACACCACGCCCACCGCGCCGAACCCGACAGCGACTACCCCAGGCAATCACGCCTCGCCCAGCCACAGCGGTCCTACCGCACCATCCGATCCATCGCCGAGCCGCTCTCGCCCCGCCACCACCCCCACCCAGTCGCCCCCACCGGCACACACGACCTCGCCGACGCGCCCGGTTGCTCCCCACCCTCCCGAAGCTCCCTCGACGAACCGAGAGACCAATGGCACTTCTGGTGTACTACAACAGGATCAGGGACGATCCGACCGAGGTGGAGTACCGGTTCGGAGCGACGAGGGACAACCTCAACCAAACCCTGACAATCGACAAGACGACCGAAACCCCCCGCCCGCCCCAACCGGAGGACGCGATCTTCCGGACCACAGCAGGCCGAATCATCCACCGAGCCCGCCGCGAGAAGGAGTGGCCCCCACACGGGATGATCGCGTCGTAGGCACCTCCCCAGCCCATTCCCCCTCCTCCCCCGACAACACCCGCACCCCGGCGACTACCCCACCCCTCTACGCCCACCAAGACCCCGACTTCCACCGCCGCAGGTCCCAACTGCCGGAGTGGTGGCCACGCAACAATCCGACGACGCCGTCGACAACACCGGTTCACAACTTGGGACCGACGCACAACACTGCACCGGCACACAACCCGGCACCGGCGCCGACACCGCCCCTGACCAATCCGATGCCACCGCGCGGCGATGAACACATCACCCGAGCACCGGAATCCAATCCGAATCCCCGTCCGGCTGGCCACGCGCCGATACGGCCGAACCCCGCCAGGCCATCGGCACCCCCACCGCGCAGCCCCGCGCGTCCGCATACGAATCCGGCGGCGCACTCCACCCCACCCCGATCCCCGAGCCCAGCCCCGCGGCCGACACCACCCGCCGCAGCCCACGCCCCAATTCCCGTAAACCCCGCTGGCACACGACCGCCGAGTGTTACACCGCCGCCGCGCCCGAGCCGGTGGAAGCGATGGTTCGGCGGTTGGAGAAATTCCGCAACGCCTTCTCCGAGCCACAGCCCTGCGGTGGCCTGGTCACATCCCACCCCGCCCGCGCGCCGCTTCAGCTCGGATGCTGAGGGACACTGGTATGGCGAGCAGGTCCTCGGACGAACCCGCGACGGGATGCCTGCGCCGGAATTCCGCGAGTTGTACCAATACACGGTTAATTCTTGGATCAATAATTTCCTGCGGCACCCGAATCCCTGGCAATGGCTGAACGATTTGCACCGAGACCAGCACTACTTCCAGAATCTGTCCGCACTGACCGATCCGAACAATCCACCGTCCAACGACCAGCTCCATGCCCTGGCGAATCGTCATGATTTGCAACCGGAACAGCGGAGGATTATTGAATCCATCCTGGCGTCTCCAAGCCCGAGCCGGCGGGCGAAAGAGATATGGGATAATTCCAAAGCGATCAGGCAGATGACTCACGACTTCGGTCGACCCATCACACCCGACCTTTTGAATGCACATTGTGCGGGACTCGACCGCGCGCTGACTCGGCCGCTACCCGAGCGCGTGGAGGTAGTACGCGGACTACGAGACATCAGTTTCATGACGATCGATAACCTCGGCACCGAACTGGGTAGCGGCGATGCTCGCCTCCTCATCGGGACCAGACAAACGGAGACCGGATTCATGTCGTCCAGTCTCGGAGCTAGACCTCCCGCTCACTTCGATGGCCCTATCCGCATGGAACTCGATGTCCCGGCCGGCACACACGCCGGATGGATGGGCGCGCGAAGTCGGTACCCCGATCAGCGGGAGTTGATTCTGCAACGCGGCATCCAGTATGAGATCACCGAGGTCATCGAGAACCCATCCGGCGATCGATACACGGGAGTGCGCTACTTGATCAGGGCACGGGTGATACCACCAGGGCAGTAGCGTTACCGATCGGACGACGTCGACACTCACTCAGAATCCGGTTAGGAGCATCGAATGGGCGACCACCACCAAGACCCCACACCCTTTCCACCTTCTCCACAATTCTCGAACTCATACGCGGGATGGACCCGGCAGCCAGTCGTCTATGTCCCTATCCTCCGGAGAGGTACATTGATCGGATACCTGTGGGCGGGTAAGGGAGTCGACGCCGCAGGCCATATGCGGAAAATTTCCGCCGATCCCGACAATTTCACTTGCGAGACGTTCTGGGAAGCGCGCCTGAACGAAAACTGCCGGAACAGACTCACCGCTGAACAGGCAATACAGCACTGGGTAGGGCATCCCGAAGATCCGCGATGCGGCGGCGTACCCGCGGGCACAACAGTCCTGCAGGCGAGTTCCATGCAGACCCTCTGGGGTCAGCTTAATCCTGAGGGACCACCCTTGGGAGAAGGCCCATTGATTCAGGACAACCTATTTCCTGACGGTACTTCAACAGGTCCGGACAGAATTTGGAGTGCACCACATGTCGCCAACCCTCCTACCTATGCAGGCGAGACATCGACACCCGTTCACTTTCTCGAGGTAACCAAGAACGGGGAGGTCGTAGGGTTCTTGTGGGCGTCTCCGACTGAGCAGGCAGCGGACTATCTACCCCTCCGGTACGCCGGTCTGGAAGGCATCAATGGGCGCGGTCTGTGGCTCGCCCGACTCAGCGACTGCTTCGCAGCAGGCCGCCACCCCGTCGACGCCATCCGCTACTGCCGCAGATTCCCCTACGACGAATACTCCGGCTGGATCGAACCAGACGCACCCGAAGGCGTCGCACCGTCGCTGGCTGAACTTCGTGAGGCTGCCAATGAATGAGCCATGTGCTCAACATCCACAGGTACAGCTGAAGGTGTGATGCAACCCTGGAACGAAGTCAGCTACGAGAGCTGGACCCGGAAACCAGTACGGTATCTACCCGTCACCTGCGGGGGCCGATTGATCGGCTACCTTTGGGCCGCCATCGGAAGCAATGCTGCCGGTTACGAGTGCTGCCTCGCCGCCGATTCCGACAATCTGACATGCCTCAGCTTCTGGTTCGACCGGTTGTCGAAGAGCTACCGACAAGGGCTCGACCCATTGGTCGCGATACGACAGTGGATCGGTGCGCCTGAGCACCCGCGGTGCGGCGGCATCGCGGCATCGGCCGTCGAGCGGAAGACACCCTCACTACAACACATGTGGGCGGAGCTCAATCCAGACGCGGAACCGATAGGCGACGGACCATTGATACAAGACGGCGAATTGCCCAGCGGCACACCGGTAGACCGTTCAAAGGGGTGGAGCATACCCGCCATGGCGACCCCACCGACCTATGCGAAACGAGCAACGTCGTCTGTCCAATATCTGCCGGTGATCAAGGACGGCGCCCTCATTGCCTACCTCTGGGCGTCGCCGACCGAGAACGCCGCCGACTACCTGCCGGTCGCCGGCGCCGGTCAACAGGCACGAGCTGGTGCAGGCCTCTGGCACCTACGCCTGTCCGACTTCTACGCCGCCGGACCCCCCACTGGACGCACTCCGCCAATGCCGCAACTACCCACCCGACTTCCTCTCCGGCGAAATCCCCAACGACGCCCGCGAACTCATCGCGCCGACGCTCGATGACCTGAAGGCCCTCGCGAACAGATGAATCGGAACGGCAAGAATCGGCAATGAACTCAGGACCCCAAATCACCTACGGGCCCGACGATCGTCAAGACGGCCCGCCGTTTCCACATTCTCCACATTTCGAGAATGCTTACGCGGCATGGACTCGGCGGCCGATCATCTATCTCCCTATTCTCCGGAGAGGGACATTGATGGGCCACCTGTGGGCGGGCATTGGCGTCGAGGCCGCTGGCTACATGCGCAAAATATCCGCCGACCCCGACAATCTCACCTGTGCATCGTTCTGGGAAAAGCGTCTCATCGAGAACTACCGGAACAAGCTCAGGGCCGAGCAGGCAATTCAACATTGGATCGGATGGCCGGAAGATCCGCGATGCGGTGGAATTCCAGCGGATGCCGTTGTAAAGCGATCCAACAGCAAGCAAGAACTATGGGACCAGCTCAATCCGGAAGGCCCGCCCATCGGCGAAGGACCGTGGGTTCAGGACGGCGAATTCCCTAGCGGCACACCAGTCGACCGATCCAAAGGATGGAGCACGCCATACATCGCGAACCCTCCCACATACGCTGGGGAGACATCTACGCCTGTTCACTTCATTCCGGTCACCAAGAATGGCGAAGTCGTCGCCTTCCTCTGGGCATCGACGACTGAACGGGCCGCCGGATACCTGCCGCTTCGATACGCCGGAAATCAGGGCATCGTCGGCCGCGGACGCTGGGTCATCCGGCTCAGCGAGTGCTACGCCGCAGGCCGCCACCCCGTCGACGCCATCCGCTACTGCCGCAGATTCCCCTACGACGAGTACTCCGGCTGGATCGAACCGGACGCGCCGGAAGGGGTGGCTCCCTCACTCGGAGAGCTGCGGAAGGTCGCCGAGGAATACTGACCGGCGTGTTCGGCCGTATCGAATACGCCGGCTCCCGGGCGCGGCACCATCATGCCCGGCCATGAGGGATCAGCACCGGACCAGCCGGCCGAACCAGCGACCTACTGATCGGTGACGGATTC
Source organism: Nocardia sp. JCM 38205 (assembly GCF_058222935.1). NCBI lineage: Bacteria > Bacillati > Actinomycetota > Actinomycetes > Mycobacteriales > Nocardiaceae > Nocardia > Nocardia sp. JCM 38205. The sequence continues at coordinate 158,722 of NZ_JBYHFL010000009.1, read as the reverse complement.
AATCGATCAGTGCTGAGCAGCGACCTCCGGCGCGATCCCCAACCTCCACGCCAGCCCCCGCAGATTTCGCCCGCCGGCGTCACGCCGCGCAGTGCGTAGATGGTCGGCGACAGCTTCGCGGACGAAGACGTCGGCGCGAACCCGCTGCGGCGCAAGCTCTTCGGCCCTGAGCAACGTCGCCAACCCTTGCTCACGAGTCTTCGGTTCCGACAGCAGCGCGCGCCCGATTTCGCCGTAGTACTCGGCGCGGCGGACGGTGCTCGGTATGGCATCGACGTGGACATCTTTCGACTGTTCGGCGACCCGGGCGCCTTCGCCGAACTCAGGCCGATCGTCGCACGCCAGATACCGACGTTCGCTCGGCCGAACCACATTCGGCCGAAGGTGCCGACCTCGTCGTCCATCCGGGCAGCGACTTCGCTCGCCTCGTCGAGATGGGTGTATGCGGTGTCTCGGTCTGCCTGAACCGCTGCCGCAAGGGCGGCAGACAAATGCAGCATTCCGTAGGCCTGGATCACGTTGTGGTCGTCGAGATCGCCGGTCAACCGGTCGGCCATATTGACTGCCCGGCGGTACTGCTCGGGCCGTGCGAGCGCACCGGTCGCATCGCCGCGCAGCCAGGTCGCGAATCCACACCAGGCCGGGGATTCCAAGAGTTCGGCGCACTGCTGTGCCGCCTTCGCGGCCAGCAGTGGCAGACCACGGCCGCCGGTACGCTTCGTCACCCACATGGCGGAGCTGTAGCTGGTGATCATTCCCCGCAGGACATCTTCGCGCGGAGCCGTGCCACGGCAATAGGTGATGTGCAACTCCGCCAATAGCTTTGGCACCAACGCTGCTTGTTGCGCGTAGTCACCTGCCTGAATCAGATCGTGCAGACGATCCAAGTCGGCAGCCACCAACGGCCAATCACGTGCGACTCCGCCTGGATCGTCACCGATTTCGTAGGCATCGAGCGCGGATTCGACCGCCATCAGCCCGGCATAGGCATCCGAGCCGCGCCCGTCCCCGCTCTCCCACGGCCGCCCCGTGAATTCCGACGGCGCTACCCGCAAAGCCCGCGCCAGCGCCTCCAGCGTCCCCCGATTCGACAGCGCCTGTTCCCCGCGTTCGAGCCGCCCGAGGTACCCGAAGCTGATCCCGGCCAGACCTGCCGTGACCTCGAGGCTCAAACCCCGCCAGACGCGGATTTCCCGCAACCTGCGGCCGACTTCATTGGGTGGCATCTCATTCACGACCGTACTCCCTCCGGACGGCGACTACCTGCGACGATACGCGCCGGATCGGCCCGCGTCCGGGGAGTAGGCATTCGATCACGGCTCCGTGTACAGAATTTCGTTGGGCAGGCGCGGCAGGCCTGCGGCGCTGCCGGGGACGATGGTTGCGGTGTCGGGATGGTGGTGGCGCCGCCAGTCGCGCAGGAATTCCGCCGCGGCGGCGGGGCGGGCGGCGAAATCCATGCGGATGCCGTGCAGATGCACGGACAGGTGCACATCGGGTGGCTCGGCATCGGACGGCACGATGAGCATTCCGCTTCCTCCTTGCGCAAATCGGTCGCGGCGCCCGCCGCAGGGGAACTCACGTCACCAGCGGCAGCTCACTGTCGTCCGGTGTGCCGTGGAGGGATCCGGCATCGACCCCGCGGCGGGGCCGAATCGAAGCTAGGAGCAGCCTCGGATGGGGTTTGTCTTGAAAGGACAACGTGGCCGGAAGCAGTCCCCGGGTCCTGAATTCGGCCGATTGCTCGGTAGCGCGATGGATCCCAACAAACCCGACGGAACCAGATGCGGTGCCCAGATTTCCAGGTAGGTAGATTCTGGTCCGGTATCGGGTGGAGGGAACTGGGGTGGATATGCAGAACTGGGACAACGGGCGGGGTGGTCCGGAAGGCGCGCGCGGAGATGGGGCCCGGCCGGAACCGGCGGTCCGATGGCTGCCGGAGGATCGGTTCGAGGAGTTCGCGAACGGGCTCGCCATCGGGGTTTCGCATCGTCCGGTGTGGCGGCTCGAGCAGGTGCTCGGGCGGAAGTTTCAGCGGCGCGATGATTCTCGGCAGGCGTTTCTGCTGCTGCGGTTGCGGTCGGGGGCAGAGGTCGGGTTGGTCGCGTCGTATTGGCCGCAGTCCGAAGGCATTGCCATTCTCGTTCCGAGCGGTGAGCGGGGTGCGGCGCAGGTGCTGGGTGAGCTGATCGAATGCACCGATCTCGAGCAGCGGCAGGTGACGCCCCTGTTGGCGCGGGTGGACGAGCACGGGCGGTACCGCACCACTCCCATCCAACCGGAGTTCGTCGGTGAACATCTGCCGGGGAATCGGCGCTGGAACGGGACTCACGTCAGCTACCTCGACGAGCAGGAGCGGCGGCCGTACCGGCTGCACGTCCGGGACGGCCGCCTCTACGACAGCCGCGGACAACTCTTCGACACCGCGGCCGCGCGCACCCTGTGGACCCCGCAGGGTGGGCGGGCGATCTTCGTCATGGACGCCGACGGCACCATCTACTCGTCCGCGCACCACATCCTCGGACGCTTCCACCACTCCAGCTTCCTGGCCGGCGCACCATGCGCCGGGGCCGGTGAACTGGCCGCGTCATTCGGCGTCATCCGGGTGATCTCCGATCACAGCACCCATTACCGGCCGCCGCGCCACATCACCGCGCAGGTGGTCGACAGCCTGCGCCGGCAAGGGGTTGCGGTCGACGATCAGCAGGTGGAATACCACTGGTCCGGCGATCAGCGGTAGCTGCCGCCGACTCGCCGCGACGTGATTGCCGACCGGCCGAGCGAACCGCGACGTCGCCCCTTACCGCACCACGTGCTCGCGGAGGAACGCGAGGATGTGCCCGGTCAAGGCTTCCGGCTGGTCCTCGGGAAGGAACGTGTAGGCATCGTCGACTAGCTGCAACGTCGCATTCGGAAGTTCGCGGGCCATGCGTTCGGCGAGCGGCACCGGGAACAGCTTGTCCTCGCGCGCCCAGACCAGCAGAACCGGAAGGCGCACGGACGGGAATCTGCTCGCGGCTTCCAGGGTGTGGCGCGAGGTGGCGGATTTCAAGAACCGGCGGACGTCGGCGCGAACGGCCTTCGATGTGCGGCTCGGAAGCAGATAGGAGTCGACGATGTCGGCGGCAACGGGATGTTTGGCCACCCAGCCGAAAGCGATCGGCAGCCGGTGCAGGGCGCGGATCCGCAGGAGTTCGGTGGCGGCGCGGATCGAACCGGGCAGATGGGCAAGGGTGGCGAGCAGGGTGAACGGCTGCGGCAGGAACTTGTCGTAGCAATCGACGGAGGCCAGCACCACGCGGCCGATGCGCTCGGGGTGGCGGGTCATCAGGATCTGGGTGATGGCGCCGCCGGTGTCGTTGGCGACGATGGTGACGTCGGTGAGGTCGAGGCGGTCCAGGAACGAGGCGATGACGGCCGCCACGCCCGTCGGCGTGAGGTCGGCGCCGGGCAACGCGATGGTGTGCGAACCGAGCGGCCAATCCGGGGTCAGGCAGCGGTGACCGGCCGCCGCGACCGCGGGCACGACCTTGCGCCACAGATCGGCGTTGACCAGCAGACCGTGCACGAAGACGACGGGCGGCCCGTCGCCCGTCTCGTGGTAGCGAATGCGCCCGGCGGGCAGATCGATGTCGTGGACCGGGCCGAGCGAAGGGCTGATTCCCATGATTTCTCCCCTGGTGTACGGATACCGCCACTGTTACATACATGCCGTATGTATGTCCACGGCTCGAAGCAATTAGCTCCCGCAAGCAATCTGGACGACTGACCAGATCCGCGCTACCGTGCACAACAGAGGAACGAGGAGACGGAGCTCACATGGCGGTGCCGGACGACACGATCAACCGCGCGGGCTCGCCTGTGCGCGACCTCGGCTTGGCCGAGCTGGCCGAGGCCATCGCGAATACGACGATCAGCTCGGTGGCTGCCACCACCGAGGCGCTCGACCGCATCGAAGCCGCCCAGCCCTCGCTCAACGCGTTCCGGATCGTGCGCCGTCAGCGGGCCTTGGCCGAGGCCGCGGCGGCGGACCGGCGGATCGCGGCCGGTGAGCGGTTGCCGCTGCTCGGCGTGCCGATCGCGATCAAGGACGACACCGATATCGCGGGCGAACCGACGGCATTCGGCGTCATGGGTGATTTCGAGCCAAAGGAAGTGGACGCCGAGTCGGTGCGCCGGCTGCGGGCCGCGGGCGCGGTGATCGTCGGCAAGACCAATACCTGCGAGTACGGCCAACTGCCCTTCACCAGCGGCGCCGCGTTCGGACACACCCGCAATCCGTGGGGCCGGCCGTATACGCCGGGCGGATCCTCGGGCGGGTCGGCGGCCGCGGTGGCGGCCGGGCTGGTTCCGGCCGCGCTGGGCTCCGATGGTGCGGGCTCGGTGCGTATCCCGGCCGCGTGGACGAACCTGGTCGGCATCAAACCGCAGCGCGGCCGGATCTCCACCTGGCCGCTCCCGGAGGCGTTCAACGGACTCACCGTGAACGGCCCGCTGGCGCGCACGGTCGGAGACGCGGCACTGCTGCTCGACGCGGCGGCAGGCCCGCACCCGGGCGATCTGCACACACCGCGGCCGCTCACCCTCACTGACGCGGTGGGCCGCGATCCGGGGCGGCTGCGCATCACACTGTCGCTGAACATCCCGTTCACCGCGACCAGAACCGCACTGCATCCCGAGGTCGAGGCGGGCGTGCACCGGATCGCGAAAACCCTGCGCGGACTGGGCCATTCGGTCACCGTGCGCAACCTGCACTACGGACTACTGATGGGTGCGTCGTTCCTTCCGCGCTCGATGGCCGGTATCCGCGCGGTACACGATCGGATGCCCGGCGCCCGGGTCGATCCACGGACCATGGCCAATGTGCGCACTGGGATGCTGCTGAGCGGGCCCGCGTTGTTCGCGGCCAGGCAAGCGGAGGCCTTGCTGCACCGGCGGATCGGCGGATTCTTCGACGAATTCGATGTGGTGCTGGCCCCGACCACGGCCACTCCCCCGCCCCGGGCCGAAGAGATCGACGGCATCGGCGTGATCGCCACCAACAACCTCATCACCGCGGCCTGCCCGTACACCTGGCCGTGGAATGTGCTCGGCTGGCCGAGTGTCAACGTGCCCGCCGGGTTCACCGGCTCCGGGCTGCCGGTCGGAGCACAGTTGATGGGTACCGCCGACACCGAACCGATGCTGGTGTCGCTTGCCGCGCAACTGGAGTCGGAACTGCACTGGGAGCGGCATCGTCCCGAGCCCTGGTGGTGAACGGTTCATCGCGGTTGCCAGGCCTCGACCGGACTGTGCGTTCCGGCCGGGCACCCATCCGGTCCGCGGCCGGAGATATCGCCGATCGGGGTGCCGAAAATGAGCAGGCACTGCGGCGCCACCTCGTCACTGCTGAGATCCTCGGCCAGCAGCACGCCGATGGTGGCGTCCTCGGCGACCCGGGAATCGGTCAGGCGCAGTACACCAGTGATGCCGGTGTAGTCGGCGCCGCGTAGCTCGAGCGCGATGGCGGTGCGACTCAGGACGATCTTGCCCGAGGATTGCTCCGGCCGGGCCCGGTTGGCCCGCACCGCTTGCAGGAACGCGCCGGCCACGTCGTAGGACAGTCCGGTCCGGTCGCCCGGCCAGGGCGTGCGATACAGGTCCAGATCCTCGATCAGCTCCGCGAGGGAGGCGCAGAGGTCTTGGAATTCGAGCCCGACGCGCTCCTCTCCGAGCACTCCGCGCCCTCGGACGCAGCCTGGGCCGGCGAGCATCACCGGAACGCCCTTGGCCACATAGCGAATGGAGAGCCCGGCCGGGATCGCCTGCCTGCCCACCGGATCGGCGATGAACCGGGTGACCGCGTCGTTGCCGAGAATCGGGGGCGATTCGGTGGCGTGACACTCCCGAGTGACGGCGTTGACGAACGCACCGAAGTCGTTGTTGCGCCCGGCGAAGAACAGTAGTTCGCCCTCGTCGGGTTCGCTGCGCGCGCACGGCGGCGGGAAGCCGTAGAGCTCCTGCTGCCGCGACCAGCTGAAGGTGGCGGCGGGAATGCCGCGGGCGCGCAACTCCTCGAGCGCATCGGCCACCAGGGTGTGGACGTAGATGTCGTCGGGATTGTCCGGGTGGAACACGGTGACCTTGTCGTAGCGGGGCCGACCCGCGCGCGGCGTGCCTTCCGGAAACCTGGCTCCGGCCACGTAGTCGGCGACGAGCCTGGCTTGCACCCGGTTGCTCGGCGCCGCTTGGAAATATGTGGGCGATACCTCGTCCAGCCCGTCCGCCGACAGCGTGGTGGCGAATGTGGGCACGCCGAGATCACCCAGCCGCGCGATGGCGCGCCGCGTCTCGGCGTTGCTGCGGTCGAGCCCGATGACGCCCAGCACGTCGGAATCCTCGCGGATCAGCGCGCTGAGCAGGTTGTCCACCACCCAGGGTGCCTGCCGCATCCCGGATCCGCCGTTGGCGATGATGATGCGCAGCAGTGGCTCGGCCTCGCTGCTCTGCGCGTTCGCATTGCGTTGGCGCAGCACCAGCCCGGCCAGTTCTTCCACCTGGGCATGCGGATAACGCATGTTGCGGTCCGCGTAGGTGAGGCCGGCGAAGTAGACGAGCGCCACCACCGGGCGCTTCGGGTTGCCGCGCCGGATGCGGTCGGCGATCGCGTTCTGCCGGAACACCTCTCGCTGCATCTCCGATAGTTCGGGGTCGTCGGCGAAGACCTGGCGGGCGTTGTCGCTGTAGCCGACGCATTCGCCGTCGCGCACCGCCACACCGACCCCGGACCAGAACGGCCAGGCAGTACAGCCGACCGCCGCGCGCGGGTGCACGTACACCGCGGCCGCGGCCACCAACGCGACCACGGGGACCAGGGCGAATGCCGCCACCACCGAGCGGCGGGCCGCCCAGGGTGGGGCGGGCGGCCGAGCGAGATGATTCTCGCCCAGTCCAGCGGCGTCGTCATCGACGCTCCGGTCCGGCATCCGCAGCGGGAGATACCAGGCGGTGGCCTCACGGTTGCGGCGCCTGACTTCGATCGTGTCGCGCCAGCGTCGCATCGGGTCACGAGCCGGACCGGCGGTGCGGCCGAGATCGGCGAGGCTCGCGGGTTCCTCGTCCGACGGCGCCCGGTCGACCGAGGCGACCACCACGAGTGGGTCGAATCTGCCGGTCTCGTTGCGGATGTCGTTGATCCAACGCAGCAGATCCGCGCCTTGACCATGGGCGACACCATCGAGCAGCGCCACCGGATACGCGGTGCGCCGCCAGCTCGACGGCCGCAGCAACCGGCGGCGATAGGCGTCACCGAGATCCGACAAGAAGGCGTGCACCAGGAGTTTGGCGATCTGCTCGTGATTTTCCCGTTCGCGGCCTTGTTCGGTGAGGCGGAGCGCGAAACCCAAGAAGCTGTCGGACAGTTCCGGCGCCAGATAACGCTGACGCATGAACCACCGCGGCTCCCGCGAGACGCCGGGGACGATGCCGCTGACCCACAACCACAGCCGAACGATCGGCACGATCGCCCAGATCGCCAGCGCGATCCGTTCGATGGTGGCGCCGAGCGCGCCGAAGGGCGGCGGATCGCTTTCCGGATCGCGACGGCTGATCCGCAGCAGCCGGGGCAGCCTGCCACGCAATTCGGCCGCGTCGATCGGAGCGCCCGCGGCACGCTGGCGGGTGAGCCAGTCCGCGGCGTGGTAGCGCGGAAATTCGATGGGGCCCATGGCCGTGTTGTCGGAGATGAACCGGCGGCTCAGCGCTTCGAGCACGGGCAGGCAGTTCGCGGCCGATTCCTCACCGTCGAAGCGGGTCGCCGACGCGGTGTCCGGGGTGAGCGCGGGGGCGGGCAGAGCCGTCACGTCGACATAGGCGCGCGGCGCGGCCCGGCGTGGGGAGCGGCCCAGCCATTCATAGGTCTGTTCGAGCAGCGCACCGGATTCGGCGGAGACGAGACAGACCATCGGCGGCGGCAGCGGACGACGCCGGCGCAGCAGTGTGCGCAGGATCCGTGGCCGCTCGTCGGGCACCATCAGCCCACGCAGCAACCGGAGAAACGCGACGACCTCGTCCTGGTTCGCCATCGACCCTCCCCTGGTCCGGCAGCGCCACGCACGCTCTGCGCGCGGACCTGAACTGTACCGCGCGGCACCGACATCCGACCCGCCCCGAATTCTCGGGACAGGCAGACGGGGCCGCCGCGCCCCAGCCAGGGACTGCGCTCAGACGGGGACCGACGGCCACCAGGTGTCGTACAGCTCTTGTCCGTTCGACCCACCGAGGACCAATATCTGACAGTGCTCGCGGCCAGGGCCCGCCAGGTCGAACCCGATCAGCAAGGTTCCCGCGGTACGGCCGTCGCTGACGACATCACCCCAGATCACCCGGCCGCTACCGGAAACGCGACTCCACGGCTGATCGCCGGTGACGGTCATATCCGAGAACGGCGCCACCGGGTTCGGCGAGCGGTTGCCCAGGCAATCCACCGTGAGTCTGCGCACGGGCGCGCCGTTTCCGCTACAGCTCAACCGCGCCACCCGGCCGACCGGCGCGGCCACATCCACCGGCCGCATGTCCTGGTCGACAGCGCTACATCGCAGTCCTTGATATCCCTGCGCGTCAGGGGTGGCCGGCAGCAACTGCGGGAAGCTGCGCACCACGAAATCATGGCTACCCCACGTTGCCGCGCCGGCAGCCGCCGTGGCGGACGCGCGCACCGTGTTCGTGGGCGGGGAAACCGCGGCGGCCGAGGACGTTTCATCGCCCTGCGAACCGACCGCCCAGATCGTGCCCGCGATGACGGCCAGGGCCAGCACCGAACCCAGCGCCGCGGCGACCATGCCGGCTCGGCCGATTCGCCGTCGTCGCTGGGCGGGCACGGTTGCGCCGGGCCGGGCAGGCGGAGCGCCCGATACGTCCACAGCCCCTGCCGTGGACCTCGATCCCGGCTCGAGCAAAGCAGCCGAGACCGCCGCCGCCAGCGCACCGCAGGTCGGGAACCGCTGCCCGGGGTCTTTCGCCAACGCCCGCGCGACCACCGCGTCGATCGCGGCGGGCAGGGCCGGATTCACCACCGTTGCTCGCGGCGGTGGATCCTGGAGGTGGGCGTGCAGCACCGCGGCGGCGGTCGGCCGGGGGAACGGTTTGGCGCCGGTCAGCAGTTCGAACAGGGTGCAGCCCAGCGCGTAGACGTCGGCGCGCTGATCCACCGGCCGCGCGGCGAGTTGCTCCGGCGCGGCATACGCCAAGGTCGCCACCACCACCCCGGACTCGGTGAGCGCCGTCGCCGATCCGGCCGCCCTCGCGATGCCGAAATCGGTGACGTACACCCGCTCGTCGCCACCGGGGCGGGCCTCGATGAGCAGGTTCGCCGGTTTGACGTCGCGGTGCAGCATCCCGGCCCGATGGGCGGCATCCAGTCCGCGTGCCGCCTGCGTCACGATCCGCGCGACGCGCGATGGGGCGAGTCCGGCCGGGTGCCGCCGGATGAGTTCGGCCGCATCGGTCCCGTCGACGTACTGCATCGCGATCCACAGCAGATCCTCGGCCACCCCGCGATCGTGCACGGCGATGACGTTGGGATGGTCGAGGCGGGCAGCGAGCTCGGCCTCCCGGACGAACCTGGCGCGGAACTCGTCGTCGGAGCTGTGGTGCGGTGAGAGCACTTTCACCGCCTCCCGGCGCGGCAGCCGTGGATGCCGGGCCAGGTAGACCGTCCCCATCCCGCCGCTGCCGAGCACACCTTCGATGAGGTATCCCGCGAAAACGACGCCGGGAGTGAGTCGTCCGCTCATTCGGCGCGCACCAGCAGGGCGTACTGTGCGGCCACCCGCTGGTGGGTGCTTTCGACCGTGCGCCCCCGGAGGAAGGCCTGGTAGCGGCCGTGGAGGAGTCGGCAGGAGTAGCGGGGCCACTGCGGTCCGGCCGAAAGGTATTGCACGCAGCGGACATCGGGAATGCCCTCCGGCGTGGCGATCGGGCCGTAGCCCGGCATCTCGGCCTCGCCGGCGAAGGCGTCGAAATCCCGTCGGGCCGTGGCCGCGTCGGCGAACCGGCCGAGCGAGTCGTTGCCGCCGTTGAAGCCGAGCAACTCCAGCGGCTCCCCGGCCGGTCCGTGCTCGCTGGCGCGCCCGATCCGAAGGTACGCGGCGCGCGGCCCGAAGACCACGCCCTTCGGGATGACCGCACTGTTCCAGCCCGCGGTCTCGACCGTGCTGACCGAGATCGCCGCCGGATACTGCCACTGCCCGGGCTTTTCGGGCACCATACGCGCCAGCATGCCGTCCCGGTCCAGTGGCAGACGCGCGATCTCGTCGCGCGGTGTCGGCTGAAAATCACGCAGCCGCGCCAGCTGTGCGTCGAAGGTGTCGGCGACCAGCGCGACCATGGCGTCTCGGTCGGGCGAGGTGTGCCCGATGAGCAGGCTGATGACGAAGGGCCCGTCTGCCATGGTGGCGGCAAGGGTTGGCACCGCGGGGCGCCAGTGCGCGTGGGCCGACGGGTGCCGGTCGATGTCCACGCCGACGTTGTCCGGGCTCACCGCGGCGTCGATCGCATCGATCTCCTGCGCGGCCTGCCGCGCCGCGTCGGCGTCCGGTAGACGCAGCAGCAGCAGCGTCATCATGCGGCCGGAGCCGACGACCGGAATCGAGCTGACGTCGCGATCGGCCCCGCCGACGACGAAGCCGGCCACCATGCCGTAGCGCTGGAGCACCGCGCGGGCAGGCGCGGCCAGCAGACCGTTGGTCTTCACCGGCGTCGGCAGGGGTGAGGCACGCACCGTGCCGAGCGCGTAACTCAGGTCGGGATCCACCTCGGCCGGGTCGATCACGGCCTCGCCCATCCGCACCGATTCGATCACCCGGCCGTAACGCTCGCTGCCCTCGGCCGGCTCGGCCAGGATATCGACGCCGTGGGTGCCGACGTCGAGCCCGCTGAGATCGGGCTGTTCCGGCTGTGGATGTCCGGCTACCGCACAACCGGTCGTCGCGGTCGCCACGATGACGGCGAGAGCACCAAGCATGCGGAAGATCGCGGTGCGCAGCATCATTCGTAATCCCCTGTCACAGCGGCGCATCGAACCACCAGCGAGCCCGCAATTCGGCGGCCGCGACCTCGCCGTTGACCTGGATGGCGCAGAAATTGCGGTCGGGAGCGTCGAAGAACACCTCGAGACGGCCGAACTTCTCGCCGTGCACCGTGGTGTAGCTGCCCCAGCGCAGATAGCCCGACCCGGACTCCCGTTTCCAGTGCTCTTCGCCTTCCATCCCGGGCCAGGGCAGCGGCCCGAGCCGGCCGCGGTCGGCGGTGCAGTGCAGGAACATCATCGCGACCGGGTCCTGATCGCCGGTGCAGCGAATCACGCTCAGCGGCAAGGCGGTATCCATCGGCACCAGATCGCGCTTATCGTCGATGGCCTGGCAGACGGAGAGTTCGCGGTAGCCGTAGCCATCCGGCGAATAGGGCAACAGCTCGGCGAACGGTTCGACCATGAACGAATACGCGGCCCAGTCCGGCGAAACCCGCGGCGCCGCACCGGAGGGAGTCGGCAGCCGCACGGCCGCGGCGGATTCGACCCGATCGGGCCAGGCGACGATCGCGAGCACGACCGCGAGCACGACGACCCCCGCTGCCCCCGCCCACAACAGCGCCCGCGTGCCCGCCGTGCGGGCCGAGCCTGCCCCACCGGGTCCGGTCGCGGCGGCAGTGGGCGCGGTGAGCCGGACGGTTTCGGCCTCCGCGTCGGTCAGTGCGCGGTGCGCCGCCTCGGCCAGCGCACCGCAGCTGGGATACCGGTGCGCCGGATCCTTGGCCAGCGCGGTCGCGATCACCTCGTCGAATGCCGCGGGCAACCGGGTATCGACTCGAGACGGCCGCGGCGGCGGATCGTTGAGATGGGCGAACATGACCGCGCCGGGAGTGTCACGTTGAAACGGCACCGACCCCGTCAACAGGTGAAAAAGCGTGCAGCCCAACGCGTATACGTCCGCGCGCTGATCGAGCACCTCGCCACGGATCTGCTCGGGCGCAGCGTACGCCAGGCTCGCGGTGAGCCCACCCGGATCGCCGAGAGTGGTCGAATCGTCGGCGGGGCGAGCGATACCGAAATCGGTGACCAGTACGCGATCCGGCTCCCCCGGCTGCTCGGCGATGAGTATGTTGGCCGGCTTCACATCCCGGTGCAACAAGCCCGCACGGTGGATCTCGTCGAGACCGCGCGCGGCCTCCCCGATGATGTACACCGCGCGCTGCGGCGGCAACGCCGCCGGACCACGCCGGATCAACTGCGCGCCGTCGACGCCGTCGACGTACTGCATCGTCAGCCACAGCCGACCGTCGAACTCACCGCGATCGCGGACCGCGACCAGATTGGGATGCTGTAGCCGGGCGGCGATGTCGGCCTCGCGCAGGAAACGCGCGCGGAATTCGGCGTCGTCGTGGTGGCTGTCGGAGAGTACCTTCAGCGCGTCCTTGCGTGGCAGCCTCGGATGCTGGACGAGATAGACGGCCCCCATACCGCCGGCACCGAGGCGGCGCTCGATCCGGTAACCGGCGACATCCATGCCTTCGGCGATCTCCACCCGGCACCGTCCTCCCACACCCGCGTCGACGCCGGGACCCTTCCGGCGCCGCGTGCGTCATCTGGGTGCAGGCCCGCGACCAGCCCCGTCGACGACAACGAACACGCCCGGGAATATAGCAGCCCGCACCGACGGCGACGGCTCAGAAACCGAGCTTGCCCAGCTGCTTCGGATCGCGCTGCCAGTCCTTGGCCACCTTCACGTGCAGGTTCAGGTAGATGCGGGTACCGAGGATGTGCTCGATCTGTTTGCGGGCATTGGTGCCGACCTCCTTGAGCCGGGCACCACCCTTGCCGATGACGATCGCCTTCTGGCTCGGCCGCTCCACGTACAGCAGCGCGTGCACGTCCAGCATGTCCTCACGGCCCTCGTACGGTAGGACCTCCTCGATCACGACGGCCAGCGAATGCGGCAGCTCATCGCGCACACCCTCGAGGGCCGCCTCGCGGATGAGCTCGGCCATCAGGGTTTCCTCGGGCTCGTCGGTCAGCTCGCCGTCCGGATAGAACGCCGGACCCTCCGGCATCTTCGAGGCGATGACGTCCACCAGCACCTCGACCTGCTCGCCCTTGACCGCCGACACCGGCACCACATCGGCATCGGGTCCCAGCAGCTGCGACACCGCGAGGAGCTGCGCGGCGACCTGATCGCGGCTCACCTTGTCGATCTTGGTGACCACGCCGAGCACCGTCGTCTTCGGCGCCATCTGCTTGACCTGCTGCACGATCCAGCGGTCACCGGGGCCGATCTTCTCGTCGGCCGGGATGCACAGCGCGATCACGTCGACCTCGGAGTAGGTGTCGCGCACCAGATCGTTGAGCCGCTGGCCGAGCAGGGTACGCGGACGATGCAGCCCTGGCGTATCGACCAGGATCAGCTGGGTGTGCTCACGGTGCACGATCCCGCGAATAGTGTGGCGGGTGGTCTGCGGGCGCGAGGAGGTGATCGCGATCTTGGCGCCGACCAGCGCATTGGTCAGCGTCGATTTACCGGTGTTCGGCCTGCCGACGAAACAGACGAACCCGGAACGGAATTCGTCCTTGCCGGAACCGGATCGGTCAGCCACCCTGCACCTCGAAACCCTCGGCGATATCGAACACCGCGCCCGCCCGATCGGTGAACACGATCCGCGCCTGCGCCGACACCTCGCGCACCGCGGTCACCCCCGGATCGGAGAACTTGCCGCCGACCACCACGGCCGCTTCGAAACCCTCCGCGCCGCTGGAGAGCGCGGCGGCGACCGCGGCCTGCAATGCGGTGAGCCGCAACGCGTCCAGACCCACCTCGCCCGCGGCGTAGGTGCGCCCCTCGCTGTCGCGGACGGCGGCGCCGCTGGAGCCCTCGGTGCGTGCCATGGCGCCACGCGCCAGCACCAGCAGCTTGTTGTCCTCGGCATCCAGTTCAGTCATTCGGTGTCTCCTGTTCGTCTCGGCCGCCCGGGATCACCCCGGCCGCGCCGTTACCGTTCGATGCCGTCTCGCCGTCGACCGCCCGGCTGACCACCACCGTGTGCACGCGCACCCGGCCGCGGGTATCGGGTCCGCCTTCGCCACGCAATTGCAGACCGTGGGCGGTGATCTCGGAACCGGGCAGCGGGACCCGGCCGAGCTCATGAGCGAGCAGCCCGCCGACGGTGTCGACATCCTCTTCGTCGATCTCGAGGCCGTACAGTTCGCCGAGGTCCTCGATCGACAACCGTGCCGATACCCGGTAGCGGTCGTCGTCGAGCTTCTCGATGGGCGGGGTCTCGTCGGTGTCGTACTCGTCGGCGATTTCGCCGACGATCTCCTCGAGTACGTCCTCGATGGTGACCAGCCCGGCGATACCGCCGTACTCGTCGACCAGCAGCGCCATATGGTTGCGGCGGCGCTGCATCTCGTCCAGCAGGGCGTCCAGCGGTTTGGAATCGGGCATGAAGACCGCGGGCCGCATCACCTCGCGCACCTGCACGCTGCGGCCGCGATCGCCGTACTGCACAAGATCTTTCAGGTAGACGACGCCGAGAATGTCGTCGACGTTGGCGCCGATCACCGGGATCCGGGAGTGCCCACTGCGCACCGCGAGAGAGGTGGCCTGCGCCGCGGTCTTGTCCTGCTCGATCCACACCATCTCGGTGCGCGGCACCATCACCGCCCTGGCGGCGGTGTCGCCGAGCTCGAACACCGACTGGATCATCCGGCGCTCGTCATCGGCGACGACACCGCGCTCACGCGCCATATCGACCACCTCGCGCAGTTCGATTTCCGAGGCGAACGGGCCGTTGCGGAAACCTTTACCCGGGGTGATCGCATTACCGATGAGGATCAGCAGCCTGCTGACCGGCCCGAGCAACGCGCCGATGAACTGCAACGGCAAGGCGGCGGCCAGCGCGATCGAATAGGCGTGCTGGCGGCCGAGGGTGCGCGGCCCGACCCCGATCACCACGTAATCGACCAGCACCATGATGACCGCCGTCAGCAGCAGTGCCATCGCGTCGGACAGCATCGTGGCCAGCGCGGCCGCGAGCAGCACCGTCGCGGTGATCTCGCACAGAATGCGCAGCAGCACCATGAGATTCACATAGCGCGGCCGGTCGTCGACGATGCGGCTCAACCGCGCGGCACCCGCCCGTTCGGCGCGCACCATATCGTCGAGGCGTGCAGGGGAAATCGTGTTCAGCGCGGAATCGACGGCAGCGAACACACCACCGACGGGAACCAGCAGGACCGCCAGGACGATCAGAGTCAGCGCGTTCACGCCTGAGCATCACCCGGCGTCGTGAAGCCCGCTTTCCCCAGCAGGCGGGCATCGCGTTCGGCGAGTTCGGCGCGGCGCGCGGCCTCGCGCAGGCTTTCGTACCACTCCTCGAGCAGCCGGGCCTGCAACGCGAACATCTCCTTCTCCTCCTCCGGCTCGGCGTGGTCGTAGCCGAGCAGATGCAGCACACCGTGCACGGTGAGCAGCGCGAGTTCATGATCGAGGGAATGGCCGGCCTTGCGTGCCTGACCGAGCGCGAACTCGGGGCACAGCACGATATCGCCGAGCATGGAGGGGCCGGGTTCGGGACTGTCGGGCCGCCCACCCGGCTCGAGCTCGTCCATCGGGAACGACATCACGTCGGTCGGACCGGGCAGATCCATCCAGCGCATGTGCAGGTCGGCCATGGTGTCGAGATCGACGAGCACCATGGACAGCTCCGCGGCCGGGTGCACATCCATTCGCGCGATCACGAACCGTGCGACACCGACCAGATCTTCCTCGGGCACGTCCATGCCCGACTCGTTGGCGATCTCGATACTCACCAGGTCAGCCTAATGGGTGCGGCCGGTCACCGTCCGACCGCAACCCCGCGAGGTGCGCGAGAGGTTCAGCGGCGTCCGGTGCGGTTGGCGGCCCGGCGCTGGGCCCGGTTGCCCGGCATGTGCGGACCGACCGGGCGGGTTTCGGCCTCGAACCGGTCGTAGGCGTCGACGATGTCGGAGACCAGGCGATGCCGGACGACGTCGCTGCTGGTGAGCTCGGCGAAGTGGATGTCCTCGATCTCGGTGAGGATCTCACTGGCCGCCCGCAGCCCGGAACGTGAGCCGTTGGGCAGATCGACCTGGGTGACGTCACCGGTGACCACGATCTTCGACCCGAATCCGAGCCTGGTCAGGAACATCTTCATCTGCTCGGCCGTGGTGTTCTGCGCCTCGTCCAAGATGATGAACGAATCGTTCAGCGTGCGACCACGCATGTATGCCAGCGGCGCGACCTCGATGACTCCGGCCGCCATCAGCTTCGGGATGGCTTCGGGGTCCATCATGTCGTGCAGGGCGTCGTAGAGCGGGCGCAGGTACGGGTCGATCTTCTCGTTGAGGGTGCCGGGCAGGAAGCCGAGGCGTTCACCCGCCTCGACCGCCGGGCGGGTGAGGATGATGCGGTTGACCTGCTTGGACTGCAACGCCTGCACGGCCTTGGCCATGGCGAGGTAGGTCTTGCCGGTGCCTGCCGGGCCGATCCCGAACACGATGGTGTTGGCGTCGATGGCGTCGACGTAGCGCTTCTGGTTGAGCGTTTTGGGGCGGATGGTCTTGCCGCGCCGGGACAGGATGTCGAGGCTGAGCACCTCGGCGGGCGATTCGGCGGTGCCCTCGGTGAGCATGGACACGGTGTGACGCACGGCCTCGGGGGTGACCACGCGGTTGCGGCCGGTCAGCGCGACGAGCTGTTCGACGACGCGCTCGGCCAGCGCCACATCGGCGGCCTTACCGGTGAGGGTGACGGAATTGCCGCGCACGTGGATGTCGGCGTCGAGCAGGTCTTCGAGTTCGCGCAGGTTCTGGTCGGCCGATCCGAGGAATGGGAAAACGGACTCCGGTGCGAGTTCGATGCTGGAACGTACGGTGCGTGCCGCGGGACCCGTGCTGCTGACGTCTGCACCATTGCCGGCCGCGGGGGTCGCCGGGTCGCCGATCTCACCTTGGGTTCTCACGTAGTGGCCTTAGCCTGCTTTCCGGTCTCGGAGCCGCCGCATCACCCGCCCCACACCCGTGCCGACCACCGCCCGTTCGGCGGCATCGGCGCTGCTCCGGCGCGGTGGAGATGATGCGCTGTGGATGACCAAAGTTTAACGCGCGGCACCGACACCCGCCCACCGATTAAGCGGGCCCCGGCTACCCTCAGGCGGCCTACCAGCAGCTATGGGGATGCTCCCCGCGGTCGGGCAGGGGTCGCACGGGCATCGCCAGGACCGGCGGCGCACCGCGGGACCCGTCCACATCGCGGAATCGCCGGAAGCCGAGATCGCCGGCGCGGCCCGGCTCAGCCGCATAAGAGCAGCCCAGCGTCGGCAGCGCAGGACGGCCTGCACGAGCGCAGCGCACGATCGGGCGGCGCGGCCGCACCCTGACCGCCCGCACTGATTCCCCACCGGGCCCGACAGGTGGGGAAGTGGCGGTAAACACCCAGGTCCCGTGCGATGGCACGGACCGGGACGGGCACACTGGAGCAGTGAGTTCGCCCGCCGCCACCGCCAAGCACACCGATGCCGCCACCCCGGTGCTGCGCGATTTCGGCGGCGGACCGTTCGGCATCTACGTGCACGTACCGTTCTGTGCGACCCGCTGCGGGTATTGCGACTTCAATACCTATACCGCCGGTGAGCTGGGCAGTTCGTCCTCGCCGCAGTCCTGGATGACGGCGCTGCGCGGCGAGCTGTCCACGGCGGCCCGGCAGTTCGCGGCACTGCCGAGCGCGACGCCGGAAGTATCGACGGTGTTCGTCGGCGGCGGCACGCCCTCGCTGCTCGGCGGCAGCGGCCTCGCCGAGGTGCTCGACGCGATCCGAGCCGAGTTCGCGCTGGCCGCCGACGCGGAGGTCACCACCGAATCGAACCCGGAGTCGACCTCGCCGGCGTTCTTCGAACAGATCCGCTCCGCCGGGTACACCCGGGTATCGCTCGGCATGCAGTCGGCCGCCGAGCACGTGCTGGCCGTCCTGGACCGCACCCACACGCCCGGCCGGGCAGTCGCCGCCGCGAAGGAGGCCCGCGCGGCCGGATTCGAGCACGTCAACCTCGACCTGATCTACGGCACCCCCGGCGAACGCGACAGCGACCTGGACGCCAGCCTGGACGCGGTGCTCGAGGCCGGCGTCGACCACGTCTCGGCGTACTCACTCATCGTCGAGGACGGCACTGCCCTGGCCCGGCGCGTCCGCCGCGGCGAACTACCCGCACCCGACGACGACGTCCTCGCCGCCCGCTACGAACGCATCGACGCCCGCCTGCGCGGCGCCGGGCTCACCTGGTACGAGGTCTCCAACTGGGCGTCCTCGGACGCCGCCCGCTGCCGCCACAACCTCGGCTATTGGGACGGCGGTGACTGGCTTGGCGCGGGCCCCGGTGCGCACAGTCATCTCGGCGGAGTGCGCTGGTGGAACGTCAAACATCCGGCGCGGTACGCCGATCGGGTGGCCGACGGCGGACTGCCCGCGGCGGGCTGGGAATCGCTCACCGACGATGAGCGCTACCTCGAGCGGATCATGCTCGTGACACGGTTGCGCACCGGACTGCCGATGGAGGATCTGAACGAGACCGGAATCGCCGCGGCCGAACGGATTCTCGCCGACGGGCGGGCCGAACGGCACGGCGATCGTCTGGTGCTCACCGATCAGGGCCGGCTCCTGGCCGATGGTGTGGTGCGAGATCTCCTCGGGTGAATCCGGTTGCTCCGCTGGTCGCGAGTCGAATCGGACGGGCGAACCAGAACCCCGGTGCTCGCCGGTGCGCACCAGGTTCCAGCCCGCCGCGTAACCTCGCTACCGCCGGAGCCGCGTACGGCCGGAATCAACGCTGATCACAAATCCTCGTCTGATCTCCGACCCATGGTCGACAGCCGTGCGCCTGCCCAACTCGGCTGGTCGGAACCGAGTACCAACGGGGACCGACACCTCATGCCGGGGTGGTCGAGGTGGCAGTACGGAAGGTTCGGCGGTAAGCCAGCGGGGAGACGCCGATGGCGTCGTGCAGGTGTCGGCGCAGGGATGCTCCTGTCGCGAAGCCCACCTCGCCGGCGATGCGATCCACGGAAAGCTGCGTGGTTTCGAGGAGTTCACGGGCGCGGAAAATCCGTTGTTGCGTGAGCCAGCGGCCAGGACTCATCCCCACCTCCTCCTGGAATCGGCGGGCGAAGGTCCGGCCACTCATGTGAGCACGTTCGGCCAAGTCCGACATAGTGATCGGGTGGTGCAGATTTTCCAGCGCCCATTGGCGGGCGGCAACGGTGCCCGCCATCGCGACCGGAGGCACCGGCCTTTCGATGAACTGCGCCTGCCCGCCCTCACGCCATGGCGGGACCACGCAACGGCGCGCGACCATATTGGCGACCTCACTGCCATGGTCATTGCGGATCAGGTGCAGGCACAGGTCGACGCCGGCAGTCGCGCCCGCCGACGTGAGGATGTCCCCGTCGTCGACGTAGAGAACATTCGGATCGAGCTGCACCTTCGGAAACGCCCTGCGAAAGCGGTCGGCATAGTTCCAGTGAGTGGTCGCGGGACGGTTGTCGAGGAGTCCAGCCGCTGCGACCACGAATGCGCCCGTACAGATGGAGACCAGGCGAGCTCTCGGGCGGATCAGTGCCAGCGCGTCCGAGGTAGCGTCCGGCAGCCCACTGTCGAGGATCGGAGCAACGTCACACGGTGGAATCACCACGGTATCAGCGGTTTTCAACATATCTGCGCCGTGTGCGACCGCGATGTCGAAATCGGAGTTGCTGCGAACCGGCTGCCCGTCGAGTGAGCAGGTGATCACGTCGTATCGCCCATCCGCGGTCCCGAAGACCCGGTTCGGGATGCCCAGCTCGAAGGGATAGGCGCCATCGAGCACCAGAACGACAACTCGGTGTCGCTGCTTCGACTCGGACCGCATGGCATGATCGTATCGAATGATGGCAATTCTGCCATTTTGCGGCCGGGCGATCGGCGGCAAGCTGACAGCCATGAGCGATGACATCAGCATCCCCACCACTATGCGGGCCATTCGGCAGGATGTGCTCGGAGGACCCGAAGTACTGCATGAGGTGGAGATGCCCGTGCCGCAGCCGGGTCCGAGCGAGATCCTGGTGCGGGTACGTGCCACGGCACTCAATCCGACGGATTGGAAACACCGCGCGATCAAGGGGCTGTTCCTCCCGGACCCGCCCTTCACACTCGGCTGGGACGTCTCCGGCGAGGTGGTTGCCATCGGATTCGGTGTCACCGTGTTCAAGCCGGGTGACGAGGTCTTCGGCATGCTTCCCTACCCTCACGGCCACGGCGCCGCCGCCGAGTACGTCACCGGGCCGGCCCGGGCCTTCGCCCGCAAACCGACAACCCTCGACCACATCCGATCTGCCGCCGTCCCGCTGGCCGCTCTGACCGCCTACCAAGCCCTGGTCGACACAGCTGATGTACAAGCGGGGCACCGTGTTCTGATTCATGCCGCCTCCGGCGGCGTCGGTCACTTCGCCGTCCAGATCGCCAAGGCCCGCGGCGCGCACGTGATCGGCACCGCCAGCGCCGCCAATCACGATTTCCTGCGCGGGATCGGCGCCGACGACGTGCTCGACTACCGCACAACCGATTTCGCCGAAACTGTCCGCGATATCGATATGGTTCTCGACCCGATCGGCGCCGACCACGCCATCCGCTCGCTGCGCACGCTTCGCCCGGGCGGCATCGTGGTCTCGATTCGCGCCGGCAGCAACGAGAAGCTGTACGCGGAGGCCGAAAAACTGGGTGTCCGAGCTGTCTCCATGCTCGTCGAGGCCGATCACGAAGGCATGAACACCATCCGAGACCTGGCCGAATCCGGAGCGCTTCGCCCTACGATCGCCGGTACCTTCCCGCTGACCGATGCTGCAAAAGCTCACACCCTCGGTGAGACGGGCCGCACGGTCGGCAAACTTGTCCTCACCGTGGACTGATCGCCACGGGCGCTCGTCGGTGCGCGGCGTCTGCGGCCTCGGTGATCGGTGCACCCGATCCACCGATCGAGGTTCCCATGGCATTCGAGCGGGCGCGGAAACGCGCCGGAACCCGTCATCGGCGGTCGCGATGTAGCTCGCGGCATGCAACGCCGGCTCGGTGCGTTTCGGACAGGCCGGCCGCGGTCCGCGCGTGCCGTCGCACAATCATCGGGCTCGACGGTGAGAGCGGACCCGTCATCCTCACACCAACCAGGACCGGCCGCGGTAGAACTGATCGTCCGGATCATCGGAGTCCGGGCCACGGAGTTCCCCCGGCGGTCCCGACGGCGCGGGCGGCTCGGGTTCGCTCTCCTCGTCGGCGAACCGCTGCGTGTACTGCTCGATGATGTGTGCCCCGGCTTCATCCTCGCCGACCACTTCCTGCACGGTCGCGGTGACGTCGCGGCGCAGCTTGACCTGGGCCTGGTGCAGGCAGGACATCAGCTCGGCCGACAATGCGGCGGGGCCGAGGCCGCGGATGCCGTCGGAGAAACGGATATCGGTCGGCAGGCCGTTACCGTCGACGGTCACGGTGACGCGCCCGCCCGGCGAGGTCTCGGTGACCGACATCGCCGCCATCCGGCCGTGCAGCGCCTGATACTGCTGCGCCTTGCGCTCGAGATTCTGCGCCCACCGGTCGAGATCGCCGGCAGCCCGGGCAGCGTCGTCGAACATCCGGATCCCCCTCGTTCCGTGTCGTCATGGATTCGAAGCCGCCCAGGAAGTTACCACCCGGACGGGGGCGTCGACGGGCGCGCGGGACGCACTGCCCGCACCGGACGAGCGCCGCGCCGATGCGCACCCAGGGACAACGCGCGGGCGGCCACTAAAATGGATGGGTGAGGTCCGGCGGAAGCCGGCCGGGCCCAGTATGGTGGCGCGCTGAAAGGCCGCGACTGCGTGCCCACGCGAGCGAGGAGGTGGGGCCGATGTCGAGCACCGAGGACAGACGGTTCGAGGTCCTGCGGGCGATCGTTGCCGATTACGTCGCGACCAAGGAGCCGATCGGCTCGAAAACCCTTGTCGAACGGCACAACCTGGGCGTGTCCAGCGCCACCGTGCGCAACGATATGGCCGTGCTGGAGGCCGAGGGCTACATCACCCAGCCGCACACCAGTTCCGGGCGGGTGCCCACCGACAAGGGCTACCGGCAGTTCGTGGACCGGATCGCCGATGTGAAGCCGCTCTCGGCCGCCGAGCGCCGCGCCATCCTGGAGTTCCTGGAGTCCGGCGTCGACCTGGACGATGTGCTGCGCCGCGGCGTGCGTCTGCTGGCCCAGCTGACGCGTCAGGTCGCCGTCGTCCAGTACCCGACGGTGTCGGCTTCGACGGTGCGCCATATCGAGGTGGTCGCGCTCAACCCGGCGCGGCTGCTGCTGGTGGTGATCACCGACACCGGTCGCGTCGATCAGCGCATCGTGGAACTCGGCGCACTCGTCGACGACGAAGATCTGGCCGCCTTGCGCGGCATGCTCGGTGGCGCCATGGACGGCAAACGGCTCGCCAACGCCTCCGCCGCGGTCGCGCAGCTGCCCGAGCAGGCGCCGCCGCGGCTGCGTGACGTGCTGGTGCGGGTCGCGACGGTGCTGGTCGAGACCTTGGTGGAACACCCGGAGGAACGGCTGGTGCTCGGCGGTACCGCCAACCTCACCCGCAATGCCGCCGACTTCGGATTCCCCGGCTCGCTGCGCGCGGTGCTGGAGGCACTCGAGGAGCAGGTGGTGGTGCTCAAACTGCTCGCGGCCGCGCAGCAGCCCGGCACGGTGACAGTGCGCATCGGCGAGGAGACCCAGGTCGAGCAGATGCGCGGAACCTCGGTGGTATCCACCGGTTACGGTGCGTCCGGCGCGGTCCTGGGCGGTATGGGTGTGCTCGGCCCCACCCGGATGGACTACCCGGGCACGATCGCTTCGGTGGCCGCGGTGGCCAAGTACATCGGTGAGGTCCTGGCCGAACGCTGACGACCGAGCCCGGTCCTCGCCTCCGCTGATACGCTCGAATCTCCGGCCGGATAAAGTTGAGTGAACCCGACTAATGCTGTGCGGTTGGAGCAGTACGGGCCAGGGACGAGCCCAACAGCCTCCGGCGGTACGCAGTCGGAACTGTGGACAGCGATCAAGGACTAGAGAACTCAAGTGGCACGGGACTACTACGGACTGCTCGGCGTCGCGAAGAACGCGACCGACCAGGAGCTCAAACGCGCATACCGCAAGCTGGCTCGCGAACTGCATCCCGACGTCAACCCCGACGAGGCGGCCCAGGCACGCTTCAAAGAGGTCTCGGCGGCCTACGAGGTGCTGACCGATCCGGAGAAGCGGCGCATCGTCGACATGGGCGGCGATCCGCTCGAGTCGGGCGGCGGCGGTGCCGGCTTCACCGGCGCCGGGTTCGGCGGCCTCGGCGATGTGTTCGAGGCCTTCTTCGGCGGCATGAGCGGTACGGGCGGTGCTCGTAAGCCGCGCGGGCGGGTGCAGCCCGGCGCCGATTCGCTGGTGCGCACCCGGCTCAGCCTCGCCGAATGCGCTGTCGGCGTCACCAAGCACCTGACCGTCGACACCGCCATCCTCTGCGACAGCTGCCACGGTGCGGGCACCAACGGCAATTCCAAGCCGGTGCGCTGTGAGACCTGTGGCGGCGCCGGTGAAGTCCAGTCGGTGCAGCGTTCGTTCCTCGGCCAGGTGATGACCTCCCGGCCCTGCCCCACCTGCCGCGGCGCGGGTGAGACCATCCCCGATCCGTGCCACAAATGCGGCGGTGACGGCCGGGTGCGCGCCCGCCGGGAGATCGCCGCGCCGATCCCGGCCGGCGTCGCGAACGGCATGCGGGTGCGGTTGGCGGCCCAGGGTGAGGTCGGTCCCGGTGGTGGTCATGCGGGCGATCTGTACGTCGAGGTCGTCGAGCAACCGCACGATGTGTTCGTCCGCGACGGTGACGATCTGCACTGCACGGTGCGGGTCCCGATGGTCGACGCGGCCCTCGGCACGACGGTCGTCATCGACACCATCCTCGACGGGCCCACCGAGCTCACCATCGCCCCGGGCACCCAGCCCGGCGAGGTGTCGGTACTGCGCGGGCACGGTATGCCGCGGCTGCGGTCGGGCGCGCGCGGTGACCTGCTCGCCCATCTCGACATCGTCATCCCGACCAAGCTGGACAGCAAGCAGACCGATCTGCTGCGCAAGTACAAGGGCATGCGCGACCGGGAGCGGGCCGAGGTGATGTCGGCGCAGTCCGAGCACAACAGCGGCCTGTTCGCCCGGCTGCGCGCCTCCTTCAGCGGACGCTGAGTGGCCGCGACCGTCTTCTATCTCGACGAGATCCCCGCACCAGGGGGTATCGCCGTGCTCGACGGACCCGAGGGCAGGCATGCCGCCACGGTGCGCCGCATCCGGGTGGGCGAGCAGATCACCCTGTCCGACGGACGTGGCTTGCTCGCCGAATCCGAAGTCGTTGCCGCACAGCGCGATCGACTCGAGCTCGCGGTCCGGTCCACCACGGTCGCGGCACCGGCGCAGCCGCCGGTCACCGTGGTGCAGGCGCTGCCGAAATCCGACCGGTCCGAATTGGCCGTCGAGCTGATGACCGAGGCCGGTGCGGACGTCATCGTGCCGTGGCAAGCCGCCCGCTGCGTCGCCAACTGGGAGGCCAAGGCGGACAAGGGCATCGGCAAATGGCGGGCCGCCGCCAAATCGGCGGCCCGGCAGTCCCGGCGGCCCTATATTCCCGAGGTCACCGGCCTGCACCGGACCGCCGATCTGCTGACGGCGGTGCGCGCGGCCAAGGCGGACGGCGCCGTGGTGGCGGCTCTGCACGAGTCCGGCGAGTCCCGGTTCACCGCGCTACCGCTGAGCGACGCGCCCGCGATCATGTTGATCGTCGGGCCGGAAGGTGGACTCGACGATGCGGAGTTGTCGGCATTGGCCGAGGCCGGCGCCGAGGTGGTGCTGCTGGGGCCGACCGTATTGCGGACCTCCACCGCAGCCGCTGTCGCCCTCGGAGCACTGGGGGCCTTGACGGCGCGGTGGAGTCGGTCATGACCGGCCGCCCACGCGGCTACGTCCCGATCACTCGGCGACGACCGACGTGTTCTGGTTCGCGGTGAGCATCCAGCGCCCGTCCTCCTTGCTCATCACGTACATCGGGCTGCCCTCGCTATCGAGTTCGCCATCGAGGGTGAAGTAGCGCTGCCGGATCTTGACCGCCGCCACATCCGGTCGGATGAACATGATGTGCTCCACCTCGTAGCTCGCGGAGCCGTGCGCGGTGGAGCCGGGCAGCACTTGCGCGGTGAACTCGGCGATCGCCGCGCGCCCGAACAGGCGCTTGCCGTGGCCGGTGGTCCAGATGGCGTCCTCGCGGAACAGGCCGACGAATTCGTCGACGAGTTCGTTCGCCTGTGCGTGGGCGACGGTGTCGACCACGGCGCGGATCGCGGCGAGTTCGGTGTCGGTATCGGCAGGACGGTAGTGGGTCTGCGTTGTCTCGATGCTCATGCCGATGAGCCTGCGACCTCGAGCAAGGTCGAGGTCAATACCGTTGTGGGCCGAGTCACAGCCGACATCGGACACTTCCCCCATCCGGCCCGGATCGGAACTATGAGAGCGGTCACAATTGACCCCCGGATCCAGGGAATTTCCCCCTTGTGAGCGGAAAATACTGGCAGGACGGTCGGAACGTAGGTTCTGACATGGCACAATGAAGCCCATGCGCGAAATCGGAGTACGACTGGTGGCACGTCGCCACGTCGACTTCAAGCGCGTCTGCAGCGCCTGTTGTCTGCCCGGTTCTTCCCGGTAGCTCAGCTGCGCCCGTTCCCGGACCCCCGGCCATCCCCATTCTCCCGGCCATTCCGATATCGAGGACTTCGGCCCGCTGACACCGCGGGCGTGAGCACAGCCCATCTCACGCCTTCAGCACGGACGTACGACACACCCAGCAGGAGCAGCCCCCATGACGTCGAGCACCGACGCCGGCCCCGCCGATCAGCCCGAAACCGCCACGCCCGCTCGTGAGCGCCGGGTCCGCCCGGACCGCCCGCGCGCCGACGCGGCGGCCGCCCCGCGCGCCCGCACCGGTAAGCCGGTGAAGCGGCGCGCCGAGGGTCAGTGGGCGCTCGGGTACCGCGAGCCGCTGAACCCCAACGAACAGTCCAAGAAGGACGACAACCCGCTCAATGTGCGGGCACGTATCGAGAACATCTACTCCAAGACCGGCTTCGACGGCATCGACAAGGGTGATCTGCGCGGCCGGTTCCGCTGGTGGGGCCTCTACACCCAGCGCGAGCAGGGCTACGACGGCACCTACACCGGTGACGAGAACATCGACCTGCTCGAGGCCAAGTACTTCATGATGCGGGTGCGCTGCGACGGCGGCGCGCTCAATGCCGCGCAGGTGCGCACCATCGGTGAGATCTCCACCGAGTTCGCCCGCGACACCGCCGATCTCTCCGACCGGGAGAACGTCCAGTACCACTGGATCGAGGTGGAGAACGTCCCGGAGATCTGGCGGCGGCTCGAGCAGGTGGGCCTGCACACCACCGAGGCCTGCGGCGACTGCCCGCGCGTGATCCTCGGCTCGCCGCTGGCGGGTGAATCGCTGGACGAGATCATCGACCCGACACCGGCGATCGAGGAGATCGTGCGCCGCTACATCGGGAAGAAGGAGTACTCCAACCTTCCGCGCAAGTTCAAGACCGCGATCTCCGGCCAGCAGGACGTGGTGCACGAGATCAACGACGTCGCCTTCGTCGGCGTCGAACATCCCGAGCACGGGCCCGGCCTGGATCTGTGGGTCGGCGGCGGTCTGTCGACCAACCCGATGCTGGCCCAGCGCGTCGGCGCGTGGGTCCCGCTGGACGAGGTGCCCGAGGTGTGGGAGGCGGTCGTCGCGGTGTTCCGCGATTACGGCTACCGCCGCCTGCGCACCAAGGCCCGGCTGAAGTTCCTGATCAAGGACTGGGGCATCGAGAAATTCCGTCAGGTGCTCGAGGACGAATACCTGAAGCGCAAGCTGATCGACGGACCTGCGCCCGCCCAGCCGGACAAGCCCATCGATCATGTGGGCGTACAGCGGCTGCGTAACGGACTCAATGCCGTCGGCTTCTCCCCCATCGCCGGTCGCGTGTCCGGCACGATCCTCACCAAGGTCGCCGAGGCCGCCGAGCGCATCGGCTCCGACCGCATCCGCTTCACCCCGTACCAGAAGCTGATCATCCTCGACGTCGCCGACGACAAGGTCGAGGAACTGATCGCCGAGCTGGAACCGCTCGGGCTGCAGGCGCGTCCGTCGATCTGGCGCAAGAACCTGCTGGCGTGCAGCGGCATCGAGTTCTGCAAGCTGTCGTTCGTCGAGACCCGTAAGCGCTCCCAGGTGCTCGCTCCCGAGCTGGAGCAGCGGATGGCCGACATCAACGCCGAACTCGACGTGCCGATCACCATCAACATCAACGGCTGCCCCAACTCCTGCGGCCGGTCCCAGATCGCCGATATCGGCTTCAAGGGCCAGCTGGTCGACGACGGCGAGGGGAATCAGGTCGAGGGCTACCAGGTTCATCTGGGTGGCAGCCTCGGGCTCGACAGCGGTTTCGGCCGGAAACTGCGCCAGCACAAGGTGACCAGCGCCGAACTCGGCGACTACATCGAGCGTGTGGTGCGCAATTTCGTCAAGAACCGCGACGCGGGCGAGCGTTTCGCACAGTGGGCAGTGCGCGCCGACGAGGCCGACCTGCGATGAGCACGCCTGATCAGGTGACGGGAGATCAACAGTGACAACACAACTCGCGAACAAGCTGTCCGAGGACGAGCTGCGCGCCATCGCCGAACGCGGTGCCGCCGAGCTCGGCCAGGACGCGTCGGCGCTCGACCTGCTGCGCTGGACCGAGGAGACCTTCGGCACCGGCTACATCGTGGCCTCGAACATGCAGGACGGTGTGCTGGTCCATCTGGCCGCGCAGGTGCGTTCCGGCGTGGACGTGCTGTTCCTCGACACCGGGTACCACTTCGCCGAGACCATCGGCACCCGTGACGCGGTGGAGGCGGTGTACGGGGTGAACGTGATCAACGTGCGCCCCGAGCATTCGGTCACCGAACAGGATCAGCTGCTCGGCAAGGACCTGTTCGCGCGCGATCCGGGCGAATGCTGCCGGTTGCGCAAGGTGGTGCCGCTGAAGAAGTCGCTGGCCGGCTACAACGCCTGGGTGACCGGCATCCGCCGGGTGGAGGCGCCGACCAGGGCCAACGCCCCGCTCATCTCCTTCGACGAGGCGTTCGGCCTGGTGAAGATCAACCCGATCGCGCCGTGGTCCGACGACGAGATGCAGGACTACATCGAAAAGCACTCGATCCTCGTCAATCCTCTGGTGGAAGAGGGATATCCGTCCATCGGCTGCGCTCCGTGCACGCGGAAGCCGGAGCCGGGATCCGATCCGCGAAGCGGCCGTTGGGCCGGCCTCGCCAAGACCGAATGCGGGTTGCACAGCTCATGACCGAAACAATCAGCGAACGTTCCCTCGGCCTCACCGATTTCGACACCCTCGCGGCGCTGGAATCGGAATCCATCCATATCTTCCGCGAGGTGGCGGGCGAATTCGAGCGTCCGGTCATCCTGTTCTCCGGCGGTAAGGACTCCACGGTCCTGCTGCATCTGGCGCTCAAGGCCTTCTGGCCCGCGCCGCTGCCGTTCGCGCTGCTGCACGTGGACACCGGGCACAATCTGCCCGAGGTGCTGGAGTTCCGCGACAAGGTGGTCGAGCGCTACGGCCTGCGCCTGCATGTGGCGAAGGTGGAGGACTACCTGGCCGACGGCAGGCTCACCGAGCGTCCCGACGGCATCCGCAACCCGCTGCAGACCGTTCCGCTGCTGGACGCGATCAGCGAGAACCGTTTCGACGCCGTCTTCGGCGGCGGCCGCCGCGACGAGGAACGCTCGCGCGCCAAGGAGCGGATCTTCTCGCTGCGCAATGCCTTCGGCCAGTGGGACCCGAAGCGGCAGCGCCCGGAACTGTGGAACCTCTACAACGGCCGCCACGCACCGGGTGAGCACGTGCGGGTTTTCCCGCTGAGCAACTGGACCGAGCTCGACATCTGGCGCTACATCGCCCGCGAGAACGTCGACCTGGCCAGCATCTACTACGCCCACGAGCGCCCGGTCTACCAGCGCGACGGCATGTGGATGACGCCGGGCGTGTGGGGCGGCCCGGCCGAGGGTGAGGTGCTCGAGACCCGCTCGGTGCGCTACCGCACCGTCGGCGACGGCTCCACCACCGGCGCCATCCTGTCCGACGCCGCCGACAACGAGGCGATCCTCGCCGAGGTCGCCGCATCACGACTCACCGAACGTGGGGCTACTCGCGGTGACGACCGCGTCTCCGAGGCCGCCATGGAAGACCGCAAGCGAGAGGGATATTTCTGACATGTCCGACCTATTGAGGCTGGCCACCGCCGGTTCTGTCGACGACGGTAAGTCCACCCTGGTCGGACGTCTGCTCTACGACACCAAATCCGTGCTGGCCGACCAGATCGACGCCGTCACTCGCGCGTCGGTGGACAAGGGTCTGTCAACGCCGGACCTCTCGCTGCTGGTGGACGGTCTGCGCGCCGAGCGCGAACAGGGCATCACCATCGACGTCGCCTACCGGTACTTCGCGACGCCGAAGCGTTCGTTCGTGCTGGCCGACACCCCCGGCCACGTGCAGTACACCCGCAACACCGTGTCCGGTGCGTCGACCGCGCAGCTGGTGATCCTGCTGGTGGACGCGCGTAAGGGCGTCATCGAGCAGACTCGCCGCCACGCCGCGGTGCTCGCGCTGCTCGGTGTGCCGAAGCTGGTGCTCGCGGTGAACAAGATCGACCTGGTCGACGACGCGGCAACGGTGTTCGCCGAGATCTCCGCCGAGTTCAACAAGCTCACCAGCACGCTCGGCTGGTCGAGCGAGGACGTGCTGGAGATCCCGGTCTCGGCGTTGCACGGCGACAATATCGCCACTCGGTCGGACAACACCCCGTACTACGACGGGCCCTCGCTGATCGAGCACCTGGAATCGGTGCCGGTCGACGCCGACAGCTCGGGCACGCATTCGCTGGGCCTGCGGTTCCCGGTGCAGTACGTCATCCGGCCGCGCACCGCCGAGTACCCCGATTACCGCGGCTACGCGGGCCAGATCGCGGCCGGTTCGGTCGCGCCCGGCGACGAGGTTGTGGTGCTGCCCTCCGGCATCCGCACCAGCGTCGAACGCATCGACACCCCCGACGGTGAACTGGCCGTCGCGCAGCCCGGTCGCAGCGTCACGCTGATCCTGGCCGACGAGGTGGATATCTCGCGCGGCGATCTCATCGCCTCCCCCGCCGACGCGCCGGAGCCGATCGATACCTTCGACGCCACCGTCTGCTGGCTGGGTGACAAGCCGCTGCGCCCCGGCGCCCGGCTGCTGCTCAAGCACGGCACCAAAACCACCCAGGCGATCGTCGGTGAGCTGATCGAACGCTTCGACGAGCAGCGGCTGTCGGCTGCGCCGAGCCCGGAATCGCTGGAGCTCAACGACATCGGGCGCATTTCCGTGCGAGTCGCCGAGCCGATCGCGGCCGACGACTACCGGGTCAACCGGCACACCGGCAGCTTCCTGCTGATCGATCCGGCCGGCGGCAACACCCTGGCCGCGGGGCTGGTGGGCGACGCGCTCACCGCGGTCGAGGTCGGAACCGGGGCCTGACGATGCCTGCGGCTACCCACGCGAGGATCGGGCACGGTGCGGGCTTCCGAGCGCCCGCACTGATCGCGGTCGCGCACGGTAGCCGCGACCCGCGCTCGGCCGCCACCATGACGGCGGTCACCGAGCAGATCGCGGCAGCCCGCCCGGATCTGGATGTGCGACTTGCCTTTCTGGATCTGAACGCACCGTCGGTGGATCAGGTGATCGATGCCGTGGCGGCGCAGGGACATACGCGCGCGATCATCGTGCCGTTGTTGCTCGGCAACGCCTTTCACGCCCGGGTGGATCTGCCCGGGTTGCTCGCGGTCGCGGCCGCACGGCATCCGCGGCTCGAGCTGATCCAGGCCGACGTCCTCGGCGCCGACGCACGGCTCGTCTCGGCCTTGCGGGACCGGGTCATCGCCGCGGATCACGCGGTTGTCGGCGCAGCTCGGACCAGCACTGTGGCCATGCGCGGCCCGCGCGGCAGTGGCGAGGGCACCAGTCACGCCGGCGCCCTGCCCGATTCCCGGCTCGGCATCGCCGTCGCCGCCGTGGGTTCGTCCTCGGCCGCGGCGAATGTCCGAACCGCCGAGGTCGCTCGATCGCTGGCGGCGATGACCGGCTGGTCGACCGAGATCTGCTTCGCCACCACCGGGCCCTCGGTCACCGAGGCGGCGGCCCGGTTGCGTGCACACGGCGCGGAACGCCTACTGGTGGCTCCGTGGTTCCTCGCACCGGGCCTGCTCACCGATCGACTGATGAAGCAGGCGCCCGACCTTGTGCACGCGCAGGTCCTCGGACCACATTCGACGCTGATCGACATCGTGCTCGACCGCTACCACGCGGCGGCCGATGCGTCTGTTCTGCGCACAGCCTGAACCGCCCGGCAGTTCGTGCGACAGAACGGCTCTTCGGTGGTGGCACGGATAGCCGCCTCGAGTAGCTCTCACGGCAAGGTGCCCGCACCGCCCCCGGCGTAGCGGCCGACCAGTTCCGCGCCGATCCGAGCCAGCTCGGCGCGGACGTCCGCAGGCCCGATCACCTCGATCGAATCGCCCCATCCGGCCAGCTGCTGAGCGACCATCCACGCCGTCGGCGCGGTGACCCTGGCCCGAACGCGCCCGTCCTCGATCGGGCCGTCGACCACGCAGTGCCGCCCCTGCTGGTCCTGCAGGATCGGGAGCAGCCGCTCGCTGATGAGCACGGTCGCGGCGACGGTCGAACGCTGCCGCTCCACCTCCTCGACCACCTGTTCCCAGGCCTCGGCAAGGTCGAAGTCCGCCGGCCGCTCGGCCGGCTCCGCGGTCACCACCATCGCGCCGATCCGGTCGACCCGGAAGGTGCGCCTGCCGCGTTCGGTGCCCGCGACGAGGTACCAGATGCCGTCCTTGTCGACGAGACCCAGCGGATCGACCGAGCGCTCGAACTGTTCACCGGTGCGGGTGCGGTAATCCAGGCGGACCTTGGTGCGCTGCACCACCGCCCGCTGCAACGTGCGGACCTCGGCGGGCAACGTCCGTTCGGTGGCGCCCCAGCGCGAGGGGTCGATGACGACGGCGTCGGCGGCGGCTTCGGCCTCGCTACGGAAGGTCTGCGGCAGGGCACGCACGAGCTTGCGCAGCGCGGCCTTCGCCTCGGGCTGCGCCCCCGCCGACGGTCCCGCGAGCAGGAACAAGGCTCGGGCCTCCCCTGCGGTCAGCCCGCTCAGGTCGGTACGCGCACCTCCGATCAATTGCCATCCGCCACCACGCCCCGGTTGCGGATACACCGGGATACCGGCCGCGGACAGAGCTTCGAGATCCCGGCGGGCGGTGGCCACCGATACCTCGAGTTCGGTGGCGATCTCGGCGGCGGTGACCCGCCCCCGGCTCTGCATCAGCAGCAGGGTCGCCACCAGTCGATCGGCTCGCATGAATTTCATTCTGCCGCTAAAAGTGCTCATTTGGTGCGCACTTTGACCGCGAGGATGGATTCATCGACACCGAACCGAAGGAGAAGACGATGTTGCGAGGCATGGCGACGGTGAATTTCTACGCCGACGATCTGGAGGCCGCGAAGGACTGGTACACCGAGGTGTTCGGCATCCCACCGTATTTCCACGTTCCCGGCGGCTACTACGAGTTCCGGATCGGCGATTACCAGCAGGAGTTCGGCCTCATCGCCGGGGCCTACGCGCCCGGCGGCAAGCAGGCCCCCGGCGGCGCGATCTTGCACTGGCACGTCGACGACCTACAGGCCGCTTTCGACCGGCTGCTCGACCTCGGCGCCACCGTCTACGACCCGATCACCGAGCACGGCGACGGCAGCGGATTCATCACCGCGTCGGTGGTCGACCCCTTCGGCAATGTGCTCGGCATCATGTCCAACCCGCACTACCTCGAGGTGCTGGCCGAGACCGGGCCGGCGACGGCGCCGGCCTGACGCCGGGGGTCTCCCTACGCGGCGCCGGCTCGCGCTACTGATGGGTGCGGGCCGGGGCGCAGCGGTCTAGGGACGGAACCAGCGTTCGAGAATCTTGGCGACACCGTCGGCGGTGACGTCGGCGGTGACTTCATCTGCCATGTCCCGGATTTCGGCGGGTCCGTTGGCCATGGCCACCGAATGCGCTGCCCAGCTGAGCATTTCCCGGTCGTTGTAGCCGTCGCCGATGGCCAGCGTGGCGCAGGCGGGCACGCCGAGTGCGGTGCGCAGCCGTTCCAGCGCCCAGCCTTTGGACACCCCGAGCCGCGAGACCGTGAGCCAGGGGCCGTATTCGCCGTACACCCAGCCGGCGTCGGGCACGCGCAGGAAGGTCAACAGCCGGCGCAGCTCCTCGGTGGAGCCTTCCGGCCACCAGCCGTTGAGCCGCGGGGTCGGTTCGCTGCACAGGGTGTGCTCGTCGACGACCAGGTATTCGCCGCCGACGTCGTATTCGCCGGGGCTGAATCCGGTGGCCCAGGTGCCGATCCCGACCCGTTCCACGGCCAGGATCATCTCGGGGAACAGATCGCGCAGCGCCCGGACCGCGGGCCGGGGATCGAAGGCGTGCACGGCCACCGGATCGCCGGCAGCGACGTCGACATGCACGGCGCCGTTGGAGCACAGGGCGTGGCCCTCGGTCAGGCCGAGTTCGGCCAGTACCGGCCGGGTCTTGAGCACGGTGCGGCCGGTGCTGATGACGACGTGCGCGCCCGCGTCGACGGCCGCCCGAACCGCGGCGACGACCCGCTCGCTGATCGGCTCGCCGGTGGGCATGAGCGTGCCGTCCACATCCAGCGCGATCAGTTCCGGCGCTCCCCCATTGGCTTCCACTTACCTATTGTGCCGTCCGAGTACGCATTTGACATCCGAAATCGCACGGCAGTACCGAAACTCGTGACCCAGCAGCACAATCGGCCCTTCAGTCGGCAGACCCTTCGCGGGGCAGACGTTCGTACCCGAGGAGCAGGGCGACGATGTCGAGAGCGGTGTCGATCTGCGGCACGTCCCCACCCAGCAACGGCGCGTAGAGGTGCACATCGCAGATGCGGACGATGGCATCGGCCAGCACCCGGCTCGACATGCGCAACCGCAGATGCCCCAGCTGCTGCTGTTCGTCGAGCATCTCCGCGATCAACCGGGCCGAGGTGGATTCGATGACGCCGGGCAGCAGCGCCAGCCGGATGAACACCTGCGGTTCCCGGCGGGTCAGCGCGAGCAGTGGTTCCGAACCGGACACCGCCCGCATCAGCCGTTCCAGCACATCGAGGATGAGTTCGGCCCCGGTGCCGGAGCCGGCCGCAATCGCCTTGCGGTAGGTGCGCTCGGTGGCCTCGGCCAGCACCGTCGCGATCAGCTCGTCGCGATTGCCGACATGCCGGTACAGCGTCGCCCGGCCGATCCCGAGGGTGCGGGCCAGCACCGACATGTCCAGCGGTTCGCCCGCCAGATACAGCTTCGTGGCGGCATCGATCGCACGACGCCCTTCGGAAGTAGCGATCACCCGTCCATCTCCTCATATCCGGGGACAGACCGCGAACCAACGCCCCGAGTGGGGGTTGACGGATCCCCGCCAGGTGAGACACACTCCTTCAGTGTCTCACGAAGCGTGGTGCGCATCACACCAGCATCCCTTCGACCGGCGATAGCGCAGAGGAATCCCGATGCCCACAGTTGAAACCGTCCGCGGCCCCGTCGACACCGAAGCCCTCGGTCAGGTGTTGATGCACGAGCACGTCTTCGTTCTCGGCAGCGAAATCCAGCAGAACTATCCGGACTACCCGAACCACTGGGATGAGGACGCGCGGGTCGCGGATGCCGTGGAGAAGTTGCGGCAGTGCAAGGCGCGCGGCATCGATACGATCGTCGACCCGACCGTGATCGGCCTCGGCCGCTACCTGCCCCGGATCCAGCGCATCAATGAGCAGGTCGACATCAATATCGTCGCGGCGACCGGCATCTACACCTACAACGAGGTGCCGTTCCAGTTCCACTACACCGGTCCGGGGCTGCTCTTCGATGTGCCCGAACCGATGGTGGAGCTGTTCGTCAAGGACATCCGCGAAGGCATCGCGGACACCGGCGTGAAGGCGGCTTTCCTCAAATGCGCGATCGAGGAGCAGGGTTTGACGCCGGGCGTGGAGCGCATCATGCGCGCGGTGGCCCGCGCCCATGTCGAAACCGGTGCGCCGATCACCGTGCACACCAATCCGCACACCCGCTCCGGGCTGGTGGCGCAGAAGGTCCTCGCCGACGAAGGTGCCGATCTGACCAAGGTCGTCATCGGGCATTCCGGTGACAGCACCGACCTGGACTACCTGTGCGAAATCGCCGACGCGGGCTCCTATCTCGGAATGGACCGTTTCGGACTCGATGTGCTGCTGCCGTTCGAGGAACGGGTCGCCACGGTGGCCGCGCTGGCCGAACGGGGTTACGCCGAGAAGATGGTGCTCGCCCACGACGCGGCCTGCTTCATCGACTGGTTCAGCGAGGAAGGCAAGGCCGCCGCGGTGCCGAACTGGAATTTCACCCACATCAGCGATGACGTGCTGCCTGCCCTGCGGGCACGCGGCGTCACCGAGGACCAGATCACCACCATGCTGGTCGACAACCCGCGCCGCTACTTCACCGCGTGAGGCCGCCGACCAGTCACCGACGAATTCCGGCAGACACCATGACCACTGAGACCACCGTGATCGAGATCCCGCGCGCCCACAACCCGTTCGACACCACAGGCGTCACCCTCGACGCCGACGGCGTGCCGCACTACACCGACCTACCCGCGACCCTGCTCGACCTGTTGCGCCATCGAGCCGAGACCAGCCCTGGCACCGAGGCGGTCGTGGAAACGGGCGCGCAACGTTTGACCTACCGCCAGTTGTGGGACCGGGCCACCCGCATCGCCGGCGGCTTACACGCGGGCGGGCTCACCCGCGGCGACCGGGTGGCCATCCGCTACCCGGCCGGCGCGGACTGGGTGCTCGCCTTCTGGGGCGTGGTGCTGGCCGGCGGGATCGCCGTCGCGGTGAACACCCGCTCGGCCGAGCCCGATATCGAATTCGTCCTCGCCGACGCGGGCGTGCGGGAGGACCTGTCACCCGGCACCCCGCTACCCGATGGCGAGCCCTATGTCGCCGAAGGACTTCGCCACGACGATCTCGCCGCGCTGTTCTACACCTCCGGCACCACCGGAAAGCCGAAGGGTGTGCCGACCACCCATGAGGCGTTCCTGACCAATGCCGAGAACATGGTTCGCTGCCTGGGCCTGCCCCGCGATATCGGCGCACAGTTGCGGACACTGATCTCGGTGCCGCTGTTCCACGTCACCGGCTGCAATTCCCAACTGCTGGTCGCCGCGTATCTCGGCGGCACCTCGGTGATCATGCCCGGACGGGACGTGCCAGGGATGATCGCCGCCGTACCCGCCGAACGTATCTCGTTCATCGTGACGGTGCCCGCCATGTACGCACTCATGCTGCGGCACGCGGATTTCGCCACCACCGATATGTCCGCGGTGCGATGGGTCGGTTACGGCGGTGCGCCGATCGCACCGGCACTGGTCCGGGACGTGCAGGCGGCGTTCCCGGCCGCGACCGTCTTCAACGGTTACGGCATGACCGAGACCGCCTCACTGATGACGCTACTGCCCGATGACGACGCCGTCGCCCACGCCGATTCGGTCGGCTACGCGGTGCCGTCGGTGCGGCTCGCGGTGGCACCGATCGATGGTGATCCCGCGGTCGGTGAGCTGCTGGCGCGCGGCGCGAATGTCACCGGCGGGTACTGGAATCGACCGGAAGCCACCGACGCGGCTCTGCTGCGGGGCTGGCTACGCACCGGTGACGTCGTGCGGGTCGACGATGCCGGGCGCGTGCACATCGTCGACCGGATCAAGGACATCATCAATCGCGGCGGAGAAAACGTCTCCAGCGTCGAGGTCGAGGCCGCCCTGCTGGCGGCACCGCGGGTCGCGGACGCGGCCGTACTCGCCGTACCCGATGACGTCATGGGTGAGAAGGTGGGTGCGGTGCTCTTCGCCGACGGCGCGGCGATCGATATCGACACCGTGATCGCGCATTGCCGGAAGCAGCTGGCCGACTTCAAAGTCCCGCAATACGTCACCGTGGTCGACCAGCCCCTCCCCCGCAACGCGGGCGGCAAATTACTCAAGGCGCAACTGCGCGAACAGGTTCGGTGGGGCGCTCCGCTGCGCTGAGACCTCACCGGCAGCGCAGGCGCGCCGAACAGGGCTACATCACCGTCGACGGGGTCGATGCCGCGCGGCGGGTACCTACCGGGACCTGAGAAGGGTCCTGCTTCCCCGTTGTGGCGACAACCCGGCTGCCACAACCAGAACCCCTCGACGCTGGAGCCGGAGCCAGCGGCCGACGGTGCGCTACCGGGAACCGGTGCGGCACCGTCGGCGCCTGCTGCGGGTGTTCAGGACTCAGCGGCCGCCCGAACCACCGCCCGAGCCGCCGGAACCACCCGACCCACCGGAACCACCGGAGCCACCCGAACCACCCGAGCCGCCGCGTGAACCGCCGGAGCCGCCCTTGGACCCACCGCCGCGCGAACCGCCCGATGAGCTGCTGCCGTCCGAATCGCCGCCCGAGCTCCGCGACCCTCCGCTGCGCGATCCACCCGACGAGCTGCCGCCGTCCGAATCACTCGAGCCACCGCGCGCGCCGCCGCTGCTCGACCGGCCAGAACCGCTGCCGGAAGAGCTACCGCCAGTCGAACTTCCGCCGGTCGAGCCGCCTCCCGAGGCACCGCCGCCCGAGCCCGATCCACCCGCTGCGCCACCGGAAGCCGCACCCCCGGAGGCAGATCCGCCGGTGGCCGAACCACCCGACGCGGACCCGCCGGAAGCAGAACCACCCGAGGTCGAACCGCCGGAGCCGGAACCGCCGGAGCTCGAATCGTCCGAACCCGATCCCCCGGACGTCGAGCCACCGGCGCCCGCACCCGACGCTGCGCCGGTCGAACCACCCGACGCCGCGCCGCCCGCGGCCGAATCACCGTCGGCCGCACCATTTGACGTGCCCGAACCGCCATCGGTGGACGCACCGCCGCCCGATCCGATGCCGCCGGAAGCATCGCCCACTCCGCTCCCGGTGCCGGCCGAGCCACCCGGAACACCCGCCCCGCCGGGCACGGGATCACTCGCCGGAGTACCGGTCGAACCGCCGGGCGCGGTTCCGCCGGGCACCGTCGAATCGTCCGGCGCACCTGGTGTGGTGCCCGCGGGCGTTCCCGGCGCTGTAGCGCCGGGATCGGTGACCCCGCCGGGTGTCGTACCAGGCGTTCCGGGAACAGGACTCGACCCGTCGCCGACGCCGGGAACTCCCGGAATCGTTGGGGTGCCGTCGGCCGGATCGCTCGGCGGCCGCACCGTGCGGTCGGGCTGGGCGAACGGCAGTGGATTGCGGAACCGTGCGGGGTCGGCGTAGGTGCCGGGCGACTCGTCGGTCCGATGACGCCATTCTCGGGTGTCGGAGTGGGTATCGCCGCGGCTGCCACCGTGGCTCTCGGCCCTGGTCGGGCCGTGCGGACGGGAGTACGCCGAGGGCGAGACCATCGCGGCGTAGCCGGTCGACCGGGCGGGCGAACCCGAGACGGCCCTGGCGAGGCCGGACGCCGCGTAGCCGACGGCATGCAGATGCCGGGCGAGGCCGTGGTCGGTGAGGGCGCTGCCGTCGAGTTCCACGAGCAGTGCGTCGCGCGGGATGTCCAGGCGGGGGAACCGGTCGAGCACCGGGGAGAGCTGAGTGTCGACGGTGCCGCTGCCGAACATGGTGGCCGCCGACATGGCGATCGCCGAAACGATTGCGGCGCCGGAGAACACCGGCGGATGGAAGCTCGCGCCCGGCGCTGCCGGCGTCGCGGTGCGTGCGGCGAGATAGGCGGCGCCCGCCGCCACGGTCTGCCCAGGGTCGGCCGACATGATCACCGGCTTGCCGAGTTCGGCGAGCGTGCGCGCCACTTCCGGTGGCCGCGCCGCACCGCCGACGACCAGGATGCGACCGATGTCGGACATGCCGATTCCCGCGGCGCTCACCGCGGCCCGTACCACTTCCAGCGAATCACGGATCTGCTCGACCCGCAGGCCGTCGGTGTCGACGATGGAGGTCATCGCGACCGTGCCCGCCGCCTTGGTTCTACTTCCGGCGTAGCGGGCGATCATCGCGCCGAGCGGGCGGCCGCCGAAGTCATAGCAGCGCACCGGTTTCCCGACCATCGGATGATCCGGCCAGTCGGGGCCCACGCGCACGACGGTGATATCGAGGCTGTTGCCGCCGAGGTCGTAGACCAGTACGAATTCCGATGGCAGCGGGCCGTGTTCGCGTTCGAGCCATTCGGCGGCAGCCACCGGTTCGGGCACCAGCTCGACGTGGCCGATGCCGGACAGCTCCAGCGCCTGCCGCAGCAGGGCGACCTGCTTGTTCGAATACGCCGCCGGATAGGTGGCGACCACACCGGCCGAGGGCTCCGCGGCGGCGAGCAGGCTGTGCACCACGGCCGCGATCATGTTCGCCGGCGACCAGATCCGGCCGCCGATGGTCACCGAGTCTGGGTCGCGGGCCAGGTCGGCGAAATCGGTGACCGCTCCGGCGAATTCGGGGATCGCGCCGAGCCGGACACCGGTGCCGTCGAAGGCGGCGGTGGTGCGCCTGGTACGCGCCGATGGTCGTGGTTGCTCGGCGGTCGCCACCGCCGATACGGAGTTCACTGTGCCGATGCTGAAGCCCAGCCCTGTAGTCATTCGCTATCCCGTCAACGCACCGAGACCACGTCCCTCATGTGAAGAACCATGGGCCGCGGTCGTCTTCCAAACAGCTCCCACAGGTTAGCTGTTTCGACTCCATTCGGATGCCTGTTTGATATGAAAGATTCAACCGATCGCGACCTTTCGACAACATTGCTGGTCACAGCATCGCGCTCGAGGAGTTCAGACCCCTGGATCGATGCGATTCGGAGATCTCGTGTCGCATTCCGCAATCATTCGGCGATCTCGACACCTGAACGCGCACAAGGGGACCGGGTGCACGGGTCGGTCGTTCGGTACACACCTACCAGTCGGTAACCACCGCGTTGCCCGGGCATCGAAATTCGACCGAGCGGTCGCTTCCGCCGTGTTGGGTGACGCGTCAACGCAACGGCCGATTCCCGCCAGCAGAGGCCGCGGGCAGCGGGTTGACTGGTCATCACGACGTCGTAGCGCACATCAAAAGGCAAGTACCAGAAGGGAAACCGAATTCCATGGCACAACGATTCGCCGACCGGGTCGTCCTGATCACCGGAGCGACCTCGGGCGTGGGCGAGGCAGTGGCCCGGCGG
This sequence comes from Nocardia sp. JCM 38205, assembly GCF_058222935.1. NCBI lineage: Bacteria > Bacillati > Actinomycetota > Actinomycetes > Mycobacteriales > Nocardiaceae > Nocardia > Nocardia sp. JCM 38205. The sequence continues at coordinate 118,208 of NZ_JBYHFL010000009.1, read as the reverse complement.
GTGGCCGCGGAGGGTGCCGCGGTGGTCCTCGGAGCGCGCGGAAAAGAAGCGGGCATGCGGGTGGCCGAGCAGATCCGCACCGACGGTGGGCGCGCGGTCTTCGTACCCACCGATGTCCGGAATGAGGAGGAAGTCGCCGCGCTGACGCGGGCGGCCGCCGACGAGTTCGGCCGGCTCGACGCCGCATTCAACAATGTCGGAGCCGTCACCGCGTACGGGCCGGTCGCCGACATCGATGGCGCGGCCTGGCGCGATGAGCTCGAACTCAACCTGACCAGCGTCTTCTACGGTCTGCGCCATCAAGTTCCGGCCATGGCGGCCTCGGGCGGCGGCGCGATCCTGAACAACGCGTCCAACCTGGGCGTGGTGGGGATGGCGTCGGTGGCGCCGTACGTCGCCGCCAAGCACGGCGTCGTCGGATTGTCCCGCGCGGTCGCGCTGGAGGCGGCCGATCAGGGTGTACGGGTGAACGCGCTGGTTTCCGGGGCCGTGGATACCCCGGCTTTCCGCAACTCGATGGGCGCCACCCCGGAAGGGGAGGCGGCGATCGCGGCGCTGCATCCGCTGGGCCGGATCAGCCGGCCGGAGGAGATCGCGTCGCTGTGCGCGTACCTGCTGAGCCCGGAATCGAGCTTCGTCACCGGCGCCGCCCTCACCATCGACGGCGGATTCACGGCGCGGTGATCAGCGACCGCATCGCACGCACCGGCCCCTCATCGGCCGATGCGTGCGATGCGGGCCTCGGACCTCAGGAACGTGAAAGGTACGGCACCGCACCACGGGCCGCGTGTTCCGGCACTCCCGAGATCGACAACGAGCGCGCCGGAGCACACGGCTCCGGCACGCTCGTCGGTATCGGTTCGGATCGCGTCAGATCCGGTTGAGCAGGCGCCGCACCGGTCCGGCCGGGCGCAAAACCGCGCCCCCGGGCCGGAGATCGGGCTGCCTGCTGCGAACCAGGCGGTCGAATCCGTCCGCACCGCCCGACGGCGCGCGCAGCCGCCCGGCGTTGAAGTCGTCGGCCAGCTGCTGCACCGTCTGCTGGGCGCAGGACTTGTTGGTGCCGATGAATCCGGTGGGTCCACGCTTGATCCAGCCGGTGACGTAGGTGCCCGGCAGCACCGAACCACCCGGCTGATCGAGCACCCGGCCGTCCAGGTTCGGGATCACACCCGCCCGCTCGTCGAACGGCAGACCAGGCAGCGGCACGCCCCGGTAACCCACCGAGGTGAGCACCAGCCCGGCATCGAGCCGCTCGGTCTGCTCGGTGGCCACCGCGCGGACGTTGCCCTCGGCGTCGGTGACCAGCTCATTGCGGACCACCTCGATACCGCTGACCTGGTCCGGGCCGAGGATCTCGGTCGGCGAGGACAGGTAGCGGAAGACGATCCGGCGTCGCTGCCCGACCGGTCGGTTGCGCACCGAATGCAGCAGGCGCAGCTTCTGCTCGACCTGGTACGGCAGATCGCCGGTGATCTCCGGCAGCTCGCCCTCGATGACGATGTCGACATCGGATCCGAGCAGGCCGACGAACTCCGGCACCGTGAACGCCGACTCCGCCGGACCACGCCGGCCGAGGATGACGACCTCTTCGATCCGGCTGTCGCGCAAGGCGTCCAGCGCGATATCCGAGATGTCGGTGCCGACCAGCGATTCCGGGTCGATGGTGAGGATGCGCGCCACGTCCAGCGCCACATTGCCGTTGCCGACGATCACCGCACGCGTGCTGGACAGATCGAAGCCGCGGTTGACGTGATCGGGATGGCCGTTGTACCAGGCGACGAAATCGGTGGCCGACACATTGCCGGCCAGGCCCTCGCCCGGAATGCCGAGCTTACGGTCCGAGGAGGCACCGACGGCGTAGATCACCGCATGGTGGTAGGCCAGCAGCTCCTCGTGCGAGATGTGCTTGCCCACCTCGACATTCAGGTACGAACCGAAGCCGGGCTGGGCGGACATGACGTCGAAGAGCTTGCTGACCTGGCGGGTCTTGCCGTGGTCGGGGGCGACGCCGTGGCGGGCCAGACCGTAGGGCACCGGCAGCCGGTCGAACATCGTCACCGTGACGTCGGGCTGGGTGAGCAGCTCGTCGGCGGCGTACATGGCCGAGGGGCCGGAGCCGACGATGGCGACCCGCAGCGGTTCGCGTTCGGTGCGGATCTCGGGAGCCGGCACCGGCTTGGCCAGGATGGGCCGCGGCCGCGACTGCCGATAGAACTGCGCGTTGATCTCGATGAAGGGCTTCTGCTCTTCGGTCAGTTTCTTCGACGAGGTGATCGCGTCCACCGGGCAGGCCGAGGCGCAGGCACCGCAGTCCACGCACGCCTGCGGGTCGACGTAGAGCATTTCCGCGCTCAGGAAATCGGGCTCGTCGGGCGTGGGGTGGATGCAGTTGACCGGGCAGGCGTAGACGCAGGACGCGTCGCTACAGCAGGACTGCGTGACAACGTAGGGCATGGGTACCTCAGGCCGCCTTGCCGACCACGCGCAGCGGCTCGGAACGGTAACGGGTCGAGTGACCGTCGATACCGAGCAGCTTCCACACACGCTTGGAGATCGGGTTCATCAGGCCGATCTCCTTGGCCAGCGAACGGACGTCGGCGAAGTAGTCGCTGAAGACCTGCTTGGCCTCCTTGGAACCGTAGAACAGCTCCTTGCGCACCGATTCCGGGATGTCGAACTCGTCGAAGAAGCTGCGCGGCGGGGTCGCGATGGCGCGGCCGAGGATCCACATGATGATCGGCATCGCGATCGAGAGAACGAAGCGGTTGGCCGCGTTGCCCTCGGGCACGTGCTGCTTGAGGAATTCGTGCGCGAAGGAGATGTGGCGCGCTTCCTCGGCGACGTGGATGGCCATGACACCACGCATGATGGGGTGCACGTCCTCGCCGGAGCGCAGGATGTCCTTCTGGATGTGGTCGATCGGCTCCTCGCCGGCGAGCACGGCCATGAAGAACAGGTTCGGGGCCAGCACGGCGACCGGGACGGCCAGGTGGCGCAGCTGGCGAACCAGCGGGCCCATGCCGGGCACGTCGATGCCGATGCGGTTGACCATCTCCTGGAACATCAGGGTGTGGTTGTGCTCCTCGATCATCTCGTGGGAGCAGTAGCGGAACTCCGGCGAACCGTTGGGCAGGCCGAAGACGTGCTGCATCATGCCGCTGATGAGGATGGCCTCGAACTGGAGGCCGACCTTGGCCACGTTCGACTGGCGGTACTTGCCGACCGCGATCTTCTGCTCATCCGAGAGCGCCAGGTACCACCGATGGCGGCCGAGCGGATCGGCGGACTGGGGCAGGATCCAGCGCTCGGGCTTGGTATCCGCATCGAAGTCCGGGTTCTCCCAGTCGATGTCTTCGAAGGGATCGAAGTGCCGGTTCACCGAGCCCTCCGACAGCAGCAGCAGCTTCTGGGCGTACTCCTGGGCCTGCGCGACCACCGGGTCGGTGTCGGGTGTCGTGGTGGCTGCGGACATCGTCGTCACTGCCTCTCGGTCGGGAATACCTATTACTGTTCCCAATAGTTACATCAACCGAGAGTCACGTCAACATGGGCTGGTCCGGGCGGCGGGTCGGGTCCGGTGACGCATTCTTCGGACCCGGCCGGCCCCCAGAGGTCCCGCTTACCGCCCTAGCCCACGCCGAGCTGCGACAACGCCGCGAACACCGCGTCACCCGGGACGGCCAAGGTCAGCCCGATGGCCCCGGCGGATACCGCGGCCGCGGCCGCGACGCGCGCACTCCTGCGGGCACCGCGCCGGGAGAAAACCCACGGTCGAGCGGCGGAAACCGGCTCGGCCGGCGCCGCCGACGCGGCCGCCCGCCTGGCCATGAGCGCGGCACCGGTGGCGATGGTGCGCTCCGGATCCGCGGCGATGACGATCGGGCGGGCCAGCTCCTCCCCCAGCACCCGCGCCACCTCGGCCGGGCGGGCCGCGCCGCCGACCACCAGCACCCGGTCGACGTCGGCCATCGTCACATCGGCCAGCCGAAGGCACCGGTAGACCAACTCCAGCGACTCGCGGACATGCTCGCCGCGCAGCTCGCCCGCCAGATCCGGCGCCGGCGAACCGCCCGGTTCCCCACCCGACCGGCCATGGACCGCTCGCGCGGTCATCAAGGCCCCGAACGCGCGCCCACCGAAATCCCGGGACCGCAGCGTGCCCATCACCGGGTTGTCCGGGCATCCGGCCCCGACCCGCACCAGCGTCACATCCAGGCTCGCGCCACCCAGGTCGTAGACCAGGGCCAGTCCGGGCATGAGCGGACCGTGTTCGGCCTCCAGCCATGCGGCGGCGGCGACCGGTTCGGCCACCAGCGTCACCCGTTGCAGGCCTGCGGCGTCGAGCGCGGCGCGTAGCTCGCCCACCTGTTGGTCGCTGTACCCCACCGGGTGGGTCAGCGTGATACCCGCGGGGTCGTCGTGCAGGTCGTCGCGGGCGTCCGCGATCAGGCAGTCGGCGACGACCGCCACCAGATCGGCGGGGGTCAAGGTGCGATTGCCGATCCGGGCCGCGCTCGCGCCGCGCTGGGTCAGATCCGCGAATTCGGTGACCACGCGGCCGTGCCGGGGAATGATGCCGAGCCGGGCCGTGCCCGTGCTGTCGAAGGCGAGGGTGGTGCGGTGGGTGCGGGCCGGTGGCCGGGCGGCCCGGCGACGGCGGCCGGGCGGCGCCTTCACCGAATCCTGCTGTGCTACTGCCGAAACCGTGTTCACCGTGCCGATGCTCAATCCGAGACCAAACGCCATCGAAATCCACCTGATCGCCGAGCGGACATGCTTCGAACGCCCATCAGGCAATCATTCCGCGATCGGCCTGCCAACCACCGGACACCAGGTTGTCCTCTATCGCCTCTCCCCCGCACCGGCCGATCCGCGCACCGCCGGCGCTCTCACCAGCGCCGTCGCTGACACCGCGCGGGCACGCCAGCGCGCGCACGGAAGCGGACCGGACACGCCGGATGACCTGATCCGGTTTGCCGAGCGGACACTGCCGCCACCGCATCGGAGGCCGAGATGCGCTCAGCTGGTGGGCAATTCCGGGATCCGGGTGGCCCGCGCGTAGACGGTCTCGCCCTCGGACAGTCGCAGCGCCTCGGCGTCGCCGCGGGTCACCTGCGCCGCGAACAGATCGCCGGTGGCGGCGTTGCGCATCTCCACCCGCACCTCGAAACCGAGGTGCACCACCCGCTCGACGGTGGCGCGGGTGACCCCGGCCGATTCCGCGGTGCCCTCGTGCTCGGCCAGCGCCATGCTGGGATCGCGGCCCACGCGAATGTCGTGCGGGCGCACCAGATGACCGTTGAGCCGGGCCACCGCGCCGAGGAAGGACATGACGAATTCGTTGGCGGGCCGGTCGTAGACGTCTTCGGGGGTACCGACCTGTTCGATGCGCCCGGCGTTCATCACCGCGATCCGGTCGGCCACGTCCAGGGCCTCTTCCTGATCGTGGGTGACGAGCACGGTGGTCACGTGTACCTCGTCGTGCAGCCGGCGCAGCCAGGTGCGCAGATCGGCGCGCACCTTGGCGTCGAGCGCACCGAACGGTTCGTCCAGCAGCAGCACCTGCGGGTCGACGGCCAGTGCCCGCGCCAGCGCCATGCGCTGACGCTGACCGCCCGACAGCTGCGCCGGATACCGGTGCTGGAAACCGTCCAGCCCGACGATGCCGAGCAACTCGTCGACCCGCTTGGCGATCTCGGCCTTCGGCCGCTTACGGATCTTGAGCCCGAACGCGACGTTGTCGCGCACGGTCATGTGCTTGAACGCGGCGTAGTGCTGGAAAACGAAGCCGATATCGCGCTTCTGCGGGGGCACCCGGGTGACGTCGCGATCGGAGATCACCACCACGCCCGAATCCAGCGTCTCCAGACCGGCGATCGAGCGCAGCAGCGTCGACTTGCCGGAACCGGACGGGCCGAGCAGCGCGGTGAGCTCCCCGGAGGGGATGTCGATGCTGACGTCGTCCAGCGCGGCGAACGATCCGTAATTCTTGCGCGCGTTGGTCACGGTGATCATTGGTTGCCTCCGGCAGTCGACATCGGTGCCCTGCGCGCGGCAGTGCCGATCATTTGTTGCCCCGCTTGCGTTCGAGCAGGGTCATCAGCAGCAGGGTGACCAGGGCAATGCCCATGAGCAGGGTGGCGGCGCTGTAGGCGCCGAAGGTGTTGTGGTCGTCCATGTACCTGGCGTGCACCAGCAGCGTCAGGGTCTGGGAGACGCCGGCGAAACCAGAGGACACCATGATCACCGCGCCGAACTCGCCGAGCGAGCGCGCCACGGTGAGCACGATGCCGTAGGTCAGGCCCCAGCGGATCGCGGGCAGCGTGATCCGCCAGAACGTCTGCCAGCGGGAGGCGCCGAGGGTCGCGGCGGCCTGCTCCTGATCGTCGCCGATCTCGTGCAGCACCGGCTCGACCTCGCGCACCACGAACGGCAGCGTCACGAAGATCGTCGCGATGATCATGCCGGGCAGTCCGAAGATCACCCGGAAGCCGGCCGAGTCGAGGCCGCCGAACCAGCCGCCCGCGCCCCACAGCATGATCAGCGCGACGCCGACCACCACCGGCGACACCGCGAATGGCAGGTCGACGATGCCCTGTACCAGACTGCGGCCGGGGAACCGGCCGCGCACCAGCGCGATCGCGGTGATCACGCCGAAGACGACGTTCACCGGGACAACGATCGCCACGATGATCATCGACAGGTTGAACGCCGAGATCGCGGCAGGCGTGCTGATGGAATCGAGGAACGGACCGATCCCGTCGCCGAAGGTGCGGTAGAGGATCACCCCGAGCGGCAGTACGAGCAAGATGAACAGGTACCCGAGCGCGACGACGCGCAGCGAGAGCCGCACCGGTGTCGAGAGCTTCATCGCGCCTCCTGCTCCTTCCTGGCCGTCCGCTCGGCGAACAACCGCAGCACCAGCAGCGAGACGAAAGCGATGGCAAGCAGCGCCACCGAGACCGCGGCGGCCGCGACCGGCCGGTCGATCTCGATCTGCTGCTGGATGTACTGCGAGGCCATCTGGGTCTCGCGCGGGATATTGCCGCCGATCAGCACCACCGAGCCGTATTCGCCGATAGCGCGGGCGAAGGCCAGGCCGCCACCGCTGATGATCGCGGGCGTCAGGGTGGGCAGCACGATCCGCCGGAAGGTGGTCCAGTTGTCCGCACCCAGCGACAGCGCGGCTTGCTCCACTTCCTTGTCCACCTCGATCAGCACCGGCTGCACCGAGCGCACCACGAACGGCAGCGTGACGAACGCCAGCGCCACCACCAGACCCGGCTGGGTGGCGTTGAGGTGGATGTTGATCGGGCTCTCCGGCCCGTACAGCGACAGCAGCACGATGCTGGCCACGATGGTCGGCAGCGCGAACGGCAGATCGATCAGCGCGTTGACGATGCCCTTACCCGGGAAATCGTCGCGCACCAGCACCCAGGCGATCAGGGTGCCCATCACCACGTTGATCAGCGCGACGATCACCGAGACGAACACGGTGACCCGCAGCGAGGCCAGCGCGACCGGCGAGGTGACCGCCTCCCAGAAGCCGGACCAGCCCTCGTCGAAGGCGCTGACGGTGAGCGCGGCCAGTGGCAGCAGCACGATGATGCTGAGCCACAGCACCGCCGTGGCGATGCCGAGCGGGCCCACCGAGCCCGTCACCCGCAGCCACGACCAGTTCGGTCCCCGCGAGCCCGCGGCGGCGGGTTTGCTCAGCTCTGTGGTGGCGCCGGAACCGGGCGCGGGTTCGGTTCCGGCGCTGTTACTACTGTCTGTCACGGTGTCGAGTATCGCGTGTGTGCCGGCTCACCCGTCTACTTGGTGGCGTTGTCGTAGATGATGGCGATCTTGCCGGTACCCTGCGCGAACAGTTCGGCGTCGACCGTTTTCCAGCCACCGAGGTCGGCGATCGTGTACAGCTTCTCCGGTTGCGGGAAGTCGGCGGCGAATTCGGCGGCGACACCGGGATCGACCGGACGGAACCCGGCCTCGGCCCAGGCGCGCTGCCCCTCGGTGGTGAACAGGAAGTCGCGGAAGGCGGTGGCCTTCTCCTTGTTCTTGCTGTTGTTGAGCACCGCGACCGGGTTCTCGATCTTGAAGGTGTCGGCCGGGACGATGTGCTCGACCGGGTCGCCGTTGCGTTCGATGAAGATCGCCTCGTTCTCATAGCTCAGCAGCACGTCGCCGGTGCCCTGCAGGAACGTCTCGGTGGCGTCGCGGCCGGACTTGGGCTGTACCCGCATGTGCTCGGGCGAGATCAGCTTCGACAGATAGTCCAGGCCGGCCTGCGGGTTCTTACCGCCCTCGCTCTTGGCCGCGTACGGCGCCAGCAGGTTCCACTTGGCCGAGCCGGAGCTGAACGGATTCGGGGTCACCACCTCGACGCCGGGCTTCAGCAGATCGTCCCAGGTCTTGATGCCCTTCGGATTGCCCTCGCGGACGACGATGGTGACCACCGAGCCGAACGGAATGCCCTTGGTGGCATCGGCATTCCAGCTCTCGTCGACCAGTCCGGCGTCCACCAGCCTGGTGACGTCGGGCTCCACGGAGAAGTTCACCACATCGGCCTGAGCGCCGTCCTTGACCTTGCGGGACTGGTCTCCGGAGGCACCGTAGGACTGCTGGACCGCCACGCCCTTGCCCGCTTCGGTCGCGTTGAACGCCGGGATCACCTTGTCGAAACCGGGCTTGGGCACCGCGTAGGCGTACAGGTTGATGGTGCCGCCACTGCCGTCGGCGACCTGGCCGTCGACCGAATCGCTGGCGCCGCCGCTGCACGCACTGAGCGCGAACGCCGCGATCGCGGTGAAAGCGATGGCGGCGCGGCGTCGGCGTGCGGTGAGCCGGCTGGTGCGTGACATGGGTTGGACCTTTCTCGGGGCCGCCATGAACTCGGGGTGTCTGGCGGAGAACATCGGGATCGACAACAGACCTGCCCTGACGGCAGTGGCGCGACTTACCGGCCGGAAGGGCCGCTGGGTTCGGGCAACGCTGCGAAAAAGGTGCGCACCAGTCTAGGAGGAGACGCGCAGAACTGCCCGGATCCGATCACCGACAGTGAATATCCGCGACAACGAGGCAGCCCACCGCGATCAACGCCAATTCATGGCGGACCTGCGGCACAACACTCGTCGACACCCGGCAGACTGTAGCAGAGCACTCGAGCCGATTCGAATCGACGAATCCCAGATCGACGGGGGAACCACCATGACCACCAGCCCGGACCGGCTGCGCACCCGGCTGCCCGAAATCAGCACGCGCGCCTGGGAACATCCGGCCGATCGCACCGCTCTGGTGGCGTTGCGCTCGCTCGGCGGCTTCGACCTGGTCCTGCGCACCCTGTCGGGGCTGCTACGCGAACGCCAGTACCGGCTGATGTATCTGGCGACCGCGGTGCGCGTGGACGAACGCCAATTCCGTTCCCTGCACCAGCTGCGGCAGGATTGCGTCGAGATTCTCGACGCGCCCACCACACCCGAACTGTTCGTCGTGCAGAGCCCGGAGGTGAACGCTTTCACCATCGGCATGGACAAGCCGTTCATCGTGCTGACCACCGGGCTGGTCGATCTGCTCGACCACGAGGAGATGCGCTTCACCATCGGCCATGAGCTCGGCCACGCGTTGTCCGGGCACGCGGTCTACCGCACGATGCTGATGCATCTGCTGCGGATGGCCGATGGCATGGGCTGGATGCCGATCGGCGGCTGGGCCCTGCGCGCCATTGTCGCCGCGCTGATGGAATGGAGCCGTAAATCCGAACTCTCCGGCGACCGGGCCGGCCTGCTGTGCGGGCAGGATGTGGAGGCCTCGGTGCGCGTGCATATGAAGCTGGCGGGCGGTGCGCGGGTCGGTGAGATGAATCTCGGCGCGTTCCTGGCCCAGGCCGAGGACTACGAGCGTTCCGGTGATCTGCGCGACGGCGTGCTCAAGCTGCTGAACCTGGAGCTGCAGAGCCACCCGTTCTCGGTGCTGCGGGCCGCCGAGCTGCGCCGCTGGATCCAGAGCGGTGACTACGAGCGCATCCTCGGCGGTGATTATCCGCGGCGGGCGCACGATAAGGACGCCAAGATCAGCGATGAGATCAAAGAGGCGGCTCGCAGCTATCGCGACACCTTCGATCAGTCCGAGGATCCGTTGATCCGGACGGTGCGCACGCTGGGGCGCGATGTGGGCGCCGCGGTGAACACCGTCGGCCAGGAGGTCGGCGGCGCGGTGGCCGATCTCGGCAAACGGTTCACCGAATGGCGACGGGGTTCGGACTCGGTCAGCGAGTGAAGAACCAGGCCACCAGCACCAGCACCAGCAGGGCGACCAGGGCCAGCTGAACCCGCGAGCGTGGCATCAGCGGGCTCCGCTCTGCGCGTGCTCGCGGGTCTCGACCAGCGGTTCCACCGGAGCCGCCTGCGCCAGCCGAGCCGAACGATAGCGGCCCGCCCGGACCCGATGCTGAGCCAGCGCGACCCGATGCTGGACCACCTTCAACGAGCGGTCGAGCACGTAGGCGATGGCGAAGCTGATCGGCACCATGCCCACCAGCACCACCAGGAACTGCGGGATGAACGGAAGTCCCGCCACCCACAGTTCGAAGCCGTCCCACCAACCCGCTATGCGATCCACGATCACCAGCCTAATCGACGCCGGGCAGCGGCCTCCGTCCTCGGCACGGCCCGAGCGTTGACCTCAACCGTGGTTGAGAGTGCAACCTGGAAGGCATGACACGAGCAGCGGAATTCTGGAACACCGTCTACGACAACGACACCGCCCCCTGGGTGATCGGCGAACCGCAGCCCGCGATCGTCGAGCTCGAACGCACCGGGGCGCTCCGGGGCCGGGTGCTCGATCCCGGCAGCGGCGCCGGTGAGCACACGATTCTGCTCACCACACTCGGGTACGACGTGCTCGGCATCGACTTGTCGCCGAGTGCGGTCGACTACGCCCGCCGCAACGCCGCCGCCAAGGGCGCGCCGAACGCGCGGTTCGAGGTGGTCGATGTACTGGCCATCGCCGAGCACCGGCCGGATGATTTCGGCCCCTTCGACACCATCGTCGACAGCGCACTGTTCCACGTCTTCGGCGAAGACCCCGAGGCCAGGGCCACCTACGTGCGTGGTTTGCACGCGATCTGCGCGCCGGGCGGGACGGTACACATCCTGGCGCTCTCCGATGCCGAACCCGGATTCGGTCCGCGGATCAGCGATGCGATCATCCGGGACGCCTTCACCGACGGCTGGGAGGTCGAGGAGCTGCGTCCGGCCAGGTACCGCGGCCGCAATACCGAGGTCGTGGCCGATGAGGTCGCCCGGCTCGGGCTGCCGCAGGACGGCCCGATCGATACCGCGGCCTGGCTGGCCCGCATCCGCCGAGTGTGAGAGCCGACCGCGCCGGTGGCGGGTTCGGTCACCGGCGCGGTGCGGTGGACGCACCCCGGCTCGGACGCGATCATGAGGTTATGGCGATCTCCGAGGAGCAGGTCCAGCAGACGGCGCATTCGCTCATCGAATCCCGGCACCGCTCGAATTTCCCGCCGATCGACGACTACGCCTTCCTGTCGGACTGCGAAACCACCTGCCTGATCGCCAGCAACGGCTCGGTCGAGTGGATGTGTGTGCCACGCCCGGATTCGCCGAGTGTGTTCGGTGCGATGCTCGATCGCAACGCAGGCCATTTCCGGATCGGCCCGTACGGACGCAATGTGCCGGCAGCGCGGCGCTATCTGCCGGGCGGCATCATCCTGGAAACCACGTGGCAGACCGCGACCGGCTGGCTGATCGTGCGCGACGCGCTGATACTCGGGCCGTGGCACAACAACTTTCAGCGCAGCAAGACCCACCGGCGCACGCCGATGGACTGGGACGCCGAGCACATGCTGCTGCGCACCGTGAAATGCGTCAGCGGCATCGTCGAACTGGAGATGAGCTGCGAGCCCTCCTTCGACTACCACCGGGAGACGGCGCACTGGGAGTACACCGGCAAGGTGTACGAGGAGGCCACCGCGCAATGCGCCGCCGACCCGAGCGCGGGCCCGACGCTGGTGCTCACCACGGATCTGCGCCTGGGCATCGAGGGCCGGGAGGCGCGCGCCCGCACCCGGATGGAAGAGGGCGATCAGGTGTATGTGGCCTTGACCTGGTCGGAACTACCGGCGCCGCAGACCTTCGACGAAGCGGCGCAGAAGATGTGGACCACCACCGAATGCTGGCGGCAATGGATCACGCTCGGCAAATTCCCCGACCATCCCTGGCGTAGCTACTTGCAGCGCAGCGCGCTCACGCTCAAAGGCCTGACCTACGCGCCCACCGGTGCGCTGATGGCGGCGCCGACCACGTCACTGCCGGAAACACCGGGCGGGGAACGCAATTGGGACTACCGCTACAGCTGGGTGCGGGATTCGACCTTCGCCCTGTGGGGCCTGTACACCCTCGGCCTCGACCGCGAGGCCGACGACTTCTTCGCCTTCCTCAACGACGCGACCACCGGCCCGGACGGTGAACCCGTTCCGCTGCAGGTGCTCTACGGGATCGGCGGCGAACGCACACTCACCGAGACCACCCTCGACCACCTGTCCGGGTACGACTCGGCGCGACCGGTGCGCATCGGCAACGGCGCCTATGCCCAGGATCAGCACGATATCTGGGGCACCATGCTCGATTCGGTGTATTTGCACGTCAAATCGCGCCAGCATGTGCCGGAGACATTGTGGCCGCTGCTGGAACGTCAAGTGGGAGCGGCGATCCGGCACTGGCGCGAACCCGATCGCGGCATCTGGGAGGTGCGCGGCGAGCCGCAGCATTTCACCTCCTCGAAGATCATGTGCTGGGTGGCGCTGGACCGCGGTGCGAAACTGGCCGAGCTGCACGGCGAGCTGGAGATCTCGGCCCGCTGGTACGCCATCGCCGAGGAGATCAAAGACGATGTGCTCACCCACGGCGTCGACGCCGACGGCGTGCTCACCCAGACCTACGGCGGCAGCACTCTCGACGCTTCCCTGCTGCTGGCGGTGCTGACCCGTTTCCTGCCACCCGATGATCACCGCATCCGCGCCACCGTCCTCGCCATCGCCGACCGGCTCACCGAGAACGGCCTGGTGCTGCGCTACCGCACCGAAACCACCGACGACGGACTCTCCGGCACCGAGGGCACCTTCACCATCTGCTCGTTCTGGCTGGTGTCTGCGCTGGTGGAGATCGGTGAACTACCGCGGGCCAGGCAGCTGTGCGAACGGCTGCTCGGCTACGCCAGCCCGCTGCGGCTCTACGCCGAGGAGATCGAACCGCACAGCGGCCGCCATCTCGGCAATTTTCCGCAGGCCTTCACCCATCTGGCGTTGATCAACGCGGTCACCCACATCATCCGTGCCGAGGAGGCGGGCGAGGCCGGACGGTTCCGGCCCGCGCATACCCCGGCCACCCAGCACGGGTAGCGCGTCCTCCGGCTTGGTCGTCGCGCCGGGCCGGGATGCCAGGCGGGATGCGTCGCCGGGCCCGACCGGCTCAGGCGGTGACCAAGGCGTCGGCGCGTTCGCGCACCGCGCGCAATGTCGCCATATCGGCGTCGATCCGGTCCAGCCGGTCACGCCCGCCCTCGCCGTACTTGGCGCCCGCCTCCTCGGCGACCCGCAACGCTTCGTCGGCGCTGCGCAGCACGTCGGTGGCGATCTCGGTGAAATGGTCGCGCAGCGCGCGCTGAGTGGCACGCAGGCGATTACGGGATTCCTTGCTCACCTGGAACACGACATCGTCCATCAGGCGGGCCACCGCCACCTTGGCCTCGGCCTGCCGCCGCTGCTTACGGGCCCGGCGGTCGTCCCACAGCGCGTTGATACCCAGCAGCACACCGGCGCCGGCCGAATACCAGTTCACCAGCGACATTCCGAGCAGGCTGGTGGCAAGACCGACCATCAGGATGCCGCCGTAGGAACCGCGCAGCGCTGAAAGGAACTGCTGGGTGAGGCTGGTCTTCGCGCTTTCCAACGGCTCCAGCGGCGCCACCTGTTCGAGCACCTCACCAGGCTGCTCCAGCCGCACCTCCGGTAGCTGCGGGGCACGATGATCGGCCGGGAATTTCGCCGCCACCTGCTCCGACAGCTCCACCGAACGGTAGTGCGCCATCGCGAAGTTCTCCTCGACGGCCTCGCAGATGCGAGCGTCGAGGTCGGCGCCGAATTCGTTCCAGCGCCGGGCCGGGTCGGTCTGGGCGATCTCGGCCTCGGCGTCGCGGACCAGGCTGCGCAGGCGGTGACGTAGATCGTGTTCGATATCGGCCATCAGCTCGGTACTGCCGTCGGCCAGGGTGACCTGCCAGTTGGCGGTCCGTTGACGCAGCTGATCGGCCTCGTCGCGGGCGGCCGCCAACTGTGCGGTGATCTCCGAGCGCCGACGTGGATCACGCAGGGTTTCCGCTTCGGTGCGCAGCGAAGCGGCCAGATGGTCGCAGACCAGCCGGATATCGCCCGCCGCCGCTTCGGTGGCCACCTCGTCGGCGCGGTTGACGATGAAATCGCGCAGATGATCGACCAGCTGCGGCACACCGGATTCGATATCGCGCTGGTAGTTGCCCACCAATCCGGCCTGCCGATGCATCTCCGCCGATACCGGGGCGACCGCGAAACCGAGGCCGGCGGCGTCGAGCAGATCCCGGTTGCGCTGCTGAGTATGTGCCCAATGCGAGTGCACGTCGATCTTGTTCAGCACACAGACCACGGTCGGGCAGATCTGCTGGATGCGCTGCAGATGGCTGATCTGGTCGGGCGTCAGCTCGGCGGCGGCGTCACCGACGTAGAGCACGGCGTCCGCGGCGGCGATCATCGACCAGGTGGTGTTGTCCTCGCGGGCCGCGCCCGGCGCGTCCATCAGCACCACGCCCTCGGCCAGCAGCGGGCTCGGCTGGGTGAACTCGGCCCGGATGACGCCCTTGGCATTGAGCGCAGGCGCCGGATCGAGCGGGTCGACCGGCTGACGTTCGATCCGGCCGCCACCCAGCGACCGCACCAGGGTGGCCGTCGGCTCCGGGCCGTGCTCGATGATGACGGGAACGCTGATCGGGCTGTCGGTGGCGCTGATCTTCGCCCCGACGAGGGCGTTGACCAGGCTGCTCATCCCGCTCTTCGGGTCACCGACCACCACGAGCCGCACCCGTGGATCGCTCACCCTGCCCCGGACCATGCTCAGCCGGCCACCGAGATCGTCACGGCCGGCGGACCGGGTCAGCTCCCGCAGTTCGTCGATGATCCGGATGAGCGGGGCCATGGCGTCCGGATGTTTCACGGTCGCGGCCTCGAGTCCGGCTGCGGCAGACAACCCTGCTCCTTACTATCGTCGCTGTCGTCGAATCTCTCGCACGCTGTCGGCTCTCATTCGATCATGGCGCCCGCGAGCGCCGTCAACCCGTCCCGCTTCGCCCGGTCACATCATCGCGGGGTCCACGTGCGCGACCACATGGTGGGTCTGCGCCATGGCGGACTCCGGCAGCAGGGCGCCGCTGAGCTCATCACCGGCCAGACCGTAGGGGCTGTGATCGGCGAACGAGGCCACCGCGAGCAATGCCGGATCATGCGAACCGGAGTCGTAGTCGGCGATCGGCTTGACGCCGATCTGCGGTTTCATCGTCGGAGCCGGGTTGTTCGGCTGGATGTCCACGGTCGGCGCCTGGGTGGGCGGATCGTAGGTCGGTGCCGTAGGCCGAGGGGCGCTCACCGTCGGAACATCGGCGGTGGGCACGTCCGCGGTGGGGACATCGGCGGTGGGCACGTCGGCGGTGGGCACGTCGGCGGTGGGCCGGTCCACCGTCGAGGGCAGATCCGCCGTGGTCGGGGTGTCGACCGTCGGCTGCGGCCGAGTGCTCGGCTCCGGAGCGTCGGTGGTCTGCGGGCGGGTGGTGGCGCCGCCGGTGCTTCCGGGCGTGGTGACGTCGTCGTCCGGATCCGACGTGGACGGGCGGGTGCTCGGCTGGCTGCCGCTCGCGCCCGGGGTCTTGGTGATCGGATCGTCGGAGGTCGAGCTACCTGGCCGGGTGGTGACGCTCGCGCCAGGCAGCTTGGTCACGCTCACATCGGGCGTGGAGGTGCTCGGGTCCGGCGAGGTGGTCTTGCCAGGCGTTGTCGGGGTCGGCAGCGTCGAGGTGACCGTGGTCGTCCCGCCAGGGGTGGTGCCGGGTGTCATCTGGGTCGGATCGTCGATTCCGGTGCCCGGCGGCGTCGGCCGCTCGGCGGGCACCGAGCGTTCGAAGATCGCCGGGACCGCCGCTGCGGGGGCGGTGAGCGGGGACGGGCCCGGCGGCGGCGCGATCACATTCGCGATCGGCGACGTCGCGGCGTCGGGCTGGATGGTGGTTTGCAGTGGCGTCGCCACCACCGGCTGGGCTACCGCTGCCGGGGCGACAGCCGCGGGGGCGGGCGCCGGAACCGGGGCGATCGCGGCAGGCGCGACGGAGGCGGCGGGTGCGACCGGCGCGGGCGCGGGAGCGGGCGCCACGGGAGAGACCGGGGCCGCGGCCGCAGGAGCCGAATGCGGGGCGGCCGTCGCCGAATGCGTGGCTCCGTGCGACGCCGACTGCGCGGCCGAAGCGCCGGTCGCGGCCGAACCCGCACCGCCGGCGTGCGGCATGGTGACACCGCCGACCAGGCCCTGATGCGCGCCGCCCGGCTCCCCTGCCTCGGCAGCGGAACGCGAACCGTCCGGTACCCGGATACCGTCGGCCAGCCAGTCGGTGTACTGGTCGAGCTCATCGCCGACGTTGCCGATGCCGAAGTCGACCTTCATCGCGGTGTTCAGGTAGATGCCATCCGCACCGATGCCGAAGTCGACGCTCAGCTCGGTGCCGAGGAACACCCCCAGATTGTCGCCGTTGCCGATACCGTCGAACGGGTCGCCCGCGCTGGGCGCCCCGGGAGCGGCGGCGTCCGGCTGGGCCACGGGCGAGGCGCCCGGCAGCCCGAAGGGGTTGGAGCCGGGGGCGACGAAGCCATTGGTGCCGGGCAGCCCGAAGCCGTGTCCGGCCTGGCCGAGCCCGTGCCCTGGCAGGCCGAAGCCCTGCCCACCGGGCTCCGCGAGCTCGTCCCCGCCGGTGCCAGGCAGCCCGAATCCGTTCGATGGGCCACCGGTCCCCGGGATTCCACCGAGACCTGGCACGCCCTCGGACGTCGAACCGGGCAGACCACCGAGACCGGGGACGCCCTCGCCGGAGGCGCCGGGAATGCCACCGAGCCCGGGCACGCCGTCACCGCCGGCGCCGGGGATGCCACCGAGCCCAGGAACGCCCTCACCGCTCGAACCGGGCACGCGCATACCGTCGGAACCGTTGCCGGGCAACGACGGCAGTCCCAAACCCGCGTCGGTACCGCCGCCCGCGCCGCCGCTGCCGACACCGCCGTCCAGCCGGGGCAGCGGCATGGTGACCCACGGGTCGGCCCCGGGATCGTCGACCGCGGGCCCCTGATCGGCGACCGGAGTCTGGGTGTAATCGCCGGGAGCGGGATCCGGGAAGGTGAGCACCGGGCTCGGAACATCGGGATCGGGATCACTGTTGCGGGCCCAGCCGGCATTCCAGCTGTCCAGGTGGTGTTCGTTGCCCGGCTGAGCCGGAACTCCACCGCCGTTGGCGGCCACCAGTGCGCCGCCGGTGACGTATGCGCCGCCCCTTGCTACCCGCGCGACACCACTCGCTACACGGTAGGCAGTGTCGCCGCCACGCTCGTCGGCATCGAAATCGCCGTCGAAGGGCAGGTCACGCGTCATACGACAACTCCACTCTCGGGTCTTCCAGCATCCTCACCACGCCGGAACGACCGAGAGTGAAGATCAGGTACCACCATATTTGTGCAGAACCCAGCTGTCACATCCTCCGGGACGCTGAAAAAGTTAACAACGCCACGCGAATTGCTCCAGCCCCCAGTTACCGGGTGGCGACGCCAGCACCGGCCGACGCGCCATTATCCCTGAACAGACCCGAGATCGCGCGCTATTTCTTATCTTTCGGTTTATCCGACTGCGCGTCCGAGGACAGTGCCGCGACGAAGGCCTCCTGCGGGACGTCCACCCGGCCGATGGTCTTCATCCGCTTCTTGCCTTCCTTCTGCTTCTCCAGCAGCTTGCGCTTACGGCTGATGTCACCGCCGTAGCACTTGGCGAGCACGTCCTTGCGGATGGCGCGGATGTTCTCCCGGGCAATGATTTTCGAGCCGATGGCGGCCTGGATCGGCACCTCGAACTGCTGGCGCGGGATCAGCTCGCGCAGCTTGGTGGTCATCTTGTGGCCGTAGGCCTGCGCCGCATCGCGGTGCACGATGGCACTGAACGCGTCGACGGCCTCACCCTGCAACAGGATATCCACCTTGACCAGCTGCGATTCCTGCTCGCCCGCCTCTTCGTAGTCGAGGCTGGCATAGCCGCGGGTGCGCGATTTCAGCGAATCGAAGAAGTCGAAGATGATCTCGGCCATCGGCAGCGTGTAGCGCAGCTCCACCCGGGTCTCCGACAGGTAGTCCATGCCGCCGAGTTCGCCGCGACGCGACTGGCACAGCTCCATGATCGAGCCGATGAACTCGCTCGGAGAGATGATGGTGCACTTCACGACCGGCTCGAAGACGCGGCGCACCTTGCCTTCCGGCCAGTACGACGGGTTGGTGACGACCTGCTCGCTGCCGTCCTCCATCTCCACCCGGTAGACCACGTTGGGCGCGGTGGAGATCAGGTCCAGGTCGAATTCGCGCTGCAACCGCTCGCGGGTGATCTCCATGTGCAGCAGACCGAGGAAGCCGCAACGGAATCCGAAGCCCAGCGCCACCGACGTTTCCGGGGTGTAGGTCAGCGCGGCATCGTTGAGCTGCAATTTCTCCAGGGCATCGCGCAGATCCGGGTAGTCGGAGCCGTCGACGGGATACAGGCCGGAGTACACCATGGGGCGCGGTTCGCGGTATCCGGTGAGCGGTTCGGTGGCGCCGCCGCGAGCCGCGGTGACGGTATCGCCGACCTTCGACTGGCGCACATCCTTCACGCCGGTGATCAGATAACCCACCTCGCCGACGCCGAGGCCCTGCGTCGGTTTGGGCTCGGGCGAGACGATGCCGATCTCGAGCAACTCGTGGGTCGCGCCGGTGGACATCATCTTGATCTTCTCGCGCGGGGTGAGCTTGCCGTCCACCACGCGGATGTAGGTCACCACACCGCGATAGGTGTCGTAGACCGAGTCGAAGATCATCGCGCGCGCCGGTGCGTCGGCCTCGCCCTGCGGCGGCGGGACCTGCGCGATCACCTCGTCGAGCAGCTCGGCCACCCCGACGCCGGTCTTACCGGAGACGCGCAGCACGTCCGAAGGCTCGCAGCCGACGATGTGCGCAAGCTCGGCCGCATAGCGGTCGGGATCGGCGGCGGGCAGATCGATCTTGTTGAGCACCGGGATGATCGTCAGATCCTTGTCCAGCGCCAGGTACAGGTTGGCCAGGGTCTGCGCCTCGATCCCCTGCGCGGCGTCCACCAGCAGGATCGCGCCCTCACAGGCCTCCAGCGCGCGCGAGACCTCGTAGGTGAAGTCGACGTGGCCGGGGGTGTCGATGAGGTGCAGCACGAAGTCGGTGCCCTCGTGTTCGCCGCTGCGCGGGGTCCACGGCAGCCGGACGTTCTGGGCCTTGATGGTGATGCCGCGTTCGCGCTCGATGTCCATCCGGTCCAGATACTGAGCGCGCATCTGCCGCTCCTCGACCACTCCGGTCAGTTGCAGCATCCGGTCGGCCAGCGTCGACTTGCCGTGGTCGATGTGCGCGATGATGCAGAAGTTCCGGATCCGCGACGGATCGGTGAACGTCGTGTCGGCGAAGCTGGCGGGCACTCCACTCCTCATTCGGGTATCGGCGAACTGCGCTCCATCGTCCCATGGGTAGGGGCAGGCACCCTCCGCTGGCCCGTGCATTGCCGCAATTACCGGCGGCCACACGATGATCGGGGGCCCGCGGACCGCTTCGGTGCGGATGTGATCGCGGCGGCTCGCCGTTATATTCCAGTGATGGCCCGCAGTTGGAACTCTCTCGGCAAGCAGCTCGGCCTCATCGCGAAGGAGCAGGGTCCCAAGATCGTCAAGTCGCAGGCGCCGAAGCTGGTCGGCAAATTGCAGCGCTCCAGCCTGCTGGAGCGGGCAGTCGGATCGCTGGCGCCACCGCGCAAAGCCGCCGCCGTGCCGGTTCGCCCGGCCGCCTCCACCCCCGTGCCCACCGCCGAGCGCGCCCGCCACATCGTCTACGCCCCGCACCTGGACGGGCGGGCCGACCCGGGCGAGATCGTGTGGACCTGGGTGCCGTTCGAGGAAGACCCGGCCAATGGCAAGGACCGGCCGGTGCTCGTGGTCGGCCGCGACCGCCGCACCCTGCTCGGGCTGATGCTGTCGTCGAATCCGGTGCGCGCCCACGATCGCAACTGGGTCGGGATCGGCAGCGGCAGCTGGGACCACGACGGCCGTCCGAGCTGGGTCCGCCTCGACCGCGTGCTCGATGTTCCGGAAGTTGGCATCCGCCGCGAGGGCGCCATCCTGCCGCGCAAGACCTTCGACGTGATCGCGCACCGGCTGGTCATCGAATACAACTGGAGCTGAACGGCGACAGCCCCCGCGCCGATCCGGTCGCGGGGGCTGCCGATTGCGGGGATCAGCTGATCATCTCGCGGGACCGGCCGAACAGCATGCCGTAGATCAGGGCGCCGAGGCAGCCGCCGATCAGCGGGAAGACCACGAAGGCCCAGGACTGGGCCATCGCGCCATCCTGATAGGGCGCGACACCGAGGCTGCGGGCCGGATTGACGGAGGTGTTGTCGACCGGGATGGAGATCAGATGGATGACCGCCAGCGTCACACCGATCGACAATCCGGCCAGCGGGACGTCGGAGATCTGGTCGGTGGAGGCCAGCACCACGAACACCAGCAGCGCCGTCAACATCACCTCGACGATGATCATGGCCGCCATGCCGTAACCGTCCTGGATCACCACCTGCCCGAGCGGGCCGGTCTGCGCGGACGGACTGTGCTCACCCCAGCCGTTGGCACCGAGCCCGTCGACCGAGCGGTCGTAGGACGGCAGATTCTTCGCGATGGCGAACAGCACAAGGCCGGACAGGAACGCGCCGATCAGCTGGGCGATGACGTAGCCGACCGCGCTCACCGTGGACAACCGGCCCATCAGCAGCTGACCGATCGTCACCGCCGGGTTCACGTGGCACCCGGAGATCGGGCCGATGGCGTAGACGAGGAACATCAGGGTGAGACCGAAGGCCAGCGCCACCCCGAGCGCACCGACTTTATCGCCGGCCAGAACCGCGGTACCGACACCGCCCATGACCAGAATGAAGGTGCCGAGCGCCTCCGCGGCCCATTTCTTGGGCTCGGGTATCGGCTTCAGCTCGGCGGCTTCCTCGACGACTTCCTGCGCAGTAGGTGACATGGCATCCGCCTTCCGAGAGGATCGTCCCCGCCACGGCGGAGAACACACCGGGTAGTCCTGGGTCCTGCTGGAAAAACTGGTACGGCCGAAGTGAAACGGAACGTTACGCGAGGTAATCGACCTGCACAATGATTTCGCGGATGGTTCGGTGCGGTGTCGATGCGGGTCGGCCGCGCTGAGCCCGTGCCTGCCGCGTTGCCGGTACCCGCAAACCGCCTTGCCCGCGCCCGGGTACCCGGCCTCGGCTCGGGGACCGATTTCGTGTGCCGCGAGCGTGCTGGTACCCTCGATCTTCGGCGCAGCGTTACCGATGCCCGGCGTAATCGCAGGGCGCGATGCGCGCTACCAGACTTCAGAGACATCCATCAGCGACAAGGAAACCAGAGGATACAGGCGTGGCCAACATCAAGTCCCAGATGAAGCGGATCCGGACCAACGAGGAAGCGCGTCAGCGCAACCAGTCGGTGAAGTCCGCGCTGCGCACCGCCATCCGTAGCTTCCGCGAAGCCGCTGCCGCCGGCGACAAGGATGCCGCCGCCGAGCGTCTGCGCTTCGTGAGCCGCAAGCTCGACAAGGCCGCCTCGAAGGGCGTCATCCACGCCAACCAGGCCGCCAACAAGAAGTCGGCCCTCTCGCTGGCCTTCAACAAGCTCTGATCCACCCGGTACCGCTCGGTACCGTCTCGACGCTCCAGCCGCCGCGGCCACGACGACCGCGGCGGCTTTCGCTGTCTGCCCGGCGCGCCCCCAGCGGTCGCGCTGCTGTCGGCCGGCTGCCGTACGATTCGCCCCATGGTGACCCTGTATGCGAATCAGACCGTGGTGCGTGCCGAGGATCTCCCGGAGGTGATCCGCGCCGCCGAGGTGCTCAATATCGGGGTGAAGATCGAGAACGTGGCCGTCCCGCTCGGTGACGACACCTACTCGATGGAATGGATAGTCACCCGCGAGGAGGAAGCGCCCGCCTACGAGGAGTGGGACGGCCGCTACGAGGAATCCGACGACGAAGAACCGGCCGAGCTCACCGCCGTCGACTAGCGCGAACCCGCCAGACCATCCCCCGGCCCGCTGCCTCGCGCAGCGGGCCGATCATCAGCGCCGCCGAGAACGCCGGCCAACCACCCGGAGCACCGGTTGGACCGCCGCGCTCGAGACACCTGCGTCCACTTCAGGAGCTGGATCCATCAGCGGCTGCGCCGACGGCGGCGCGGCTCTTTCCGGGGCCGCCTCCGTTCACGCTGTGCGCCCGGTCCGGCGGTGCGTCCGTCGGTGCGGTACGCCCGGAGCCCGTTGGCGTGCGGTCGCGGGCGGCGAGGCGGTCGAGAGCCTGCTGGGACGCGGCGTCGGCGGCACGGTAGATGATCAACCGCTGATCGGTCTCCTGTAACGGCATCAGCACCTCGAAATCAACCGTCACCAGGCCGGCCACCGGGTGCTTCATCCGCTTACGACCGCGACCGCGCACCCGCACGTCGTGTTCGGCCCAGGCCATGGCGAACTCGGGGCTGCGCGCGCTGAAGTCGGCCACCATATCGGCCAGGGCCCGATCATCGGGATGCGCCGCCCACGCCGCCCGCAGATCGGCGACGCCCTCCCGGATGATCTGCTCTCGATCGAGATAGAAATCGCGCATACCGGGATGCATCAGGCACAACCACATGGTGTTGCGGTGCGTCGGCGGCAGCCCATCGATATCGAGCAGCAGCCGCGACATCTCCCGGTTCCAGGCCAGGATGTCGTAGCGGTGATCGACCAGCATCGCCGGCAGTGGCGCCAGGTCCTCGACCAGCATGACCAGCGTCGCGGACGGGACGGTGCTCGCCGTGTCGCAGTAGGGCAGCCGCTGCTGCGCCAGATCGAACAGGTAGGCCGTCTCGTCGAGGGTCAACCGCAGCGCCCGCGCCAGCGCCTCCAGCACCTCCGCCGACGGCCGCAGTCCGCGGCCCTGTTCGAGCCGAACGATGTAGTCGGTGCTCACCCCGGCCAGTTCCGCGACTTCCTCGCGGCGCAGCCCGGGCGTGCGGCGCGACTGTTTGCGGATGGCCAGGCCCAGGTCGGCGGGGCGCAGCCGTTCCCGGCGGGCGCGGAGGAAGGCGCCCAGTTCCCGCGTCGCATCGATCGTCCCGGTCATCGGCACCGATCTTACGGCGCGGCCAGGGTGGGACCGGTTTTCCCAGGAAGAACCTTCCCTTACCAACCGGGCGCCAGCGCCACAGACTTGCTGTCGACGCACGACGACAGGAGTTTCCATGAGCACAACCCTCGACACCTACCGGACCCTCGGCCGTTCGGGCCTGCGGGTCTCGCCACTGTCGCTGGGCACCATGACCTTCGGCGCGGACTGGGGCTGGGGCGCCGACAAGGACGAAGCGCGCAAGATCTTCGACACCTATACCGACCGCGGCGGCAACTTCATCGACACCGCCAGCCAGTACACCGACGGCAGCTCCGAACAGCTGCTCGGTGAATTCACCGCCGCCAACCGTGAATCGCTGGTGCTGGCAACGAAGTACACGATGCTGCGCCGCGCAGGCGATCCGAACTCCGGCGGCAACCATCGCAAGAGCATGTTCGCCTCGGTCGAAGCCAGCCTGCGGCGTTTGAACACCGACTACATCGACCTGCTCTACCTGCACGCCTGGGATTTCCTCACCCCGGTGGAGGAAATCTTGCGCGCCATGGATGATCTGGTGCGGGCGGGCAAGGTGCTCTACGTCGGCATCTCCGACGCTCCGGCCTGGCAGGTTTCGCGCATGCAGACCATGGCCGACCTGCGCGGTTGGTCGCCGCTGATCGCGTTGCAGATCGAGTATAGCCTCATCGAGCGCACCGTGGAGCGCGACCTGATTCCGATGGCCCGCGAACTGGGGCTCGGCGTCATTCCGTGGTCGCCGCTCGGCAGCGGAGTGCTCACCGGCAAATACTCGCGCGCCGATCTGGCCGACGCGGCCTCGGCCTCGCCGAGCGGCACGCGGAAGAACGTCGCCGTGGCCAGCGGTGCGCTGACCGAGCGTGGGCTGGCGATCGCCGACGTGGTGGGCGCGGTAGCCGATGAGCTCGGCCGGTCGCCAGCGCAGGTGGCCATCGCGTGGACGCTGCGGAATCCGGGCGTGGCCTCGCCCATCGCCGGGGCCCGTACCGCCGCGCAGCTGGAGGACAATCTGGGCGCGCTGGACATCGAGTTCGACGCCGCGCAGCTGGCCCGGCTGGAACAGGCGAGCGCCATCGAACTCGGCTTCCCGCACGACTTTCTGGCCCGCCCCATGACCCGCGAGGTCACCTTCGGCGACCTGAAGATCGAGGGCGCCGCCTGAGGTACGCGGTTGCGTCGCGGCGCTGGGTCTGGTTAGGCTCGGCCCGCGACATCCGTTCGCCGTAAGCGTTCACGTGAATCAACGCACCGGCCTCGCCATCCGGCGTGGTCGTTGCCCCCGAATGTTTATGGAGTACAGATGAATTCCGCGAATCCCACGCCTCGCGTCAGCGTCGAGCGCTGCAAACTGCCCGCCCGCGCCGCGTCCTTCGTGTTGCCGTTGCTGTTGTCGCTATTGATGACCTGCATCGTCTCGTTGATCAGCACCCTGATGAGTCACGGCCTCGACGTCGGGCTGTGGCTGCGGTCGTGGGCGGGGTCCTGGCCGATCGCTTATCCGACGCTGCTGCTGGTGCTGCCGATCGTGCGGCGGATCACGACGCTGGTGGTCCGGGCGGCGTAAAGCCTTGGTGCGCGGGCGGTTCCGGCTGCCGCCGGCGCATTCTGTGGCGCGGGCGGGCAGGGGATCGACGCCGATGAGGTGACGGCCATCGGCTCGGCGAGCGGGTCCTTCGGATGATGATCAGCGGCCGTGCAGGTCGAGAATCTGCATCAGCGCATGCTCGAGCGCGAAGGCCGAATCGGCCGCACCGCCCTTCACGTCCGCGTTCAGCGTCGCGACGACTTGCAGGGCGGAGCCGATGGTGGCGGGGGTCCAGCCACGTGATTGGGCCTGGGCCTTCTTCACCTTCCACGGCGGCATACCGAGCGGACCGGCCAGTTTGAACGGATCGCCGCGGCCCGCCGAGCCGACCTTGGCGATGGTGTGCACCGAATCGGCCAGCGCGTCCGCCAGCAGGACGTGCGGCACGCCGCGGTCGTTGGCCCACCGCAGGGCCTCCATGGCGCCGGGACGGTCACCGGTGACTGCCAGCTCGGCGACGTCGAATCCGGTCACCTCGGCCTTGCCGGAGTAGTAGCGGCGCACCGCCGCGACGTCGATCTTTCCGCCGGTGTCGGCGGCCAGCTGGGAGCTGGCGGCGGCCAGCTCGCGCAGGTCCGAACCCACGGCTTCGATCACGGCCTGCACGACCTCACCCGAGACTCGTGCACCCGCGGCCCGGAACTCGGCGCGGACGAACTCGGCGCGCTCGGAGGCCTTGGTGAGTTTGGCGCAGTTGTGCACCACCGCCCCCGCCTTCTGCAGCGCGGGCGCGAGCGCCTTGGCGCGGCCACCGCCGGAGTGCACCACCATGAGCACCACGCCGTCGGGTGGTTCGGCCGCCGCCTCGGTGATCACCGCGACCGCATCCTTACCTGCCTCGGCGGCGGACTCCAGGATGATCACTCGATCCTCGGCGAACAGGGACGGACTCAGCAGCTCGGCCAACTCGGCGGTACTCGCCTCCCCTGCCCGCAGCCGGTCCACCGGCACGCCCTCCGGATCCGGCGCCCCCGCCCTGACCTGCGCGACCACGCTCGCGATGGCACGCTCGATCAACAACTCCTCGTCCCCGAGCACCAGGTGGACCGCCGCAGGCCGTTCGCTCACGCCCCCGATCCTACGGTCGAGGCCCGACAGGGTTCGGCCGGCGGTGGGCACCCCGGCTCGCCGAGGGCTGCTCCCTCCTCCCGGATCGAGCCCGCGCCGCACTCCCCGCCGACGCTGCGGCGGTCTGCGCGATCTGTGCGTGGGCGTGGCACCGGTGGTGCGGATTTCCAGGTTGCCGTCAACGGCGCGGAGGGTGATGCTGCCGTCACGGTCGGTGCGGGCGATGACGGTTCCCATGGATTCCAGGTCGGACAGGATGCCCGGGTGCGGGTGGCCGAAGGTGTTGGTGGCGCCCGCGCTGATGATGGCCAGGCGTGGGTGTACCGCGCGCAGGAATTCGGGCGTGGTGGTGCGGGAGCCGTGGTGCGGGACTTTGAGGATGTCGGCGTGGATCGGCGCGCGGGAGGCCAGCAGCGACCGCTGAGTCGCGGCTTCGATATCGCCGGTGAACAGGATGCTGCCGACCGCTGTGTGTGCGGCGAGCACGATCGAGCGGTCGTTGGCGGTATCGAGATCGAGCGGAGCTCCGCGGGGTGAGCGCGGCGCGGCTGGTGCGAGCACGTCGAGCACGAGGTCGCCGACGGTCAGCCGACAGCCCGCGACGAGCTCCACCACCGGGATGCCGGTGTCGTGAAGAGTTTGCGCGACCTCGGCCGGACCAGCTCTGCTGCGGTCACGGTGACTTCCGTGGCCCTCGGCCAGGGCACCCTCATCGCGATCATCGACCCCGTCGTCGCGCGCTCCACGATCCGCGTCGGCCCCGTCGAACCCGCTTCGCCCCAGATCGTCCCCACCGGTGAGACTGCGAAAACCAGCGGGCCGGCCGAATGCCACCCCGATGCCGGGACCCGGCGACGGCGCCGACATGTCTCCGATAGCGCCCGATGGCTGCGCGTCGGCGGCGCCGAAATGGGCCGTAGTGCCGGGCGTCGGGCCGCATCGCGTGGGCGCCGGCCGGTGTTGATCACCAGGAACCCGGCTTGCCCGGCCGGATGCCGGATCGCTGCGGTGCGTGGGCAATTCGCCGGGGCCGACGGCAACCGCACCGACGTCGCGCCCGTGCAATGCTCCATCGAGTCCGGCGATGTGGTCGGCGTGCGGGTGGCTGAGGATCAACAACGGTATGCGGGTGATGTCGAGGCGGTCCAGACACGCCCGCATGGCGCGGGAATCGGGACCGACATCGATGACGACGGCACTCCCGGCGCCGGCGGCCAGCGCCAAGCCGTCTCCCTGCCCGACATCACAGGCGGCGAGGGCCCAGCCGTCGGGCGGCCAGCCGGAGAACCACAGCCGGACCGGAATCAGCACGGCCGCCGCGGCGATCAGCACGGCCGCCGCCAGTCGGCGCACGAGGGCCGAGCGCAATAGCCAGATCCCCGCTGCGACCACCGCACAGACGATCAGCCCACCGCTCGAACCGCCGGGCACCGCCACCATCGCGCCGGGCATCGCGGCGAAGTACTCGGCCACCGACAGCAACCACCACATCGGCGGCGTCGCGCAACGTAACACGATCTCCGCCAATGGCATCCACACCGTCGCCGATACCGCACCGGCGGCGCCGACCACGGTGATCGGCGCGATGACCGGCGCGACAAGAACATTCGCGACAACGGCCACCAGGCTGATCTTGCCTGTCAAGGCCACCACGATCGGCGTGGTCACAACGAACGCCGCCGCCGAGACCGCGAGGATCTCCGCAGGCAATCGCCACATCCCCTTCGCCCGTAGCCAGTCCGTCCAACTGGGCGCCAGCAGGATCAACGCGCCGGTAGCCAGCACCGAGAGGGCGAAGCCCGCCGACATCGCCAGCTCGGGCCACAGCGCGAGCAGCCCGATCACCGCGGCACACAGGGCGGGCAGAGCTTGCCGACGGCGGCCGGTCAGCAGCGCCAGCAACGTCACCGCCCCCATCGCCGCCGCCCGTAGCACACTCGGATCCGGCCTGGCGATGACGACGAACATCACCAGCGCCCCGGCCGCGACCCCCGCGGTCATTCGCGGACCGAGAGTGAGCAATCGGGTGAGAAACAGTGCGACGGTGAGCAGAATCGTGAAATTCGCCCCGCTGACGACAGTCAAGTGAGTAAGTCCGGCTGTTTCGAAGTCGCGGCGAACATCGTCGGACAGCGCCGAGGTGTCCCCCACGACGAGCGCCGGCAGCGATCCGGCGGCCGCATCCGGTAGCGCCGCGGCTGAAGCGGTGACCAGGTCCGCGCGCACCGAACCCGCGAGCCGCTGCCACCACGGCAGGGGCCCCGCGGGCGCCGGGGCACCGAGGGGCCGCAAGGTCGCTACGGTGAGATCGCGCAGGCGCGGCGGTGCCACACGAGCGCGAAACTCGACGGGCTGCCCGGGCGGCAGCGTCGCCCATGCCGAGCCCGTGGCCAGAATGACGACCGCTCCCCCGCTCCGCACGATGGTCGAACCGTGCTGATACTCCCGCAGGCCCGCCCGCACCAGCCAGGTCCGTTCGCCGCCGAACGCCGCACCGCGCACCGGTTTCGGATCATCGACCGGTGTCACCACCACCCGCACGGACATCCCCGCCGGGACCGCCCGCAGCGGATGGGTCTGCACCCGATGTTCTCGCCAGGCCCCCGCCACGGCGAAACCGGTACCCAACACGATCGCGCCCAACGCGACCACCGCGACGGCCCGCCACCGTTCCCGCCGATGCGCCACCGCCCACATCAGTGCCATCCACAACCCGATCGCCGCCACCGTCGCGCCCCCGGCGATCATCACCCCGACCCGCCACCCGGCACCGAGCACCAGCACGGTCGCCACCCAGCAGCACACCGCCGCAGGCAGCAGCCGCCCATCGAGCCGGGCGTCCGGCGCACCGTCCTCGCTCTCCGCGCGCCCGATGCCGGGCTCGGTGGCGGCAGCCGATTCTCGGCTCATACCGTCACCAGGTCCCGCAGCCGCGCGAGGCGGGCGGGGCCGATGCCCTCCACATCACCGAGTTGTTCGACGTCGGTGAATCGGCCGTTGGTGGTGCGCCAGGCAATGATGGCCCGAGCGGTGACCGGCCCGATTCCCGGAAGCGCATCCAGGTCGGATTCGGTGGCGGAGTTCAGGTTCACCCGAGTCCCCGGTTCGGCGCTCGATCCCGGTGCGGTAGGTCCAGCCGTGCCGGAGGGTCGTCCGGACGCACCGATGGTGGTGCTACCGAGCCGGGGTACGCCGGGTTCGCCGCCTGCCGTGCCGACGATCACCTGGTCGCCATCGGAGAGCCGTTGAGCGAGATTGATACCGGTCAGATCGGCGCCGTCACGAGCACCGCCGGCTGCGGCCACCGCGTCGGCAACCCTGGATCCGGGTGGCAGGCGCACCAGTCCGGATTCGTGCACCAAGCCGACCACGCTCACCACCAGCTCGGCGCCGGTACTGTCGGGTGCGGGGACGGCACCGCCGGGTGTAGCAGCCGGGCCGACCACGGCGGGAGGAGTGTGCTGCGCCGGAGCCGCGGTGTAGACCGCCGCCACCGGCGGAACTTGTTGTGCGGTGGGACGTTCCCACAGCACCACGCCGACCGCGACCAAGACGGCGACCAGACCGACTCCGGCCATCGTCATCACACCGCGCCGGCCGGGGTCCATCCGCGCCCGACGAAAACGTGGCGGCACCAGCCGGTCTCGCCATCGACTCGCGGCACGGTCCGGTTCGTCCAACCAGCCGGGAGCACCAACCTCACCGGCGTCGTCGGGCTGATCGAGACGTCGCGGTGGGTCATCGGGCGGCAACTCCGTCAGATGCCATCGCCCGGATTCACGTGCTGTGTTCGAGTCCGGAAGGCCCCCTGCGTCTTCCGGACCTCGACCGACCGAAGGTGGCCGCCCGGTCAGCTCCGCTGCGTCGTGCGGCTGCCGGATCGGCAATTGTTCGCCCCGCCCGGGATTCCCCTCCGTTCCCGGCCGGGATGTCGCGGCCGATCGCGCGACGATCCCCGGTCTCTTCGTTGTGGCCGACCCGGCGACTGCCCGCGTCGCGCCGACCCGTGCGGTCAGCACGCCGAGTCGTTCCCGGATCCGTTCGCGCTCCTCGTGTCGTGACATGGCGGCAACGCTAGGGCCGCCGGCCGGCTCGCCGCCGACGCCGACCAGGGACTTCGACAAACCTGTGGATAACTGCGGGCCTGTGGACAACTCACGCGGACACGCCGCGGCGGCGAGCCCGAACCAGGTCTCGGACCGATGGCCGGATGCGACTATTCGACGGTGTCAGCAGCCACCGGGCAAGACCAGCACACCCACCGCCCCGACGCCGAGATGGACGGCCAGCGCCGGACCGAACTCGGCGGTGATGACCTCGTCCACCCCCGGGACTCGTTCCCGCAGTTGGGCGGCGAGGCTGTCGGCGGCATCGGGTGCGCCCAAATGCTGCACCGCCACCGCCGCACCGTCTTCGCCAGCGGCGTCCACCGCGGCGGCGACCAGCTTCGCGTAGGCCTTGGAGCGAGTACGCACTTTCTCCCGCAGCTCCAGCCTGCCACCGACGATCTGCAGCAGCGGTTTGGTGACCAGCTCGCTGCCGAAGAACGAGGCGGCGGAGCTGAGCCGGCCACCGCGGCGCAACTGTTCGGTGCGGTTGACCAGGATGAACGTTCTGGCTCTGGCCGCTGCGGCGACGGCCGCCTCATGGACCACATCCAGCGCCGCACCGGCACACGCGCGCCGCGCCGCCGCCAACACCGGCAAACCGGTCGCCAATCCGGCACCGAGCGAATCGACCAGGCGCACCGTGTCATCGGCGCCCATATCGCGCACGGCCTGTCTGCCCGCCTCCCAGGTGCCCGAGAGCTGACGCGACAGGTGTACGGCCACCACGCCGTCGCCGTCACTGCGGTCGAGCGCCGATTCGTAGACGGCACGCAGCTCACCCGGCGACGGCGCCGAGGTGGTCACGGTGTCGCTGGTGTAGTCGATGTCGAGGTCGTCGACGCCCTCGCGCACTGCCCGGTCACCGATCAGGACATGCAGCGGCACAACACCGATGCCCAGTTCGCCGACGAGATCAGCGGGCAGACTCGCCGACGAATCGGTGACGACCACGACGGACACGGACTACCGAACCTCCTGCAAGGTCTTCACCATCGCGTTCGCGACGGCGGTGTGCCCATCCCAGCCCCAGTGGATGCCGTCCGGGTTGGCGGCATCGGAGAAGATGTTCTCGCGCACCGCTTCACCGAGGTCGACCAGTGGCACCGAGGTCCGTTCCGACCAGGCGCGCAGCGCTCGCACGGCACGCTCACGGCCACGGTGGACCCGTCCGTAGGCGGCACAATTGTGCACCGAGGGCAGCACCGCCACCACGGGCAGATCCGGACGCAGCTGCGCCAGCGCCTCACGCGATTGCTCGAGGTAGCCGACGCTGACCTTCGGCGGAAGCGCCACGGGCCGACCGAGTTTCGACAATTTCGGCTGCAACCACTGATAGGTGGCCCGTACTCCGCGCCGTACGGCGGGCGGACGCACGTAGCGGATCAGCTCGCGCAGCGCGGTCGGCAACGGGGAGGGCAGACTGTCCATGCCGCCAACGGCGAACACCACCGCGCCCGCACGCGGAACCGCGGCCCAGACGCGCGGATCACCGATCAGCGCCCAGTAACCGTCACGGCAGGTCCAGCCGATCCGGGCAACCAGCTCCACATCCCAATCCAATTCCGCGCCGACGAGGTTCGGCCAGATGCGAGGATGGTCGGCGGGCAGGCCGCCTTCGGGCCCGAAGTAGGCCAGCGAGTCCGCGATCACCAGCAGGACCGGCCGCTGCTCCGGGGCAGGTGGAGCGACTTCCTTCGACACGGCCGCGACCGGGGTCCCGGCGGGGATTCCGGGCTCGGCGGCAGCGCGATCCCCACCGTCCGCGGGTTCTACCCCGGAAGCGACCGATTCCAGCGCCGAGCCGAGCTCGCCGGATTCAACGGATGCGCTCCGATCGGTTTCCGCGACAGCCGAACTCGTTGCGGCCATCCCGGATTCGTTCGGTGCCGAGTGTGCTCGGCCCGCGTCATCGGGCAGTTCGACCGACTCGACCGGGGCACCTTTCGGTTCAGCCGAAGCTTCATCCGCCGCAGCCGCGGACTCGACCGCGGATCCCACGGTTGCCGCGGGCTCGATCGCACCCGACGTGTCAACAGCCTCGACCGGAACAGCCGAAGACTCCGTCGACTCGTCCGAAGAACCGGCCGGCCCAGCCGACGTTTCAGCGATCCCCTCCGCGGATCCGGCGGCCGCGAGCGCAGCTTGCTCCGGAACACCCTCCGAGGCTGCGGCTTTCACGCTGTCGTCAGCGGCATCCGGAGGTTCGGTGGGCGGTTCGGGCACGACGTCATCGGTCGCGCCGGGCCGGTCGCCGGCCGGAACGGTTTCCGGCGTGCGCGGGGTCGGTGGCGGGCCGAACAGGGCATCAGGGAGGGCGCGTTCCGGTCGGGCGGACACCTTCCGGAACAGTTCGTCCGGCACCTGCCGGAGGGGCTCTTCAGAGGACATCGGATGCTACCTTCGCCGCTGCGTTCCACACATCGAGGCGCCAGCCGGGCTGGTCGATGCTCGGGCCGTGGCTGCTCAACTGCACCCAGCTGGTGTTGGCCAAACCACCGAGGGCAGGCCAGCTGCGAGGTGGCAGGTCGAGCAGCGCGGCCGTGAGGGCGGCGATCAGCCCGCCGTGCGCCACCAGGATGATAGTCCCGCCGGGCCAATCCTGCCGTTCGGCGAACAGTTCCTGTACCACCGGCAGCGCTCGCGCGCCGACCTCGAGCTTGCTCTCGCCGTTGGGCGGGGTGAACCCGGCGTCCAGCCGCCACGCCACCCTGGCCCCTGGGTATCCCGCGTCGACCTCGATATGGGTGAGGCCTTCCCAGTCACCGAGGTTGGTTTCGCGCAGTCGCGGGTCGCGAACCACTTCGATCCCGGTGTGGTCGGCCAGTGCGACCGCGGTCTCGTAGGCCCGTTTGAGGTCGGAGGAGATGATGGCGATCGCGTTGTGGGTCACCAGCTCTCGGGCAGCCTCTTTGGCCTGGCGGCGGCCGAGTTCGGTGAGATCGGTGTCGATCTGGCCCTGCATGCGGTCGATGGCATTCCATTCGGTCTGCCCGTGGCGCAACAGGATCAGCTTGCGCACATGGCTGTACTTCGAGGTCACTCGCCGTCCTCGGAAGTCGCCGCTTCGGTGGCGGCCGGGCCGGCGAGGCCGTCGACCGGAACTACCGGGCAGTCCTTCCACAAGCGTTCCAGCGCATAGAAGTTGCGCTCGTCGTTGTGCTGGATGTGCACCACCACGTCGACGTAGTCCAGCAACGCCCACCGGCCCTCGCGAGTGCCCTCGCGACGGACCGGCTTGTGCCCGGCGGCGCGCAGTTTCTCCTCGACATTGTCGACGATCGCGTTGACCTGACGTTCGTTCGGCGCGGACGCGATCACGAAGCAGTCGGTGATCACCAACTGCTCGGATACGTCGAGCACGACCACATCGGAAGCCAGCTTCTCATCGGCTGCCCGTGCGGCGACCTGCGCCATCTCCACCGCTTCGACAGAGGCCGTCATGCCCGCACCTCGCTGCGCTCGCTCACGCTCAGCTACCTTCCGCTCCTGCCGGCACATACAGGTGCCGCTTCGATATGTACTGCACGACACCGTCGGGCACGAGGTACCAGACCGGCCGGTTCTCGGCGGCACGGCGACGGCATTCGCTCGACGAGATCGCCAACGCCGGGATCTCGATCATGGTCACCGCATCGGCCGGAAGATCACGCAGGTGCTCCTCCAGATGATCGGTGTGCAGTTCGTAACCCGGACGGCTCACCCCGACGAACCTCGCCAGTTCGAACAGTTCCGCCCAATCCTGCCACGTGAGGATATTGGCCAGCGCGTCCGCTCCGGTGATGAAGTACAGCTCCGCGTCCGGATGCTGGGCACGCAGGTCGCGCAGGGTGTCGACGGTGTAGGTGACCCCGCCGCGGTCGATGTCGGCCCGGCTGACCGAAAAGCGCGGGTTGGACGCCGTCGCGATGACGGTCATCAGGTAGCGATCCTCGGCCGGGCTGACCTGCTTGCCTGCCTTCTGCCACGGCTGCCCGGTGGGCACGAAGACGACTTCGTCGAGGTCGAAGCGGTTGGCGACCTCGCTGGCGGCGACCAGGTGGCCGTGGTGGATGGGATCGAACGTTCCGCCCATCACCCCGAGCTTGCGTCGAGGCCGGCCTGTCGTGTGCATGAGTGCCGAGCTTAACGGGTGGGTGCCGCCGCACCGTGGGCGTGATGGCGGCTATCGGTCGTCGCCATCCTCGCCGTCGATCTCCGCGCGCATCCGCGCCCGCTGCTCGCGGGTGATCGCCAGCTCCGCAGCCAGCGCAGCGGCGGGCTCGGGTGCCGGATCTCGAGCGAGCGCGGCGCTCAGTTCCGCGATCAGGCCGTCGATGGTGGCCAGCCAAGCCGGTGACGCGGAGTCGGCGTCGGCGTCCCAGGTCTGCATCCAGGCGACGCGGCGCAGGCATTCGCCGCGCGCGCCGATCCGGCCCAGATCGCCCCACAGCTGTGCGGCCCGCAGAAACGCGGCCAGCGCCTCGGCGCTGCGACCCGCGCGCGACAGGGCCTCGGCTGCCGCCTCGGCGAGTTCGGCACGAAGCCGGTCGTGGCCGGGTAGCTGCTCGATCAGTCGCGCCGCCGATGCGAATTGACGTGCGGCCTCGGCCGGTTTGCCGAGCGCCGACAGCGAGGCCCCGTACTGCGCCCCGATCACCGCGAGTTCCGAGGCCGGGTACCCGAGGTCCGGATCGCCGACGACCTGCTCGAACAGCGCGGCGGCCGGGCCGTGCTGGCCTGCGCGATGGAAGGCGCGTGCCGCGACACAGCTGTGGTGCGCGGCGTCGGCCTCCGACAACCCCGACCAGCGCGCGGCGGCGTACAGGGCCGCGTCGGCCAGATCGGCCTCCCGGCCCGGCTGCCCGGCAAGGGCCGAGACGAGCAGCGAGTTCAGCCGTGCAAGGTCCTCGCGGGGCAGCACACCGGAGGCGAGCGCCAAGGCGCGTCGGAGCTGGGTCTCGGCCGCGGCCGGGTCGGTGTGCAGGCGCGCGGTGGCCGCTTCGATCAACCGGGCGGTCTCGGCCGCTCGGTCCACGGCCGCATCGTCGGCCGGTTCGGCGCTTGCCGATACCGTCGTCCGGGACAGGTCGGCCGTGCCCCCAACGGCCGTGCCGGTACCCGGCGGCACCGGGGCGGCAGCTGAGCCCACGGCGACAGCCCCCGAACCTGCGGCGGCACCCTCCGAGCCCACCGCGGCCGCCGAGCCGGCAACGGCAGCCCCCGTGCCAGCGGCAGCTCCCGACTCGGCAACGACAGCCCCCGAACCCACGGCAGCACCCTCCGAGCCCACCGCGACCGCCGGGCCAGCAACGGCAGCCCCCGTGCCAGCGGCAGCTCCCGACTCGGCAACGACAGCCCCCGAACCCACGGCAGCACCCTCCGAGCCCACCGCGACCGCCGGGCCAGCAACGGCAGCCCCCGTGCCAGCGGCAGCTCCCGACTCGGCAACGACAGCCCCCGAACCCGCGACGGCACCCTCCGAGCCCACCGCAGCCACCGAGTCAGCAACGGCGGCCCCTGTGCCAGCGGCGGCCCCTGTGCCAGCGGCGGCCTCTGTGCCAGCGGCAGCCTCTGAGTCGGCGGCAGCTCCGGAGTCGGCGGTAAGTTCCGAGCCCGCAACGGCAGGTCCCGGGCCGGAAGCTCCCGAGCCGGTCACGGTGGATACCGAGGCAGCGACGGTGGATACCGCGGGCGCCGCTCCCTGGCCG
Organism: Nocardia sp. JCM 38205; assembly: GCF_058222935.1. Taxonomy (NCBI): domain Bacteria; kingdom Bacillati; phylum Actinomycetota; class Actinomycetes; order Mycobacteriales; family Nocardiaceae; genus Nocardia; species Nocardia sp. JCM 38205. The sequence goes on along the minus strand of NZ_JBYHFL010000009.1, from coordinate 82,187 downwards.
ACAGCGGTGGACGGCGCGTGCCCAGTGAATGATCGTGAACGCAGTCCCAACGGCAGCAGTTCGGCCAGCGGCTGCCTGGTCAGCCGTTCATCCACCCGCTTGCGGTACTCGCCGGTGCCGTTCCTGGTGTCGTAGCGCCGCACGATCTCGTCGATTTCGTTCTCCAGGCCGGCCAGCACCGACGATGCCGTCGCATCGCCCACCGGCAGATCCGCCATATCCAGCGCGACCAGCCGCCGCAACAGCACGCTCACACCGGTGATGAACGACAGCCGGCTGCCGATATCGGCCGCCTGTTCGGTGATCCAGCCGCTGTGTTCGGCCAGGATCTCCAGCCCACGGGCCTCATTTCCGGTCAGCGCACAGAACTCGATGTGCTCGCCCACCGACGCGCGCAGCTCGATATTGTGCCGGACCAGCGGATATCCGGTCAGGTGGGCGCTGCGGGCCGCGGCGGTGCGGCCGGTCCGCAGCATCGGCACCAGCGCCTTGGCCAGCGTCCGGTGCGGTTCCTCAGCGCAGCTGCGTTCCCCGTCGATCACCGGACGCCACTGTTCCAGCGCCGCCTCGTCGTCGCCCGCGGCCGCGCTGATCACACCCCAGCCGTTGCGTTCGCAGGCGTCGCAGTCGGCCATCTGATCGCGCTGCGCGGCCAGTGCGGAGTCGCGTAGCGCGATCGCAGTGTCGTGGTCACCGATCGCGCTGGCCAGGTCGGCGCGCAGGCTCAGCACGGGACGGGCGCTGTAAGCGCGCTGACGGTAGCGGTTGTCCATCTCGTCGAGCCAGCGATGAACCGTCGGCAGCGGCACGGCCGGATTGCCGATCAGATCCCACGTCATCCACTTCAGCTGCCAGTGCACCGAGTAGCTCAGATGCCCGAGCTCGGCCGAATGCGCGTCGTAGATGCTCAGCAGGCGGCCGTACGCCATCGGTGAGAGGTCGCGTTCGCCCGCGTACATGTAGGAGCGAGCCAGTTCGAGCAGCACGCTGCCCTCGAGCGCGCGGTCGGTGCCGGAGCGGGCGGCGGCGGCAAGTGTTTCCAGGCGCTGGGTGCGGGAACGGCCGTGTGGCAGGGATCGGCAGCGGCGCAGTTCGCCGTCGATATCGAGGTGTTCCATCTCAGTTCTCCCCCTGGTCGCCGCCGGCGGCACGTTCGGTCGCCCAGCTCAGGAACTCCCCGAACGCACGATTGAGCAGGGCGGTATCGGCGGGCCGCAGGGGCCGGTGGGTCATCAGCAGCGCCTGCCCGTACAGCGATTCCACGGCCGTCTTCAGGAAGGCCGGATCAGCGATGCGGGCCAGTCTGCGGATCACCGGGCTGTGGAAGTTGAGCACCAGTTGTGCCCGTGGCGTGGCGGATTCGAGCGCGCCGAGAATGTCGGACCACAGACCGTCGGACTCGGCGACGGTGTCGGCCCTGACGCGCTCGTTGCGGGCGCCGCGGCTGTCGAGGTAGAGCGCGGGCACCGACACCGGATGAAAGGCACGCAGCAGCACATCGCAGGACAACGGATCGAGCGTGCTGCGCGCGATCGCCAGCACCGGCGCCAAGGCCAGCTCCTCGGCCGCGTCCACCGGGTCGAGGGCGGCGGTCAGGGCGGCGCCGTCGAGTTCGGCCACCTCGACGCCTGGCATGATCTGCGGCAGCAGCGCGACCAGTTCGGCGTCATAGGTGTAGCCACCGTTGACGATGCCGATACCCTGCGCCGACGCCGTCTGGGCGACCTGACGGAACTCCTCCACCGTCGCACTGACCCGGACCACCGGATGCTTGCGGACGAACTCGGTCAGCGGGATGCGGCCTTCGGTGGTCTCGAACAGCAGATGCGGCATCATGATCCGCAGCAACTCGGTCGAATGCCTGGCCATCGCCTTCACCCCGAGCGCATGCACCGACAGGAAGGCGGCCAGCCGATCGGGCTGCTCGGCGGCGATCTCGGTCAGCCATTCCCGCACCCGGTCACCGAGCGCCTCACGGATGATGGCCAGCCGTTCGTCTTCGTACAGTCCCTCGCGCGAGGCAGTGGGCCGCAGCGAATCGGTGTCGATGACGCAGCGGACGAAGAACGCCCAATCGGGCAGCACACCGCGCACGGCATCGCCGAGCAACATGCCTTTCAGATACACGCGGTGAGCACTGGATTCGGCCGGATTGCCCGGTTGCGACAGCACGTACGCGACACCGCTGACGCCGGCCGGTTCCGCGTTGAGGTCGATCACGTCCAGCGGCGCGAAGCCGAGCACTCGTTCGCCGTAATCGAACAGCGCGGCACGACGCAACGCGGGCGAGTCGAACGGGCGCCGCCAGACCGGCGGCGGATCGGTCACCCGCACCACGCCGCCTTCGGACTCGACCGTGACCTCGTACGGCAGCAGCGAACCGTAATCGGTGACCAGTTCCAGCACGCGTTCGGCGGTGAACCAGGTCTGCGCACCCGGCCGCGGGGTCAGCTCGACCGTGGTACCGGGGTCGGGGAACTCCCCCGGCTCCAGTACGCGCAGCGAGTAGGTGCCGTCGGCCTCGGCGATCCATTCCACCGGTGGCGCGTCCGGGTCGACGGCCGACCTGGTCCGCACGCGAAGGGATTCGGCGACGGTGAAGCAGGCCAGCAGGCCGATGCCGAATTGGCCGAGGAATTCGCGCCGGGCCCCTTCGATGTCGTCCCGTTTGGAGGAGCGACCGATGGTGGCGAGGAAGCGGTGCACGTCGGCCTCGGTGAGCCCGATGCCGGGGTCGGTGATGCGCAGCCCGTGACCGTCCAGGTGCAGCCGGATGGTGGTCGGGGCGGTGGGGTCGAGGGCCGTGCGGGCGGTGACGGCGTCGACGGCGTTCTGCAACAGCTCCCGGAGGTAGACCCGCGGACTCGAGTACAGGTGGTGCGACAGCAGATCCACGATGCCGCGCAGATCGACCTGGAACTGAAAATTGTTGTCCACCGGAGCTGTGTTGACCATTCGCGCATTGTCGCGGCAGCACCATAAGGTTCGCTTAACAAGCGCTGATCGTCACACCGGCAGCAGTCGCGACACCACCGCGGTCAACTGCGCCGCCGACCGGCACTCGTGCATCTCGATCACCTGCTGGTACTTGTCGGCGGCCGAATCTCCCGACCCCCATTGGGTTCTCGGTTCCGGGTTGAGCCAGTGCGCGTGCTTGGCCACCTGCACCAGCTCACGCAATGTTTCCAGATCGGGGTCGCGATAGTTGGTGCGCGCATCGCCGAGGATCAACAGCGAACTGCGGCTGGTGACGGCGTCGGGCCACTTCGCGGCGAATCCGGACAGCGCGCTGCCGTAATCGGAATGCCCGTCGAACCCGGCCACCTCGGCCTCGGTGAACACCCGCTTCATCGCCTCGTCCAATTGGGTTCGCGCGTCGAAGAATCGGGTCACCTCATCGGTCTGGTCGACGAACGCGAAGATCCGCACCCGTGAGAACTGCTCACGCAGGGCACTGACCAGTAGCAGGGTGAAGTTGCTGAATCCGGCGACCGAGCCCGAAACATCACACAGCAGTACCAGTTCCGGCCTGCCCGGCCGCGGTTTGCGGCTGACCAGATCGATCGGTACCCCGCCGGTGGACATGGATTTGCGCAGCGTGCGCCGCAGATCGATCTCACCGCGCCGGGAATGCCTGCGCCGCACCGCGAGCCGGGAGGCCAGAATCCGGGCCAGCCGCTGGCTGCTGCGGCGCAACTCGGCCAGCTCCGATTCCGAGGCACGCAGGAAATCGACTTCCTCGGCCTGCCGGGAGACACCGTAACTTGCCACCCGTTCGCGCCCGATCCGCTCGGCGACGCGCCTGCGGGTTTCGGCATCGACGGTGGCACGGAAGGCATCGATCCGCTGACGGGCGGCGCGGCGCGCGACCTCCGACTCGAAGGCGCTCGCATTCGGACTGGCCAGTCCGGCCAGGATCTTGGCCAGCAAGGTCTGCGGCTGCACCTCTTTGAGTGCCTGATATGTCGAAAACGATGGTCCGCGCGCGGACTGATACTGCCCCAGCTCTTCGACCATCTGCCCCGCCAGCGACTCCAGCTGGGCGGCCGAGCCCTCGTCGGTCAACAGTTCGGCGAGCAGTTCACGCAGCGCGTCGATATCGACGTCGCCCGCAGGCGTGCGCGGAATCTCCACATCATCGACCGAATCGGTGCGGGCGCCGATGGCGACCGGGAACCACAGATCGAACAGGCCGTCATAAGTGGCGCGGTGGGTGGTGCGCCGCAACAATGCGCAGGCCAGACCTTCGCGCACCGCTTCCCGGTCCAGCAGGTCGAGCACGGTCAGCACCCGGCCCGCGTCCACCGTCTCCGACGGACCGACCGGAACGCCACGCGCCCGCAACGCCTCCACGAAATCGACGAGATGACCCGCGAACCCGTGTGGCGCACGGAAATCCGGCGTTTGCGCGGGGACCGAACGCGCGGACATCGGCTCAGGCCAGTTTCAGCTCGGCCAGCGCCCGCTCGTGGTCGCTGCGATGCTTGAGCACCACGCCGAGGGTGGCGCGCACGGTCGTGTCGTCGAGATCCTGCATGCCGAGGGCCAGCAGGGTGCGCCCCCAGTCGATGGATTCGGCCACCGACGGCAACTTCTTCAACGGCATCCCGCGCAGCACGTGCACGATCCGCACCAGCTGCGCCGCGACCGCCTCCGGCAGGTCCGGGACCCGGCTGGCCAGAATGCGACGTTCCAGCTCGGCATCGGGGAAATCCAGATGCAGATACAGGCAGCGGCGCTTGAGCGCCTCCGACAGTTCCCTGGTGGCATTCGAGGTGAGCACCACGAACGGCTTGTGCTGTGCGGTGATGGTGCCCAGTTCCGGCACCGTCACCGCGAAATCACTGAGCACCTCGAGCAGCAGGCCCTCGATCTCGACGTCGGCCTTGTCGGTCTCGTCGATGAGCAGCACCGTGGGTTCGGTGCGCCGGATCGCGGTCAGCAGCGGCCGCGCCAGCAGGAACTCCTCGGTGAAGACGTCGGCCTTGGTCTCTTCCCAGTCGTTCTCGCTGGAGGCCTGGATGCGCAGGATCTGCTTGGCGTGGTTCCACTCGTAGAGGGCGCGGGCCTCGTCGACGCCCTCGTAGCACTGCAACCGCACCAGCTCGGCGCCCGCGGTCTGCGCGACCGCACGCGAGAGCTCGGTCTTGCCGACACCGGCCGGGCCCTCGATCAGCAGCGGCTTACCCAGCCGATCGGCCAGGAACACCGAGGTGGCGGTGGCCTTATCGGCCAGATAACCGGTCTCGGCGAGCCGATCGATCACCTCGTCCACCGACGCGAAGATCGGCTCCTGAACCGCGACCTGATCCGAATTCGAGCGATCCACCACGCGTCCCTTCCCTGCGACTTACCGGCCCCACGCTACGGGACGGCGGAACCGCGCTCCGGCTCAGACCGGGCGCACCTGCCCCTCGCCCCACACGATCCACTTGGTGGAGGTGAGTTCCGGCAGCGCCATCGGGCCGCGGGCGTGCAGCTTCTGGGTGGAGATACCGATCTCGGCACCGAAGCCGAACTGCTCGCCGTCGGTGAAGGCGGTGGAGGCGTTCACCATGACCGCCGCGGCGTCGACCCGGCTGGTGAACTCGCGAGCGGCGGCCAGCTCCGAGGTGACGATGGCCTCGGTGTGGCCGGTACCCCAGGTGTTGATGTGCTCGACCGCGGCGTCCAGGCCGTCGACCACCTTCATCGCGATGTCGAGGGTCAGGTACTCCTCGCCCCAGTCGGCATCGGTGGCCGGGACCTGGCCGGGTAGATCGCCGTGAATGGTGACGCCGCTGTCCTCGAGCGCCTTGGTGAGCCGCGGTACGGCCGTCTCCGCGATGGCGGCGTCGATGAGCACCGTCTCGGCGGCATTGCACACACTCGGCCTGCGGGTCTTGGCGTTGATCAGGATCTGTTCGGCCATCTCCAGATCGGCGCCCGCGTGCACGTAGACGTGGCAGTTGCCGGTGCCGGTCTCGATGGTGGGCACCTGCGCGTCGCGCACGACCGCGTTGATCAGGCCGGCGCCGCCACGCGGGATGACGACGTCGACCAGACCGCGGGCCTGGATCAGATGGGTGACACTGGAACGGTCCTCGCTGGGCAGCAGCTGCACGGCGTCGGCCGGAATATCCTGGGCGACAAGCGCTTCCCGCAGCACCTCGACCAGCGCGGCGTTGGACCGCGCCGCCGACGACGAGCCGCGCAGCAACGCCGCGTTGCCGGACTTCAAGGCCAGGCCGAAGGCATCGACGGTGACATTAGGCCGGGCCTCGTACACCATCCCGACCACGCCGAGCGGCACCCGCACCTGGCGGATCTCGAGCCCGTTGGGCAAGGTCGAACCGCGCTCCACCACACCCACCGGATCCGGCAGGCCCGCCACCTGACGCAGCCCCGAGGCGATGCCGTCGATGCGGGCCTTCGTCAGCCGCAGCCGGTCGAGCAACGATTCCTCGGTGCCCGCGGCCTGCGCGGCGGCGATGTCCTCGGCATTGGCGGCCAGCACCCGGTCGGCGGCGGCGAGCAGCGCATCGGCGGCGGCGTGCAGCGCCTCGTTCTTCTGGGCGGTGGTCAACTGGGCGAGCGCACGCGCGGCGACCCGTGCCTTACGCGCGGCGTCGTGCACGGCCTCGCGGGTATCGAGCTCGGCTGTCGTTCCTACCGTCATGGGTTACAGACTACGCACCCGCTATGACACCGAATCATCGCGTTGCGCGCCGCGGACGCACTGGTCACGGCGGGCTGTCGGTGCTGTCGCGTAGCTTGCCGGAGACGGCTCGTCCTCGATACAGAGCGGAGCAACGGTGGCAGCCTCTCGTCACAGCAATGTCCGGGTGGTGCCGAGCGCACCCCGGTCGCGGCCACGCCGCCCGGCCGAGTCACCGCGCGACGATTTCGACGACGACACCACGATCGACGAGGTCGAATACTCCGGTGCGGACCTCACCCGCGCCGAAACCCACGCCCTCGGCCTGGAGGGCTGCCTGTTCGACAACTGCCGGTTCGGCGGAGTCATGCGCGGTGTCACGATCTACGAGTCCGAACTGTCGGTCTGCGATCTGGCCAACCTGCTGGCCGACGAATGCTCGATGGCCGAATGCGCGATCAGCACCAGCAGGCTCACCGGCATGTCGTGGACCGCGGGCAGCTGGCGCGACGTCCTGCTCGAAGGCACCCGCGCCGATCTCACCTCGTTCCGCTACTCCAAGCTGCGCACCGTCGTCTTCCGCGACTGCGATCTACGCCAAGCCGATTTCGAGGGCGTCGAATTCCGCAACGTCGTCTTCGAACACTGCAACCTCACCGGCGCCCGCTTCACCGGCACCGCACCCCGCCACAATCTGCGCTTCACCGACTGCACCCTCGCCGACATCGACGGGGTAGCCGGCCTGCGCGGCGCCACCGTCGACGGTGGCGACCTGCTCGGCCTCGCCGCGAGTCTGGCGCGCGACGCCGGGATCATCGTGCAGTGGTGAATCAACCGGTGATCGGATCGGCGCGTTCACTCGACTCCAGCAGCGCGTCTCCGTGCTCGGTGATCCACTCGGCCAGCGCCACCAACGGGCCCTCGACCAGGCTCGAACCCAGGGCCGTCAGGCCATAGTCCACTCGTGGCGGCGCCTCTCGAAACGTCCGCCGCCGCACCAGACCGGTTCCGGTCAGCCGATGCAGGGACTCGGTGAGGACCTCGTCGCTGATCCCGCCGATCGCCAACCGCAACTCCCGGCGTCGGCGCGGGCCCGCACGCAGCGCGGCCAGCACCAGTGGATCCCAGCCATGGGTGAACAGCTCGGTCGCCGCCCGGAGCCTGCAATCCACGATCCGGTCGATGTGCTGCGTCATCGCCCCAGTATGACCGGCCGATTCGCACCGATCGGTGCGCGCCGGAATGCCTACTCTCGCGCCGGTCGGCCATCGGATCGAACAGAGGAGAACACGATGCGGATCACCATCTTGGGAACGGGCCTACTGGCGGAATCCCTGGGCGCGATGTGGGCAAGGGCGGGTCACGACCTGGTGATCGGTGGCCGTTCTATGGACAAGGCGCGGGCCTTGGCGGCGCGAATCGGTCACGGTACGCGTGCGGCCGTTCCGCGTGCGGCAGTCGAGGGGCGGCAGGCCGTGCTGCTCGCGGTGAGCTGGCACGGTGTCACCGACATCTTGCGCGAGGCAGGGGCCGGGAAGGGCTCGCTGTGCGGCGCAACGCTGATCGACCCGACGAATGCCGTCGACCACGGCATCGGGATACTGCTCACCGGCGCTGGCGAATCTCAGGCGGAGCGGATCGCCGCGCTGGCCCCCGGCGCCCATGTGGTGAAGGCGTTCCACCTGTTTCCCGCGCAGCAGTGGACCGATGCGGTCGCCGGGCCGGTGACGGTGGCGATGTGCGGCGACGGCAGCCGGCCTGCCGCTACCGTGCCGGTATGACCGACGGACGTGAGCCCGTGATCGCGGTGCTCGGCAGCATCAATATGGATCTGGTCACCACGACCGAGCGGCGGCCGGAGCCGGGCGAGACGGTGCTCGGCACCGGGTTCACGATGGTGCCGGGCGGAAAGGGCGCGAATCAGGCGGTCGCGGCGGGGCGGGCCGGTGGGCGGGTGGAGTTCATCGGCGCGGTCGGTGACGATGTGTTCGCCGACGGGCTGCGCGCGGTGCTGCGGGAATCCGGCGTCGGGACCGCGCGGTTGCGGACCGTCGACGGGGCGAGCGGTATCGCTGCCATCGTCGTGGACGCCAGCGGGGAGAACAGCATCATCGTGGTGGGTGGGGCCAATGCCACGGTGACCGAACTGGCCGGCGAGGATCTGGACGTCATCGCCGCCGCGGATATCCTGCTGTGCCAGTTGGAGATTCCGGTGCCGACCGTGGCCGCCGCGGCCGCGCACGCGCAGGCGAACGGAACCGTGGTGGTGCTCAACCCGTCGCCGGCCCGGCAGCTTCCACCGGAGCTGTGGGCCGCCGTCGACGTCGCGGTGGTCAACTCCGGCGAATTCACCGACCTCGGATCGGCCCTCGAACCGGTCCCGCACCTGGTGGTGACGCTGGGCGCGGACGGAGCCCGCTACCGCGGCCCCGACGGCACCGAACTCGCCGTGCCCGGTTCGGTGGTCGACGTCGTCGACACCACCGCCGCCGGCGACACTTTCACCGGCGCCCTCGCCGTCGCATGGCAGCGCGGACCGGCCGAGGCCCTGCGCTTCGCCTGCACGGCGGGCGCCCTCGCCACCACCAGGCTGGGCGCCAGCGCCTCGATACCCGGCCGCGCCGAGATCGACGCCGCCCTCGGTGACGGCTGAGCCGAACGCCGTCTGGGCACGTCAAGCGGGCGACCGCTGAGAAGGTGGCGGGCCGGGCGGAACTCCGGCCGAACCATGGCGGTACGGCCGGAGTGTCGCTCATCCCTTCACGCACAGCACCTGACGCAGTGTCGCCACGACCTCGACGAGGTCTCGCTGGGCGGCGACGACCTCGTCGATGTCCTTGTACGCGGCCGGGATCTCGTCCACCACGCCTGCGTCCTTGCGCGACTCAACGCCCTCGGTCTGAGCGATCAGGTCGGCGACGCTGTAGCGCTTCTTCGCGGCGGTACGGCTCATCCGCCTACCCGCGCCATGGGAGGCGGACTGGAAGGAGTCGGGATTTCCCTTGCCGCGCACGACATATGAGCGAGTTCCCATCGAACCAGGAATCAGGGCCAGGTCGCCCTTACCCGCACGTACCACGCCCTTTCGGGTCACCAGCATCGGCATGCCGTCGATGATCTCCTCGGCCACATAGTTGTGGTGGCATGAAATGGGTGCATCGAAATGAACGGGCCGACCGGCGAATTCGTCGCGGACCGCACGGCATACGAGCGCAAGCATGACGGCCCGGTTGCGGGCAGCGTATTCCTGCGCCCAGGTCAGATCCCGACGATAGGCTTCCATTTCCGGAGTGCCGGAAAGGAACACGGCCAGATCCCGATCCGGCAAGTCCACGTTATGCGGAAGTTTACGAGCGACAGCCATATGACGTTCTGCAAGTTCTTTGCCGATATTCCGGCTTCCGGAATGCAGCAGAATCCACACCGCGTCGTCCTGGTCCAGGCATATCTCGATGAAATGATTGCCAGATCCCAGCGTCCCCATCTGCTTATGGGCCTTGGACTCGCGGTCCCGAACACTCCTGTCGAGGTCGCCGAACGATCCCCAGAACCGATCCCAACCCGAACGCAACGTCGCAGTACTCGCGCCGAGCCTCGAAACCTCGGCGCCGATTCGGCGCACATCCACCGGGTCGTCGTGGGCGTGGAATCCCACCGGTACCGCGGCCTCGATGCGACTGCGCAGCGAATGCAGGTTGGCGGGCAGATCGGCGGCGGTAAGGCTGGTCTTGACGCTTTCCATGCCGCAGCCGATATCCACACCGACGGCGGCGGGTGCGACCGCGTCTTTCATAGCGATAACCGAACCGACTGTCGCGCCCTTCCCGAGGTGCACATCCGGCATGACGCGCACGCCGTGGACCCATTCCAGTTGCGCGATATTCCGCAGCTGGCGCAGCGCGGCCGGCTCGATATCGTGCTCGGAGGCCCACATCAACGTCCGCGCCCGGGTGCCGGGCAGCTCGACGGGAAACATTGTCTCGGTCCTTTCACTCCTTGCGAATTCGCTTCGCCTTACACAATCAACGGTAGGCACGGCACCGCCGCGACGCACCTGAATTTCGGCGGAAGGGAGGGCAGCGAGATGTGATTCGAAGAGCCTTCGCGGCCATGCGACAGAATGTCGGCCGCGGTCAGTCCTCGTCGTCCAGCTCGACCTTGTCCCGGTCGGCCCACTCGATCAGGCGATCGAGTTCGAAGACGGCGTCGTCGATGCCCGCGTGCAGGTCACCGAGCTTCTGAAAGCGGGCGGGCACTGTGGCGATGGTGAAGTCACGCGGGTCGATATCGGGGATCTCGTCCCATGCCACCGGGGTGGATACGGTGGCCTCGGGGACGCCCCGCACCGAGTAGGCGGCGGCGATGGTGTGGTCGCGGGCGTTCTGGTTGTAGTCGACGAACAGCATCCGCGGGTCGCGGTCCTTGCGCCACCAGGTGGTGGTGACGTCCTCCGGCGCGCGCCGCTCGACCTCGCGAGCGAAGGCCAGCGCGGCGCGACGCACATCCTTGAAGCCCCACTCCGGCGCGATCCGCACATACACGTGCAGCCCGTGCCCGCCGGAGGTCTTCGGCCAGCCCACCGCACCGATCTCGTCGAGCACTTCCTGCACCACCCCGGCCACCCGCTGCACACGCGTCCACGGACAGTCGGGCATCGGATCCAGGTCGATGCGCCATTCGTCGGGGCGCTCGGTATCGAAGCGGCGCGAGTTCCACGGATGGAACTCCACCGTCGACATCTGGACCGCCCAGATCACATCCGCCAACTGAGACACGCACAGTTCGTCGGCATGCCTGCCGTAGCGAGGGAAGAACACCCGCACCGTCGGCACCCAGTCCGGCGCGCCCGCGGGCAACCGCTTCTGGTGCACCTTGTCCCCGGCGAGCCCCTTCGGGAAGCGGTGCAGCATGCACGGCCGATCCCGCAGCGCGTTGACGATGCCGTCGCCGACGCTCAGGTAGTACTGCACCAGATCGAGCTTGGTGGCACCGGATTCAGGGAAGTAGACCCGATCCGGATTGGAGACACGAACCAGCCGGTCCCCGACCTCGAGCTCGATCGCCGACCCCTTGCCACTGGCCACGTCCCGACCATAACCCGCGCCGGGCAGATCCTCCGGCCGAACCACGCCGCCGGCTCAGGTCGGAGTGGCCAGCGCGAACGGCAGGACCGCCGGAGCGCCGGCCCTGCGGAGTTGATGCGTGGCGGCGGTGAAGGTCCAGCCCGTATCGGTGAGAGCGTCGACCAGCAGGATCGGCCCGTCCAGCGGGCCGAGATCGGGCAGTTCCCATAGGTCGTGCAGCGCGGCCACCCGGTGCGCGGAGTTCACCGCCGATACCGGCGGCCGGTCCGGGCGCACGCGCATCGTGCCGAGATCGCGGAGCTTGCCGATCTCGGCCAGCCGCGCGGCGACGCTCGCCGTCAGCACCGGATGCGTCGGAGATTCCAGGGCCAGCACCGCGGTAGGACGGGCCGCCCAATCCCAGTCGCGCAGCACCGCGATGCAGGCCTGGATCACCGCGTCGGGGACCGGCTGATCCGGGCCGTCGAGCAGGGACCGCAACCGCTGCCCCCAGCCGAGGGCACTGAGCCTGCCGAGCACCCGCCCGGTCTCCGCGCCCTCGGTGATCTTGCCCGACAACGGAATACCGAGCTTCGCCATTCCCGTCGGCCACATCTTGCGTGGCGCCAGGTCGATTCCGGGACGGTCCAGGCGGGCACGCGTGGCGGCTACCGCCTCGGCATCGAGCGCGGTGTCCGGCCGGACGCCGGTGCAGTTGTCACAGCGGCCGCAGTCGGCGCTGCCGGGGCCGGCCCCGTGCAGGCCCGGATCGTCGAGCTGGCCGCGCAGGAACACCATGCGGCAACCGGTGGTCGTCTGATAGTCGATCATGGCCTGCTGTTCTGCGGATCTGGCCGCCTCCAGCCGCTCGTAGCGCTCGCTGTCGTAGACCCAGTCCTGGCCGGTGGACAACCAGCCGCCGCGCACCCGGCGCACCGCGCCGTCGACGTCGAGCACCTTCAGCACCATTTCCAGGCGCGACCGGTTCAGCTCCACCAGCGGCTCCAACGCCGCCGTCGACTGTGGACGCTCGGTGTCCAGCGCCGCCAGCACCGAGCGCACGATGTGCTCACGCGGGAAGGCGACGGAGGCGAAATAGCTCCAGATGCGTGCGTCCTCCGGGCCGGGCAGCAGCACCACTTCGGCGCGTTCGGTTCCACGCCCGGCGCGACCGACCTGCTGGTAGTAGGAGATCGGCGAGGAGGGCGCACCGACGTGCACCACGAAGCCGAGATCCGGTTTGTCGAACCCCATGCCGAGCGCCGACGTGGCGATCAGTGCCTTGACCTCGTTGTTCAGCAGCGCGGCCTCGAGCATCTCGCGTTCGGCGGGATCGGTCTGGCCCGTGTAGGCGGCGACCGTGTGGCCGTGCGAGTTCAGGACGTCGGCCAGGTCCTGTGCCGCGGCCACGGTCAGGGTGTAGATGATGCCGGAGCCGGGCAGCTCACCCAGATGGCGGCTGAGCCATGCCGTGCGCTCGACGGCATCGTCGAATCGCACCACCGACAGGTGCAGCGATTCGCGGTCGAGGGTGCCGCGCAGCACCAGCGTGTCGGTGCCGATCTGGGTGGCGACGTCGGTGACCACGCGGTCGTTCGCGGTGGCGGTGGTGGCCAGCACCGGTACATCCGAACCGAGGTCGGCGATCAGGGTGCGGATGCGCCGGTAGTCCGGCCGGAAGTCGTGACCCCAGTCGGACACGCAATGCGCCTCGTCGATCACCACCAGGCCCGCGTCGGCTGCCAGCTTGGGAAGGACCTGGTCGCGGAAATCCGGGTTGTTCAGCCGCTCCGGGCTCACCAGCAGCACATCGACCTCACCGGCCGCGACCTTGACGTGGATGTCGTCCCATTCGGTGACGTTGCCGGAGTTGATGGTCGCGGCGATCACCCCGGCGCGTTCGGCGGCCGCCACCTGGTTGCGCATCAGCGCCAGCAGCGGCGACACGATCACCGTCGGCCCGCGCCCTTGCGCCCGGAGCAGTTTCGCCGCGATGAAGTACACCGCGGATTTTCCCCACCCGGTGCGCTGCACCACCAGGGCGCGACGCCGGTGCACCACCAGCGCCTCGATGGCGGTCCACTGGTCCTCGCGTAGCCGCGCCGCGCCCCCGGCCAGCTCCCGCAACAGGCTCTCGGCCCGCTCCCGCAGCCCGCCAACGTCGATACCCGCCGTTGTCGTCCCCTCAGCTGTGTCCATGGGGGCCATGGTGCCCTACACCACCGACACATCATCGATCCCCGCACCGAATCCGACGGTGACGACTGATTTCGCCGTGTTGTGGGTAACTCGTCGGGTACGGGCTACCTGTCCGACCCGTCACCGCCGGCCGCCGACGCTACTGTCGACCCACCCGCGTCCGGCCGCGAATCGCGGTGCGGCGGCAGTGGGGGGCGCCGGGCGCCATGACCTGGTAGGAGGACGTAATGCCGGACAGATTTCAGTCGCCCGCGGGGTGGTCGCCGCCCGGAGCGCAGTTCCAGAATCGTGGCGCGCTCGGCCGCACCCTGATCGGTACCGTCGTCGCGCTCGTGGTGACGCCGATCGGAATCGGGATCGCCGCGCATGGTTCGCTCGCCACCAGCCGGTGGTGGGATTCGGTGGACCGCTGGAGCGCACCCGGACAGTCGGTGCTCGGTGCGGTCCTGCTGCTGTTGGTGGCGGTGCTGGCCGCGTATTCGCCGGCCGCGACCATGATCGCGGGCCTGATCTGGGGGATCCTGCCCGGCATCATCCAGATCTTCTTCCCGGAGGACACCTTCCGCCTGATCGGCGACATTCCCGGTCTGGCCGCCGAGCTGCACGTCGCGCTACATGCCTGGCTGGTCAGCGGGATGGTGCTGATCGTCGGGACGCTGCTGTTCGGCGCGGGTGTCGTCGCGACGTTGAAGCGTCGCTGAGTGCACACCGCCCCACTGGGACCGGCCACCGAAACAGTCGCGTCCGCCCTTTACCCGATCTGGCGGGCCACTCCTGCTATCGGCCAGAGGTGATCGAGAACCAGCTCTCCCCGATCGGGCGGTACGTTCGGTGCGAGGAGGGCCGGGCCCGGGAAGGCCGGTGCGCTGAGTGAAGGAGGTCCGAGGATGAGCCGGACGAGGGTTGCGGTCGGTCCGGGGGAACAGCCGCTGCTCGAGCAGGCGGTGCGGGAGGCGGGTGCGGAGCCGGCCGGGCTCGACGAGGCGCGCGCGCTCATCTGGAATGGTCCGCCGGCGCAGTTCCCGGATCGGCTTCCGGAGGGCCTCGCGTGGGTGCAGTTGAATGCGGCCGGTGTCGAGGACTGGTTCGACGCCGGTGTGTTCGAACGCTTTCCCGGCGTCCGGTTCACTTCTGCCGCAGGCGCTTACGCCGCGAGCGTGGCCGAGCACACGCTGATGCTGCTGTTGGCGGGGGTGCGGTATCTGCCGGAACATGTGCGGGCCGAGAGCTGGCGGCAGCGCGAGTTCTTTCCGCATGTCGGGTCGTTGCGCGGGGCGACGGTCGCGATCGTGGGCGCGGGTGGGATCGGCCGGGCGCTGATACCGATGTTGACGCCGCTGGGGGCGCGGATCATCGCGGTCAATCGGTCGGGCCGGCCGGTGACCGGGCCCGGTATCCCGGAGGACATGGAAACGGTGCCCGCAGGCGAACTCGCCGGGGTCTGGTCGCGCACCGACCATGTGGTGATCGCGGCGCCGGCCACGGCCGAGACCAGGCATCTGGTGGGCGCGAAGGAGCTGGCGCAGCTGCGGCCTGCATCGTGGGTGATCAATGTGGCTCGCGGCAGGCTCGTCGACACCGACGCCCTGGTCGAGGCCCTGCGCACCGGCACGATCGGCGGCGCCGGGCTGGACGTGACCGATCCGGAACCGCTGCCCGATGGGCATCCGCTCTGGTCGCTACCCAATGCCATTGTCACACCGCATGATTCGAATCCGCCCCAGCTGCGCATGGCGGCATTCGCCGAGCACGTACGGGCCAACGTCATCCGTTTCGCCGATGGGCAGCCGTTGCTGGCACCGATCGAACCAGACCGTGGGTATTGAGGTGGGGCGGAAGCGGCGAGCGATAGACTCGGGCGGTCGACGGCCGGGCGCCCGCCGGTCCGGCGCAGGTGGGGACTCGAGGAGGTGCAGCGATGCCGAACTACCGGATCGATGACCTCGCACGTGCCGCCGGGACCACCAGTCGTAATGTCCGCGCCTATCAGGAGCGCGGGCTGCTGCCGCCACCGGTCGGTAAAGAGGGCCGCGCCAGCATCTACGACGACTCTCATCTGGAACGGTTGCGGCTGATCGACGCGCTGCTGCAGCGCGGTTTCACCACCGCGCACATCGCGGATTTCATCACCAGCTGGGAAACCGGCAAAGATCTGACCGAGGTGCTCGGCCTCCAGCACGCGGTGACGGCGACCTGGTCCAAGGAGGAGCCGTTCGAGGTTTCGCGGGAGCTGATCGAATCCATCCTCGGCGCCGACGCCGACGAGCTGGTCGGCCAACTGCGCGATCTCGGCCTGGTCCGTGTCGAGCACGACACGGTGGTCTTCACCGACAGCCAGCTGCTGAGCACCTTCGCCGAACTCGACGAGTACGGCTTCGACCTACGCGCCCTGATCAGCGTGCACGCCCAGCTCGCCGCGCACATCGACGACATCACCAAGATCATGATCACCGCCGCGAAGCAGCACATCGTCGATGAGCACGGCCCCGGCTGGTTGCCGGAAACCAGTGAAGAGATCGCCGAGACCACGGCCATGCTCAACAAGATGCGCGAACTCGGAGTGGCGTCGGTGCACAGCACGCTGGCCCGCTCGCTGGACACCAATCTGCGCCGCGAACTCGGTGAATACCTGGAAACCGCGGCCCAACGTGAACGCAATCGCGCCACCGCCACCGGCGAATCGACCCGCTAGCGACGGCAACGACACGCGATTCACGCCCGGGAGACGGTTCGGGCCGTAATCTGCTTGGCAAGCGTTGCCGACGAATGGAGTCGTCATGACCTCCGATCGAGCGAAGCTGCCGCCGCAGGGCCTGGTGCGGGTGGTGGAGCGGGTGCGCAATGTCATGGCGAGCGCGCACCGGCGGATGGTGCCGGGCCATATCGCGCTGCTGGAGATGGTCGCGGCCGGCTGGTTGACCCAGGCCATTCACGCCGCGGCGGCACTCGGGGTCGCCGACGCGCTGGCCGACGGGCCCCGCGACAGCGCGGATCTGGCGCAGGCGGTCGGCGCCGACGAGGACGCATTGCGCCGGTTGATGCGGCTGCTGATCAGCCATGGCATCTTCACCCGCCGCCGCGACGGCCGCTACGCGCTGACACCGATGGCGCAGGCGCTGCGCGCCGACGCCGACGTCTCGTTGCGCGACGCCACCCTGTTCTTCGGTTCGAAGATCCACCGGGACAATTGGACACAGCTGGTGCAGGTGGTGCGCACCGGCGACGCGGTGGGCAATACCGTCGACGGCGTCCCGCTGTTCGACTATCTGCGCACCGACCGCGAGTTCGGCGTGATGTTCGATCGCGCGATGTCGAGCATCGATACTCTCGGCCGGGAGCCGCTGCTGTCGGCCTACGATTTCGGCCGTTATCGCACGCTCGTGGATGTGGGCGGCGGGCAGGGCGCCTTGCTGGCCGAGATCTTGCAGCGGGCACCGCGGTCGCGCGGCATCCTGTTCGACCTGCCGGAGGTGGTGGGCGAGGCTCGTGAACGGCTGACCGAGCTGGGTGTGGCCGATCGCTGCGCGGTGGTGGCAGGCTCGTTCTTCGACACCGTGCCCGAGGGCGGCGATGCCTATCTGCTCAAACACGTCATCCACGATTGGCCGCACGATCACGTCACCCGGATTCTGCGCACCGTACGCAATGCCATGTCACCGCAGGCACGGCTGTTGCTGATCGAACTCGTCCTGCCCGACGACGATCGCCCGCATCCGGGCAAGTACATCGATCTGGAGATGCTGGTCAACACCGGCGGGCGGGAACGCACCGAGGCCGAATACCGTGCGCTGCTGGCCGAATGCGGCTTCACGCTCACCTCGGTGACACCGACCCTGTCCCCGGAGAATGTGCTCGAAGCCGTCCCGGCGGGCTGAGCGTGACCGGATGTCCAGGCCTCGCTGATCCCTGTGGACACCGCACCTTTCGACCTTCCAGCGCTCCTACCCCGCCACCGCCTGCACGATGAGCGCCAGGTACAGCGTGAGGATGAACAGCACCGCCGGAATCACCGGATATTCCTCGTCCGCGGAGCGCATGAACCGCAGCCCGCCGAGGAGCGGAATCACCAGCAATACCAGCGGAATCCAACCGAGCACCGCGCGGGCACCCTGGTGCTCCCAGGGCCGCACCAATGCCAGATCGGCCGCGACGGCCACCACCGCGCAGCCCAGCGCCGCGAACACCGACCCCGCCGTGCCGAGCGAGTTCGAGTAGTACATCTCCCCCGGCCGCGGGATCCGCGAGGTCTTGCGCGCGAATTCGAATTGCAGGAACGCCCCGGCGAAGATCACCGCGGCGGCAGCCGCCTGCCAGCCGGATGCGACGTCGCCGGTGTCGATGGCCGACACCACGACATAAGCGGTGACCAGCAACTGCACCGGATAGGTGACCACCAGATTCAGCAGGATATTGCGGCGAATCGGTTCGGAGATCCGCTCCAGTCCCCACAGCCCGAGCCCGTAGCCGAGCACCGCGGCGATGGCCACGGCCGAACCGATCGACAGCAGCAGACTCGCGGCGATCGCGCCGACCGCGATGACGGCCATCGCGGCCCGCAGATCCCACGCGGTGACCGCGCCCGTCACCAACGGCCGGTCCGGGTTGTGCACCCGGTCGTAGTCGAGATCCTTCTGCTCGTCGACCATCCGCAGATACAGCAGGACGACGGCCACCACGACAATGCGCAGTGCCGTCGCCCAGCTCGGCCGCCAGCTCGCCTCCGGATCGGTGACCAGCGCGGCGGTGCCTTCGAGCGCCAGCACCCACAGGATGCCGTAGAGCAGATAGTGCGGCTTGTACATCACCGCGGTGAAGCGGGCGATGCGCACGAACGAGGCGACGGGCCCCGCGCCGCCCGGTGCCCGGTCGGCCCGGCCGGAGACCTGTTCGCCGGTGCGCACGCTGCCGCCCTCGCTCACCGCGCACCCCAGCGGTCCCACATGGTCACCTCGGCCGCGGGGGCTCGGCTGGCCCGGCGCGCCTCGCCGGGTAGCAGATGGCCGACCGGCAGCAGCGCCACCTGCGTCACCTCCGCGAACGGGATGCCGAGCAGGTCGGCGATCTCGCGTTCATAAGCGAGATGCGCGGTGGTGAGGCAGGAACCCAGGCCTCGATCGTGCAGGGCCAGTTGAAGATTCCACACCGCCGGATAGATGGATCCGTAGAAGCTGGCCAGCAGCCGCGAGGACGCCTCCGACGGTGGGCGGCCCAGCGAGCACACCACCACCAGCGCGGGCACCTCGTGCAGATGCGCGGCCAGGTATTGCCCGGAGGCCAGGTCGCCCAGCTGATCCGGCCGCGGCGTGCGCGCGGAGAGATAGGCCGCGAAGCCCTTGCGGTAGTACTCGGCGATCTGCTGTTTGGTATCGGGGTCCTCGACGACGAGGAATCGCCACGGCTGCCGGTTGGTGCCGCTCGGCGCCTGCACCGCGATATCGAGGCATTCGAGTAGCTCGCGGCGTTCGACCGGACGGGTCAGGTCCAGCCTGCGCCGGAACGCCCTGGTGGTGGTGAGCAGTTCGGCGCCGCCCATCACCGGCCCGCCTCGTCGCCCGGTTCGGCGACGACGGTGTCGTCGATGAACTCGGCATCCACCCGGGCCGCGACGGCGCCGGCCTGATGGATCTCGCAGCGCACCACCGTGCGGTCACCGGTGCGCCCGATGATCTCGGCGCGGCATTCGGCGGGGCTGTCCAGCTCGACGAACCGGTCGAAGGTGCTCGAGACGCCGAGCAGCCGCGGTGCCTGCTCGAGCACCATGGCCAGCGCGGTCTGTCTGCACGCCTCGATCAGCAGGCTGCCGGGGACGTGGTCGAGCGGATGGTCGAACAGGAATGGATGCCCGATATCGGGCACCAGCGTCGCGATCGCGGTGCTGGCTTCGCGCCGGACGGGGCCGACCACCACGTTGCGCCAGTTCTCCCGGCCCACCGCCGCCGGTTCGGCGCGCTCGGTCAACGCGGAGGCGCCGACGAACGGGCCGAGGCCGAGGCTGTCGCGGAAGCCGCTGCGCATCCGCTCCCAGCGGCGGCCGGTGGTCCAGGAGAACGACCCGTCGACGGTCATCATGGGAACGCCGCCGCAGGAGATGTCGAGCACCATATCGACGCCGTGCATATCGGTGCCGTCATGGTGTTTGCGCGGCACCCGCACCGCCAGCACCAGATCCGCCGGCGCGAATCCGACGTCCCAGGCCGCGGTGTCCGAGCCGGCACCGTTGAAGGTGCGCACCAGGAATGCCCGGTCGGTGGGGACGGCGTAGAACTCGTGGGTCAACGCGATCGCGGCCTGCCTGGCAGCCTCCATCACCACCAGCGGATCGTGGCGCAGCGCCAGGGTGCCCGCGTGGTCGCCGTAGTAGGAGTGCATGCGTGGTAGTTGCGCGCCGGCGACGAACTGGTCCTCGCCGAGGCTGTCGAGGGAGGTGACGAACACCTCGGAAACCGCGCAGCGGTGCGCCAACTCGCGGGAGATGGTGCGGGTATGCGATGCGGTGTTGTCGGCATTCACTGTCTCGACGCTCACGGCCGGGCCTCCAACCAGTCGGATGCGGTCACCGGGCGCAACGTCTGCGGTTGCGTCCCCACCCGCATGGGCAGTACGTAGGACCCGAGCACGATCACCGACCACGGATCGAGCTCGACGCCCTGATCCCAGGCCGTGGTCAGCAGCCGTGCACAATCGGGATCGGATTCGGGATCGATGCCACCGGGCAGCCTGATTCCCGCGTCTTCGGCTTCGGCGATCAGGCGGTGGGCGGCTGCGGCCCGGTCGAAATCGCGGGCCGCGGTGCTCGCGTAGAGCTCGGCGGCCAGCTGCCCGGCGTCAGCGGATCGGTCGGCGCCCGCGGCGGCGCGGGTGATCAGCTCGGCGCGGCGCGGCTCATCGAACAGAATGGCCAGCTCGCGGAGCACGTCGGCGGGATCATCGGGCGAATGCACCAGATTCAGCAGGTAGCTGTGCTGCCCGAGCCGATGGCGCAGTTCGCCCTCGCGGCGTTTCCGGGGATCGGTGGGGCCCTTGGCCTCGGTCAGCCGGACCGGGACGGGCAGTTCGGCATCGGCTCCGGCCACCACGAGCACCAGCACATCGCAGATGCCGACCAGCAGATCGGCCAGGCGGCGGCGCTCGGTGGAGGCGATGTTCCACGAGTAGTACCACAGGGCGCGCGCCAGCAGCCGGTCACCGGTGACGCGGTCGGCATCCACCACCCGGAAACCGTTGTCCGCCAGCCACTCCAACGTCGGCTCGACCGCACGGCCCACGATGGCATCGGGTTTGAGCAGCAGCAGCGAATGTGCTCTGGCGAATGTCGCCGCGTCCACCCCGGCACGGTCGAGCTGATCGACGCTCTCCTGTACGTAGGTGTCACCCGCATAGGCGTGCACCTTCTCCGGCTGCGTGGTCAACGCGCCCAACAGCTCGCGCAGCGCGTGGCTCATCGGCGCACCCCGCCGACGCCCGCCAGGACGTCCTCGATCGAGGGCAGCGGCACACCGAGATACCCGGATTCCAGGCAGTAGTCGAGCAGTGTGCGCAAATAGTCCTTGCCGGTGGCCGGCGACGGCCTGCCGAGCAGCGCGTCGGCGTGCTCGGTGTCGAAGACCAGCCTGCGCCGGAAGTAGCTGGTGTAGAGCGAGCCGATGCGGCGGTAGTACTCGCGTTCGATAGGCGCGAGGTCCGATTCGGCGAAGCTGCTCTCCGGGACGAACGTCGCCACCTCGAAGGACGGATATTCGGCCAGCACGTCGGAGACCTCGCGCAATGACAGCGTGTCCCGGCCGAGCGCGTGCATGGTGCGTCCCGAGGCCGAATCGAAGTCGAGCACCGCCGCGGCCACCACATCGGCCACATGGTCGACCGGGGCCAACGACAGCGTCGCGTCGTAGCGGCCCGGCAGCGAGCGCAGCTTGCCCTCGACCATCAGTTTCACCACGGTGTAGAGGTTCTTGTACTCGCGGATGACGCCGGTGCCGCTCGCACCGGTGACGATGCCGGGCCGCACGATCGCCCAGCGCAGACCGCGCTCACCCGCGGCGTGGACCAGCTGTTCGGCCCGGAACTTGCTGGCCTCGTAGCCGTTGCCGAATTCGTGGCCGGTGTCGAGTTCGTCCTCTCGGACGGTGCCGCCGCGCATCCCGCACACGTACGCGGTGCTCACGTGCACCAGCGGCACCTGCCAGCGTTGCGCGAGGTCGATGGCGTTGGCGGTGCCCGCGATATTGAGCTGCTCGTAGTCGGTGTCGGAGGCGTCGAAGGCGGTGGTAGCCGCGCAGTGCACGATCACCCCGACCTGCTCGGCGAGACCGTCGGCGTCGCGATCGCTCAGCCCGAAACCCGACACCCGGATATCGCCGGTGACCGCGCTTCCCGGTTCCAGCAGAGTGCCGTCGTTGCGGGTGATCTCACCCTTGCTGTGCAGCACCGCGGCGACCGGGCGACCTGCCGCGGCCAGCCTGGCCACCACTTCGGCGCCGACCAGGCCGGTCGCGCCGGTGACGAGGGCGGTATCGCGATCGCTCATGACCGGCCGTCCAGACTGCCGGTGATCAGGGTGACGACCTCACCGACCCGGCGCACCCCGGCCAGCTCTTCCGGCTTGTATCTCGGCAGCTCGAAGGCGCGCTCGAGCACCACGGTCAGTTCCATCAGCCGCAGCGAATCGAACCCGAGGTCCTCCATGAGCCGCTGATCGTCGGCCATGGCCGCGTCCTGGTCCGGTGCCATGGCGCGGATGAGGGCGCGGACCCGGTCGGCGACGGCGGTGTCGATGGCGCTCATGAGGTCTCGCTTTCGCGTAGATGGGGTTGCCGGCCGCCGGTACTCAGGAGATCGCGGGCCTCGTCCAGCGGCAGGTCGGTGTCGAGATAGCCGGCGATGCGCAGCCAGTCGTAGCCGATGGCGAGGGTGCGCCGCCACTGTTCGCGCGAATCGAAGGAGGCCGGGAAGTCGGCACCACCGGCGACCGCGCGCACCAGGACCACGAAATCGTCGATCGCGGCGAACCCTGCCATCATGTCCGCGCCCGAGCCGATGGCCGTCGAGAAGCGCACCGCCTGCGCCGTTTCCAGCGCGTCGAGCAGTTCACCGCGGCGCCCGGCGTGCGGCGGCAGCAATCGGCGCACCGTCTCGACGGGCGCGACGTCGGCGGGCAGCGGATGAATCCCGAAGGCGGACAGCAGCACCCGCACCGCCATCGCGATCATCCGGTGCGCGGCGATATCGGCGACCGCGCCCTGCGCGTTCTTCACCGCGCCGGCCAGATCCTCGCGGGCGTTCTCCAGCACGATGTTCGACCACACCAGGTTCATCGCGCATTCGGTGAACCTGGGGGCGGGCAGCGGCGAGAGGGTGGCGATCGGATCGGTGCTCACCGCCCCCGTGACGCCGAGCGTCGGTGCCGCCCACGAGGGGACCGGCGTATAGGGCCGCAGCGGTTTGCACATGGCCAGCGCGGGTTCGATGGGCCGGTCACCGCGCCAGTGCAGGCCGACCAAGCCCAGCCGCAGGAACTCGGCGAGTTCGGCCCGCAGATCTGTGCTCGCGCGACCGAGCACCGCGGCCAGCGAATGCCGGAAGACCACCGAACGCCAGGCGCGGCCGCCGCGTTCGGACAGCACGTAGACGTCACGGTCTTCGCGGATGACGTGGATACGCTCGCCGATCTTCCAGGTGGTCACGCCGGGAACCCGGGCGAACAGGATCTGGTCCGCGTCGTCGGCGACACCGGTCACGCCGAGGTCGGCGGCCAACGCGAGCAGCTGCTCCCACCACAGGCGCTGTTCGAGGGCCCGCTCGGTGCCCGCACCCAGGATGCCTTGCGGACGAACGGAATCCGCTTCTCCAGCGCCACCAGCGCCGACTTGCTCGCCGGTGGCGCAGGCGATCGCCGCATGACCGCCGGTGAGCAGATCGTGGAATCGAGTGATCCGCTCGTCCGCGCCGATGCGCGTCAACTGCTGGGGCAGCCATTTGGTTTCGAGGTAGGTCTCGTTCACTCCGGCCGCCCAGGCCTTCATCGCCTGCCGCAGCCCGTCCTGCGCCCACTCGCGAGCTTCGGCGTCCGCGCCGAGGGTGCGCAGCGCCACCGCGTACCGCAGCGCCTGACGTGCGCGCGCGGCCCACCAGTCGGCCAGCGCGGCCGCGAACTCGCCGTGCGGCAGGGCGGCGCGCAGATCGTCGATCGCGGGTGTGCCCGAGCGCACCACGGTGGCGCGCAGGAACCGCTGGCAGCGATTGAGCAGGTCCTCGTCCAGGACCGTGGGATCGGCGGCCTGAGCGACCGTGTCCAGTTGCCTGCGCAACTGGGCTTCCGAACGCGTGCGCACTTCGACGCGGCGACCATCGATGAACAGCACCGTCGGCAGGGTCGGCAGCTCCTCGGCGCCGGGTGCGACGACCAGGAAGTCCACATCGGAGCCCTCGTTGCCGAAGCCCTCGGCCAGCGAGCCCTCGAACAGCACCGCCGAATCCGCCGGAATGGCCACCTGAGCGAGCGCGGCGTCGAGCAGTTCCCTGGTGCGGTCGGCGGACAGGGTCGGCGTCGGCGTGCCGGCATCGGCCGGTGCCGCGCCGGTGGCCGCGGAGGACGCGGTGCCGTCGGCCTCGTGCACCACGGCACCGTCCAGCGCACCGTCGGCGAACAACTGCCACATATACCTGCGGCGCGGCTTACCGCTGGAGGTGCGCCGGATCAGCCCACGCGGCCCGGTGACGATGGTGGCCGTCTGCGCGGGGCCGAGCTCACCGCGAATGATCTTGCGTGCCTCGGTGATCCACTCCCCCGGCGCCGACTCGGCGAACAGGGCGATGCCCTGCGCACCGGCCTCGGTGATCGCCACCGCGGCCAGTTTGCCCTTGGTGATGCCGGTTTCCTGGGCGACCCGCGATTCGATGTCCTCCATGAACACCGAACGACCACGCACCTTCAGGCTCGAACCCATCCGGCCGAGCACGAAAACCTCACCGCGGTGCAGGAAACCGGCGTCACCGGTGTAGAGCACGCCGTCCTCGATGCGGGTCGACGACCCCGGACTCGGCGGCCCTGAGTAGCCGAGGGCGACCGAATCGCCGACCACCACCATTTCGCCGAGGGTGCCGTCGGGCAGGTCGTTGCCCTCCTCGTCGACCACCCGCACCGTCGATTCAGGGGTGGAATAGCCGAGGCCGGTGATCCAACCAGCGCCGTCCACCCGGTGGTTGTCATCGAGGGGTTGTTCCTCGAGCACCGCGACCGGGGCGCCGAACCGCAGGGCGGCGTTGTCCAGCCGCAGTGCCGTCACCGGGCGGCCGCGCGCCGAGGACGTCACCATCAGCGTCGCCTCGGCCAGCCCGTAGGCGAGGGTGTAGGCGTTCATCGAAAATCCCTGGCGGCCAGCAAGTTCCGCGAACGATTGCAGATCGGCCACCTCGACCGGCTCAGAGCCGACGGCGAGGGTTCGCCATCCGGACAGGTCCAGCTCGGCGATGTCCTCGGGCCGCACCCGGTGCGCCACATAGCCGAGCGCGAACGACGGCGAGGGCGAATGCTGAGCCCTTGTCATCGCCCGCAGCCAGCGGACCGGGTCGCGCACGAACTGGTCCGGCCGCATCAGATACAGCTCACCCTGATTGGTGACGGTGGTCAGGAACGCGCCGACCAGCCCCATATCGTGATACAGCGGCAGCCACGACACCATCGCCTCACCCGGGCGCCAGTCGATCAGCCGCGAGATCATGTCGATGTTGTTGGCCAGGTTGTGCCAGCTCACCCGCACCCCGCGCGGCGTGCCGGTGGACCCGGAGGTGAACTGGAGCAGCGCGCACGGATCCGGCGCGCCGAAAACGCGCTCTGCCGGGGCCGGCGGCAAGGTCGCCGGGTCGACGACGACCGGCTCATCGGTACGCCCCGCCTCCACCATCGCGCGCCGGGCCAGCTGCTCGAACTCGACCGAGGTCACCACCACCCGCGGCTGCGCCTGCGCCAGGATCGCGGCCACATGACTGATGTACTGGTCGAGATCGCCGAACATCGGCGGCGCCACGGGCGTGAACACCCCGCCACAGGCCCACACCGCGTAGAACGCTGCCGTACAAGGAAACCCGGTCGGCATGACCACACAGGCGCCGTCGCCGCTGCCCATACCGTGCTCGCGCATCACCTGCGCGATCGACCAGGTGAGGTCGGCCAGTTCGGCGTAACTGCGGTAATCCCAGCCGTCGGCCTCGTCCGCGAAATGGATGCCGGTGGCGGCGTCCGGCTCGACGAGCCACTGCCGCACCGTCGCCACCTGATCGATCTCACTCATCGCCGGGCTCCGCTCCGGACAGCACCGTCACAGTCCCCGTGGTTCCGTCCACCCGTATCCGCATTCCCGTCCGTATCCGCTTGGTGATGTCCTTGACCTGCACAACCGTCGGCACGCCGAGTTCGCGCGCCACGATCGCGACGTGGGTGAGGGGGCTGCCCCGCTCGATCACCAACGCCGACGCGGACGGCAGCGCCGCCACCCATCCGGGGTCGGTGCGGTAGGCGATCAGGATGCCTCCGGCGACGTCACGGGGCTCGTCTACCACAACCGCGCCGCCCTCGACCACACCGGATGATGACGGCGTGCCTGCCAGGACGGTACCCGGGGTCGCGGGCGGGGTATCGGTGACGGGAACCCAGCCCTGGGAAGCCAGCTCCGGCCGGCCGAACGTGGCACCGACCGTGCTGAACCGCGCGGGCGCCACCAGCTCGGCATCCTTGGCGCGCTGGACCTTTCGCGCCGCCACCAGATCACGGTAGGTGCTGGTGTCAGCGTTCTCATAGCTACCGCGCAGCTCCTGCACGGTGAGGTAGAAGACATCGGAGAACTCGTCGATGACCCCGCGCGCCGCCAGATCCCGGCCCATCACCCGGATCATCCGCTTCACCATGCCGAACGCCCTGGTGCGGCAGAACCGCAACCGCTCACGGTGCGCCGCACACCGGGATACCTTGGCGCGCAGCCGTTCATAGATCCGGCGGCGCACACCGGTCAGATGCGCGTCGAGGTAGGCGTCGGCTTCGGCGGCCCGATCGGGCTGCTGCCCGGCCTGCCCCACCCGGCCGAGCGCGCTGCGCAGCATCACGAACAGGCTCGCCGGATCCTCGCGCAGATCCGGGGTCTCCAATTTCAGCTCGTCCAGGCTGCGGTAGCCATAGCGGTCGATATAGGCGTCGACCTCGGCACGGAATGCCGCATGGGTTTCGCTCGCGTGCAGCTGACGGTAGACCTGTTGCGGTTCGGTCGAATTGATGAGTGCGGTCAGTTCCGGGTCGGCGTGCACCGTCTCGGCCATCGCGGTCAGCGCACGGGCCGGTTCCGCCGATTCCACATCCGCGCCCGGCCCGACGACCGCGTACAGGAACCATTCCGGCGCCTTGGGCAGGAACAGCTTGGTGAGCAGGAACATCGCGCCGGTGCAGGTGAGCAGGATGGCGTCGAGCACCATCAGCGGCCCCCAGCGGCGCACCAGGTCGGCGTCGACCCTGCGGTATGCGGCGTAGGCCTGCTCTCCGGTGAGGGTGGTGTAGTCGAGTGCCTCGTATTCGTCGTAGACCCGGTAGAACTCGGTGAGGAACTGCTCGACCATCGCGTCGATGCCGAACAGCCTGCGGAGGTAGGTCACCGTGGTGACCGCGCGCGAGCGGATTCGTTCGGCCGTCGAGCCGAAGGTGTAGGGCCGCAAGGTTTTCGCGATCTCATCGGGCAGCGGTTCGTCCACCCCGAGCGCCGCCTCCAGCACCTTACGGTTGAGCGGATAGCCGGGGGCGATACCGACCATGCGATACCAGTGCAGCAGGTTGTAGTAGACCCGGCCGTGGAAATAGCCGAGCAGCACCGGCGTCCACGCGTCGGTCTGGCGCAGCTGCTCGGCGGGCACCTTCAGCGATTCGGCGTAACCGCGGTAGACGCGACCGTAGATATCGGCGGCGGTGGTGTAGGTCAGCGGCGAGGTGAGGCCGCTGAAGCTCTCGATGATGTTGGAGTTGTCCCAGATCCGGGTCTCGCCGTCGGGCACCGCCTCACCGGCGCCGCGGATCAGCGCGGCCTCGGCCACGGCCCGGTCCGCTGTCGAGGTCAGCGCCGTGGTGATGGGGCGGGCCTGGAGGAACCAGATACCGTCGTCGTCGATGGCCCATTCGATGTCCTGTGCGGCGCCCAGCTCGGCCTCGAGCTTGCGGCCCAGCTCCGCGAGGGCGGCGATCTCGGCCTGTGACAGCGCCAAGCGTTCGCGGCGCTCGGGATCGACCGCACGGGTCGTCGAGCCACCCGACTCGCCGGGCAGGACGGCGCGGTCCTTGTCACCGATGACGGTGTCCAGCACCGTGCCCGCACGGTCCACGACCACCGAATCGGCATCGACCGCGCCCGAAACCAGGCCCTCTCCCAGTCCGTAGACGGCGCTGATCACCAGCTCGTCGGGCGAGCCACTCGCCGGATTCGCGGTGAACATCACCCCGCTGACCCGGGCGGGCACCAGCCGCTGCAACACCACCGCGACGGCCGCGACCCTCGGCTGATCGTGGGCGAACGCGTAGTCGATCGATCGCTGCGAGAAGGCCGAGGCCCAGCAGGCGCGCACCTGGCGCCGCACCGCGTCCTCACCGTCGACATTGAGAAACGAATCGAATTGACCGGCATAGGAATGCGCAGGCCCGTCCTCGGCGGCGACCGAGGAACGTACCGCGACGGCCCCGCCGCCGAGTCGGCGATAACCCTCCCCGATCAGCTCGGCGACGTCTGCGGGCAGATCGCCGGATTCGATCGCCGACCGCAACGCCACGCCGGCAGCGGAGGCCGCCTCGGGCGTGTCGGCCGCGGCGAACGCCGCGATCTGCTCGTCCAGACCCGCACCTGCGGCGAACGCGTCGAAGACGTCGGTGCCGAGCACCGCCCACTCCGGTACCGCGAAACCGCTGTTGTGCAGGATGTGCAATCCGCGGGCCTTACCGCCTGCCGAGGCCGAGATGGCCTCCGAGTCGGTCCACGGTCCGAGCAGCTGCACGCTTCCTCCCATCGCTCCCGGTCGATACCGGGCAGCTCATATTCTCGGGCCCACCGTGAACACGAGGGGCCCGCGACCGAGTAAATCCGAGCATTGTCTGTATATCCGAGAATTGACCATGGTGTTAGCTCACAATCCTCGGGTCCCCGGCAGCACCACACCATTCGGTACGGCATCGGCGGCCGACACACCGGTGGCGACCACTAAGCTGTCGGGCAGCGTCGGTGGGTGCGGTGAGGATGTGATCGGGTCGTGAGTTGGACGTTCACCCCGGACGAGTTCGCCCATATCTGGCGCGAAACCGACCAGGACCGGCATCCATACCCCTTGCGCATCCTGGAAACCCCACGCACCGAACGCGAGGCCGACGCGCTGCGTGCCGAACTGACCACCCGGCTGCCGCTGGGCGCCGACCCCGATCTGTCGGCCTGCCTGCGCATACTCGCCGCCCCGCACACCAGGATCGTCGCCGTCGGCGGCGGCCACACCGCGGGCAGCGAGATCCGGCTGCTGGCCGCGGCCGTCTACGATCGCGGAGTGCTCGCCGTCCAGGAACCCGGACGCACGCCGGATTTCGGTGGGCAGGTCCGCGTCTCCATCGGCCACAGCGCCAAACTCGGCGCCCGCATCGCCGCGCTGCTCCCCAGGACACCCGCAGGGCGCGAACCGGCCCGTGCCGCCGCGATCGAGGCGATCCGCGATGACGAGGTGGTCGTCGCCACCGAACGTGCGGCACTACCGATCCGGCGCCTGCTGCTACGACCGCACACCGCCGAAGGCCATATCCGCATCGAGGCACGCCTGGACCGGCCGACACCGCCCGCGCCGGTGCACTACACCTGGATCGATGTCGAGGGCGACGGCCGCTATCTCATCAAAGCCGGTGACACCGTGCACATCGTGCCCGCGAGCAGCGAACAGTTGGCCGCGCAACTGCAAAAGCGGGTGCCTGCCTGATCCGTTCACCCACTGACCGGCGGCCTCGATTGCGGCTACGCTGAATCGGACCGAGGAGGGGACAGCGATGACGATCGAGAGCAGCCGAGCCGAAATCGCCCGGTTTCGGCAAGCGGCACACGCGGGCACTGTCAAGTTCGATCCGGCCGCGGCGCGGCGCTGCGCCGAACTCTACGACCACCAGGTCGATCGCCTCCTACACCTGCAACAGCGGCTGGAATCGGTAGCCGAACCGCACGGTTTCGGCGGGTTCATCTCGGCACAGCAGTTGCAGGCCGGATTCGGGCACAAGGCGCGCGACGCCGCCGCTCTGCTCGACCACTACATCGAAGCCGCCTACCGGATGAAAGAGGCGTTCCTGATCAGCGGCGGGCTCTACGAGGAAGCCGACGCCGCCAATGCCGCCGCCGTGCGGGCCGTCGCCGCGAGGCTGCCACGATGAGCGGCACCGACCCCGAGTACATCAGCGCGATGGAGCACTTCGAGTCCATGCGGCACGAAGAGATCTACGCGAAGACCCAGGAAATCGACGCGGCGGCGATCCTGCAGACCTCCGCCGCCTGGCTGGAAGCCGCGGCGGGCCTGTCCACCTCGTTCCCGCTCACCCGCGACAGCGTCGACCGGGTGATGGACGCGATGGAATGGGAGGGCGCAGCCGCCGAGGCCGCGCGTGCCGGCGCCCACAGCTTCGCCGCCTCGGTCGACGAACTCTGCGCGGTCCTCGGGCAGGTCGGCGCCCGGATCGGTGCGGTCGCCGCCGCGGCGGAAGCGGTGAAACTCGCGGTCGTGCCGCCCGGCGGATCGGGGCCCATCGGCGCCATCGCCCGGCTACTCGAAGCCGCGAACGTCATCGACGCGCAGATGGCGCAAGAGGCCTTGCGCCAGGAAGCCGTGCTGGCGATGAACATGATCTACAAACCGGCGTACCAGCTGGCAGGCACCGGTGTTCCGGCGTTGCCCGACCCGCCGGCGGCTCCGGGACAGCCGGCTCCACTGGCGCCGGCCCCGCAGCAACAGGTGCCCGGCGACCGGGATACGCCACCGAATGGTGCGGCGCCCTCGAATCCCCCACGGGCCCAGCAGGATCCGGACTCCACGACACCCGGCCCGCCGGACGCCGGAACTCCCCCACCGCAGTCTCGTGACGAGGACACACCACCCCCTGCCGAGAATCCGCAGGACGACACGCGGCCCGGGCCGCAGGCTTCCCCACCGCCCGTCCCGCCCGAACCTGCGCCCGTCCCGCCCGAACCTGCGCCCGTCCCGCCCGAACCTGCGCCGGTCCCGAACACGCCCGCCCCGGCACCACCGTCGTCCGATGCCCCGGCTCCGACCGAACCCCCGGCTCCGGCACCACCGTCCGCCGAGGCCCCGGCCCCGACCGAAACCCCGGCTCCGGCACCACCATCCGCCGAGGCCCCGGCCCCGACCGAAACCCCGACGCCCGCACCACCCTCGGACGACACCCCTACCCCGACCGAACCACCGGTCCCGGCCCCACCCTCAGCGGACGCCACACCGGCCCCTGCCGAACCGCCCGCCCCCGTTCCACCACCACCTTCCGCCCCGACCCCGGCCGAACCACCTGCGCCCCCACCGGCCGAGCCCGCACCACCCCCGGCGCCCCCGGCCCCGGTCGAGCCTCCCCCGCTACCGGAAGCACCACCCCCGCCCCCGATCCCGTCACCGGAAACCCCACCGCTCCCCCTGCCGGACCCGGGCGGCCAACCCGGCATCACCGGGCCGATACCCGAGGGCACACCGCCCGCCACCGATCAGCCGGGTGTCATTCCGCCGCAGGGGTAGCCGACACCATCGGAATATGGGTGGTGGGCCGGCCTGAAGCCCACTGCCGATACCAACGGCATCGAGATCGGCTTCCCGTTCCCGATCAGCATCCCCTGGTCGGAGCTCGAGTACTGACCCCTACACCTTCACCAGGTCGTCGGCGTGAATCACCGGGCGCTGCATGGTGTCCGGAAGTTCGGTGGTGGAGCGGCCGAGCATGGTGGCGAGTTCGGCGGCGTCGTATTCGACGACGCCGCGAGCTACCAGGCTGTTGTCGGGAGCGATGAGGTCGACGACGTCGCCGCCGTGGAAGCGGCCGCGCACGCCGGTGATGCCCGCCGCCAGCAGGGAGTGGCGGCGGTGGGCGACGGCGGCGACGGCGCCCTCGTCGATGTGGATGGCGCCGCGACTGTCGGCGGCGTGGCGGACCCAGAACTTGCGGGCGGACAGCCGCACCGGACGCGCAGCGAACGCGGTGCCGACGGTACCGCTGCTCAACGCGGTGGCCGCTTCCGAGGCCGCGGCCAGCAGCACGGGCACGCCGGCGTCGGCGGCGAGCCGGGCCGCGGACAGCTTCGAAGCCATGCCGCCGGTGCCGAGCGCGCCGCCGGTGCCCGCGATCACCCCGTCCAGATCGGCGCTGGAGCGCACCTCGGGGATGAAGGTGGCGCCGCCCTTGCGCGGGTCACCGTCATAAAGGCCCTCGACATCCGACAACAGCACCAGCGCATCGGCACCCACAAGGTGCGCGACCAGCGCCGCGAGCCGGTCGTTGTCGCCGAAGCGGATCTCTTCGGTTGCGACGGTGTCGTTTTCGTTCACCACCGCCACCGCGCCGAGCGAACGCAGCCGGTCCAGGGTGCGCTGAGCGTTGCGGTGATGTTCGCGGCGGGAGAAGTCGTCGGCGCTGAGCAGGACCTGGCCGACGGTGCGGCCGTAACGGGCGAACGAGGTGCCCCACGCGTGGGCGAGCGCGAGCTGGCCGACACTCGCCGCGGCCTGCTTGGTGGCCAGATCACGCGGACGAGCAGTCAAGCCGAGCGGGGCCATACCGGCGCCGATCGCGCCCGAGGACACCACCACCACATCCGATCCGGCCCGCATCCGCGCCTCGATGGCATCGGCCAGCCGATCCAGCCTGGCGATGTCCAGACCTGCCTTCATACTGGTGAGGGCCGAAGACCCGATCTTCACCACCACACTGCGCGCCCCGGCGATGGCCTGGCGCGCCGCACTGAGTTCGGCGCCGAAGTGCACCTGCGTTTCCGTCACGGCTGATCTCCACCACTGTTCTCGCGCGCGGCACGACCGAGGCCGTGCCTACGCTTGGTCCTCGTCGTCGCGCACCAGACCGCGGCGCACCCGGGAGGCGTGTTTGCGTTCGGCCGCGCTGACCCGGTCGGTCTGCTCGAGCCTGATATCGGTGCCGCGGCCGGTGGGCACCATGTCGACGCCCGCGGAGATCTGCGGCTCCCATTCGAAGGTGACGTCACCGATGGTGACGGGCGCGCCCGGTTCCGCGCCGAGACGCACCAGTTCGTCTTCGACGCCCAAGCGGGCGAGCCGGTCGGCCAGGTAGCCGACGGCTTCGTCGTTGTCGAACTGGGTTTGCCGCACCCAGCGCTCGGGCCGGGTGCCGCGGACGATGAAGCCGCCCGGCTCCTCCGGATCGGCGATCACGCTGAAACCGGTCTCGTCCACCGCGATCGGGCGGATCACCGGACGTTTCGGCGCGGCCTTCGGATGATCCTCGCGATACTTGCGCACCATGTCGGCCAGCGCGAACGTCAACGGACGCAGCCCGGCCCGGCTCACCGCCGAGATCTGGAAGACCGGCCAGCCGCGTGCGGTGAACTCGTCGGTGACCATCTCGGCCAGTTCCGCGGCATCGGGCACATCGGTCTTGTTGAGGATCACCACGCGCGGGCGGTCGGCCAGATCACCGAGGCCGGCGTCGGCGCTCAGCGCGGGTTTGTAGGCCGCCAGTTCCGCCTCGAGGGCGTCGACATCGGACACGGGATCGCGGCCCGGCTCCAGCGTCGCGCAGTCCACCACGTGCGCGAGCACGGCACAGCGCTCCAGATGACGCAGGAAGTCGAGTCCGAGCCCGCGGCCCTGGCTCGCACCCGGGATCAGCCCTGGCACGTCGGCGACGGTGAAGGTGGTATCGCCGCTGGCGACCACACCGAGATTGGGCACCAGCGTGGTGAACGGGTAGTCGGCGATCTTGGGTTTGGCCGCCGACAGCACCGAGACCAGCGACGACTTTCCGGCCGACGGGAACCCGACGAGCCCCACATCGGCAACGGACTTCAGCTCGAGCACGATATCGCGCTCTTCGCCCTCCTCACCGAGCAGCGCGAAACCGGGCGCCTTGCGCGCCTTGGAGGCCAGCGCGGCATTGCCGAGCCCGCCGCGGCCGCCGCGCGCGGCGATGAACCGGTTGCCCGCACCGACGAGATCCATCAGCACTTCACCGTCGGGGCCGAGCACCACGGTGCCGTCGGGCACCTTCAGCAGCAGGTCGGTGCCCTGTTTGCCGTCCCGGTTACCGCCTTCGCCCGGCTTGCCGTTGCTCGCCTTGGCATGCGGATGGAAGTGAAAGTCCAGCAGCGTGTGCACATTGGGATCGACCTCGAGGATCACATCGCCGCCATTACCGCCGTTACCGCCGTCGGGGCCGCCGAGCGGCTTGAACTTCTCCCGGTGCACCGACGCGCAGCCGTGGCCGCCCTTGCCAGCACGCACATGAAGTACGACACGGTCGATGAATTTGGACATACGCCGAATCATCCTCCTTCGGTCTGGTCGGGACGGCGAACGTCGCCGCAGGTCACTACTGATGGAAACAACGAAAAGCGGGCCAGGGGTATGTCACCCTGACCCGCTCGTCTGTGTTGAAGTCGTCAGCCGGTCAGGCCTCGACCGGCTCCGGAACCACGATGTTGACGGTCTTGCGTCCACGCTTGGTGCCGAACTCGACCGCGCCCGCCTCGAGGGCGAACAGGGTGTCGTCACCGCCACGGCCGACGTTCACGCCGGGGTGGAAGTGCGTGCCGCGCTGACGCACCAGGATCTCGCCGGCCTTGACGGACTGACCGCCGAACCGCTTGACGCCGAGGCGCTTGCTGTTGGAATCGCGACCGTTCCGGGAGCTGGATGCACCCTTCTTATGTGCCATTGCTGTAACTCCTCCAGGTGAGGGCTCGGTGAACCCCCGGGCCGATTACTTGATGCCGGTGACCTTCAGGACCGTCAGCGGCTGACGGTGACCCTGGCGCTTGTGGTAGCCGGTCTTGTTCTTGAACTTGTGGATGCGGATCTTCGGGCCCTTGGTCTGCTCGACGACCTCGGCGGACACCGACACCTTGGCCAGCTTGTCCGCGTCGGCGGTCAGCTCGGCGCCGTCGACCACGAGCACCGGCGACAGATCCACAGCGGTGCCCGGCGCACCCTCGATCTTCTCGACCTTCACCAGGTCACCGACCGCGACCTTGTACTGCTTTCCGCCGGTCTTGACGATCGCGTACGTTGCCATCGGTCGGCTGCCCTTCTTCCTCTAGGTGTGCGACGCTTGCTAGCGCGGCTGGAGTGGCACCCGGCCGGAGAATTCCACCGGGCATCCACTACACATCTGGTCTGGTAGTCACCGCCGCCTCAGCACTGGCGATTGCTCAGGGTCTGCGAATGGCAGTTCCCGATACAGCTTCGCGGGCACAGCGTGATAAAACGCTGTCGCCGGGCAGCGACTGTCCAAGATTACAGGACGCATAGGTGCGCGACCAAACCGGCCACCGAACGACAGTGGTCCCCGCCACAAGGGCGGGGACCACCAGGTCATTCGTCGGCCGATTCGGCGGGCGGCGGGCCCGCGGGCCTGCCTGCGCTGCGCCTGCGCGGCCTGCGTTCGGGCACCGGGACCGGTACCGGCTCGGCGAAGTCGACGACCGGGGCCGCGGGCTCCTCCGCGCTGCTGAGGACGAACACCGCGCCGGTGCTGTCCGAGGCCGGGGCGGCGGCGGATCGGGCCACCCGACGGCGTCGGGTCGAGCGTGCCGTGGTGCCGTTCTCCGCGGGGGCGGCGGGCGGCGCGGCGGGCTCGGGCTCGGCCGGCTCCGCCGTGGCGGCAGGCTCTGCCGCAACCGCTTCGACGGGCTCGGCCGCGACCGGTTCGGTGGTCACCGCGGCCGGAGCCGCTTCGGCAGCCCCTGGCTCCACTACCGAAACCTGCTTGCCCTCTGCCGTCACCTCGGCGGTCGGCGCCTGGTCAGCCGCAGGGGCCGGTTCGACGGCTGCGACCGGTTCCGCATGGTCGGCGTCCGTGGCCTGCACCGGTTCGGCGACTGCCGCCTGCTCAGCGGGCACATCCTGGTCGGCAACGGCAGCCGGCTCGACTGCCGAGGCAGCGGCCTGTTCGGCCGGCGCACCCACCTCGGTGACGACCTCACTGACGGCGACGACCGCATCGGCATCCGGCGCCGCGGCCGAACGCGCCACCCGCCGACGCCGCGTCGACCGGGTACGAGTGGTCCCGTTCTGCGCGGCGGCGACAGCCTCGGCGGCCGGCTCGCCGGTCGCTTCCCGCGCCGGCTCGGCGGCCGCGGGTTCGGCGGCCGTCTCCGACGGCTGGGGCTCGGGCTGCGCGGCACCGGACTCCTCGGCCTGATGGGCGGCCATGGCCAGCGCGACCGGATGCGCGCGCTTGACCGCGGCCTCCTCCTCGCTCAACTCCGCCACCGCGGGCTGCGCCTGCGGGGCGGCGGGAGCGGCGGCCTTGTCACGGCCGCGACGACGACGGGACCCGGATTCGCGTCCGCGCCCGGCACCATCCTCGGCCGGGCCCGGCTCCACCGGGTAGCTGTGCACCAGGATGCCGCGACCGTGGCAGTGCTCGCAGGTGGTGGAGAACGCCTCGACCAGGCCGGTGCCCAGCTTCTTACGGGTCATCTGGACCAGGCCGAGCGAGGTCACCTCGGAGACCTGATGCCGGGTGCGGTCGCGCCCGAGTGCCTCGGTGAGCCGGCGCAACACCAGATCACGGTTGGACTCGAGCACCATGTCGATGAAGTCGACGACGATCATGCCGCCGATATCGCGCAACCGCATCTGCCGCACGATCTCCTCGGCGGCTTCCAGGTTGTTGCGGGTGACCGTCTCTTCCAGGTTGCTGTTACCCGAGCCGGTGAACTTGCCGGTGTTGACGTCGATGACGGTCATCGCCTCGGTGCGGTCGATGACCAGCGTGCCGCCCGAGGGCAGCCACACCTTGCGGTCGAGCGCCTTGGCGAGCTGTTCGTCGATCCGATAGGCCTCGAACACATCGACGCCGTTGTTCTCGTGCCGCGACACCCGGGCCAGCAGATCCGGCGCGACGGTGCGGATGTAGGTCTCCACCGTGCTCCAGGACCGCTCACCCTCGATGACCAGCTTGGAGAAATCCTCGTTGAACAGGTCGCGGATCACCTTGACCAGCAGGTCCGGCTCTTCGTAGAGCGTCTTCGGTGCGCCCGAATCCTGTTCGGCGGCCTTCTCGATGGTGCGCCAGGTGGCCTGCAACCGCTCCACGTCGCGAGCGAGTTCGGCTTCGCTGACGCCCTCGGAGGCGGTGCGGATGATCACGCCCGCATCGGCGGGCACGATCTCGCGCAGGATCTCCTTGAGCCGCTTGCGCTCGGTGTCGGGCAGCTTGCGGCTGATGCCGGTGGAGGTGCCGCCCGGCACGTACACCAGGAAGCGTCCGGCCAGACTGATCTGAGTGGTCAGGCGAGCGCCCTTGTGCCCGACCGGATCCTTGCTGACCTGCACCAGCACCTGATCGCCCGGCTTGAGGGCCTGCTCGATCTTGCGTTCCTTGCCGCCGAGCCCGGCGGCCTCCCAGTTCACCTCACCGGCGTAGAGCACGCCGTTGCGGCCGCGCCCGATGTCGACGAACGCCGCCTCCATGCTGGGCAGCACGTTCTGCACCTTGCCGAGGTAGACGTTGCCGACCATGGACGCCTGGCCGGTGCTGGTGACGAAATGCTCGACCAGGATGTTGTCCTCGAGCACGGCGACCTGGGTGGCGGTGGGATGGCCGGGGAATTCCTTCTCCCGCACCACCATGACCCGGTCGACGGATTCGCGGCGGGCCAGGAACTCCGACTCGGTCAGGATCGGCGGACGACGCCTGCCCGCCTCGCGCCCGTCGCGGCGACGCTGACGCTTGGCCTCGAGCCGGGTGGACCCGGTGATGCCCTGCACCTCGTCGACGGCGCGGGCCCGGCTCTTATTGCGGGGTTCACGCTCGTGCACGACCGTGTTGGGCGGGTCGTCGTCGGCGGGTTCGTTCTCGCCGCCGCCCTCGCCCGCGACCTTGCGCCGCCTGCGCCTGCGCCGCCGGCGGGTCGAGCCCTCCGCACCGTCCTCACCGTCGTCGGTGGATTCGGCCTCGGTCTGCTTGGTTTCCTCGGCCTCGGACTCGTCCGCGGTGCTCGCGTCCTGGGCGGGCGCCTCGTCCTTGTCGCGGGCGGCGTCCTTGTCGCGGGGGCCGCGCTCGTCGGCGTCCTGCTCGTCATCGGAGTCGGCGTGCTGTTCGCCGCGGCCACGACCACGGCCGCGACGGCCGCGCCGGCGGCGGCGGGGCTGATCGTCGGACTCGGACTGCTCGGCGCCGTCCTGCTCGTCGGCGGTCTCGTCCTCGACGTCCTCGGCCTTGGCAGCGTCCTCGTCGGCGCTCGGGGCCTCGGGTTCGACCCGGCGCCGCTTCTTGCGTAGCTCTTCGGCGGCGGCGGCATCCGGGGACAGGAACAGCGGCGCGGCCACGACTGCGGATTCGAACACGACCGGCTCCACGACCGGTGGTTCTTCCTTGACCGGGCTGGCGAACAGCCCGCCGGGCGGACTGAAGGCGGGCGCGGTGGCGAACAGATCGGCGCCCGGGGTCTCGGGCGGCGCGGTGGTCGCCTCGGCCTCGCTCGGGACGGGCTCGTCCGGCACGGCGGCGCTGACCGCCTGCTCGACCGGCGACGCTGCGGCGGCCTGCTGGGTGTCCGCCACCGGGGGTGCGGCACCGGCCGGCTCGGTGTCCGGCGCGGCGAGCGCGTCGCGCACCGACTCCGCGACCGCGCGCTCCACGTTCGATTGGGGGCTGCGCGCCTCGGAGCCGAGCTCACCCAGCTTGGCCAGGATGCGCTTGCTCGTTACTCCCAGACGTTTGGCCAGCGCATGAACTCGGATTCGCTCCGGCAATTGATCGGCATCCTGTGATGTTGTGTCCAGCGGCTCTTGATCGGCCACGAAGTCTCCTCGGGCCCCCGGGCGCGTTCCTCCCCTCAGGGAGTGACGCGGCCGACGCGGGGGCGCTGTTTCCGTACGCCTCGCGCGGTTGGCACGAGGTCAATGGTCTCGCCCCGCGTGCCCGGTTATCTCCATATCGATCGTCGTTCGGGCTAACTGGTCACGCGGCGCCTGGCTGTATGGCTGAACTCCGTGGCGTGAGCGTTCATCCAGCGTGCCGACGCGAACGAGTTACCGCGCCGCGGCAGCGATGATCGGCATCGAACCTCGGGGTGTCATCCGGTTACGACCGTTATCGGTTGCAACCAGTTGCCAGTATCCCACACCGTGCGCCGAGGGTTCGCCATCGGCGCAACAGCGTGACGTCGGAAGCGACGGAATGGAGAGCGATTCAGGCCGGGAACTCGGGAAACCAGAGCGCGATTTCCCGCTTGGCGGACTCCGGCGAGTCGGATCCGTGCACCAGGTTCTCCTGGGTCTCCAGGGCGAAATCGCCCCGGATGCTGCCGGTGGCGGCCTTTTCCACCGGGTCGGTGCCGCCGGCGATCTGCCGGAACGCCGCGATCGCGCGCGGACCCTCGAGCACGGCCGCGACGACCGGCCCCGAGGTGATGAATTCGATCAGCGAGCCGTAGAACGGCTTGCCCGCGTGTTCGGCGTAGTGTTCGCCGGCAAGTTCATCGGACACCTGCTTCAGCTCGAGCGCGGCGATCTTCAGCCCCTTGCGCTCGATCCGGTTCAGCACCTCACCGACGAGGCCGCGGGCCACACCGTCCGGCTTGATGAGGATCAATGTCTGCTCAGTCACGGGCGACAGCGTAACGGTCGGCGCCCCCACCCTCCCAACCAGCGGTCATTCCGCATGCGCCGACACCGATGGCCGGGGTACCCGCCGGTAGCCGGGCGGCGGGTCAGTCGGGGCGCTGGACGCGCTGGCTGGGCAGGACACCGAGGTCCATGCGGCGTTTGACGTCGTTGCGGAGGATGAGGATGAAGGCCCAGACGATGGCGAACAGAATGCCGATGACGCCGATGGAGATGTGGATGACAGCGCCGGCGATCACCAGGACCTGGAGGGCGAGGTTGAAGGGTACGGCCCAGGGGCGCCGCTGCAGGCCCGCGCCGAGGATCATCACCACGGCCAGGGCCACCAGGTAGGTGCCCGAGAACCAGGTTATGCCGCCGCCGACGTCGGCGACGACGGGGAGCGCGAGCAGCACCACGATGGCCTCGAGGACCAGCGCGCCCGCCATCACCCCGCGCAGCCCCTTCCACGGGTCGGGTGGTGCGGGGGCGGACTCGGTGCCTGGCTGCTCGTCACCGTCGGGGCGTGGATCGGATTCGCTCATGCTCTGCCTCCTCGGCCCGATCGGCCGATCATGCGGCCGTCTGTGCTGCCGGCCGCCGCGGATTCCGGCCGACCGATCACGCCCGGTCGGCCTCGGCGCGCTCCACCGCCGGCCATGGCGACGCGCGCTGCTGCCTGTGGGCGCCGTCCGATCACGCCGGGTCCTTACCGAACAAGGCGCGCGCGGCGCCCGCCGTGACCACCGACCCGGTGACGATGACACCCGCACCGGAGACCATCTCCCCGCTGTCGGCGACGTCTTCGGCGATCGCGATCGCGGTCTCCAAAGCGTCGGGCAGGGAGTACGCGGGGACGACGCGTTCGTCGCCGAAGCGCTGCACCGCGAGATCGGTGAGGGTGTCGACGTCGAGGGCGCGCGGCGAGCCGTTGGTGGTCACGACGATCTCGTCGAACACCGGCTCCAGCGCCTCGAGGATGCCCGCGGCGTCCTTGTCGCCGAGCACCGCGACCACGCCGACCAGCTTGCGGAAGTCGAACTCGCTGGTCAGGGTCGCTGCCAGAGCCTTGGCGCCGGCCGGGTTGTGGGCGGCGTCGATGAAGATGGTCGGCGCGCTGCGCATCCGTTCGAGCCGGCCGGGGCTGGTGACGCTCGCGAACCCGGCACGCACGGCGTCGACGTCGAGCTGACGTTGCGCGCCCGCGCCGAAGAACGCCTCCACCGCCGCCAGCGCCAGCACCGCGTTGCGTGCCTGGTGTTCACCGTGCAGCGGCAGGAAGATCTCGTCGTACACCCCGCCGAGGCCCTGCAGTTCCAACTGCTGGCCACCGACGGCGATCTTGCGGGCCAGCACCCGGAACTCCGCGCCCTCACGCGCCACGGCCGCGTCCACCTCGACGGCGCGGCGTAGCAGCACCTCCATCGCCTCGGGGTCCTGTTCGGCGATGACGGCCACATTGTCACGCGGGATCAGGCTCTCCGGCGCGCGCTTGATGATCCCGGCCTTCTCGCCCGCGATGGCGGTCAGATCGGGGCCGAGGTATTCGGTGTGGTCGAGCCCGATCGGGGTGATCACCGCGACCTGCCCGTCGATGACGTTGGTCGCGTCCCAGGTGCCGCCCATGCCGGTTTCCACCACGGCGACGTCCACCGGCGCCTCCGCGAAGGCCGCGTAGGCCATCCCGGTGAGCACCTCGAACTTGCTCATAGCGGGCCCGCCGGCGGCCGCGGACTGCTTATCGATCATCTCGATGTAGGGCGCGAGCTCGCGATAGACCTCGACGTAGCGGCCCGGCGTGATGGGCGCGTTGTCGATGCTGATCCGCTCGGTGGCCAGCTGTAGATGCGGGCTGGTGATCCGGCCGGTGCGCCGGTGCAGCGCGGTGAGCAGTGCGTCGATCATGCGGGTCAC
This sequence comes from Nocardia sp. JCM 38205, assembly GCF_058222935.1. NCBI lineage: Bacteria > Bacillati > Actinomycetota > Actinomycetes > Mycobacteriales > Nocardiaceae > Nocardia > Nocardia sp. JCM 38205. The sequence goes on along the minus strand of NZ_JBYHFL010000009.1, from coordinate 40,535 downwards.
CGAGGTCTTGCCGTTGGTGCCCGCGATGTGGATCGCCGGATAGCTCTGCTGCGGCGAGCCGAGCAGATCCATCAGGGTGGAGATGCGGGTGAGCGACGGCTCGATCTTGGTTTCCGGCCAGCGCCGGTCGAGTTCGGCCTCGACCAGCGCCATTTCCGCCAGTTCCACCGGCGACGGCCCGGAGCCCAGCGGCGCCCCGATGCCGTGCTGGGGTTCCGGTTCGGCGTTGCCGGCCTCGTGGGCGAAGTCGGGGCCGTCGGTCTCCTCCGGGCCGGTCACTTGCCGCTCAGTTCGGCGAGCCGGGCACTGATGCGCTCCACCTCGGCGGCGGCCACATCGCGGCGGGTGCGGATCTTGTCGACGACCTGCTCCGGGGCCTTGGCGAGGAAGGCCTCGTTGCCGAGCTTGGCGGTGGTGCCCGCCAATTCCTTCTGCGCGGCGGCCAGGTCCTTTTCCAGGCGACGACGTTCGGCGTCGAGGTCGACCGCCCCGGAGGTGTCGACTTCGACGGTGACGGTGGCGCCGCTGAGCCGGACCTCCACCGAGGCGGTGGCGGCGAAATCGTCACCGGGCGCGGTGAGCCGGGCCAGATCGGTGATGGAGCGTTCGAGCTCGGCGAGCCCCGCGGCGTCCACCCCGATCAGCTTCGCCGCGACCTTCTGCTTATCGGCCAGGCCCTGGTCGCTGCGGAAGCGCCGGATCTCGGTGATCAGCCGCTGGGTGTCGGCGATGCGCTGTGCCGCACCTGCATCGGCGGCTCGGCCGGTGGGCTGCGGCCAGTCGGCGATCACGATCGACTCACCGCCGGTGAGCGCCCGCCACAGCGATTCGGTGACGAACGGGATCACCGGATGCAGCAGCCGCAGCACCGCGTCGAGCACCGACCCGAGCACGATGCGAGTGGATTCGGCGCGCGCGTCGTCGGCGGCGAACTGCACCTTGGTCAGTTCGAGGTACCAGTCGCACAGCTCGTCCCAGGCGAAGTGGTAGAGCGCCTCGCAGGCCTTGCCGAATTCGTAGGCGTCGAAGGCCGCGTCGACCTCGGCGCGCACGGCGTCGAGCCGGTCGATGATCCACAGATCGGCGTCGGTGAGGGTGGCGCGGTCGGGCAGCTCACCGGGGCGGGCGCCGTTCATCAGGGCGAACTTGGTGGCGTTGAACAGCTTGGTGACGAAGCTGCGCGAGGCCAGCGCATGCGGTTCGCCGACCGACAGGTCGCCGCCTGGCTGGGCGCCGCGGGCCAGGGTGAAGCGCAAGGCGTCGGCACCGTAGGAGTTGATCCACTCCAGCGGATCGATGCCGTTGCCGCGCGATTTCGACATCTTCTTGCCGTGCTGGTCGCGAATGAGCCCGTGCAGGAAGACGTCCTTGAACGGCACCTGCGTGGCGCTGCCTTTGCCTGCGGTGATGACGTGGTCGTCGGCCACATAGGTGCCGAACATCATCATCCGGGCCACCCAGAAGAACAGGATGTCGTAGCCGGTGACCAGAACGCTTGTGGGATAGAACTTTTCGATCTCGGGGCTGGGGTCGGGCCATCCCATGGTCGAGAACGGCCACAGCCCGGAGGAGAACCAGGTGTCGAGCACGTCGGGGTCCTGCACCCAGCCCTCGGGCGGGGTCTCGTCCGGTCCGACGCAGACGATCTCGCCCTCGGGGCCGTACCAGATCGGGATGCGGTGGCCCCACCACAGCTGGCGCGAGATGCACCAGTCGTGCATGTCGTCGACCCAGTCGAACCAGCGCGGTTCCTGGCTGGCCGGGTGGATGACGGTATCGCCGCTGCGCACCGCATCGCCGGCGGCCTTGGCCAGCGACTCCACCTTGACCCACCACTGCATCGACAGTCGCGGCTCGATCGGCTCGCCGCTGCGTTCGGAATGGCCGACGCTGTGCTGGTAGGGGCGCTTCTCGGCGACGACCCGGCCCTCGGCGGCCAGGCGCTCACGCACCTTCACCCTGGCCTCGAAGCGGTCCATGCCGTCGAATTCGGTTCCGGTACCGGCGATTCGGCCACGCTCGTCCATGATGGTCGGCATCGGCAGGTTGTGCCGCAGGCCCATCTCGAAGTCGTTCGGGTCGTGCGCGGGAGTGATCTTGACCGCGCCGGACCCGAACTCCGGGTCGACGTAGTCGTCGGCGATCACCGGGATCCGACGGCCGGTGATGGGGTGTTCCAGGGTCGTGCCGATCAGCGCCTGGTAGCGCGGGTCGTCGGGGTGGACCGCGACGGCGGTGTCGCCGAGCATCGTCTCCACTCGGGTGGTGGCGACGATCACATGCGGTTCATCGTCACGCAGCGAGCCGTAGCGCAGCGACACCAGCTCGCCGTCGACGTCTTCGTATTTGACCTCGATGTCGGATATGGCGGTTCGCAGCTCCGGCGACCAGTTGACCAGGCGTTCCGCGCGGTAGATGAGCCCGGCGTCGAACAGGCGCTTGAACATGGTCTGGACGGCGCGGGAGAGACCCTCGTCCATGGTGAAGCGGTCGCGGCTCCAGTCGACGCTGTCGCCGAGGGCGCGCATCTGCCATTGGATGGCGCCGCCGGATTCGCGCTTCCAGTCCCAGACCTTCTGGATGAACAGTTCGCGGCCGAAATCCTCTTTGGTCTTGCCGTCGACGGCGAGCTGCTTCTCCACCACGGTCTGGGTGGCGATGCCCGCGTGGTCCATGCCGGGCAGCCACAGCACCTCGTAGCCCTGCATGCGCTTGCGGCGGGCCAGCAGGTCCATCAGCGTGTGGTCGAGGGCGTGGCCCATGTGCAGGTTGCCGGTGACGTTGGGCGGCGGCAGCACGATCGAGTAGCCGGGCTTGGCGCTGGCCGGGTCGGCCGTGAAGTAACCGGCCGCTACCCAGCGCTCGTACATCTCGGCCTCCACCTCGCCGGGGTTCCAGCTCTTGGGGAGGGCATCGGCACGATTACGCGTGTTGTCTGGGGCTGCGCTGGTCACCCCGCGATTCTAGTGGTCGGCGCGGACCACTCGACGCAGGGGCGACGCCGCCCACGGCGGGCTCGCGAACTCATCGGCCCGGGGCCGGAAAAAACACCGGCGGAGTCTTCGGTGGATGAGGGACACCGAAGACTCCGCCTACACCTGACAGACTACCGCCGATCGCGGGGGCGACAGCGGATCCATAGGCAATTCTCAGCTTCGGTTTTCGCCCGGATTGGTCACACCCGGTTGCCGAATCGGACATTACTGACAACTCTGGAAGAGTGAACCCCCGGCTCGAACCGTCCCTTGCTCTTCCCTTCGAATCCCCTGTGCCCGCTGCGGATTCCGTGCTGCTACCGCATCGGGTACACGATCTACGCGGCCGCGCGGTCGACGAGCTGCGGTATCCGCCGACGGCGGTGCTGGTGTTCGCCGGCGTCCCCGGCGCGGGTAAGAGCACGGCGCTACGGGCCTTGTTCGGGTCGACGGCCGAGGCCGAGCAGCCGCCCGCCGGGCCGGCCGGGTCGATGGTGCTCGATTCGCAGCATTCGCGCAACGCGTGGCGGCACCGGCTGGGCAGGCTGCCGTATCCGCTGTGGCGGCCGGTGGTCCATATCGCGCATTACACGCGGATCCGGAACGCCTTGCGCGACAATGCCGGACCGGTCGTCGTGCACGATTGCGCCACCTTCGGCTGGGCGCGGCGGATGCTGGCCCGCTGGGCAGCGGCGCGCGGACGGGAACTGCACCTGATCCTCATCGACGTCCCGGCGACCATCGCCCGCGCGGGCCAGTACACGCGCGGGCGGCGGGTCAATGGGTTCTTTTTCCGGCTGCACTGCGCGCGCTGGCAGCAGCTGCTGCGCGCGGTGGAGGCCGGGCCGATCACCGATCCGGCACCGGCCTCGATCGTCATCGCCGATCGCGACACCGTCGGCGGGATGCGCCGCGTCAGCTTCGCCGCCTGAGGACGCGGCGGTGCGCCGACCGCCGCGTCACGAACGCGTCCATGCGAGGGATCGCCGCGCGGGCGAGCTCACCGGCTTCGCCGCCGCGTCGCCGCGACCGCGGATCACCACGGCGACCCGGCGTGACCCACAGCCCTACTCCGGCACCAGGATCGACAGCGCGCCGGGAACCGCGCGCAGCGTGATGGGCAAGGTGCCCACCGGCTCGCCGTCGGCGGTGGCAGGTGCGCCCGGGGCGGTCAGCGTGATCCGCTGCCCGCGGTAGTGCGATACCGCCGGATGGTCGATCCGCTTGCCGGAGGCCAGTGCGGGCAGCAACCGCAGCATGTTCAGCCGGGAGACCGCGCGCACCACGGTGACATCGAGCAGTCCGTCGTCGACCACGGCGTCCGGGCAGACCAGCATGCCGCCGCCGTAGGTCCGGGTGTTGCCGACCGCGACCATCATCGCGTCCGTCTCGACGACGGCGCCGGGCTGCCCGGGCCCGTCCGACAGTTCGATGCGGTACGGGGTGGCGGCTCGGCTGGCGAGTTCGGCCAGCGCGGCGACGGTGTAGCGCAGCGGACCTTTCGGCCACCGCAATCGGTTGGCGCGCAAGGTGACTCGCGCGTCGAAACCGGTGCCGGTGATGGTGGCGAACCACATGGGCCCGGCGTCGGTGCGGTCGATCAGGCCGAGGTCGATGCTGCGCGTCAGCCCGCCGAGCACCACGTCGGCCGCGGCCACCGGATCGTCGTTGGGTATGCCGAACTCGCGCGCGAGGTCGTTACCGGTGCCGCCGGGGATCAGCCCGATCGGTGTGCCGGTTTCCGCCAGCGCCTCGAGCATCACCGACACCAAGCCGTCGCCGCCCGCGCAGACCACCGCGTCCGGGCGCTGTGGCCCGGCCACGTCGGCCCGTACCAGTCGCACCGATTCGGCGGCCGAGGGCGCGCGGATCTCGGTGACCTGCACGCCGCATTCGGCCAGCCGGGCGGTGGCGGCAGCCGCGACATCGTTGCCTTTGCCCATCCCCGACAGCGCGTTGGTCACCACCGTGACCTTGCGGATCTCGCGCCGCGACTGCGTCGTCATGGGACCAGCTTGCCCGGGTTGAGGATGCCGGCGGGGTCGATTTCGCGTTTCACCGCGCGCAGCACCCGCACGCCGAGGTCGCCGATCTCGTCCGGAATCCAGGCGCGGTGGTCGGCGCCGACGGCGTGGTGGTGGGTGATGGTTCCGCCCGCCGCGACGATGGCGTCGCCGGCGGCTCGTTTGGCGGCCTGCCATTGGGCCAGCGGATCGTCGAGCAGTTTGGCGATGACGGTGAAGTACAGCGAGGCGCCGGTCGGGTAGGTGTGCGAGATATGGCACATCACCAGCGCCGGAGTGCCTTGACCGGTGAGCGATTCGGTGAGCGCGGCGGTGACCTTCGCCTTCAGGTTCGACAGGTTCGACCAGGTGGTCGCGGTTTCCAGGGTCTCGCAGAGCACGCCGGCATCCAGCAGCGAATCCCGCAGATACGGCGCGGAGAACCGCCCGCTCTCCCACTCGCGGGCCGGCATTTCGCCCAGCACTGTGCCGCCGGCGGCCGACAGCAACGCGCCTGCCTCCAGCCCGCGCGCGGCGACGTGCATGTCGGTGCCCTCGAAGGTGGTGACGGCCAGGCAGCCGCGCACCGCTTCCCCGCCGATATCGGCGGTGCGGGCGAGGTTGACGCCGGTCTCCATCTCATCGGACAACCGCAGCACCGTCGGCGCCGCACCGGCCTGCACGACCGCCCGCAGCGCGGCCGCGCCGGTCTCGAAGTCCGGGAACGACCACGCCTGGTAGGCAATGGTTTCCGGCACCGGATGCACGCGCACCGTCACCGCGGTGATGATCCCGAGCGTGCCCTCCGAGCCGACGAACAGCTCGCGCAGATCGGGTCCGGCCGCCGAGGCGGGCGCGCGACCGAGATCGAGTGTGCCGGTGGGCGTGGCGATCGTGAGGGCCTGCACCATGTCGTCGAAGCGGCCGTAGCCCGCCGAGGCCTGCCCGGACGAGCGGGTGGCCGCGAACCCGCCGATACTGGCGAATTCGAAACTCTGCGGGAAGTGCCCGAGCGATAGCCCGTGCGCACCGAGCAGTTCCTCGGCACGCGGACCGGTGACGCCCGCACCGAACGTCGCGGTGGCGCTCACCGGGTCGACCGCGATCAGCGCGTTCAGCCTGCGCAGATCCAGTGAGATCACCGCGGCGAACGCACCGCGGATCGGATCGAGTCCGCCGACGACGCTGGTACCGCCACCGAATGGAACGACCGCGATCCCGGCCTCGGCGCAATAGCCGAGTACCGCGACCACCTGTTCGTGATCGGCGGGGAAAACTACCGCGTCCGGCGCGTCCTGTGGGCCTTCGGCGCGGCGGCGCAGCAGGTCGGGGGTGCTCTTGCCGCCGGCGTGCAGCAGCCGGTCGTGGTGGTCGGTGGAGACGTGCCCGGCACCGACCACCGCGGCCAGCCCGGCGCGCGCGGCCGGGGTCAACGCCGAATCGCGCAGCGGCACGTCGCCCTCATCGCGGCGTGCCACGGTCTCGCCGGACACCCCGAACACCTGCTTCAGCAGGCCCCGGATCTGGGGCGAGAGCGGCTTGTGTCCAGCGGGAGCGCCCCAGGCGTCCCACACCATACTCGTCGGGAGCGCCGCGTCGTCCGGATTCGCGAAGGGATCCGGTTCGGCGCCGGCAGGCTGCTGCGTATCGACCATGCGTTACAGTTTGACATAGACTGTCAAGCAGTAACCGATTGAACGCGCAGTACCGCGTGACGACCGGCACCCCGATCGCCATGCCAGGACCCCCGGTGGTGAGCCCATGACCGTCTCCGACGAACCCCATGCCGAACCATCGGCGACCGACCCCATCGACCTCGCGATCCTGGAGGCCGCACGCGCGTGCGTCGCGGAGTTCGGGGTACGGCGCACCACACTCACCGAGGTCGCGCGCCGTGCCGGAGTGAGCAGGCCGACCGTCTACCGGCGCTGGCCCGACACCGGCTCGCTGGTGGCCGAACTGCTGGTCCGCGAGCTGGGCGACATCCTCACCACCGCGATGCCCACCGACGGCGTGGTGCGGCAGCGCATGGTCGATGGCATCGTCGCCGGGGCGGCGGCGGTGCGCACGAACCCGTTGTTCCGCAAGATCTTCCGCGCCGACACCGATCTGATGCTCACCTACGTCTTCGGCAGGCTCGGGCGCAACCAGCGCCATCTGATCGAACTGTTCGCCGAAGGGATCAGGGAAGGCCACACCGACGGCTCGGTCCGCGACGGCGACCCCGAGCAGATGGCCACCATGCTGCTGCTCATCGCGCAATCGGTGGTGCAGTCGGCGGAGACGGTCTCCGGGCTGCTCGACGGCGCCGCACTGGACGCCGAACTGGGCCGCGTCATCGACGGCTATCTCATTCCGCACACGACCGACGACAAGGACTGCGATGACTCAGCATCCGGCATCCACCGGTGACTCCGCCCTCAATGCCGCGCGACGCGACCGCGAACTGGCCGAGCTGGGCGATACGGCCGAGATCGACCTGCTGGTGATCGGCGGCGGGGTGACCGGCACTGGCGTCGCGCTCGACGCCGCCTCCCGCGGGCTGCGCACGGTGCTGGTGGAACGGCACGACCTGGCCTTCGGCACCAGCCGGTGGAGTTCCAAACTGGTGCACGGCGGGCTGCGGTATCTGGCGGGCGGTCATATCGGCATCGCGCACGAGAGTGCGGTGGAGCGCGGCATCCTGATCCGCACCACCGCGCCTCATCTGGTGCGCCCGATTCCGCAGCTGGTGCCGCTGCTGCCCACCCTCGGCAAGGCGCAGAGCTCGCTGGTCCGCGCCGGATTCCTGGCCGGTGATCTGCTGCGCCGCGGCGCGGGCACACCGGCGAGTCTGCTGCCGCGATCACGACGCGTGGCAGCCGCCGAGGCGCTTCGGCTGGCTCCGACCGTGCGGCGGGAGGGTTTGCGCGGCGGCCTGACGGCGTGGGACGGGCAACTGGTGGACGACGCGCGCCTGGTCGTGGCACTGGCGCGGACCGCGGCCGCGGCCGGGGCGTCGGTGCTGACGCGGGTCGAGGTCACCGCCGCCACCGGCGACCGCGCGACCCTGCGCGATACCCGCACCGGCGAGACGCTGACCGTGCGGGCCCGCGCCGTCGTCAACGCGACCGGTGTGTGGGCCGATCAGGTCGACCCGAGCATCGAGCTGCGGCCGAGCCGCGGCACCCACCTGGTCTTCGACGCGGCGGCCTTCGGCGGGCTCAGCGCCTCGCTGACGGTGCCGGTGCCGGGCAGCACCAGCCGATTCGTCTTCGCCTTCCCCGCCGCCCACGGCCGGGTCTACCTGGGTCTCACCGATGAGGACGCCCCCGGCCCGGTGCCCGACGAACCGCAACCCACCGACACCGAGATCGATTTCCTGCTCGACACCATCAACCCCGCCCTGCGCGAACCACTGACCCGCGCCGACATCCGCGGCAGCTACGCCGGACTGCGCCCACTGCTGAAAACCGGCACCGACAGCACCGCCGACATCTCCCGCGAACATGCCGTCCTGCGCTCCCCCGACGGCCTGATCACCATCGTCGGCGGCAAACTCACCACCTACCGCAAGATGGCCGAGGACACCGTCGACGCCGCCGTCGCCCACGCGGGGCTGAACGCAGCGCCCTGCCGCACCAAACGACTGCCTCTGGTCGGCGCGGCATCCGGCGCCGCCCGCGACAAGATCGCCGCACCCCCGGTCCTGGTCGACCGCTACGGCTCCGAAGCACCCGCCGTGCTCGCCCGAGCCGGAACCGGCCCCGCCCTGCTGGAGCCGGTGGCCCCCGGAATCGACGTCACCCGAGCCGAATTCGCCTGGGCGATCTCCCACGAGGGAGCCCTGGATACGGCAGACATCCTCGACCGACGCACCCGCATCGGGTTGGTCGACACCGACCGGGCGGCCGCACTGCCCGCCGCCGAAGCGGCAATGGCTCGCGCCAACCAGTGATCCGCGAAATCGCCACCGACAAGCCGATTTCCGATCAGCACCGCGAGTCGCGTCGCCACACCGTTGCCGATTCGTTATCTACCGGTCTCCTGGTATAGCGTCCGCAACCATGCCGAGCTACCTCCATGAAGGTCTGCTTGATCTATTCCGCGCAGACGCCAATCTGGTGGCCACGCTACTGGCCGACGAGTTCGGCCTAGAGGTGCCGATTAATTCCGGAATCCACGCCGAACCATGCGATTTCACCGATGTCGGTCCCAAGGAGTACCGAGGCGACCTGGCGCTCGCGCTCTGCGACGACCGGAACAAACCGTTCCTGGGGGTGTGCGTCGAAGTACAGCTGAGCAGAAAGGCGGATCGTCGATGGAAATGGCCCGTCTACCTGACTACCCTGCGTTCCCGGCTCCGCTGTGCCGCGGTGCTGCTGGTGGTCACGCCGGTTCCGTCCGTAGCACGCTGGGCAGCCGAGCCGATCGAACTCGATCCCGCGGGTTCGGTGATCCGACCACTCGTCCTCGGACCCGAGCGGATCCCGATAGTGACCGACAGCGATGACGCCCAACGTTGCCCTGAACGTGCAACGCTGTCCGCGATCGCGCACGGGTCCGGACCGCACATGGACGAAGTCCTGAACGCGTTCCTCAGCGGCTTGATGAAGACCGACGACGAACGTGCGAAGATGTATCACGACCTGGTCGACGACGCATTGTCGATCGCGGCCAGCCGACGTCTGGAGGAACTGGTGGCGATGGCACCCGAGTACCAAGGCAGGATCGCGCGCAAGTACGTGGCTGAAGGCCGGGCCGAAGAAGCGGCTCGCTTGGTGCTGACGGTACTCACCGCGCGCGGGTTGGAGCTGTCTGCCGATCAGCGCGCACGCGTCGCCGCCTGCCGCGACCTGGACCAACTCGAAGCATGGGTGCGCCAGGCCGTGACCGCGACCTCCACGGACGAACTCTTCGAATGACAACAGCCGCCTGGCCCCGGTAGATGGCCTCTAGTCTGGTACCCGATGGGTGCGCCAGGAAGGAGGCGTGAGTGCGCGGCAGATCATCCACAGTCGGCGTCGCGCCGGGCGAAGGCCTGGTGGCGCGCTTCGACGACGTCATCATCTACATCGGCGCCGAAACCGCCTCTACCGAGCGGATCCTCGGCGCGGTGGAGGCCGTGGCGGCGATCGAGCATCCGGGTGCGGCCATTGCCCAGCGGCTGGCAGCGGTGGTGTTCGGCGCGGGTTCCGCGCCGCCACCGTTCGGTGTGCTCGCCCCCACCGATGACGGGACGCTCGTGCTGTTGCGCGGCGCCGTCGCTGCCCTGATCGACGGTGCCGAAGGGGCTCGGCGCCTCACCGGGTCGCGCGCCTTCACCTGGGTCGACGAGATCGTGAGCGTGCCGATCCGCACCATCACCATCGGCCCGGACAATGGGACCCCGATCACCGAACATCCGCGCACCGATCTGCGTTCTGGCGTCGTTCCCGGTGGCGGCTTCGTGCTGCGCGCCGGTGTCCGCCGCAGTGGGCGCAAGCCCGCCGCGCGTGCGGCGACGCCGGCCCCGCCACCGGGTGAGCCGCCCGCCACCGCGCCCGCCGGCTTCGCCGCCGCCGACGCCGATCCCGAACCCGATCGGCATCCGGCCACCCGCGCCGCCCCGCAGGCGCCGAGCACACCGCCGGCGGCACCGCGGCATCGTGCCCCGGCCTCCGACGCCTCACAGGCCATGTCGCTGGCCTGGTCGCAAGCTCCGGCGACGCCGCGCCCCGACCTGCCGGAACCGGTGGCGCTGCACAAACCGGGCGCACCGGACACCGTCCGCCGCAGGCCCCGCCTCGCCGTCGGCCGCGCATCGAACGCGCAGGTCCCCGGCGTGCTGGTGGCCGAGGACGGCGCCACCTACCCACTGGACCGCCCGTATGTCATCGGCCGCGGCCCGTCGGCCGACGAATCCGTGCGCCGCGCCACCGCGGCCCCGATCGTGTTGCAACGCGACCGCCACATCTCCCGGGTGCACGCCTACGTCTCGCTGGATCGCGGCAAGGTCTTCGTCCGCGATGCGGGCACCGCCTCGGGCACCTTCCTCGCCACGCCCGACTCCCCCGAATGGACTCGCGTCGGCCGGTCGCCCACCGAGTTGCCACCGGGCGGGCGGGTTCGCATCAGCGAACATGTGCTCACCTACCGCGCCGGCGACGGCAACGCGCCGGCCTGAGCCGGGCTGCCGCGGCCGGTCCACCCGCCGCGATCCGGCCATCCCGCACGCGGCCCCGACGCGGAGAGCACAATGGCCCCATGCACCGTAAAGGGCCGACCGAGGATATCGATGAGTCCGCACTGTCGGTGACCCCGCCGAAACAGCAGGCGGCAGGCGTCACCGCGGTGGCCGTCGCAGTGAAGCGAGCGGTCGAGGACATGGGTGTGGTCCGCACGGCCCGCACCCTGGTTCGGCTCAATCAGGTCGACGGTTTCGACTGTCCCGGATGTGCCTGGCCCGAACCCACCGGTCATCGCAGGCCCGCCGAGTTCTGTGAGAACGGCGCCAAGGCGGTGGGCGAGGAAGCCACGCTGCGCACCGTCACCCCGGAGTTCTTCGCCGCCCATTCGATCGCCGAGCTGTCCGGTAAGTCCGGATACTGGCTCGGCAGGCAGGGCAGGCTGACCCACCCGATGGTGCTGCGCCCCGGCCAGGACCACTACACCCCGATCGACTGGGACGAGGCCTATCAGCTGATCGCCGACCGGCTGCGCGCCCTCGACACCCCCGACGAAGCGGTGTTCTACACCTCCGGCCGCACCGCCAACGAGACCGCGTTCCTGTACCAGCTGCTGGTGCGCAGTTTCGGCACCAACAACCTGCCCGACTGCTCGAATATGTGTCACGAATCCTCGGGCACCGCGCTGACCAGCTCGATCGGCATCGGCAAGGGTTCGGTGACCATCGATGATTTCGCCGCTGCCGATCTGATCATCGTCGCGGGTCAGAACCCGGGCACCAACCATCCGCGGATGCTCAGCGCTCTCGCCGACGCCAAGGCCGCGGGAGCACACATCATCGCGGTCAATCCGCTCCCCGAAACCGGGCTGATCGGGTTCCGCGATCCGCAGACCGTCCGGGGTCTCACCACCGGCGTCCCCATCGCCGACGATTTCCTGCAGATCCGCCTCGGCGGCGATATGGCCCTGTTCCAGGGCCTGGGCAAGCTGCTGTTCGAGGCCGAGGACCGCGCGCCGGGCACCGTCGTCGACCGGGCCTTCGTCGACGCGCACACCGCCGGGTTCACCGAGTACGAAAAGCAGGTCCGCGCGGTCGATCTCGATGTGGTCGAGCAGGCGACCGGCCTCACCCGCGCACAACTCGAGTCCACCGCGCGCCGGTTCGCCGGCTCCGAGCGCGTCATCGTCTGCTGGGCCATGGGCCTCACCCAGCAGTCGCACGGTGTCGCCACCATCGAAGAAGCCACCAACCTGCTGCTGATGCGCGGCATGATCGGCAAACCGGGTGCCGGTGTGTGCCCGGTGCGCGGGCATTCGAATGTCCAGGGCGATCGCACCATGGGCATCTGGGAGAAGATGCCCGAATCGTTCCTTGCCGCTCTCGACCGCGAATTCGGCATCACCGCACCCCGCGCGCACGGCCTGGACACGGTGAACGCCATTCGCGCCATGCGCGACGGCAAGGCCCGGGTCTTCTTCGGCATGGGCGGCAACTTCGTCGCCGCCACCCCCGATACCGAGGTCACCGAGGCGGCGTTGCGGGCCTGCGATCTCACCGTGCAGGTCTCCACCAAACTCAACCGCAGCCACGTCGTGCACGGCGCCACCGCCCTGATCCTGCCCACCCTGGGCCGCACCGATCTCGATGTCCAAGACGGCGTGAAACAGCAGGTGTCGGTGGAGGATTCGATGTCGATGGTGCATCTGTCCACCGGTCGGCTGCACCCGGTGAGCGAACACCTGCGCAGCGAGGTCGCCATCGTCTGCGAGCTGGCGCAGCACCTGTTCGGCCCGGACCATCCGGTGCCGTGGGCCGATTTCCGCCGTGATTACGACCGCATCCGTGACGCCATCGCTCGCGTGGTGCCCGGCTGCGCCGACTACAACCGGAAGGTCCGCAGGCGCAATGGTTTCGTGCTGCCGCATCCGCCGCGCGATGCCCGCGAATTCCGCACCGCCACCGGCCGCGCCAACTTCGCCGTCAACGACCTCACCTGGTTACCGGTGCCGCCGGGCCGGCTGATCCTGCAGACCTTGCGCAGCCACGACCAGTACAACACCACCATCTACGGGTTGGAGGATCGCTATCGCGGAATCCACGGTGGGCGCAAGGTCGTGCTCGTCAACGCCGACGACATCGCCGACCTCGGTTTCACCGATGGTGAGCTGGTCGATCTGGTCTCGGAGTGGAGCGACGGTGTGCAGCGCCGGGTCGAGGGCTTCCGCATCGTCGCCTATTCGACCCCGCGCGGCAATGCCGCCGCCTACTACCCGGAGACCAATCCGCTGATCCCGCTCGATCATGTGGCGGCGCGATCGAATACGCCGGTGGCCAAGGCCGTCACCGTCCGGCTGGAGCGGGCGCGCTCATGAGCCGGGTCACCGCTCGCCGCCGGATGCAGCGCGTCTCGCCCGCGGGGCTGGTACAGCGGCCCGACACCTTGGCGGTGGAGGAGCCGCTGGAGGTTCGGGTGAACGGGGCGTCGCTGACGGTCACCATGCGCACCCCCGGCAACGATATCGATCTGGTGCACGGGTTCCTGTTCGCCGAGGGCGTGATCGACTCGGCCGAGGACATCCTCGCCGCCCGCTACTGCGCGGGCACCGACGACGAGGGCCGCAACACCTACAACGTCCTCGACGTCACCCTGCGCACACCTGCCCCGGTCAAGGCCAGGAACTTCCTGACCACCAGCGCCTGCGGGCTGTGCGGCAAGTCCGCGCTCGACGAGGTCCGCACCCGGACCCGCTTCGCCCTGCCCGCCGCGGCGCCGATGATCGGCGTCGACGCGCTGGCCGCCATGCCGGACACGCTGCGCGGCGAGCAGTCGGTCTTCGATGCCACCGGCGGCCTGCACGCGGCCGGGCTGTTCACCGCGGACGGTGCGGTGCTCGCGGTCCGCGAGGACATCGGCCGCCACAACGCGGTGGACAAGGTGGTCGGCTGGGCGGTGCGCGAGCACCGGATTCCGGCCACCGAACTGGTGCTGGTCGTGAGTGGCCGGGCGTCCTTCGAATTGGTGCAGAAGGCCGTCATGGCCGGGATTCCGCTGCTCGCGGCCGTCTCGGCACCCAGCTCACTGGCCGTCGATCTGGCCGCTGAATCCGGACTCACCCTGGCCGGCTTCGTCCGTGGGGAGACGATGAACATCTACACCCACCCGGACCGGATCGTCACCGAAGCGGCGAGCTCGCGCCCCGCGTGATCGATGCGGGGACGTCTCGGAAATTTCTCGAAGCGCGAGCCCGAAAACGCTCGCGCCGACCTGAGCGTCCGTCGCGGAGAGCTCATCGCGCGGACGCTCAGCGCCGGGTTCTCAGTCGGCGAGGGCCTCGAGCAGGGCGGCGCGCTGGCGTGCGCCCAGGCCGCCGATGCGGCGGTCCTCGGGGATCTCGGCCTGGTCGAGCAGCTTCGCCGCCTTGACCGGGCCCACACCGGGAAGGGCCTTGATGACGGCCGCGACCTTCGTCTTCTTGACCAGGTCGTCGGAGTCGGCCTTTTTCAGCAGATCAGCCACTGAGACCTTGCCCGACTTCACCTTGCCGATCAGTTCGGAGCGCGCCTTGCGGACCGCCGCCGCTTTGGCCAACGCTTCAGAGCGCTGTTCCGCGGTCATGGTAGGCAGTGCCATGTCTCCTCCGCTTTCACTCGTCACTCGAACATCTGACTCGAACATCTGGTTGACCGGACCGATTCAACATCACCGTACCGACAAGGTACGCCCGACACACCGGGGAAAAACACACTGGATAACGCGATGATTTTCCGCGCCGCGGCCCGTCGGAACCGATAACGAGCCCGAATCGACCGGGTGAAGAAGGAAAGGATCGGACCCATGGAGCTGTCCCTGACCCTGTTCGTCACCCTCGACGGCGTCTACCAGGCGCCCGGCGGTCCGGAGGAAGATCCGAGCGGCGGCTTCACCCAGGGCGGGTGGCTGGCCCCCTTTGTCGACGACGAATTCGGCGCCTTCATCGATGCCATATTCGGCCGGGCCGAGGCCTTCCTGCTCGGACGCCACACCTACGACATCTTCGCGAGCTACTGGCCCAAGATCACCGACAGTGACGATGTGGTGCCGGTGAAACTGAACGCGCTGCCCAAGTTCGTCGTGAGCAGCCACCTCGATCACGCCGACTGGGCCGGTACCGAGATCCTGCGCGGCGACCTGCTCACCGAGATCACCGCGATCAAACAACGGCCGGGCGGCGAGGTACAGGTGCACGGCAGCGGCGCCCTCGGGCAGAGCTTGCTCGCCGCCGGGATGGTGGACACCCTGAAGCTGGTCACCGCACCCGTGGTGCTCGGCCAGGGCAAGCGGCTGTTCGCTGATGGCATGCGCCCCACCGGGTTCCGGCTCACCGAGTCGCGTGCGAGCTCGGCGGGACTGATCATGTCCACCTACCGCGCGGCAGGCACCCCGGAGTACGGATTGGTGGGCGAGTGACGCGCGTAACAACGAGGACGCGCGCACCGACACATCAGCAGGAGCACCCGCACGGATCAAGGTTCAACGGCGAACCAGGGAGATCAAAGACGCTCTCCAGCACCGGGCGCGGACCGGAATTCCACCGGCCGTCACCGTATCCCAGCGGGTGACAACTGAAGGGACAGTCCGTTCCCACCTCGGCGGGACCGCCGGACTGCTATCGTGCCGAACTAGAACACGTTTCAATTCGGTAGGAGTTCCCATGGCACGGCAGATCCGCGATGTGGTCGAGGAGTACGTCAAGCTGGTCGGCAGCGGCACGTCCGAGGACGTGGTCGCGCTGTACGCACCGGACGCGACCGTCGAGGACCCGATCGGCACCCCGCCGAAGCACGGGCACGACGCGATCCGCGAGTTCTACAACGTCCTGGCGAACCTGGAGCGCGAATCCACCCTGCATGCCGACACCGTCCGCATCGGCGGCAACCAGGCGGCATTCATGTTCACCCTCGTCACCAAGGCAGGCGACCAGCGTGTGACGCTGCGCCCGATCGATGTGATGGAGTTCGACGACGAGGGCCGGATCACCCATATGCGCGCCTACTGGAGCCAGGACGACATGAGCATCGAACCCGCCTGATCCAGCGCAGGGTGACCGCGCCCATCCACAGCCGTGCAGCCCGGTGATGCGGCGGGCGCCGGTCACCTTTCTTTTGCCGCCGCCCGCGATCGTCGGCATCTACTCGGCCCGGATGTCCTCGATCGATCGCACAGGACCGATCGCGGCCGGCCGCGGGTAGCACTCAGATCACCAGGCAGGCGTACCCGATGTGCATGCCCACCCCCACCTCCACCTGGACCCACGGGGCGATCTCCTGCGCCGTGGTCGGCTGCACCGCTTGGAGCGTGTGGTGGCCGCGCGTCGTCGGCGTCCAGGTGACCAGTGCGACGCCGTCGGTGGGCGCAACGGTGGCAAACGGCACTCCGTTGTCGTAGAAGGTCACCGGCGTCAACCCCTCGGTGAGCCGGGCCCGTACGGTGTATTGGCAAGTGGTGCCGTAGTTGGTGATCGGCCCGAACGAGAAGTCCGGCATCACGCTCACCTGCGTGACGGTGGCTTCGGCCGAAGGTGCGGTGACCGCGAGGCCGAAGGTGGCCGCGGCGGCGGCTGCGGCCGCCAGCGCCGGGATGCGGGCTCGGAAACGCTTCGACATCGGCCGCTCCTCGTTGTGCGACGCCTGCAGGTGCACCGACCCTACAACGATCACACCGGCCGAGAGGCCGTCATCGCCAACTCGGCGCCGAAACGATGAACGGCCCGCCCACAGTGTGGGCGGGCCGTCCTTGCGACTGTGTCAGGCCGACTTCTCGCGGCGCTCGGCGCGTTCGCGCTTGCGCGGGACGATGGTGGGCAGCACGTTGTCGTTGACGGTGTCGGCGTCCACGACCACCTTCGCGACATCGTCGCGGCTGGGGATGTCGAACATCACCTGCTGCAACACCTCCTCCATGATGGCGCGCAGGCCGCGGGCACCGGTGCCGCGCAGGATGGCCTGATCGGCCACCGCTTCGAGCGCGTCGCGGGTGAACTCGAGATCCACCCCATCCATCTCGAACAGCCGGATGTACTGCTTGACCAGCGCGTTCTTCGGCTCGGAGAGGATCTTGACCAGCGAATCCTTGTCCAGGTTCGTCACCGAGGCGACCACCGGGAGGCGGCCGATGAACTCGGGGATCAGGCCGAACTTGATCAGATCCTCCGGCATCACATCGGCGAAGTGGTCGATGGTGTCGACCTCGGCCTTGGAGCGCACCTCGGCGCCGAAGCCGATACCGCGATGACCGGTGCGGTCGGAGATGATCTTCTCCAGCCCGGCGAACGCGCCCGCCACGATGAACAGCACGTTGGTGGTGTCGATCTGGATGAATTCCTGATGCGGATGCTTGCGCCCGCCCTGCGGCGGCACGCTGGCCTGGGTGCCCTCCAGGATCTTCAGCAGCGCCTGCTGCACACCCTCACCGGAGACGTCACGGGTGATCGAGGGGTTCTCGCTCTTGCGGGCGATCTTGTCGACCTCGTCGATGTAGATGATGCCCGTCTCGGCGCGCTTGACGTCGTAGTCGGCGGCCTGGATCAGCTTGAGCAGGATGTTCTCGACGTCCTCACCGACGTAGCCTGCCTCGGTGAGCGCGGTGGCGTCGGCGATGGCGAACGGCACATTGAGCATCTTGGCCAGCGTCTGCGCCAGATAGGTCTTACCGCAGCCGGTGGGGCCGAGCATCAAAATGTTGGACTTGGCCAGCTCGACGCTCTCGCCGCGGCTGTCGCGACCCTTGTCGCCGGCCTGGATCCGCTTGTAGTGGTTGTAGACCGCCACGGCGAGCGTGCGCTTGGCCGTGTCCTGGCCGATCACATAGTTCTCCAGGAAATCCCGGATCTCGGCGGGTTTGGGCAACTCATCGAGTTTGACTTCGCTGGACTCGGCCAGCTCCTCTTCGATGATCTCGTTGCACAGGTCGATGCACTCGTCGCAGATGTACACCCCGGGTCCCGCAATGAGCTTCTTGACCTGCTTTTGACTCTTTCCGCAGAACGAGCACTTCAGCAGATCGCCGCCATCACCGATGCGCGCCATCTCGTGGGTCCTACTTCCTTGTTCGCGTGCAACCGTCCATCCAGTTGCCAGCTTTCCGCCACCTGTGGAAGGTGTCGTTGAATCCGTCGACCGTATCCGGGTGGTGGTGCACTGCTGTCAACCGGGAGCAAAGGTCCCTAGGTCGACCGTACCCGGTGTGCGCGAAACTGGTCGACAACTCGCGCATGTTTCTCGCCGGGGTTGTGCGGGTTCTCACCATGATTCACCCGATTCGCCCGGTCGCCGAGCCGTCCGCCACACGCGCAACTTTTCAGCAATCCCCGCGTGTCGGCTGGACCCGCGGCGCACGGGGCGCCGCGGGTCACCGCACTACTTCTGCGCGCTCAGCTTGCGGTAGTCGAACACCGTGTCGATGATGCCGTAATCCTTGGCATCTTCGGCGGTGAGGATCTTGTCGCGGTCGGTGTCCTTGCGGATGGTGTCGGGGTCCTTGCCGGTGTGGCGGGCCAGCGTGGTCTCCATCAGACGACGCATGCGCTCGATCTCGGCGGCCTGGATCTCCAGGTCCGACACCTGACCCTGGATGCCACCCTCCAGCGACGGCTGGTGGATGAGCACGCGGGCGTTGGGCAGGCAGGCCCGCTTACCGGGGGTACCGGCGGCCAGCAGCACCGCGGCCGCGGAGGCGGCCTGGCCCAGGCAGACGGTGGCCACATCGGCACGCACGTACTGCATGGTGTCGTAGATGGCCATCAGCGAGGTGAACGAGCCACCCGGCGAGTTGATGTACATGGTGATGTCGCGGTCGGGATCGAGCGACTCGAGCACCAGCAGCTGGGCCATGATGTCGTTCGCCGAGGCGTCGTCGACCTGCACGCCGAGGAAGATGATGCGCTCCTCGAACAGCTTGTTGTACGGGTTGGACTCCTTGACGCCGAAGCTCGAGTGCTCGATGAACGACGGCAGGATGTAGCGGGCCTGCGGGCTGGCCGGCGCGATACCGGACAGGCCTGCGCGGGGGTCGATCAGGTTGGCCATCTTCGTCTCCAAAGTCGGTGGGAGGTGAGCTGATTCGCGGCTCAGTTACCGGCGCCGTTCGCCTGGCGAGCGCTGTTGATCACGCGATCGATGAAGCCGTACTCGAGCGCCTGGTTCGCGGTGAACCAGCGGTCGCGGTCGGCGTCGGCGGTAACCTGCTCCACCGTCTGGCCGGTGTGCAGCGCCTGCAGTTCGTTGAGTTCGCGCTTGGTGTGCGCGAGCTGCTCGGCGTAGATCGAGATGTCGGCGGCGCTACCACCGATGCCCGCCGAGGGCTGGTGCATCATGATCCGGGTGTGCGGCAGCGCGTAGCGCTTGCCCTTGGTGCCCGCGGTGAGCAGGAACTGCCCCATCGATGCGGCCAGGCCGAAGGCGATGGTCGCGATATCGCACTCGGCGTACTGCATGGTGTCGTAGATGGCCATACCGGCGCTGACCGAGCCGCCCGGCGAGTTGATGTAGAGCGAGATGTCGCGGGTCGGGTCCTCGGCGGCCAGCAGCAGGATCTGCGCGCACAGCTTGTTGGCGATGTCGTCGTCGACCTGGGTACCCAGGAAGATGATGCGGTCGCGGAGCAAGCGCTCGTACACCGAATCACTGAGGTTGAGACCAGCAGTCGCGGATGTCATGACCCCTGCCTGGTTGATTGTCACGGATACCTGCCTTCTCTCGCCGGCTCGTTGCTGACACAAACATTAACGAAGCAGGGCGGCACCGAACTCCCGGTACCGCCCTTCTTCGCTCACAGCGCAATCTCGCTGGCGCTCGATTGCACTGTGCGCGACCGCGCGCTGTACTTCTGGTTCACTCGCTTCGCTCGCTCACAGCGCAATCTCGGTGGCGCTCGATTGCACTGTGCGCGACCGCGCGCTGTGTTTTCGGTTCACTCGCTTCGCTCGCTTACAGCGCAATATCTATTCGGCTTACTTCTCGGCGTCGGCCGAGGCCTCGGTGGTCTCGGCGGCCGCCTCGGTGTTCTCCTCGGCCGAATCTTCCGGAGCACCGAACATTTCGGTGGTGTCGACGGTGTTGCCCGCGGAGTCGGTGACGGTGGCCTTACCGACCACACCGGCCAGCGCCTTGCCCCGGCGGACGTCGGCGAACACCGCGCCGAGCTGACCGGCCTGCTGCACCTGCTGGATGAACTGCTCCGGCGACATGCCGTAGCGCTGGGCCTGGAACAGGATGCGCTCGGTGAGCTCCTCCTGGCCGACCTGGGTGCCCTCGGCCTCGGCGATGGCGTCCAGCAGCAGCTGGGTCTTCACCGACTTCTCGGCGGCCTCCTTGGTGTCCTTGTCGAACTCCTCGCGGCTGGAGCCCTGGGCCTCGAGCGCCTCGGCGAACTTGGCCTCGTCGTGGTCGAAGCCGTGCACGGCGTCGTGCTCGACGGCGTCGATCTCGGCCTTCACCACGCCCTCGGGCAGCGGCACCTCGACCTTGTCGAGCAGCTGCTCGAGCACCTTGTCGCGGATGTCGCCGGCCTGCTGGACCTTCTTGACCCGCTCCACGCGGCCGCGCAGATCGGCCTTCAGCTCGTCGAGGGTGTCGAATTCGCTGGCCAGCTGGGCGAACTCGTCGTCGGCCTCGGGCAGCTCGCGCTCCTTGACCGAACCGACGGTGACGGTGATGACGGCTTCCTTGCCCGCGTGCTCGCCCGCCACCAGGGTAGAGGTGAACTCCTTGGACTCACCGGCGGACAGGCCGATCACGGCCTCGTCCAGGCCCTCGATGAGCTGGCCGGAGCCGACCTCGTGGGACAGGCCGGTGGTCGAGGCCTCCGGCACGTCCTCGCCGTCGACGGTGGCCGACAGGTCGATGGAGATGAAGTCGCCCTCCTGCACCGGGCGCTCGACGCCGGTGAGGGTGCCGAAGCGCTGACGCAGCGACTGCAGCTGCTCGTCGATGTCGGAATCGTCGACGGTGATGGCGTCGACGGTGACCTCGATGGTGCTGTAGTCGGGCAGGGTGATCTCCGGGCGGACGTCGACCTCGGCGGTGAACGCCAGCTCCTGGCCGTCTTCGATCTTGGTGATCTCGATTTCGGGCTGGCCGATGACCTTCACCTCGGAGGTGGTGACGGCCTCGCTGTAGCGGGCCGGGAGCACGTCGTTGACGACCTGCTCCAGGATCGCGCCGCGGCCCAGGCGCGCCTCGAGCAGCTTGGCCGGCGCCTTGCCCGGGCGGAAGCCGGGGATACGGACCTGCTTGGCCAGCGCCTTGTAGGCCTTGTCGAAGTCCGGCTTCAGCTCCTCGAAGGGCACCTCGACATTGATCCGGACCCGTGTCGGGCTCAGCTGCTCGACGGTGCTCTTCACGGACATGCTCCTTGTTCGTAGTTCATCGGTCGTTGACGTCGGTGTGTCCCCCCGATCGCATCCAGGCAAGGTTAGTCGACCGGTGCGCACGCCCTGCAATCCGGGCACGCGAACGCCCCCGGCGCTACCGCAGCGGCGGCGCGGGCAGGGCGAGGACCTCGGGGGTCAGTTGTCCGGTACGTCTACCGCGTCGGTGACGAAGACCAGGGTCTCGTTCGGCTTGATGCCGTTGCCACCCATGCCGTAGCCGAGGTCGGGCGGAATGATCAGCAGCCTGCGGGTGCCCTCGTTGACGCCTTCGAGGCCCTGATCCCAGCCGGGGATGACCATACCGGCGCCGAGGGTCAGTTCGAACGGTTCGCCACGGTCGAAGGAGCTGTCGAGCTTCTGCTTGTCCGACCAGGTGACCAGCGTGTAGTTCATCTTCAGTTCCTGGCCGGGCTGCGCGCCCGGGCCGGAGCCCGCGACGAGATCCTTGACGATCAGCTGCTTCGGCGGATCGCAGTCGTCGGGGATGGTGATGGTGGGGGCCTCACCGAAGCCGCCGGTGACGCCGATGTCGTCGGCGGTGCATTCACGGCCGGTGGACGGCTTCGGAGTGGGCGCACCGGTCGCGGCGTACGCGCTCGTCGCGGCCGTGGCGGTGGCCGCGGCCTCGCTGTCGGAGCTGTCGTCGGAGCCGCAGGCCGACAGCGCGAAGGCGGCCACGGCGAGGGTGGCGATACCGATGGTCCTGGCGGAGGTAGGCATGCCGCGCACCCTAATCGACGCGGCCGGGCAGCGACCGATCGAGCCCGCGCCTGCCGGTCCCCGATCGAGTCCTGGGCCCAGCACGGGTCCGGCCGGTAGCCTGACGGGGAATCTCCATCCGGTGCGTGGCACGAACGTGAGGAGAATCGCCCATGGCACAGCCTGGCTCACAAGGCAATCCCGCCGCCGAGGACACCTCGGCCGACAATGTCGGTGGTAGCGGCGGCCGGTCGGTGGCGCCGAGCCCGTATCGACTCACCGACGCCCCCGGCCCACTCGACGCCGACGAACTCGCGGCCGTGGACGCCTGGTGGCGGGCGGCGAACTATCTGTCGGTGGGCCAGATCTATCTGATGGCCAACCCGCTGCTGCGCGAACCGCTGCGCGCCGAGCACATCAAACCCCGGCTGCTCGGCCATTTCGGCACGGTGCCCGGACTGAATCTGGTGTGGGTGCATGCCAATCGGGCCATCCTGGCCCGCGATCTCGACGCGGTGTTCGTCGCCGGTCCCGGTCACGGCGGCCCGGGGCCGAACGCCTGTGCGTGGCTGGAGGGCACCTATTCCGAGCTGTACAGCCACGTCCCGCGCGATGTCGATGGCATGCGCGCGCTGTTCGCGCAGTTCTCCTTCCCCGGCGGGGTGCCGAGCCACTGCGCGCCGGAGACGCCCGGTTCCTTCCACGAGGGTGGTGAGCTCGGATACTCACTGCTGCACGCCTTCGGCGCCGCGCTGGATCACCCGGACCTCACCGTGTTCTGCGTGGTCGGCGACGGCGAGGCCGAGACGGGGCCGTTGGCGGGCAGCTGGCATGCCGACAAGTTCCTCAACCCCGCCCGCGACGGCGCGGTGCTGCCGATTCTGGCGCTCAACGAATACAAGATCGCCAATCCGACGATTCTGGCCCGGGTCCCCGAGCCCGAGTTGATCTCGCTGATGCGTGGGTACGGCTACGAGCCGCTGCTGGTGTCCGGCCGCGATCCCGCACGGGTGCATCAGGCCATGGCGCAGGCGATGGACACCGCACTGGAGCGGATCGCGCAGATCCAGCGGGCCGCGCGCGGCGACGGTGACGGTTCCCGCCCGCATTGGCCGATGATCGTATTGCGCACCCCCAAGGGCTGGACCTGTCCCCCGGTGGTGGACGGCGAACCCGTGGAGGGCACGTTCCGCGCACATCAGGTCCCGCTGCCCGCGGCCCGCACCGACGACGCCCACCGGCGGGTGCTCGAAGAGTGGTTGCGGTCGTATCGGCCCTCGGAGCTGTTCGACGAGTCCGGGGCTCCCGTCTCGGAGTTGATGGATCTCGTCCCCGCCGGTGATCGGCGGATGAGTGCGAACCCGGTGAGCAATGGCGGCGCGCAGGTGCGCGATCTGCGGTTGCCGGATTGGCGCGATTTCGGCGTCGAGGTGCCCGCGCCCGGCGCGACCCAGCACGAGGCCACCCGGGTACTCGGCGGCTGGCTGCGCGAGGTGACCGCACACAACCCGGACAACTTCCTGACCTTCGCGCCGGATGAGCTGGCCAGCAACCGTTTACAGGACATCCTCGAGGTCACCGGACGCAACTGGCAGGCCGAGATCGACGAGTTCGACGTCGGGCTCGACCGGCGGGGCAGGGTGATCGAGGTGCTGTCCGAGCACATGTGCCAGGGGCTGCTCGAAGGCTATCTGCTCACCGGCAGGCACGGCGTGTTCACCTGCTACGAGGCCTTCGTGCACATCGTCGACGCCATGTTCAATCAGCACGCCAAATGGCTCGACGCGAGCGCGGCGGTGCCGTGGCGGCGCCCGATCCCGAGCCTGAATTATCTGCTGTCGTCGCATGTCTGGCGGCAGGACCACAACGGCTTCACCCATCAGGACCCGGGTTTTCTCGATGTGGTGCTGAACAAGAAGCCCGAGATCGTGCGGGTGTACCTGCCGCCGGACGCCAACACACTGCTGTCCACGTTCGACCATTGCCTGCGTTCGCGCCATTACGTGAACGTGGTGGTGGCGGGCAAACAGCCACAGGCCGATTGGCTTTCGGTCGAGGCAGCGGCACTGCATTGCGCGCGCGGGATCGGTATCTGGGAGTGGGCGGGTAATAACGACGAACTCGGCGCCGCCCCGGATGTGGTGCTGGCCTGTGCCGGTGACGTGCCGACCCTCGAGACGCTGGCCGCCGTGGCCATCCTGCGCGAGCACCTGCCGCATCTGCGGGTGCGGGTGATCAATGTGGTGGACCTGATGCGGCTGTTGCCGAGCACCGAACACCCGCACGGGCTCCCCGATTCCGAATTCGACACCCTGTTCACCCGCGATCGCCCGGTGATCTTCGCCTTCCACGGCTACCCGTGGCTCATCCATCGGCTCACCTACCGGCGCACGAACCACTCGGGCCTGCACGTGCGCGGATACAAGGAGCGCGGAACCACCACCACCCCGTTCGACATGGTGATGCTCAACGATACGGATCGCTATCACCTGGTCATCGACGTGATCGACCGGGTGCCGGGGCTGCGCGAGAAGGCCGGCGGCCTGCGCCAGCAGCTGCAGGACGCACGGCTGCGGGCCCGGGCCTGGACCCGAGAGCACGGGGAGGACATTCCCGCGGTGGCGCAGTGGACGTGGCCCGACGGCTCAGATCATTGCCCGACGTAATGAAACGAGTTACATTCGGTAGCAAGGTCGCTTGCAACTGCTAGCAAGCAGCAAGCGGCCGGGGCGTTTCGCAGACAAAGGAGTCTGATCATGCCGGCTACCGGGACCGATGGCGCGTGGGCCGAGGAGTCCGTCCCGCCCCTCTCGCAGATGCTCATCGACGACCGCTTCGTGCCGGTGGCCATGAAGTTCTTCGCGATGGTCCGTCGTCGCCGCCACGGTGGCGCGGCGCTCGCGGTCTACCTGGACGGCGAGCCGGTGCTCGACATCTGGAGCGGCTGGGCCGCACCGGGTCGGCGCTGGCGCGGCGACACCATGGCGCTGGCCTACTCCACCGGCAAGGGCGTCGCCGCGACGGTGGCGCACCGGCTGATCGAACGCGGCCTGCTCGCGCTGGACGAACCGGTCGCCACCTACTGGCCCGAGTTCGCCGCCAACGGCAAGGGCACCATCACCGTCCGCGAGGTGCTCAACCATCGCGCCGGCCTGCAACGCACCCGCGGACTCCTCGACGATCCCGACGGCATGCTCGACCACGACACCCTGGCCGCCGCGCTCGCCGCCGCGGCACCCGATCCGCTGCGGCTGCGCGCCTCCGGCTATCACGGGCTGACGTTCGGCACGCTCGTGGCCGAGATCGCCCAGCGTGCGACCGGCTTGCCGTTCCCCCAGCTGGTGCGCACCGAACTGGCCGAGCCGCTGGGGCAGGACGACCTCTGGTTCGGCGTACCCGACCACCATCGGGCGCGCATCGCACCGCTGTCGCCGCGCCTGCACATCGCCCGCGTTCCACTCGATCGGCTGACCGGCCTGACCGGATCGCTGCGGCCGCTGACCTCGCTGCGCGAAGTGATCTACGACGGCTGGGCCGAGATGAGCCAGACCGAGCGCCCCTACACGGCGATGATGCCCGGCTGGAACGGCGTGTTCACCGCGCGCGCACTGGCCGCGATGTACGGCGCGATCGCCAATGACGGACGCGTCGGCCATCGGCGGCTGCTGAAGCCCGAAACCACCAGGATGATCGCGAGGATGCCCGCCAACAGCCGCTTCGACTATGTGCTCGGCGCCCCGCCGCACCATGCGCTCGGCTATCACCGCGGCATCGTCGGGGCCACCCTGACCAGGCACGCCCTCGGCCACTACGGCATCGGCGGCTCCGGTGCGATGGCGATGCCCGGCCTGGGGCTGTCGATCGCCTTCGTCACCAACCAACTGGGCAATCACGCCATGTCGCTGGGTGATGGACGGCTGCCGATGCTCGCGGCCGCGGCGGTGCGGTCCGCGCGGTCCGCGCGTTCGGCGCATGGTGGCGGCCCGGCGGAACTGACTGCTGCCGCGAGCTGAGCCGACGGCCCGCCGGAGCGAACGGCCTCAGCGCGAGAGCGAACGGCCTCAGCGCTCGCCTTTGAGCTTGCGCCAGCCGCCGGCGCGGTTGTTGGCGATGATCTGCCGGAACATGGCCAGCAGCGCGGGCGCGTTCAGCGTTTCGCCCTCATGGATCGCGACGGTGCGGGCGGTCTTGTTGTCGTGCCCGCCGGTGATGATGCCCTCCGGGTCGGGCACGATCGCGCCGTCGTAGAGGAAAACATTCACATGCGATCGCGCCGCTAGAAGCGCGCAGATATTGCCGTCGAGCACGAAATACGGCTGGACGGTCCGCTTGATCGTCTCCTGCACCTGCGGGTCGGCCGCGTGCACGAGATCGCGCACCTCCCGGCAGATCTGCTGCTGCCAGGCGGGCAGCGCGTCGATGTAGTCATCCACGCGCGGATCGACTCGGTAGGTCACCTCTCGATCACACCACGCACAGCACAGTCCGGTCAGCACTTCCCAGCCCCGGGAATAGCGGTACTGCAATCAGCGTCACATCGACTATCGTACCGTTATATAACGACACATTGATTGGGTCAGGCAGCGCCGAGGCCCAGCCGCCGACCCGATGCGGGCACTGGCACAACGAACGGAGCAGACCATGAGCAGCACTTTCCACCGGGGCACGGTCCGCAAGATCCTGGCCACCACCGCCCTCGCCGGCGCGCTGGCCCTCGTACCCGCCGCGGTGGCGCCGCAGATCGCGGCCGCGATGCCCGCGGGCGCGGACGCCAAGGCTTCCAGCCAGCGCGGCGACAGCCACAGCAGCCGTGGCAGCGACAGCCACGGGCACGGCCACGGGCGTGGTTACGGTCAAAGCCGCGGATACGGGCAGGGACGCGGTTACGGCTCGCACAACCACGGCGGGCTGCGCAACTCCTCCAGCCACACCGAGTCCGACAACAAGCCCGGCTACAGCAGCCGTTGCCACGGCGAGTGCGGCCCGGACTAAATCCCGCAGGCACCGCCGACCACGATGATCGAATCAGCGCCCGCGCGTCCGCCGCGGGCGCTGCGGTCGTTGTTCGGCCTCCGCACGCACCCGTTCGGCCAGCTCGGGCGGCACGTGGGCGGCAATATCGTTGCGGGAGGAGATCATCAGCTTCTGCCGAATACCCGCCACCTGCGCGTCGACGGTGCGGACCGAACTGCGCCGCCGGCCGGCGATCGCGCTGTTGGGCCAGCCGGCCGCAGCGAGGATGGCGACATCACGTTCGGCCCGCGACAGGGCGTCCCACAGGCGCGAGCGCGGCGGGGCCGGGTGCTCCCCCGGTCCGTCTTCGCGCCACTGGCCTTCGCCGAATGCGGCCGCCGACGCCTCCATGGCCAGCCGCAATTCGGCAGCGACCAGGGGCAGCGCCGCGACCGCCACGCCCATCGTCCGGTCGAATTCCTCGAAACTTCCCACCATGCGGGCGATCTCGGTGGCCATCGCGACCGCTGCGCGCCGCTCGCGTTCGGCCTGCAGCAGCCGGGTCTTGGCGATGATGCGCGCGGCGACCGCCCAGGTGGCGGTCCAGCTGTCGCTGGTGCGCCGCAGATCCGCGGGCAGCGCGTCGATCAGTTCCAGCGCTTCACGCGCGCGACCGTGTTTCGCCAGCGCGACCGATCGCGTGATCTGCGCCCACGCCTTGGTCAGATTCGAGCCGGAGCTCATCGAACGCTCCAGATAGCGCGCGGAACTGTGCAACGCCGCGGCCCGGGAACCGAGCGCAGCGCGGCACAGGGCCAGGAACATATCGCTGCCCTCCTCGCCTGCGTGATCGCCGGCCTCCGCGTATTTGCGGCGGGCCCGATCCAGCACGCTGACGGCTCGCGGGTCGCGACGGACGAGCATCAGCTCGAGACCCCACGTCCATTCGACGGGAGCGGGCAGGCCGGTATCGATGCCGATGGTCTCGCGCCACGGCACGCCGGTCACCGCATCGGTGCGGCACAACGTCACGCATTCGTCGAGCAGCCGGGCCGCGTATTCGTTGCGGCCCTGCCAGATGGCATTCCACGCCAGCATCGCCGACGCGCGAATGCGATGCCTGACACCCGCCGGCGAGGACGTCTGCGCCGCCTCGAGCGCCCGCTCGGTCAGCCGGGTGACCGCCCATCCCCCGCATCGGATCGACGGGATCCAGGTGGCGAGCAGGACGGCGGCCGTCTCCAAGGCGACGACGGCGGTCTCCGGATCATCGAGTCCGGTGTCGATGGCCAGCAGGATGTTGTCCCAGGCCGTGCGCACCCACTGCACCCAGGCCCACTCGCGCGGCCCGAACCAGTCATCGGCCCCGACCACCACTCGATCGCGGTAGTAGCAGCGGTGCCGATCCGCCATGCGGATCGCCTCGGCCGGATCCCGGCGCTGCAGGCGATCCCGTGCGAACACCCGCACGCTCTCCACCAGGTACCACCGCACCGATTCGGCGGTCTGGTGGGTCGACAGCAGGGAGCGTTCCGCCAGCCGTTCCAGCAGATACTCCACGGTGCCGGGCGAGAGCAGATGATCGGCGCACACCGCGACGGCGTCGGCGAGCTCGATACCGTTGCGCACCGCGTCCGCGCCGTCGGTCTCGTATCCGGCCGCGAACACCGACAGTCGTTCCAGCAGCAGCTTTTCCTCTGGCCCGCACAGGTCGTAGGACCACGCGATGACGTCGTACACGCCGCGATGGCGGTGCTCGTTGCCCACCCGCACACCATGTGACCAGCGCATGCGCTTGTCGTCGAGATCGCCGGTGAGTTCGGCCAGCACCATTGCCGGCGGCTGATGACGTAGCCGGGCCGCGGCCAGCCGGACGAACAGCGGGCTGTGATCGACGTGGCGGCAGATCTGTTCGGCGATCTCGATCTGCTCCGGATCGTCGGGAATCGGGCGTCCGGTGCGTTCGGCGCGCTGCCGCAACAGGGCAAGCGACTGGCCGGGGGCCAGCGGCGGCACGGTGAGGATGTATTCGTCGATCCAGCCGATCGGTTCCCGGCTGGTGGCGAGAATAGTCAGCGCGGGCGCGGTGGCCAGCAGTTTCGTGATCACCCGGCCGACGCTGCGGAGCACGTGCTCGCAGTTGTCCAGCACCAGGATTCGCCGCTCGTCGGAGGCCGTGGCGTCGGTGAAGGTGCTCATCAGCAGATCCCACTCCGACGGATCGGCGCCGTCGCTGCGCATCACCGAGCGCACCACGTCTTCGTCGGCGAACCGGTCGTCGCGTTCGACCTCGGCCAGCCTGGCCCAATACACCGGTTGACGCTGATCGTGCGGTATGCGACGCAGGGCTTCGGCCGCGAGCCGGGTCTTGCCGATTCCGCCGGGCCCGACCAGGGTGATCAACCGCGCGTCACCGGCCAGCAGGGCATCCAGCCGGGCCAACTCGGCCGTCCGCCCGACGAATTCGCTCACCCCGAGGTACTCGTGAGCGGATTCGGAGAGCACTCCGTCGGACACCGGTAACACGACCATATGGACGTAAATTAGCCGATGGACCGTGCGCCGGAAGAAAATTTCGCCGGAGGAGGCCGCTACGGGGCCACTGTCACGCCGACCGTCTACCGTGTTCAGCTCGTCGCGCGGCTCGCATGCTGATAGTGCATGCCGACCACGGCGCTGTCGAAGGTCATCACGTCGACCAGTTGCAGCCCGGCGGCTTCGGGACCGGTGTGGAACAACCGAACTCCGCCGCCGAGCAACATCGGATGGACGAACAACCGGTATTCGTCGACCAGATCGTGCCGGATGAAGGTGGATGCGGTCTCCGCGCCGCCGAACAGCACCATGTCGCAGTCCGGCCGGTCGCGCAGTGCCGCCACCTGCTCGACCATGTCCTCGCCGATCACGCTGGTGTTCCACGGCGCGGTGCGCAGGGTGCGGGAGAAGACGATCTTCGGCTTCTGCTTCCAGCAGCGGGCGAAATCCAGGTAGAACGGCGAGATCCCCGGCGCCGCATCGGCGGTCGGCCAGAACGAGGCCATGATCTCGTAGGTCTTGCGGCCGTAGAGGAACAGGTCGGCGCGGCGCAACTGGTCCAGAGACGATTCGCACAGCTCCTCGTCCACGACCGGCCAGTGGACCTCGTCATCCGGCCCTTCGGCGAAGCCGTCGAGCGAAATCTGCATCCATAACGTCACGCTTCCCATTCCAGGCAACCCTCACTGTCCCTAGCTGTGCGACAGTGCGCATTGTTGCTCCGGGCCGCGGCGGCGCGCATCGGTAGGCGCGCGACTATCTACCTAGGTAGAAACGGTGCCGGCCGTGCGCGCGCTATGCCTACGCGGACTACCGCAGGCCGGCACTGCCGCTGGGCAGCGACAGCCCGAACGGCAGGCCGGGAATGTGTGGCGCCGGCTGTGCGGGTCCGCCGTCGAACAGGTCCGTATCGCAGTGCGCGCCCTGCTGCCACGGTGCGCAGGGCGGATCGGCGTCGTCGTGCGATTGCGGTGTGGGTGTGTTCGGGAAGAAGGGGCTGAGCGGATAGCCCGGGTCGGGGAACGGCCAGCGGTCGTTGTGCCAGCCGTCGTTAGGGTCGTGCGGGTGGATGGGATCGGCGGGCGCCGGTTGACCGAGGTCAGGCGTGTCCGGGCGGTCGGGGGGCGAGGGCAGTTGCGGAGCCTCACCGCCGGGGAGGGTGCCGATCCCGGAGTCCCCGCCCAGGTCGGGAAGACCGGGCAGGCCCGGATCGGGTGTACTGCCGCCGAATCCGCCGCCGGCACCTCCGTCGCCCAGACCGCCACCGAAGCCACCATCACCGCCGATGCCGCCGTCACCGAAGCCGCTTCCGGCTCCGCTGTCGCTGGTGACGCCGCCGTCACCGAGTCCACCGCCGGTACCGCTGTCGGTGCTGATCCCACTGTCGGTGCTGATCCCACTGTCGGTGCTGATCCCGCTGTCAGTCGTGGTCCCGCTGTCAGTCGTGGTCCCGCTATCGGTCGTGGTCCCGCTATCGGTCGTGGTCCCGCTGTCGGCCGTGGTCCCACTATCGGCCGTGGTACCGCTATCGGTGATCTCACCGGCGAACCCGGTGTCACTGACGAATTCGACCCCCGCACCGGCTACCCCTGCCGGCCCCGAGCCCACTGCGGATGCCGGCGCCACCGCGGAGGCGGGTGCCGCGGCCAAGCTCGCGACGGCCGCAGGGGTGAGTGCGAGTGCCGCCGCGATGGCGGCGCCCGCCAGCCATGTCGGCGTCCGCCGGGTTCCTGTGAACGCTCGCATCGCCATCACTCCGTTCCTCGCTGATCGGGATCTGGCCTGACGGACAGCCCCATCATTGTCGCCACTCAATGTACCGTTAGTTAGCGGCGCATTAGATCGCGGGGAATTATCAGGGGTGGGAAATCAGCAGGTGAAGCAGGGGTCAGCACCGCCGGGCGGCGCTACAGCTCGGCGAGTTCGGTGTCCTCGTCGAAATAGCGTGCGACGAACCGGTTCACCAGCTCCCCCGTCACTTGCCCGGGGACCACCTTGGCGACGTCGAGGCTCTCGGTGAGTTCCGCCCGATCCGCGGCGGACCGCTCGGACCGCTGGTACTCCTGCCAGACCGTGCGGTGGAACAGTTCGACGAAGCGGCGCGCGACACGATCGGCGTCGGTACGCAGTTTCTCCAGCTCGGCCAGCATGTCGTCGACCGGAATCCCGGCCGCCTCCATCTGTTCGAGGACGCGGATGAGTGTGCGGTCGGCCGGACGATAGGTGCTGGCGTCGACGGGTTCGTACAGGCCGGCCGCGACGACACGCGCCAGGCCGTTGGGCACCGCGCTGTAGCGCTCGGCCAGTTCGGTCGCCGCGATGATGTCCTCGGTCGCGGCGCTCGCCGCGGGTTCGGCCGAGCTTTCGCTCACGCCGAGCACGTCGCCGAGATCGTCACCGCGATCCCACGCCGCGAGCAGCTCCTTGATGCCGTTGAGTTTGATGCCACGATCGAGCAGCCGGCTGATGGTGCGGACCCGGTTCAGGTGCTCGGCGCCGTAGAACCCGGTGCGGCCCTTGACCCGAGGCGGTGGCAGCACCCCGCGCTCGTGGTAGACCCGCAGGCTGCGCACCGTGGTGCCGGCCTCGCGAGCAAGCTCGTCGATCGTGTACTCCACACGCCCAGCCATACCTCAAGGAAACCACATCCGGGCGTGTCGCAGCGGGCGTGCGCGGGCGCGGCGCGTCCGCTCAGGCGCCCTGATGACCCCAGGGCCTGCGGCGCGACGCCGCCCTGCGCTCGTCTTCGGACATGCCGCCCCAGATGCCGTACGGCTCGCTGACGGCGAGCGCGTAGTTGCGGCATTGGGCCAGGACCGGGCAGCTGTCGCAGATCTGTTTGGCCCGCCGTACCCGGGCGGCGCGGGCCCGGCCCCGTTCACCGTCCGGGTGGAAGAACACCGCCGATTCCACCCCGCGGCAGGATCCGCGCAGTTGCCACTCCCAGGCGTATGCGGCCGGGATGGTGCGCTCGATCACGGTGGACATACCTGGACTCCTCATGGTGCGAGTTCGTGCCGGTGTCAGCCTAAATTCTCCCCAGATGTGGGAACCGTCACTCGAATGCCGCCCGGTGGCCTTCCCGCCCATGGCAATTCGAGTGGCCGGGCGTGCGATAACGCGCGCCTATTCTTCGGATATGACCGATTCGCCGGGGCTTCGGATCAGTGTCGCCGAGCGCGAACGCGCCCTGCGTGAGCTCACCCATCATCTGGGAACCGGCAGGCTGAGCCTGGACGAGTTCGAGATCCGCAGCGCCGCCGTGGCCGCGGCCGATCGGCCCGAACAGCTGGCCGAGCTGTTCACCGATCTGCCCGGCGCCGTGCCGGATTCCACTCCGCTCGGCCCTCCGCCGAGCCCGCTACCCGCGGTCGGCGCGGGCACGGTCGTCGTGCTCGGCGTGGTGCTCGCACTGGTATTCGGCAGCTGGTGGTGGTTGCTGCTGCCGATCGCGGCGGCCGCCGCCGCGGCGGTGATCCTGCGACGTCTACCGCGCGCGAAGGGCTGACCGCCACCGTTCACCACCGGCTGTGCGGCCGCACCTGATTGGCGAGATCGACCAGCCGGTATCGGTGCAACCGATCGGGTGCGGTCCGCGCCAGAGCACGCAGACAGGTTTCCAGCCCGCGCGCCAAACCCGGTTCGGTGAACGGGAATCCCAGCAGTGTCGGCCCCTGGGTCGGCGCCGCATGGCCGGCGCGCAACCATTCCAGCGCCGCGCCCACCACGATGACCTGCAATTGCAGGGTGCGCGGCTCTTCGGGCAGGGCCTCGAGCCGCTCGGCGGCCTCGCGCAGATCCTCGGCGATGATCTCGCCCACCGGGCGTGACACCAGCAGCAGGCATCCGGTCATCCGCGCCACAGCGTGGTGCCGCGATGCGACAGGCACCTGGTCGAGCACGCCGACGGCTTCGAGCAGTTCACCATCGGCGGCCAGCCGGCGAGCCAACCCGAACGCGGCACTCACCACGCCGTGGTTGGTGCGCCACACCATCCGGTGATACTCGGTGGCGGCGCTGTGCCAGCGATCGGCGTGCTCGGGCTCCTCGAGATGCTGCAACACCAACTCGGCGGCGGCGGCCAACGCCAGCGCGGGCGCGATCTCCCCCGGCAACTCGGTATGCACCTCGTCGAAGCAGGCGTAGGCCTGCTCGTACCTGCCGTCGAGCAGATCGGCGATGCCGGAATACCACTGGATGCGCCAATCCCTGCCGAAGCGCGGTCGCAGTTCGGCGAGCCGGGAGCGAGCCGGACCCACCTCCCCCAGATCCAGGTGGGCGCGCACCGCCGTCAGCGGGCCCTCCAGGTCGAACGATTCGGGCGCCTCGATCGTGCCTGCGCTGATCCGTTCGGTGGTGCGTTCGAGCACGTCGAGGATGTGGCGCGGATCGCCGTGCAGCAGCGTGGCCAGCAGCTCGGCGCTGGGATCTTCGCTGTCGATGAGCGGAATGGGCAGCGCCGCGACGACGCTGGCCGCGTCCACCGCGGGCATCCGGTGCATGCCGTCGACCATGCCGTCGGTCTGGCCGATGAGCGTGTCGATTCCGAAATCACCGCGCATCGAACCGAATTCGGTGGAGGCCTGCGGATGCTCCAGACCGGTGTCGGCGGCCAGCACCATCCGCAGCACGCCCGCGAGCTGGCAATACATGGTGTAGGCGGACGGGAAACGGCGCAGCGGGTCCGGGTCGGTCGCGCGCAGCAGCAACCGGTGCAGGAACGGATAGCGACGCAGGATCGGCTGCTGCTCTGGTGCGGGCATGCCGGGCAGATAGTGGCCTTCGGAGTCGGTGGGCAGATCGAACAGCAGTGCCGCCAGCGTCCGGCCCACCGCGTAGATGTCGGATTCCACCGTCGGCCCGGTCTGCAGGATCTCCGGGGCCTGATAGCCGGGTGTGCCGTAGATACTGCCGTAGGACTCCATCGCGGCCACCGCACCGAGGTCGATGAGCTTGACCTCGTCGTCGCCGACCATGATGTTGTCGGGCTTGAGGTCGTTGTAGGCCAGGCCGATGGAATGCAGATAGTCCAGCGCGGGCAACACTTCCATCAGGTAGGCGATGGCTTCGGCGACCGGAATACGTTCGGGCGCGCCCCGGTCGAGCATCGACTTGAGCGAATGCCCGCCCACGTACTCCATCACGATGTAGCC
Source organism: Nocardia sp. JCM 38205 (assembly GCF_058222935.1). NCBI lineage: Bacteria > Bacillati > Actinomycetota > Actinomycetes > Mycobacteriales > Nocardiaceae > Nocardia > Nocardia sp. JCM 38205. The sequence continues at coordinate 5,660 of NZ_JBYHFL010000009.1, read as the reverse complement.
GTCGGCCACCTCGCGCGCGGACTTGTGCTTGACGAAGTTGAAGATCTTCACCACGCCCGGGTACGCCACCTCGGACAGGAACTGCCGTTCGGCGAGCGCGACGACGTGCGCTTCGAAGTCGAGTGGATTCTGCAGGCCCTTGAGCACTACCCAGCGATCGCTGACATTGCGGTCGATGGCCAGGTAGATCCAGCCGAGCCCGCCGTGCGCGAGGCAACCTTGCACCTCGTACTGGTCGGCAACGAGTTCGCCGGGACTCAGCGCGGGCCGGAAATTGAACGGGGAACGACATCGACGGCATTCGCCCGAGACCGGGCCGGGCCCGTCGGTGGTCGCGCGCCCGACCGGATCCTGGCAGTTCCAGCAGAAGCGTTTGTGCTCGGGAACTTCCGGGTTCTCCAGCACCGCGGAGAGCGGGTCGGTCTCGGTGACCCGCGGTACCACGACGAGGCCGGCGCCGAGGCGGCGCACGCTCGGCCGCGACGGTGTGTTGCGGCCCGAACCCGACTCCAGCTCGTCGAGTTCGGCCAGATCGAAATCGTCGAGTCCGGCCGGCTCGGTGCTGTCGCCGGCAGCGGCGCCGGTGCCCGACAGCGGCGGCGAAACCCGCTGGGATAGTTCGGCTTTACTGAGTCTTCGGGTGGACCAGTGCGGAGCGAGGCGGTGCGGCACCTCCATTCCGCGCATGCGCCGATCGGCCCATGCGGGCAGGCGTTGCTGGTCGGATGTGCTGGGCTGTTCCGGCATATGAACCCCTCGAACCCGTTGAACCGAGGCCTTATTCTGGTGCGCCGCACGACCATCGCGCGTCGGCACTGTTCCCGGATCTGGGAACACCGCTGCCCCGGATTATGCGTCCGGGGCAGCGGCGATACTCAGTGTTCGTCGGGCTTTTCCAGGATGACCACCGCTTCGCGGGCATCCTTGCGCGGTGGGCGCTCGGCCACCACCGGGAACTGGCCGGTGTGCCCACCGCGGATCTGGGCGAGCTGCAGTACCTTTCCGCGGGCCAGGAACCAGCCGCCGACCAGCGCCGGGATCATGATGGCGCCCATCGCGATCACCGCGCCGCGCTGTACCTCGTCGTCGCTGAAGGCCATCAACACGACCACGCCGACCAGGAACATCAGGGTCGCGATGCTGGTGTAGGGCGCGCCGATGAGGCGGAAGGACGGACGCTCCACCTTGCCCTGCTTCGACCAGCGCCACAGCTGCAACTGGCACAGCACGATCGCGGCCCAGGCGAAGATGGTGCCGAGTGCCGACACGTTGATCACGATCTCGAAGGCCTTCTCCGGCACCATCGCGTTCAGGCCGACGCCGAACAGCGCGATCGCGCCGGTGGCCAGGATGCCGACGTACGGCACACCGGACTTCGACATCCGGGCGGCGATGGTGGGCGCGCTGCCGTTCATCGACATCGAGCGCAGAATGCGGCCGGTGGAGTACAGCCCGGCATTGAGGCTGGAGAACGCCGCGGTGAGCACGACCAGGTTCATCACCGAACCGGCACCGTCGATGCCGAGCTTGGCGAAGAAGGTGACGAACGGGCTCTCACCGGACTTGTAGGCGGTGTAGGGCAGCAGCAGCGCGAGCAGCACCAGCGAACCGACGTAGAACAGCGCGATCCGGGCGATGACGGAGTTGATGGCGCGCGGCATCACCTTCTCCGGGTTCTCCGTCTCACCGGCGGCCGTGCCGACCAGTTCCACCGCGGCGTAGGCGAACACGACACCCGTGGTGACCAGCACCAGCGACAACACACCCGTCGGGAACAGCCCGCCATTGTCGGTGATCAGGCTCGGGCCCGTGGTCTGGCCCTTGATGTCGAACCGGCCCGCGAGGAACACCGTGCCGACGATCAGGAAGGTGACGAGTGCGACCACCTTGATCAGCGCGGCCCAGAACTCCAATTCACCGAACCACTTCACCGACACCATATTGATCGCGACCACCAGGACCAGGGCGATCAGCGCGATCGTCCATTGTGGTATCGCCTCGAACGCTCCCCAGTAATGGACATAGGTGGCGATGGCGGTGATGTCTACGATCCCGGTCATGCACCAGTGGAAGAAGTACATCCACCCGACCGCGAAGGCGAGCTTCTCGCCGTAGAACTCGCGGGCATACGAGACGAACGACCCGGAGGACGGGCGATGCAGGACCAGCTCACCAAGGGCCCGCAGGATGAAGAACACGAACACGCCACAGATGGCGTAGACGATGAACAGGCCGGGTCCGGCGCTGGCCAGCCGGCTGCCCGCACCGAGGAACAGCCCGGTGCCGATGGCGCCACCGATGGCGATCATCTGCAGCTGACGTGGGCGCAGCGACTTGTGGTAGCCGGCGTCCTCGGCGTGCAGCGCGTCGACCGACGTCGCCGGCGCGCCCGGCTCGGGCAGTGCGGCCGCAGCCGGCGCCGAGGTAGGTCGAACAGTGGTCATGGTGATGGCCTTTCCTGTGGCGGCGATCATATCTATGGGTAATGTACCGTCAGACAGCGGCACGTTCAATAGGTATCTACCCGCTGTAACACGCTGGAAACCAAGAACTTTCAGAAATCCCCGCGCCGGGCCGCATAATCCCTGGTCATAGCCGAACGATCGTGCCGATACCAAGCGGTACGTTATTTGTTGTCACTCGCGGATGGAGCGTCCATGGCTTGGTTCGATCGGGAGTTCATCGCGGTGCCGGACACCGCGGCGGGTCAACTCGTCTACAAGTGGCCCGATGTCAATATCCGCCGTTACAGCCGCGCCATCGTCAATGCCGATCAGACCGCGCTGTTCGTCAAGTCCGGTCAGGTGGTCGCCAGCATGGGGCCGGGCCGCCATCGCGTCGACGCCGACGAATTGCCCGTGCTCGGTGCACTGGTCGACACCCTGTCCGGCGGGAACTTCTACCGGGCGGAGCTGTATTTCGTCTCCACTCGCGAGTTCCCCGGCCTCAAGTTCGGCGGCCGGCTCGCCGATATCGTCGATCCGATCAGCGAGCAGGTGGTGACACTGCGCGTCTTCGGTGAATTCGCGCTGGCCGTGCGCGATCCCGGGCAGTTGATCACCGGCCTCGCCGGCACCGCCGATCTCGCCGATCCGGTCGCACTGAACTCCTGGTGTGCGGATCTGCTGCTGAAATCGATGAAGATCGCGGTGACGCAGGGCGTTTCGCACGGCGAATGGCCGGTGCTCGGCCTGTCGGCGCACCTGCTGCCGATCGAGACCGCGGTGCTGCGGCAGACCAACATCACCCTCTACGAATACGGCCTGCGCATCGTGCGGATGGGCAACTTCGACATCACCCTCGCCCCCGAGGACGCCGACCGTCTCAAGCGGCTGGCCAAGGACGTCACCTACATCAAGCTGGCCGGCGATTTCCGCCAGTACGCAGCCGGTGAGCTGGCCTTGGGCGCGAGCCAGGGGTTCGCGCACGGCGGCGGCTCGGACACCGGATTCCTCGGCGCAGCCCTTGGTTTGAATGCGATCAACCAGCACACACCACCGCCCGCGCCGATGCCGCAGCCGATGCCGCCCGCTCCCCCTCCGGCCGCACCAGCCGCATTGCCCGCCCCGGCCGCGCCGGCACACCAGACCTGCCCGGCCTGCACCGCGGACAATCCGTCGGCCGCCCGCTTCTGTATGCACTGCGGCCAACGGCTGACGACCGAACCACGCCATTGCACGAACTGCGGCGCCGAACTCAGCACCACCGCCAAATTCTGTGGCGACTGTGGCACACCGGCCGGCCCTGACCACGAGCCTCCGCGCGCCTGACGACGGCGGGGCCGGTGACCGGCCCCGCCGTCGAACCAGACCGAACTCAGCTCGCAGCGCCGGCCGTCACCACACTCGACTCCCCACCGGCACTGACCATTCCGCGCACTTGACGCGCGGCGACGGACAGGGTCGCCAGGTCGTAGGTCCCGGAGTCGAAGATCTCGCCGAGGGCCGCTGCTGCGCGGGCGAGGCGGGAGCGGTTGGTGGACTCCCAGTATTCGATCTTCTCGGCGACGGTGTCGTCGGGTTCGGTCGCGGTGGATACGTCGAGGGTGAGCAGCCGCAGCGATTCGTAGAGGTCGTCGCGCACGGCCAGGCGGGCCAGGGTGGGCCAGCGGTCGCCGTGTTCGAGGTTGCCGACGGCGGTTAGGAGGCGCTCGATGTCGAGATGCTCGTTGAGGGCGAAGTAGAGCACCGCTACCTCGTCGGCGTCGCGTTCGGCGATATCGGCGATATCGAGCACGTCCAGCAGCGGGAACAGGTGGATCAGGCGGAACACCTCGGTGGCCAGCTCCGGAGGGGCGCCGAGGGCGACCGCGCGCTGCGAACGAGCGGTCAGGTCGTCGGCGAGGTAGCCGGGCAGCCAGTCCGAGACCCGGCCGGCCAGCGCGGTCACGCCGTCGCGGTAGCGGGCGATGTCGGCGCCGATGGCGATGGGTTGCGGCCGGTTCAGCAGCAGCCAGCGCGAAGCCCGTTCCAGGGTGCGGCCGGTTTCCAATTCCAGCGCGTCGCGCGCGGCGGACGGGATGGGCGCGGTGCGGATGCGCTGCCAGACCTGCCGCAGGCCGAAGATCTCGACCGCGGCGGAGAAGGCGCGCACGGCGTCGTCGGTGGTGGCGCCCACCTCCTCGGCCAGGCGGAAGGCGTAGGTGATGCCGCCGTAATCGACCAGGTCGTTGACGACCATGGTGGCCACGATCTCGCGGCGCAGCGGATGTTTGCGGATGGCCGCGTCGAAGCGGGTCCGCAGCGGGGTCGGGAAGTAGTCGGGCAGCATCGCCGCGAACGCCGCACTGTCGGGCAGGTCGCCTGCCAGCACATCCGCCTTCAGCGAGAGCTTCACATGGGCCACCACATTCGCCAGTTCCGGTGAGGTGAGACCGGCGCCCTCGTCGGCCCGGCGGGCCAGCTCGGCGTCGCTGGGCAGTGCTTCGAGCCTGCGGTCGACGCCGCGGCGGGTCTCGAGTTCGGTGAGCAACCGGCGGTGCACCGCATTGCGGGCCGCGGCCTCGGCCCGGCACAGGCCCATCCGGAAGTTCTGCGAGATATTGTCGCGCAGCACCAGTTCGGCGACTTCGTCGGTCATCGCGGCCAGCAGTTCGTTGCGTTCGCTCGCCTCCAGGTCACCGCCGGAGACCACCGCGTCGAGCAGGACCTTGATATTGACCTCGTGGTCGGAGCAGTCCACGCCCGCGGAGTTGTCGAGCGCGTCGGTGTTCATCCGGCCGCCGTTACGGCAGAACTCGATCCGTCCGAGCGCGGTCGCTCCGAGATTGCCGCCCTCACCGATCACCTTGGTGCGCAGCTGATTCGCGTCCACTCGGACGGCGTCATTGGATTTGTCGCCCGCGTCGGCGTGAGATTCGGTGCTGGCCTTGATGTAGGTGCCGATACCACCGTTCCACAGCAGATCCACCGGCGCTTGCAGGATGGCGCGAATCATCTCCGGCGGTGACATCGTGGTCACTCCCGCAGGCAGGCCGAGGGCCGCACGCACCTGCGCCGAGACCGGAACGGCCTTGGCGGAGCGGTCGTACACTCCGCCGCCTTCGCTGATCAGCGACGTGTCGTAATCGGCCCACGACGACCGCGGCAATTCGAACATCCGCCGCCGCTCGGCAAACGACGACGCCGCATCCGGATTCGGATCCAAGAAAATATGCCGAT
>NZ_JBYHFL010000008.1:0-167629 GCF_058222935.1 Nocardia sp. JCM 38205 | reverse complement strand
GGCGGCTATAGCGGTGGGGAAACGCCCGGTCCCATTCCGAACCCGGAAGCTAAGGCCACCTGCGCCGATGGTACTGCACTCGACAGGGTGTGGGAGAGTAGGACACCGCCGGAACATCCTTTCACGATAGGGGACCCATACACTGGGTCCCCTATCGTCGTTTGTATGCCGAAATGCTCGGCGAACGTCGAGTAGATGTCAGGAATTCGTGGCCGAGCCACCTGTGCGCGCAACTCAGAAAGGGACCACCGTGCCGGAACAGAACGACGGTCGGAAACCCTTCCGCCGCAACGACCCCGAGCGCGGATACGGAGGCCGCGGCGATAATCGGGGCGACCGCGGTACCTCGGGGGAACGCGGCGGTCGGGGCCGAAGCGGAGACGACGAACGCAGAACGCGCCGAGGTGACGACCGCGCCGACCGAAGCAGCGGCGAACGTGGCGGCTTCCCGCGCGGTGGACGCGACAGCGGGCAACCCAGCGAAGGCGGGCAGGCTCGGCGCGGACCGCGCAATGAGAGCAATAGCCGCCCACAGCAGCGTGGCAGCAACTGGAACCGCAGCGACGATCGCGGCGGGTACCGGGACCGGCGTGAATCCGACCGCGGCAGCTCGTCCGAAGGCCGGCCACAGTGGCGGGATCGCCGCGACGACGCACCGCGGCGCGATACGGGCGACCGGCCGTGGAACGACCGTGGCGCGGACCGTCGCGGCGGCGAGCGGAGCGAGCGCGGATCGTCATCGGACCAGAACCGCGGTGGATACGGCCGATCCGGTGATCGAGATGATCGGCGCGGCGGAGACCGGCGCGAATGGGGCTCGTCCGGCCAGGATCGGCGCGGATACGGCCGGTCGGGCGATCGGGACGAGCGACGCGGGCCCGATGACCGGCGCCGATACGACGACACCACCGGTTCGGTGGAGCGTGGCGGCAACCGGGCCGGGTTCCGTGGTGATCGGGACCGCGATTCGCGGCCCGGCGGTCGGGCGAACTTCGGCGACCGGCCCGGTGGGTTCCGGCGCTCCGGCGACCAGGGACCGCGCGACGACCGGGCGCGCGGCGGGGACGATCGCTACCGCGGTGCGGACAAGGGCGGTTTCCGGCGTTCCTCGGACGACGCTCGCGCCCGGCGTGACGACCGCCCCGGCGGCGGAGATGACCGCTACCGTTCGGACCGGGGAGGCTTCCGGCGCTCGTCGGAAGAGCCTCGTGGCGGACGCGACGATCGAGATCGTGGCGGGAGCGACCGCTACCGGGGGACGGACAAGGGCGGTTTCCGGCGTTCCTCGGACGACGTTCGCGGCGGCCGCGACGACCGCCACGGATCCGACCAGGGTGGTTTCCGGCGTGGCGACAGCGGACGGCCGAGCACTTCGGGCGATCGTCCGGGCGGATTCCGGCGCTCAGGAGGCGAATCCCGCGGCGGGAGCGGCGGTGGATTCCGTCGCGGCGAGTTCGAGGGCGGACGCCCCGAGCGTGGATATGCCGAGCGGGACGACTCGGGCACCCAGGGCCGGCGCAGTGGTGGTTTCCGGCGGCAGGACGACCGTTCGTCGCAGCGGTCCTTCCCGAACACCGAAGCGGGCGATCGTTCTGGAACCGAGCGTGACGACATCGCGCCGATCGAGGCAGCAGCCAGCCCGGACCACGACCAGGACCTGAGCGCAGGATCCGCCGCTACCGAGCAGGCCACGGGCAACACTTCCCGGACCGAGTCGGTGCCTGCGGCCGCAAGCGGAGAAACTGAATCTCCCGCCGAGCGGACGGGCGACGAGCCGGCTCGTGCAGGCGAGTCCCACGCCGAATCGACAAACGCTGCCCGGGCGGACGACATCGAACGTCGAAGCTCGTCGGCGGACGACGCTGCTTTGCGCCGAACCGAGGAGACGGGTGCGGATGACACCGAGCGGTCGACCTCCGACGCAGACCCGGTCTCGGCGACGGAACTGATTGCTGACGCCGCACCGTCCGGTCGGCGTGGCGATGCCGATCGCGCGGATCGACCGGCAGACTGGACCGGCGGCGACGACGCGGGCACGGCTGTAACCGGGGCGCGCGCCGACGACCGCGACGATGCCGTCGAACAGCGGCCCTCGGTGGTCGCGCAGACCGGAGAGCGGGGCGATGTGACCGACAACGGCGACCGTGGCCGGCGCGAAGACAGCCGCGGCTGGAACGATCGCGGGCCGAAGCGGCGCGATGAGGGCCGTGGCGATGGACCCGGTGGCGATCGGCGTCGCGGCGGCGATGGTGGCCGGGCGCCCGGCGGCCGGATGATGGATCGCCGTCCGCCCCGGCCGGAAGAGCCGGACCTGCCCGATGACGTTCAGGCCTCCGACCTCGACACCACGATCCGGCGTGACCTGCTCAGCTTGGACAAGGGCAATGCCGAGACCGTCGCAAGGCATCTGGTGATGGCCGCGCGCCTGCTCGACGACGATCCGGGGCTGGCGCTGGCGCACGCGCGCGCCGCCCGGCAGCGGGCCGGCCGCATCGCGGTGGTGCGAGAAACCGCCGGTGTGGTGGCCTATCACGCGGGTGAATGGGCCGAAGCTCTCTCCGAGTTGCGGACCGCGCGACGCATGTCCGGTGGCTCCGGTCTGCTCGCGGTGATGGCCGACTGTGAACGCGGGCTCGGGCGCCCAGAACGCGCCATCGAGCTGGGCCGCAGCGAGGAAGCGCGAGCCCTGCGCGGCGACGAAGCCAACGAACTGCGGATCGTGGTCGCAGGCGCTCGCATGGACCTCGGCCAGTACGACCAGGCCGTCGTCACGTTGCAGACACCGGATCTGGACCCCTCACGCACCGGCTCGGCCGCCGCCCGCCTGTTCTACGCCTACGCCGACGCCCTGGTCGCCGCCGGCCGCACCGAGGAGGGCCTGACCTGGTTCCTCAACGCCGCCGCGGCAGATCTCGACGGCGACACCGACGCGGAGGAACGAGCGGCCGAACTCACCGGCGACGCCTGAGCGCGGCTCACCGGTCAGGTGAGGCCGCCGTCGGCGCGGATGATCTGCCCGGTGATCCAGCCGCTGTCCTGGTGCGCGAGCAACGCGACCATGCCCGCGATGTCGGCGGGGCCGCCGATCCGTCCGAGCGCTGTCATGGCCGCGGTCGCGTCGAGTGCGGCCGGTGGCGCGGTCGAGCGCAGCAGATCGGTGTCGGTCGGTCCGAGGGCGAGCACATTCGCGGTGATGCCGCGGCCGCCGAGTTCTCGGGAGGCGACGCGGGTCAGCTGCTCGGCCGCTGCCTTGCTCGCGGCATAGGCGGCCTCGCCGGGGCTCGGCCAGTGCGTGCCGATGGTGGAGATGGTGATGATGCGGCCGTTGTCGCGCAGGTTGCGCGCGGCGAATTGCAAGGTCAGCAGGGTGCCGCGGGCATTGACCGCCATCGCGTGGTCCCACTCGCTCAGGTCCAGCCCGTCGAGCGGGGCACTGGTGAAAATGCCTGCGTTGGCGACGACGATGTCGAGGCCGATGCCGAAACGGTCGGCGAGAGTGACCGTCGTGGCCTCGAACGCGCCGGCGGTCTGTTCGCTATCGGCCAGATCGCAGGGCACGGCGTGTGCGCGGCCGCCCTGTTCCCGGATCTCGTCGACGAGGGCCTCGGCCGCCGCGGCCGAGGTGCAGTAGGTGAAGACCACAGCCGCGCCCGCAGCGGCCAGCCGCGTGACGATCGCACGGCCGATGCCGCGGGATCCGCCGGTGACCAAGGCGCCGCGGTCGCGCAGTGGAGCGGACTCGGAAGAAGGTGGTGATGGGGTCATCTGGCCAGGATCGCAGGTATTGCGGCCGCATCTTGTCCTCGATTCGGTGCGCGGCTCATGTCGGTGCTGTTGCCTACACTGCTCCGCGACGGGACGGCGTTGATACGCAGGCCGTGCCGGTCGATCGCATGGGCACTGCGGGTGGGAGGATTTCGGGTGGACGCTGAATCGGTGCGAGGGAGTGAAGTGATGCGGGTGCGGGACCGATACGGCGCGCTGCTGCTGGATCTGGACGGGACGCTCTATCGCGGGCAGGTCGTCATCGACGGGGCGCCTGCGGCATTGTCGGAGGGGGACCAGCGGCTGGTGTACGTGACCAACAACGCGAGCCGGGGGCCCGCTGTGGTGGCCGAGCATCTGACCGAACTCGGGTTCCAGGCCGGTACCGAGGACGTCGTGACCAGCGCACAAGCCGCCGCGCGGCTGTTGGCCGAACGGCTCGAACCGCAGGCGCAGGTGCTCGTCGTCGGCACCGACGATCTCGCCGCCGAGGTGAGCGCGGTCGGACTGCGGCCGGTGCGCCGGTTCAACGGCTCGGCGCCGGAGGCGGTCGTGCAGGGCCATTCGCCCGAGACCGGCTGGCCCGACCTCGCCGAAGCCGCCTACGCCCTGCGTGCCGATGCGCTGTGGATCGCCGCCAACACCGACAAGACCTTGCCGAACGAGCGCGGCCTCGCGCCGGGCAACGGATCGATGGTGGCGGCGTTGCGGGCCGCCTCCGACCGCGAACCCGTCGTCGCCGGGAAGCCGTATGCACCGCTGCTCGAAGACGCGCTGGTGCGGGCGGGTACGCGCAACGCGCTCGTGGTCGGGGATCGACTCGATACCGACATCGAAGGCGCGGCACGCGTCGAGCTGGATTCGTTGCTGGTGCTCACCGGCGTCAGCACCGCGGCCGATGTCGCGGAATGGCCCGAGGAGCTGTGGCCCACTTACGTCGCGACGTCCCTGGACGCGCTGAATCAGCCGCCGGTGCCCGCGGGGGACGGTGATCTCGCCGACACCCTGCGCGACAATCCTGGTCGCGCCGTGACGGTACGCGCGTCCCGTTCCGAAATCCGATAGCGTTGTCGCCACGATGAGTACTCCCACGCCCCGTCCGCCTGTGCCCGGCCCCCGTCCAGGGGCGCCGCTGCCCGGTCAGCATCTGCCTGGTGCACAGGGACGACCGGAACCGGCCGATCCCGACCGCATCCGCACCGAGATCGATGCGCTGCTGGACGAACTCGGCGCCGGTGCGGGCGCGGGCGACGGTGATCCGGACAGCGGCACCGACCTCACCCGGCGGGCGCACATCCTGGAACAGGCCCACGAGGTCCTGGTGCAGGCGCTGGCGACGGTGGACAAGATCTGAGGTGGCCAGGCGCGCACGAGTGGACGCCGAGCTGGTACGCCGCGGATTGGCCAGATCGCGAGAACACGCGGTCGAGCTGATCGGGGCGGGCCGCGTCCTCATCAATGGCGCCGTCGCGGTGAAACCGGCGACGGCCGTGGAACCCGGAACACCGCTGCTGGTGCGGGAACAGCCGGACGAGGTGTCGTGGGCGTCGCGTGGCGCGCACAAACTCCTGGGAGCGCTGGAGGCGTTCGAACCGGGCGGTTTGCGTGTCGCCGGGAAACGTTGCCTGGATGCCGGCGCGTCCACCGGGGGATTCACCGATGTGCTGCTGTCGCGGCAGGCTCGTGAAGTGGTCGCCGCCGATGTCGGCTACGGCCAGCTGGTGTGGCGATTGCAGAACGACGAACGGGTGCGCGTGCTGGACCGCACCAATGTCCGCACGTTGACCCCCGAGGTTATCGGCGGCCCGGTGGAACTGGTGGTGACCGACCTGTCGTTCATCTCGCTCGCGCTGGTGCTGCCCGCGCTGGCCGCCTGCGCGGCACCCGGTGCCGACCTACTGCCGATGGTGAAGCCGCAATTCGAGGTGGGCAAGGAAAGAGTAGGCTCCGGCGGTGTGGTGCGTGATCCGGCGCTGCGCGCCGAAGCGGTCCGCACGGTGGCCTCGGCCGCGGGCGAACTGGGTCTGCGCACCCTGGCGGCGGTGGCCAGCCCACTGCCGGGGCCGTCGGGAAATGTCGAATACTTCCTGTGGTTGCACAACGACGGACCGTTCGACTACGACGACGCGGCGGTCGCGGCCCTGGTCGAACGCGCGGTTGAGGAGGGTCCACAGTGAACGCGCTGACGGGCGAGGCCGCCGGGCGGGAGATCCTGCTGGTCTCGCATCCGGGGCGGGCCGAGATCATCGAGACCTCGCATCGGGTGGCGAAGATCCTCGCCGACGCTGGCATCGGGCTACGGGTGCTGGCCGACGAGGCCTACAGCACCAAGTTCGAGGCGGATTCGAGCGCAGGCGGCGGCTATCCGGTGCGCGTCGTCGAACACAAGCCGGATGCCGCCCTCGGCTGTGAAATGGTGCTGGCCCTCGGCGGTGACGGCACGTTTCTGCGCGGGGCGGAACTGGCGCGGACAGCGTCGGTGCCGGTGCTGGGAATCAATCTGGGCCGCATCGGTTTCCTGACCGAAGCCGAGGCCGAACATCTGGACGAGGCGCTGGCGCAGGTGGTGCGCCGCGACTACCGGGTCGAGCAGCGGATGACGATCGATGTCTCGGTCCGCGTCGACGACGAGGTGGTCGAAAGCGGTTGGGCGCTCAACGAAGCCAGCATCGAGAACGCCGCCAGGATGGGTGTGCTGGAAGTGGTGCTCGAGGTGGACGGCAGGCCGGTGTCGGCGTTCGGTTGCGACGGCATCCTGATCGCCACGCCCACCGGCTCCACGGCTTATGCGTTTTCCGCCGGCGGGCCGGTGGTGTGGCCGGAGCTGGAAGCGCTGCTGGTCATTCCCAGTAACGCGCACGCCCTGTTCGCCCGTCCGCTGGTGACCAGCCCGGATTCCCGGATCGCGGTCGAATCCGTTGCGACGGGCCACGATGCGATAGTTTTCCTGGATGGCAGGCGCACCCTCGCCCTGCCGAGGGGTGGTCGAGTGGAAGCGGTCCGCGGCGCCGAACCGGTGCAGTGGGTGCGGTTGGATTCCGCGCCGTTCGCCGACCGGATGGTGCGCAAATTCCAATTGCCCGTGACAGGCTGGCGTGGCCGACGGCGAACGGAGAGCACACGTGCTGACAGAGATCAGGATTGACGGACTCGGCGTCATCTCCACGGCGACCGCGCAATTCCATGAGGGTCTGACGGTCCTGACCGGTGAGACCGGCGCCGGAAAGACGATGGTCGTCACCAGTTTGCATCTGCTGAGTGGTGCGCGCGCGGATGCCGGGCGGGTGCGGTTGGGCGCGTCCCGTGCGGTGGTGGAGGGCCGGTTCACCATCGACGAGGTGAACGAGGCGGCGCGCGCCGAGGTGGCCGAGGTGCTGGAGGCCGCTGCCGCCGAACGTGACGACGACGGCAGCGTGATCGCCATCCGCACCGTCGGCAACGATGGGCGTTCGCGTGCGCATCTGGGCGGGCGCGGCGTTCCGGCCTCGGTGCTGTCGGATTTCACGGCCCCGCTGCTGACGGTGCACGGGCAGAACGACCAGCTGCGGTTGCAGCGGCCGGATCAGCAGCTGAGCGCGCTGGATCAATTCGCCGCCGACACCGTCGGACCGCTGCTGCGCAAGTACCAGCAGCATCGCCGGGCTTGGCTGGATGCGCGCACCGAACTGCTCGAACGCACCGCGCGCAGCCGCGAACTCGCGTTGGAGGCCGACCGGCTCAAGCACTCGCTGGCCGAGATCGACGGCATCGCACCGGAGCCGGGCGAGGACGAACGCCTGGTCGCCGAGATCCGCAGGCTCAGCGATCTGGATTCCTTGCGCGAGGCCGCTTCCACCGCACACGATGCACTGGCCGGCCCGGCCGACAGCCCCGAGACCAACTCCGGCGCGCTGGATGCGCTGGGCACCGCCCGATCTCGGCTCGAATCGGCCGAGGATCCGGCCTTGGCGGCCTTGGCGCCCCGGCTGGGTGAGGCGATCGCGGTGGTGGTCGACCTGACCACCGAACTGAGCGGCTACCTGTCGGATCTACCGTCCGATCCGGGCGCCCTGGATTCGATGCTCACCCGCCAGGCCGAACTCAAAACGCTCACCCGCAAATACGCTCCCGATATCGACGGGGTGATCGCCTGGGCCGAGGAATCGCGGGCCCGGCTGGAATCACTGGACGTTTCCGAGGAGACCCTCGCCTCGCTGGCCAAAGAGGTCGAGGTGGCCGCGGACAAGGTGCGCGCGGCGGCCAGCAAGCTGACGGCGGCGCGGACCAAGGCGGCGGGCAAGCTCGCCGAGGCGGTGAGTGCCGAGCTGGGCGGGCTCGCGATGGGTAAGGCGCGGCTCGAGGTGGTGGTGCGGCCGGTGCCTGCGGCACCGCAGGATTCGGCCCCGTTGACCATCGGGGAGACCGAGCTGCACGCCGGGTCGACGGGTGTGGACGAGGTCGAGTTCCGGCTGTCGGCCCATTCGGGTGCGCAGTCGCTGCCGCTGAGCAAGAGCGCTTCGGGCGGTGAGCTCTCCCGGGTGATGCTGGCGCTGGAAGTGGTGCTCGCCGGCAGTGAGCACGGTGCGACGATGGTGTTCGACGAGGTCGACGCCGGCGTCGGCGGCCGGGCGGCGGTGGAGATCGGGCGCAGGCTTGCCCGTTTGGCGCGCACCCATCAGGTGATCGTGGTGACCCATCTGCCGCAGGTCGCGGCCTTCGCCGATACGCATCTGGTGGTCAACAAATCCGATGACGGTGCGGGTGCGGTGAATTCCGGCGTGCGGGCCCTGACCAACGACGAGCGGGTGATCGAATTGGCCCGCATGCTCGCAGGCCTCGACGACACCGAAACCGGGCGTGCGCACGCCGAAGAACTCTTGCAGATCGCGCGGTCCGAGCGGGCCACCGCGCGCTGAGCAGGCGCGGGAACCGAAACCCGGCCGATGCCGGTGCGTGATCGGCACGTGGAATCCGGGCCGGCCCGCCGAGCCGATCCAGACCCCATCGATGCGCAACGGCCGCGCCCGGTGCACTCCGGGCGCGGCCGTTGTCGGAAGGTCAGCTCAGCGCACGGCCTTCTTCGCTCCGTTGATGAACTGGGAGATCAGCACTTTCAGGCCGGCCTCCAGCACCTTGGCGGGCACGGGCAGCGACGGCTCGGACTCCATGGTGTAGGTGACGCGGGTGCCGCCGGGGGCGTCGGCGAAGGTGACGATGCCGACGTGCCGCTTGACCGGCGCGCCCTTGACGATCTTGTATTCCATCCGCTCGCCGGACACCAGCGCGGTGATCTCCTCGGTGACGCCGACCGGCCCGAGCCCGACGTGATGCTGCGCGCCGACACCTTCGCGTTCGGTGGTGCCCGGCTTGACCAGCTTGAGCTGGACGGGCAGGTAGGGGCTGATGCTCTCGCGGTCGGCGAACAGCCGGTACACGGTCTCCCGCGGTGCGGCGATGACGGTATCGACGGTGGTGCTGGCCATGACGTCTCCTCTTCGGATATCTGTGACCCGGAGAATACGGGTAGTCCCGGGCATTGCGAAAGGCGCACCCCGGATAATTGCGGGCAGGTGGTGTCAGTTTCCGGGCGGCAACTGCGCGATCACCTCGGCGACCTCTTCGGCAGGCGGGCGCCCGATTTCGACGACGATGCCGTTCTCGTCGGGTTCCAGCGGTTCCAAGGTGTCGACTTGGGATTGCAGTAGCGATGCGGGCATGAAGTGGCCGGCGCGGTGGCCGATGCGATCGCGGATCTGCTCGGTGCTGCCGGTCAGGTGCACGAAGATCACGCCGTCGCGGCGCAGGACGTCTCGGTAGCTGCGTTTGAGCGCCGAACAGGTGACGATGCCGGGGCGGCGGGCGGACTGGCGGGTGTCGATCCAGTCGGCGATGCGGCGCAGCCACGGCCAGCGGTCGGCATCGGTGAGCGGGGTGCCCGAGGCCATCTTCGCGACATTGGTCTCGGGGTGCAGATCGTCGCCCTCGAGCATGTCCCAGCCCAGCTTCTCCGCCAGCAGCCGGGCCACGGTCGACTTACCGGACCCCGACACACCCATGACGACCAGGACCGGCGTCACACGACCACGCTCAACGCCAGCACTCCGGCCAGACCGCATACCGATATCAGGCATTCCATCACCGTCCACGATTTGAGGTTTTGCGCAACTGTCAGCCCGAGAAACTCTTTCACCAGCCAGAATCCGGCGTCGTTGACATGAGACAGGAACAGCGAACCGGATCCGATCGCCAGCACCATCAGCGAGACGTGGGTGTTGGACAGGTCGGCGGCCACCGGCGCCAGAATTCCGGAAGCGGTGACCGTGGCGACGGTAGCCGATCCGGTCGCGACCCGGATGAGCACCGCGACCAGCCAGGCCAGGAACAGCACCGGCAAGCTGCTGTCCTGGATGGCGTCGGCGATCAGGTCGGCGATGCCGGTATCGACGAGCACCTGCTTGAAACCACCACCGGCGCCGACGATCAGCAGGATGCCCGCGATCGGCGGTAGCGAACTGTTCATCGTCGCGGAGATGTCGTCGCGGCTCATCCGGGCGGTGGAGCCGAGCAGCACGATGCCGGCCAGCAGGCCGATGCCGAGGGCGACGACGGGTGTGCCGAGGAAGTCGAGGACGGTCTTCGCCGCGGAGGTGGATTCGGGCGCGATCACGTCGGCGAGGGTCTTGCCGAGCATGAGCAGCACCGGCAGCAGGATGGTGCCGATGGCGACCAGGAAGGGTGGCTGGGGCTTCGTGTCGTCGGCGTCGTTGTCGTCCTCGTCGGTGAACAGCTCCGGGACCGGAACATCGACCCAGCGGGCCGCCAGCGTCCCGAACAGCGGGCCGGCGACCACGACCGTCGGGATCGCGACGAGCACACCGAACGCCAGGGTGAGACCGAGGTTGGCGTCGAGAGCGTCGACGGCGACGAGCGGACCTGGATGCGGCGGCACAAGTCCGTGCATGGCCGACAGGCCCGCCAGCGTGGGGATGGCGATGCGCATCAACGGAAGTCCGGAGTGGCGGGCCACCAGGATGATCACCGGCATCAACAGCACGACGCCGATTTCGAAGAACATCGGCAGTCCGATGACGGCACCGACCAGACCCATCGTCCACGGCATCAGTTTCGGGCCGGACAGTTTGAGCAACGTGTCGACCACGCGGGTGGCGCCACCGGAGTCTGCCAGCAGTTTGCCGAACATGGCGCCGAAGCCGATCAGGATGCCGACACTGCCCATCGTCGAGCCGAATCCGGAGACGAAACTGTCGACGGTGTCGGCGGCGCCGGACCCGGCACCGATGCCGACACCGATGGCACCGACGGTGAGTGCGATGAACGGATGAATCTTCAGCCAGGTGATCGCGGCGACGATGACGACGATGCCCGCGAGCGCGGCGATGACCAGGTGCGCGGTGCTCACCCGGGTACCCTACGTGGCCAGCGGCGTTTCGCCGGGCAGACACGTCCGGGGTTGCGGGCCGATTGCGTGGGGACTCGCCGGTGGCGGGAGGTGCGCAGTGGTATCACAGTGACGAATGTGGTAGCAGGTGCGGCGCGCCTCCACCAATGGTTGAGGGTTTGCGGCCATCATCGGCGTCATGAAGATGCTGGCGCTGTTGTCGAAGAACACCGAGACGCTGCCCGGTCGCACCGGAATAGCCCGCGTGGACCGCAACACCCGGCGTCTGCTCAAACGGGTCGGTCCCGGCGACATCGTCGTGCTCGACGAAATGGACCTGGACCGGCTCACCGCCGACCGTCTCGTCGAAGCGGGCGTGGTCGCGGTGATCAACACCTCGCCGTCGATCTCGGGCCGCTACCCGAACCTCGGCCCGGAAGTGCTGGTGGCCAACGACATCCTGCTGCTGGACACGGTGAGCTCGGATGCGTTCAGCAAGATCAAGGACGGCGCCAAGATCCGCATCGACGGTGGCGTCGTCTACGCCGACCGGCTCACCAAGAAGGAGCCGGAAGTCCTCGTCGAGGCCATCGAACTCACCGAGGCCGCCATCGCGGAACGGATGATCGAGGCCCGCAACGGCCTCGCCGATCATCTGGAAGCGTTCGCAGGCAACACCATCGAATTCGTGCGCACCGAATCGGCGCTGCTCATCGATGGGATCGGCGTGCCGGATCTGGAACTGGAGATGCGCGGCAGGCATGTGGTCGTCGTCGGCGACGGGCCGGGGCACGCGGAGGATCTGAAGAAGCTCAAGCCGTTCATCAAGGAGTACGCGCCGATCATGGTCGGCGTCGGGCGCGGCGCCGACACCCTGACCAAAGGCGGCTACCGCCCGGACCTGATCGTCGGCGACCCGGACGAGATCACCACCGCGACATTGAAATCCGGTGCGGAGGTGATCCTGCCCGCCGACACCGACGGCCACGCCAAGGGACTGGAACGCATCCAGGATCTGGGCATCGGCGCGACGACGTTCCCGTCCTCCGGTGCACCGACGGATCTGGCGTTGCTGCTGGCCCACCACCACGGTGCGGCGCTGATCGTCACCGCCGGAGCCGCCGCCTCGCTCGACGAATTCTTCGACCGCGGACGCCGCGACAGCAACCCGGCGACCTTCCTGACGCGGCTCAAGATCGGTTCGACGCTGATGGACGCCACCGCGGTGGCCACCCTGTACCGCAACCGAGTGTCCGGCACCGCGATCGCGCTGGTGGTGCTGGCCGCGCTGATCGCGGTGATCGTGGTGGTGCTGGCCTCGAATTCCGGCACCGAGATGCTGGATTGGGGCGCCGACACCTGGAACCGGTTCGTGCTCTGGGCGCGTGACCTACGGGGTGGGACGGCGGCGTGATCTCGCTTCGCCAGCACGCGATTTCGATCGCGGCGATCTTCCTCGCGCTCGCCCTTGGCGTGGTGCTCGGATCACAGACCCTGGCCTCGGACCTGCTGTCGGGTCTGCGCAGCGACAAGGACGATCTACGCGCCCAGGTCGATACCCTCACCGCAGAGAATCAACGCTTGACCGGGCAGATGAACGGCGCCGATGCCTTCATCGCCCGTTCCGCGCCGCGGCTGCTCGGCGGCACCCTCGCCGACCGCAGCGTCGTGGTGTTCACCACCCCCGACGCCGATCCCGGCGATGTGGACGGTGTCGTGGCCGCGTTGCAGACCGCGGGCGCCGCCGTCACCGGCCGGATCGCGTTCACCGAGGCGTTCGTCGACGCCACCGAGGGTGACCGGATGCGTTCGACTCTCACCAACGTCATCCCGGCGGGCGCCGAACTGCGCACCGGTGCCGTCGACCAGGGCAGCCTGGCCGGCGATCTGCTCGGCCTGGTGCTGCTGCTCGATCCGGCGTCGGGGCAGCCGCGCAGCACGCCGCAGGAACTGGGCCTGGCCCTGGAGACGCTGCGCGGCGGCGGATTCCTGGCCTACGGCGACACCCCCGTGCAGCCGGCCCAGCTGGCCGTCGTCGTCACCGGTGACGGCTCGAAGGCCGGGGAGAACAGCCGCGGCGCCAATACCGCCCGCTTCGCCGGCGCTCTGCGTGCTCGCGGCGCGGGCGTGGTCCTGGCCGGTCGCCCGGGCTCCGCCGAAGGCGCGGGCCCGCTCGCCGTCGTCCGCGACGACGCCCCCCTCGCCGCCGCCGTCACCACCGTCGACAACCTCGACCGCGAACTCGGCCGCGTCACCACCGCCCTTGCCCTGTCCGAGCAACTGGCCGGGCGCACCGGCCGCTACGGCACCGGCCCCACCGCGACCTCCCTGACCCTCGCCGCCCTGCCGGGCTGAGCGCCACCCGGTTGACCTGCCCGAGCAGGTCACCGACTGTATCGGCGGCTACAGGTCCCGGGACTGTCCATGCTCGCCATGCCGGTCTGACTGCCCATTGACCGGACGGGCCATGGCGGGTTCGATGGCAGTGCGGAGGTCATGGCTCCTGGTGGCGTCGCCGAAGAGGCTTGCTACCTCCGGGCGAGCTTGCGGCGCCAATCGCGACCGATCTGGCTGGACCGAATCGAACAGCAGTGGCGATTTACACCATCGAAGAAGGGGTCGTCATGTTCTTCTACAGTCACTCCGGAGCTGCCGCATCAGGGAAACTGGATGCCTCGGGTAACTACGTCAACCTGAAGGACTATCCAGCCGGTCAATTCGGACAGTGGCACTTTATTGTGCCCGCCGACGGTCAGCGGCTCTTCTTCCACAACTATCAAACGACACAGTCCGCTTCGGGAGAGATCGATGCCGCGGGTAACTATGTCAACCTGAGAGACTTTCCCGCGGGACAATTCGGTCAGTGGGCGGTGGTGCCGCTGGGCGATGGCCGGCTCTTTTTCTACACAGCGGTTACCGGGGCCGGCGCGGTCGGGAAACTCGATGCCACCGGCGACTACGTCAACCTGAAGGACTTCCCACCCGGAAAATTCGGAAAGTGGACGCACATCGTTCCGGTTGGCCGGAACAGACTCTTCTTCTACAACGTTCAGACTCGGGGAGCTGTCACCGCCGAGATCGACGACTCGGGTGAGTATGTCAACCTGATGGATTTCCCGGCGGGGCACTTCGGCCCGTGGTGGATGATCGCGCCCGCCGGTGGCAACCGGCTCTTCTTCTACAACGGGTACCAGCAACCGTGGGCTGCGTCCGGTGAGATAGCTAGCTCTGGCGACTATGTCAACCTGAAGGACTTTCCTCCCGGGCAATTCGGGCACTGGACCCACGTTGTTTCCGTCGACGATGATCGGCTCTTTTTCTACAACAGCGGTCATTCCGATTCGCATCTCCAGGGGGCCGGCGCCTCCGGCGAGCTCGATACCGCCGGTGACTACGTGAACCTGAAGGACTTCCCTCCCGGACAGTTCGGAAAGTGGAGCATCATCGTGGGCTGAGAATGGTCATACCTCCCGAAGCCGAGACGATCCGAACGACGGCACGACCACCCGTGCTGTCGGCAGCATCCGGGCCATGCCGAGATGGGGCAGGGCGTGAGCTGGGTCGCAGCGGCAAGAGGGTGGTATGAGCGAGTGCGAGCGATCGGGTGGCAAACCGGGCGTGGCGTACAGAGGACCGGGGGTTTCGTGTTACCGTGAAGACCCGTGGGTCAAACACGGATTCAGGCGCGAACTGCCACCAAACACATCTTCGTCAGCGGTGGTGTCGCCTCCTCACTCGGTAAGGGTCTTACCGCCTCCAGCCTCGGTCAACTGCTGACCGCGCGGGGACTGCGGGTCACGATGCAGAAGCTCGACCCGTACTTGAACGTCGATCCGGGCACCATGAATCCGTTCCAGCACGGAGAGGTGTTCGTGACCGAGGACGGTGCCGAAACCGACCTCGACGTCGGACACTACGAACGCTTCCTGGACCGGGATCTGTCCAGGGACGCGAATGTGACGACAGGGCAGATCTATTCGTCGGTCATCGCCAAGGAGCGCCGCGGTGAATACCTCGGTGACACGGTGCAGGTGATCCCGCACATCACCGACGAGATCAAGGCGCGCATCCTGGCCATGCGCGGCCCGGACCTGCAAGGTCAGGAACCGGATGTGGTGATCACCGAGATCGGTGGCACCGTCGGCGACATCGAATCGCAGCCGTTCCTGGAAGCCGCCCGGCAGATCCGCCACGACGTCGGCCGCGACAACGTCTTCTTCCTGCACGTCTCGCTGGTGCCGTACCTGGCGCCGTCGGGGGAACTCAAGACCAAGCCCACCCAGCATTCGGTGGCCGCGCTGCGCAATATCGGCATCCAGCCCGACGCGCTGATCCTGCGCTGCGACCGCGAGGTCCCGCAGTCGCTCAAGAGCAAGATCGCGCTGATGTGCGACGTCGAGGTCGACGCCTGCATCTCCACCCCGGACGCCCCCTCGATCTACGACATCCCCAAGGTGCTGCACCGCGAGGGCCTGGACGCCTATGTGGTGCGCAAGCTCGGTCTGCCGTTCCGCGATGTGGACTGGACGGTGTGGGGCGATCTGCTCGATCGGGTGCATTCCCCGCGCGAAACCGTTGAGGTCGCGCTGGTCGGCAAGTACGTCGATCTGCCCGATGCCTACCTGTCGGTCACCGAGGCGCTGCGCGCGGGCGGATTCGCCTCGCGGGCCAAGGTGCAGATCCGCTGGGTGCAGTCCGACGACTGTGAGACCCCGGCCGGAGCGCAGGCCGCGCTGCGTGACGTGGACGCGGTCCTCATCCCCGGCGGCTTCGGCATCCGCGGAATCGAGGGCAAGGTCGGTGCCATCCGCTACGCCCGCACCCGTGGGCTGCCGCTACTCGGGTTGTGCCTCGGCTTGCAGTGCATGGTGATCGAGGCGGCGCGTTCGGTGGGGCTCACCGACGCCAACTCCGCCGAGTTCGAGCCCGACACCACCCACCCGGTCATCTCCACCATGGCCGATCAGGAGCAGGCGGTGGCCGGGGAAGCCGATCTGGGCGGCACCATGCGCCTGGGCGCCTACCCGGCGGTGCTGGCAAAGGGTTCGGTGGTGGCGCAGGCCTACGGCACTACCGAGGTCTCCGAGCGGCACCGTCACCGCTACGAGGTGAACAACGCCTACCGCGACAAGATCGCCAAGAGCGGGCTGAAGTTCAGCGGCACCTCACCCGACGGGCATCTGGTCGAGTTCGTCGAGCTGCCCGCCGACAAGCACCCGTTCTTCGTCGCCACCCAGGCCCATCCCGAACTCAAGTCGCGCCCGACCCGGCCGCATCCGCTGTTCGCGGCGCTGATCGCGGCAGCCTTGAAATACAAGGCGGCCGAACGGCTTCCGGTCGACATTCCCGGTGAGGAATTGGCCAATGCGGGTGATCAGGCCTCGTAGATGAGCGACAATTCCACCGTGCCGGGTAGCCACGACTTCGAGACCGTGTCCAGCCGGACGGTGTATTCCGGCGCGATCCTGGCGTTGCGGCTGGATCAGGTGGCCATGCCGGACGGCCGGGTCGTCGAACGGGAAGTGGTCGAGCATCACGGCGCCGTCGCCGTGGCCGCGCTGGACGACGACGACAACATCGTGCTGATCCGCCAGTACCGTCATCCGCTGGGCATCCGGCTGCTCGAACTTCCCGCCGGGTTGCTCGACATCGACGGCGAGGACCCGCTCGAAGCGGCCAAGCGTGAGTTGGCCGAGGAGACGGGCCTGGCCGCACACGAGTGGTCGGTACTGGTGGATGTGGCGTTGTCGCCGGGTTTCACCGATGAGGCGCTGCGGGTGTATCTGGCCCGTGGGCTCTATGACACCGAGCGCCCCGACCCCGAGCACGAGGAAGCCGATCTGGAGTTGGTGCGGATGCCGCTGGAGCAGGCGGTGCGGGCCGCGCTGGCCGGCGAGATCGTCAACGCCACCGCCGTGGCCGGTGTGCTCGCGGTGTCGGCGGCACGGGCGCAGGGACTGGCCCCGCGCCCGGCGGACGTGCCATGGCCCGGGCAGCCGACGGCGCTGCTGGGCAGGCAAGCACGCCGGGCGCAGGACTGACGGGCCACCACGGTGCGGGAGGTGGACGCCTACCTCGACCATCTGGCCGTCGAGCGGGGCGCCGCACGCAACACCCTGTCCGCCTATCGGCGTGATCTGGAGCGGTACCGGGCCTTCCTGGCCGGTCGCGGCATCGGCGATCTCGACGCCGTCGCGGAAGGCGATGTCGCCGAGTTCGCCATGGCGCTGCGTTCCGGCGGCGCCGGGCATCCGCCGCTGGCTGCGGGATCGGTGGCCCGGGCGCTGATCGCCGTCCGTGGCCTGCACCGGTTCGCCACCGCCGAGGGCATGACCAGCACCGACGTGGCGCATGCGGTGAAACCGCCGGCCCCTGGGCGCAGGCTGCCCAAGGCGTTGCCCTATGACGAGGTGCTGAAGCTGCTGGAAGCGGCGGGCGGTGATTGCGGCACCAGCGGTGAGGGGGTGGCGCGCGGACTGCGGGACCGGGCGCTGCTGGAACTGTTGTATTCCACCGGGGCCCGGATCTCGGAGATGGTCGGGCTCGATGTCGACGATCTCGATATGCCCGAGCGTGCGGTGGTGTTGCGTGGTAAGGGCGGTAAACAGCGCATCGTGCCGATCGGGCGTCCGGCGCTGGCGGCCGTGGATGCCTATCTGGTGCGCGGCCGCCCGGTGCTCGCGGCGCGTGGGCGCGGCAACGCGGGTGCGTTGTTCCTGAACGCACGCGGTGGACGACTGTCGCGGCAGAGCGCATGGCAGGTGTTACAGAGCGCGGCCGAACGTTCGGGGATCGGCGCCAGTGTCTCCCCGCACACGCTGCGGCATTCGTTTGCCACGCATCTGCTCGACGGCGGCGCCGACGTGCGCGTTGTCCAAGAACTACTCGGCCACGCCTCGGTCACCACCACGCAGATCTACACCCTGGTGACCGTCAAGACCCTGCGCGAGGTCTGGGCGACTGCCCATCCGCGCGCGACATGAGCGCCGCCGGATCCACCCGCTCCTGGCGGCTTCGACCAGGCGCCGAGGGCCGGTCCGGCGGGAAAGGTCACCGGTTCGACAGTGCTCCGCAATGGCAATGACAACGAACAGGTAGCGTTTTGTTATCCGTGACGCGGCGTGGCGTCGCGAACACGCCGGTCGGACTCGCGGCACTCGGGGACGAACTAGCGGTAGCGTCTACCGAGAGCTGGACCATCCGAAAGTGAGGTCGTGCACTGATCGGCCTCGCTACGCTCGGCGGGGAACGGGCAGGAACGTATAAGGAGCAGCGGATCGTGACGACAGCCGGAGCGGCAGAGCCGCCGATGGGTGCTGGGACGGAGCCGCTTACGGACGCCGGCGCGGGACTCGACGCCGACACCGGAACCCCCTCGGTGTGGGGCAACGCCGTGGAAGCGGCGCCGGTGCCCGACGATGTCGAGCTCGGCCCCACCGGACGTCCGTTGCGTCTGGTTCCCGAACCGCCCGCCGTGGCACCCGGCGGTGAGGCCCTGATCATCGCCATGTGCAATCAGAAGGGCGGGGTCGGCAAGACCACCTCCACCATCAATCTCGGTGCGGCGCTGGCCGAATACGGGCGCAAGGTGCTGCTGGTCGATCTCGATCCGCAGGGCGCGCTCTCGGCCGGGCTCGGCGTGGCCCACCACGACCTCGACCTCACCGTGCACAACCTGCTGGTCGGTTCGAAGGTCTCCATCGACGACGTGCTGATGCAGACCAGGGTCGAGAACATGGATCTGCTGCCCAGCAATATCGATCTGTCGGCGGCGGAGATCCAGCTGGTCAACGAGGTCGGCCGGGAGCAGACCCTCGGGCGGGCCCTGGAATCGGTGCGCTCGCGCTACGACTACATCCTCATCGACTGCCAGCCCTCGCTCGGACTGCTCACGGTGAACGCGCTGGCCTGCTCCGACGGTGTGATCATCCCGATGGAATGCGAGTACTTCTCGCTGCGCGGGCTCGCCCTGCTCAACGACACCGTGGAGAAGGTGCGCGATCGGCTCAATCCGCGTCTGAGCCTCTACGGCATCGTCGTCACCATGTTCGATGCGCGACTGCTGCATTCGCGGCAGGTCATGTCCCGCGTGGTGGAGGTGTTCGGTGACCTGGTGTACGACACCGCGATCTCGCGCACCGTGCGCTTCCCCGATGCCAGCGTCGCGGGCGAGCCGATCACCACGTGGGCCCCGAAATCCGGTGGCGCGGAAGCCTATCGGGCGATGGCGCGGGAAGTCATCCACCGGTCCGGCCGGTGACCGCAGCGTCCGAGCCAGCACTGTCGACCAGCACCGATAACCCAGGCTCCACCGATTCGACCGCGAGCAGCGAACCCGGCTCGGCTGTGAGCACCGAGCCCGGCTCGGCTGTGAGCACCGAGCCCGGCTCGAGTGCGGGCACCGAACCTGGCTCGAATGCGGGCTCGGAGCCCGGCTCGACCGTGGGCGCCGAGCCTGATTCGACTACGAGCGCCGAAGCCGGCTCGAATGCGGGCACGGATCCCGGCTCGGCCACAGACACCGAGCCCGAGCGCCCGTCCGGATTCCATCTGCGGCTGAGCAACTTCGAAGGCCCCTTCGATCTGCTGCTGACCCTGATCAGTCAGCGTCGTCTCGACGTCACCGAGGTGGCGTTGCACAAGGTGACCGACGAGTTCATCGCCTACACCAAGGCGTTGACGGCGGACCTGGCCGAGCAGTCGGGGCTGCGCGCGGACAAGATCCTCGATCAGACCACCGAGTTCCTGGTGGTGGCCGCCACCCTGCTGGATCTGAAGGCGGCGCGGCTGCTGCCGTCGGGCGAGATGACCGACGCCGAGGATCTGGAACTGCTCGAGGCGCGCGACCTGCTCTTCGCCCGGCTGCTGCAGTACCGGGCCTTCAAGCAGGTCGCCGAACTGCTCGGGGAGCTGGAGGCGGCGGCGCTGCGCCGGTACCCGCGCGCCGTGGGGCTCGAGGACCGCTTCACCGACCTGCTGCCAGAGGTGACCCTGGGTGTGGACGCCGCCGGGTTCGCCGAGATCGCGGCGGCGGCGTTCCGGCCGCGGCCCGTGCCGACGGTGGGTCTCGACCATTTGCACGCGCACGCCGTCTCGGTCGCCGAACAGGCCGCGATCGTGCTCGAACGTCTCGAGGAGCGCGGTGCGGGCGGGTGGACGACCTTCGCCGAACTGGTCGCCGACTGCGGTGCGCCGATCGAAATCGTCGCGCGCTTCCTTGCCTTGCTGGAGCTCTATCGCGGCAAGAGCATCGAGTTCGATCAGCCCGATCCGCTCGGCCCGCTGGCGGTGAGCTGGATCGGCGATCAACCCGAGGACGGGCAAGCAGATAACGTGGTGACCATCGAAGAGGACTACGGATGACCGAGGCAGTGGCAGAGTTCACCCCCGAACCCCTCGACGACGACGAATTCCGCTCGGCGCTCGAGGCGATTCTGCTCATCGTCGACACTCCCGCCCCGGTAGAACAGCTGGCAGCGGCCCTCGACGACAGTGCCGAGCGGGTCGAGCGCACCCTGCGCGAGATGTCGGCCGAGCTGTCGGCCCGGCGCTCCGGGATCGATCTGCGTTTCGCCGGTGACGGGTGGCGCTTCTATACTCGCAGCGAGTACGCACCGTATGTCGAACGGCTGCTGCTCGACGGCGCCCGGTCGAAACTGACCAGGGCCGCCTTGGAAACGCTGGCGGTGGTGGCATACCGCCAGCCGGTGACCCGGACCAGGGTCAGCGCGGTGCGCGGCGTGAACGTCGACGGCGTCATGCGCACCCTGCTGGCCAGAGGGTTGATCGCCGAAGCAGGCGTCGACCCGGAGACCAACGGGACGCTCTACCGCACGACCGAACTGTTCCTGGAACGGGTCGGGCTGGCGTCACTGAGCGATCTGCCACCACTGGCGCCCCTGCTACCGGGCGTCGACCTGATCGATGAGATCAACGAGAGCCTGGAGACGGACCCCCGCTACACCAGGCTGAAGAAACCCGCCGAGGACGATCTGGACCTCGGCACCGAGGATTGACAGGACAACGTGAATACACCCGCTCGCCGAGATGGCACACCGGACCGTAGGAAACGTAACGACCAGCACCCGAGGGGTGGCCGCCCGATCGGCTCCCGTGATGCGCGTGCGGCCCAGCGCGGGGTCACCCCGCGGGGCGCCGCGACGGGTGCGGACCCCCGGCGCGGCACCAGTGGATCGGCAGGCGCCCAGCGCGGTGGCTCCGCGGCCCCGTCGCAGCGCGGCGCGCAGGGCGCGGCCCGCAGGCCCGACCGCGCGCAGCCGCCCCGCAAGAACAAATCCGCCAAGCCGCAGCGCCAGACCGCCTCGACGCCGCAGCTGAGCAATGCCAAGCCCGCCAAGCGCCAGCACGTCGAGCCGGCTCCCGGCGCGCACACCAAACTGCCCTGGGGTGAGGGCGAGCGTTTGCAGAAGGTGCTGGCCAAGGCCGGGGTCGCGTCCCGGCGCGCCGCCGAGGACATGATCGCGCAGGGTCGCGTCGAGGTCGACGGCATGATCGTGCGCGAGCAGGGCCTGCGCATCGACCCGCAGCACGCCGTGATCCGGGTGGACGGCACCCGGGTGGTGGTGCGCGAGGAGCTGGTGCACCTGGCGCTGAACAAGCCCAAGGGCTGGCAGTCGACGATGTCGGACGATCTGGGCAGGCCCTGTGTGGGCGATATCGTCGCCGAACGCATCGCGGCCGGGCAGCGGTTGTTCCACGTCGGACGCCTGGACGCCGACACCGAGGGCCTGCTGCTGCTCACCAACGACGGCGATCTGGCGCACCGGCTGATGCATCCCTCGTTCGAGGTGTCCAAGACCTACCTGGCCACCGTCAACGGTGAGGTGCACCGCGCGGTCGGCAAGCAGCTGCGCGACGGCGTCGAACTTGAGGACGGCCCCGCCAAGGTCGACCGCTTCCAGGTGCTCGATATCGGCGAGGGACGTTCGCTGGTCAAGATCGTGTTGCACGAAGGGCGCAAGCACATCGTGCGCCGGCTGCTGGACGCGGTCGGCCATCCGGTGACGCGGCTGGTGCGCACCGATATCGGCCCGGTGGCGCTGGGCGATCAACGACCGGGCACCCTCCGGGTGCTGGGTCGCGATGAAATCGGCAAACTCTACGAGGCGGTGTCGTTGTGAACAGTGTGGACAGCGCGGTCGAGGTGCCCGAACAGCTGTCGGGGTCCTCGTCGCTGGTGGTGGCGATGGACGGGCCGTCGGGGACCGGCAAGTCCAGCGTGTCGCGCCGGCTCGCCGCACGTCTGGGCGCCCGCTATCTCGACACCGGCGCCATGTACCGGGTGGCGACGCTGCGCGTGCTGCGCGCGGGCGTCGACCTCGGCGATCCGGCTGCCATCGCGGCCGCGGTGGTGGACCTGCCGCTGACCATCGGCACCGACCCCAGCAATGAGCTGATCCAGCTCGACGGCGCCGACGTCTCCGCGGAGATCCGCGGCGACGCGGTCACCAAGGCGGTGTCGGCGGTGTCGGCGGTGCCCGAGGTGCGCGAGGCGCTGGTCGCCCTGCAGCGTGAGATCGCGGTATCGGCCGGCCGGATCGTGGTCGAGGGCCGCGATATCGGCACCGTCGTGCTGACCGACGCCGACGCCAAGATCTATCTGACCGCTTCCGCCGAGGCGCGGGCCCAGCGGCGCAATCAGCAGAACATCGCCGAGGGCCGGGGTGACGACTACGCCGCGGTGCTGGCCGACGTGCAGCGCCGCGACACCCTCGATTCCACCCGCAAGGTGTCCCCGCTGCGTCCGGCCGCGGACGCGGTGCTGGTCGACACCAGCGAACTGAGCATGGACGAGGTCATCGACGAGCTGTACCGCGTTGTCGCGCAGCAGGTTTCGGTGCGCACGGCGGGAGAGGCCAAATGACCGAGGACGTGCTCGCCGGCGACGGCGTATGGAGCGACGAATCCGAATGGGAGATCACCGATCTCGACGGTGACCTGGAGGCGGGCGAACATATCGCGATGCCGACACTCGCCGTCGTCGGGCGGCCGAACGTCGGCAAGTCGACGCTGGTCAACCGGATCCTCGGCCGCCGAGAGGCCGTGGTGGAAGACATTCCCGGCGTGACCCGCGACCGCGTCTCCTACGAGGCGAACTGGGCCGGGCGCCGATTCCTGGTGCAGGACACCGGCGGCTGGGAACCCGATGCCAAGGGGCTGCAGCAGTCGGTGGCCAGGCAGGCCGAATTGGCGATGAACACCGCCGACGCGATCCTGCTCGTCGTCGACGCCACCGTCGGCGCCACCGCGACCGACGAGGCCGCGGTGAAGGTGCTGCGCCGGTCCAAGACGCCGGTCATCCTGGTCGCCAACAAGGTCGACGATCAGCGGGTGGAGGCCGATGCCGCCACGCTGTGGTCGCTCGGTCTCGGTGAGCCGCGCATGGTGTCGGCCGCTCATGGCCGCGGCACCGGCGATCTGCTCGACGACGTGCTCGAGGTGCTGCCGGAAACCCCGCGTGAGGGCACCGGCGGGACCGGCCCGCGCCGCGTGGCGTTGGTCGGCAAGCCGAACGTCGGCAAGTCGAGCCTGCTGAACAAGCTGGCAGGCGATGAGCGGTCGGTGGTGCACGACGTCGCCGGAACCACCGTCGACCCGGTCGACACCCTGGTCGAATTGGGCGGCAAGATCTGGAAGTTCGTCGATACCGCGGGTTTGCGCCGCAAGGTGTCCACCGCCAGCGGTACCGAGTTCTACGCCTCGCTGCGCACCAAGTCGGCGCTGGAGGCCTCCGAGGTGGCGATCATGCTGATCGATGCCTCCCAGCCGATCACCGAACAGGACCTGCGGGTGATCAGCCTGGTCGCCGATTCCGG
Organism: Nocardia sp. JCM 38205; assembly: GCF_058222935.1. NCBI lineage: Bacteria > Bacillati > Actinomycetota > Actinomycetes > Mycobacteriales > Nocardiaceae > Nocardia > Nocardia sp. JCM 38205. The sequence goes on along the minus strand of NZ_JBYHFL010000008.1, from coordinate 143,650 downwards.
TCGCGCGCTGGTGCTGGCGTTCAACAAGTGGGATCTGGTCGACGAGGACCGCCGCTTGCAGTTGGAGAAGGAGATCGACCGCGAGCTGGTGCGGGTGCCGTGGGCGCAGCGGGTCAATATCTCCGCGCACACCGGCCGGGCGGTGCAGAAGCTGGTGCCCGCGATGGAGACGGCGCTGGAATCCTGGGACAAGCGGATTCCGACGGGCCGGTTGAACAACTGGCTCAAGGAAGTCGTCGCCGCGACTCCGCCGCCGATGCGCGGCGGGCGGCTGCCGCGCATCCTGTTCGCCACCCAGGCGACCACACGTCCGCCGACGTTCGTGCTGTTCACCACCGGCTTCCTGGAGGCGGGCTACCGCCGCTTCCTGGAGCGCAGGCTGCGTGAGGAGTTCGGTTTCGCCGGTTCGCCGGTGCGGATCTCGGTGCGAGTGCGCGAGAAGCGGCCACGGAAGTAGTGCTGCGGCCCGTCCGCACCGGGACGGGCCGTGCCCTTGCTCGGTCGCGGCTGCCGGCTCAGGCGTCGAGATCGCTGGCGACCATGCCGACGATCTTGTCCAGCGTCGGCTGATCATCGCTGCTGACCACGACCTCGGTGCCGCAGGTGGCACCGAGGGTCATGATCATCAGTGACGAGCCCGCATCCACGGGCTCACCACCGGGCAGGGCCAGGGTGACCGGGACGCCTGCCGCGGCAACGGCCTCTGCGATCAACGCGGCGGGGCGGGCGTGCAGGCCGATCGAGGAACCGACGGTGACGGTGGTACTCGGCATTTCTTCTCCTTGGTGGGGTGGATACGAGTGTGCAGCGTGGACGGGGTGCGCGGTGCGGCTTTCGGGTGCTCAGGCGGCCACGAGCGCGGTATCGGTGCTCGTCCGAGCCCGGCCGAAGGACTTGGCGGCCGTGACGCAGACCGCGGCGGTGACGGTGCCGGCCGCGATGGCGACCAGATACCAGGCGATCTGCCCGACGGCGAAGAAGACGAAGATGCCGCCATGCGGTGCGCTCAGCGTCACCCCGGTCGCCATCACCAGCGCCCCGGTGACCGCGCCGCCGGCCATCATCGACGGGATCACCCGCAGCGGGTCGGCGGCCGCGAACGGGATGGCGCCTTCGGAGATGAACGAGGCGCCCAGCAGCCAGGCGGCCTTGCCGTTCTCGCGTTCGGCGGGAGTGAACAGGCCCGGCCGCAGCACGGTCGAGGCCAGCGCCATGGCCAGCGGCGGCACCATACCTGCCGCCATGACCGCGGCCATGATCTTCAGCGTCGCCGGATCGGTCACCGACAGGCCCGCCGCGGCGAACGAGTACGCGGCCTTGTTGACCGGGCCGCCCAGGTCGAAGCACATCATCAGGCCGAGGATGACGCCGAGCGCGACGGCCGAGGTCCCCGACAGTCCGTTGAGCCAATCGGTCAGGCTCTCGGTCATCACCGCCAGCGGTTTGCCGAGCACGGTGAGCATGAGCAGCCCGACGATGAGCGAGGCGAACAGCGGGATCATCACCACCGGCATCAACCCACGCGCCCACTGCGGCACCGGAATCCGGCTCACCCACAGTGCCGCGAACCCGGCGATCAGACCACCGACCAGGCCGCCGAGGAACCCCGCCCCGACGAAGAGGGCCACCGCGCCCGCGGTGAAACCCGGTGCCAGACCGGGCCGGTCGGCGATGGCGAAGGCGATGTAGCCGGCCAGCGCAGGCACCAGGAAGCCGAACGCGAGCGAACCAAGCTGATACAGCACCGCACCCAGATAGGTGGCCAGTCCGCCCGGCGGTAGCGAGGTGAGTGAATTGTCCAGCACGATCGAGGACGCGTTGTCGGCGATCTCGTAGCCGCCGACCAGGAAACCGAGTGCGATCAGCAGCCCGCCCGCCGCGACGAACGGAATCATGTAGCTGACGCCGGTGAGCAGGATCTGGCGTAACCGGGTACCCCAGCCCAGTGCGGCGGGCTCGGGTTCCGGTGCCGTGGTTGTCGTCGCGGCGGCCGCGGCGGGATCGCGGGCCACGCGCAGCGCATCGGCGATCATCGCGTCGGGCTCGTTGATGGCTCGCTTCACCCCGGATTCCACAATGGGCTTGCCCGCGAACCGCTCCCGGCCCTTCACCCCGACATCGGTGGCCAGGATGACGGCGTCGGCGGCGGCGATGGTGGCGGCCGAGAGCGGGGTGGTGCCGCTGGACCCCTGGGTTTCTACCTGAACCCGCACCCCGGCCCGCTCACCCGCGGCCACCAGCGCGTCGGCGGCCATGTAGGTGTGCGCGATGCCGGTGGGGCAGGCGGTGACGGCGACGATCGAGCGAGTGGCGGCGCCGACCGATCCAGCAGCCTGTTCGGCCGGAACTTCTTCGGTGGCAGTGGGAATCGCCGGTGCCGCGGTGGCATTCGTGCTGTCGGATGCGCCGTTGTCGACGCCGGCGGTCCCGCTACCCGCAGACGATCCTGGCGGAGCTACGGCGCCGACCGAAGAGGTGGCCCCTGCGCCGGCCGCCGCTCCTGCGGGGTCGGTGGCCGTGCTGCCTGTCGGCGGAGCGAGCACCGAATCCACCAGTGCGACAACAGCATCAGCGCTGTCCGCCGCGCGCAGACTGCCGACGAACTCCGGTTTCACCAGTGCTCGCGCCAGGCTCGACAACAGCTTCATATGTTCGGCACCCGCGCCCTCCGGTGCCGCGATCAGGAACACGAGATCGGCGGGGCCGTCGGGGGCGCCGAAATCGACCTTCGGTGCCAGGCGCGCGAAACCGAGGGAGGGCCGCAGGACGGTGGCGGCCCGGCAGTGCGGGATGGCGAGGCCGTTCGGCAGCCCGGTGGCCGACTGCTCCTCCCTGGCCAGCGCCGCGGCGGTGAGCGCGGCCGCGTCCTCGGCGCGTCCGGCATCGGTGATCCGCTGTGCGAGGGCGGCGATCACATCCGGTTTCGAGGCGCCGAGATCGGCGTCGAGCGTGATCGTTTCCGGGGTGATGATCGAATCGGCCATCGCGGTGCGCCCTTCAGGAATGGGGGAGGAGGTCCAGCGCCGTGACGGACACGGCGTCGGGGTCGGTGTGGTGGGGACCGGGCAGGCCGGTGCCGGGCAGTGCGGCGGCCGCGCTGCCGTAGGCGACGGCGCGGCGTAGCCGGTCGGCGGGTGCGGCGCCGGCCAGATCGGCGAGCAGGTAGCCCGCGAGGGCGGAATCGCCTGCACCGACGGTGCTGCGCGGACGGATGGCGGGTGCGGCGGCATGCCAGGCGCCGTCGGCGGTGACCAGGACCGCGCCCGCGGCGCCGAGCGTCGCCAGTACCGCGCCGAAGCCGCGGTCGAGGAGTCCGGCGGCGGCGCGCGCGGCCACCAGGGGTTCTTCCAGCGTGCCGGCGGAAGTGCCCGTCAGCTGGGCGAGTTCGTCGGTATTGGGTTTGATCAGCTGTGGCGCCACCGACGTTCCGTCCGCGAGGGCGAGCAGTGGCGCGTCGGAGGTGTCGACGGCGATCCGGGTGCCGGGCATTCGGCGGATCAGCTCGACGTACCAGTCGGCGGGTACGGCAGGCGGTAGCGAACCCGAGAGCACCACCCAATCGGCTGCTGCCGCGAGCTCACTCAGGAGCGCGGCCAGCGCCTCCAGCGCGGCGGTGCTCAGTGGGTGGCCGGGCTCGTTGATCTTGGTGGTGGTGCCGTCGGCTTCGGCGACGGTGAGGTTGATCCGCGCCGAACCGGCGGTCGGCACGCTGCGATGCTCGATCCCGGCCTCGGTGAGCGCGCGCAGCAGCGGATCGTCGGCGTTGCCGGGCAGGACGGCGACGGTGGGCACGCCAGCGGCGGCAACCACCCGGGAAACGTTGACGCCCTTGCCGCCCGGATGGGTGGCGACGCCGCGTGCCCGGTGCACCGCCCCGCGCAGCAGCGGTTCGGCCAGGGTGACGGTGCGGTCGATACTCGGATTCGCGGTGAGTGTGACGATCACGCCGCCACCACCTCGATGCCGCTGCCGGTGAGTTCGTTGCGCACCGAGGCCGGAATACCGGAATCGGTGACCAGCACGTCGATCTCGTCGATGCCGGCGAAGCGTACGAAATCCTCGCGGCCGATCTTGGACGAATCGGCGACCACCACCACCCGATGGGCACTGGCCACCATGGCCCGCTTGACCGCCGCCTCGTCGACGTCCGGGGTGGACAGACCGTGGGCCGGGGTGAGCGCGTTGGTGCCGATGAATGCGGTATCGACCCGCATCCCGGCCAGCACGCGCAGCGTCTCCGCGCCGACGGCGGCCTGGGTGACCCCACGCACCCGCCCGCCGAGCAGATGCAACTGCACGCAGGCATGGCCGCTGAGCCTGGTCGCCACCGGCAGCGAGTTCGTCACCCCGACCAGCTCGCGGTCGGCAGGCAGCAGCGCCGCGACTCGTGCGGTGGTGGTGCCCGCGTCGAAGAGCACACTGCCGCCGGTGGGTGGCAGGAATTCCACGGCGGCCTTGGCGATGCGTTCCTTTTCGGCGGTGTGCGTGGTCTCGCGTTCGGAGGTGCCCAGTTCGATCGCGGTGAGGGCGGCGGCAGGGACGGCGCCGCCGTGCACCCGGCGCACCAGACCCATCCGGTCCAGCACCGCGAGGTCGCGCCGCACGGTTTCACTGGTGACGCCGTACTGCTCGGACAGATCGGTCACCGAAACGCGACCGCGCTGCCCCACCAGGGTGGCGATGGCCTGCTGCCGCTCCTCTGCGTACATCCCGATCCTCCTGCGAATGTTGATTTATGTTGTTTTACGTCTGAGTGTGTTGCTTTGTCAATGGTTTGGAGTAGTCTGGATCACATCCACTCGATGGCTGATATGAACACCACAGTCCGATTTCGGTGCGAAGGAGACCGCAGATGACCCGATCGCAGCAGGTAGAAGCCGTTGAATCGGTTCTGCGCGGAACACCGGCGGTGCCTGGCGTGGCGGCCGCGCCCGCGGTTCGCCCCAATCCGCGGGTGGCAACGGATGCCCGATCGGACACGATCGCCGAGTCCGATCGGGCATCGGAGAACACCGCCCTGCACTCGGCCGCGGAGACGGTCGCGCAGCGGCTGCGGGCCCGGTCGAGTGCGGCGAGCGGGGCCGCGGCCGAGGTGCTCTCAGCGAACGCCGCCATGGCCACCGATCGCGGTTGGCTCGGCGCGGCCGAGAAGCTGATCGCCACCGGCGTCGCCGCGCCTGCCGCGGCCGCCGCCGCCACCGAACAGTTCGCGGCGATGTTCACCAAGCTCGGTGGGGTGATGGCCGAACGAGTCACCGATCTGCGCGATGTGTGCGATCGGGTGGTGGCCGAAATACTCGGGCTGCCCGAGCCCGGCGTCCCCACACCGGATCGTCCGTCCATCCTCATCGCGCGCGACCTGGCGCCTGCCGATACCGCGGGCTTGGACCCCACCCGCATCGTCGGGCTTGCCACCTCGCTCGGCGGCGCGACCAGCCACACCGCGATCATCGCCCGTCAGCTCGGTATCCCGTGCGTGGTCGCGGTGACCGGCCTGGACGAGGTCGAAGCCGGCACCGAGCTGCTGATCGACGGCGCGGCGGGCATCGTCACCGTCGACCCGGAGCCGGCTCGCGCGCTGGCCGCTGTCGCCGACTACCGCACGACCGCCACCAGAAACGCGCGCTGGACCGGTCCCGGCGCCACCAGCGACGGCCACCGCGTGGACATTCTCGCCAACGTCCAGGACGGCGCAGGCGCGCGGGCGGCGACCGAGACACCAGCCGAGGGCATCGGCCTGTTCCGCACCGAATTGTGTTTCCTCGACCGCGATTCCGAACCATCCGTGCAGGAGCAGGCCGGAATCTACCGCGAGGTGCTCGACGCCTATCCCGCCGCGAAAGTGGTGATCCGAACCCTGGACGCAGGCTCCGATAAGCCCCTGCGTTTCGCCGATCACCCCGAGGAAGCCAACCCGGCGCTGGGTGTGCGCGGAATCCGCATCGCCGCCCGCGACAGCGGCATCCTGGACCGTCAGCTCGACGCCATCGCCGCCGCGGCCACCGGCCGCGCCACGCCACCCATGGTGATGGCCCCGATGATCGCCACCGTCGGTGAAGCGCGCGCGTTCGCGAGCAAGGTCCGCGACCGGGGGTTGATCGCCGGGGTGATGATCGAGGTGCCCGCCGCGGCGCTGCTGGCCGAGGCCATCCTGGCCGAGGTCGATTTCGTGTCGATCGGCACCAATGATCTCGCGCAGTACACGATGGCCGCCGACCGGATGTCGCCGGATCTCGCGGCGCTCACCGATCCCTGGCAGCCGGCCGTGCTGGCCCTGGTCGCCCGTACCGCCGCCGCGGGCAGGCGGGTGGGGAAACCGGTGGGCGTGTGTGGTGAAGCCGCCGCCGACCCGCTGCTGGCGTGCGTGCTGGCCGGGCTCGGTGTCACCTCGCTGTCCGCGGCCGCGCCCGCGGTCGCCGGTGTCGGGGCGCAGCTGTCGGCGGTCACGCTGGCCGAGTGCCAGGCCGCGGCCGCCGCCGTGCTCGACGCGACCGACCCGCATGACGCGCGGGAGCGTGCGCGGCGAATCCTGCACTGAACTCAAGGGATACGCTCGCCGGCGACGACCGATGCGCTGCTGCCATCCGGCTACGCCGACACGCACCCTTCGAGCGTGGCGTCCTGTAAGACCGTGAGGACATCGGTGATCTCGCCGCGCGCGTGGAAGGCCTCGCGCTGACGGTGTGCCCCGTTCCCGCGCTCGAGCACCACCCCGATGGTCTCGTGGACGAAGTCGCCGGCGCCCAGTGCCGTCAGCGCTGGGTCGATCCGATCGAGCAGCTCACCGAGCAGCGTGCGCATGGGCGCCACCCGGCAGTCGATCGGGTCGACGCCGTCGCCGTCGAGCCCCGAGCGAGCGGCCTTCCAGTACGCGGCTCGCAGCACCTCCGCCGACACCATCGGCGCGGTACGGCCGCGGTCGAGGTCGGCGCGAGCGGTCATCACGGTGGCCCGTACCAGGGTGGCGAGCATGGCCGTCTCGGTCACCGTCGCCGGCACATCGCTGACCCGAACCTCGACGGTGGGAAAGGTGATCGAGGGCCGGATATCCCAATAGACCATTTTCTTGTCCAGAATGCTGCCGCTGGACAGCATCATGTCCACCATCGCGTCGTAGCCGTCGGCATCGGCGAAATACGGCGGCGGCCCGGCGCTGGGCCAGCGCCGCCACAGCACGCTGCGCCAACTGGCGTAGCCGGTATCGGAGCCGCGATAGATCGAGGAATTGGCGGTGAGCGCCAGGAAGATCGGCAGCGACGGCCGCAGGAAATTGCTGACCTGGATGGCCGTTTCCCGATCGGGAATCCCGACGTGGATATGGCAGCCGCACAGGCCCTGTTCATGGGCGAGCATCCCGAAATTGCGGGCGATCCGCTGGTAGCGCGGGGTGTCGGTGACCGGGAATTCCTCGGGGACCGTCGGCGGAATCGCGACCGCGAGCAGGCGGGTGTCGTGTTCGCGAGCACAGGCGGCCACCCCGCCGCGCAGCGTACGCAATTCGGCGAGCAATTCTCCGGTGTGGGTGTGCACACCGGTGCACGTCTCCACTTGGCAGCGGGTCAGTTCCAGTTGCAGATCGATACCGATGTCCTTCGCGGACTGGGCCACCTCGACGTTTTTCGCCGCCGGTGCGCCGCTGTCCGGATCCGCCAGGAGAAATTCCTCTTCAACGCCGACTGTCGATGAGGCCGCGTCCATTCTCGTAGGTTACTCGCCTCCCTCGCGGCCCGCGCCGACATAATTCCCGGCCGATCGGGTAGGCCAGCCAACATGGATCATGCACGAGCACCTTTGCTCGATGCGCTGGCCGAGTACCGGCGCGCGGGCAGATACGGGTACACACCGCCCGGCCACCGGCAGGGGCGCGGTATCGACAAGAGGGTCGCCGAGACCATCGGTATCGACGCCTTCCGCTCCGACGTGCTCGCCGGGCCGGGCCTCGACGATCGGCTGATGCGCGGGGGATATCTGGCCGATGCCGAAGCGCTGATGGCCGACGCGGTCGGCGCCGAGACGACCTTCTTCTCCACCTGCGGCAGTTCGCTGTCGGTGAAGGCGGCGATGATGGCGGTGGCCGGCGGCAAAGACGGCGGGCTGCTGGTCGCCAGGGACAGCCACAAGTCGATCGTGGCCGGGCTGGTGTTCTCCGGGGTGCAACCACGCTGGATCACGCCCCGCTGGGATGCCGAACGGCATATGTCGCATCCGCCGTCACCGCAGCAGGTGCGTGAGGCCTGGGAACGCCATCCCGATGCGGCGGGCGCGCTCGTCGTCAGCCCGAGCCCGTACGGCACCTGCGCCGATCTGGCCGGCATCGTCGAGGTCTGTCACGAACGGGGCAAGCCGCTGATCGTGGACGAGGCGTGGGGCGCGCACCTGCCCTTCCATCCCGACCTGCCGACCTGGGCGATGGACGTGGGCGCCGACGTCTGCGTGGTGAGCGTGCACAAGATGGGCATGGGCTTCGAACAGGGCTCGGTGTTCCACGTGCAAGGCGATCTCATCGACCGTTCGCTGCTGAGTGCCTGCGCGGACCTGCTGATGACCACGAGCCCCAACGTGCTGATCTATTCGGCACTGGACGGCTGGCGCAGGCAGATGGTGCAGGAGGGCCACGAATTGCTCGGCGCCGCACTGCGAGTCGCCGAACGCGCGCGCCGCGAACTGGATCGGATCCCCGGTATCGAGGTGCTCGACGACGTGCTGCTCGGCCATCAGGCCTCCCATGATCTGGACCGGTTGCAGGTGCTGATGGACATCGAGAACACCGGCGCCACGGGGTATCAGGCCGCGGACTGGCTGCGCGAACATCGCCTGCTCGACCTCGGTCTCAGCGATCACCGCAGAATCCTGGCGACACTGTCCATGGCCGATGACGACACCAGCATCGACGCACTGGTGGAGGGGATACGGGCCTGGCGTGAGCAGCTCGATCCGGCCGACGCGGCGCCACCGATCCGGCTGCCGTCACCATCGGAGATCCAGCTCGACACGGTCATGTTGCCGCGCGATGCGTTCTTCGGCCCGCAGGAATCGGTGCCCGCCGACGAGGCGGCAGGCCGGATCGCCGCCGAGCAGCTCACCCCGTACCCACCGGGCATTCCGGTGGTGGTACCGGGCGAACTGATCGACGACGCGGTGGTGGACTATCTCCGTTCCGGGGTGGCGGCCGGAATGAACGTCCCCGATGCCGCCGACCAGTCGCTGCGCACCATCCGCGTCGTCTCACGACGCTGATCGGCCACCGGCATTACACGTGATCGACGAGCGCGTCGTGGCCGGCCCGGCGGGCGCAATGCGCACAGCAGTAGACCTGCTGGCCGGCCTCGACGCCGTGCCCGAGCACTCGGCACCCGCAGTGCGCGCAGGCGGGTGCCAGCCGGCTCGCGGCGCATTCGAAACTGTCGAACGTCCACGACTGCCCGTCACGACTGACCGTGAAGCTCTTGTCGTAGTCGTTGCCGCAGGTATCGCAGATCGCCATGGTGATCAACTCAAACGCTTGGCGAGCAGAGCCTTGGCCTGCTCGGCGCCCTTACGGCTCTCGCCCTGGGCGCGACGGAAGAATTCGGCCAGCTCGGTGTCGCCGGCGCGTTCGGCGTCCTGGCTGTAGACCTCCATCCGCAGCGCGTTGCTCATCGACGCCTCGGCGAACCAGATGAGGTTGTAGTCCTTGTCCTTGGTTCCGGTGATGTGCCCGGTTTCCTGTTCGATGGCCATTGTTTTCCGCACCTCCTGGGCGGTTGTGATCGTCATCGGTGATGACCTCGACGGCGCATTTCGCCGTCACCGAGGCGCTACCCGGCGCCCGCCAGAACAAACACCGGGGCCGTGATGGCGGACACCCTCGGATTGAGCCCGCTCATACCGGGTATGCGGCGACTGTCCAGCAGGAACCGATCACACGGAGGTGACAATCGTGTCGGAGTCCAACAGCGGTCCCCGCGAGGGCGTTGAAGGCGTCGTCGAAGGTGTCAAAGGCAAGGCCAAGGAGGCCGCAGGGACGGTACTCGGCAACGATGAGCTGCGCGATGAAGGCCGGGCGCAGCAAGAGAAGGCCGATTCTCAGCGCGAGGCCGCCAAGAAGGAGGCCGAAGCCGAAAAGCAGCGTCGTGAAGCCGATCTCGACGAGGCGCGACAGCGTTCGCATCAAGGCGAGTAAGCCGTCCGATCCGAATCGGTGGTAACGAACAGCGGTTGCCGTGGCACTGTGCCCGGCAACCGCTGTCGTCTGCGGACAGGTTTTTCGAATCGCGCGGCGGTTTAGTGCGCGTTCACGGGGGAAGCCGCCCCACGACAGGGTTTGCCTCGACCAGCCTGGAGGGCCCACCGTGGACGAACGCACCGAACAGCCGACCGAGACGTCACCGATCGAGGACGCCAAGAGCGAACAGTTGCAGCCGGTCAGACAGGACCGTGACCGCGGCTACCTGACCACCCAGCAGGGCGTGCGCGTGGACCACACCGACGACGCGCTCGCGGCCGGTGAGCGCGGCCCCACCCTGCTCGACGATTTCCACGCCAGGGAAAAGGTCACCCATTTCGATCATGAACGCATCCCCGAGCGGGTGGTGCACGCCCGCGGCGCAGGCGCCTATGGCTTCTTCCGGCCCTATGACAGCTGGCTCGCCGATTACACGGTCGCGAAATTCCTCACCGAACCTCAGGTGCGTACGCCGGTGTTCGTGCGGTTCTCCACCGTCGCAGGTTCGCGTGGCTCGGCCGACACGGTGCGCGACGTGCGTGGTTTCGCCACCAAGTTCTATACCGAGCAGGGCAACTACGACCTGGTCGGCAACAACTTCCCGGTGTTCTTCATCCAGGACGGCATCAAGTTCCCCGACTTCGTGCACGCGGTGAAACCCGAGCCGCACAACGAGATTCCGCAGGCGCAGTCCGCCCACGACACCCTGTGGGATTTCGTCGCCGAACAGCCCGAGTCGTTGCACGCGATCATGTGGCTGATGTCGGACCGGGCGCTGCCGCGCAGCTACCGGATGATGCAGGGCTTCGGCGTGCACACCTTCCGTTTCGTGAACGCGGAGGGGAAGGGCACGTTCGTGAAGTTCCATTGGAAGCCGCGCCTCGGCGTGCATTCGCTGCTGTGGGATGAATGCCAGCAGGTCGCCGGCCGCGACCCCGACTTCAACCGGCGCGACCTGTGGGACGCCATCGAGGCCGGCGATTTCCCCAGCTGGGAACTGGGTGTGCAGTTGGTGCCAGAGGACAAGGAGTTCGATTTCGACTTCGATCTGCTCGACTCCACCAAGATCATCCCGGAGGAGCAGGTCCCGGTGCGCCCGGTGGGGGAGATGGTGCTCAACCGCAACCCCGACAACTTCTTCGCCGAAACCGAGCAGGTCGCCTTCCACACCGCCAATCTGGTGCCCGGCATCGATTTCACCAACGACCCGCTGTTGCAGATGCGCAACTTCTCCTACCTGGACACCCAGCTGATCCGGCTCGGCGGCCCGAACTTCGCGCAACTGCCGGTCAACCGCCCGCTGGCCGATGTGCGCAACCATCAGCAGGACGGGTACGGCCAGCACGCGGTACCGCGCGGGGAAGCGTTCTACACCAAGAACACCATCGGCGGCGGCTGCCCGGCGCTGGCCGATGCCGACGTCTTCCGGCACTACACCCGCCGGGTCGACGGTGAGACCCAGCGGATCCGCGCGGAAAGCTTCAAGGAGTACTACCGGCAGCCGCGGATGTTCTGGCGCAGCATGTCGCCGCCGGAGGCCGAGCACATCGTGGCGGCCTTCGGCTTCGAACTCGGCAAGGTCCGGCGAGTGGAGATCCGCTCCCGGGTGCTCGACCACCTGGTGCGCATCGATCCCGGTTTGGCGAGCCGGGTCGCGGTCGAACTCGGGCTGCCGATCCCCGACGGCGAAAGCGTCGACGACGTGCAGGTCTCACCTGCCCTGTCGCAGTTGAACCTCGCACCCGACACCATCGCCACCCGCAAGATCGCGATCCTGGCCGCCGACGGCGCCGACTCGACCGGCATCGACATCCTCCGATCCGCGCTGGCCGAACGGGGCGCGACGGCCGAAGTGCTGGCCCCGCACGGCGGGCGGCTGCGGGCCGACGGCTCCGGCGATCCGGTGCTGGTGGATCGCGCCCTTCCGACGATGGCCTCGGTGCTCTACGACGGTGTGATCGTCGCCGGTGGGGGTGACTCCGCGGGGACGCTCGCCGAATCCGGCCCGGCGGTGCACTTCGTGCTGGAGGCGTTCAAGCACGCCAAACCGGTCGGTGCGGTTGGCGCGGGCACGCAGGTGCTGCGGGCCGCCGGCCTGCCCGGTGAGTTGAATCCCGGTGAGACCGACTTCGCCGTGGACGGTGTGGTGGTCGCCGCGGCCGAGGGCGCGAGCATCCCGGACGGATTCGTCGCCGCCTTCGCCGAGGCGCTGGCCGGGCATCGCCTCTGGCAGCGCGTCACGGATCGAGTTCCCGCCTGATCGGGTGACAGGGGCAGGTTCGCATGCCAGAATGGGGTCCAGGTTGAGACTCCAGCCGACCCCGGTTCCACGGCCAGAATGTTCGTAGTTCGGTAGCGGTGGTTGTCTCTCCGTCGTCGAGCTCGCCATTTCGGCCGTCGCTCCGTCCCCGCTCGCGGGTACGGAGACGAATCGGAAGCCCCTGTCCAACAGGAGGATTCGATGTCGTTGGTGACCGAACATCAACACGCCGAAGAACTACACCGGCTGGCCAGGCCCCAGCACGGTCGCGATATCCGGCGGTTGACCCAGCAAGATGGTATTCGCCGCGGTTGCGCCGTCGCCCGGGTGGAAGGCGAACTCGATGCCGCACTCTACGACGACTTCTACGACCTGCTGTGCAGGTGCATGCACACCGACCGCTCGATCGTCGTTCTCGATCTACGGGCCGCCGGCTTCATGAGCATCCGGTCGGCCGCGTTGCTGGTCTGCGCGAAGTCCGATGCGGCCGCGCGTGGGCTCGACCTGCGCCTGGTGTGCGGCCGCAAGGAAGTCGAGCGAGTGCTCGAGGTGACCGGAGTCCGCCCCCTGTTCCGCTATTACCCCACCATGCAGGCAGCGCTCGGCGGCTGACCTGTGCGATCCCACCACCACCGCCGACCTGCGGCGGCATCCTCGCCCGCCGAATTGATGGCATGTGTGGACTCCACAGTCGATAATCGAGCGGTGACGGACAATGGATCGGTCTCCGCGAGCGGAATCGACACCGATGACACCGAGGCGTTCGAACATCTCGCCGAAACCAGCTGCGTCGAAGACGTCGGCGGTTTCCGGTTCTGGTTCGACGAGCAACGCTGGGAATGGTCCGACGAGGTGGCTCGGATGCACGGCTACGAGCCGGGCGCTGTGACCCCGACGACCGAGCTGCTGCTCGACCACAAACACCCCGACGACCGCGGCTACGTGGCCGACCTGCTCGACCACGCCCTCACCGACGGGGAACCGTTCTGTAGCAAGCACCGCATCATCGATATCGAGGGCCGCACCCACCATGTGATCGTCGTCGCCGACACCATGACCGACGACGGCGGCGGAGTAGTCGGCACGGCCGGCTACTACATCGACGTCACCGACACCCTCGAGGAACAGCGCAGGGAAACACTGGACGACGCGCTGCCGGAACTGCTGTCCGCGCGCGCGATCATCGAGCAGGCCAAAGGCGTGCTGATGCTGGTGTACGGCATCAGCGCCGACCAGGCGTTCCGGGTACTGACCTGGCGTTCGCAGGAAACCAACGTCAAGGTGCGGGCGCTGGCCGCGCAATTGATCGCCGAGCTGCCCACGCTGCGCAGCGCGCCGCCGCGGCTGCGTTCGGAGTTCGATCATCTGCTGCTCACCGTGCATCAACGCATCCCCGGATAGTCCGCGCCGCGCGTTTCGCGCGGATGATGCCGGGTAAGCGAGCAGATGACACCCGATCAGGGCGGACAAGGTGGTGCGCATGACCGAGCATGTTTCCCGCATAACCGCGGACCCCACGACGACGGTGGGTGTGCGTGTGCCCGCGGAACTGGGCCAGCTGCTGATGTTGCGCGCCCTGACCGAAACCGTCGCGTTGATCGCGGACTTCGCCCTGGACGAGGTCACCGACATCCGCCTCGCGCTCGACGAGGTGGCGACCTCGCTGATTCTGGACGCCGTCCCCGGCTCGGAACTCACCTGCGATTTCAGCTATGGCGAAAATCGGATGACCGTCGCGGTGACGTCGGTGGCGGCCACCGAAGCGGTGGGCGAACGGCACAGCTTCGGCTGGCACATCGTGCGCACCCTGACCGAGTCGATCAGCACCGAGCAACATCCCTTCGACCAGAACGCAGGCGGATACCCCACCACGGCGCGCTTCACGTGGGTGCGCGGGGGCTCCGATGGCGGCTGAGCGGCAGCGGCCTCGTCAGGCCCGCCGCCATTCCGGCGAGGACAGCTACGACCACATCGAGCCGCTGCTGGACAAACTCGCCGCGATCCCCGGTGACGATCCTCGCCACGACCGGATGCGCGAGGAGATCATCGACCGCTGCCTGCCGCTGGCCGAACACATCGCGCGCAAGTTCGCCGGGCGCGGCGAAATGTTCGAAGACCTGCTGCAGGTGGCGCGGGTGGGCCTGCTGCATGCGATCGACCGGTTCGATCCCGCGCGTGGATCGTCGTTCCTGTCCTTCGCGGTCCCGACGATCATGGGCGAGGTCCGCCGGTACTTCCGCGACAACACCTGGTCGGTGCGAGTTCCGCGGCGGGTCAAGGAGATTCAGCTCGCCATCGGACCCGCCACCGACAAACTCTCGCAGCGATTGGGCCGGATGCCGCGGGCCAGAGAACTGGCCGAGGAACTCGGCGTCGACCTGGTCGAGGTGACGCAGGCCTTGATCGCGGGCAACGCCTACCAGAGCTCCTCGATCGACACGGTGACCGGCGGCGATGATTCCGAAAACGCGCCGCTGCCGCTCACCGAATCGCTCGGCGTGGAGGAGCCGTCCTACCAATACGTCGAGGACTATCTTGCGGTTCAGCCGTATATCGCCGAGCTACCCGAACGAGAGCAGCAGGTGCTGCGCATGCGGTTTTTCGAATCGATGACCCAGAATCAGATCGCCGAACAGCTCGGCGTCTCCCAGATGCACGTATCCCGCATCCTGTCGCGCACCCTGGACTGGGTGCGCGAGCAGGCGTTGCGCGACTGAATGTGGCCGGCTCACCCCGGGGTCGGTGGCATCGGATCAGGTGACGGGCCCGGGTCCGGTGGCGGCGGGATCGGCGGCGTCGGCGGATCGCCCGGTCGCGGGGCAGGCGGCACCGGCTCGGGTTCGGGAATCGGAGCCGGTGGCGGGGCAGGGGGCACCGGATCGGGTTCGTGCGGGGGAATCGGTTGGGTCAGCTGGTCGGTTCGCACGCCGGCTCCTTCGACTCGCGGGTCTGCCGGGAGGGGTCTGGTCGGTGATCATCGGTGATCAAGGCAGTGCCATGTCGTGGATGCGGGCCAGATCGCCGACGAACTCGGCGTAGGCGGCCTTGCGGTCGGTGGAGCGCAGCACCGCCGACGGATGCACCGTCGCCGTCACCTGATAGCCGGGACGATCGAGCACGACGCCGCGCAACTCTCCCACCGTGGTCGAGGGGCCGAGCACCGCCTTGGCGGCCACCGAGCCCAGGCACACGACCAGATCCGGTGCCACCAGGTCGAGTTCGGCGGCGAGCCACGCCGAACAGGCCACCACCTCGTGCGGCTCGGTTGTTTGTGGATGCGGCGTTTGCCGCGTTCGACGAACTTGAAATGCTTGACCGCGTTGGTCACATACACCTCATCGCGGTCGAAACCGGCCTCGGCCAGGGCACGATCGAGCAGCCGGCCCGCCGGGCCGACGAACGGATGGCCCGCGCGGTCCTCCTGATCACCGGGTTGTTCGCCGACCATCACCACCCGTGCGGCGGACGGGCCCTCACCGAAGACGGTCTGGGTGGCCTCGCGGTACAGCTCGCAGCCGCGGCAGCCCGCCGCGGCCTCGCGTAACTGCTCGAGATCCGCGTCGGGCGGCACGAACTCGGCGGCACCGGGCGGCTTCTGCGCAGCGCGCCGCGCGGTGGTGCTCATCGGTGAGCCCTACGACCGGCCGAGGGCCTTGGCCAACTGCGCCTTGGACATCTTCGACCTGCCCTTGATGTTGCGCTGTCTGGCCTCGTTGTACAGCTGGTCGCGGGTCGGGCCCTTCGATCCACTGTGCGAACGCTTGCCGCCACGATGCTGCGGCGAGACGTCACGGGTGGAGGAGCGGCTCGCGGTCTTGGACTGACCGGATTGGGCGCGGTTCTTGTTGACCGTGCGGGCCGCGATCTCCTTGGCGCGCTTGGTGCCCGCACCACGATCCTTGGCCGAATCCTTGATGTGCTCGTACTGCCGTTCCTGTTTGTCGGTCCATTCCTTCGGCATGACACACCTCCTGTCTGCGGGACGGGTACCCGCCTCGCGCGTGAACAATCAACGGCTCAGACAACCGGTCCGGTGCGGGCCAGCGTGGCGTTGACCGCATCGATCTTGTTCTCGATTCGTTCGAGATCTTCGGCATCGACGGCGAACAGCCAATGCTTGGCGCCGAGCAGCAGAATCGCCTGGAAAATCAGCTGCAGCCACTCGCTCTGCCAGTTCTCGAAGGTGCTGGCAAAGAAATTGTGCAGGTAGCCGCCCCATTCGAAGGGCTGCCCGAGCGCTTCCTGGGTGCTGCGGTAATCGCTGAGCTGGGTGACGAACTGCGCGGCCCACGAGCCCGCGAACAACAGCACCAGCAGATACACCGCGCCCCAACGTCTGAAGTGGGTCATATCGCAGCGATACCCGGCACGGCCGCGGATACGCAGGTCACCGTACCGGCGCTGGCCGGCCGACCCGTGGCTCGAGGCTGGGAGCCGCGCTCAGGTCCGTGCGGTGAGCTCACGCATCGGTTTGTCCAGTTCTCGCTGATAGAAGTCGATGAACCCGTCCGGATCGGGGCCGGCGTTCTGCATCACCAGATGGTCGTACCCGGCATCGACGTAGTTCTGCGCCGCCGCCAGATACCGGGCCGGATCGGGCCCGCAGGCCATCGCCTCGCGGATGTCCTCGACGCGCACGGTCGTGGTCGCCGCCGCGAAGTTCACCGGATTCGGCAACTCGCTCATCACCTTCCAGCCGGTCACCGCCCAGCGCGACGTTTCATGCGCGGCTTCGGCAGCACTCTGCTCATCGGGCGCCCACGCCATGCCGACCTCGGCGTAGCGCGGCCCCGTCCCGCCCGCCGCGCGATAGTCCTCGACGATGCGCGCCTCGGGCTCGGTGGCGAACAGGCCGTCGCCCAATTCGCCGGCGATCCGGGCGGCGTCGGGTCCTCCCGCGGCCACCGCGATGGGCGGTGGGCTCTCGGGTAGATCGAAGACCCTGGCATCGGAGATCGACAGATACCGCCCGTCATAGGACTGGTAGCCGCCACGCCACAGCAAGCGGATGATCTCCAGCGCCTCGCGCAGCATGTCCTGACGCACCGCGATCGGCGGGAACTCCCGCGCGACCACATGCTCGTTGAGCCGCTCACCGGAGCCGATGCCGAGGGTGAACCGGCCCTGCGAGATCAGCGCGAGCGTGGCCGCGGCCTGCGCCACGATCGCCGGGTGATACCGGATGATCGGGCAGGTGACGCCGGTGGCGAGACCGATCCGCTCGGTGCGGGCGGCGATGGCGCCGAGCGCGGTCCAGGCGAAGCAGGAATGGCCCTGGTTGTCCAGCCACGGATGGAAGTGGTCGCTCATCTCCACGAAGTCGAAGCCCGCGGCCTCGGCCTGCACCGCTTGCCGGATCAGCTCCTCGGGGCCGAACGCTTCGGCCGCCAGTTTGTACCCGATCTGCATGGTTGCCTCCTGTCGTTGGTGCCTGGGGCGTGGGGCGAACAGGTCCTCAGCGCACCGCGCCCGGGCGGCCCACGCGCGCCGGCTCGGGCGCCGATCGCAGGTCGTAGATGGTGTACGCGGCTCGGATCACCGGCTGCGCGACATTGCGGACCCGGATCCCGCCCGGGGTGGTGCCGTGTTCACGTCCGGCGTGCGCATGCCCGTGCAGGGCCAGGTCCGCTCCCGCGTCATCGATCGCCTCGCCGAGCAGATAGGAACCGAGGAACGGATAGATCTCGGGTGGTTCGCCGTGCAGGGTGTCGGTGACGGGGGAGTAGTGGGTCAACGCCACGGTGACGTCGGCGTCGCAGCCGGCCAGCGCCACCCGCAGCGAATCGGCCAGGGCCACTGCGCGTCCGGCGAAATCGCGCATCATCCGCTCACCGAACACACTGGCGCATTTGCCCGCGAAGCCGCCGCCGAAGCCGATGGTGCCCGCGACGGCGAGCGTCGAGCCGTCGATCTCCACGGTCGTGGCGGATCCTTCCAGCACCGTGATGTTGTGCCCGC
This sequence comes from Nocardia sp. JCM 38205, assembly GCF_058222935.1. NCBI lineage: Bacteria > Bacillati > Actinomycetota > Actinomycetes > Mycobacteriales > Nocardiaceae > Nocardia > Nocardia sp. JCM 38205. The sequence continues at coordinate 125,228 of NZ_JBYHFL010000008.1, read as the reverse complement.
CGAGCAGATCGGTGATCTCGTCCTGCGCGTCGCTGTGATAGTCGTGATTGCCGAGCACGGCGATCACCGGCACCGGCAGATCCGCGAATTCTTCGGCGACGACGCGGCCCTCGTCCACGGTCCCGTGTTTGGTGAGATCACCGGCCAGCAGCAGCACATCGGCGCGCTCGGGAAGCTGCTGTAGCGCCGGGCGCAGCAATCCGCGTGAATCGGTCCCCAGATGAATGTCTCCGACCGCCGCGATCCGCATGCCTGCCAACTCCTTCCGCTCGATGGGCCGTGCCGTCAGCGCAACTCCTCGCTCGGCCCCGGCTGGTTCGCCGTGCCCACCCGGACCTCGTTGTGGATGCGGGCCTCTGGCACGAGTTCGCGCACCGCGTCTTCGAGCCGCTGTTTTCGTTCGGCGCTGGTGACTTCGCCGTCGAGGACGACGACACCGCCGCGGATATGGATCTGCACACCCAGTTCGGCGGTGCGCGGATCCTCGGCCAGCGCGCGGCGCAACCGGGCGACCAGATACTGCGGCGGAGTGGGTCCGGGATCCTGGGTGACTGGCATCAGTTGCCTCTTCCGGTGTCGGCGATCCCGAGATCGTCGATGAGCCCGAGGAACGCTTTGGCGTAGGGCGAATGTTCGGTCTGGGCGCGCACCGACGGCCAATCCACCTGTTCGCGCAGATCGCGGGCGATGCGCAGCAGCGGGCTGAGATCGAGCCGGTGCGCGCTGAAGACGAGCAGCTTGTCGACCATCAGATCGGTGCCGGAGATGACCGGCGCCCGGGTCGGGCCCACCGGCATCACCTCGGCCCGCGCCAGCATCTCGTCGGTGACGGCGCGGTCGTTGGGGCGGTGGACGACGTCGATGAGGGTGTCGCCGTCGTAGGCCTTGGTCAGCCAGTCCTCGGCCGCGTCGGCCACTCGCAGGCCCGTACGAGCCAGCACGCTGCGCACCTCGCCGATATCGGCGGGCCGGACGAACAGGTCCACATCATGGTCGGAGGCGGGCCCGCCGCGCGCGTACACCGCACAGCCGCCGGCCACCGCGAACGGTATCCCGGCCTCGGTCAGTGCGTTCGCCGCGCGGGTGAGCGCGTGCAGCAGCTGGTCGATCGTCGGTGCCATGTTCGGGGCCTACCCGGGTTCACGGTGCTCAATCGCGGGCCGCGCTCACCCGAGCGAGATCACCAGCGCCACCGCCACCACCAGGAACACGGCCACGACCAGGACCGTCACCAGAATCGCCGCGATGCCGGTGAACGGGAAATGATGGCGGGTGTCGGGTTCGGGCGCCGACAGACCGGAGGTCTGCGGCGTATCCGGCGGTGTCGCGCCCGGCGCGACCCCGCCGCCGGGTTCGAGATCGGGAGTGCGGGACGGATCGGGGTCCATAGACGTCATGACAGGCCTACTCACCGTCGTTGTCCGGGGTCAACGGCTCATTCGGATGTTTTCCGGTCGTCTTGCGGTAGATGATCACCGCCGCGACCGCGATGGGAATTGCGAGGATCACGAGTAGCTCCATGATTGCCGCGTACCCGGTGCGGTCCCGGCCAATCGGCAGAGCGCGGTTGTTCGCGCCGATCGCAGGCCGACCTCGCTCCTGTGCGCCGAGGAGCGACCGACTCGACTGGACCGGCTGTGAGAAATACCCCGGATGGGTACCGTCGGGGATATGGGCCCCGATCACGAATCGAACCAAGACCCGACCTCACGCACCGACGAGAGCGCTGAGCTGCCGAGCAGCGGTCCGGCCCGCGGCGCGGCCGCTGGAGGCGCACCTGCCCACGGTGAGGGCCATGAGAAGCACGGGGGCTATCGGGAGGACCACGGCGGTCACCGACGGCGCGGGCACGGTGATGCCGGCGGCCAGGGCGAGCACGCAGGCGGTGGAAATGACGGGCGCGGCGATGCCGGTCATGGCCCGCATGCTGGGCGTGGTGGGCACGGCCATGCGGCTCATGGAGGGCACGAGGCCGCCGGTCACGCCGGTCACAGCGACACAAGACACAGCGGGCACGGCCACGCTGGGCATGCCGGGCACGGACAAGCCGGCCACGCCGGCCACGGGGATCATGTGGCACAGTTCCGGCGGCTGTTCTGGTACATGCTGGTGCTGGCGGTGCCGGTGGTCGGTGCGAATGCGATGTTCGCGGATCTGCTGGGGTACGAGCTGCCGCACAATGGGCCGGTCACCTGGATTTCGCCGGTGCTGGGGACGGTCATGTATGTCTGGGGCGGGCGGCCGTTCCTCGCCGGCGCGGCGGGCGAGATCCGGGCGCGACAGCCGGGCATGATGCTGCTGATCGCGCTGGCCATCACGGTGGCGTTCTTCGCGTCGTGGGCCGCGGTGCTCGGCCTCGTCTCCCATGAGCTCGATTTCTGGTGGGAGCTGGCGCTGCTGATCGTGATCATGCTGCTCGGGCACTGGATCGAGATGCGGTCGCTGGGGCAGGCGTCGAGTGCGCTGGAATCGCTGGCGGCGCTGCTGCCCGACGAGGCCGAACGGGTCGACGGCGACGACATCACCACCGTCGCGGTCTCCGAGTTGTCCGAAGGCGACCTGGTGGTGGTGCGCCCGGGCGGCCGGGTGCCCGCCGACGGGGTGGTCGAATCCGGCAGCGCCGACGTCGACGAATCCATGATCACCGGCGAATCGGTCGCCGTACGGCGCGCGCCGGGCGATCGGGTCGTCGCGGGCACCGTCAGCACCGATTCCGCGTTGCGGGTCCGGATCACCGCGGTCGGTGACGATACCGCGCTGGCGGGCATCCAGCGTCTGGTCAGCGAGGCGCAGAACTCGTCGTCACGAGCACAGGTGCTCGCCGACCGGGCCGCGGGCTGGCTGTTCTGGTTCGCCGCGGGAGCCGCGGTGATCACCGCGACGGTGTGGCTTGCCCTCGGCGAACCCGACGCCGCCGTCACCCGCACCATCACGGTCCTGGTGATCGCCTGCCCGCACGCACTGGGGCTGGCCATTCCGCTGGTGGTGTCGATCGCGACCGAACGAGCGGCCAAGGCGGGGGTACTCATCACCGATCGTCGCTCGCTGGAGGCGATGCGCACCGTCGACGCCGTGCTCTTCGACAAGACGGGCACGCTCACCAAGGGCGAACCCGCGGTGGTCGATATCGCGGGCGGCGACGGATACGACGCCGATCAGGTCCTGGTACTGGCCGCTGCCGTCGAAGGCGACAGCGAACATCCGCTGGGGCGCGCGATCGTCACCGCGGCCGAACAGCGCGGCGACCGCGTTCCGGCCGCGACGGATTTTGCCGCCCGCAACGGTGTCGGCGTCACCGCGCGCGTCGACGGTGCGAAGGTCGGCGTCGGCGGGCCGGGCATGCTCGGCGAACACGGCCTGTCCGAACTGCCGGAAACCGCTGCGTGGGCGGCACAGGGCGCCACGGTGCTGCACGTCATCCGCGACGGCGCGGTGATCGGCGCGCTCGCCCTGGCCGATGAGATCCGCCCGGAATCGCGCCAGGCCGTCGCCGCTCTGCACGAGCGCGGTGTGCACGTCGCCATGATCACCGGTGACGCCGCCCCGGTCGCGCATGCGGTGGCCCGGCAGCTGGGTATCGACGAGGTCTTCGCCGGTGTGTTGCCGCAGGACAAGGGCGCCAAGGTGACGTCGCTGCAAGCGGCGGGCCGCACCGTCGCCATGGTGGGCGACGGCGTCAACGACGCACCAGCGCTGGCGCAGGCCGATGTGGGCCTGGCCATCGGCGCCGGCACCGACGTGGCCATCGCCTCGGCCGGCGTGGTGCTGGCCGGTGACGACCCGCGCTCGGTGCTGTCGGTGATGGCACTCTCGCGCGCCACCTATCGCAAGATGATCCAAAACCTCAGCTGGGCAGCGGGATACAACTTGGTCTCGGTGCCGCTGGCCGCCGGCGTGCTGGCGCCGTGGGGGTTCACCCTGCCGATGGAAGTGGGTGCGCTGCTGATGTCGGCGTCCACGGTGGTCGTCGCGATCAACGCCCAGCTGCTGCGCCGGCTGGATCTGCGCCCGGCGGCAGTGCTCGGGTCCGACGGGGCGCGCGCCGATTCCCCGGCCCCGCAGGAACTTCCGGCCGCTCGATAGGCAACAGCCGATCGTGGCCACCGCGGCCCGGCCGCAGCTCAGTCGCCGGTGTCGTAACCGAGTCGCACGTCGTGCGACACCTCACCGCCGGACGCCTTCACCTGCCCGGAGACCGCCGGATATCCGCGCGCGACGATCGTGTACCGGCCGACCGGAAGATCCGGCACCACGTACCGTCCGTGCTCATCGGTGCGGGTGGTGGCGGTCAGTTCGCCGGTGGCGTCGAGCACCGTGATCTGGGCGTCGGCAACGGTGCGGCCGTCCTCGGTTGCGGCCGTGCCGACCAGCACCGCCATCGGCGTCAGCTCGATATCGTGGCGCAGCACACCGGTGTCGGGCACCGCGAGGGTGCTGGCGTCCGGGCGCATATGGTCGGCTACTGCCACCAGCGTGTAGGAGCCAGCGACCACGCCTTCGCACACATAGCCGCCGTCCGCGCCGGTCACCGCCGCGGCTACCACCTCGCCCCGCTGATCGGTCAATGTCACGGTCGCACCGGTCAGCGGATCTCCGCTGCCGGCCGAACGCACCACACCGGACAGCCGCCCGGACCCGAGCAGCGTCAGATCGAGTCGCTGCGGCTGTGGTCCGACGGTCACATTGACCGCGGTGGGCTGATGCCCGCTCGCCGACGCGATCAGCACATAGCTGCCCGCGTCCGCGGTCGGGAAGGCGAATGCGCCATGCGCATCACCGGTGGCGCGCGCGGCCTGACGGCCCTTCGGATCGATCAGGGTGAGCGCCGCGTCGGGGACCGGCTGCCCGTCCTCGCGATGGACCCGACCGGCGATCGCGACGTGCTCGCCAAAGTCGCCGCGGGGCGCGAACGCGGCGGTCACGCTGGCCTCGGGCGCGCCGTGACCGTTGGACTCCGCGTGCCTGGCCGCGGCGGCCAGCACCGGCTCGGGCTCCGACAGCGCCTGCGCGGCTCCTTCCCACACCTGATCCTCGTCCCAGGACGAAGCGGCTGCCTTGTCGGTCGACGCCGCATCCGCTGCGGTCGCCGGTATCGGTGCGTCCTGGAGCGGGATCTCCTTCATGAACATCAGCACCACACACGCCAGCAACGCCACCGCGGCCGCGGCATAGAACACGCCCTGCATGGAGTCGGTGAAGCCGGTCAGGATCGGCGCCCGCACCTCCGGCGGCAGCGTGGCGATCACACTTGTGTTGCTTTGCAGGTCGCCGAGGGCGGCGGCGTCGAAGCCGGGCGGCAGCGTGCCGCCGAACGCGTCGGTGATCTTGCGCGGCAGCAGATTGAACAGGATGGTCAGGAAGATCGCGACGCCGAGGGTGCCGCCCATCTGCCGGAAGAACGTCGCCGATGCCGTCGACACACCCATATCCGACCGCGGGCCCGCGTTCTGCGCGGCGATGATCAGCGTCTGCATGCAGGCGCCGAGCCCGAGCCCGATGACGCCGCCGTAGACCAGCGGCTGCCACAGTGCGCTGTCGTAATGCACCTGCGCGTACAGCACGGCGCCCACCGCGATGATGAAGGTGCCCGCCACCGGCAGGATCTTGTAGCGGCCGGTGCGTTTGGTGATCTGCCCGGCCACACCGGAACCGATCATGATGCCGAGCACCAGTGGCAGCATCAGCAGCCCCGCTTTGGTGGGCGAATACCCGCGCACCACCTGGAAGTACTGCGGCACCATGGTGATCGCGCCGAACATCGCCACACCGACGATGAATCCGCCCGCGATGGTGACGCTGAACGTCGAGTTCTTGAACAACCGCAGCGGGATCAGCGCCGCGTCCTTCATCAGGAACTCGATCAGCACGAACAGCAGCAGCCCGGCCGCGCCGATGCCGTAGCAGGTCAGTGCCTTGTGCGAATCCCAGCCCCAATGCCTGCCCTGTTCGGCCACGATCAGCAGCGGCACCACACAGATCGCCAGGGCTATCGCGCCGAGCCAGTCGATGCGGTGGTTCTGCCGTTGATGCGGAACATTGAGCACCTTCGCCACCACGATCATCGCCAGCACCCCGACCGGCACGTTCACCAGGAACACCCAGCGCCACCCCTCGATACCGCCGAGGATGTCGTAATCGGAGAAGAAGCCGCCGAGCACCGGGCCGAGCACCGTCGCGCCACCGAAGACGATCATGAAATAGCCCTGGTAGCGCACCCGTTCGCGGGCAGGCACGATGTCGCCGATGATGGTGAACGCCAGCGACATCAGCCCGCCCGCGCCGAGACCCTGGAACGCGCGGAACGCGGCGAGCTGATACATCGAGGTGGCGAAGGTGCAGGCCACCGAACCGATGACGAACAGCCCGATCGCGATGAGATAGAACGGTTTGCGACCGTAGATGTCGGCGAGCTTGCCGTACAGCGGTGTGGTGATGGTCGCGGTGATCAGATAGGCGGTGGTGGCCCACGCCTGTTCGTCGAAGCCGTGCAAGCTGTTGGCGATCTTGACGATCGCGACGCTCACGATGTTCTGGTCCAGCGCGGCCAGGAACATGCCGAGCAACAGGCCGGAGAGAATCGTCAGCACCTGCCGATGTGACAGGGTGGTGCTCTCGCCGGTCTCCGGGGGCCCCGCGTCCGCCCGGGTGGTCGATGTGGTCATGTGAGCCCTGATTCTGGTCTGGTAGCCGTGGCTGGGGAGCGCGCGCTGCGGCGCGGCCGTCGACCGGATGGGCGGCGCGTGATCAGGCTGTGCGCCCCAGCAGAATTGTTTAGCAACAGCAACTAGTTGCGTCGGCCAACTATACAGTTGCCGGATGTGTCGGCCGTCACCGGGTTCGCGCGGGCTTGTGCGCACCGTCGATGGGAATCAATGGTTTCGCCGACAACGGTGCATCGACTATGAATGTGGGGTGCCACAGCCACGTGTGATCGTCTGCCCGCCTTCCGATCCGTGCCGCAGGGAGTCGATGTGACCATCGAGCACCCCATCGCGCAGCCCGTCGAGGACGAGGTCTCACAGCTGGCGCAGCGGGTCGAGAAAGCCCGCGGCCGGCTGGCCTACCAGTTCGATCCGGCGCTCACCGACGCCCTGTCGGAAGAAGAACTGCGCGCCGAACGCGAACTCGCCGAGCGCATTCGCGTCCAGGACCGGGCACAACGCTGGAAACAGGCCCAGGCGGCGGCCGCCGCCGCCGACCGTGCCAGGCAGACCACCGAAGAAATCGAGAAGGCCGACATTCGAGATCTCTTGTTAGCCCGCAAGGCAATCGCCAACCAGCAGCGCGAATCCAGTCCGCACGCCAAACTGGCCTCGCTCTACCGTCACCGCTCGTGGTCGCTGCGCGCACTGGCCGGTGTGGTGGCGGCGGGCATGTTGTGGTCGGCGGTCAATGTGCAGCACAACATCGCCCCCGGCGGGCCCGGCGACCCGCTGTACTGGTTCAGCTATCTGATCGAGGCGATGATCAGCGTCTGCCTCATCATCATCATGATCGGCACCAACAAGGTCGCCGAATGGGGTGTGGTCGACAACCGCCAGAAGGTCGCCGCCGCCGAAATCGCCCTGCTGGCCCTGACTGTCAGCCTGAACACCTACCCGTATGTGCGTGACGCGCAGTGGTACGAGGCTGCCGTGCACGCCGTGGCTCCGGTGATGATCGGCGTCGCGTTGCTCATCCACGACGCCGTCAGCGCCCGGTACGGTCTTGCCATCGCGCGGGCGACCGAGCAGGTCAGGGAATTGCCGGATCCGGCCGAGCAGATCCGCAATCGGCTGCCCGACATCAACAGTTTCCGGTTGAGCGCGCCCGATTACGCGTTGCAGCAACCCGCGTCGATGGATCCCGAACCCGCGGTGCGGGAGGAGGTTCCGGCCGAGGCGGCGGAGCCGGAGATCGAGGGTGAGGCCGCCGAGGCCGAGACCGAGGTGCTCGAGCAGGAGCCTGCCGCAGAGCCCGCGCCGAAGGCGGCTTTCCGTAGCTCGGGCAAGCCGGCGACGCCGAAGATCCCGGTGTCGTTCGACGACGATGTGTTCCTCGGTTCTGCCGAGAAGGCGCCGGCCTCGGCGACGCGTGCCGGCACCAATGGTGTCGCGGCCGAGAGCAAGGCTGCTGCCGGCGCGTCCGATGGTGCGCGAACGGCCGAGCAGCGTTCGGTGAAGACGAGCGAGCCGGTGAACGGCGCTGCCGCCACGTCGAGCGCGAAGGTGGGCGCCTCGTCGAACGGTGCTGCCCAGCCGGTGTCGAAGCCCGCCGCGAAGACTCCGGCGCCGGAGCCGCGCTCGACATCGACGGCATTCCGCTCGGCCGCGGCGCCGAAGCCGGCCGAGCCCACGGTGAGCATCGACCGGCCCGAACCGGCCCCGGCGTTCAGCGCCGTCGCCTCCTCGGACAGCCCGAAGATCGGCGCGCTGCGTGGGCGCAAAGCCAAGAGCAAGGCGTCCGAGGCCGAACCCGCGCTGCACGAGGTCGTGCAGGCCACCAGCATCTACGACACCGGCCAGTTCCGCATCGCCGAAGAGCTGGAACGCGAACTCGCCGAGATGCAGGCCGCACGTCGTCGCGCCAGGACCAGCAAGCAGCGCTGACCGCCTGCCCTCGGCGTCAGGGTCGCAGGGCGAAGCTTGCCGATCGTCGCGCGCTCGGCCAGGGCGGCCACTCCGCTGGCCCGTCGCCAGTTCGTGGACGGACGGCGCCCCCGGTGGATAGACGCCGGCCTCGCGCAGCGCGTCGCGTTCGCGCATGAGCGCGCCGACGATCTCGCGTGCGTGCTCATGAGCATGCGGATGTGCAGCCCGATCAGGTGGATCTGGTGGCGGAAGTCGCACGGGACGCGAAGTTTGTCCCGCACTTTTCGATGACAGGCGAAAAGAACGCGGCTACGCTGTCATTATTCGATAGGTGTCGAAGAGACGGAGCTGCGGTGCCGCTGGGGCGTTGGAAGTCCGCCGACCACCCCGCGATCGAGGAGGTCGCGATCGATGATGTGCTGCACGCACTGGCCGACCCGACCCGTCGCCGGATCGTGCGCGCCCTGCTCGCCGACGGCGACAGACCGTGCGGCACCTTCGATCTCGACGTCGCCGCCTCCACCCTCAGCCACCACTTCAAGGCCCTGCGCAAAGCCGGCATCATCCGTCAGTTCGACATCGGCCGTCAGCGCATGAACACGCTGCGGCTGGACGAACTCGGCACCCGGTTCCCGGGTCTGGTCGACTCGATCCTGTCGATGTCCGAACCCGACCGCTGAGCTGCCTCAGGAGTCCATCATGCCGACGATCATGTTCGCCCGGATCGCCGCCGTCCCGGTCAGCGCCTGGCTCATCGCCCAGTTGACCTTCGATACCGCCTATCGCACCGACAATATCTTCGCCGCACCGGATTTCGTCTTCTCGCTGGTGCTGCTGATCGCGGCCTTCCTGCCCGCTCGGATCGCGCTGCCCGCGTTGACCGCGGGATTCTTCTTCGGTTCCGGCGTCATCACCGTCGCCGCGCTCGACCGATTCCACCGTGCGCAATTCGGCGCCGGGATCCTCGACCTCGTCATCGCCGCGATCTACCTGACGTGCGCCGCATTCCTCGTGGCGCGCACAATTCGTCGGATCGAGCCCGCAGGCTAGGGGACCGGTGTGTGGACCAGGATCTCCAGCCGGACGAAGGTCTGGTCGTAGGTGCCGTCCGGGGCGCGCAATTCGTCGACGGCGTCGGCGAGTTCCTCGGCCAGGTGCGCGTGTGCGGCCGCGGGAGCCTGCCGGGTGAGTGAGACCGCCGCGGTGGTGCGCAGCACGGCGGCCAGCCCGTCGCGGGTGAACGGGCGACGCTGCGGCACCGCGCGCACGCCGTCGTCGGGGATGACGAATCCGGCCGCGGCGAGCAGTTCGGCCACGGGCGCCGGCTCCGGGAACGGTTCGGGCGGGCGCAGGTCATGGGCGCGGGCGACGCGCTCGAGCAGGCCGATCACCCCTGGCGCGTTTCCCGCCGCGGCAGACTCGGAGTGATACCAGCCATCGGGACGCAGCACCCGGTGCACCGCGGCGAAGACCCGCGGGTAGGCCGAGATCGGCAGCCAGTGCAACATCGCGCGGCTCACCACGAGATCGACCGTCCCCGGCGGGATCAGGCCGTCGAAATCCGTGGCCGAAGCGGTGAGGAACTCCAGGTTGGCGCCGGCCCGACGCCGAGCGGAGGCGAGCATGGACGGGTCCTGATCGATTCCGATGACCAGTCCGTCGGGAACCGATGCGCTGATCTTCGCGGTGAATTCCCCGGTACCGCACCCGAGATCGACCACCGTGTCCCACGCCCGAGGCGGATGGCGGGCCAGAAACCAGTCGTCGACCGCGCGATGATGCTCGGCGGCTGCCGAGTACTCCTCGCCACGCCACCCCGCACCCGCCGAACCGCCGAGGTTCATATCTTCGATGCTAATCCCGCGCCGCATCCTCGAGCTCATCCGGAGAGTAGAACCGGCGCCCGCCCGGACCGCCGGAAACCGACCACACTTCGGTGATGAACTCGCCGGTGGCGCGGAGGATGTCGGTGCCGCTCACGTCGATCACAGATCCGTCGGCAGCGGTGAAGCGCGCGCCGTAGGGGCTGGCTACCAGGCCGGTGCCGGATTCGTCCATGTCGATGACGAAACTGCCCTGCGGCGCGAAGCGGAGATCCGGGCGCTGGTGCCGTAGCCGGGCGATCTGGGCGGTGAAGGCCGGCCGATCGCGAATGGAGTCGTAGTCGGCGGCGCCCGGCTGGGCGTACCGCAGGATGAATTCCGGCGCCATGATCTCCTCGACCAGCTGGAGTTCGCCATTCCACATGTCGGTCCACTTATCGAACAGTTGGACAGCGGCTGAGCTCATCGACGGATCCTCTCATTGATACGGTCGCAACGGGAGGAACGTATAGTCTCACTGAGACGGTGTCAATCGGTGTGTGGAGGGCGACATGGCGGATCTCGGAGCGCAGGACCACATCGTGCTGGGCTTGATCGCCCGCCACGGCCCGCTCACCCCCTATGACCTGAAGGCCCGCATCGAGGAGAGCGTCGACTACTTCTGGCCGATTCCGCACGCCCAGCTCTATCGGATCCCGGTGCGTTTGGCCGAACAGGGTCTGCTGCGTGAGGAAGCCGAAGAAGGAGGGCGCAGGCGGCGGGTCTTCCACCTGACCGGCAAGGGCCGCGAGCGCCTACGCGAGTGGCTCGCCGATCCCGCGACCCCGCCCGCCGAAACCAGGGACCCGGCTCAGATCAAACTCTTCTTCGTCGACCTCGGCGATCCGGACGATGTCGTCGGCTTGGCCCGCCACCAGTCCGCGGAGCATCGCCGCTGGCTCGATCACTACCGCAAGCTCTACGACGCCATCGATCACACCGGAGGCGATGTGCGCGCCGTCGCGCGAGCCCGGATCCTCCAGCTCGGTATCGGGCATGAGCAGGCGTACGTGGATTTCTGGGAGGAGCTGGCCGCCGATTCCGAAGGGCCGGCGACTCGGAACAGCAAGTAGCGCAGGGTATTCGCGCGGACGTGGGGCGCTCAGATGTCTGAGCGCCCCACGTCGGATGCGTAGTCGGAGGTTGGCGACCGCCGTCCACAGGAGCATCTGCTCGGATCAGCCTTGCGGGGTGCGCACGGTGAACGCCGCGGTGCGGACCGTGTCGCCGTGCTCGAAGTCGAGGAACAGCCGGTAGGTGCCGGGGCCAGGGACCGCGGTGAGGAACGAGATGTCCGGGCCGGGGGTGGTGACGCCGTCCCCCGGTTCACCGTTCGGGTGGACGTGGACGTAGGCCAGATCGCCGGCCCGGATGATCACGAGGTGACCGAATGCGGCGAGGTAGGGCTGCAGATCGGTGACCGGGGCACCGTCCTTGCGCACGGTGAGGGTGAGCAGGCTGCCCGCGCCGGTGGTGAGATCGCCCGCGAGCTCGACCTCGTAGCCGTCCACCTGGTACTTCCGGGCCGCCTCCGGAACCGGCCGAGGCGCGTACTCGCCGGCCACCGCCAGATCCGCGCCCAGCGTGATGGTCTTTCCGAGCGCCTGTGGCGAAATGTCGGTGAACACCCGATATGCGCCCGCGTCCGGCAGGTTCAACCGCACCGACCAGGTGCCGTCCGCCGACAGTTCCGGATGCACATGCCAGAACCCGGTCAGCTCGCGCGGCACGACGATCAGATGCAGTTGCTTGTCATGGATCGGGGTGTAGTCGGTGACCGGCCGGCCGTCCGGGCCGATGATCCGGAACCGGAAATCGACCTCGCCCGGCTGGATGATCGTGTCGGCGAGTTCGAGGGTGTAGCCGTCCTGGGTGATCAGGAGACCGCCAGGGAATTCTGATGCGCCGTGAGCTGAGTGGTCTGCATGGCCGGCGTGGGCCGCGTGATCACCATGATCGGCGTGCCCGGTGTGGGCCGTCAGTGCGGCGGCGTCGTGGCCCGCATGGTCGGCGTGAGCCGTGGCATGACCATCCGGTCCGGGATGGGTGGTGTGTGCCGAATGGTTGGTGTGGGCAGTGGTGCTCATGATCGTCGTCCTTACCGCTCGTCGTCTGTGGCTTGTTCGTCCGTTGCCACAAACCTATACCCCCTAGGGGTATCTAGCAACGCGTGGTTCGGTGATCCCGATCACACCGAGCGGACCGGCGAAAAATTTCGGCCGGGATGTCGATTCGCGTGCCCCCGGCTCCGACGTTCCGGGTGAGGATGGACCCGGACCGGTCCGTCACCGCACCAGACCGAGGAGCATCGATGAAGTACGTGATCCTGATTCATTCGAATCCGCAGCCGTGGGGGCATCCCACCGGCGATTTCCTGCCCGAGTTCCAGGCCTTGCCCGAGCAGGAGCGGGAGCGGATCAACGCCGATTTCGAGCGGCTGCTCACCGAGATGCAGGACAGGGGCGAACTGATCGGCGGTGAGGCGCTCGGGACGCCGGAGTCCGCTCGGCTGTACCGCTGGGACGACGGCAAGCCCCTGCCGACCGACGGGCCGTATTCGGAATCGAAGGAGCATCTGGCCGGCTTCTTCCTGATCGACGTCGACAGCCACGAACGCGCCGAGCAGCTCGCCGCTCAGTTCGCGGGTCCCGGCGAAACGGTCGAGCTGCGTCCAACCATGTGGCCGGGTGGCGACGACCAGTGAGCACGGAGGCGGTGGGGCAGGTGTGGCGTCGCGAGGCGCCGCACGTGCTCACCGCCCTGCTGCGCAGGCACGGCGATCTCGGCGATTGCGAAGACGCCGCACAGGAGGCCGCCGAGGCCGCGGCCGTGCAGTGGGCGCGCGACGGGGTGCCGGACAACCCGCGCGGCTGGTTGATCCGGGTGGCGTCGCGAAGGCTGATCGACCGTCAGCGAGCCGATCTCGCGCGCATCGAACGCGAGGAATCGGTCGCCCACGCACGCCGCGCCGATGACGACCTCGCGCCTGCGGCCGACGCCGACCCACCGGCCACCGGCGATGACACCCTGCGCCTGTTCCTGCTCTGCTGCCACCCGAGCCTGAGCCGCCCCTCCCAGGTCGCGTTGACGCTGCATGCCGTCGCCGGCCTGACCACCGCCGAGATCGCCGCCGCCTACCTGGTGCCCGAGCGCACGATGGCGCAACGCCTCTCCCGTGCACGAACCGGATTACGCGCCGCGCAAGCCACTTTCGACTTGCCCGCGGCAACCGAGCTTCCGGCTCGGATCGCGGCCGTACTCGACGTCTGCCACCTCATGTTCACCGAGGGCCACACCCGAACCGGCGGCACCGCACTGCTGGATCCGGGCCTGGCGGGCGAAGCCATCCGCCTCACCCGCCAACTGCACCGCGTGGTGCCCGACCACGACGAGGTAGCCGGCGCCCTCGCCCTCATGCTGCTCACCCACGCCCGCGCGGCTACCCGCAGCGATCACGGCGATCTCGTCCCGCTCGCCGAACAAGACCGCACCCGTTGGGATTCCGAGCTGATCGCCGAAGGCGTCCGCATCCTGGAAACGATCCTGCCCCGCGGCCACGTCGGCCGCTACCAGCTCCAGGCCGCGATCGCCGCGGTCCATGCCGAAGCGCCCACCTGGGAGTCCACCGATTGGCCCCAGATCTGCGTCCTCTACACCATGCTGGACCGCATCGCCCCCAGCCCGGCCGTCACCCTCAACCGCGCCGTCGCCGTGGCCATGGCCTTCGGCCCGGAACAGGGGCTCGCCCTGATCGATCCGCTACTGGACGACCGGGCCATGCGCCGCCACCACCGCACCCACGCGGTCCGCGCTCACCTGCTGGAAATGACCGGCGACCGCGCCGCGGCCCTGGCGAGCTACGCGGAGGCCGCGCGCCTCAGCACCAGCCTTCCGGAACAGCGTTACCTCAATGCTCGAATGCGTTCTGTGGCTGAGGATCGGCGGTTTCTGTCGGAGGGGGGTGATCTAATCGCGGGATCGGAAGGAGCCGAGTGTGCCGGACTCGACGGGGGCTGAACGGACTGCCGCGCCATCGCGCGCGGTCAGCGGTTGGACGACGGCGCTGGTGTGCGTGGCGATCGTGGCCGGCGGGGTGATCGTCGGTGGGCTGCTGCACGAACCGCAGACCGAGTTGACGACGGCGCCGCCGACCACGACCAGCGTCGCACCGCAGCCGACCGAGCAGCACACCTATGTGACGCCGCCGGTGACGTATCCGACGCAGATTCCCGGCTGTGCGGTGGTCGAGCCACCCGGCGAGGGTGGGCTGTTCGGCTGGGCCGCGGTGAACGAGTTCGGTTACGACAACCCGGCGTATCCGTGGTTCTCCGGGCCCAAAGCCGTCGCGATGTCGGCCGCGTTGCAGCAGTCGCTGCCGGAGGAGATCGATCTCGGCTTCGTCCCGGTCGGCGAGTCCCTGTTCTTCCAGCCGATTCTCGGCGATCCCGACGCATCTCCCGAGGCAGCGAAGTTCGGCGGGTTCACCCACGCCCAGTCCACGATCCTGCGCGGCGACCGCACGGGATCGTTATCGGTGACGGTGCGCGGATCCGGTGATCCGGTTCCGCCGTGCGTCGCGGGTCAACTCGACGAACGGCGTGTTCTCGATGACGGCACGACGATCGACCTCGACGACACATGGTCGGAGACCGATGGCGTGCGCACGCTCTCCCGTACCGTGACGGCGTATGTCCCGGATGGCAGCAGGGTCACCGCCACCGCGACCGATGCCCCGAACGGCGGTGAACCCACCGGGTCGGTCCCGATGACCATGGACGAGTTGATCGCTGTGGCCACCACACCCGGTGTGCGTGTCTCCGCGCCGGTCCCGGCAGGGACGCCGGATCCGCCCGAAACGTGTTCGACGTCAGAGGTCCAGACGCCGGTGGTCGACGAAGCAACGGCCCGTCGGTGGGGTGCGGTGCTGGCCGGGGTCCGGCTCGATGGGCTGGTTCTCGATCGCCCGCTGGGGGATCTGCGGCCCGGCGGGTACGGGTCGGGCGGGGTGTGCCAGGAGGTCCGAGTGAGCGCGGACGGGCAGCAGTCGCGGCTGAGCGTCGTCATCACCATCGGGCAGGGCGAGCCCACCGTGCCACAGCGGCCGTCGGAGTCGGGCGATCGCGTCGTCACGCAGAGGGAGCTGCCCGATGGGACGGTCGTGGAGAGTGTGGAATCGACGACCGCGGTCGCCCGGTCGGGCGTGCCGGCCACCGAGCTGCTTCGCGGCGTGATCGTCACCCACAAGTCCGGCAACCGGATTCAGGTCACCTCGAGAGCGGAGGCCCCCGCGCAACCTTTGTCCACGGCGCAACTCGAAGCCATCGCGCTGGCTCCCGGCCTGGAGGTCTCGTAATGGCGTGGGCGCCTGGCGTGCGCAACTTGGTGCTCGCGGCCGTCGCGGCTGTTCTCACCAGCGCAGGCGCGGTTGCGGTACTGATGCAGCCGGAGGACGGCACCCGCAAGATCACCGGTACGAACGACGCGGCGCCTGGCCTGGCATGGTCGGTCGACGCCGCTGCCATCTACGGGCAGGCGTTCGCGGAATTCCGCGATCCGGCCGGTGGCACCGAATTCGATTTGGGCGGCGCGGGTTTCGTCGACGCCGGTGATACCGTCGCGACGGTGATCGGCGTTGCCGGCGATTCGGGATTGCGTGATCCGATCCTGTACGGCTTCGACGCCGAGACGGGGGAGAAGCGCTGGGAGGCGCCTGCGGCCGGCCTCGGCGGTTGTGCCGACGTGCCCGTCGACGGGTCGCTGGTCTGCTACACCGGATTTTCCGCCGACGATGCCGCGCTCATCGGTATCGACACCGCCGACGGAACCGTCACCCGCACTCCGGTCGATTGGCAGATCTTCGCGATGGCCGCCGTGGACGACCGACTGTACATCGCCGAGGGCGACGTCGAATCCGATGACGTGCGCGTGCATTCGGGCACCATGGCCGACCCGGACGCCTATTGGACGCGTCAGTTCGCCATGGGGACGTCGTGGGAAGACCTCCCGTGGGATGCGCTCGATGTGACCCACGGCCAGGGCCTGTTCACCCTCGGCATCGATATCGCGGCCTTCGATCTGCGCACCGGCGAAACCACCTGGACCGCACAGCTCGGATGTTCCCGCACCATACCGACATTCGATGCTCTGGTCGTGCGCGTCAACACCGAATGCGATGGTTACCGGGTCACCGGAATCGATCTGCTGGACCGCGCCGGCCGCGTCCTTGCCAGCACCAGCACTCCCGGCGCACACGACCTGAACCCCGATCGTCCTGCCGACGACTCGATCCCCGTCCTGCTGGGCGATGCCGCTTACGACCGTCGCGACGGTGCCCTCCGCTGGACCAGCCCCGATCTGCTCTACACCCCACCCCTGGACGACGCCGCCGATGGCCGAAATCCCCACATCGCCATCTTCGACCCGGGCGCCGCGACCGCAATCCTCGGCCACACTGCCATCCTCCGCGATCCAACGACCACAACCACAACCGGCCTCGATCTCCGCACCGGACAACGCCTTTGGCGCACCGCCGATGACCGTTACGGGACGGTCCAGGCGTGGGACGGCACCGTCGCAGTCCTCACCGACTCAACCGGCCTCTGGGCAATCGACCCGCGCACCGGCGAAACCGTTTGGGAAGTACCATTTCTCGCCATCAACAGCGACGGCGACGCCCTCGTCGGCAGCGGCGAACTCATCGCCCGCGGCGCGGGCCGGTACCTCTTCGCCACACCGCGCACGATGCTCGGGCTGCGCCCACTCGATTAGCGGGCGCCGGTCTGATGGCGACGGATGCCAACGCGGGCGTCGGTGCCTTTCACATGAGTCTTTCCGCTGCTCGGGCAGGACACGGCTGGCAGTAGAGACTCGCATTCCTGCTGCTGAGGTGTTCGATGACGGTCATGACACAGCTCTCATCGGGTTCGACGAAGTCGACCATCCTCGTCTCGACACTGCTCGGCTTCATCTGCGGGGTAGCGGTGCTGGCGGTCGCCGCGGTGTGGTGGCAGCTGGGACCGAGCTCGGTCAGCTGCTATTACGCGAGCTACGACCCGGACACCGAACGGACCTTCGGTGAGACGGCGGCGAAGATGTGGCCGACTCGCTGGTTCTGGATCGGGATGATCGGGGCGCCGACGCTTGCCGGGGGCGGTATTCATCAGGCTCACATCGCGAGATGCGTGAAGTTCACGCCCTCGGCGCGCAGCGTCATCAATGCCGCGCGCAGCCCCGCCGCCGTGCCCGACGCGGGGTGGTTGAGGTGGGCGAGGATGATGGCCCCGTCGGGTGCGTGACGGATGTGGGTGGCGACGGTGTCGGGGGAGGCGGTCGCGCCGTAGTCGGCGTTGACGGCGAAGCCGGCGAGGCGGACGCCGAGGAGGCCGGCGATCTCGACCGCGACATCGTCGTAGTGGGCGGTGCCGGCGCGGAACCAGGTGCTCGTCGCGCCGAGTGTGTCGCGCAGGTAGCGGCGGTTGGTCTCGATCTCGTTCACCACGTCCGCGGGATCGGTGGTGCCCGGGATGCCGTAGGCGGCAGTGCCGTTCACGGACAACGGCATATGGCTGGTGCCGTGATTTTCCAGCCGGAACAGTGGATCGGCGGCTAGATCGGCGGCGACAGCCGGGTTCGCGGTGAGCCACCGGTGGTTGAGGAACAGTGTTGCCGCGATACCGAATTCGCGCAGGGTGTCGAGCAGCCGATGATCGACCGCCGAGCCGGATGGCCCGCCGCAGCCGTCGAAGGTCAGTGCAAGGGTGCGGCGCCCGGGCACGGTCGCGACGTGGGTGTGAATGCCGTGGAGATGGGTGCCCCATTGCTGCGGAGCGCGCCCGGCGAATCGGTGCGGATCGAACGCATGAGCCGTGCCGGCGTCGCTGAGCGGCTGCGCTTCCGCTCGCGCCACGCCGGCTGCGATCGGTGCCAGTGCACCCAATGCGAGAAACCGGCGACGCTCGAATGTGAACCCCGCCGCGCCAGCCGAAAACCGCCGCTGAACCCGCACCATTCCTCCCTGTGATGTCGACTGACTTCCGATACTCGTCCTCGGGTCGGCCCGCCGTGCACGACCACTCCCGGCAGATAGTCAACTCCGCGCCGACCAACCGAGGGCACTCCGGGCAGCGCGAGATTACCGTGCGCCACGGGCACATCGGAGCAGGACAGGCAGCCGCATCGCGGCGACCATCCCAGGATTGGTGATCTCGTCACTGCCGAGCATCCGACGGAGGCGCGCGGCCTCCGCGAGCGCGGATCACCGAGCGCGTTCAGCGAACACCTCGCTCGCAAGCGAGTCGGCGGACTCGATGATGGCTTCGAGATTCGCGCGCAACTCGCGATGTCCGTCGGCGCCGAGGAGCCTCGCCAAGGCTTCCTCGACGGCGGGCACGGTGGATTGGGCGATGGCGATCACCTGTTTGCCCCGGTCGGTGGGGACGACGAGTTTCGCGCGGCGGTCGCTGGGATCGGGCTCTCGGGTGACGTAGGCGTGGGCTTCGAGGTGGGCGACGAGTTCGGCCATCGCCTGTTTGGTCATCTGCGCTCGCTCGGCCAAGGCGCTGACCGTGGTGCCGGTGTCGTCGAGGTGCTGGAACACCACGCCATGTGCGGCGCGGATCGCCTCGTGGCCCGCCGCCGCGAGGCGGGCCAGGGCCAGATCGTTGAGCACGGTGAACGCATCGCGTAACAGCACCGCGGTATTCGAGGGCCGCGGACTGCCGTCCGTGATGGGCCGAGTCGTTGACATCGACAGGCCTCCTGTCTATCGTTGACGATATGGACATGCTACCTGTCGATCGCTCGAACGTTGAATGCTGGCAGCTCGGAACCGACCGGATCGCGGTGCTGGCGACCTGCGCCCAGACCCGGGGAGATCTCTTCGCTGTGGAGATCACGATGCCGCCCGGTGGTGGCCCGCCCGTCATGCACCGTCACGAACCCAGTGAGGTCTATTACGTCCTCGCTGGTGAGTTCACCTTCTACATCGGTGAGCCGGACGGCGTCGTCCGGCGGCGGGCCGGAATGGGGGAGGTCGTTCCGCTCGCGGGCGGGACGCCGCACACGATTCGCAACGAGACATCCTCCGACGCAGTTGCTTTCGCTGTACACACGCCCGGAGGCGTCATGGAGCGGTTCACCCGGGCCGCCGCCGCACTCGCGGCCGGCTCGGAGCAACCGGATCTCGACCAGGTCCTCGCCCTGGCCCATGAACACGGCATCGAGATGCTGGGTCCGGTGCCTGCGGAGTGCGTGTAGGCAGCATCCGCTGTGTCACCGGGTCGTGCGGGCAACGGATCGACGGCCACCGCGGCGGCGATCGCCGGATTCGCGGTCAGCCACCGAGAGGCTGGGGCAGTGTTGCGGGTACCCCGAATTCGCGCAGCGTGTCGAGGGTGGTCGACCGCCGACCCGTATGTCTTCGGCTAGCTCACCGCACTCCTGTTGCCGGCAGCGGTAAATGCGGATGCGTGATCGGCGGCCCACTCCGCGTAAGTACGCGGCGCCCGACCGAGGACCTGGCGGACATCGTCGGTGACGACGGCATTGCGGCCCTCGAGTACATAACGTTGACCGGCGAGTGCGCCATCGATGTACTCGCTGGTCATGCCGGCCTCCTGCATGTGCCGGCGGGCGGTGTGCTCCGGAATGTCGGCGACGAGGACCTCGCGGCCGAGCGCTGCACCGAGAATCGCGGCCTGATCCGGGACGCTGAGCAGTTCGGCGCCGGTGAGGGTGTAGGTACGTCCGGAATGTCCGTCTGCCGTCAGAGCTTCGACGGCCACCGCGGCGATATCGCGTGGATCGATGATGCCCTGCGTGGCGGTACCGGTGAGGTTCGGTGCCGGCTGCCCGGCACGCAGGGCATCGGCCCAGCGCAGCGTGTTGGAAGCAAAGGAGCTGGGGCGCAAGATGGTCCACTCCAGGCCGCTGTCGCGGACCGCCTGCTCGCCGGGTAGATGCCAGGTGCCGACCCGGCCGAGCGCGGGATCGCCGGTGCCTATCGCGGAGAGCTTCACGATGCGCTGTACTCCGGCGGATACCGCGGTGGCGATGAGGGCGCGGTCGGTATCGATATCGTCGGGGCCGAGTACGCCGACGAGGAAGACGGCATGGGTCCCGGTCATCGCCGCGGACATGGACGCGGGATCGGTGTAGTCGCCGCGCACCACCTCTATGCCGGCCGGGACGGTGGCGCGGTCGGGGTCGCGTGTCACCGCACGGGCCTTGTCGCCGCGTGCGGCCAATTGCCGCAGGATCTCACTGCCGATGGTGCCGGTCGCGCCGGTTACGAGAATCATGCTGACCATCGTGACGGCTCGATGACCTGGAACTATAGGAATATTCGGCACACTCGCCGCGCAGGGAATCGGGCTAGTGTGGTCGGGTGACCGGAGCAGCGACACTCGCGCGGAACCTCGACCTGCTGGAGTCGAGTGTGCCGGTGCCGGAGTCATTGCGGCCGTGGCTGATCGACCTGGGGCGGATTCCGACGGTCACCGACCTGAACGGGGCGTTCGTCTATACCCCGCACGCCTTGACGTCGGTGGTGCTGCGAACCGAGACTTCGGGGCGCAGCGAGGCGTTCGTGGTGGGGCCGCAGACTCGCGCGTCGTATTCGATGCCCGACAAGCCCGGCGGCTGCCTGCGTATTCGATTGGCTCCGGGCACTACTCGGCAGTTGCTCGGTGTTCGCGCCGCGGAACTCGCCGACGGCGTATTCGCCCTCGCTGATATCCCCGGTGCGGTAGGTGTACTCGCCAACGAGTTGGCACATCGGCCGGCAGTTGACGTGCTGTCGTTTCTGGAAGAAGCTCTTCCGCAATATATTTCGGAGACGGATACGCAGCGTTCCCATCGTCGCCTGCTGCGGGACGCCGTCGCGGTGATCGGCAGCGGCGCAGCCCCGGCGATACCGGATCTCGCTGCGGAGCTCACGGTGAGCGAGCGCCAGCTGCGCAATCTCTTCGCGACGGGTATCGGTGTGTCGCCCAAGCACTTCGAGCGGATCTGCCGAGTGCGCGGCGTTCTCGCACAGACTGGTGCTTCGCCATGGTCAGAGGTGGCCGTCGCCGCGGGCTACTACGACCAATCACACCTGTCCGCCGTCTTCCGGTCACTGATGGGCGTACCACCGGCCACCTTCTTCCGAGGCGAGCTGCCCGCGCCGACCGCTTGCCGGAGTCCGAACCGGTAGGGGCTGGGGCGCTCCGCTCGACAGCGGTCACTCGTTCAACGCCGTACGGAACAACTCCCAGGACCGATGCAGATCCTGCTCCCAATACCCCCACGAGTGGGTCCCGGTGTCGCGGAAGTCGAAGGTGGCGGGAATCTGCAAGTCGCGCAAGCGGTCGCGGAGCTGGTGGGTGCAGATGTTGGTGACCTGTTCGAGAGGGGCTCCGAAGAGCAGTTGGTAGGCGAGGCCGAGAGGGTCGCCTGCGCTGGTGAGGTTGTCGAGGGGGCCGGGGAGCCCGGTGCCGGTGGAGACGTAGATGGCGGTGCCGCGGAGGTCGGCGGCGTGCAGGTAGGGGTCTTTGGCGGCCCACACCTCGCGGCCCGCGCCCCACATGTTGGCCGGGTTGCCGCCATTGCTGGCGACCACCGCGGTGATCAGGGCGCGGCCGGTGAGGTCGCTGGTCTGCACGCAGCCGCTGTAGGAGCCGACGGCGCGGTAGAGCTCGGGCGCGGCCAACGCCAGCTGGAAGACCGCGGTCCCCGCCATGGAAATGCCTGCGATGGCGTTCTTTCCGGTGCCCTTGAACGCGCTGTCGATGATGGGTGGCAATTCCTCGGTGAGGAAGGTGGTCCATCGTTGTTTGCCCAGCACCGGGTCGACGGCGCGCCAGTCGGCGAAATAGCTGCCGCGCCCGCCCATCGGGACGACGAGGGTCACCTGTTCGTCGGCGAAGAAGTCGACGATATCGGTCGAGTTGGCCCAGTGCCGGTCGGCGCCACCGTCGGCGCCGTTGAGCAGATACAGCACCGGTGCGGGTTCGGAAGTGCGTGGCGCCGGCCGCACTTTCACGGTGATGTCGGTGTCCATCGCGGTGGAGTGCACGCGCAGGTCGAGCATCCGGTCGGCGCCCTCGGCGATGCTGACGATCCGCGAACCATCGGGGGCCTGCTGTGTTCCGTCCGGAATCGGCACGGACTCGGGTGCGCCGATCGCGATGGCCGGATCCGCGGCGGCGCAGAGGGCGGCCACGGATGCCAGCACGCTCATCACGCGCAGCCGGACGCGACCTCGCGCGCAGCCGTTGCCCACCGGACACCTCCGAAATCCAGCCTGTAGCTGGGGTCGACGGTAGGGGAGCGGGGTTGCGGCGTCCGGGGATCGGGGATTTGTTGGGAACCTCGCCAAGGGTCGCGGCCAAGCGGCTGGGCCGGATCACAAGACCGGTGCGGCGCAGCGCCATCACTTCGCCCGGCAGCGGGAAACCCGGCCTTCGGCAGGCAGGCAGCCAGCGCTTCTTGACGCGCTGACGCGGCGACGTTTGCCGATCACCATGGACGCCGCGGGACTCAACGGCACATCGGCCTGCCGCTCGCCGGCCGCAGCGTGCCTACGCCACCCGCGAGCACCGGCTCCGCCGCCTCGGGAAATACCGGTCAAGGCCTCGGGCGGCTCGGCGTCCTGCGCCTCTCAGGCACGACTCTGCGCCAGCACATCGCCCAGCGTACGAGTGCCCCTGACGATCTCGGTGACCGCTTCCAGATCCAGCCGCACCTCGAGATCCGGATCCTCGGCCGCACCGTCGTGATGGGTGAGGCCGGTGTCGGTGATCACGTAGTGGAACGTCGTCTCGCCGATGTGCACGGTGACCGTCCCGGCCGGAAGCTGTTCGGCGACAGCGCGTCCGAGCGGCAGCGCGAACCAGTGCGCGCGGACGGCGTCGGTGCTGCGGCGCTCACCCAACAGCGGAGTGCCCCACACCGAGAGCGCTTCCAGTACCGGCCGCAGCCGCGCCCCGGCGTCGGTGAGTTCGTACATGGCCGTGGTCGCGCGCGGTCCTACCCGGCGCCGGGTGAGAATCCCGTCGCGTTCGAGGTCTTTGAGCCGGGCGGCGAGCACATCGGTGCTGATGCCGGGCAGATCGGCGAACAGGTCGCTGTAGCGGCGCGGGCCCGCGGTGAGTTCCCGGACGACCAGCAGATTCCAGCGGTCCCCGACAACCTCGAGCGCGCGGCTCACCGCACAGTGATGGTCGTAACTTCGGCGTGGCACTCGGCCACTCTAACGCAGGACTTGGAAAATCAAAGTGCATACTTGGGATTTCCAAGTACAGTAGCGGCAGCCGTATCGAGAAGAGGATGTCCATGCAGGTCAAGCAGTCGAGCAAGTTGTCGGGAGTGTCGTACGAGATTCGTGGCCCGGTGGCCGAGCATGCCGCGCGGTTGGAAGCCGAGGGACATCACGTCGTCAAGCTCAATACCGGCAACCCGCTGCCGTTCGGCTTCGAAGCGCCCGAGGAGATCTTGCAGGACATCGTGCGGACACTGCCGAATTCGAGTGGGTACTCGAGTTCCAAGGGGCTGCTGTCGGCTCGGCGGGCGGTCGTGCAGTACTACCAGACGCTCGGGCTGCCCGATGTCGGCGTCGAGGAGGTATTCCTCGGCAACGGCGTCTCCGAACTGATCATGATGGCCATGACGGCGCTGCTGGAAAACGGCGACGAAGTGCTGGTTCCCGCACCGGATTTCCCGCTGTGGACCGCCGCCACCGCGCTCAACGGCGGCAGGCCGGTGCACTACATGTGTGACGAATCCGCCGACTGGTTCCCCGACGTCGCCGATATCGAGTCCAAGATCACCGAACGGACCCGCGCGATCGTCATCATCAACCCGAACAACCCCACCGGCGCGGTGTATTCGCAGGACGTGCTGCGCGACATTCTCGAAGTGGCGCGCCGCCACAATCTGATCGTGTTCTCCGACGAGATCTACGACAAGATCTACTACGACGGCGGCACCCACACCGCGACCGCCGCCCTCGCCCCCGACCTGCTGTGCCTGACCTTCTCGGGCCTGTCCAAGGGCTACCGCTGCGCCGGTTTCCGGTCCGGCTGGATGGTGGTGTCGGGCCCCACCCAGCACGCCGCGAACTACCTGGAGGGGCTGACCATGCTCGCCGGTCTGCGCCTGTGCGCGAATGTTCCCGGCCAGCAGGTGATCCAGGCCGCGCTCGGCGGACATCAGAGCATCTACGATCTCACCCTGCCCGGCGGCCGGCTGCGGGAGCAGCGCGATCGCGCGTGGGAGGCGCTCAACGCCATCCCGGGCATTTCGTGCGTGAAGCCACAGGGCGCGCTCTACGCCTTCCCCAAAATCGACCTGGACGTCTATCCGATCGTCGACGACGAGAAGCTGGTGCTGGATCTGCTGCTGCAGGAGAAGCTGCACATCGTGCAGGGCACCGGATTCAATTGGCCGCGTCCGGATCACTTCCGCATCGTCACCCTCCCGCACGCCGACGACCTCGAGGCCATCATCGAACGCATCGGACGGTTCCTGGCGACCTACCGGCAGTAGGGCAGTAGGAGTACCTGGTCGACGAGCGCCCGCCGCGCACCGGCTCGCCCGTCGCCGTGATGTTCACTGTCCACCGATCGCGACCGGCGTGCCGAGCCCGGTGCCGGCTACCTCTCGCTCATACGATCGACCCATGAGCGAACTGATCGCAGTCAGTGGGGCGACGGGGGCGATCGGGGGACGGGTGGCGCGCAGGCTGGCGTCCGCGGGCATCGAGCAGCGACTGCTCGGGCGCAATGCCGCGCGAGCGCCGCGGTTACCCGGCGCGGATTTCATCGCCGCGGATTACGCCGATCCGGCGAGCGTGCGCGCGGCGCTCGAGGGTGTGCGCACCTTCCTGTTCGTCTCGGCGAGCGAGTCGCGTGAGCGGGCCGATCAGCAGCGGGCCGTGGTGGGCGCGGCGGTCGACGCGGGCGTGCGCCGCATCGTCTACATCTCCTTCGTCGGCGCCGCACCCGAATGTACCTTCACCTTCGGCCGCGACCACTGGTGGACCGAGCAGGAAATCCGCTCCAGCGGGCTGGATTTCACCTTCCTGCGGGACAATTTCTACCAGGACATGCTTCCCCTGCTGGCCGGTACGGACGGGGTCATCCGCGGCCCAGCCGGTGACGGCCGGATCGGCGCCGTCGCGCGCGACGATGTCGCCGACGTGGCGGCGGCAGTGCTCACCGGCACCGGCCACGACGGCCACACCTACGACGTCACCGGCCCGCGCGCGATCACCCTGACCGAGGCCGCCGCCATGATCAGCGAGGCGACCGGCCGCACCGTCACCTACCAGTCCGAATCGCTCGACGAGGCCTATGCGAGCCGTGCCGGTTACGGCGCCGAGGACTGGGAGGTCGCCGGCTGGGTGAGCTCGTATCAGGCCATGGCCACCGGCGAACTGGACGTCGTCACCGATACCGTGCCACGGATCACCGGTCGTCCCGCCAAGGATTTCGCCGAACTCCTGGCCGAAACCGCGCAGCGCGCGGACTGAGCTACGCCCCGGGTTGCTCCCGGATAGCCACGCGCGGAGCGTGAACCGCGTAAGCTGGCCCCCGGTTGCCGAAGCACTGGCACAGGTGGGCGAATACCTGCGGATCGCGGTCGCCGAGAGCTTCCCACCGGGTAGGTGGGCACCGTCGGGCGCAGTGATCGCCCGCCGCCACCGCGGAGTCGTGCGGCGGACCGGAGCGCGCCGGGTACATCGCCGATTCCCTCGGGCACGAGGTACGTGCGAGCCGAAAGGAGTGTCGCGTTGCAGCAGGCGCCGGCCACGGCCCGCCGGCGCGGATGACCGCAGTCGGTAACGCCGAGATGGGATGTGACCATGACCGAGTCCTGGCCCAGTTCGATGAGTTCGTTCGACGACATCTTCCAGCGCTTCTTCGGACCCGGAATGGCGGCAAGGCCGCCGGTGCAACGCACCGACCTGGGCCGGCTGCTCAGCGATAACGCCAAACAACTCGTCGCGACGGCACAGGCCGCGGCCAAGGACTGGCGCAGTCCGGAAGTCACCCCCGAGCACCTGCTCTACGCGGCGACCCTGGTCGAGCCCACCCGCGGCATCCTCGCCGAGATCGGCCACGACCCCGACGAGCTCAGCATGAAGATGCGCGACGCCGTCGCCGGTCACCGCAGCGGCAACGGTAACGGCAACGGCGCCATCGCGCTCAGCCCCGCGGCCAAACGTGCCATGCGCAATGCCCAGCGCAGCGCCGCCGAAGCCGGCAGCAGCTACATCGGCCCCGAACACATCCTGCTCGGCATCGCCGAAACCGAGACCCCCGCCGCGCAGGCCATGGCGGGCGCGCAACTGCCTGGCACCGAGGGGCAGCGCACGACCAGCGAGACCCCGACCCTCGACGAATACGGTCGCGACCTGACCGCCGAGGCAAGGGCGGGCAAGGTGGACCCGGTGGTCGGGCGAGCCGAAGAGATCGAGCAGACCGTCGAGATCCTGTCGCGGCGGCGCAAGAACAATCCGGTGCTCATCGGCGATCCCGGGGTCGGTAAGACAGCCATCGTGGAAGGGCTGGCCCAGCGCATCGTCAACGGGGACGTACCGAGCACCCTCGCCGACCGCCGCGTCGTCGCCCTCGATGTCGGCTCACTGGTCGCGGGCAGCAAATACCGCGGTGAGTTCGAAGAACGGCTGACCAAGATCCTCGACGAAGTGCGCGCGCACTCCGACGAACTGGTGGTCTTCATCGACGAGCTGCACACCATCGTCGGCGCGGGCAGCGGCTCGGAAGGGTCGATGGACGCGGGCAACCTGCTCAAACCGGCCCTCGCGCGTGGCGAACTGCACGCCATCGGCGCCACCACCATCGACGAATACCGCCGTCACATCGAAAAGGACGCCGCACTGGAGCGCCGCTTCCAGCCGGTGATGGTGTCCGAACCGTCGGTGGCCGACACCATCGAGATCCTGCGCGGACTCGCCGACGTCTACGAAGAGCATCACCAGGTGCACTACACCGACGAATCGCTGGTCGCGGCCGCTGAACTGTCGGACCGCTATCTCACCGACCGGTTCATGCCCGACAAGGCCATCGACATGATCGATCAGGCCGGCGCGCGGGTGCGGTTGCGGACCCGCACACCCGATCCCGACGTGCGCGAACGGGAGGAGGAGGTGGCACGGCTGCGCCGGGAGAAGGACGCCGCCGTCGCCGCCGAGGATTACGAGAAGGCCAAGGAGCTCAAATCCGAGATCGCCGTCGCCGAAGAACAACTCGCCGACGCCGGGCACACCGAGGAACCGCAGGTCACCGTCACCGATATCGCCGAGGTGATCTCCCGCCAGACCGGGATCCCGGTATCCGAACTGACCACCGAGGAACGTCAGCGGCTGCTCGGACTCGAGGACGTGTTGCACAAGTGGGTGATCGGCCAGGACGAAGCCATCGTCGCGGTCGCCGAAGCGGTGCGCCGGGCGCGGGCCGGGCTCAAGGACCCCAACCGGCCGATCGGGTCGTTCCTGTTCCTCGGCCCCACCGGCGTCGGCAAGACCGAGCTGGCCAAGGCGCTGGCCGAGGCCGTCTTCGGCGACGAGGACCGGCTCATCCGCTTCGATATGAGCGAGTTCCAGGAAAAGCACACCGTCTCGCGGCTGGTCGGCGCCCCGCCCGGATACGTGGGCTACGACGACGCGGCCCAGCTCACCGACAAGGTTCGCCGTCAGCCGTACTCGGTGATCCTGTTCGACGAGATCGAGAAGGCGCATCCGGATGTGTTCAATGTGCTGCTGCAACTGCTCGACGACGGGCGGGTGACCGATTCCAAAGGCCGCACGGTGGACTTCAAGAACACCATCGTCATCATGACCAGCAATATCGGCTCCGACCTCATCCTGTCCGCACCGGACGGTGATCTGGACTCCATCACCCCGACATTGAACGAGCGGCTGCGATCCCACTTCCGGCCCGAATTCCTCAACCGGATCGACGACACCATCGTCTTCCACCGGCTCGATCAGGCCCAGATCCATCGCATCGTCGACCTGGTGCTCGATGGCACCCGCAGGCTGTTGCACGCCCAGGACATCGACCTCGACGTCACCGATCCGGCGGTCGACTGGCTGGCCGAACACGGCTACCAACCCGAATTCGGCGCGCGCCCGCTGCGCCGCACCGTGCAGAAAGAGGTGGACAACAAGCTCTCGCGTTTGCTGCTCGACGGTGATCTGAAGCCCGGCGACACCGTGCGCTTGGACGCCGACGGCGGCGGCCTGCAATTGGCCGCGGTCGAGCGCCGTGGCGCGAAAACGGTGGAGGCAGCGCCGTAGTCGCGCTTCGTCGCTGGTGAGCAGGCCGCGCTCGCTCGCGGTTGCCGCCCGAGCTGGCGTCGCCGTGCGTCATCGGTAGCCTGTGCGTTGGACGTTGTGAACGACCAACGACAAGGAGCTTTCGCCTTGGAGGATGTATTACGGCCGCTCATCGTCTTCTGCGGGACCCTCGCGCTCACCGTGGTTGCCGGTCTGCTCTTCGATCGGCTGATGCGGTTCTACGCGCGCAAACGCCCGGATACCCGGCTGCCGCTGCTGCTGCGGCGGGTGCGGATGCCGTTGCAGGTCTTGCTCGGTGCGGTGGCGTTGCACGCGACCTACCCATTGGCGGAGCTGGAATTACGCCAGGACGCGGTGATCCGCAATGTGCTGGCCACCATGGCGATCATGGCCGCGGTCTGGCTGGTGATCCGGGCCGCCGACGCGGTGGCCGACAACACGTTGAGCCGTTACGCCCAGCGCACCCGTGATGTGGCGCGGGTGCGGCAATTACGCACCCAGCTCGCGCTGGTGCGCCGCATCGTGACCTCGGTGCTGGTGGTGACCACGGCCGCGGTGGCGATCCTGCTGCTCTTTCCCGGCCTGCGCACGCTCGGCACCTCGCTGCTGGCCTCGGCCGGTGTGATCGGCATCATCGCCGGTGTGGCCGCGCAGTCGACGTTGAGCAACCTGATGGCCGGCTTGCAGATCGCGTTCGGCGATTCGGTGAAGATCGGCGACACGGTCGTGGTGGAAGGCGAGATGGGCACCGTCGAGGAGATCACCCTCGCGTTCCTGACGGTGCGGATCTGGGACGATCGCAGGCTGACGATGCCGGTGTCCTATTTCAACAGCAAGCCGTACGAGAACTGGTCGCGCGGCGGTTCCGAGCTCACCGGCACGGTGTTCCTGCACCTGGATCACAGCACGCCGGTGCCGCTGCTGCGCGAACACCTGCACGAGTATCTGAAGCAGCGGCCCGATTGGGACGGCCGCTCGTGGAATCTGCTGGTCACCGACTCGACCCCGACCAATATCGTGGTGCGTGCGGCGATGTCGGCCGCCGATTCCGATGACGTGTGGACGTTGCGGTGCGCGGTGCGCGAGGAGCTGCTCGACTGGCTCGGCCGCCACCACCCGTACGCCCTGCCGAAGATCTCCACCACCATCGCCGGACCCGACGACGAGCGGATACCGGCACTGGCCGGAGCCGGGAGCGTGTGGGCGGGCACGGACAAGGGCGGCTACCGCGGCTGAGCTGTCACGCGGCGCCCGAGTACATCGCGCATCGGGCCCGCCCGCTTCACGGCGGCCCGCCGTGCTCGCCGGACGGTGACGGCTCGGCGGCGCGATTCCCATCGGTCCTCGTCTGTTCCGCGCCGGCGATGCGGCGTCCGGCCGTATCGGCATCCGGCCGCCACGCCTCGACGACGCCAGGGCGGCCATCTTCCAGCACGTAGGCGGCCCGGGTGTCGATCGGCGCGCCGGGCCGCCGGACATACGGCAGCACCCGGAAGTCGCTGCGCCACAGGTGCTGATCGAGTTCGACCCGGACATATCCGCGCTGCCCGTTGTAGAACTTCATATCCGGGTTCGCGTCGAGCAGCAGACGCCCGCGGTGCGGAAGGTCGACGCCGTCACCGCCGGTGCTGATCGAGGTGCCGGTGAATTCGGCGGCCACCACCGGCGTCGCTGGATCGGCGGGGTCGCGGCGCAGATCGGCCGCGTAGTTCTCATGCCGGTCTCCGGTGATGACGACGAGGTTGCGCACCCCCTGGTCGGCGGCGGCTCCCAGCACCGCCGCTCGCTCGGCGACGTAGCCATCCCACGCATCGGTGCCCAGATCCAGATCCGGACCCGGGTCGTAGTCGCTCTGGCTCATCGCAACCTGGTTGCCGAGGATCTGCCACCGCGCCGGCGACCGGCCGAATCCGTCGATCAGCCAATCGCGTTGCGGCTGCCCGAGAATGCTGCGGCCGGCATCGAATCGGGCGGTGCATCCGGTACTGAGGCCGCCGTCCCCGCAGACCTGCCGATCCCGGTACTGCCGGGTGTCGATCATGGTGAACTCGGCGAGATCACCGAATCCGTAGCGACGGTGCAGGCGCATATCCGGTCCCGAGGGCATCTGCGCCAGGCGCAGCGGCAGATGCTCGTAGAGCGCCTGGAACGCGGCCGCCCGGCGGCTGCGGAACAGCGCGGGGATGCGGTAGATATCGATGCCGAGCCCGGGGGAGTCGGCGGCCCAATTGTTGTCGACCTCGTGATCGTCCATGGTCACCAGCCACGGGAACGCAGCGTGCGCGGCCTGTAACGGCTGCTCGGATTTGGCTTGGGCATACAGCAATCGGTAGCCGGCCAGATCGTAGGCCTCATCGCGCAACTGCGGCGGGATGGTCGCGCCCTCGCGGCCGAGCCGCCAGGACTTCTCGTAGATGTAGTCGCCCAGATGCACCACCAGGTCGAGGTCTTCGGCGCTCATGTGGTCGTAGGCGGTGTAGTAGCCAGAGCTCCACGATTGGCACGACGCGAACGCGAACCGCATGCGCCGCACCTGCTGTCCTGGCGCGGGCGCGGTACGGGTTCGACCGACCGGGGAAATGGCCGAACCCGCGCGGAATCGGTAGAAGTACCAGCGATCCGGTGCCAAACCGCGGATCTCCGGGTGCACACTGTGCCCGAGCTCGCGCGCGGCCACCGCCGTCCCGCGGGTGACCACGCGGCGGAACTGGTCGTCCTCGGCGACTTCGTAGTCCACGCTCACCGGCGCCAGCGCCGTGCCGCCCAGTCCGTCGGGGGCGAGCGGATCCGGTGCCAGCCGGGTCCACAGCACCACGCCGTCGGGGGTCGGATCGCCGGAGGCGACACCGAGGGAGAACGGATCACCGAGCCAGCGCGGCGCGCGGAAGCGGGCGCTGCTCGCCGCCGCGGCTCCGGCCAGCACCGTCGCGGTACCGGCGGCGCCGAGACGCAGCAGCTGCCGACGAGACAGATCCATGCCGTCCAGCATGCCCTGATCCGCCCGGCGCCGGAATGCGGCAGGCCGCCCGACGCATCGGCCGGGCGGCCGGGCCTGGTGGCACGGTGTCGTCCGCTCTCCGGGACAGGCACTGTCCGCACGCGGTGGGCCCGGCTAGGTTCACCCCACGCAGGTAGTGCGTCTCGGCCGTGGCCGAGCAGCCGACAAGGAGGACACCGATGTCCGTATCACCGTCGCCGGAAACACTGGACGCCGATCTGGCGGCCCGCCTGGCCCGGATGGAGGCCGTCGAGTCGATCAAAGCGCTCAAGCACCGGTACTTCCGGGCCTGTGATGCCAAGGACCCGAAGGGCTTCCGCGACTGCTTCATCGCCTCCGGCTCGGCACTCGACTACGGCGAGCTCGGCGCCTTCGACGCGGACGGCATGGCCGCGGTGTTCGAATCCATCGCCCTGAAACAGGTCGACGGCAAGCACGTCATCCTCGATATGCATCACGGTCTGCACCCCGACATCACGATCATCGACGACACCACCGCCGCGGGCCGCTGGACCCTGCAATTCCGGCAGGTGAACCTGATCGACAACACCGAAACCGTCTCCACCGGCGAATACACCGATGAATACGTCATCGAGGACGGTGCCTGGAAGATCGCGACCTGCCGATTCGACCGGATCTGGTCGATCACCCGGCCGATCGACGATTCCTGCCGGATCACCCAGTAGGCCTCATCTGGCCCGCCACCGTCGCCGCGCTGCCGTGGCGACGGCCCGAGTCGTCGCCACGGCAGTCGCGGGTGGCGGTGGACGAGCCGAGTGACCGTGCCCGATGCACCCGGCGCCGTCGAGCCCTATCCGAGCGCGTCGACGACCGCCCGGGTGGCGTCGGCGAGCAGCCCGTTGTCGGGTTCGGCGTCCTGCTCGGACTTCGTCGACAGCACCGCGATGACGATCGGCGCGCGTCCGGGCGGCCAGGCTACGGCGACATCGAGCGCCGACCCGTAGGCCGGGGATCCGGTCTTGTCGCCGACGGTCCAGTCCGCGGGCAGGCCCGCGCGGATCCGGCTGCCGCCGGTGGTGTTGGCGACCAGCCACGACGTCAACTGAGCGCGCTCGGGTTCGCCGAGCACATCGCCGACGACGAGCGCGCGGTAATCGGCGGCCAGCGCCGCCGGGGTGGTGGTGTCGCGTTCATCGCCGGGAATCGCGGTGTTCAGCTCGGTCTCCCAGCGGTCCAGCCGGGAGGTCTCGTCGCCGAGGGAGCGCAGGAACGCGGTGAAACCCTGGGGTCCGCCGAGGAGCTTCAGCAGCTGATTGCCTGCCGTGTTGTCGGAGACGGTGATGGCGGCGTGGCACAGTTCGGCGACGGTCATGCCGGACTCGACGCGGGTTTCGGTCACCGGCGAGTACTCGACCAGTTCGGCGGCGGAGAAATGGATCACCTGGTCGAAATAACCGGTCGACAAGGGATGCTCGCGCAGGAGTGCGCCGCAGGCCAGGCCCTTGAAGGTGGATGCCATCGGGAAACGCTCGTCCTGCCGGAAGGCAACGGTGCGCTCGGAGCCGGTGTCGACGGCGAACACGCCCAGTCGGGCCCCCGCGGTCGTTTCCAGTGCGGCGAATCGGGGATCGGCTACCGCCGAGGTGGTCGCCGCGCCGGTGGGTGATGCGTTCGGGGAACCGGAACCGGAGCCGGAGTCGCAGGCCGCGCTCATCGTCAGCGCGGAGATCGCCAGGACGGTGGCGAGCAGACGTCGGCGGCGGTGGGAGGGAGCTGGGAAGGTCACCGCTGAACAACATCATCGCTGCGCTCCTCGCGGCCAATAGCGGGTATCGGCAGTGGCCAGTCGCACTCGATATCACCGCAGTTCACCGGCCCTGTCCGGGCGCAGATGCGCGGCGTCGCGACGCGACGCGGCGGGGACCTGACGGCCGGCTGGTTCAATGACCGCCATGGACCTGATCCGCCACCTCCGCTTCTTCGTCGCCGTCGCGGACGAGGGGCATTTCGGGAGGGCGGCGGCCGCGTTGGAGATGACCCAGCCGCCGCTCTCGCAGGGGCTGCGGCGGCTCGAACAATTCCTCGGCGTCGAACTCGTGCACCGCACCCCACAGGGCGCGGTGCTCACCTCCGCCGGACGTCAGCTGCTGCCACGCTCCCGGCTGCTGGTCGACGACGCCGAACGGCTGCTGGCCGAATCGCAGCGCATCGCCCACGCCCGCGGCGACGTCCACTGGGGCGTGGCGGCAGCCGTACCGGATCCGCTGGTGACCGCCTGCGTGACCGCGTTGCGCGGATCGGCTGGTTCCG
The DNA here is from genome assembly GCF_058222935.1 of Nocardia sp. JCM 38205. NCBI lineage: Bacteria > Bacillati > Actinomycetota > Actinomycetes > Mycobacteriales > Nocardiaceae > Nocardia > Nocardia sp. JCM 38205. The sequence continues at coordinate 91,223 of NZ_JBYHFL010000008.1, read as the reverse complement.
GCGCGACCGTTGCCACCACCGTGGGGGCGACCGCCGATCTGCTCGGCGATCTGCGGGCGGGCCTGTGCGATGTGGCGGTGATCGAGCATCCGGCCCTGGTCGACGGCGTCGAGGCCGGGCCGGTGGTCAAGCTGCCGCGATGGCTGGTGGTGCCCTCGGATCATCGCAGCGCCGCCGCCGAACGTCCCACCTTCCGTATGCTCGCCGACCTGACGTTCGTGCACCCGCCGCGCGCGGGCAATCCACCCGCCTTCGACACGACGCTCGACCTGCTGCGTGAACGCGGGCTCGACGTACATCTCGGCACCGCCCGCGATGATCGCGCCGTCCTGGCCGCGGTCGCTGCCGGCACCAGTTTCGGGCTCACGGCAATGGCGCCGACACCCACTCCTGGCGTGACCTGGCTGACCATGGCCCCGCAGGCCCTTGCGCTGCGGGTGCGCGTGGTCCACCGCCCCGACGCCCAGCCGCACGCCGACGCCCTCGACCGCGTGCTGTACCGGGAGCGCTTGCGATGAGCCGCATCCGCTACGACACGCGGCAGCTCGGTGCGGACGCGGACGGCGTCACCGACCGGATCCGCGCGGTCTTCGCCGACGCGGGCTGCACCGGATGGTTGCACGCCCGCCGCTGCGGTAGCGCGGCCGAGATCTCGGTCGACGGCCGTGACCGGGTGGTCACCGCCTCGGTCTACAAACTCGTGCTGTTCGTAGCGTTCTGCCGCCGGGTCGACGCCGGGCTGATCGATCCGCGCGCGCAGCTCACCGTCGATCCCGCCGACTGCACACCCGGTCCCACCGGCCTTGCCGCACTGCACGATCCGGTAACGATGAGCAGGCGCGATCTGGCCACCTCGATGATGACGGTCTCCGACAATGCCGCCGCCGACGTCCTGCTCGGCGAGATCGGACTCGGTGCGGTGGAAGACCTGCTGGACGAACTGGGGCTCACCGAGACCCGGATCGTCGGCGGCACCGCCGATGTGCACCGCAGCCTGGTCCGCGATACCGATACCCACAGCACCGCCGAGGCCTTCGCCGCGCTCGCCGACAACGACGAGGCCTGGTCGGTCTCGGCCTACGACCCCTCGTACGCCAGTGCCACCACCCCGGAGGAGATGACCCGGTTTCTGCACCTGGTCTGGGAGGGCGGCGTACTGTCGCCGGAGCAAACCGGGTTCGTGCGTTCGGTGATGCGCAAGCAGGTGTGGCCGCACCGCATCGCCGCGGCGTTTCCGCATCGCGGGGTCAGCGTTGCGGGCAAGACCGGCACCATCGGCGTCATCCGCAACGAGGTCGCCGTCGTGGAGTTTCCCGCCGAGTATCCGGTGGCGGTGGCGGTGTTCACCCGGGCGGCGCGGGCCGATCCGCAGCTGGCCGTGGTCGACGCCGCGATCGCCGAAGCCGCCCGCATCGCCGTCACCGCGCTGCGGCACCCGCTCACGCAGGACTGACGCGCACCGGCGGGCGTCACGGAAAGTCTGATAAACAGGTATTACTAAATCCTGTTCACCGACTCCGCTCTTATGGTCTAATCGGGGTGGAACGTGTTCTACACAACGCTGTGAGGTCTGCACCGGAGCAGGCCGCAAGGAGGTACTCGTGGCCGCACCGTCCATCCCCGCCGGGTTCGATTTCACCGACCCCGACCTGTACGCCCAGCGCTTGCCGATCGAGGAATTCGCCGAGCTGCGCCGGGTGGCACCGGTGTGGTGGTGCCCGCAGGAGAAGGGCCGTAGCGGGTTCGACGACGGCGGCTACTGGGTGGTCACCAAGCTCGACGACATCAAGGAGATCTCGAAGAACCCCGAGGTGTTCTCCTCGGAGGAGAACACCGCGATCATCCGCTTCAACGGCGATATCGCCCGCGAAGAGATCGAAATGCTGCGGATGCTCATGCTCAACATGGATCCGCCGAACCACACCAAGATGCGCCGGATCGTCTCCAAGGGCTTCACCCCGCGCGCGGTCAACAGCCTGCGCGAGGCCCTCACCGAGCGCGCCGAGCGCATCGTGCACGAGGCCAAGAAGGAAGGCCGCGGCGATTTCGTCCAGCAGATCGCCTGCGAGCTGCCGCTGCAGGCCATCGCCGAGTTGATCGGCGTACCGCAGGAAGATCGCGGCAAGATCTTCGACTGGACCAACCAGATGATCTCCTACGACGACCCGGATTTCGAGGGCGATCACAAGATGGCCACCGCCGAGGTCATGGGGTACGCCTGGAACCTGGCCGAGGAGAAGCGCAAGTGTCCGATGGACGACATCGTGACCACACTGGTCAACGCCGACCTCGACGGTGAAGCGCTCGGCTCCGACGAATTCGCCTGGTTCGTCATCCTGCTCGCGGTGGCGGGCAACGAGACCACCCGCAATGCCATCACCCACGGCATGAAGGCCTTCGTCGACAACCCCGACCAGTGGGAGCTCTACAAGGAGCAGCGTCCGCGCACCGCGCCCGACGAGATCGTCCGATGGGCCACCCCGGTCACCGCGTTCCAGCGCACCGCGACGGTCGATACCGAACTCGGCGGTCAGCAGATCAAGAAGGGCCAGCGCATCGGCATGTTCTACAGCGCGGCCAACTTCGATCCGGCGTCGTTCGAGGATCCGTTCCAGTTCAACGTCCTGCGCAACCCCAACCCGCACGTCGGCTTCGGCGGCACCGGCACCCACTTCTGCGTGGGTGCCAACCTGGCCCGGCTCGAGATCGACCTGATGTTCAACGCCATCGCCGATGTCATGCCCAACCTGCGGGAGCTGTCCGAGCCGGTGCGGCTGCGCTCGGGGTGGCTCAACGGCATCAAGCGCTGGGAAGTCGCCTACGAGTGAGCACCGGGCACGCATAAGCGCGACGCGCGATCGAGCACGACGCGGCACCGTTCGATGGGCGGTGCCGCGTTCGTGTGTGTGCCGAGCCGGTCGCGGCGTGCCACCATCAGCCGGGCGAGAGGGCCGGGCCGCGTGCGCGTTACTGTCACGAGGGAGCCGGCCCGGCCCCGGACCGGAAACAGTGGAGGTGGAACCCGAATGTTGTCGACAGCGTGGTCACGCGAGATGGGCCTGCGGGTCCCGATCGTGAACGCGCCCATGGGCGGCGTGGCCGGCGGCAGGCTGGCCGCCGCGGTCACCGCGGCCGGTGGACTCGGCATGATCGGGATGGGCAGCGCGGGGTCGGCGGCACGGCTGACGGCCGAACTGGACGAGCTCGGGCCGGATCCGGGGCCGTTCGGCATCGGGATGATCGACTGGGTGCTGGCCCGCGAACCCGACCTGTTCGACACCGCCCTCGCCGCGCGTCCGGTGCTGATCTCGATCAGTTTCACCACCGACCTGTCCTGGGTCGAGCGGGTGCACGCCGCCGGGATTCGCGCGGCCACCCAGGTCTACGACCGTGAGCAGGCCTTGCGGGCCGAGGCCGCGGGCATCGACGTCATCGTGGCCAGGGGAGCCGAGGGCGGCGGCCACGGCGAGCCCACGCTGGCCACCCTGCCGCTGCTCGAGATCGTCTGCGAGGCCGTCCAGGTGCCGGTGCTGGCGGCCGGCGGCATCGCGACCGGGCATGCGCTGGCGGCGGTCCTCGGCGCGGGCGCGTCCGGAGCCTGGCTCGGCACCCGGCTGGCGGTGTGCCCGGAAGCGCTCACCACCGAACGCGCGCGAGCGGCACTGCTGCGCGCCGACGCGACCGACACCATCACCACCCGCGTCTTCGATATCGGCCAGGGCCTGCCGTGGCCGGACAGATATCCGGCGCGAGTGCTGCGCAACGACTTCACCGACCGATGGGACGGCGCCGAAGCCGCGTTGGCCGCCGACCGGCGCGCCCGTGCCGAACTGGCCGCCGCCGTCGACGCCGACGACCCGCGGATCGAGCCGATCGACGCCGGCCAGGGCATCGGCCTGGTCACCAGCAGTCAGCCGGTCGCCGAGGTGTTCGACGACATCTGCACCGCGGCCGCGCGGTATCTCACCGCCCGGTCCACCATCGTCGAGTCCGACGCCACCCCGGGCTGAGGCGTCAGAACCCCATCGCGGCCAGTCGTGGTAGCTCGCCGGTGCGGCAGCCCTCGATCACGAACGCCTCGTGCTCGACCAGCGGTTCGGGCAGCTTTTCGATCGGCCACCAGCGCAGATCGGCGGCCTTGTCCGGTTCCATCAGCCGGGGCTCACCGGACCAGGTGCGGCATTCGAGGAAGAAATCGACGCGGTGATCGATGTCTGCGGCGCCGTCGCCGTAGCGGCGGTGAAGGACGGTGAGCGGCAACAGTTCCGACGGGTCGACGCCGACGCCGAGTTCTTCGGCGGCTTCGCGCGCGCCCGCGGTGAACACCGATTCGCCCAGCTCGACGTGCCCGGCGGCCGCATGCGCCCAGAATCCGTCCATGAAGCCGGTGTTGTGCCGCAATTGCAGCAGCACTTCCTCACCGTCGGCGGTGTTCCGCCGGAACAGCACGTACACGGCGGGCACCAGCCGGAATCGCTCGGTCATCCACGCAGGGTAGCGAAATGCCGGTACGCCGTGCCCCGGCCCCGACCCGGCGTGCGCGAAGATGGGTCGGTGACATCCGAGAACGACCGGCCCGACCCACCCGTGACCAGTGCCTCCATCCTGGTGCTGACACTCGCGCGCCGGGTGGAGACCGAGCTCAACGCCGCGCTCGCGCCATGGGATCTCACCGTCGGCAGACTCGGTCTGCTCGGCCATATTTCGGGTGTGCCCGGTGCGTCGTTCAGTGAGTTGGCGCGCATGTCGGGCATCAGCGTGCAGAGCGTGCACACCGCGGTGAAGGCGCTGGTCGGTGCGGGCTTGGTGCGCGATCGCACGGCCCGCGCCGGGTCGGCGTCGACGATCGAGCTCACCGCCAAGGGCAAACGACTGCTTGCGCAGGCGCGGACGGCGGTGGCCACCGTGGACGAGCGGATGTTCGGCCCGGAAGCCGATCCGATTCAGCGCAAGGTCGGCGCGGCCATTCTGGCGGCCTTCGCCGAGGCCATGTCGTCGTAGCCATCCGGGGTGAGCTGCGCCACCCTAGCTTCAGCCAGGTTGAAGGCTGCGGTTATGCTTCAACTAGTCTGAAGGATGGAGTCGGTCGGTGCAGCATGTGTTGTTGTCGGTGCATATTCTCGCGGGCATCGTGTTCGTCGGTGGTTCGGCCATCGCGACGAGCCTGTTCCCGCGCTACGCGCCCGTCGCCGCCGGGGCGGCGCAGAGTAGCGCGGCCTCCGCGGAGCGCAATCCGGCGGTAGCAAGCGCTTTACACCGCATCACCGGCGGCTACGCCGCCTGCGCGATCATCGTCCCGGCGGTCGGCATCGTGCTCGCGGCGGTGCAGGGACGCATGGGGGAGGGGTGGATCACCGCGGCCATGATCCTCACCGCGGTCGCCGGTGGCCTGCTCGGCGCGCAGATCTACCCGATGCAGCGCGAGGCATTGCGGGCACCCGATGACGGACGCCGCCTGCGGACGCTGTCGATGCTGGCCGGAATCTACAACCTGCTGTGGACCGTGGTGGTCGTGCTCATGATCGTGCGGCCCACCTGATCGTCGTCCTCGGGGAGAACCCGCGGCGCGGAGGCGGGGGCCGGGCCCGTTCGGTAACCACGGACGTCGCCCGCCGGGAATTGGGCAGCGAGAAGTTTTGCGCTGCGGTTCATCTCATCGGCGACGATCGGCATGATCGCGGAATAGTCGGTGTCGTGGCGCGGGGCACCGGTGTAGCGCGTTTCGAGGGTGACCACCGTCGGTGAGTTCCTGGCCTCGGCAAGGGAAATCGAATAGGTGAAATGGTTGCCGGTGAGGCCGATACCGCTGAGTTCCAGTCGTTCGGGCGGGAGGCATTCGGTGACGGTGAGATCGAGTTCGTGGATGATGCTGGTGATGGTTGCCTGCGCGCGAACCGTGACGCCGAGCGTGAATGTCGCTGGTACCTCGCCGATCCAGAAGTCGTGATTGGGCACCCATGTCTTCAGTTGGTCCGGGCGCGAGATCAACGCCCACACTTTTTCTCTTGTCGCGTTCACCGCACACGAAGCGCTACTGCGGGCCAGGGCCACGGCTATTGCCTCTCCATCGACTGGGAGTTGAAGGTTACAGCATCGTATGGGTATGGGGAGCCGGACTCGCCATATTTCATTCAGGTGGATTATGAACTGCGCGTGCCGAATTCGAAACTTCCGAATGCGATTGTGCGAATGCAAGAACATTTGTACCGTGCAGGTGCAATTGACGTTTCCGGCGGCATGCTCCGTGGCGGGTCGTCCCTAATCGATCTGCTTGCGTTCGAGCGGACGGGTAGCGGGACCCTGGACGACGGCACCGTCGACGGTGAATCGGGAACCGTGGCACGGGCATTCCCAGGTGCGCTCGGCATCGTTGAAGGCGACCAGGCAGCCGAGATGGGTGCAGGTCGCCGACACCGCATGCAGTTCGCCGTCCTCGTCGCGGTAGACCGCGCACGGCGAGCCCGCCACCCGGAGGACGGCGCCGGTGCTCGGCGCGATATCGGCGACCGAGCCGGTGCGCGCGGTACGCAGCCGGTCGCCGACGAAATGCTTGGCGACCTCGGTCTGCGCGCGCACGAACGGGACGGCCTCGGTGATCGGGTGTATCCGGGTGGGTTCGTACAGGTCGGTCCAGGGCAATCGGTCACCGGTGATGCGTCCGGTCAGGACCCGGGCGGCCACCACGCCGTTGCTCATGCCCCAGGAGTTGAACCCGGTGGCCACGTAGGCGTGCGTGCTCAGCGGATGCAGCCTGCCGATGAAGGGCAGGTCGTCGGTGGTCGAATTGTCTTGCGCCGCCCAGTGATAGCGGATCTCGGCGGCGGGAAAGTGCCGGCTCGTCCAGTCGGTGAGGACGTCGAATCGGCGGCGGACTCCACCTTGTCCGGGGGTGAATTTCTCGCCGGTGACGATGAGCAGGCGCTGCCCGTCCGGCAGCGGGGCCGTGCGCACCGAGCGGGTGGTGCCCTGGGGCGTGATGTAGCACCCCTGTGGCGCCTGGTCTTCGGGGATGCTCGCGGCGACGACCAGTTCGCGATGCGGCGTCAAGCGGGGAAACAGCAGCGATCGGTCGAAGACCGGATAGTGGGTGGCGACGACGACGTCCGCGGCGGTCAGCCGGGCACCCGACTCGACCGTGAGGACCGGCGCGCGGCCTTCGTTCAGGTTCACCACCCGGCTGTTCTCGTAGATCATCCCGCCGCGTTCGGTGATCGCCCTGGCCAGCCCGAGCAGATAGCGGCGCGGATGGAACTGTGCCTGCTGCTCGACCCGGACGGCGCCCGCCACCGGGAACGGCAGGTCGGTCTCGGTGACGAACTGCGCGGGCAGGCCGGCTGCCACGGCGGCATCGACTTCGCGGCGGATCGCGGCCACGCCGTCGGCGGATTCGGCGTAGGTGTAGGCCGGGCACTGCTCGAGCTGGCAATCGATGCCGAGTTCGTCGACGATTTGCGCGATCCGGCCGAGCGCGTCCTGTTGCGAGGCGGCGTAGAGGCGAGCGGCGGGCTCGCCGAACGACTTCGTGAGGCGCTGGTAGATGAGCGTGTGCAGGGCGGTCACCTTCGCGGTGGTGTAGCCGGTGACGCCCGCGGCGATTCGGCCGGCCTCGACCACCGCGACCGAGCGACCGGTGCCGAGCAACTCCCAGGCGGTGCTCAAGCCGGCGATTCCCGCGCCGACCACGGCGACGTCGACCTCGGCATCGCGGTCCAGCGCGGGGTACGCGGTGGGTTCGCTGGTTTCCATCCAGAACGATTCGTTCACGACTCGCAGGCTCACACTCGGCGGCTTCCCCGTCCGGACGTGCTCAAACGCGCCTGCGGCGGTCATGGGGTGGTGCAGGGCTGCGAGGCAAATGTCACAGCAAGGTAACGGAACGGGTTCCGGAGCCGACAGAGGGACGACTCATGTGGCCGGTCGGTCCGGCGGTGTCGGGGGCCGCGGACCGATGGCCGCGTGGATACCCCTGTGACGTCGAGAAAGGTTCATCGATGCGGTTTCGCCGCCAAGGCCCCCGGCCCGAATCCTCCCGCTCCGGCCTCGGCCGGGCTCTGCTCGCACCGTTGGTCGCCCTGCTCATGGCGGCAGGCGCCGTCCTCGTCGGTGCGCCCAGCGCTTCGGCGGCGTTCAACCCCGCCGGATTCGACTTCTGGGTCGATTCGAGCATGGGTCCGATCAAGTCGCGGGTGTTCCGGGCCGCCGACGGCAACACCGATCGGGTGGTCTACGCCCTGGACGGCATGCGGGCGCGGGAAGATCTCAACGGCTGGGAGATCGAAACCGAGGTGGCCAGGGAGCTGACGAAGTGGAACATCAACGTCGTCATGCCGGTCGGCGGCCAGTCCAGCTTCTATATCGACTGGAATGCCCCGTCGAGCTTCCTCGGCGTGCCGCCGGGTGCGGCCGGATCCTCCAGTGGGTCCGGCGGCCTGAACATCTTCTCCGGTGGCCCCGGCAAGGACTACACCTACCGCTGGGAGACCTTCCTTACTCGGGAGCTGCGCTACGCCCTGCGTGACCGGCTCGGTTTCAGCCCCGACCGCAACGGCGTGTTCGGGCTGTCGATGGGCGGCAGCGCCGCGCTCACCCTGGCCGCCTACCACCCCGATCAGTTCAGCTTCGCCGGTTCGTTCTCCGGCTACCTCAATATCTCCGCCCCCGGTATGCGCGAGGCGATCCGCGTCGCGATGATCGACGCCGGCGGCTACAACGTCGACTCCATGGCCGCACCGTGGGATCCGAAGTGGCTGCGCATGGACCCGTTCGTGTTCGCGCCGCGACTGATCGGCAACAACACCCGGCTCTGGGTTTCCGCCGCCAGCGGCCTGCCCACCGCCACCGACGCCCCGAGCGTCGGCACTCTCAACGGCATGGCGCTGGAGGCGCTCGCACTGGTGAACACCCGCGCCTTCCAGGTCCGCATGGCCACCCTCGGCGCACGCAACGCCACCTTCGATTTCCCCGCCTATGGCATCCATGCCTGGAACAACTGGCAGGACCAGGTCTTCCGGATGCTGCCCGCGCTGTCGTCATCCATCGGCTGAGGTAGCGCGGCCGACCTCGCGCATCCACCGGCGAAGCGATCATGGATCGCTTCGCCGGTGCTGCGTTTCGGGGCCGTGACGTGCGGGAAGGCCGCCCGGGTGGCACGCAGGGAAGAAACCGCGCACGACGGTGGTTAAAAGTTTAACCAGTTCGATCCGATACCGAGCAGCGCCGCCCACGCCCTGGTGCACACCAGGGTTGTGGCAGAGAATGGAGACGCAATGCCTGCTGTCACGGCCGATACGCTGACCCTGCCCCGGATCGCGTCCGCCGGCCCCGAGGCCACCGAACGTCCGGTGCGCTCGGTGACCACCGGCCCGCGCGGTTACGAAGGCGAAGGCTTCCCGGTGGTCCGGGCCTTCGCCGGGGTGCCGACCGCCGAGCTCGACCCGTTCATCCATATGGATCAGATGGGGGAGGTCGAATACGAGCCGGGGGAGCCCAAGGGCACCGACTGGCATCCGCATCGCGGATTCGAAACCGTCACCTACATGATCGACGGACGCTTCCAGCACCAGGATTCCCACGGTGGCGGCGGGCTGATCGAAGACGGCGCCACCCAGTGGATGACGGCCGGCTCGGGTGTCCTGCACATCGAGACCCCGCCCGCGGAACTGGTCGATTCCGGTGGCCTGTTCCACGGCCTGCAACTGTGGGTGAATCTGCCCGCGAAAGACAAGTTCCTTCCGCCGAAGTATCAGAGCCTCGAGGGCGGACAGGTGCGGTTGCTGTCCTCCGCCGACGGCGGTGCCCTGGTCCGGGTGATCGCGGGTTCCATCGACGGTCATGACGGGCCCGGCTCGACCCATACCCCCATCACCTTCGCGCACGCGACCATCGCTCCCGGCGCCCAGCTGTCGACGCCCTGGCAGCCCGACTACAACGCCCTGGTCTACGTGCTGTCGGGGCGCGGCACCGTCGGCGCCGAGGGCCGGCCGGTCGAGCAGGGCCAGCTGGTGGTGCTCGGCACAGGCGACCGAATCACCATCGCGGCGGACACCGCGCAGGATTCGAACCGTCCCGCACTCGAGGTGCTGCTGCTCGGCGGCAGGCCGATCCGGGAACCGGTCGCGCACTACGGTCCGTTCGTGATGAACACCCGCGCCGAACTGATCCAGGCCATCGAGGATTTTCAGTCCGGCAAGCTGGGCGTGGTTCCCGAGAACGCGCTGATGCCGCACCGCCCGCACTGACGCGGGCCGCGCCTCACGCGGCGCGGGCGGGCTCGCTGCGATAGCGCGAGGCGGGCCCGTCGATCCGGCACAGCTTCCACAGCGGCCGGGCCACCGGATTCATCAGGCCGAGCTCGTCGGCGAGCATGCGGACGTCGGCGAAATAGCCGCGCAGCACCTTGCGTGACTCCGGGCTGCCCCAGAAGACCTCGTGCACCACGCGTCTCGGTACACCGCATTCCTTGCGGAACTCGCGGGTCGGTACGGCGATCAGGTCGCAGGCGATCCGCATGGTCGGCGCGAACAGCAGCGAAAGCACGAACCGGCGCACCGGGCCGAGCTTCGGTACCGCATGGCGCAGATATTCATGGGCGAAGCTGATGTGGCGGGCCTCCTCGGCCACGTGGATCGACATCACCCGCTCGAGCAGCGGGTGCGGGTTCGTGTTCGCCCGGAGGATGGTCTTCTGGGCGTGGTCGATCGGCTCCTCGCCGGCCAGCACCATGGTGAAGAACCATTCCGGGAAGATCGAGGCCACCAGCGGAATCGCCGGACCGATCATCCGCACCCAGGCACGCATCCCGCCGACTTCCACGCCGATGCGGTTCACCAACTCCTGGAACATCATCGTGTGGTTGCACTCTTCGATGGCTTCGTGGGTGCAATAACGGAATTCGGGGGAGCCGTCGGGCAGGGCGAAGACGTGTTGCATGAGCCCGCGGATCAGTAGGTTCTCGAACTGGAGGCCGACCTTGGCGACATTGGCCTGACGCCACATGCCGATAGAGATCTGGCGCTGGCGGGGCAGGGCCCGGTACCAGGGATGCGCGCCGAACGGGTCGGAGGCGGGCAGAATCCACCGATCGTCGTCGGAGCGGATCGTGAATTCGGGGTCGTCCCAATCGATATCGATATACGGGTCGAAACGGCGGGTCACCGAGCCGTGCGACAGCGTTGCCAGGACGTCGGCGTACTGATCGATATCGGGATCGGTGCCAAGGGGCGTCGACTTCATCCTGCACTCCTCGTCGGATGACTGTGACAGCGTGTCACGCTCATACTGTCGACGGTACAGCGCCTGTCGGCGACGGGCAAGAGGTGAGCGTGACGGAGTGTCACACACAGTGTCGCGGCGCGCGGCAGCGGCTCGGACCGGCTGACCGGCCACGATCTCGGGTGCGGCGGCGGTGCGAATCAGGCGTCGGCGGTGGCCCGCACCAGCAGCTCGCGCAGCGGCAGATCCGGATCCACCGCCACACCACGCAGGCGCGCGTGCCCGTCGATGAGGAACCACAGCGATTGCGTGAGCAGCCGCGCCATTTCCTCGGCGTTCAAGCCGGGCGAGTCGGTCTGCAGCCACCGCGTCACCGCGCCGTCGACCATCGAGACCACCGAGTAGGCGGCCACATCGAGCCCGGGCTCCTCGATGCCCAAAGTGGCCGTCGCCATCAGGAACAGGTCGGTGATGCGCTGGGAGACAGCGAGTTTGGTGCCGCCGACGACGGCCAGCCCGGCCGGATCGTGGCTGCCCGGCCCGTGCTCGACCCACAGATGCAGCCGCGGCCGCGCCGACACCAGCTGCACGTAGGTGCCGATGATCCGCTCGAGGGTGTCGTGCAGGGTGTCGTCCAGGTCCAGCGTCGGCATGACCCGGTCGATGTTGGACTCGACGATGTATTCACGGGTCTTGGCGTCGAGGTCCTTGCGATCGGTGAAATGCCGATAGATCACCGACCGGCGGATTCCGGCGCGTTCGGCGATGAGCTGCAACGGGATATCGGCGCCGGGATCGGACTCCTCGATCAGGGCGATCAATGCCTCCATGATGGCGCGCCTGCGTTCGGAATTGTGGTCACCCCACCGTCCACCACCGACGTCCGTCTGCTGCGACACCATGGTCACAGCATCCCACCTCGGCGTGCGCGGCGGGAAATACGCCGGATCAGCTGCGCAGCCCGCACCGGATGTCGACCGCGTCGAGTGCGCGGAGCGCGGCCGCCGTCGCCGCCGCGGAAGCGGGCAGCAGTGGCAGCCGGACGGTCGAGCTGGGAATGTGTCCTTGCGCGGCAAGGACGGATTTGATGACGACCGGATTCGGTTCCGCGAAAACAGCTTCGGCCACTCCGGACAGCCGATGTCCGAGTATTCTGGCCGCATCGATCGGGCCGTCGCGCCAGCCACGGACCAGTTCGGCGTAGGCCGACGTCGCGAGGTTGGCGCAGGCGAGGATCGCGCCGTGGGCGCCGAGCGCCAGCAGGGGCGCGGCGTACAGGTCGTCACCGGCCAGCACGGACACCTCGGCCGCGAGCCTGCCCATCATCGCGATGGTGGTGTCATCGATCGCGCCGACGGCGTGCTTGAACCCGGCGATGCCCGGGATATCGGCCAGTTCGAGCACGGTGTCGAGGCCGAGGGTGCGGCTGGTGCGATACGGAATGTTGTAGACGATCAGTGGCACCGGTCCTGCCGCCAGCCTTCGGAAATGCGCCAGCACCCCGGCTTCCGACGGCCGGGTGTAGTAGGGGACGACGGTCAGCGCGGCGGTGATCCGCTCGTCCAGGGCATGCAGCGCCGCGAGAGAACCGGTGGTCGAGTTCGTGCCGGCGCCGGCGATCAGCGGCGCGCCGCGTTCGCTGCACACCCGCAGGCAGACATCGAGCACTCGGCGATGTTCCTCGGCGCTCAGGGTGGCGGGTTCGGCGGTGGTGCCGAGTGCGACGATGCCGGTGGCGCCGTCGTCGAGCACCCGATGGGCGTGCCGCTCGAGGGCGTCGAGCGCGAGCTCGCCGTCGGTGGTGAAGGGCGTGATGAGCGGGACGAACAGTCCGGTCAGGGTCATGGGCCCAGCGTGCGCGCGTCCTACCTTCAGGTCCAGTTCACATTTCTATTGCCGAGCGTAAGCTGAGCTGATGCTCGATGTTCGGAAGCTTCGGCTGCTGCGGGAACTGGCCCACCGGCAGACGATCGCCGCCGTCGCCGAGGCGCTGAACTACACGCCCTCGGCGGTCTCGCAGCAGTTGAGCGCCCTCGAGCGCGAGGCGGGCGTGCCGCTGCTGGAACGGACCGGCCGCCGGGTCACCCTGACTCCGGCCGCGCTGACCCTGGTCGACCACACCGAAACCATCCTCGCCACCCTCGAGCGGGCGGCGGCCGACCTGACCAGTGCGAGCGCAGAACTCACCGGCACCCTGCGCATCGGCGCCTTCCCCACCGCTGTTCCGACGATCCTCGCGCCCGCCTTGATCGCCCTCACCGGCGCACATCCGGGGCTGGAGCTGATTGTCACAGAGCTCGATCCGGCCACCGCCCCGGCCGCGCTGCGCAGCGAATCGGTGGACCTCGCCCTGGTGCAGGAATACGACCACGTGCCCGTCGCGCCGGACGCCGCGTTGGAGACCGACCCGCTGCTCGCGGAAACGATCTACCTGGCCGCGCGCGGCGACGATCCGCTCGCCGCCCACCGCGGCTCCGCCTGGATCGCGGGCACGCCGGGCACCCTGTGCCACACGATGACGATCCGGGTGTGCGAAGCCGCTGGCTTCACGCCGCGAATCCGCCACCACATCGACGATTTCAGCGCCGTGCTCGCCCTCGTGGCCGCCGGTCGCGGGGTCAGCCTGGTCCCCGAACTCGGTGCCAGCACCCCACCCGAGGGCGTGGTACTGACTCCGCTGCCGACTCGGCGCCATACTCGATTGGCCTACCGTCGTGGTACCCGCGCCCATCCCATGGTGAGCGCGGCCCGCGCCGCCCTGCACGACTGTGCGGCAGGGGAATTCCCGCAGGCGCTGCCCTAGCCGGGGGCGTTGCGACGACCCTATGCTCGTCGGTGGCCGTGCTCCGATGGGTCACCGGCGGCGGGCGTCACCCGGTGAGCGCAGTGCCTGGCGTGCCCGGACTCATCAGCCGAGATCGGCGAGCTTGTGGTGCAGGACCGCCCGTTCCTGGTCGTTGCCACACAGCTGCATCGCCGTTTCCAGTTCGGCGCGGGCTTCCTCGCGGCGGCCGAGGCGGATGAACAGCTCGCCCCGCACACTGGGCAGCAGATGCGAATTCGTGAACGCCCCGCCCGCCGCCAGCTCGTCGACGATCGGTAACGCGGCGGCCGGACCGTCCGCCATCGACACCGCCACCGCCCGGTTCAACTCCACCACCGGTGACGGTGCCAGCCGGCCGAGCGCTTCGTACAGCAGCACGATGCGCTCCCAGTTCGTTTCCTCCACCGAGGGTGCGACGGCATGACATTCGGCGATCGCGGCCTGTAAACCGTAGGCGCCCAGGCCGCGTCCGAGTTGTTCGGTGCGGGCCAGCGCGGCCCGTCCCCGCCGGATCGCCGAACGATCCCAGCGGCGCCGGTCTTGCTGCTCCAGCAGCACCGGCCGGCCGTCGGCGTCGGTGCGGGCGGGAAAGCGCGCCGCGGTCAGTTCGAGCAGCGCCAGCAGGCTGTGCGTCTCGGGTTCTTCGGGCATGAGTCGAGCCAGCACCCGCGCCAGCCGCAGCGCTTCACCGGCCAGGTCCAGCCGCATCCACGCGGTGCCGGAACTGGCCGAAGAGCCCTCGGTGAAGATCACATAGATCACGCTCAGCACCGAACCGAGCCGGGCGCCGCGCTCGGCCGACGCCGGCACTTCGAAAGGCACCCGCGCCGCGGCGAGTGTCTTTTTGGCGCGGGTGATGCGCGCCTGCACGGTTGCGGTCGGCACCAGGAAGGCGCGGGCGATCTCGTCGCTGGTCAGACCGCCCACCACGCGCAACGTGAGTGCGATTCGCGCCTCGCGCGACAAGACCGGATGGCAGGAGACGAACATCAGCGCCAGCAGATCGTCGTCGATCTGGTCCGGGTCCCACAACACGTCATCGGCCGCACGCATCGGGTCGGTGGGCGGGCTGCCCGCGACGACGCCGCCCTCGCCCAGACCATGGGCGAGGACGGCGTATTTGTCGTCGCGCAGCGCGCGGCGGCGGAAGGCGTCGATCGCGCGCCGCTTACCGACGGTGAGCAACCAGCCGGCGGGCTGCTGCGGCACGCCCTCCCGCGGCCAGGTCACCAGCGCCTCGGCGAACGCCTCCTGGGCGAGATCTTCGGCCAGCGCGAAATCGCCGGTGTAGCGCGCCAGCGCACCGACGATCCGCGCGGACTCGATCCGCCAGACGGCGGCGACGGCCTCACGGCCGGTGTGCTCGACCATCCTCGGCGTGCTCGCTCAGAGCTGACCGGTGGCCTCGCGCCACGCCCGCTCCTTCTCGATCCACACGTTGTCCTCCGGGAATTCGTCGATAGTGGTGACCCGGCGGATCTCGCACTTGGAGCCCGGGCCCGCCATCGGCGCCCGCTTGGCCCACTCGATCGCCTCTTCCCGCGAGGCCACATTGAGAATCCAGAAGCCGCCGAACAACTCCTTGGTCTCACCGTACGGACCGTCGGTGACCACCGGGGTCTCCGACGAATAATCCACCACGACGCCCGATTCCGGGTCGGGATCGAGACCCTCGGCGGCGACCAGCACGCCGGCCCGGATCATCTCGTCGTTGAACTTGCCCATCGACTCCATGATTTCGGTGAAGTCGGCGTTCTGGAAGGCCTCGAAGGTCTCGTCGGTGGCCCGCATGATCAGCATGTATTTCATGGTCTGTCTCCTCGGTGTGGTCCGGGTCGTTGTGACCCTCTCATTCGTAGGTCGAACGGGAGGTGCAACCGATCGACACGACCGTGAAATTTTTCCGAGAATTTTTCCGGCGCTGTTCGCGCAGGTCAGTACGCGATGAAGAGGATCTCGTCGCGCGTGTAGTCGTGGCCGGGGTGCTCGGCGGCGAGGTGGGCCTGGGTCTTGGCGACGAGGTCGTCCTCGTCGGTGCCGGTGATGTGTTCGCCGCAGGGGCAGTTCAGTCTGGTCTTCACGCGAGTGCCCTTCGTCCTCATGGAACACGGTTGTGTCGAGTGAACCACGGCGACAGCCATTTGTGAACGCGTTTTAGTAATTCGGTTTCACCTCGGCGGTGCCGAGGGCGCCGCGCCGCCCCAGCCGCCCGGTCGCGAGCAGCCATTCGACGGCGTCGACCGCGAAACCCGGCATATGGCCGGGGTCGGCGCCGGTGCCGAGGAAGTCCTGGCTGCCCCATTTCGCGCCCAGCCGGTCCAGGCGATCACCGCCGCGCCGTCGGGTATCCGCCCGTGCCGCCGCTCAGTCCCGCAGATCCCCGGCCGTGATCGCATGGTCCCGGTTGCACGCGCACTCGGCGCGCACATCGATCCGGACCGCGGGCAGCAGCAGATCGTCGAGCTCCAGTTCGTCGGCGGCCGCACCCGCCGGATCGAAATGCACCGACGCGCCCCAATGCGTCCCCGTATGCTCGCCCTGCCGCACGAACCGCAGGTAATAGCCGTCCTCGGCAATGGTCGCGACGGTATCGATCTCGAATGCCGGATCGCCGGGATACACCGATGTGGTCGCCGGATCGTGTACGTGTGACAGGCTCACCAGCCGTCCGAACGGGTTCACCGCGTCACGGTATAGCGCCACTCGCCCGGCCCTCGACGTAGACCCGGTCATCGTCGATTGCGTCGCCGGTCGCCGGTGACGATCGCCGAAGCCGTGGTCGGCGTCGAGGGCCAAGGCCTCGGTGCTCCATGGCCCGGCCGCTGGTGCGCGGACGTTGCCGCTCGAGCCGGTAACACCGAGGGGCCGGTGCCGGGACGGTTCCGCCGGCCGTCCGGGCACCGTCGAGTGGGGCAAAAACCACGATCCATCCACCGTCGGCGCGAATCACGCGTAGTGGACTACTCGTTCGGGCGGCTCAGGCGAATAATTGACATTGACGTCAAGATTAACGACGATGCGGTGTCATGGATATCGTCGTGGCGAACCGGGGCGAGATCGCCGTTCGTATCGTGCGAACCGCCCGGGAGCGCGGATATCGGACGCAGGTGCTGCACACCGGCGAGGAATCGGAATCAACGGCGGTGCGGTTGGCCGATGAGGCGGTGCGGTTGCCCGGAGAGGGTGCGCCGGCTTATCTCGATGTCGACGCCATCGTCGCGGCGGCTCGCGGCGCCGGGCCGGGTGCGCTGGTGCATCCGGGATACGGGTTCCTCAGTGAAAGCGCGGAATTGGCGCAATCCTGCGCCGAGGCCGGGCTGATCTTCGCCGGCCCGGAACCCGCGGTGCTGCGCACCTTCGGCGACAAGGTGGCGGCGCGCGCGGCGGCGGAGAAGGCCGGGGTTCCGGTGCTGCCGGCGACTCGTGCGGCCGGGCCCGACGACATCGCGGCCCTGCTGGCGAGCAATCCGGCCGGGGTGATGGTGAAGGCGGCCGCCGGCGGTGGCGGGCGCGGCATGCGGATGGTGTTCGCGTCCGGCCAGATCGCGGCGGCGTATGAACGCTGCCGGGCCGAGGCGCGCAATGCCTTCGGCGACGCCACCGTCTACGCCGAAGCCCTCATCGCCGACGCCAGGCATGTGGAGGTGCAGATCGTCGCCGACGGCACCCACGCGGTGGCGCTGGGTGACCGGGATTGCAGTGTGCAGCGCCGTCATCAGAAGCTCATCGAGATCGCGCCCGCACCGGCGCTCGCGCCCGCCCTGCGGGAACGGTTGCATCGCGATGCGGTGCGAATCGCGGAATCGGTGGGATGCCGGGGTGTGATCACGGTCGAGTTCCTCGTCGCGGGCGAGGACGCATGGTTTCTCGAGGTCAATCCGCGGCTCCAGGTCGAGCACACCATCACCGAGGAGATCACCGGCACCGATCTCGTCGGCATCCAGTTCGACCTGGCGCTCGGCCGTGCGCTGACCGAACTCGACCCCGGCCATTCGGAGCGCGGCTACGCCGTGCAGGCGCGCGTGAACGCCGAACTCGTCACCGCGGACGGCGATCTACTGCCGACCAGCGGGGCCATCACCGGGTTCGGTCCGCCTACCGGCGCCGGTGTCCGCGTCGACACCGCGGTCCATACCGGCATGCGGCACGGCACCCGATTCGATTCGCTGCTGGCAAAGGTGATCGCCCGCGGACCGTCGCTGGACAGCGCCACGCGCCGCTGTCGCGACGCGCTCGCCGAGACGACCATCGCCGGCCTCGACACCAATATCGCGTTGCTGCGCGCGATACTCGACACCCTCGACGGGCCGGTTTCGACCGGCTGGTTCGACCACACCACCGCCGAACTACTCACTCGGGCAGCCGAGTACGCGGCACCGGCCGTGCCCGCCCAGCAGTCGGAGGTCCTCGAACTCGCTGCGGATGAGTGGACGGTTCGTTCCCCGATGGGCGCGACCGTGGTGTCGGTGTCGGCGCCCGGTACCGTGCTGCCCGCCGGTGCCGAGGTGGCGGTGCTGGAAGCGATGAAGATGCAGCATGTGGTGCGCGCGCCGCAGCCGCTGCGCGTGTTGCGGCCTGCCGTGGCCCCCGGCGACGTGGTCGACCCGCACGCCGTGCTGCTGATCGTCACCGACGCCGACCACGACGGCACCGGCGAGCAGGCGACCGTCACCGACCTCGATCGGGTGCGCGACGACCTCGCCGAGGTCCGCAGGCGCCACGACGCTCTCAGCGATGAGGCCCGTCCCGACGCCGTCGCGAAACGTCATCGCCTCGGCCGCCGCACCGCTCGCGAGAACATCGCGGACCTGGTCGACGCCGACAGCTTCGTCGAATACGGCGGCTTGGCCGTCGCCGCCCAGAGCCGCAGGCGCAGCACCGAAGACCTCATCGCGAACACTCCCGCCGATGGGCTCGTCGCCGGCATCGCCACCATCAACGCCGATCGATTCGGGCATGAGCGGTCCCGCGCGGTCGTGATGTCCTACGACTACACGGTGCTCGCGGGCACCCAGGGCATGCGCAATCACGCCAAGACCGATCGCATGCTCGAACTCGCGCGGGAACGCGAACTGCCCGTGGTGTTCTTCACCGAGGGCGGTGGCGGACGTCCCGGCGACACCGACTACGTGGGTGTGTCGGGCCTGGACGTCACCACCTTCCGCGCCATGGGCGCGCTCTCGGGACGAGTTCCCTTGATCGGCATCGTGTCCGGACGTTGCTTCGCCGGAAACGCCGCGCTGCTGGGGATGTGCGATGTCGTCATCGCCACCCCGGACGCGAATATCGGCATGGGTGGTCCGGCCATGATCGAAGGCGGCGGGCTCGGCGTCTACAAGCCAGAGGACATCGGACCCATCGAGGTGCAGCGCCGCAACGGCGTCGTGCACATCGTCGCGGCGAACGACGCCGAGGCAGTCGCGGTGGCGCGGCAGTACCTGGCGTACTTCCAAGGCGCGATCGAGGAGTGGGAAGCGCCGGACCCGCGTCTGGCCCGGCACATCGTGCCCGAGAACAGGTTGCGTGCCTTCGACATTCGCGCGGCGATCGAGGCGATCGCCGACCTCGGCTCGGTCCTGGAACTGCGCCGCGACTGGGGAGTCGGCATGGTCACCGCCCTCATGCGCGTGGAGGGCAAGCCGTTCGGCGTCATCGCCAACGACTGCCACCACCTCGGCGGTGCCATCGACGCCGCCGCGGCCGACAAGCTCAGCGCATTCCTGCGGCTCTGCGGCACCCACCGCCTGCCGATCGTGTCCCTCTGCGACACACCGGGTTTCATGGTCGGGCCGGATATCGAGAAGGAGGGAGTGGTGACGCGGTTCGCGCGCCTGTTCATCGATGCCGCCGCCCTCACCGTCCCCTTCGGCACCGTCATCCTGCGCAAGGGATACGGGCTCGGTGCACAGGCGATGGCCGCCGGATCGTTCCGGGCGCCGCGATTCGTGGTCGCCTGGCCCACCGGCGAGATCGGCGGCATGGGCCTGGAAGGGGCGGTGCGGCTCGGCTTCGCCAAGGAACTGGCCGCGATCGAGGATCCCGAGCAGCGCCGGGAAACCTTCGACAACCTCGTCGAACTCGCCTACGCCAACGGCAAGGCGCTCAATGCCGCCACCCTGCTCGAGCTCGACGACGTCATCGATCCCGCCGACACCCGCCGCTGGATCGGCACGCTCTGAACCGCGACTTGACCCTCACGTAGCGTCAGGCTCGACGATGACGTCATGACCGACCGCTACGACGCCTTCGAGATCAGCCCCGTTCCCGTCCCCGGACCCGACGCCGAACCACCCGAGTTGTACCGCGGCATCTACGGGATGCCCATGTTCGTCACCGCGCCGACGCCCGATATGGCGGCATCGGTGGACTTCTGGGTCCGCGGCCTCGGCTTCATGGACTTCTTCACCGCGCCAGGGCGCGTCACCCACTTGCGCCGATGGGCCTTCCAGGATGTGCTGCTCGTGCCAGGCGAGCGGGCAGGCGACGCGACAGGACCGACCGTCAGCTTCTCCTGCGTGCTCGGCCAGCTCGACGAGATCGCCGCGGCCTGCGAACAGCTCGCCCCCGGTTCGACCACCGGGCCCAGGCAGATGCCGTGGAACTCGGTGGAGGTGGAAGTCCGCACGCCGGAGAACACCCGCGTCATCATGACGGCGGCGCGGCCCTGGGACCCGGACAGCGCCGAGGCCGAGCACCTGCGCGAGATCGGCATCACCCGCGAGTGAGGCGCGGCGGCGCTGGGACACTGGGCGGTGTGGCCGATCCGGGAGCTCACGACGTCGAGGCAGGACTCACCGTCGGTGCGGTCGCGGCGCGGGCGGGCGTCACCGTCCGCGCCCTGCACCACTGGGATGCGATCGGCTTGGTCAGCCCCTCCGCCCGCACCGACGGCGGTTACCGGCTCTATACCGGTGCGGATCTCACCCGGCTGCACCGCGTGCTGGTCTACCGGGAGCTCGGCGTGCCGCTCGCCGAGATCGCCGGACTGCTCGACGCGCCGTCGGCCGACGCGCTGGACGCGCTGCGCCGCCAACGCGACGACCTGCGCGAACGCATCGCTGAGCTGGAACGGATGGGCGCGGCGCTCGACCGCATGATCGAGGCCAGGGACTCCGGCATCCTGCTGTCGGCCCAGGAGCAGGTCGCGATGTTCGGCAGGCACTGGCGGCCCGAGTGGGTCGGCCGGGCCCGCGAACGGTGGGGTGACACCGAGCAGTGGGCGCAGTACGCCGAGCGGGCCGCCGATCGCGGGCCCGAGCACTGGCAGCAGATCGCCGACTCCGTCCACGCGCTCAACGCGGACCTGGCCGCGGCCTGCCGCCGGGGCGTACGGCCCGGCAGCGCGGAAGCCGATGCGCTGGCCGAACGTCATCGGGCCTCGATCGGGGCCTATTTCGATTGCACCCATGCGATGCAGGTCTGCCTGGGACGCAGGTATGTCGCCGAGACGGGATATACCGAGTTCTACGACGGGTTGGCGCCCGGCTTGACGGTGTGGTTGCGAGAGATCATTGATGCGAATGCGCGCCACCACGGTGTCGATCCCGCGACGGCGACCTGGGAATGAGCGGGGCCGGTCCGGTCGTCCAGCTGGACGGGCCGTGGGTGTCTGCGGGATCGCGGACGATCCGGACGGTCGCGTCATGGCGCGACGGCCTGCGCTCGGCGGCGGCGGGGTGGGGAGTGATGCCCGTTTTGTCCCGGTTCCTGGTGTCGGTAGGGTCCTGGGTGC
This sequence comes from Nocardia sp. JCM 38205, assembly GCF_058222935.1. Taxonomy (NCBI): domain Bacteria; kingdom Bacillati; phylum Actinomycetota; class Actinomycetes; order Mycobacteriales; family Nocardiaceae; genus Nocardia; species Nocardia sp. JCM 38205. The sequence continues at coordinate 69,456 of NZ_JBYHFL010000008.1, read as the reverse complement.
ATTGATACGGAGGATGACATGGACGCGCAGCAGCCGGTGCCGACCCGCACGCCGTGGCTCGACCTGGAGCAGGTCGTGGACGGTGCGATGTCGCGGCGGATGGTGCTGACCTTTCTCCGGTCGGCGATCGGCCGGCCCGTCCTGGTCGCGCTCGTCATCATCTGGCTCGGGATCTGGGTGGTCGTCGCGCCGGTCGGCGGTCTGTACCTGCCGGTGTTCCTCTCGGTGCTCATGACGTTCATGGCGCTGGCCCTCCCGCTGGGCCCGGCCCTGCGCACCACGACCCTGCACGCCCGATCCGGCGCCGTGATCCGCGCCCGATACTTCGAGGACTTCTTCACCACCGGCGTCGACGGCGACGCCGACAGCCACCGATACGACGAGGTCGAGTCCGTCGACGTTCGCACGGAACAACTCGTCGTGCTCGGCTACACCGATCAGCGTCGCGAAATCCTGCCGCGCGAGCTCGTACCCGACGCGGCCCTGGCCTTGCTGCGCGCCGGTACCGTTGCCTGAGCCGCCGCCGGGCGATCATCCGGCGGCGATATCCATGACGAGGTTGATCGTCGTCGCGAGGATGACGGTGCCGAAGGCGTAGGACAGCAGATTGTGGCGCAGGGTGATGGCGCGGATCCGCGAGCTGGCGACGTCGGTGTCGGAGACCTGGTAGGTCATGCCGAGGTTGTAGCTGAAGTAGAAGAAATCGCGGTAGGCCGGTGCCTCATCGGAGTTGAAATCGATACCGCCGGTGGGTGATTCGTAGAACAGGTAGGCGTAGCGGGCCGCATACATCAGGTGCAGCGCCGCCCACGCCATGAACACCCCGCCCAAGGCGAGGGCGGCTGCCGCTTCACCCGCTCCGGAACTGCCGAGCGCCAAAATCACCACGATCCCGATCAGCCCGCTCGAGGCCGCGCCGACCACCGCCAGTTCCTCGATGGCGGGCTGGAAGTCTTCGCGGCGCGCGTTCGCCCGCGTCTGCTCGGCCGTCATCGGCCACAGCGCGAACCATCCGCCGATGACGAAAAGCGTATCCGCCGTGGCGATACCGGCGAGGACCCCGAGCGGCCATTCGGTCAGCACTCCGACGAGCGCGCCGATCACGACGCCGACCAGCGCCGAGGCGATGAGCCGACCGACAGCCGAGCGCAGAAGCCGAGCCCTCATGCTCGATCACTGTACTGATGAGGTCCGGTCGGTTCAGTCGGAACCGGGCCAGGGAATCCGCCGCAGCGCGTCCTCGATTCCCGCCGAACCCACGGTCTCGGTCAGCGCCCGGGTCAGCACCGAACTCGGTTCGTCGGCGTGGGTGACCAGTGCGATACAGCAGGTACATCGGCATCTCCAGTGCTTCGGCCCAGGTGATCGCGTCGGTGCGCCCGGCGAGCAGCTCAGCGCCCGCCACCAGAACATGCCGCTCCTGGTAGAGCGGGGTGACGGTGAGATCACCGATGTCGATGCCGTGCGGATAGGCGATCCCGGCGTCGAGTTCGAAGCGGCGAATTCGGTCGACGATGTCCGAGGACCGGAGACCGGTCTCCGAGCGCACCCGGGCCAGCGGATGTCCGGTGCAGAACGGGTCGGTGAGCGGCGCGACGGTGCTCGACGCCGCCGGTATCGCGCCGATCCCCAGGTCCCCGGTCAGGCCGGTGCGCAGTGCGGTGACCGCGCTAGCCATGGCAATCTTCTGGCAATCCATGATTAGCCACTATTTGCAGGAACTCTCCCGAATCGCGGCGTACTCAGTTACTCTTGAGCGAACGCTAGTCGATGTTGTCCTCTTGCGGCCCCTGAGGGGGACGCGCCCGGTCGGCGGAGGCGATGGGCTCCAGTATGCCATCGCCGACAGCGGCCGATCCGCTCGTGAGTTTCTCGACGACAACGCTCGGACGTGCGCTCGATGTCCGTGCGGGAGAGGCCGTTACGAACATGCCGACCTCGGCTACAGCTGATTCCGATCACACGGCCGACCTGCCGGGTGGTGATCAGTGCAGGGGGTAGAACCACCGGAGAACAATTCCGAGAGCACCGCCACGCACCGCTCAGCCGACGACCCCGCATACGAACACTGCCATGAGGTGCCCATTCTGCTCACCGAGCGGCACGCGCGCGGAATCGTCGGTATCCATGAACGTCTCGGATGCGGCTTCGACACCTGTCCGCGGTTGCGCGCTGCCCGTCTGTATCTGGCGACGCTCTCATGACGGCTCCTGACGAACCCGAGCCGCAGAGCTGGGTGCAATGGTCGGACGGATCCTGGGCGCCGGTGTATGCCGACGGCTGGACCGGCGAGCCGGTCAGGTTGACCGAAATGCTCGGTGCCGCACCGTCGTCGGGGGAGCTCGTCGGCCCGTACATCGACGTCGATCCACTCTCGGTCACCGATACCGAATCGACCGAATCGGAGGCCGGAGGTACAGGGTAGGGGTGAACCGCCGCGGGCCGACCGGAAACCGACCGGGCCGAAGGTCCGTCGCCGCACAGTGATAGCAGCTGCGCAGGCGCCGAGGAGACGTTCCACCTCCCGCCCAGCGGGACGCGGTACCCGCCATGCCGGGCAGGCACGGTTCAGTGCATGAGACGTGGACCACATACTCGGATGTGGTTTCTCCGGCGGCGGATGGAGTCGATGGTGGGCCTGAATTCGGATCGGATCGTGGTGGTGACCGGTGCCAGTCGCGGAGCGGGTAAAGGAATCGCGTTGGCACTGGGCGAGACCGGGGCCACGGTGTACGTCACCGGTCGCACCCGCACCGAGGGCGAGGCACCGCTGCCCGGCACCGTGTTCGCGACCGCCGAGGAGATCACCCGGCGCGGCGGCCGTGGCGTGCCCGTGGTGCTCGACCACGGTGACGACGCGCAGGTCGAGGCATTCTTCGCCGACCTGCGCGATCAGCACGGGCGGCTGGACATCCTGGTCAACAATGCCCTCACGGTGCCCGACGGCCTGACCGACAAGGGCCCGTTCTGGGAGAAACCGCTGACCCTGCTCGACCTGCTCGACGTCGGTATGCGCTCGAGCTACGTCACCAGCTATTACGCGGCGCCGCTGCTGGTCGCCAACGGCGCGGGACTGGTGGTGAACACCTCGTCGTTCGGTGGCACCTGCTACATGCACGGCCCGGCGTACGGCGCGGGCAAGGCGGCGGTGGACAAGATGGCCCACGATATGGCTGTCGATTTCCGGCCGTGGAATGTCGCGGTGGTCTCCATCTGGATGGGCTTGCTGAAGACCGAACGTACGCTTGCCGGTTTCGCCGCCGACCCGGGGGCCTACGAGGGTCTGGCCGCCACCGCCGAATCGCCGGAGTTCACCGGCCGCGTCATCGACGCGCTGGCTCGCGACCCGGAATTGATGAAGCGCAGCGGCCAGGTGCTCATCGGCGCCGAGATCGCGCAGGATCTCGGCGTCACCGACACCGAAGGGCAACGGCCACCGTCGCACCGCCCGTTCCTCGGCGATCCGCCGGTGTTCTCCGACGCGGTCATCGACTGAGCCACGATCAACCCGACCGGTAGGAGCATCATGAAGTTCGGTCTGTCGCTGTTCACCAGCGATCGCGGAATCTCGCCCGCCGACGCGGCGAAATCGGCCGAGGACCACGGTTTCGACACCTTCTACGTCCCCGAACACACCCATATTCCGGTGGCCCGCACCTCCGACCACCCCGCCACCGGCGACGAAACCCTGCCCGACGACCGCTATATGCGCACTCTCGACCCGTGGGTCGCGCTGGGCACGGCTGCCGCCGTCACCACCCGGATCGGTCTCGGCACCTCGGTGGCGCTGCCGCTCGAACACGATCCGATCGCCCTCGCCAAGACCGTCGCGACGCTGGATCACTTGTCCGGCGGCCGAGTGGTCTTCGGTGTCGGCTACGGCTGGAATCTCGAAGAACTCGCCGATCACGGTGTGCCGCCGAACAAACGGCGCACCGTGCTGCGCGAATACCTGGAGGCGATGGGCGCGCTGTGGACCGAGGACGAGGCGGCCTATGACGGCGAATACGTCGGCTTCGGGCCCAGCTGGGCCTGGCCGAAGCCGAAACAACGGCCGCGCCCGCCCATTCTGGTCGGGGCCGCGGGCACCGAGAAGATTTTCGCGTGGATCGTGCGCTCGGCCGATGGCTGGATCACCACACCTATCGAGCGCGATATCGACTCGGGTGTGCGGCAATTGGCGAAGATGTGGCGCGACGCCGGCCGCACCGGTGACCCACGCGTCGTCGTGCTCGCCGACGAACCCGACCCCGGCACGCTGAGCCACTGGCGCGATATCGGCGTTGCCGAGGTGGTGTTCTCGCTACCGGACGCGGACACCGACGAGGTGCGCGCGTTCATCGAACAGCTCGCCGGGAAACTCCAGGGGCAGCGCTAGCAGGCGTTGCGTCGTCCGACCGGGCGAGTCGTCCGGTTCGGGCGGCTGCGGGCTCATCGCGTCGGCACCTCCGGCTCCGTGTCGTCTCCCGGACGAGGGCACCGACGCAATGATGGGCGCTCGCGGACGATGTGTGCCGAGGGGGAGCCGGTGTCCACCTGCCGCCGACATTATGGTCTTGCGTCGCCGTCGGGTGTGATTGTGTTGTAGTCGGGAAAAACTCGGCTGCGCAAGGGAGTTCGACTATGCAGTCATCGACATCGAGAATCGGCAGACTGGTCGTGGCCGCCGCCGGAGCGATGCTCGCGGTCACCCTCACCGGTCCGCCGGCCCACGCGGCGGGTCCGGGGCCGCTGCCGCCGCCCGGGCCGTCCTGTTCCACCACGCCGACCGGTAACGAAGCCAAGGAAGTGGACCTCGCCGACTCGACCGGCGCGGTTCGCACCTACCGGTTGTTCGTTCCGGCGGGCCTCACCGGCCCCGCGCCGCTGATCATCGCCCTGCACGGGGGCCAGAGCAATCCGGCCAAATTCGAGGGCGAGTCCGGCTGGACCGGGTTCGCCAAGACCAACAAGGTCATCGTCGCCTACCCGCGCGGCAGCAAACCCGACGGTGGTGCGGGCAAATGGGCGTGGGAGTTCGCGCGCAACGTCGGCCCGGACGTCGCCTATCTCCGCAGCGTCGCCGAACACATCGCGGGTACCTACTGCGTCGCGCCTGACCGCGTCCATGTCGTCGGCCACTCCAACGGCGGCCAGATGACCACCCGGATGGCCTGCGAGGGCGCCGCGTGGATCGCCTCGGCCGCGGTCTGGGCCGGCGCGAAAGGCGCATGGGACGCCGCCGACTGCCCGGCTTCGCGCCCGATCTCCTACGCCGTCATGGTCAACGACAACGACCCGATCATCTGGCAGTGGCTCGCCGAACAACACCGCGACCACTGGCTGATGATGAACGACTGCGGCACCGAGCACACCGAATCCGGCGCGGGCGTGCTGCGCGGCCAGCGCTTCGACTGTGCGGCGGGAACCGAAGTCGTCTACCGCCTCTACGACGGTCCGGACGACGTGAGCAAGGCCCACGACTGGCCCGCCGATCCCGCCGGAGCGTCCGTGCGCAACCGCATGTGGCAGTTGTTCGACGGGAACCGGCTTCCGTAGGGGGAGCGGCGGTCGCCGGTGCGTCGCTGTTCGCGCCGACGACCGCCACCTCGGTGTTCCGGCGCAGGGCAGTCGTCGTCGCGGTGGCGTCGGGACGGACTGTGCGCGGCGACGTGGCCGCGGCGGTCGCCAGGGGAGTCGCACCGCGGGTGGCGGGGCCGCGTTGCCTTCTCGCCTTGCCCGGCCGGGCGGTCGTCGCCCGCGGCGCGGATCAACTGGAAGTGCGGATCTGGTGGAGGAATTCGGCATTCGAGTCGGTCTGCCTGAGCCCGGTGAGCAGCAGTTCCAGGGCTTGCTGGGGTTCTCGGGTGGCGAGCGTTTTGCGCAGTGAGTGGGTGGCGGTGAGTTCTTCGGGGGTGAGCAGGAGTTCTTCCTTGCGGGTGCTGGAGCGGTCGATGTCGATGGCGGGGAAGGTGCGGCGGTCGGCGAGCTGTCGGTCGAGTTTCAGTTCGGCATTGCCGGTGCCCTTGTATTCCTCGAAGATGACGGTGTCGGCGAGGGATCCGGTTTCGACAAGTGCGGTGGCGATGATGGTCAAGGATCCGCCGTTCTCGATGTTGCGGGCCGCGCCGAGGAATTTTTTCGGTGGTGCGAGCGCGCCGGCGTCGACGCCGCCGGAGAGGATTCGGCCGGAACCGGTGGCCGCCAGGTTGTAGGCCCGGGCGAGGCGGGTCAGCGAATCCAGTAGCACGACGACGTCGCGGCCCATTTCGACCAGGCGTTTGGCGTGTTCGATGGCCAGTTCGGCGAGTGCGATGTGTTCGCGGGCGGGCTGGTCGAAGGTGGCGGCGGCGACCTCGGCGGGCACTGCGCGCGAGAGGTCGGTCACCTCCTCCGGGCGTTCGCCGACCAGCACGAGCATCAGGTGGCATTCCGGATGATTCTTGGCGATACCGTGGGCGATGGATTGCAGGACAGAGGTTTTGCCTGCCTTCGGCGGGGCGACGATCATGGCGCGCTGTCCTTTGCCGATCGGCATGACGAGATCGGTGGCACGCGTAGTCATTTCGTGTGCCTCCGTCTCCAGTCGCAGCCGGTCTCGCGGGTAGATCGGGACGAGGTCGCCGAAGTGCGGCCGAGAACTGGCCTTGCCGGGCGGTATGCCGTTGACGGCGTCGATGCGGATCAGTGGTGCGAGTTTCACGCCGTCGCTGGAACCGGCGACGCCGATGACGGTATCGCCGCGGCGGAGCCCGTATTCGCGGATCAGGCGCGCAGGCACGTGGACGTCGCCCGGTCCGGGCAGGTAGCCGTCGACGCGCAGCGTGGCATGTTTATCGGTGATGTCGAGGATTCCGGAGACCGCTGCGTGTTGAGCTTCGGGTTCCTGAATATGGTTGTTCTGCATGGGTTTTCTCCTAGAGGAGTGGATCGGTGGAGGCAGGCCGGTACGAGAATCGCCTGCGCAATCGCGCTGAATGGAGCGCGCGGCCGGCCCTGTTCGGAGGGCCATGATGCCGAGGGCACGGGATACGAATCCGTGGAGATGAATCGAACTCTTGTGGGAGGGACCAGTCACCTGCATCCACAAGATGGAGACGCGCCTACCGTAGCGCTGATCGTGATAACACGCAAGGCTGCCCGATTGTTCCCGGCGTCGCATTCGCCGCGCCGAGGCCCAGTAACCCACGGATATCGCGCGCTCTTGGGCGGCCGTGGTCATGACCGGATATCACGACGGTCACCGGTCCGGCCTCGGCGACGGACGACGGCGTGGCGCGGCTGTCGGAGCCAATCACCGAGTCATCGGCCACACCGATATCACTCGCTCCGCCATGACGGAGAGCGGTTCGCGCATGCGCTCAGGTGTAGCCGATGAGCCCGGAGGACAAGCTGTCCAGGCGGAGGGCTTCCAGCGTCTGGTCGCGCACGTCGGGGCAGTAGTGGATCGTCACGGCGTCGATGAAGGAATGGTCCCGGATGATGGCGCCCTCGAAGTTCTGGTATTCGGCGGCCCAGGTCCGGACGTGACCCTCGAAAGAGATCAGCCCGACATCCGGGTGCTCCCGCCAGGTAGCGGTGTCGACGAGCAGCATGTCGCACAGATAACCGGCGGCGACCGGGCCGACCTCCTCGACGGACGGTTGTGGTGGGGGCTGAGACGCCGGTTCGTCACCGGAATCGTCGGAACACGCACCCAGCACGGCGGCCGCGGCGATTACCGCGGCGAGCCATGTGCGTGACATCCGGCGGCCCGATGGGGAAGTGCTCATGGCGAACCTCCTTTCGACCAGGGAGTACCCGCCTCGGCGGAGTCGACTCGGTGCCGGTGACGATCGGACGGCGGCGCGCCAGGGCGGCGCGTGACTTCCCGCCTTGACCTTGACACTGTGACAAGGACTTGAGTGATCCGGCGAAGGAGGTGGTTGTCGTGAACACAACCAACCATGAGGTGGATGTCCGCCTCGTCGATGCCCTCGCTGCCCCGGATTCGTCGGTTCGACTGCGAGCGACGCTGTCGGCCGGCACAGTCGGCGATCCACGGCTGGCCCGGATCCTCATCGATCGGTGCGCGATCGAACCGGACTTCTTCGTCCGGGACATGCTGACCTGGGCATTGTGCCGCCTGCCTGCCGAGCTCACGCTGCCGCTGCTGCTCGCCGAGCTCGATTCCGAGACCCCGCAGGCCCGCAGCCAGGCGCTGCACACCCTGTCCAAGATCGGCGATCCGAGTGCATGGCCGGTGGTGTCGGCCCTGCTGCACGACGAGCACGACGACGTGGCGGTGAGTGCCTGGCGCGCGGCCGCGGTGCTGGTTCCGTCCGGCGCGGAGAGCGGACTGGCCTACGACCTGGCAGCTGCTCTGGGCCGCGGCGACCACCAGATGTGGTTGAGTCTCAGCCGCGCTTTCGCCGCGCTCGGCGACGCCGCCGCACCCGCCTTGGCCGCGGCGATGACGCATCCCGACCCGCACGTGCGCGCCCACGCCGAGGCGAGCGAACAGTTGCGGCTCGACCCCGACAGCGGGTTCGCGTCGTCGGTCGAGCTGGCCAAGCGCGCCGCCGCGCTGGGCCAGAACGCATGACAGGAGGCGACGGCATGTTGATCGGTGAGGTCTCGCGGCGCTCCGGCGTCAGCACCCGGATGTTGCGTCACTACGACGCGCTGGGCTTGGTGACGCCATCGGTGCGCACCGCGAGCGGCTACCGCGAGTACTCCGCCGACGACATCCGTCGCCTCTTCCATGTCGAATGCCTGCGCACCCTCGGGTTGTCGCTGACCGAAGCCAAACGCGCCCTCGACGATCCCGGCTTCACGCCCGGAGACATGGTGGAGCAGCTGGTCCGGCGCACCCGCGCCAGGATCGCGGCCGAGCAGGATCTGCTCAGGAAACTCGAGCGCGTGGACGCGGCCGCACCCGAGCAGTGGGAGGCGGTGCTGAGCGTCGTCACCCTGCTGCATGCCCTGGAGTCGGATTCGGGGGCCGACCGGCAACAAGCGGTGCTGGCCCAGTACGAGGGCGCGACGTTACCGGTCGACGCGCTGGTAGCGGCAGCGCTGTCGGAGGAGGACCTCAATGTCGCGGGCGCCCTGCGCTGGTCGTTGGCGCGGGCAGCCGGTGCCGGCCTCGACGACCTCGCCGCAGGGTTGGATTCGCCGAAACCCGAGGTCCGGCGCCGTGCGGTGGCCGCGATCGCGGACGTGCCGACCGCCGAGGCCACGGCCGTGCTGCGCCGCGCGCTGGGCGATCCCGATGTGGCGGTCCGGGACCGTGCCGCCGTGGTTCTCGGTTCCCGTCACGTCACCGAGGCGATGCCGCACCTGCTGGAGATGGTGACCGAAGGCCGCGCCGACGTCGAGGCGGCCGAGACGCTCGGCGTGCTGGCGGCAACCGCGGCCGACGACATCGTCGCCGCCCTGCGACACCGCCTCGACACCGACGACCGGCCGACGCGTCTGCGGATCACGCAGGCGCTGGGCGAGATCCCCGCGCCCGCCGCCCGTCAGGCGCTGACCGAGTTGAGCGGGGACGACGATGGGTGGGTCGCCGCAACGGCCGTCGCCGTCCTGCGGGGGACGTCCGGCCCGGAAGAATGAGTCGCTGGCACCGGGAGCTCGCGCCCCCGCGGCCTCCGAGGGTGTAACGCCTTGCGAAGTCCTCGACCACACCCGCCCCGGATGACGTGCCCCGCCTGTTGTCGCCGGTGTCAGGCTGCTCGGTCGAGTCGACTGCCGAGCCAGGCCTCGATATCGTCCAGCGCGGCCTGCGCCATCGGCGTCGGATGTCCGGTGAACCCGTGCGGTGCACCGGGATAGATACGCAGGTCGACCTCGGCCCCGGACGCCGACAGCCGGGCTGCCATGGCGAGATTGTCGTGCAGCAGAATGTCCTGCTCGCCGACAACCATGAGAATGGGCGGCAGACCGGCTGGTTCGGCGTAGATCGGCGAGATATCAGGATGGGTGCGGTCCGGCGCCGCCCCCGCATAGGCCTCGAGGAAGTACTCGTCCGCGATCAGACGCCCCGCCGGTGTCTGGGCGCTCAGATCGTACGTCCCGAATTGCAATACGGCACAGTCGAATGCGTCGACCCCGCGCTCGCGCAGCCGCAACAGCGTCGTCATCGCCAGCGTCGATCCCGCCGAGAACCCGCCCACCGCGAGCTTCTCGGTGCCGAAGCGCCGTTCGGCGTGCTCCACCAGCCACAGCGCGGCGGTTTCGCCATCATCGGGCGCGGCCGGCCACGGATTCTCCGGGGCGAGCCGGTAATCCACGCTCACCACCGCGATCCCCAGCGCATCCGCGAGCCGCCGATTCCGCACATCGCTGCCGGCGGCCGACCCCATGTAGAACCCGCCCCCATGGAACTCCAAGAACACTCCGTTCACCGTCGCGCTCACGGGCAGATGAATCCGCACCGGCACCGAGCGCCCTTCGGCCTCCACCACCTCGTCGACCGCTGGTGGATCCACTGAAGGATGGCCACCGGCACCGGCCCGGACCTCACGAAGCTCCTCGACATTCCTCGGCCCTCGTCCCGGGGTTCGGTTTTCGTAGAACCCACGCGACTCGTCGACGAGAGGCCGCAGGCGGGGATCGATCAGATGGTCTAGTGCGAGTCGCATGAACACTCACGGTACTCGAGCCGACGCGATCCATCGGCCCCGAAGCGGCGACCCGGCCATTCGCGCGCGCGATAGCTTCGGCCACACCTCGTCCCGCCCCAGTCCGAGGCGCATGTACCGCGCGTGCATGCTCACTGTCACCCCGGACCGTCGGGATGCGCGAGATCATAGGCGCGAGAAACCTTCTGGGGGACCACCATGCGCCAAGCGTCCACGACCAGCTCGCGCGCCTCGGCTCGGTCCAGGGCGGCGAGATCGGCGTGCACCCAGTTGAACCGCATGTCCGCCGCAGACGGCAGCTGGAACTTGTGCGGTTCGCTCGCGACGAGGGCCGCCCGCTCCTCCTTCGGGAACGCGAAGCCCATCTCCGTCTCATCCAGGGAGAACGCGACATAAACGATCTGCCCGACGCGGAACTTCAACCTGCCGCGCACATACACCTCGTACGACCGCTCGAGCTCGGTGCCCAGCGGCCGAACGTCGTCGAGTAGTGCCATGCTCGGGCCTTCCTTCGGCAGTCGGGAGCGATCGCAGCAGGCCGTCTTTACTCGCGGCACACCGGGCTCTCCCTGTCTATGACCCTATCGAGAGACCCGCGGTGCGCCGTCGAGGTCAGGCCCAGCCGACGGTGGATCGGTGCGCCCGTCGGCCATGAGGTGTGTGGATCGGTGGCCACGCATCCCGCGGCCTAGTGCTCCCGGATAAGTATCCGCCTGAGTCGGCTAGCCGGCATTTGTCCGGCCAGGCCGTCGTCAACACGCAACCGAGGATGACGTGCTCGGGTTCGAGTTCCCGCAACACGGTGCGCCGCACAGCGGTGGCGTCGAACGGGTGGGGTCGGCGCGGCTTCGTTGACGGCCGGCCGGTGGCGGGGGAGTGTGGAGCGATGACGGGAGATCTGACGCGTCACGGTGTCGAACTGTCCAACCTCGATCAACCCTTGTTCGATCGGGCCGACGCGAGCAAGGGCGATTTGCTGAACTATCTGGAGTTCGCCGGTGAGCGGCTGCTCCGAGTGCTTCGCGGGCGGCCACTCTCGGTGGTGCGAGTGCGGCCGGGGCAGGAGCCGTTCATGCAGAAGAATCTCCCGAAATACACGCCGGAGTGGGTGGCGCGAACGACCGTGTGGGCGGAGAGTTCGCGGCGCGAGATCAGCTACGCGCTGTGCGACGATCTGCGGACGTTGATCTGGTTCGGCAATCAGCGTGCCGTCGAATATCACCCGACCCTGTACTACGCCGAGTCCGCGCCCGCACCCACGCACCTCGTGCTCGATCTCGATCCCGCACCGGGCCAGACCTTCGCCGACGCGGTAGCCGGTGCCCGCCTGATCCGGGAGGCGCTGGCCGCCGACGGGCTGGCGGGCGCGGTGAAGACGAGCGGTTCCAAGGGGCTGCACGTCTTCGTGCCGGTCGTGGCGGGTATCGATGTCGAGGACGCCGCCGCGGCCACGCGGGCGGTCGCGGCCCGCGCCGAACGCATCGACCCCTCGATCGCCACCACCGCCTTCATCCGCGAGGACCGCCACGGCAAGGTCTTCCTCGACGCCACCCGGTCCGGCGGCGCCACCGTCGCCGCGGCCTACAGCCCGCGCATCCGCCCCGGCGTCACCGTCTCCTTCCCGCTGCCGTGGGCGGAACTGGACAACGTGACGCCGGCCGATTTCACGATCCGATCCGGACCGGACCGGAGCTGCTCGGCGACAACGACCCATGGCGTTCGGAAATGCCTGCTCCGCAAGAACTTCCGCAAGACCTGATAGACGAGGGGCACACGATCCCGGTAGCGCGAGTGCAGGCCATGCACGAGGGTAAGCGACGGGCGCGGGCCCGGCGAGCGGAATGACCGGGCGCGATCAGAGCCGGATGACCGAGAGCGCACCTGATTCGTAGTCGGCGCGCAAACGCTTCTTGTCGAACTTTCCGACGCTGGTCTTGGGCACTTCGTCGACGATCGCCCAGTTTTCCGGCAACTGCCATTTGGCGACCTTGTCCGCGAGGAACTGCCGTACCTCGCCGGCGGTAGTCGCCGGATCACGCAGCACGACGACGGCCAGCGGCCGTTCGTCCCACGTGGGGTCCGGGATGGCGACGACGGCCGCTTCGGCCACGCCCGGGTGGGCCATGACGGCGTTCTCGAGATCGACCGAAGAGATCCACTCGCCGCCGGATTTGATGATGTCCTTGGTGCGGTCGGAAAGGGTGAGGTACCCGTCCGAACTGATGGACCCGACGTCACCGGTGCGCAACCAGCCGTCGTGGAACTTGTCGGCCGCGTCGACGCCGTAGTACGAACCGGTGATCCATGGACCGCGGACTTCGAGTTCGCCGAGCCCGGCTCCGTCGTGCGGGACGAGGGTGCCGTCGGCGGCGACGAGGCGGGCTTCGACCGAGGCAGGGAATCGGCCCTGCGAGTAGCGATACCTCCAGCGCCGCTCGCCGGTGGCATCGGCAGGCGGACGCGCGACCGAGCCGAGCGGGGAGGTTTCGGTCATACCCCACGCATGCAGCACCTCGACCCCGTACTCGTCCGCGAACGCGTGCATGAGGGCAGGCGGTACGGCGGAACCGCCGATGAGCACCTCGCGTAGCGAGGAGATATCGGCCGGATTATCGCGCAGGTACAGATGCAGGCCCTGCCAGATGGTTGGCACGGCGGCCGCGAAATCGGGCTTCTCGGCGGCGATCATCGCAGCCAGCGGAGCCGGTTGCAGGAACCGGTCCGGCATCAGCAGGGAGGCGCCGATGAGGAACGCCGCATAGGGCAATCCCCAAGCCATGGCATGGAATTGGGGCACGACCACCAGTGCGCGATCACCCTGGGCGAGCCGCGTCGCATCGGTCATGCAGACCTGCATCGAGTGCAGGTAGATCGAACGATGCGAGTAGACAACGCCTTTCGGATCGCCGGTGGTACCGGAGGTGTAGCACATGGCGGCGGCGCTGCGTTCGTCGAGCGGCGGCCAGTCGAAGTCGGTGGCACGACCTGCCAGCAGCTGCTCATAGCTGTGCACCTGAACGCCGTCGGGTGCTTCGCCGGCTGCCGCAGGATCGTCGCCGGTCACGATCAGATGACGCAGGCTGGTCAGTCGCGGCAGGTGCGGAACCAGCAGCGGCAGCAGTGATGCGTCGGCGATGATCACCTGGTCTTCGGCATGTTCGGCGACGTGCACGAGCTGGTCGGGGAACAGCCGGATGTTGAGGGTGTGCAATACCGCGCCCATGGCAGGCACCGCCAGATAGGCCTCCAGATGTTCGGCGTTGTTCCACATGAAGGTCGCGACCCGCTGGTCACCGCTGATGCCGAGTTCGCGCAGTGCGTGTGCGAGTTGGGCGCAGCGCCGGCCGATCTCACCGAAGCTACGGACCCGCGGACCGAACTCGGTCCACGTGGTCACCTGCGCCCCGGCGTGCACGGTGCTGCCATAGCGCAGCAACCGGCTCACCGACAGTTCGACGTCCTGCATCGTGCTTCGCATGAGAACCTCTCCTATCGCAAGATGACTTGCGATATCTACAGTAGGTGGGCGTGATCAAGTAACGCAAGTCAAGTTGCGATATTGTCCGCGCCGAACGTCGCGGTGCCGGCGGCATGCCTCGAGGCTCGTCCGTCACCGTGGATGAAAGTGAACGGGACAGGGCTCTCGACGATGGCCGAGCCGCCGCTGACCGAGACGTGCAGCAATCCCTGTGGCGTCGGGGCCGCGCCGCGGAATTCAGCGACCGTGCCGAATGCCGGAGCGATCCGTGCCGAGGCGAAGCCGGGCTCGTCTGGTTGGATCCCGAGCAGATACTGGACGAGGTCGCGAGTCGGTGTCGCGCTCCAGCCGTGTGCCGGGGTACCCCAGCCCCAGCATTCGCCGAATGTGTCGTACCCGTCCGCCCGGAAGCCGCTCCAATCACGCAGTGCGCGAACCAGATCGGCCTTGCGCCCGCACTCGGCCAACGCATCGTGCACAAGGTAGGAGCCGAACGGCTCCGCGCGGACCGACTCGGTATGCGGGTTCCAGGTGAGGGTCTGGATGCCACGCATGTGCTCGGCGATCTTCTCGTCGTCGTAGCCGCCGTCTCCGCCGACCCACGTACGGACGACCATACGGTCTCGATCTGTGATCCAATCGGCGATGGACGTCCATCGACCGCGCGGGGCCAGCCCGGAAACGATCGCGGCCGCACCGGCCAGTTGCGACGCGGGCGGCTGTGGCACGCCGTCGAGCACGTGGTCGATGTAGGTGCCGCGTTGCGCGTCCCAGAAGATTTCGAAGCCGGCTTCAGCATCTGCCAGCAGCCTTCTCGCCCAGTCGGCGTTGCCGCGGTTGCCCAGATAATCGCTCATCTGCGCGAACTCACGCAGGCCGCGAGCCCACAGCGCGGTCAGGATGGAACTCGCCCCGGTCAGGTAGATCGCCGACCAGTCGACGAGGGTCCATTCGGGCACGTCGGTGAGTACACCGCCGGCGTCGCGGTACGGCAGAAACCAGCGCAATATCTGCTCCGCAGCCGGAAGCAGCGAGCGCAGCGTCTCGGGGTCGCCACAGTACCGAAACCAGTTGTGCACGCCGTGAATCCAGTGCAGTGCCCAGTCCGGAATGGTGGCGCCGCCGTTGTACTCCATCTCGCCGACGACGCTCTTCGGCAGCATTCCGTCGGACCGGGGGGAGTTCGCCAGCTCGAGGTACCACTGTGCGAGCGACCAATCCGTCGACGTCGTCAGGTGAACCATCTGATGAACCACTCCGTCGCCCACCCAGGCGCGCTGTTCCCGGGTCGGGCAATCGGTGAAGGCATCGGCGGAATTCAGCCACACGGTGCGGCGACCGGCGGCGTAGAGCGCGTCCAGTTCGGAATCGCTGGATGAGAAGTAGGCGTCGCCGCGCAGCGGGTACAGATGCTCGCGCACCCGGATTCCGCTGAGTTGGATCTCGCCGGGGACGTCCGAGGAGACGAGCAGGCGGATATAGCGCAATCCGCTGACCTCGAGTGCGCGGAAACGGTCGTCGCTGCCGCGCGCTATATAGCGGGCGCCGGTGATATTCGCGATTGTTCGCGGCACCCCCGGGTCGATCGGACGTTCCTGGTACCACAGGTCCACCCGCGTGCCCGGTGGCGCCAGCAGATCGAATTCGACGAAACCGCACACGATTCGGCCGAAATCGACGGTGACCAGCCGCGCCGTCGCCGACTCCGCCGTAAACGAAATCGGCTGGCCGACTTCGGCATGGTCGAGTCCGGTATGGGTGGCGCAGAAGGCCTCGACCTGGGTGACCGGATGCTCGACCGGCGCATCGCATGCCACGGCGGGGGAGAGGAGATAGCTGGTGGGCCGGCAAGCCTCGCCGGTGAGGGGCCCGATAGGACGCGGCAGCAAAGCGCCGTACGGATCGGTCGGTGGCCGTGATCGCGCCAGTGCGCCGGGATGGCCTGCGCGGGCGACCGCCGCCACCGGCCAGGCGTCGTCGATGCGCCACTGTGCCCACTCCGGCGGGATGGCGCGCGCATCGACCACCTCGACCGGAACATCATGGAATCCCACGAGCGGCGCAATGGTCCAGCCCGTGAGTCGCTGCACTCGCCACTGCTCGTCGGTGACCAGCCAATGACCGTCGAGCTCGCATTCGAATACCACCACTGCGTGCGCGCCGAGCGTCGCATTGGGCGCGGCTGGTTGCCATAACGAGTTCGCCGCAGCGTAATAGGTGACCAGCACGGTGACGGCATTGTCGCCCGGCCGCAGAAAGGGGGCCAGGTCGTAGTCGTCGTAACGCATCCGCCGAGGCTGCGAGCGCACCGGGCCGCGGCCTACTTCCTTGCCGTTGACGAGCAGCACGTAGCGGGAGTCGGCGGTCAGTCGGGCGGGCGCTCGATCGGGCACCGAAGTCAGGGTGAATTCGCGGCGGAACAGGTGACGTGCCGGCCCCGAGCGCACCGAATGCGTCAGCTGGGTATATCCCCGCGGCGTCTCGACCTCGTCCGGATGCCCGATCCAGTGGCCATGCCACGCGATCGGCCACCGGACGGGTTCTGCAACGCTTGCGCGCCCCGGCTGCGTCGTCGGGTGCTGAACCATAGGAGTTCTCCTTCTCGTCTGTCAGGCGCGGCTCGGTGCGAGATCGGATGCCGTCGTGCCAGGCTCGGCGGCACGCGGCATGCGATCGATTCGGAACCCGATAGCCGCGGCGGCGGCCACCAGAACGGTGAGCGCGGCGAACAGCGCTCGTGGGCCCAGATCGAGGAGCAGCGGCGTCCACAGGGCCATGATTGCCGCGAGCACGCGGGCGAAGGCGATGGTCGCGCCTTGGGCGGTGGCCCGCAGCAAGGTCGGGAACTTCTCCTGGGTCCACACCTTGTAGATGCCCTCGAAGGCGAAAGCGGCACCGATACCGCCGATCAAGCCGCCGATCGCCAGGGACCACACGCTGACCCCGGCAAGTGCGGGCAATCCGAAATACAGCAGCAGGCCTGCCACGCCCGCGGCGTACCACCGCATGCGATGCGGGCCGTCGACCACGCGCATGAACAACAAGGCCAGCCCGATACTGACGGCCTGCATGGCGAGGCCGATCGCCGAGGCCACCTGAACTGTGCTGCCGGCGACCTTCACATACATGTAGGTGCCGAACTGGCCCTTGGTGTTGGCGGCCAGGTTGGTCATCGAATAGAACAGCGTCAAGGCCACGAATGGTGCCAGGTAGGGCGGCCGGAACAGATCACGCAGGACGGACATGGTCACGCCACCGTTGTCGACGGCGGCGAAGCGCCTGCCGACCCACTGTGCCGATTCCGGCACCCGGAGCCGGAGCAGCAGCACGATCAGTGCGACGGCGGCGATGTGCGTGTACAGGATTCGTGCGCCGGCTGCTCCCATGTCACCGACCAGCAGGCCGAGCACCTGGGTGACGACGATCCCGATGTACCACAGCACTTGCGACAGCCCGACGAGTTTGCCCTTCGCGCCGGTGGGCGCCTCCTCCGAGATCATCGCCAGGGAGACCGGCAGGTCGGCGCCGGCGGCGAACCCCACCATGATCATGCCTGCGGTGAGCATGCCCGGCCCGTTGGCCGCGGCCAGCAGTGCGGCCCCGGCCGTCAGCAATCCCATGGTTGCGAGGAACACGGTGCGGCGCCCGTAGCGGTCGCCGAGCCGCCCGCCCACCAGCGCACCTGCCGCGATGGCAAATGTGAGTGCAGAGGACAGCGCGCCGATCGTGCCACGGCTCAGGTGCAAAGGGTCCTGATAGAGGACCAGTGCAACGCCGCTGGACACGATGGCCGCGGAATCGAGGTAGGAGGCCATGCCGGCAATCCCCGAGCGGAACCAGATAGTGCCCGAGATCTCCGTCGTTGGAGGTGCCATTGTTCTTCGCTTTCCACGCTGGGAGGCCGCGCGGGTGCTGTGACCTTCGACGATCAGCGTCGATCGGGTCGCAGCGTACCCGGCGCGGGCCGATAATGAAACGATTCACTCAAAGAGGAGTGAATCGGCACACAGGTCGAGCACGGTGAACGGGTTTGCCGTTTGGGGACTTGACCTGTGTTGACTGTGTGGCGAGTGCGGTGACTCCGGAACGACAGCGCGGCTGCCGCCATGAGATGAAACGATTCAGATCGCGTATGCTGGGCGAGACGAAAGCGCGCGGCATGAGGGCGGCCCGAATGCGGAGCACATCCGCCGCGCCTGGACGGAAGGAGTGCTGTGGCTTCTCGGCGGGTGAACGCCCGGCACGGGATTCGTGTCCGCGATGTCGCCGAAGCTGCGGGTGTGTCCCTCGGCACGGTGTCGAATGTGCTGAACCGGCCGGACACGGTGAGCCCGAGCACCAGGGCCCGGGTGCAGGCCGCGATGGATCAGCTCGGATTCGTGCGCAACGAGTTCGCCCGCCAACTGCGGGCCGGCACCAGCCGCACGCTCGCCTACGTGATGATCGATGGCGCCAATCCCTTCTTCATGGATGTCGCCCAGGGCATCGAGGAGCAGGCCCAGGCCAACGGTCTGTCGCTGTTTCTGTGTAACAGCGCAGGCCGGGCCGATCGCGAGCAGGAGTATCTGGCGCGATTGGAAGAGCAACGCGTGCAGGGCATTCTGATCACCCCCACCGACCCGGATGCCGCCGTGCTGGACCAGCTGGTCGCCCGCGGCACCCCGGTGGTGATCGTGGATCGCCACCGCGACGCCGAGACCCACTGTTCGGTTGCCGTCGACGACGTGCTCGGCGGTGAACTGGCGGTCGACCATCTCGTCGAGCTCGGCCACCGCCGGATCGCGTTCGTCGGCGGCCCCACCGAGATCGGCCAGGTGCGCGACCGGCGCGCGGGAGCGCTGCGCGGCCTCCGGCGGGCCGGGCTCGGCGCGGAATGCCTCATCGATATCCCGACCGCCGGGCTGACGGTGGCCGAAGGCATCCGCGCGGGCGAACGCCTGCTCGGGCTACCGTCGGCATCCCGGCCGGCCGCGGTCTTCTGCGCGAATGATCTCCTGGCGCTCGGCTTGTTGCAGCAGTGTGTGAGCCTGGGGCTGCGGGTGCCCGACGACGTGGCGATCGTCGGATACGACGACATCGAATTCGCCGCCGCGGCGGCGGTACCGCTGACTTCGGTGCGCCAGCCCCGCACCCTGCTAGGCCGCACGGCCGCGGATCTGCTCCTGAGCGAGGTTTCCGACACCGAGCACCGGCATGAGCAAGTACTGTTCGCGCCCGAGCTGGTGGTGCGGCGCTCGACCCGCGGCGCGGGATGAGCGGTGCGGCGGCTCATTTCGCCGGAGCCGGGGCTGGAGTAGGAGCCGGCTGGTTGATCGTGGTGAAGTACTGGACGGCGGCTGCGACCACCACGGGCGCGGTCACCAGCAGTTGCCCGGCCACAGCTCCCAAGGCGCCCACAGCCATGATCCCGCCGATGCAGCCGATGGCCGCGGCGGGCAGGAACGCACCGAAGAGGCCGACGATCGCGGCGGCAGCGACGGTCGCGCCCGCGATACCGCCGAGTACGCAGCCCACGGCCGCGCCGCCGAGCGAGCCGACCAGCGTGCCCACGGCCGCGCCGACGGAAATCGTGCTGGTCAACCGGGCCCAGGCGGCCTGCTCACGTTCGTACTCGGTGCGCCAGGGCGCCTGATTCTCGAACGGCAGGGCCACCGGGCGATACGAGGCATGTTCACGCTGGAACAACGGCGTCAGTGTCGCGGTATGGCCGGAGATCGTGGCGGCGATGGGGAAGACGAAATCATCCACCCGGAAGGCCAATTCGGTGCCGCCGACAGTTGTCCCGCCCGGCGCCCGCACCAGAAGTTTCCCGTTCTCCACGACGAAGGTGCCCGCGTCGATGGTGATTTCGGTGCGGTCGCCGAGGTGCGTTGCGGTGTAACCGATCGCTTCGTCCTGTGGTGTCGCGTCGGCGGCACCCGCCGTGACGCCGAGAGTGCCGATCAGGGCGGCAGCGGCCAGAGCAGTGGTTCGAGTCTTCATCGATATGTTTCCTTCGTGAGCGGGTCGAGCGGTTAACGGGGGAAGGTGTGCAGGGCCGGGCGGCCCAGGCGGGTGAGCTGGGTGACGTGGCCGGGACCGAGATCCTCGAGGCAGCCGACTCCGAGCAGGCGCATAGTGCGTTCGAGCTCTTCGGCGAGAATGGCGATCGCGCGGTCCACACCGGCCGCACCGCCCGCCATGAGCCCGTACAGGTAAGCGCGGCCGATCAGGGTGAAGCGGGCGCCGAGCGCTATCGCCGCGGCGATATCCGCGCCATTCCTGATCCCGGTATCCAGGACGATCTCGAGGTCGCTGCCGACTTCCGCGACCACCCGTGGCAGTAGCTGAAACGGCACCGGTGCGCGGTCGAGTTGCCTGCCGCCATGATTGGACACCACGATGCCGTCGACGCCGCATCGGGCGACCCGCACCGCGTCCTCGACCGACTGAATGCCCTTGACCACCAGCTTCCCCGGCCAGCGCGCTCGGATCCAGCCGAGATCCTGCTCTGTCACCGTGGGGTCGAACATGGTGTCGAGCAGCTGGGCGACCGTGCCGGGCCAGCGATCGATGGACGCGAAGGCGAGCGGTTCCGTGGTGAGGAAATCGATCCACCAGCGCGGGTGCGGCAGCGCGTCGAGCACCGTGCGAGCGGTGAGTGCCGGCGGCACCGTGAGGCCGTTGCGGCGATCGCGCAAACGCGCACCCGCCACCGGCACATCCACGGTGACGAGCATGGTGTCGAAACCGGCCGCCGCAGCCCGATCGATCAACGCCATCGAGCGATCCCGGTCCTTCCACAGATACAGCTGGAACCAGTTGCGCCCGTGCGGGTTGGCGGCATGGACGTCCTCGATACTGGTGGTCCCCATGGTGGACAGCGCGAACGGAATGCCTGCGCGGGCGGCCGCCCGCGCACCCGCGATCTCGCCCTCGGTATGCATCATCCTGGTGAATCCCGTCGGTGCGATGCCGAAAGGCATGGCGACCGGTGCCCCGAGGACGTCCCATCCGGTGTGCACGTGAGCGACATCGCGCAATACGGACGGATGGAATTCGATATCGTTGAACGCGTCTCGTGCCCGCGCGATAGATATTTCGGCTTCGGCCGCGCCTTCGGTGTAGTCGAAGACCGCACGCGGGGTCCTGCGGCGAGCGATCACGCGCAGGTCGTCGATGGTTGCCGCGGCCGCCAAACGGCGTCTGGTGCGGTGAAAATCCGGCCGCCGCGGACGCAGCAGTGGCGCCAGTTCGCGGGGCCGTGGGAGTCGGCGCTTCACAGGCGGGTCTTTCGTATAGGCAGTGGATTCGGCAGGTATCGGCGGGCCGGAAACGCCGCGGCGACGAGGTTGCGCGCGGCGGCCGCGTCGTCGGGGATCGCGCCGTGTGCCCGCGCCTGGGTCAACGCGTTGCCGAGCGCGCTCGCCTCGACAGGGCCGGCCAGTACCGGAAGTCCTGCATGATCGGCGAGCAGTTGGCACAGCAGTTCATTGCGCGCGCCGCCACCCACCAGGTGCACGGTTCGTACACCGACACCGGACAGCTGGGCGGCGGTGTGGACCGCGTCGGCGAACGCCGCAGCCAGGCCGGTCAGCACAGCGCGCACGATCGCGGGGCGATTACCGGGGGCGGGCAGATCTCGCTCGCGATACCACTGCGCAATACGCCGTGGCATGTCACCGGGGGCGAGGAATCGCGGGTCCGCGACGTCGAGCACGGCGACCGGATCATCCGCCGCGGCCGCATGGTGTAACAGACTGTCGAGGTCGGCGGGATGGCCCTCGCGTTCCCACTGCCGCATCGATTCCTCGAGCAGCCACAGGCCCATCACGTTGTGCAGGAACGTGATCCGGCCGTCGGCTCCTTGCTCATTGGTGAACCCGGCGGCGCGGCAGGCGGGATCGAGAATCGGATGCGGCAATTCGACGCCGACCAGGCCCCAGGTGCCGCAGGAGACGAAGGACGCGGTGGCGGGATCCATCGGGATAGCGGCTACCGCGGCTGCGGTGTCGTGGGACGCCACCGCACGGACCTCGGGTCGTCCGCGCAATCGCAATCGGCGCATCACCTCCGGCAGTGGCGCGCCGAGCGCGGTGCCGGGCTCGATGACGCCGGGAAACAGCCCGGCGGGCAGGCCGGCACGATGACACAACTCCGCATCCCAGCGCCCGTCGACGCCGAGCAGCCCGGTGGTCGAGGCATTGGTGCGTTCACACACCGCGCGACCGGTGAGCCAGTACCCGATCAGGTCGGGGATGAGCAAGGCCTGATCCACATCGTCGAGCAGCCCCGCGGCGGCGTCGGCGGCCAGCTGATAGATGCTGGTGAATCGCAGGAATTGCAAACCATTGCGCCGGTACAGCTCGTCCGGGTCGATCTGCTCATGGACGAGCCGCACCCCGAGCTCGGCGCGTTCGTCACGATAGTGGTGCGGTACCCCGATCAGCCGCCCGTCGCGCAGCAGCCCGTAGTCGACAGCCCAGGCGTCCACCCCGATGCCGTCGAGCGGCCCGTCGTCGAGGTCCGCGCGCGCGAGGCCGCGGCAGAGCTCGGCGAACAGCCAGGGAAGGTCCCAGTGCATCGCCTCCCGGTTGCCGTCCCAGATGTGGACGGCGTCGTTGCGGAACCGATGCACCGGGCGGAGGCCGAGTTCGCCCGCGCCGACTGTCGCCAGCATCACCCGCCCGCTGCTCGCGCCGAGATCGACCGTCGCGAACCGTGCAGCCGGGCTCATCGCAGGAACGCCGCGGAGACGCCGGCGTCGACGGGCACGAGCAGTCCGGTCGTGCGGGCGAAATCGCCGGCGCACAACGCGAACGCGGCCGCGGCGACGTGGTCGGGAAGCACCTCGCGTTTGAGCAGCGTGCGGTCGGCGTAGAAAGCACCCAGCTCGGACTCGGCAACGCCGTAGACAGCAGCGCGTTCGGCGCCCCATCCGCCGGCGAAGATGCCCGAACCCTGCACCACTGCATCCGGATTGATGCCGTTGACCTTGATCCCGGACTCGCCGAGTTCGGCCGCCAACAGCCGCACCTGATGGGCTTGATCAGCCTTTGCCGAGGCGTAGGCGATATTGTTCGGCCCCGCGACAACGGCGTTCTTCGAACAGATGTAGACGATGTCACCGCCCATGCCCTGCTCGACGAGCACGGCAGCCGCGGCCCGGGAGACGAGAAACGACCCGCGGGCCATCACATCGTGCTGAAGGTCCCAGTCCGCTGTCGTCGTGTCGGCGAGTCGCTTGGACAGCGACAGACCCGCATTGTTCACCACGATGTCGATGCCGCCGAATGCCAGCAGGCACTGTTCGATCGCGGCCTCGATGGAACCTTCGTCGGTGACGTCGGCGGTGATACTCGTGGCGACGTCGGCGGAACCGATTCCGGCGGCGGCCTCGCGTGCCCGTTCGCCGTCTCGGTCGGCGATCGCGACGCAGGCGCCTTCGGCCGCGAAGCGCCGTGCGATGGCCAGCCCGATGCCCGACGCAGCGCCGGTGATGAGGGCGACTCGCCCCGCGAGCGGCTTCGGTGCGGGAAGACGGGCGAGCTTGGCTTGCTCGAGTTCCCAGTATTCGATGCGGAACTTCTCCGATTCGCCGATGGGTTGGTAACGCGAGATGGCCTGCGCACCGCGCATCGCCGCGATGGCGTTGCGGTAGTACTCACCGGCGATTCTCGCGGTGTGCTTGTCCGGGCCGTAGCTGAACATTCCGACTCCGGGGACGAGCACGATTGCGGGGTCGGCTCCGCGCATCGGCGGCGTGGATTCATGGGCGTATCGCTCGTAGTACGCGCGGTATTCGTCGCGGTAGGTGCGGTGCAGCTCGGTCAGCCGATCGCGGCAGGTCTGCGGGTCGGCATCGCTGGGCAGGTCGAGCACCAGGGGCCGGATTCTGGTGCGCAGGAAATGGTCCGGGCAGCTGGTGCCGAGCGCGGCGAGATCGGGATGGTCGCGTGCGGCAAGGAATTCGAGCACCTCCGGATGGTCGGTGAAATGGCCGACGCGCCGGTGATCGGTGCTGACGAGGCGGCGCAGATGCGGCGCGAGGGCTGCCGCCTTGGCCCGGCGCTGCCGCTGCGGCAGGGGCTGGTACCCGGACAAGGGCGGTCCGAACGGTTCCGGCCTGCCATTGTCGTCGATATAGCGCTGGATGGCGCGGATGATCTCCAGCGAATTGGACTCCGCGGCCGCTGAGGTCGGGCCCCACGCGGTGATGCCGTGACCGCCGAGGATTACACCGATGGCCTGCGGGTTGGCCTTCTCGATGGCGGCGATATCGAGTCCGAGCTGGAACCCGGGACGGCGCCACGGCACCCATAGCACCCGATCACCGAAGATCTCGGCGGTGATGTCGGGCCCATCGGCGGCGGTGGCGAGGGCGATGCCTGCGTCGGGATGCAGGTGGTCGACGTGGGCCGCGGTGAGCAGGCCGTGCATGGCGGTATCGATCGAAGGTGCGGCCGTCGAGCTGCCGTGACGTGCGTAGTCGAACAGCGCGACCATCCGGTCCTCTTGCGCCGGGCCCGGATAGACCCCGGTCATGGCTCGCAACCGGTCCAGGCGCAACACCGCGAGTCCGTCCTCGGTGAGGGTGCCGAGATCGCCGCCGGAACCCTTGACCCACAGCAGTTCCAGTGCACTGCCGGTGATCGGGTCGCGCGCGGTGGCCTTGGCAGAGGCGTTACCGCCGGCGAAGTTCGTGTTGCGGGGGTCGGAACCGAGGCGGTGTGCGCGCGCGAGTAATTCGGCGACGACGGTATCGGACATCGGGGATTTTCCTTCGACGGTGTGGACGGGACGGTGCGGGAACTCAGCCGACGCTCGCGGCAGCCCAGGTGGTGGCCGGTCCACCCACCCGCGCCGCGGTGAGGCTGTCCTGGTGGCCGGAGCCCGCGTAGGAGGCGAGCGGATCGGCGGGCAGCCCGCGTGCCATGCGCCACTGCGCAAGCATGGGCCGGACATCGGTGTAGAAGGCATCCATCAGCACCGCGTTGGCGCCCAGCACGTCACCGTCGCACTGTGCCGCTGCCAAGGCTTCCGCGTCGACGAGCGCGGCGCGCGCCGTCATTTCCTGCACATTGAGCACCGACCGGATCTGCGCGGGGATTTTCGGTTCGATGTAGTGGCATTGGTCGAGCATCAGATTCACCCGCGCACCGGGTTGGAGGCCGCCGCCGTGGACGAGTTCGAACAGGATGCGGAACAGCTGAAACGGATCGGCGGCGCCGACGATCAGGTCGTCGTCGGCATAGAACCGCGAATTGAGATCGAACGCGCCGAGCCTGCCGAGGCGCAGCAACTGCGCGGCGATGAATTCGATGTTGGTGCCCGGTGCGTGATGGCCGGTGTCGAGGCAGACCACCGCTCGCTCGCCGAGCGCTGTGACATGGGCGTAAGCGGTTCCCCAGTCCGGCACGTCGGTCATATAGAAGGCGGGCTCGAAGAACTTGTATTCCAGCACCAGTCGCTGATCGCTACCCAGCTGGGCGTAGATGTCGGCCAGCGATTCGGCCAGCCGGTCCTGCCTGCTGCGAATGTCGCCTTGGCCGGGATAGTTCGTTCCGTCCGCGAGCCAGATCTTGAGGTCGCGCCCGCCGACCTGGTGCAGGATATCGAGGCAGGCCAGGTGATGGTCGATGGCCTTGCGGCGAATCGTGGCGTCGGTGTGGGTCAGGCTGCCGAGGCGATACGCGTCGTCCTGGAAGGTATTGGAGTTGATCGTGCCGATCGCGACGCCCAGATCGCGGGCGTGGCGCGCCAATTCGGCATAGTCGTCGACAGTGTCCCAGGGAATGTGCAGGGCGACGGTCGGCGCGCTTCCGGTGAAACGGTGCACTGTCGCGGCATCGGCGACCTTTTCGTATGCGGTGCGCGCCGCGCCCGGCGTCGAGAAGACATGGAATCGGGTCCCTGTGTTGCCGAAGGCCCAGGACGGTAGTTCGACGGACAGGGAGTCCAGCACGGACTCAGGGCTTGTCATGAAGTAGCTCCCGGTGGAGGAAAGAGCGCATCCCCGAGGACGGGTGCGCCTGCGACCGGCCGGGCCGGTCGGCGAAATGAAACGTTTCAATACCGTAGCGCGATGTGTGATCTGCGTCAACAACTTGGTTGCCGAACTTGCGCTCAGCGCACCGGCATGCAGTGGCGATACATGATGCGCCTGTTGCAGAAAGTGCAGGTAGATTCATTTTGGTTGGCAAGGTGTCAGGGCGAGAGTGGGATGTGCGGCTCCCTTTGGCTGCTTGCCTGGAGAAGGTGCTCGCGACTAGGTTTGATTGAAACGATCAAATTCACTTCGCGCCGACTGTCGGGTGATCCCGGCCGGCGAGCGCGCCGACGCCCGAGAGGGGCTGTCGGCGATCCACCCAGGAGGCGATATGGCCGATCGATCCGAAGCCGCCGCGCGAATCTCGCGGCGCGGGCTGCTGCGTTCCTCGCTGGCGATCGGCGCCGTCGCCGCCCTGCCTGCCGCGCCGAGTGCGCAGGCATCGCCGTCGGCCGGCGTGCCGGCGCAGCTCCCCGGCCCGGACGTGCTGGTGACCGATGTTCGCGAGATGGTCGCGCTGGGCGCCAGGTATCCGGGTAGTGCCGCACATCGCGCGTGGGTCGACCGGCTGGCCGCGGAGTTCGCAGCGCTGGGCATGGACGTGGCGCGCGATCGGCATCAGTTCATGCGCTGGCAGGCCAACTCCACTTCGCTGCAAATCGAGGGTGAGGCCGTGCGGGTAGCCGCCGCGTACCCGAACTCCGGTGCCACGCCACCGTCGGGCAGCACCGGCCCCGCGGTGTATCTGGGTCCGCTGTCGGCTCCCGGGGTGGGCGAGCTCCTCGGTGAAGGGGCAGCGTCGCGTGCCGTCGACCGAGCGGTCCGTGCTCTGCTCGACGCCGTACCGGGAGGAGTGGCCGGCAAGGTCGTGGTCATCGACGAGCCTGTGGCCGCCTTGCGCCTGGGGGTATTCGAGCCGCTGCTGTCCTACCGCCACGATCCGGAGGGCAATACCGGTCCCGGTACCGACTACCGGCGCACCTGGACCACCCTGCTCACCGCCGGAACTTTGACCGCCTTCCGGGAGGCCGGCGCACTGGCCGCTGTGCTCGTGCTGGATGCCGCACCCGAGAACGCATCCGGTCAGTACACCCCGTTCACGCACCCCTATCAGGATCTGCCCGCGTTGGTCGTCGACCGGGTAGCCGGGGCTCGCCTGCGGGCTGCGGCCGAACGCGGTGCGCAACTCACTGTCGAGCTGCAGGCCACCAGGACGCCGGAATCGTCGGACAGCTTGGTCGCGATCCTGCCGGGTAGTGGACGCAGCCCGGAGGCACTTGTGCTGCACACCCATTCGGACGGAATGAACGCCTTCGAAGAGAACGCCACCGTCGCTCAGGTGCATCTGGCCCGCCACTTCGCCGCCTTCGGTCGCGACAACCGCGACCGCGATCTGATCATCAGCGCGGTCACCGGGCACTTCGGGCCCGGTCTGCCGGAGAGCGAAGGGTTCCTCAACGACCATCCCGATCTGGTCGCCCGCGCGGCGGCGGCAGTGACGATCGAACATTTCGGCGCCACCGAGTGGCTCGACGATGCCGCGGGCTATCACCCCACCGGGCAGGTCGAACCAACCGTTGCGTTCCACTCGCCGACCGGCATCCGCGACATAGCCATCGACACCACCCGTGCGTGCGATCTGCGTCGATTCGAGCTGCTTCGCCCCATCGGCCAGACCTTCTTCGGTGTTGGAGCAGCCCTGCATCGCGCCGGGATTCCGAGTGTCGCCTACATCGGAGGGCCCAATTACCTGCTGTCCGACGTGCCCGGCGGTCATCTCGACAAACTGGACGGCCGGCGCATGGCCGACGAGCTGCGGTGGACCGCCGACCTGTTGCATCGACTCGATCGCGCACCGGCAACGCAGTTGCGACACTGACCGGCCACGAGCTGCAATCCGACGATGCCAACGGTGGGCTACCGGCCGAAGAGCTTGTGTGCAGAGCAGAAAATAGGTAGTGCGTTAGGTAATTCGCCGGTTCCGTCGACGCGGGCGGAATGGAATTCTTATCGGGCGTAGACATCCGGTCTACCGCTCCCGCCACCGACAACGGCGTCGGCATGGCCGCCAACGACGTCGGCCAGCAGGCGGGGATGGCGCCCGGTTGCGGCCCTGTGCTGCTCGAGCCCGGCCGCAGATTGTCTGGAGGCGTGCCGCCACTGCGATCCGGAATTCGGATCGCATTCAACAGAACCTGCTATTGGACTTCCGGAGACCGGCGCAGCAGGCTTGAAGCGGTAGGAATCACTCTCCGCCGATTCGAACCTCGGACCTGTCCGAGTTCTCGTGCAATGAAAGGAGACAGGGCCGTCGCCATGGGGCCGCGGCCCTGGATAGCCATGACCCTTTTTCACGACCTGCGCCACTACATCGACAACTTGACCGACAAGCTGGGACCGGATGAGGTTCGCCGGATCGACGGCGCGAATTGGGACCTCGAGATCGGCGGCATCACCGAACTGTCCGCCGAAAAAGAAGGCCCGGCACTGCTGTTCGACAATATTCCCGGCTATCGGCCGGGCTACCGAGTTTTCACCAACTTCATGGGGACCGCCGAACGCTGCGCGGTGGCACTCGGGCTGCCGGCCGATACACCGAAGATGGACATAATCCGTGCCTGGAAGGACATCGGCAAGAGCATCGAACCGATCCCGCCGACCACCGTCGACACCGGCCCGGTGCTGGACAACGTAATGGCGGGCGACGCCGTAGATCTCACGGCGTTCCCCACACCACGCTGGCACGACGGCGACGGCGGCCGCTACATCGGTACCGCGTGCATGGTCATCACCCGTGACCCCGACACAGGGTGGGTCAACATCGGCACCTATCGCGGCTGTGTCCAGGGCAAAGACCGGCTGTCGCTGTGGATGCTGGGAAACCGGCACGCGCGGGCGATCGCAGAGAAGTATTGGAAGCGCGGGTTGTCCTGCCCGATCGCGGTCGTGGTCGGCCAGGATCCGATCCTGTCCACAGTGGCGGCGATCGCGGCACCGGAAGGGGTCTCCGAATACGATCTGGCGGGCGGCCTGCGCGGCAAAGGTGTCGAGGTGCTCATCGCGCCGGACAGCGACCTGCCGATTCCTGCCCACGCCGAGATCGTCATCCAGGGTGAGATGCCTCCGGTCGAGGAAGAGGCAGTCCTCGAAGGGCCGTTCGGGGAATGGACGGGATATTTCACCCATGCAGGGCCCGAGACCGTCGTCCGGGTAACCCGGATCATGCACCGAGACGCGCCGATCATTCTCGGTGCACCGCCGATGATTCCCACGGTGCCGGCCGGTGACCAGGCGGTGCCCCTGTACTCGGCGTCGGTCACCTGGGACCATCTCGAGGCGTCGGGCGTGCAGAACATTCGCGGCGTATGGGCATATGCCAGGCAGTTGCTGATGGTGATCTCGATCGAGCAAACCGGTGCAGGCGATGCGATGCACGCCCTGCTGGCCGCGGCCGGCCGAAAGCGGACCGGCGGAATGGACCGTTACTTCGTGGTCGTGGACGAGGATATCGACATCACCGATATCAACCACGTGCTGTGGGCCGTGTTCACGCGCGTCGATCCCGCCGAATCGATTCACGTGCTGCGCACGCCGACAACCGCTATCGATCCGCGCTTGGCACCGACCAAACGGGAAGCCGGCGATATGTCGATGGGCATCGTGTTGATCGACGCGTGTAAACCGTTCGCCTGGAAGAACACCTATCCGAAGATGAATCGATTCGACGAGAACTACCGAGCCGAGATCCGCGAACGATGGAAAACTGTTCTTCCGCTGTAGGCCACGGCATCGCATTCGGACAGAAGAAAGTAGGCGCGCCGAGTTGAACGTGCCCGATGAGATCATGCCGCTGCTGCGCGGATGGCCGCAGATCGGTGCGGCGGAGCAGGCGTTTCCGTTTCTGTCGGTGGATGCCGACGGCTTCCCGCACAGTGCGTTGCTCTCACGTGCGGAGCTGGAACCCGGTGCCGACGGGACGGGATTGCTCGCGATCATCGCGAGCACCCGTACCCGGTCCAATCTCATGCGGTCACGCGCCGCGGGGTTGATCGCGATCGACGGCACTGTCTGTCATCGCATGAAACTCGCGCTGACGGCGTGGATCGCCGATGGCAGTGACCTGCTCGGCTGTGTTTTCACGGTCACCGGGCACACACCAGACGATATCGGCGTGCCGATGCGGCCCTTGACCTTTCGGCCGACGAGGGAGCTCGCCGAAATGGAGAACTGGCGGCGCGGTGACCGGCTGTTCACCAGGCTGCGAGAGGAGCTACCGCGATGACGTTGCCGCAGCGACGCATCATTATCGGCGTGACGGGGGCAAGCGGTGCTCCCTACGCCGTCCGGCTGTTACAGACCTTGTACGAGATGCCCGGAATAGAAACGCATCTCGTGATGAGTGCCTGGGCAAAATCGAATATCGAGACCGAGACCCCGCACACGGTCGCCGAGGTCGCCGGCCTTGCCGACGTCACCTACAAACTGGGGGAGCAGGGTGCCGCGATTTCCTCGGGGTCGTTCCGAACCGGAGGGATGATCGTAGTGCCGTGCAGCATGCGTACGCTGGCCGCGATTCGACATGGCATCGCCGACAATCTGGTGAGCCGGGCGGCCGATGTCGTCTTGAAGGAGCGCCGCCGGCTGGTGCTGGTACCCCGTGAGACACCGCTGAACGATATTCATCTGGAGAACATGCTCGCACTGAGCCGGATGGGCGCACGCATCGTTCCGCCGATGCCTGCCTTCTACAATCACCCCGAAACCATCGATGATCTGCTGGATCATGCCGTCACCCGAATACTGGACCAGTTCGATATCGATGCGCCGCAGGCGAAACGGTGGCAGGGTTTGACCAAGACGCGGCGCGCCCGAAACGGCGCCGGGGCGGACCGGATCTGAGGACTATCTGCTCGCGCCGCGGCTGACGAATTCGGTGGCGTGGTCGACGAAAGCGCGGGCGGCGGGCGCGCCGACCCCGCCATTGCGCAGGAGAATGCCGAGCCGCCCCGGGGGCAATTCCTCGACCGCCACACCGACGATCCGATCGTTTCCGCGCACCGCCGATGTCGGCACCAGCGCCATTCCCAGCCCTCGTTCCGCCAGCGCGACCAGGACATCCGGATCGCTCGCGGCGAATGCGACGTGCCCGCGAACCCCCGCGCGTGCCAATGCGCGGTCCAACTGACAGCGCACACCGGAGCCCTCCGGTAGCGCGATCAGTGGGCGTTCGCCCAGGGCGGTGAGCGGTAATGTGTGCCGCGCCGCGAACGGGTCCTCGGGCAGTACCGCCGCGATGATGGGTTCGCTGTGCAGTTCGCGCGTGCGCATGGCCGGCGCCGGATCGTCGGTCAGGCTGGTGAAAGCGATATCGAGGGCGCCGTCGTAGACGCGGCGAGCGAGCTCGTCCGCCGTGCCCTCGACCAGGGTGATATCCACGCCGGGGTGATCGCGGTGGAACGAGGCGAGGATCTCCGGCAGATCGATGCTGCGCGGCGAGATCGAGGTGATGGTTCCGACCGCGACATGCCCGGTCAGCAGCCCGGACAGCGCGTCGATCGAGGCGCGCCCGGCCGCGATGGCGTCCATCACCTCGACCGCATGCGGCAACAGGGCCGCGCCCGCCGCCGTCAGCGTCACCCCACGCGGTTTCCTGACGAACAGCCGCTGCCCCAGCTCACGCTCCAGCGCCTTGATGTGAGTGCTGATCCCCGATTGGGCGACGTGTACCCGCTCCGCGGCACGGGTGAAGTTCCCCGCCTCGGCGACGGCGATGAAGTAATGCAGCTGGCGTATGTCCATCGTCAGTGCGTATCGAAAATCCACTGGTAGGCAGCAACCGCCGCTTCGGTGGCCGCCCGTTCGGCCGGCGTGGGGTGCTCGGGATCCACGGCTACCGGCAGTGCGCCGAGTTTCAGCATGGCTGCCATGAGCAGCATTCGTGCCTTCGTGGCGGTCAGGTTGCTACCGGCGATGACCGTCGGGTCGGTGCGGTAGGCGATGCCGCCGGTATTTCCCCGCCCGACCCGGACCACCGGCATGCCGGAGTACGTCGCGATCGAGAGTGCGGCTTGGGTCGCCGGATCGGTGCCACCGAAGGGCGACATGCCTTCGCAGACGAAACCCGACAGTGGCGCACCGGCGAGATTCGCGGCCCGGCGCGCCAGCACTTCCACCGCTGTCGTGTGGTCCGGCGCGGTATCCGCTCCGACCGCGGTCTGCACGTAGCGGGTGTACTTGACGATGGTCACCACTGGCATCGCCTGGGGGTTCAATGCGCCGGCATCGTCTTTGACCGACACCTCGACGGTACGAATGCCGCCGTCGCCTTCCTCGGCGACGCCGGTCACCCGAGGCGGCAAGAGCGGTAAGCGCAGTTCTGATCGGTGCGTGTGCCGATAGTTGGGAATGTAGGTGACTCGCGGTGGACCGTATCCGCCCATATCCGCGACGACGCCGCCATGGCCGCCGGTGGCCTCATAACCGCCTGGCCTGGCATCGACTTTGGCCACTTCGCGGGCGGAGTAGACCAATTCGTCGACGATCAGCACAGCGCCGAGCCGGTTGCGCCCTCGCTCGTCCAGGGCAGCCTCCGACAGCAGGAACTTGACGCCGTCGACAATATTGCGGGCGCCGTCGGCACTGAGCGTCTGATGCCTGCGCTGCGCGGTGTGTCCGACGATCGGCACCGTGGTGTCGATCAGCAAGCCGAGCCAGTACACCGTCTCCTCGGTGGTCGGGCTGCCTTCCAGCCACTGCGCGCCGACGTAATCACCGGCCGACAGCACTCGCTGGACCATTGTCGTTGCCCGCGCCAATGCGCGCAGGTCCGGCTCGCGATGCAGGTGATACGGGTAGTAGGCGAAGAAGTCCTCGCCGAGCGACTCCGCCGCCCTGCCGTCCTGCTCGCCGGTATACCCGCCGCTGGGGGCGGGGCGGAAGAAATCGAAGGTTGCCCGAGTGCTCAACCCGATCGGATGACCGTGGTCTTCGAGCCCGAACCGCTCGATCTCCTCGTAGAGGCGTTCGGCGTCCGGATAGAAGGTTTGCCGGCTGAGCGCCGCGGGCGCAAGCGGCGAGCTGGACGCGGCTTCCCACGCCGATCCGTCGGCTTGCCTGGCCATATAGGGAAGCTGGTAGAGCCCGTCCTCCGGGTGCAACTCCACCTCGTATACCGGTTTCGCGCCGGGGGTTTCGGTGGCATGCAGTGTGCCGTCGGCGTCCAGCCAGCCGTCCGGCGGCGCGTAGAGGGCCCGTGCGTCGGATTCGAGGGGGTGTGCGGTGTAGGCCTCGACGAGGACCGTCACCGGTGCCGCGAGCCGTTGCGGACGCACTAGATCGAAACGTGGTGTCCCGCCGTCGAGCGTGGCCAGTGGCGGCAGGCCGTAACGTTGCCTGGCTTTGGCGGAAGTCACCAGATCCGGACTGTTGCCGATGGTCGCGGTCGGTCCGGAGAAGACCGCGATGCGGCCGGGGTCGATCGGTTGGGCAGTCACGAGATCAGCTCACCGCCCAGCGGAACGAGTCCGCGGCTGTGCAAGCCGCCGTCGGAATGGATCACGCATCCGGTCACCGATTTCGTCCGTTCCTTGGAGGCGAGGAAGACGTAGGCCCACGCGTGGTCTTCCGGTTCCGACGCGACCTGCAGCGGATTCGTCTGCCGAATCAGTTCGGGCAGGTCGGGCATATCGACCAACCGCTGGCCGCCGCCATCCATCGCCTCGACTCCACGCAGCTGGGTCACCGTGCCGCCGGGTGCGACAGCGTTGACCCTGATATGCGGTGCGAGCTCGAAAGACAGCTGGGACAGCAGGCCTCGGACGGCGAATTTGGAACCGGTGTACAGCGGGCCACCTCCGCCGGGAAGGTAGCCGGCATTCGAAATCGTCAGCACGACATTGCCCTGCGTCTTCGTGATCTCCGGAAGCGCAGCCTTGACCGCGAGCAACGATCCCTTGACGTTGATATCGAACATCTCGGTGAAGGCCGCATCGAGCCGGTCCTCGGGCAGGCTGTCCAATGAAGCGAAGTAGTCGAAGATTCCGGCGACCGTTACCAAGGTGTCCAGCCTGCCGAAAGCCTCGACCGCGGCCTCGACCGCTCGTTTGTGGTCGTCGAGTTCACGTACGTCGCCCTGTATCACGGTGACCGCGTCGCCACCCACTTCCCGCAACGCCTCGACAGCTTCGGGGGAGCGGTCGAGGACTGCGACCCGCGCGCCTTCGGCGACGAATCGTTCCACCACGGCGCGGCCGATACCGCTGCCCCCTCCGGTGACGAGCGCGACCTTTCCGGTCAACCAGCCTTCTGTCATTGCCATACCTTTCACGAAAATCATTACGACGCAGGTCCGATCGAGCCCTCGAGCATGCGGGTGAACACCGCTGAGGGCTGCCATGTCAATGCTTCGAGCTCCACCGGATCCAGTCGCACGCATGTGCCACGGCGCGGTGAGGTGATCTCGAGACGTTCGCCGTTGCCGACCGTCACGACCCGTACGACGACGTCGGCGAATTCGTTGCTCAGATGCTGTTCCGTCACAGGAACACCCCGAGGTTGGGGGTGACCAGCGTGGTATGCGCCAAACGGACTGTGCGCGCAGCCAGTTTCCAGCCGCTTTCGGTGTGGTGCAGGATGTCGAAGCGCTCGCCGATGATGGAATCCGATTCGACGCCGTCGCCCTGGGCGCGGAAGCACAGGAAATTGCTGCGCACGTCGTACTTGCCGGCAGCCTCGAGTGCGTCCACGCGGACGTTGGTGATCAGGCGCTGGGTCCGTGAGGGCGGATCCTCGGCGTAGGCGTGGTCGGTGTAGAGACGCGAGACGCGCATCTTCATCGACGCGAAATTGTCTTTCATGTGGAAACCCGTCGGCGAGAACTCGTGTTCACGGGCTTCAGGTCCGCGGGTGACGCGAATCGGCATGAGGTAGACGAGTTCCTCCGACAGGCAGTCGAGCCACCGCTCGAACTGCCGGCGGTCGAGGTATTCGGCCTCGCGGTAGAGGAAGTCGGCGCACGCGGCGGCGATATCGCGGGAAACGCCGGAGCCGGGAGAGGCGGTCCCGTAGTCGGTCGAGATGGTCACTGTCCGGCCTCCTGGTCGTCGCGGTCGGGTGTCGATACTTCCCGCAGCCACCGCCGATAGAAGGCGCGCTGCGGAGCCTCGCCGAGCGCGGTCGTGGTGGCCCGGCCGGGGAAAGGCCAGTGCGGATCCTCGGCGTAGTCGCTCATCCCGTCCAACCCCAGCTGGAAGTTCAAACGCATACCGCTCTTGCGCGCGAAGACCGACTTCGCGGCGACCGGTGCGCCGCCCCAGACCACGGTGTCGTCCTGCTCGAGGATCCCGGCCGGACCATGCATGCTCAGTGCCGCGACATAGGCCTCTTCGTTGAAGCTGTCGGGCGCACTGTTCCAGCCCAGCGTCCAGTTCCAGTTCACGATCGTGTCCGGTCCCGCCGGCTGCCACTGGCGTAGGTACGTGAACACCGCAGGTGGCGCGTCGGGGTGCGGTGAGGCGGGCACCCGCACCAGTCCGAGATTCGGGAAGATGAGAAACGTGGTGGCCGAATGGTTCTCGACGAACTGCCGCTGGTCGGGCGTGAGGCGGTCGAGTTGGAACGTTTCGGCGACCTCGGGCGGGAATCCGGATCGGTGCCAGGGTGCTGGGAGGAATCCGTCATTGACGATCATGCCGTGACCTTCGTCGAAGTACACATGCCGCGACACGCCCTGCGGGCCCGCGCCGCCCGCCTCGATGCCGGGGAACATGCCGACCTCTTCGGCCGACCGGTGGAGGGACGGCACGTGATAGGCGTCGGCCATGAAATTCTCGGCGCCGGACTTCCAGTTGGCCGGCACGCGCCAGCGGTGCGGCTCGCCGATGGCGGACATTCCCTGCTCGTTGAGGCCGAGGAGTGCGTCGAGGTACCACCGCATCCCGCCGAGGTACTCGTCGAGGGTGGGTGCGCCGGGATCGAGGGAGGCGAAGATCAGGCCGTGAACCGAATCGACGTGCGGCGCCGCGACGAGGCCCCACTGCTCGGCATCGAGTTTGCGGTAGGCCTTCTTGCGGTACGGAGCGCCGCTCCAATCGCCGTTGTTCTTGAATACCCAGGAATGGTATGGGCAACGGAAATGGGAGCTGTTTCCCTTCTCCACCCGGCACACCGGGCTGCCGCGGTGAGTGCATTTATTGAAGAGGACATTTATGCGACCGTCCTCGTCGCGGACGACGATGAACTGGTCCTGCCCGATGTAGCGGAGAACGTAGTCGCCCGGCGTCGGAATCTCCGATTCGTGTGCGACGAAGCACCAGCAACGGGCGAAGATGCGGTCCAGTTCGCGTGCATAGACGTCCGGATCGCCGAATATCCGAGGGGAAACAATTCCCTGCTCCAGCTCGCGATCGACCCTGCGGAACAATTCCGTCGTAGAGTCCGGAAATTCAATGGTCCTGCCAGTTTCCGGCAGGGTCGTCTGATCGAACACGTGGTATCTCCTCGCGCTGCTTTCACGGTTTCCGGTAAAATACGAGCGGCTTCGTGAATAGGCAACGAAATCGGTCCGAATGATGGAACGCGGGAGAATTCGGTGATTTCCGGCGACTCGCCCGAAGGGGGGCTAAGGTCGATAGCTGCGGATTCTCTCCAACGATCGAGGTGTTGTGATGGCCGATACCGCGCCACTGTCGAACCTGCCGGCCGAGCTGACCAGCCTGGTCGGTCGGGCGTCGGAATCGGCGGAGGTCAGGAGGCTGCTGGCGAATTCACGGCTGGTCACCCTCACCGGTACCGGCGGTGTCGGGAAGACACGACTGGCCATGCATGTCGCTCGTAAAGCCGAGCGAGGACTCGCCGGCGGCGCCGTGTTCGTCGAATTGGCGGAGGTCGCAGACCCTGCTCTGGTGGCGCTGACGGTGGCCCAGGTGCTGGGCGCGCCCACCCAGCCGCACGACGTGGTGGCGACGTTGATCGACTTCCTTCGCGGTCGCGAGCTGCTCCTCGTACTGGACAACTGTGAACATCTACTCGACGAGAGTGCGGTTCTGGTGCGCAATCTGCTCTCTGCGTGCCCGGCCCTGCGCGTGCTCGTGACCAGCCGGGAGCCGCTGCGCGTTGCGGGTGAGCATGTGTTCGAAGTACAGCCGCTCGGGGTGGGCCCGGCCGGGCATCGGGACGACGGCACGCGCCCCGATGCGGTAACGCTGTTCGTCGAACGGGCCGCCGCCGCGGCGCCGGGATTCTGTATGACAGCGGAGAACACAGCCACGATCGAGGAACTCTGCCGTCGGCTCGACGGTCTGCCGCTGGCGATCGAATTGGCCGCCGGACGGATGCGAGCCCTCTCGCCACGCGAATTGCTCGAACGGCTGGCCGACCACCACCGATTGCTTACGGTAGGCGATCGCTCGGCTGCGCCGCGGCATCAGTCGCTCTGGGCGACGCTGGACTGGAGCTATGGGTTGTGCACCGCCATGGAGCGTCGGCTATGGGAACGGTTGTCGGTGTTCACCGGCCCGGTTCACATCCAGGCCGCCGAGTGTGTGTGCAGCGATTCGAGCGTGCCGCGAGAGGCGATCGTCGATTGCCTTGCCGCGCTGGTGGACAAGTCGATTGTCGGCCTGCTCACCGATGGCGAGCACCCGACGTACCGGATGTTGGAGACGGTGCGTGAGTACGGCTTGCGCAAGCTCCGTGCCCGCGCCGACGAAGCGGCCGTGATCGGTCGATACCGCACGTACTATCAACGGTTGGCACGAGAATTCGATGCGCACTGGTTCGGCCCCGGCCAGGTGGGGCAGGTGGAACGGATGCGGCGGGAGCACGCGAATCTGCGCGCGGTGCTGGATTCGCTGCTCGCGGATCCAGC
This sequence comes from Nocardia sp. JCM 38205, assembly GCF_058222935.1. Classification (NCBI taxonomy): domain Bacteria; kingdom Bacillati; phylum Actinomycetota; class Actinomycetes; order Mycobacteriales; family Nocardiaceae; genus Nocardia; species Nocardia sp. JCM 38205. Next base: position 31,480 of record NZ_JBYHFL010000008.1, on the reverse strand, counting down.
AGGTGGCCCCGCCGCGCTCGGCATGGCTGCGGCCCTGTTCTGGTATTGGCTCGGATGCGGCCAGCAGCGCGAGGGACGGTACTGGCTCGATCGCGCACTGGCGTCCGGCTCGGCGCCCAGCTCCGAACGTGCCGCCGCGCTGTGGTCGAACGGATACCTCGCCGTGGCGGAGGGCAAGGCGGTGGTCGCCCTTGATCTGCTGCGTACCAGTCAGGACCTAGCCGCTGAACTGGGCGATGATGTCAACCTGGCGCACGCGACGCACTTCCGCGGGGTCGCCGAGCACAACCTCGGCAACACGGCATTGGGCATGAAGCTGATCGAGGAAGGCTCGGCGATGGAGGAGGCGGGGGGACCGAGCCTGCTGCACATTCTCGCCCTCGAGCAGTTGGGGTGGGCCTACTGCCTGCGGCAGGAGCCCGAGCGCGCGATCGAGGTCCTGCAGGAGTGCAGGCGAGTCTTGGCCGAACACGGCGAGCGGTGGCTGCTGTCCTGGATCGATGCGTTCCTCGGCCTGGCGCAGTGGATGCTCGGCGAGTACGACGCGGCCGGAAGACATCTGCACGAAGCATTGACGGTCAAACGTTCCTTCCACGACGCGCTGGGCATCGGGGTGGTCATGGAGTTGCAGGCCTGGGTGGCCGTGGCCGAAGAGCGGCCCGAGCACGCCGCCCGATTGATGGGTGCGGTCCGGCACGTGTGGGAGCCACTCGGTGAGTATCCGGGCGGCTTCGAATTACGCAGCTGGAGCGACAGAACCGCACAGCAAGCTCGGGCTGCGCTCGGAGACGCGGCCTTCGAAGCAGCGTTCGCAGCGGGCGGCCGACTCGGTACCGAACGGGCGATCGACGTCGCTCTTGGGCAGATCTCGGTGGACGACACCCCCGAGCCCGAGCCGGCCGATGCGGTCCTCGCGCTGCTTACTCCGCGTGAGCTGGAAGTAGGCAGGCTACTCGCGAAAGGGTTGACCAACCGGCAGATCGCGCAGGCGTTGGTGGTCGCTCTGCGCACCGTCGACTCTCACGTGGAGCACATCTTCGCGAAGCTGGGCGTGAATTCCCGAACCCAGGCGGCACTGCTGCTGTCGTCACGGTGCTGAGCATCGATCGTCAGTGCCGGTGCCGCATCGACCGTCGGTGGATGGCGCGCCACCGCGCGGTCAGTGCTTTGCCGTCAGCCTGTTGCACATCGCCCGGTTCGCCAGCACACCGGTCGCCGCCCGGGCGGCCGTGGCCGTGGCCGCATCGATGGTGACGACGAGCATCCCTGGCCCGGACTCGAGTCGGTCGACGACCCGGCCGAACGGATCCGCAACCATGGAGCGGCCGATCCCGGTCGGCGCGCTCGGATTCAGTGCGAGGCCGGTGAACCGCGGGTCCGCCTGATCGCAAGCCAAGATCCACGAGCCCGAGTCGAGCGCGCGCGCCCGCACCAGCGTTTGCCACTGCTGGACCTTGCCCTTGCCCGCACCCCATGAGGTCGGCAGCATGATCGCGCTGGCACCCCGCTCGGCGAGCTGTTGGAAGAGGGCGGGGAAGCGCACGTCGTAGCAGGTGGCGACGCCGAGCACCAGCCCGTCGACCGACACCGTCACGTAATCCGTCCCGGCGGCCACGGTGTCGGATTCCCGGTAGCCGAAGGCGTCGTAGAGATGAATCTTGTGGTAGCCGAGGTGATATCCGAGGCCGGTGAGCAGCACCGTGTTGCGCACCCGCTCGCCCGCCGGGGTGAACATCCCCGCGGCGATGAGTACCCCATGGTCGTCGGCGATCTCGGCCAGAGCTCGTGCCCACTGGCCGTCCAGCGGTTCGGCCACGGCCGCCAGCGGGGTGCCGAAACACGCCATCGTGGCTTCGGGAAAGACGACGATCCGGGCGCCTTGTTCAGCGGCCCGCCCGACGGCGGCCCGTACCTGAGACAGGTTGTGCGACGGATCTGCCGTGGAGGTGATCTGGCACAGTGCCGCGCGCACTGCTGCGATGCTCATGTCCGCGCCTCCCGCCCCGCTCGGGGGATCCAGCCGGGCCGGCTCAGCAGGTAGCGGACCATCCGCGGCGGGATCGTCAGGGCGGCGGTGATTTCTCTTTCCTCGGCGGGCAGTTGTGTCCGGATCGTGTGGTGTGCACCGGATTTCACCTTGCCGATCCATTCCGGATCGATAAGTGCGGCACGGCCGACGGCGATGAGGTCCGCGCCCGCCGACATCGCGGACTCGGCGTCGTCCAGGGTTCGGATACCGCCACTGGCGACGACGGCGCTGCGTCCGGAGACAGCGGCCGCGATCACCGGAATCGGGTTGCGTGACTCGGCCGCCGAACGCGTTCTGGTCCAGTCCCGGTCTTCGGGCTGCGGTGAGTTCTTCCGAAAATCGTCCATGGAAATGTGGATGTAGTCGGCATACTCGGCCAAGCGGTCGGCCAGTTGCGCCGCATCGTCGAGCGTGTAGCCGCCGGCTTCCGATTCGAACGGTGTGATCCGGAAACCGAGCGTGACCTCATGGCCGACCGCACTGCGAACCTTGCGTGCGACGGCGATCGGAAAACGCATTCGCTCGCCGAGCCCACCGCCCCAACGATCGGTGCGCTGGTTGGCCCTCGGGGAGAAGAATTGGTGGATCAGGTAGTGGTTCGCACCGTGGATCTCGATCCCATCGAACCCCGCAGCGACGCCGAGTGCCGCCGAGCGTGCGAATGCATCGACGAGGCCGTCGATCTCCTCGGGACCTAGTTCTCTCGGCACCGGTGCGTTCGGGCGGGTCGATGGCACCGCGGATGGCCCCCGAATCCCGCTGCGCCCGACGATCTCCGGGATGGCGATACGCCCGCCGTCGTAAATTTGCAAGATGGCAAGCCCACCGTTGCCGCGCATAGCGCGTGCGACTGCGGTCAGGCTGTCGAGGTGGGTGGAACCGGTGGCGCCGATTCCTCGCCATGACCGGCCGTCCTCGTGTACATACGCGCACGAGGTGATCGCGGCTCCGAAGCCAGCCGCGCTGCGACGGGCCAGATAACGCAACTCGTCATCGGTGACCGAACCGTCGGGGTGGGAAGAGTTGGTGGTCATCGGTGCCAGGACGAATCGATTCCGTAGTATCGCCCCGGATTCGAGGCGTAGCGGTGCCCAGGGGCCTGGGTTGTCGTGCACAGTGGGAGCTCCTGTGAGTAGGGATGGGCAGGCGATCACTCGACCGGTGGCGGCAGCCGGCGGACGGCGTAGGAAAGTTCGATCGAGCGTCCCGTCCGGGGATCGCCGAGCTCCACTCGCCAACCGTCGCTGAACTGGTCGGCATCCGGACGCATGGGGATGGTGCCCGACATCAACACCGTCCCCACCTCGAGGAGCCCACGGCGACGCAGTTCCTCGACCCAGTACTGCGGCGTCAACAGTTCAGCGAGTGTGCCCTGTTGAATGACCTCGGTTTCGCGGTCGACCAGAACCGATCCGGTAAGGGTCAGCTCGTCGATGTAGCCGGCCACCTCGTCGAGCGGCCATGCCGAACGGGCGAGGACATCCGGCGCGGCCTGCTTGCTCCACGCCACTGCGTGCTGCTCGAGTTGCCGGTCGGTGTGATCGCACGCGGCGGTGAGCAGCAGCTCGCCCGGACCGTCGCCGGCGACCACCAATGCCCATTCGGCCTCCCCCGAGGTCCGCTCGTGCTGCACGGGCACCTCGTCGGTCTGCATGGCCAAGTACGGAGCGATGGGATAGACGCACGGGATTCGGGTGGGGCCGGGGACGCCGAGTTCGGCGAGCTCGGCGATGTGAGCGGCGACGTCGGCTTGGCTCCGCCCGGCGTACCCCGCGTTGAGCAGAGTCCGTACGTCCACCGTGCGGCGGCTGCCGTCGGGCAGGTCGAAGGTCAAAGGAGGCATGGGTTTTCCGGATTTCCTTACTGTGTCGATGAATCGGCCGGTCGCTATCGACGGAGGTGTCGCTGCCACCGGGCTTCCTGGGTCTGCTTGCCCACGCTCGCGGCTACCGCACGAATCGCGGGTGCGGCCTGTGCGGGACGGAATCGGTGGACCGGGCCGGAGATCGAGATCGCCGCGATCACGCCTCCCGACCAGTTGCGGATCGGCGCAGCGATACAGGTGAGCCCCGGCCTGGCTTCCTGCCTGTCGTATGCGATGCCTGTGTGCCGAATAGCGGAGAGCTCTCGTGCCAATTGTGCGGGCGAGCAGATACTGGTCGAGGTCGCGGGCCGCAGTCGGTCCGAGACCCGGGCGAGCACGTCGTCGCCACTGAACGCCAACAGGGCCTTACCCACGGCGGTGTTGGTGGCAGGCAGCCGAGCACCCACGGTGGCGGGTGAGCTGACGGCCTGGTGACCGTGGATCTGCTCGATGTAGCGTGCTTTGTCGTCGGCCAGCACGCACAGATTCACCGTCTCGTGCGTCATCTCGTAGAGGTCGAGCAGATGGGGCAGCGCGATCCGGCGCAGGTCTTGCACCTCGGGTTGTGCCGTGAGCGCGGCCAGCTCGGCCAGCCGAGCGCCAGGGGAGTACTCGGTGCCGCATTTGGTGACCATTTCCCAGTCGACGAGTACGGCGAGCAGCCGGTGTGCGGTCGACTTGGGGAGCCTGGCCCGCCGAGCGATCTCGGAGACCCCCATTACCCGGTGCCGCGGAGAGAAGCTACTCAACAGTGCCAAAGCCTTGGACGCAGAACTGGAGGACTCGGGTTCGGCCTGGTCGCGGCCCGCGTTCAAGGGGATGCACGCGCCGGCGGCGGCCGTGTGGGCCGACGCACCCATGCTGCTGATCGTCATGATGTGCCTCTCGATAACCGTGGCCGGCCAGACGGGGCCGGCGGAACAGGATGCAAACCCGGACCGCGGATGGCCGAACACATCGCCGCTCCGCCGGGGGCGCCGCCCGGCGGAGCACGGAAACCCGCGGGGCTGAACTGGGCTGACAATTCACGGGAGACCGGTGCTCAGGATGTGCGGACTACGGATTCCGACCGCGCAGCCAACGGTATTTCCGATGCGTGATGGGTCACAACGGGGGAATTACCGAGTGACTACCTATTCGCGAATGGGTCACCGCCGAGGCCCACCCGAAGCGGTCAGCAGGCGAGCCCCACCGACCCGAGATGTGTGAAATGCGCCGCGATCATGGCGCCGGGCGGTGCCGGCACCGCGTCGGTCATGGCGCCGGTCATCACGATCCAGCCGGGCTCGATCGCATGACCGCGTTCGGCCAGCGCATTCGCGGCCATGGCCAGGGCCTGGGCCGGATGCCCCTGAACGGCCACACCCAGCCCGGTCGCCGCCAGCGCTCCATCGACCTCGAGCAAGCAGGCTTCCAGCGGCAGGTTCAACTCCGCCGGGTTCGCCCCGACCGATCCGGTGCGGAAGTATGCCGCCGAGGCGTTGTCGGCGATCACCTCGGGCAGGGTGAATCGGAAATCGGGGTACCGGCTGTCGATGATCTCGACGCTGGCATAGACGCGATCGACCGCGGCCAGCGCTGCCGCCGCGGTGACGCCAGGCCCGGCCAGGCCTCGGCCCATCACAAAGGTGATCTCGGGCTCGACTCGGGGGTGGATCAGCTGATCCTGCGGCAGGGGCGTCCCGGCCGGTAGCACCATCGCATCGGTGAGCCATGCGGTCAGCGGCGCGGACACACCCATCTGCTGCTGTTTGGCGGCCGAGGTGAGTCCGAGCTTCACTCCGACGATGGTTTCGCCGCGTTCGATGCGCTGGCTCAACGCTTCGTCCTGGACGCGGTAGGCGGTCGCGGTGTCGAGGGCCGGGTACCGGCCGGTGAGTGGCGCCACCGTCGTCCGGTCGGTCTGCGCACGCAGCAACCGGGCCGCGAGCTCCTCCACCGGCACGCACGGATCGTCGATGGTGTCGGGCACTGCTGGTTCTACGGTCACGATCGGCTCCAGAGGTTGTTGTCGTGGTCTCGGACCGATTCACACTGACCTTCATCGCGCGACGGGTGAACGATCGTGGTCCGTCCCACGGAACGTCCGGCAACGCCCCGGCGGGTGCGGATCGGAGTTTGCCGGCCAGTGGAACGCGCTGATTGCTCACGGCCTGCCCAGCGTCGAGCCTGCTGTCACCACAGCGGACGACGGAAAGGGATTCCATTTCATGGCCACGTTGGCGATCGATGGTGTCGAGATCTATTACGAGCAGCACGGAACCGGGGATGAGGTGCTGCTGGTACACGGCGCCGCGGCGTCCGGACGCTGGTTCGGCGAACTGATCCCGCGACTGGCCGCGCACTATCGGGTGATCGTTCCCGATCTGCGTGGACTCGGCCGTAGCCAGCGGGTGGCGCCGCTGACTCGACCGCAGACATGGGTAGCCGACCTGTGGCGGCTGCTCGACGAGCTGGGGCTGGACCGGGTCCACGTCGCGGGGGTGTCACTCGGCTCGCGCATCGCGGGCCGTCTCGCACTGGAGAACGCTGCCCGGGTCCGGACACTGACGGTCGACGCGCCGATCGTCGGTCTCAGCGTAAGCGGCAACGCCTCGCTCAACACGGTGTTCACGACCGTCGATCCGGACAGCGCGCAGGCCGAGGAATGGCGGCAACTGCACGGAGCGGATTGGCGTGACGCCGTGGATTTCTACGCGAAGACACGCGGCACGGCCGAATTCCAGGAGTACTACACGCTGCGTCCGAATCTGACGAAGATCACCGTGCCGACGTTGGTCTGCCGCGGCGATCTGGACGACGCGATCCACCCCGTCGACGACGCGTTCATCTGGCACAAGCAGGCTCCGGACACTCAGCTGTTCATCGCGCCCGGACTCACACAGTCCTCGGTGATGCTCGAGCGTGCCGAACAGTTCGTCACCGAGTTCGTTGCTTTCCAGCAGCGGTGCGCTGCGGACCCGGACGCATGAATCGGGTTCTGCTCACCGGCTTCGGCGCCTACGCCGAGGAAACCGACAATCCGAGCGGGGTGATCGCGCGGCGATTCGACGGTGCCCGAGTCGAGGGCGCCGACGTCGTCGGCCGTGTGCTTCCGGTCGCCACAGAGGAAGTGCGCGCCGTGCTCGTCGAGGCAATAGACGAGATACGCCCTGACGTCGTCCTGGTTACCGGCGTGGCGCCGGGGCGGGCGAGCCCGGCTGTCGAACGAGTCGCGATCAACATGCGGGACTTCCCGATACCCGACATCGACGGCAACATCCCCATCGACCGCCCGATCGACGCGAGCGGACCGGACGCGTACCTGAGCACCTTGCCGATCAAGGCCATCGTCGACGGCTGGCATTCGGCGGGCATTCCGGGCTACGTCTCGAACACGGCGGGCACTTATCTGTGCAACCAAACGATGTATCTCGCGCGCCACCTCTGCTCGGCCCGCGCCGGAATGGTGCACCTCCCCGCGACGCCGGCCAGGGCGGCGGCGGAACTACCGCCACCGCCGTCCATGTCGCCATCGGATCTCGAAGAATCTGTGCGACTGGCCATTTCGGTGGCGGTAACGCATCGAGGACCGGATCTCCATCTCGGTGCCGGTGCGATCAGTTGATCCGAGGACATGCGAAATGACCGAATTCACCGAAGAATCCACCAGTCGTTACCTCGAGGTCGATGGCAGCGCCGTGCACTATCACGACGTGGGGTCCGGCCCGCCGTTGGTCTTCGGTCAGGCCTTCGGGCCCTTGCCCGGTACCACGGCGTGGCTCACCTATCATCGTGTCCTGGTCGATCTCGCGGCGGACCACCGCTGCGTGCTCGTCGACTATCCGAACTTCGGCCGCAGCGCAGCCCGCGAATTCCATGAGCCGGTGCACGATTTGTACGCTCGCAACACCCTCGCCGTGTTGGACGAGCTCGAATTGGACGCCGTGACGCTGATCGGAGTCTCGACGGGCGGCACCGTTGCTATTGATCTCGCGATGACCGCGCCCGAGCGCGTCGAACGGTTGGTCATCGGTGGCTGCAGTGCGTCCACCGGTGGCGACCCCTATCTGCTCGGTCCCGCGCCGACCGAGGTCGGCCGGCTGTTCGACGAATGCCAATCGAAGCCGCCTGACCGTGCCAACATCGCGCGCCTGCTGCGCGCGATCGTGCACGACCCCGGCACGATCGACGATGGGCTCGTCGAGCAGCTGTACCGGTGGCGGCGCCGAGAACCCGAGCATGCCGACACCTGGAACCGGTCGACGATCGTGGCACGCAGCAATATCGCCGCACTAGCCGAGGTCGCTGCGCCGACGCTGATCGTGCACGGTCGCTCCGACCGCATGGTTCCGCTCGAAGGTGCGTTGATGCTGCTGGGGCGGCTGCCCGCCGCAGACCTGGTCGTGCTGAACAACTGCGGGCACTGGTCCCCGTTCGAACGGCCGTCCGCGTTCGTCGCGGCGGTCCGCGCGTTTCTCCGGCGATGACGCGCCGCACGTTCCGGCATGCGGATCGTCGCCGTTGTCCGGCGTTGGGAGTCGGCCCAAGCTGCATACATTCACCGGAGCCAGCGGTTTCCGGTTTGATCCACCAGGAAGGCAACACCGAACATGACTGAAGTTGTCGGGCTCGGCTACGTGGGCCTCACCGCGACGGATGTGGAGGCCTGGCGCAGCTACGGCACCGAAATCCTCGGCCTGCAAGACGTTTCCGTCGCAGAAGAAGCCGGCGAGGACACTGTCCTGCTGCGGGCCGATGAGCGCGGCTGGCGATTCGCAATCCATCGTGGCGAGGCCGGCGGAGCCGCGTATGTGGGCTGGGAAGTGGCGAACCGGTCCGCACTGGAGGCAGTCAGAGCCCGCCTGGCTACCGCAGGTGTCGCCACCGAAGACGATCCGTCCTGTGCCGCCGAACGCGGCGTCGAGGAACTGTTTCGCTGCGCCGACCCCGACGGCCACCGGCTCGAGTTCTTCTACGGCGCTCGTGTGCCGAAGAAACCGTTCGTCTCGCCACGCGGTGTCCGATTCGTCACCGGCGACCTCGGCCTCGGCCATGTGTTCTTCTTCGTCACCGAGCTCGCCGCGGCCAAGCGGTTCTACCTCGACGTTCTCGGCTTCCGCCTGAGCGACACCATCGAATTCCACGGCCGCAAGGTGCACTTTCTCCATGTCAACCCGCGCCATCACAGCCTCGCGTTCGTGGAGAACGAGGACCTGGCTCCGGCACTGGGTCATTTCATGCTCGAGGTCGACGACATCGACGACGTCGGCCGTGCGCTGGACGAGGTACACGCCCACGGCGTCACCCTCACCGAGACGCTCGGCCGTCATTCCAATGACCTGGCGATCTCGTTCTTCATGAAGAACCCGTCGGGCTCGGAGGTCGAATACGGCTACGACGGCCGCCTGGTCGACGATGCCACGTGGCGGGTCTCGAATTACGACGCGACCAGCCTGTGGGGGCATCACCGTGATTGACGACCGAATTCGCACTCGCAGCCGCCATCAGCACATCGCCGGGGTGCACCGATGACCGAAACCTATGTGGTCGTGGGTGCGAGCCTGGCCGGCGCCCGTGCTGCCGAGACACTGCGCGCCGAGGGCTTCGAAGGCCGTATCGTCCTGGTCGGCGACGAATTCCATCTGCCCTATGACCGTCCACCACTGTCCAAGGAAGTGATCCTCGGGCGGAAGGAGCCCGAGCAGACGCATCTGCATCCGGCCGAGTTCTACGCGAACAACGACATCGAGTTGCTGCTGGGGGTCCGGATGACCCGATTGGCCCCGAGTGAACGCCGGGTCGAGCTCGACAGCGGCGCGGCACTGCGAGCCGATAAGGTGCTCTTGTGCACCGGCACGGCACCGCGTCGGCCGGATATCGCGGGCCTCGATGTGGAAGGCGTCCATTTCCTCCGCACTGTCGATGACGCGATCGCGATCCGCGACCGTTTGCGGGCAGGCGGATCGGTGGTCATTGTCGGCGGCGGCCTGATCGGCATGGAACTCGCGGCGTCGGCGGTCTCAATGGGCAATGCGGTCACCGTGCTCGAACGTGAGGCGGGACTGCTGCGCCGCGTCCTGGGTGCGCAGATCGGAGACCGGCTGGCCCGCTGGCACTCCGAGCGCGGGGTGTGCATCCGAACCGGCGCCGAAATCACCGGCTTATCGGGGAAAGGCCGGGTGCGACAGGTCCATACCGCCGACGGCGCAGCCATCGACGCCGACCTCGTGGTGATCGGCATCGGAGTAACGCCCGCCGTGGACGCAGTAGCAGGTGCCGGTATCGACATCGAAAACGGGATCGTCGTCGATGAATTCGGTGAAACCTCGGTGCCGGGGATCTACGCCGCGGGCGATGTCGCCTGCCGGGCCGACAGACGCTCGGGGCGCAGGATTCGGCTCGAGCACTGGCAGAACGCCCAGAACCAGGGCATCGCCGCGGCCAGGGCCATGCTCGGCAGGCGCGAATCCTCCGACGAAGTGCCGTGGTTCTGGTCCGATCAGGGCGAGGTCAACATCCAGGCCGCCGGCCACATGCGCCCGACCGATGCGGTGGTGTGGCGCGGTGAGCCGGAGTCGATGGAATTCACCGCGTTCCACTTGCACCAGGGCCTACTGGCCGGCGTCGTCGGCGTGAACCGCAGGCGTGAGGTGCGCATGGCGATGAGCATGATCGGCAAACAGGCGCGACCGGATCCCGCTCTACTCGCCGATCCCGCCGTCGACCTGCGTGGCATCGGGGACAGCGCAGTACGCACGCGTGGCGCCTAGCGTCCGAAAGGAGAGACAGATGACATCGACAGAGCAGTCGGAGAGGTTGGTCCGGGTATGTGCGGTCGGCGACCTCACGCCCGGCAACGTCACACGTGTGGACACCAATCCACCGATCGCGGTCTACAACATCGACGGCGAATTCTACGCGACCGCGGATTGGTGCTCACACGACAAATCCTCACTCGCGGATGAAGGATTCATCGAAGACGGTCAGATCGAGTGTGGCTGGCATTTCGCGAAGTTCTGTATCAAGACCGGAGCCGTCACGGCGCCGCCTGCGTCGGAGCCACTCGCCAAATACGCCGTGCAGGTCGTCGACGGCGCCGTGTACGTCGACATCGGAAGCTGAATTGTCGTTCCGGCGCCCAGAACATCGGGATCGACCGTTCCCGGCTCTGGTGATTACCTGTAGGACAACGATTTCGACGTGTAACTGAAGGGAGATGATCGTGGCCGTTGCTGCCGATTATCTGCAATCGTTGGTGAATTGGAAAGAGGGCCGTATCGGGCCCGAGATCTTCGTCAGCGACGAAATTTACAAAATGGAGCAGGAGCGCATCTTCGGTCGCAGCTGGTTGTTCCTCGCCCACGACAGCATGATTCCGAACCCGCACGATTTCTTCGCGACCTATATGGGTGGTGACCCGGTGCTGGTGGTCCGTCAACCCGACGGAAGCGTGCGTGCCTTTTTGAACGTCTGCCGCCACCGAGGTATGCGTGTCTGCCGCGCCGAGGAAGGTAACACGCGGTCGTTCATGTGTACCTATCACGGCTGGACCTATGACAGCGCGGGCAAGCTGGTGGGCGTCCCGAATCTGGAGGACGCCTATTTCGACAAGCTGTCGCTGGAGGACAACGGCCTGATCCAGGTCGCGCAGGTCGACTCCTACAAGGGCTTGATCTTCGGCAACTTCGACCCGGCGGCCCCGTCACTGCACGAATACCTCGGTGCACTGAAGTTCTATATCGACGGCTGGGTCGACCACGCCGAAGGCGGTATCGAGGTGTTGCCGGGCGCGATCAAGTGGACGATCAACGCCAATTGGAAACTCGCGGCCGAGCAGTTCGCCGGCGACACCTATCACGCCACCACCAGTCACCTGTCCTCGCTGCTGTCCTTCGGTCCTGGATTCGATGCCAAGGACGGCGCTCATGTATCGCTGCGCGAAGGTCACGGCGAGAGCTTCCTCTTCGAACGCCATACTCGCTTCGCCGACGATCCGCTGGGCCAGTACAACGAGAAGAAGCGCCGAATCGCGCGGGAACGGGTAGGCGATCGTGCGGACATGGTCGCGAATTTCAACGCCTTCCCGAACTTCGCCGGACTACCGGGTTCGGCGAATCTCCGGGTCTGGCACCCCAAGGGCCCGACCAAGTTCGAGATCTGGTCGTTCACCGTGGTCGAGAAGGACGCTCCCGAAGAAGCCAAACGGGCACAACAGGTCTCGGCATCGTTCACCGAGGGCGCAGCCGGTGTCGTGGAGACCGACGACGGCGAGAACTGGGGCATGATCGGTGGAGTCCTGGAACAGGGCTACCAGGCCCGCAAGATGGCATGGAACTACGAAATGGGGCTCGGGACCGGACGTGAGCATCCGGAGTACCCGGGAGAGTACTTCGACTCGTTCTTCGGTGAAGCCGGCCAGCGCGGCTTCTATCGGCGATGGCTGGAGTTCATGACGACCGAAGCCTGGCCGCAGATTCCGCCGGAGGAACGCACCGATGCCGCACCGTTTGCCGCGGCGAGCGCGACGGAGGCAGTCCGATGACCGTCGACCAGGTTCTCGCGCCCACGACCGGCGCGGAAATCGACACTGTCGTCCGGCAGCACCGCATCGAGCAGTTTCTCTACCATGAGGCACAGCTGCTCGACCGGTGGCAGTGGAGCCGCTGGCTGGAGCTGTTCGCCGAGGATGTCCTGTACTGGATGCCGGTACGCAAGAACCGGCTGCGCCGCCAGCGTGACCAGGACGAGGTGCCCAAGGGCATCGAAATGGCCCACTTCTACGACGATTACGAATCTTTGCGCATGCGGGTGAACCAGATGCACTCCGGTACCCATTGGGCCGAGGATCCGCCGTCACGGTGCAGGCATCTGGTCACGAATGTCATCGTTGCGCCGCGTGCGGACGGCGGACAGGCCGATGGGGCCACGGAATTCGATATCACGTGCAATTTCCTGGTCTACCGGAATCGGCTCGAATCGGAGACCGATATCTGGGCAGGCGAGCGCCGCGACGTCCTGCGCGTCGACGGCTCGAGTTTCAAGATCGCCAAGCGCACGATCCTGCTGGATCAGAACGTCGTGCAGTCGAAAAACCTGAGTGTGCTGTTCTAGCGCGCCCGAAATGGAGAGGGATTGCCATGGTAGCCCCCGATATCGATCGCACTGCCGATCTGGCACTGCACGAGGTCCTGCTCGACCGCGCCCGTGAACTCGCGCCACGGATTCGGGCGCGAGCCGCCCGAACGGAGGCCGAGCGGGCGGTGCCCCGTGAGTCGATCGACGAGATCATCGCGGCAGGCCTCGGTGGCCGCATTCTGGCCCCACGTCGCTACGGCGGTGACGAGTTGTCGCTCGACACGATGTATGCCGTAGCCGTGGAACTCGGACGGGCATGTGCGTCCACGGCGTGGTGCGCCGCGTTGCTGCCCCACGATGCCCATATGGTGGGGTACTTTCCGCGGGTCGCGCAGGAGGCGGTGTGGTCCGACGGGCCCGATACGTGCATTGCCGCCTCGCTGGCTCCGGCCGCCACCGTGCACAAGGTCGACGGCGGATACCGATTGACGGGCAGGCACGGCTTCGCCAGCGGGGTCGACCACGCATCGTGGGTGATCGTGAGCGGCCTGATCAAAGATGCCGGGCGCGCGGCCAATCACCATTTCCTCGTGCGGCCGGGCGACTACACCATCGACGACGACTGGTACGCAGCCGGAATGCGCGGCACGGGGAGCAAGACGATCGTTGTCGACGATGTCTTCGTGCCGGATGGTTTCGTCGTGCCGGCCGCGGCGCTGGTCGCCGGCGAGGGGCCGGGCAGTGAGGTCAATCAAGGCCCGCTCTACAGTCAGCCGCTGGCATTGCATGCCGGCCTCACCTTCCTCGGCCCGATGATGGGCACCGCACTGGATGCTTATGACCACTTCGTGGAGTGGGCACGTGGCCGGGCGCAGACCTCGGGCTCGGAAGTCGTCCAGGAGGCGGTCGCGCGCACCTCCGCCGATCTGGAGCTGGCCGAGCTGGCGATCCAACAGGTTCTCGATGCGGCCCGTGCGCCGGGCCGACTCGAGCTCGCCGACCGCGCGCAGATACTGCGCGACTACAACCGCGCCGCCGAACTTCTGACCGGCGCCGTCGACAGGCTGTTCGATTTGAGCGGAACCTCAGGCTTCAAAGACAGCAGTCCGATGCAGCAGAAGTGGCGAGACATCCACATGATGGCCAGTCACGTCTCCTTCACCCGCGCGAACTTCCAGCACTACGGCCGGGTCGCGCTCGGGCTCGAGCGCGACCCGAAACTGGTCGTGTTCTGAGGCCGCGTCGGGTGCCGCGCCCTTCCCACTCATCCAGATCCCGGAAAGTAGTAGATCCATGGCGGCTGTCAGCCAACTCAGTTATGTCGTCGGGACGTCGAGCGATGTCCCGGCCTGGAAACAGTATGCGACGGAGGTGCTCGGCCTCGAGGTCTCCCGCGATAGCTCCGATCGCTTGCTCTACGTCCGAGCCGACGACCGTCATCACCGGATCGGGGTGCGGCCCGGTCACGAGGACGACGTCGCTTACGTCGGATGGGATGTCGCGTCGAAGGCAGCGCTCGAAGCTGCGGCCGCGCAGCTGGACGCCGCAGGTGTCGAGGTGACGGCCGGATCCGCCGAGGAAGCAGCCGACCGGCGGGTTATGGAATTCGTCTTCTTCACCTGCCCGTATTCCGGGGTACGCATGGAGTTGGTGCTCGGGCACGAGAAGCTTTTCCTGCCCAAGTTCCGGCCCACACGCGACCTCGCCGGCTTCAACACCGGCGATATGGGCATGGGACATGTGGTTCTCTACGCAGCCGACGTCGTCGCAGCGGCCGACTTCTACTGCCGAGTACTGGGTTTCGGCGTCAGCGACTTCGCCCATATTCCTGATGTCGGGCCGTTCGCCGCGTTCCTGCACTGCAACGCTCGCCACCATTCGCTGGCGTTCATGAATATCCCGGAAGCTACGCGCCGCATCCAGCACGTGATGTTCGAGACGGTCAGCATCGACGACGTCGGGCACAGTTACGACCTCTGCGTCGAACGCGGTATCACCTCGACCTCGACGGGCCGTCATCAGAACGATCACGTCTTCTCGTTCTATTTCCGCAACCCCTCGGGGTGGCATTTCGAGTACGGCTGGGGACCGCGGGTGGTCGACCCGCAGACCTGGACCACCGAGAACTACGCGCTGGGTTCGGGCTTCGCCTGGGGCCACGACGGTCTGATGAAGATGGTGTGAGGAGATGTCCGAGCCGGCTACCTCACCGTTCATCGTCGGCCTTGGCGGAACGCTACGGCCGGCGTCTTCCACCGAATCGGCCCTTCGCATTGCCCTCGACGCTGCCCGTGAGCACGGCGCCCGCACAGCACTTTTCGGTGCGTCGACGCTCGCGCGGCTGCCCATGTACGATCCCGACCATCCGCCGGTGGCCGAGGCGCGCGAGTTGATCGACGCGTTGCGCATAGCCGACGGCGTGGTAATTGCCTCACCCGGATACCACGGCTCGGTGTCGGGCTTGGTGAAGAATGCCCTGGACTATGTCGAGGATATGCGCGACGACGAGCAGCCGTATCTGTCCGGCCGCGCCGTCGGCTGCGTCACCACGGCATACGGATGGCAGGCCGCCGTGACTACGCTGCAGACACTTCGCAGTATCGTGCACGCACTGCGCGGCTGGCCGACACCTTTGGGCGCGGCGATCAATTCCGCGGCGACGCGAGTGGCATACGGCCGGCAGCTCGACGAGCCCGTTGCGTTTCAGTTGCGTACGGTGGGCCGGGAGGTGTGTGCGATGAGCGTTGCGCCTTCGACCTCGAATTCACTCACCGTCGCCGTCTCGGCCGAATAGCGTTTGCGCCGATAATCTCGCCCCGGCATCCGGAAAATCGGATGCCGGGGCGAAGCCGTAGGGCTACGTCGCATCATCGAAGATCGAGAAGCGTTTTCCAGCGGTCAGGCCACCGTCGACCGCGAGCACCGCGCCGGTGATATAACTGGCATCGTCCGAGGCGAGAAATACTGCCGGCCGGGCGATTTCCTCGGGATCGGCGTAACGCCGCATCGGGCACATATCCTCGATCATTTTCTCGTGGCCCGGAACGCGATCCAGATAGTCGCGAATGCGTGGAGTCATCGTGCTCCCCGGACAGACCGCATTGACGCGGATCCCGTCCGCCGCGTAGTCCATTGCCATGTTCTTGGTCAACAGCAGCACCCCGCCCTTGGCCGCGCTGTAGGCAGCGCAGCGGTTCTCGGCGAGCAGGCCGGCGGTCGAGGAGATGTTGACGATGCTGCCGCCGCCGGAGCTGCGCATGTGCGGGATGACGAGCTTGGAACAACGATAGACCGAGGTCATGTTGATGTCGATCATCCGGTACCAGTCGTCGTCCGCCATCTCGTCGACCCGTCTCGGCAGGCTGGCGCCGGCCACATTGAACAGGGCGTCGACGCCACCGAACGCGTCGAGGGCGACGGTAAGCATCGACGTGACGGAGTCCGGATCGGTGACATCTGCGGTGGTGGCCACCGATCGTCCGCCGAGACCGCGCACCTGCCGTGCTGTTTGCGCTGCGTCCTCGGCCCGGAGATCGGCGGCGACTACCGCTCCGCCGCGTGCTGCCCACTCGATCGCGATCGCGCGCCCAATTCCCGCGCCCGCCGCGGTAATCAATGCCGTGCGACCGGCCGATCGCGGGCTGCTCATATGTGAGTTCACGTCAACTCTGCCTTTCCAGCGTGTGGCACAACGTTTTTCGAATAATTGAGGGGTTGACCCGGGCGGAATCAAAACATAGGATTTTCGACACCGGCAGAGAAATGTTCTGTGTGCCGGAATCGCCAGGGCAGCTTTGTATGTTGTCGCATCCGCCGACCAGCGTTGCCCGTTACGAATCGATGCGGAGGCCGGCGCATGGCGCACGCGACCGAAACGGAAATATCGAGCGACTACGAGCAGGTTCGGGCGGTGATCGCCGCAAAATTCACCAACCCGCTCGACCTTCCGAAGGAGATCTTCTCCGACGAGCTCGTATACAAGGAAGAACTGGAAAGGATCTTTTACGGGCCGTACTGGCACCCGGTGGCGCACCGCGCCGAACTGGGGGAGGTGAACAGCTTCAAGACCACGTGGCTCGGTGAGGTGCCCATCATCGTCAGCCGGGGGCCACGAGACCGGATCCGTGCTTTCATCAACACCTGTACCCACCGGGGCACGCTGCTGGAACAGCGGGCAGCCGGCGTGGCGACAGAATTTCAATGTCCGTACCACAGATGGCTGTTCAACAGCGACGGTGAGTTCTGCGGTGCGCCGGGCGAGCGCGAGTTCCGTTCCGACTTCGACCGGAAGGACTACGCGCTGCCGGAACTGCGAGTAGCCGAGCTGGCCGGGCTGATCTTCGTGACGAGGCATCCGGACACTCCACTCCTGGAGGCATTTCTCGGCGCCTGCGCCAACCCCGTGCGCGACTGTCTGCTCGATGACGGCGATCTCACCCTGCTCGGATACCAGAAGGTCGTCTACAAGGCGAACTGGAAAACATACTTCGACAACGACTTCTACCACGCGCCCCTGCTGCACACCGGTTTTCGGATACTCGGCTGGCAAGGAGGCAAGGGGGAGGTGCGCATCACCCAGCCGGTGGGACACTTCTCGGTCGGCTACCAGAGCACGCCGTACGTGGACAACGGTTACCTCGCCGATCCGAGCGTCGTCCAGTTTCGCGGTACCGATGATCGCGCCAGGGTGGTGGCCTTGCGGCCGGTCACGGTAATGACCAAACACGTCGACACCATCAACGTGCGATTCGCCCGGCCGCGCGGCGTGGACCGCACCGAAGTGGACTACGCATTCTTCGGGCATGTCGACGACAGCCAGGAGTACCGGGAGCATCGTGTCCGTCAGGCGTCGAATCTGCTGGGGCCCAGCGGCTTCATCACGATCGAAGACGCGGCGGTCTTCAACCGTCAACAGCAGACGGCTCGGGACGGAACGCTTGCGCGCTTCGTCAAAGGCGTCGACGGACGTCCCGAAGACGCCACCCAGAACGACGAGATCGGCAACACCGTCGGCTGGGCCTACTACCGGAAGGTGATGGGTTTTGATCGTTGAGACCGACCAGGAAGTCCTGGCTGTCGACGAGTTGCTCGGCAGATACAGCGATGTGGTCGACGAACAGGACTGGCAGCGCTGGCCTGATCTGTTCGCGTCCGAATGCTCCTACACCGTGCACACTCTCGACAACCTGCGCCGCGGGCTACCGCTGGCCTATATGTACGACGACAACCGCGCCCGCGTGTTGGACCGGGTCAAGTTCATCACGGAGGTGTGGGCGGGCACGGTGGAGCCGTACGGTACCCGCCACGTCACGCAGCGCACCCGAGCCACGCGCCTCGACGACGGACGCTGGCGTGTCCGGGCGCATTTCCAGGTCAGCTACACCGAGAACGATGTGCTATCGGGGTTGCTCGCCGCCGGATACTACGACGATCTGATCGACTTGTCCGCCGGTGACCCTCGCTTCGCGCAGCGTCGAGTCTGCCTGGACAGCATGCCGGCGCGATATCTCGTCTATCCGCTGTAACTCCGAGATGGAGATCGATAGGTCTCTCACGAGGGGCCGGGTCTCCCGGCGACTCAGCCACTGGAAGCGCTCGAGGGCCTCACCCTGAATCGGGTGAGGCCCTCGGACTCGGCGGCGGGGGCCGCCACCTCTGCTCACATCAGCGATGTTGAGGCTCACGTGTTCCGCCCGCAAAGGCTTCCGCACGTCCCGGAGCGAACCAGGTTCGGTAGAACACGATCGACAATGCGGTGAGCGCGCCGAGGATCGCGATACCGAAGGGGAGTGGGTGGGTCGCCATCGGCATCGCGAAGTAGCGGATGCACAGCAGCACTGCGGCGAAAGTGGCTGTTCCCATCGCCACCACCAGCACGCGCTGACGGTCCCAGCCTCGGCCGGGGTCGCGCAGGGCGGACTCGATGGTCAGGCAGAATGCGGCGCCGGCCACGAGGTCGAGGCCGTAGTGGGCGCCGAGGCCGAGGGTCGCGGTGAGGGTGCACACCAGCCAGAAGGCGCCACCCCAGCGCAACCAGACAGGTCCGCGACGTGAATGGATGAACAGGGCGAGGGCCCATGCGGTATGCAGCGACGGCATGCAGTTACGCGGTGTGATGGCGTCGAACGGCATCGATTCGACCGAGATGGGGAGCGCGGGAACGGTATTCGGCCAGACGTCGGCGAGTTCCATGCCGTTTCCCCATGGTCCGAACGCGAGCACGGGCCCGACGACCGGGAAGATCACGTAGAAGATCGGGCCGATGAGACCGATCGCCAAGAATGTCCGCACCAGGTGGTGCTGCGGCCACCTACCTGTGGTCACGCCGCGTAACTGCCAGACGGCGACGACGATGGCGGCCACCGGAAGCTCGAAGTACACCCAGCGCACCAGCCCCGTCGGCACCGGCCCGGCCAGCTCGAGCGCATGGCCGACGATCCAGGACGGATTGCCGAGCGCGCGATCGGCCACCTCCACGTACGGGTCGAGCACCTGCGGACACGCCCAGGCCGTGACGTCCAACCAGACATCGCCGACCTTGGTCGCGAGGATGAGCAGCGCGCCGAGCGCGATCATGTGCAGTGCCGTGCGTCGTCGCGCACCACTCCACCGCAGGGCGGCGATCAGCGCCAGCGCCGTCAGCACGATGGTCGGTCCGTTGCCGACGGTGAAGGGACGGCCGTCGAACGCCCGAACCGCGACGAAGACGAGGTCGATGGCGACCGCGGCCGCGAGTGCGCTCACCCGCACCCGGCTGGTGACACCGACCAGCGCCAGCAGGAAGCCCGCCCACGGCGTCGTCGCCGACTTGGGCGTTCCGATGTAATCACGAACGAGGCTGGTCAACGGGCCGAGAGCGTGGATGTGAACGGCCATGAGCTGACCCGCGACGAGTACGAGCACAGCGGCGGCGATGCCGCCCCACACCACGAACGGCGAGAATCGACGCTCCCGGAGTTGTTCGACTTCCGCCGGCTCCGGAGGTGAGGTCGAACTGCCGTGCGTGTCGTGAATAAGCATTCGGACATCGTAAATACTCGGTGAACACGGCTTGACGGGACGCTTGACGGAGACCGTCGGTGGGTGAAAACGCCTGGGCGGCAGGAGGGGACGTCGCCGCGAGCTGGTGGCGTCACCGCTGGTCAAGGCTCCGGTATCGCGGACGAGCTCGGTACGTCGTCGATGTGTACGTGGTGCGCTCCCGCGGCGTCGAGATGGTCGCCCTGGATGGACTGGCTGTGTGCCAGTAGGGCGTCGTAGTCCACGGCGGCGCCGCGCATGATCGTTTCGATGGCTCGTTCGGCGTCCTCGTCGTCGAGATGGTTGCCGAACAGGGCGCGGTAGTGCACGAAGGCGGCGATGAGGTCGAGCATTCGTTCGATGTCCACATCGTCGCGCAGGTCGCCGCGGTCGACGGCGCGAAGCAGCATCTCCCGCACCGCCTTACGTGATGGCTCGATCACGGTGTCGAGGTATCGTCGGCGCAGTTCGGGATCGGCTGCGCATTCGGAATACAGGGCGCTGTACACCTCGGGGGCGATGGTGCGGTAGGCGGCGAGGAACAGGGTGAGGCCGTCGGCGATATCGCAGAGCGTGCATCCGGTGTCGGGTGGCAGCGGGGTGTCGAGCCGGCTCTCGATGGCGGCGAGGACGAGTTCGGGCCGCCCGGACCAGCGTCGGTAGATCGCGGACCGGGTGGTGCCGGCACGGCGCGCGATCTCCCCGACACTCACGGCGAAATAGGCGCTGTTCTCCAGGAGTTCGAGGGTGGCCGCGGTGACGGCGGTCGCGATGCCCGCGTCGCGGGGGCGACCGCCCGGCCGTCCGCCACTCGTGTGCTGCGCATTCGTCATAACGGCCAGTCTACGGATTCGTTACAGACAGAATCGTAACGGATACTGCTATGCTTCGAGTTGCGTAACAACACAGCTTGTAACGAAACCGAGGAGGCGCGATGAGCGCACGCGAACAGACCCTCCCGTCGAGCCGCCCGGCCCGAGCGACCCTCCGTGAGTGGCTGGGTCTGGCGCTGCTGCTACTGCCGATGCTCGCGCTGGCGACCGATCTGACCGTGCTGTTCTTCGCCCTGCCCGCGATCAGCGCCGACCTGGAACCCAGCTCTTCGCAGCTGCTGTGGATCACCCACGTATACGGATTCCTGATCGCCGGGTTCCTGGTCACGGCCGGTCGCCTCAGTGATCGCATCGGCCCCCGCCTGCTGCTGTTGATCGGATCGGCGTTCTTCGCCGTACTCTCCCTGGCCGCCGCCTACGCACAGACCGCGGAGGGGCTGATCATCGCCCGCGCGGCCCTCGGAATCGCCGGTGCCACCCTGATGCCCGCCCTGTTCTCCTTGCTGCGCGCGATGTTCGGTGACGATACGCAACGCCGCCTGGCGATCGCCATCGCCTTCAGCGCGTTCACCGTCGGTGGGGCGATCGGTCCGGTGCTGGGCGGGCTGCTCCTGGAGTATTTCTGGTGGGGCGCGGTCTTCCTCGTGAACATCCCGCCCCTCGTTGCGCTGCTGCTGGCCGGCCCGCGGCTGCTTCCCGAACGGGCGGAACGCAATCGCACCCGCATCGATCCGATCAGTGTCGCCCTGTCTGTCACGGGAATGCTGGTGATCGTCTACGGCCTCCAGGAGCTGGCCGCAGGGCGATCCGCGGAAGGTGGGCCTGTGTGGCTCCAATTACTGTGTGTCCTGGCGGGATCCGGAATCCTGGTGTTGTTCCTGCGACGCCAGGGCCGGATACGCGAGCCGTTGTTCGACCTCGCGATCCTCGGCAGCCGGCAAGTGCGGGTAGCGCTTGTGACGCTGCTGCTGATGGGCATCGGCGTGACGGGCATGTTCTATCTCTTCACGCAGTACCTGATGCTGGTCGCCGGGCTGACGCCGCTGCGAGCCGGCCTGTGGACGTTGCCGTACATCGTGGCGAATATCGCCGGCGCGATGCTGGCGCCGGGCCTCGCGCGCCGGTGGCCGCCGGCGATGGTCGTGGCCGCCGCGCTACTCGTCGCCGCGGGCGGTGCGGTCGGATTGGCGGCGCTCGCGGGCCCGGCCGCGTCGGCGGCGCCGATCGTGGCGGCGATCTCCGTGGTCGGGTGGGGTCAGGGCGCGGCGGGCGCGTTGGTCAGCGACCTGATCATCGCCGGCGCGCCCGAAGAGAAGACCGGCTCGGCGGCCTCGGCGCAGGAGGTCGGCGGGGAGCTTGGCACGGCCCTCGGTATCGCCGCGGCCGGTGTGATCGGAATCGCCGCGTACCGGCATTATCTGACGGGCCATCTTCCCGGCACCGTGTCCGGGTCGGTCGGTCGAGCCCTGAGTTCTGGCATGCACGAAGGCGTCACTGTGGTGGGCCGGCTTTCGGTCGGCGACCCCGTGCTGCCCGCGGTCGTCGATGCGGCGGTCGGCTTCGGGATCCAGGTGTTCGCCGGGATCGGCGCGGTCGTGCTGGCACTGACGGCGGGGCTGATCCTGTACGCCCACCGAAACGAACAGCGGCGGGCACGCCCCGTCTGCGTCGGATGAGAGGAACCGAGATGGGCCCGGTACGGCAGATGCGGAGGTTTACTTCCGACGATGTGCGCGCCTGGGAACGGATCGACGGCGGCATCCAGCTCGGTGCGGCGGTGGATGCCGACTATGGCCGATTGAGCGCCGGTTTCGCCCGGATGGCCGTCGGTGCGCGTGCCCCGCTTGCCGCGCCTTACGAGGAGGTCTGGATCATCATGGCGGGGACGATGACCATCGACGGCGCGGACGATGTTGTCGCCGCCCGCCCGGGAGATCTCATTCATCTGAATCCGGCCACTCGCGGCGAATTCCGGATCGACGACGATCTGGAAATGGTCGCATTGGCCTACCCGCCCGCCTGGGATATCGACCGCGGCGCATGGGAATCGGCCGTCGCGCGATCGACCGAAGGTCCTGCGGCGACGGTGTTCTCAGGCGAACACGCTGCCGCCGGGCGGCACCACCGGGTGGGGCAGGCGTCGCTCGTGCCCGCGGTTGCGGGCAGGTCGGCGGAGCCTCGGTTAGGCATCGGCTTCAGGCGGACGCCCGCGGCAGCCTCCATCGAGTTCCGTGTCCCGCGTGATTCGGTAATCGTGGCTGTCGAAGGGCAGTTCACGATCCACGTCGATCACAGAGCCTCCGAGCACCGTGCCGCCGCAGACGGCGGATCCTACCTCGCCGTGCGCCGAGGACAATTCGTTTACTTGCCGGCGGGGACCGGCGGCACCCTGGTGACCGACCCCGGCTCGGCGATCGCGTGGGCGCACCTGCGCCACAGCACCGCCGAACCACCGGCGTGACCGCACCGGATCACGGCACTGGCGCCAGGTGGCAGATCGACATCGTGCCCGCCACAGCGTCCGCGTCGTCCGGCGTCAGGGCAGCGGGATTCCGCGGACATTTTCCCGCGGCATTCGTCGGCCGCGACGCCGAAGGTGATGAACGGCAGGATCTGTCGTACGGCGGCGGACAGTTCGCCGCCGCGGTTGAGTGGGATCCGCTGGGTGTCCAGGCAGGCCAGGATCATCAGCGCGGCGGCGTCGGGTCTTGGTCGCTGCGGAAGCTGCCAGCGGCTATGCCGCCGGCGAGGATTTCCCGGAGGCGCGCGGTCCGTCGACGTTTCCACGTCGATCACGCCTACGACGGCGTTGCCGGGCCGCCGGTCGGCTCGGCAACGCCGTGGAGGTGGCTCGGACGCCATACTCACTGTTCGCTGTGTGATGAGCGGCCTCGGGAATCCCTCATGGAGCCAACCGCCCGACCGATCCGATACGCTACAGTTGCGTATCTGAATTACGGAAGGTGGCACCGTGTCGTTCACAGCAGGCGAGCTCGGGTTTCTTCGCACCCAGCCGATCGGCAGGTTGTGCACGATCAGCGCCGCGGGAGTGCCGCAGATCCGGCCGGTCGGCGTGCATCTCACCGCCGACGGCACCGGCATCGAGATCGTCGGTCATGCGCTGGCGAGCACCCAGAAGTGGCGCAATGTACTGCACAACCCGCGGGTGGCGTTCATCGTCGACGTCGTCGAGTCGGTCACTCCGCCGGTGGCCTATGGAATCGAGGTCCGCGGTGTCGCGAGCGCGCATCCCGGTGCCGGATCGACCGAGGGCGGGCTCAGTGGCGACGTCCTCCGGATCGCCCCGCGCCGAATCCTTTCCTGGGGGATCGACGGGCCCGGCACGCACGCCCGTAACGTCTGAGGCCCGGTGCGCGCGTCGCACCTTCGAGCGAAAAGGATCACCGCCATGTCGAAACCGGGACGCCCGCGCAACGCGGACCTCGATCGCGATCTGCTCTTGGCGACCCAGTCCCTGCTGGCGGAGGTGGGTTACGACCGGCTGACCATCGATGCCGTGGCGGGCCACTGCGGTACCGCGAAAACCACGGTCTACCGGCGCTGGCCGGGAAAACCCGAACTCGTCGCCGATGCGATCGCACTGCTGCACAGCATCGATCCCGTCCCGGATACCGGGGACCTGCGCGCCGACCTGGTCGCCCTGGCCGCGGCCTGGCATGATCCGGACAGCCGCCGCGACGCCGTCGTCGGCGGATTGCTCACCGCGATGAACCGCGAGCCGGCTCTTCGGGAAGCCGTCCGCGCCGCGATCACCACGCCGCACCTCGACGCATTCGCCGCCATTGTTGCTCGCGCGGCCGATCGCGGGGAGATCGCCACCGGCCACGATCTGGGATTGATCGGTTCGCTGTTTCCGGCACTCACCTTTCATCGCATCACCGTGCAGGCCGAACCGGTCGACAGCGCGTTCATCGAACGCGTCATCGACGGTCTCGTGCTGCCTGCCCTCGCGGCGCCCCCGTTGGGCGTCACTTCCTAGTCGGCGCGATTCGATGCGAGAATGCGATGGCGTCCGAGCAGCGCGTTCACCCACGTTCGCCGGCTGTTCGCGCCTATTCTCGGGAAGCGACCTGCCAGCTGTCGAAAGTTCCGTGAGAGGAGCGCACAGTGACGGACTACGGGCGTGATCTCCAATTCGGGGTATTCGTCAATCCCGCCGTCGCGAATCTCGGCAACACGCTCGAGGTGGCCGAGCTCGCCGACGAATCCGGCTTGGATTTCATCGCGGTGCAGGACCATCCGTATCAGGCCCGGTTCCTGGACGCGTGGGCCCTGATGTCGACGCTGCTGGCTCGTACGCAGCGGGTGCGGGTCGTTCCGGACGTGGTGAATCTCCCGTTGCGTCCGCCCGCTGTGCTGGCCAAGTCGGCGGCTTCACTGGATGTGTTGTCCGGTGGACGTTTCGAGCTCGCGCTCGGGGCGGGCGCGTTCTGGGAGGCGATCGCGGCGATGGGCGGTGCGGCCAGATCGAAGGCGGAGGCCGCGACCGCGCTCGAGGAGGCGGTCGAGGTCATTCGGCTGATGTGGTCGGACCAGCGGGCGGTGCGTTTCGATGGCCACTTCTACCGACTGTCCGGCGCCCATCCGGGTCCGCGGCCCGCGCATCCGATATCGATCTGGCTCGGGGTCTCCGGGCCGCGTTTGCTGCGGCTGGTCGGCCGGCGAGCCGATGGCTGGATACCCTCGAGCACCTACATTCCGCCGAGCGCGCTTCCGGAGCGCAATGCCGTCATCGATCAGGCCGCACGGGAGGCCGGCCGGGACCCCGGGTCGATTCTGCGTGGTTACAACGTCTTCGGAGAGATCGGCAGCGCGGAATCGGCGCAATTCAGCGGTCCGGTCGATCAGTGGGTTCGGGAACTCACGAGCCTTGCCACCGAATTCGGGATGGACACATTCTTGTTCGGCCACCCCGCCGACGACGTGACCCAGATCCGGACGTTCGCCGAGAAGGTCGCCCCCGCGGTCCGATCAGCGGTCGCCGCTCGTCGAGCTGCCGGCTGATCCGCCGTCGGCCTCACCTGGAGCGCCGCCACTTCGATCCGGCCGGGGGCAGGGGAGTGGATTCGGCTCGCCGTTGACGAGCCGAATCCGCCGGTTCACCAGCCGGAGCCCGAACCGCCCGATCCGGTGTTGGCGAGGATGGTGCCGATGATCATCTGCAAGATTCCGGCGACAGAGCCGACATATTCCACGGTCTTCCTCCGCTTCTCATCGCCGATTGTCCGGCGTAGCTGGAATATAGCCAGCCAGGTTGCGAAATGTGTGAGTTTCACAAAAGTGGGCGTGCGGCGGTCGCGGTCAGGTTCTGTCGAGGCCGGCCTCGCGTAGCCGGTGGTGCAGTTCGCTGTCGTTCAATCTGGCGAGATAGGTGTTGTAGGCGGTGGTCGCGGGATCGTTCTCGATGGGGATTCCGGCGCGGTCGGGCAGCAGGCCCGGCGGCAGTTCCCGAGCTGCAGTGGCTTTCAGGCGTGCCGACGTCGATACGGCGGTGGCGAAGGCGCGTTGCGGTCGTCGGTGGGCCCAGGCTGCGACGATCAGGAACAGACCGAACAGCGGCCACAGCAGCGCATAGCCGACGTTGTGGTCGAGAGCGATCGCGCCCTCGAGCCGGAACCACTGCCACGCGCCTACCGCCGTGCATCCGACCGCCGCCACGGTCAGTAACACCGGGGTCAGCAGCGGTCGCGTAGAAGGAGGACTTGCCACACCTCATGTGTACTACAGCGCGTCGCACAACCGCCTGGATGGTTGTCGGGCGACCTCGTGCCGTGAGGCTGGATTCGGTCGGGTCGAGAGTACGGGGTGTTCTGGCCATCGAGGCCGGGCCGCCGCCTGCGAGCGCATATTGGTCGCGCGCAAATCCTCTCGTGGCAAGGGGATTCCGTCACGCCGCGAGCTCGAAACGGCTCGCGGCATGACGACTCACCGAGTCGTCTCGTCGGCCAGGCGTTGCAGGTAGCCGGCGAATCGGCGGCGGTCCTCTTCGCTCCACGTTGCGGTGAGTTGTTCGAAGGAGCGGCGCTGCCAATCGCGGGACGCGGCCAGCAGGTCGAGTCCGCTGTCGGTGAGTTGAACGACGGCTCGGCGACGGTCGCGTGCGGATTCTCGGCGCGCGAGATATCCGGCCACCACGGCGTCGCGCACCATCCGGCTGGCGCCGGAGTGATCGAGGCCGAGCTGCTCGGCGACGTCGGTGACGGCCGCCTCCGTACCGCTCTGAAGAACCGCGGCGACGGCTTCTACGACCTGGATGTGCTGCACCCGCCGCAGCTCTCCGTCCGGTTCCTGGGCGACCTGCGCGAGAGCCTGGTTGCTCCAGCGGCGCGACCAGAAACGGACCAGCCGAAACAGCGCCGGACCGCCGTCGACCGCGTCGCCGCTGCCTGTCTTGGGCGGAACGTTCCGAGGATCACGTGTACTCACCCTCGACATTGTATGCGTTCCGCACCTATATTTGTATGCGTATCGCATGCAAATGCTCATGACTCAGGAGGAAACGATGCCCATCGTTCTCAACCACACAATCGTCCCGGCGACCGATAAGCGGATCGCGGCAACGTTTTTCGCCGACCTGCTGGGACTGGCGGTATCCGCTCCGACCGGCCCGTTCATCCCCGTCCACATCAACGACGATCTGACCTTCGACTTCGACGATCGCGCCCGATTCGCCCCCGGCCACTACGCCTTCCTCGTCGACGACGAAACCTTCGACGCAGTGCTCACGAAGCTGGCAACATGGCCCGCAGTCGATTACGGCTCCGGCCCGGAACACGGCTGGGACCGCCAGATCAACCACCTGTCCGGCGGCCGCGGCGTCTACGTCCGAGACCCGGACGGTCACAGCTACGAGCTGTTCACCGCGGTTCCGTGAGTCGGCGCTCACCGCACCCCGCGCGCACCGGCCTCCATCTGCCGGACAGCGCCGCCCACTCTGTGCCACTCCCTCCGAAGTGCCCTCTGACCAGCGGATTAGCTCTCCAGACACCCCCTGAGGTAATCTCTTCGAGCGCCCGGAAACGCGGCGCAACGGGCTGTGGCGCAGTTTGGTAGCGCACTTGACTGGGGGTCAAGTGGTCGCAGGTTCAAATCCTGTCAGCCCGACAATCAAGAAACCCCCTCTGACCTGCATCAGAGGGGGTTTCTTCATTCCCCGACGACCCTGAGAGCGGGACCAGAACGGGACCGCAGGTGCTTGGAGAGTTTGTCACCAGCCCCGACGATCTCGGATCGGTCCGGGTGTAGATATCGCTCAGTGGTCCGGCTGTCGGCGTGGCCGGCTATCTGTTGGAGCAGATGCAGACTCACCCCGGCATCGGCCATCCACGTCAGGCCGGTGTGCCGAAGATCGTGACGCCGAAGGTGTTCGTATCCGAGCTTTTCCACGACCTCATCCCAATGGGTTGCGTCGCGGAGAACCCCAGTCGCGATGCGTCCACCGCGAGGACCGACGAACAAACGGGCGTCAGGGTTGGCCCCGGCACGGTCGAGCCGCTTCGCGACGATCTCGCGAACTTCCTCGATCAACGGCACGTATCGCGCACGGTTACCCTTGGTGCCCTTGTCCTCCAGGCCGCCCGGTGAGGGTGTCGTTTGCCGACGCACTCGCCATGTCCAGGTTTCGGTGTCGATGTCTCCGACGCGGCAGCCGGAGACCTCCCCGATTCGCGACGCTGTGCAAGCAGCAAAGATCACGACATCGCCCCAGCCCTGATAATGGCCCGCCGAACGTGCCACCAGCGCATCGGCCAGGGTCACCAGCGCCGACCAGTTGGGCAGCGCGAGCGAACGCGGATCGTCCAACTCGTCCTCAATCTGCTCGTACAACTTCTGCCAGCCACGAATGCGAGCCGGATTAGTCTCACGGAGGTTGTCGCGCTTTGCCTGTTCCATGACCCGGACCAGCACGGCAAGGCTGTTCTTCACCGTCGATTTTCCGGCCCCGTCACTGATCCAGCCCACTACCGCTCGGTCAACCGCCCCGTTTGTCATCATGGCGACCGGCAGGTGGCCCAAGGTGGGCACTACCCGCTTCCGCCAGCCAGCCATGTACGGATCGCGGGTCTTCTTCTCCAGGCCCCGAAGCGCCATATCCATGTTCGCGTTGCCGTAATCGGCAAGCCGCATGGTGGCTGTCTTCGGGTCGACGCCCTGAGCCGCCTTGAGCTCAAGATTCGCAATCCACTGCTCCGCCTCTTCGCGCGTCTCGAACGGCTCAGACACCGAATGCCGCTTCTTCGTCACCGGGTCAACCCAACGAACTCGAGCTTTGAAATGCCGGCGCCCGTAGTCCTTCCGCTCCTCGATGTCTGACGAAAGGCGGACGCCCACAGGTATATTCGGAACCTTGCTCATTACGCAGCCACTTCCGTGGGATCAGTTCGCCGACTTTGCAACCATGCCTCGATATCAGCGGCGGCATACTTCACCACGCGCGCGGACACCCGGACAAACGCAGGCCCGTACGGCGGATTCGCGGTGCGCCAGCGTCGCAAGCTGGACGGATCGATACCGAGTACCAAGGCTAGTTCTGCCGTCGTATACCACTTCCCGTCAACCAACCGAGTATCCATCTTTCTCCCCTTACCTACGCTGCTGACTGGATTGCTGAAAGGTCTTGTGTGTCTGGTGGTGCCGCTGCGAGCAGGGCATTGGTGTATTGGGCGCGCCAGGCGGTGCGTTGGGCGATGGCGGCCATGATCAGGTGATCGCGTGGCGGCACGGATTGGTCGCCGGGCTGGACCGGGCTGACCCGCAGGTGTGAGGTGTCGGGCTTCTCGATCCCCACTCGGGCGAGCAGTTGCCGAACAAACTCGGCCCGATCCTGCTTGTGGTCTGGGAGGGTTTTGCCGGACCAGCGTCGCGAGACCAGGACCCGGCGACCGGGCAGGCCGAGGGTGTCGCGGCGGTGGGCTTTGCCTCGGCATTTGCCGGGGATGGTTTTGTCGCTGGCGCCCTTGGGGACGATGCCGTAGCGCAGCCAGACACCGCAGCGCGGCGAGCACGGGGTGTATTGGAGCTCGGCGTGGAGGCGGTCGTAGTGCTCGGCGGCGCGCTGCGAGCGTGGTTCCACGATTTCGGCGATGGACTTGGTCAGGTACTTGGTGACGTAGCCGATGTGCCGGTTCACCTCCTGGGTGCCACCGAGCACGCCCCGGATGTGTTTGCGGTCCATCTGCGACCCGAACCGCACCGTGTGCGCGGGCGGCAGCTCATCGACGGAGTCCATGATGTCGAGAGCCTGGTCCCAGTCGGTGAGCGGGCGGCGGGTGTCGGGGTCGACGAAGGTCATGGCGGCCGGGTCCCAGACCGGCATCCGGTCGCCGGTGTACTGCTCGTGGTCGAAGTGCGGCCACCACACCTGGTGGTAGGTGGCGGCGGTGACCTGGCGCAGCAGATCACGCGAGATCGCACCCCGAAGCAGGATATGCAGGTGCGGGGCACCGCGTTTCTGCGGTTCGACCGAGGCGAAGTACTGCACGTCATAGCCCACCGCACGACGCAGGTTCTGGATCCAGCGATCCACCAGGGCGGAGAAGTGCACGATGTCACGGGCAGCCCGCTGATAGTCGTACTCGTCGGGGCGACGCGGGGACCCGTCCGAGCAGGGCATACCGTCCGGGCCGGTCGCACCATCAGGGTTGATGGCCCCGTAGGAGGGCATGGTCAGGGTGACGAACATGGATGGCCGGTGGCCGGAGAACTCGCGGCCGATGGTGGTGCGGGAGACCTTGCGGCGCGGCAGGTTCGGCGCGTCCTGGCGGCGGCGGGTCGAGCGGGTGCGGCGAGTGGCCGGCCTCTCGTCCAAGGCGGGCAGGCGGCCCCGGAACCCGGAGTCACGCAGTTCGCGGTCAAGATCTTCGATGATCTCGCGGATACCGGCCATCAGCTCGGCATCGTCTTCGGCCTTCGCGCCCTGGTACTGGTTGAACAGATCCGAGCGGGCGGCGACCAGATCCGTCTGTTGCTCGGTGGGGTCCTTGGGTTCTTCGACGGGTTCGGCATCCAGGTGCCAGCCCTCCCGGCATTGGGTCATGCGCAGGTAGCGGGCCTGCTTCGCACACGCCGGGCACACCGATTCGATGGTGGATTTGCAGGGGGCGGCGACGTAGGAGACCGTCAGGGTCTTCGGGTCTTCGACCCGCATCGGGATCGGCCGCTTGCACACATCGAACTTCTCGGCGGTCGCTTCGGCCACGTCCCGGAAGTCGGGCAGGGCGCGGCGTTCGGCGGCGGTCTGGCGTTGCGGCACATCAACACTGGTCGTTTCCATCAGGCAGCCTCGTTCTTGTCCTTGGTCCAGTGGTCGACTCGGGGGAGGATCACGGTGGCGGCGAGGGCGTCGGAGCGTCGGAAGGTCAGGTCGTAGAGGCCGGGTCCGGCCAGGCTGGCGTGGCAGTCGAGAGCGCCGAAGGCGTGGCAGAGGTGGGAGGTGCGGTTGTCGTAGTCGGCGGGGCATTGGCCGTCGAGCATCCGCACCCGCACCCGGTCGGAGAACTCCCCGATAGCCACCGTCACCAGCCGTGGAACCTTGGTCGACTCGCCCTTGGTGACAGCGAGGCCGCAGGCGGTGAGTTTGCGGTCCCAGCGCAGCCGGTAGCGCCACCAGGTCAGAAACCGGGTCCGGGCACGCCGGGCCACCCAGCGCTCGAACAT
>NZ_JBYHFL010000007.1:0-270120 GCF_058222935.1 Nocardia sp. JCM 38205 | reverse complement strand
CCGCCGCCTTCGCTGATCAGCGACGTGTCGTAATCGGCCCACGACGACCGCGGCAATTCGAACATCCGCCGCCGCTCGGCAAACGACGACGCCGCATCCGGATTCGGATCCAAGAAAATATGCCGATGATCGAACGCCGCCACCAGGCGAATGTGCTCCGACAACAACATCCCGTTACCGAACACATCACCGGACATATCACCGATACCCACCACCGTGAAATCCTCGGCCTGCGTATCGATCCCCATCTCCTGGAAATGCCGCTTCACACTCTCCCACGCACCCCGAGCGGTAATACCCATGGCCTTGTGGTCGTAGCCGACCGAGCCGCCGGAGGCGAAGGCGTCGCCCAGCCAGAAACCGTAGCTCTTGGCGACGTCGTTGGCGATATCGGAGAAGGTCGCGGTGCCCTTGTCCGCGGCCACCACCAGATAGGTGTCATCGGCGTCGCGCCGCACCACGCGGGCGGGCGGCAGCACGTCACCGCTGGTGTGATCGACATTGTCGGTGAGATCGAGCAGGCCGGAGATGAACGTGCGGTAGCAGGCCACACCCTCGGCCATCATCGCCTGACGATCCGCGCCCGCATCCCCGGTGGCCGCAGGCGGCTGCTTCACCACGAAACCACCCTTGGCACCCACCGGCACGATCACCGCATTCTTCACCGCCTGCGCCTTCACCAAACCCAAAATCTCGGTCCGGAAATCCTCCAACCGATCCGACCACCGCAAACCACCACGCGCCACCGCACCGAACCGCAGATGCACACCCTCCACCCGCGGCGAATACACGAAAATCTCGAAACGCGGCCGCGGCTGCGGCAATTCGGCGATGGCCTGCGGATCGAACTTGAACGACAGGTAGCCGGCCGGCTCACCGTGCTCGTCGCGGCGGAAGTAGTTGGTACGCAGGGTCGCGGTGATCAGCTCGAGCACGGCGCGCAGAATGCGGTCGGTATCCAGGCTCACCACCGCATCGATCTCCGTGCGCAACCGCTGTGCGATCGCCTCGACCCGGCTCGCGGACTCCTCGCCGGCCGCATCGGGATCGAAATAGGCGTCGAACAGTTCGATGAACGCCGCCGCCAGGGCCGGATGGGCCAGCAGCACCCTGGTGATATTGCCGAAGGTGTAGGCGAATCCGGCCTGCTGCAAGTACTTGGCGTAGGCGCGCAGCACTGCGATCTGGCGCCAATGCATTCCGGCACGAAGCACCAGCTCATTGAGACCGTCGACCTCGGCGTCGCCGAACCACATCGCGGCGAAGGCGGCCGGGAACCGCTGCCGGATACCGGCGGCCTGCTCGGCGGCGGGATCGAGCAGATCGGCTTCCATATCGGGGTCGAGCGAATCGCGCAGCAGCGCCGCGGGCACCCGGAGCGCGAAATCGTAGATCCAGCGCAGGGGGCCGTCCTGGCGCGCGATCCGGTAGGGCCGCTCGTCGACCACTTCGACGCCGAGGCTGTGCAGCACCGGCAGCACCCGGCTCAGCGACACACCCGCACCGGCGACGTAGAGGGTGAACCGCCACTCCCCCGCCGGCGCGTCGGCGAGCCGGTAGAGCGCGGTATCGATCTCGCCCTCGCCGAGGCGCTCCAGCCTGCGCAGATCCGTCAGCGCGCGATCGGCGCCGAATTCCTGCTGATAGCTCGCCGGGAACGCGGTGGCGTAGCCGGTGGCGACCGCACGGGAAATGCCCGCGACGCCTGCGGCGGCCGCGACCACGCGGTCCGACCAGGTGCGCGTGGTGGCGAACAGAATGTCCTGCACGCGTTCGCGATTGGCCTCCGACAGATCCGCTGCCGTACCCGGCGCCCGGTGCACCGTGAAGTAGACGACCGCCAGCTCGGACTCGGTGACGCGCGCCGAATAACTGATCTGGTCGCCGGCGAACTCCGCAAGCAGGATGTCCTGCATCCGTAGCCGGACCTCGGTGGAGTACCGGTCACGCGGCATGTAGACCAGGCAGTAGATCGCGCCGCTGCGCCCGTCCTGGCGCAGGAACAGCCGGATCTGGCGGCGCAGACCCAGATTC
This sequence comes from Nocardia sp. JCM 38205, assembly GCF_058222935.1. NCBI lineage: Bacteria > Bacillati > Actinomycetota > Actinomycetes > Mycobacteriales > Nocardiaceae > Nocardia > Nocardia sp. JCM 38205. The sequence goes on along the minus strand of NZ_JBYHFL010000007.1, from coordinate 268,086 downwards.
ATGACCGCCGAAACGGTGTCGAAGAGCCTGCGCGCGTCGGTGGAGAACAACTCGACCCGCGGGAAGGTCTGCATCACCTCGAGCATGGCCTGACCAGAGAACGAATTCAGTTCGAACCCGGCCCATTCGATGACCTGATGCACCCGCCGCGAGATCACCGGGATATCGAGGATGTTCTCGTGCAGCCCGGTCACGGTGAAGGTGCCGACGAACACGTGCTCGCCCTTGACCGCCGCGACCGTGTCGCCGGAGGCACCCGCGCCACCCGGATCGGTGGTGGCGTATTCGGCGACGCTGATGAAGTACAGATCCGGCGAACCCGGGATCAACGAGTCGACCGTGCCATTGGTCAGCCGCAGCACCGGGCGCTTGGCGCCGAGCACCGGCACCGGGATCTCGGCGCCGGAGCCGTCGCGCAGCACACCGAGCCCGGTCCCCGGCACCGGCCACATGCCGAATTCGGCGTCGGGGGTGGGGCTGGTGCGGCGCATCCGGTAATCGCTGTAGCCGAGAACGGTGAAATGGCCGTCGGCCAGCCAGCGCAGCAGCCGCGCGCATTCGGAGATCTCGGCGTCGTCGGACCATTCGGCGGTGCGATCGAGCCGATCGGCCAGCGTGGTCATCGAGGCGACCATGGCCGGTGTGTCGTCGGTGACCGAACGCAGATCGCTGAGGACCTGCGGCAGCGCCTGTTCGATGCGGTCGAGGGTTTCCGCGCTCACCGCGGGATCGAGCTGGACGTGGATCCACGATTCGGGATAGCTGTGGGCGTCGGCGTAGTCGCGGCGGGCGCCGTCGCCGTCGCGCGGGGCGATCGCGCGCAGCTCGCCGGCTGCGTCACGGGTGACATCGAAGACCGGGTGCACGACCTCGGCGACGGTGGCGCCGAGCCGGTGCAGCGCCGAGGTGACCGACTCGACCAGCAGCGGCATATCGTCGTTGACGATCTGAATGGCCAGGCCGAGCCCGCACTCGTCGTCGGCGCGGTAGACCCGGGTGGAGACGGTCCCCGGCGCGCGCCGCGCGGCCAGCTCGAGGTGGTGGCGCAAGATGTGCCCGGCGCGGTCGGTGATGGTCAGGGCGGTCGAATCCGGGCGGATCCAGCGGAAGTAGGCCGGTTCCAGCTCGGTCGGATCACCCCTGAACTGTGTCGCATCCATCGCGTTCTGTGTGGTTGTCACCGTTGACCTGCGCCTTCCGCCATCGTCGGGTGGGGTTACCGAACAAGAGTAATACGTTGTTCAACGTACCGCTATCTAACGGTACATTAACTGAGGGTTTATAGCTCGTGGTTTGCGCGAATCGCGATCACTGCAGCAAACCCGCGCGCGACAGGAACTCCCGCGCGCCGGCCGAACCGGCGAACGTGCCGGTGTCGAGCAGCAATCCGGTGCTAGGGTTCGCGTACTGCACGGCAGCCGAAGCGCTCAGCGCCGCGAACACCGCACCGTCGGCCAACACCGTCGATCCGGCCGAACGCCATTGACCCACAGTGTCGTTCAACCGCGTCCGAGGCACCAGCCGAGCGTGAAAGATCAGATCCCGCCCGGAGGTGATCGACCCGGACAACATCGGATGCCGTGCGCCGATCACACACCGCTCCACCGGCACACCCGATTCCGCCATCGGCTGACATGACGCGGCCGCGCGCAGCGGAGCGGGCAGCACCATGACCGCGGACCCCATCGCCGTGCCCTCCGGCGGCGGGATCGACACCGAACATGATCGGGCGAGCAGGAATCCGAGCACGAGCAACACCACGATCGCGGCGCCCACCGCCTGCCACTGCCAGCGCGGATGCGGCGCATGGGCCACCGCGTGTTCCACCGCCTCGGCATCTTTGCGCACCGCTGCCGCGTCGTCGCGGACGATCTCGCCGACCCTGCGCAGCGTGGTTCCGATCAACGCCCGTGTGCTCGGCTCCGGTGCCGTCGACGGCTGCGGCGGGGCTGACGCGGTGGGCACGCCGGGCGCGGCCAACGGTGCACCGCAGTTGGTGCAGGTGGCGTGCCCGCCGCTGTCGCGGTGCGAGCAGTACTGACAGATCACTGCGGACACGGTGGCACTCTCACCGCCCGGTGATGACGATGGAGGAGATCGCGGTGGTGTTCACCGATGACGCACCACTGGATTCGAGGACGGTCAGCACGATCTCCGAGGCCTGCACCGGAGGTTCGATCCTGGTCTCCACCAGCGTGCGCTGATCGAGGGTTTCCTGGGTGTAGACGGTGTCGTCCTTGTCGTCGAATTGATACGAAACGCGGCTCACGGTGCGGAATTTCGCCCACTGATCCACACCGTCGGTGCCCACGTGGTCCCACCCGGGCACGATCGCGATCGATTCGATCTCGTAGGTCTTGCCGAGGTCGATGCGGATGATCTGCCCATCGACCTGATAGGCGCGCGCACACGACCACGCCTTGCCCGGCTCACCGGAGAAGGCGTCCATGGCATCGGTGCCACCCGGCGGGCACTGCGACTTCGCCGACTCGGGCACGATGACGCTGCCCGGCGCCGGACCGGGCGGCGGGGCCGCGGGGGCGCTGGTCGGCGCCTCGGTGAGCACCTGCAGTTGCTCGGACTTGGTCTCCTCACCACCGGTGACGACCAGGATGAAGACCAGCAGCACCGCGAGGGCGGCGGCCACCCCGAGCGCAACCTTCGGTTTCCGCAGCTGCGTCACCAGATCGCGGGCGTACTGATCCGCGCCGCCGCGACGACCTGCCGTATCGGGCGGTCGCTGCGCGGGAGCGGAGGTCTCGGTACGCGGCGGCTCGTCGGCGGCGGCCTCCCGGAGCCGGGAGGCGGGCACACCCGCGAATTCCGACCCCAGCGACGAATGCGACCCGGAATCCGGCGACTGACCGCTCAGCAGCGCATTGATGCGCTCACTCGCACTGGTCTCGCGCCTACGTGGCGCGGCCCCCGCCGAACCGGCTGCCGCCGCGGACGCGGCGATCGCGGCCATGAGTTCTGGGTCGGGGGTGTTGCTGCTGGGTGCCGCGGCCGATGCCGGACGGTCGGCGACCGCACCGCCGCCGGATGATCCGAGCGCGGGATCGGACAGCAGGGCATCCAGCACCGCGCCGCGGTTACGAAGGAAGACATCTCCCGGGTCCTCGGCGGGCATGCTCGGATGGTATCCCGGGTTCGCGCCCGGCGAGCCGACGCTATTCCCGGCACCGAGAACAGCGTGGCCGGACCGCGCTACTTGTCGGCGGTGACGAAATATTCAGGCGGAACGTCGAATACGCGGGCCAGCGCGATGATCAGATCGAGCCGCGGAATCGCCTGGCCGTGGATGAGCCGGTACAGCCCCGACTGGGACACCGGCACATCCGGGTAGGCGAGTTCGAGGTGCTGCGCGAGCGAGTACAACGTCAGCGATCGCGTGGAGCCGTCGTCGGTGGAAACCACCGACTCGGCGATCAGCTCCGAGAGTTTGCTGGAAAATATCGCCGCCGCGGACTGTCTCGGAGTGAGTTCGTCCGCGTCGTCGGGTTGAGGGGAGGATTCGACATCCGACCGGGAGTCCGCTGCCACGATCTGCGACCCTACCGTCTCCATGACTCAACTGACACGACGGCCACCTGGTGGTGCGAGCAACGCCACCTCCGAACCCGCCGGCGCACCGGGCGGGGCGGGCCGGTCGGCGGCATCCAGGTACCGGGTTTCGCCCCTCGGTTCGATCAGGTCCACCCGTACTCGGCGCATCGGAATACTCACATCCACCGCCGTCGCGCTGACCTGATCGATGGCCAGATCGGCGGCCCGTCTGCGCGGCGCACCCGGCTCGGAGATCGTCACGGTGGTCTGCGCGGCGGAGGCGTGCGCGGGTACCTGGTCGAAGACCGCGATCGTCGCCGAAGAGGCCGCGCCAGCACCGTTGTCGTGGGTGGCATCGGCCAGCCGCAGCGTCGACGGGTCACCGACGGCCGACACCAGCTGGCGCCAGCGCTGCGGTCTGCTGGTGTGGATCTCGACCTCCGCCCCGACCACCGTCGCGCGCAACAGGATCTGCTGCGCCACCGACAGTTGTGCCCGCACATCGATCGAGCGCCGGCGCGGGTTGTAGCGCGCCGGGTCGAACAACGGCAGCGCCAGCGTGTGTCGCGGCTGACCGCTGACCGCACCGAGGATCTGACCATTGGGGCCGATGGCGATCGGCAGCTCCCACAGCTGGGGCAGGGTCGCGGTGTCGCTGCCGGTTTCGTCGGGCGGCAGTGCGTCGACGGACAGTTCGGCAGGCAGCGTGGCCAGCAGCGCATCCGCCTGGCGACCCGAGACCAGGTTCAGGTAGTCGGGAAGGTCCTTGGCCTCGACCGCGGGCCCGATGAAACGCACCAGGGCGCGGGGCCCGCGCTCGGTGGTCAAGCTCACCACCAGCGTGGTGCGGCCACTGTTCCAGGACCAGCAATCGTCCAGCCCCGCGCCGTCGAGCCGATTCCAGTCGATGACGAAGCTGGTGACGCAACGCCCGGGTGCGGAGGATTCCAGCCGGTTCCACGTCTCCCGCAGATCCGGTAGTTCCACGCCCGCGTGCAGCAGCCGGGTGGCCTCACCCAGCGCGGCGGCGGGCAGGGCGTGGGCTTGGATGCCACGTTCACGCAACCGGCCCGCGATCCGGTGGGCCGCGGCGGCCAGTGCCTTGGGTGCCACGACCTCGCACGGTCCACGCCGGTTCAGCACCCGCAGATTGCGTTCCTGATCCAACCGCACCACCAGCCAGGTCAGCCGGTCGCCGACCACCGGATGCGAACCGATCAGCTGGTCGTAGAGCATGCTGTAGCTGCCGGTCGGGCGCACCCGCTGGCCGGTGGTGACGATGTCGATGCCGACCTGGATGCCGTACTGGTCCAGCAACGGCACCAGAGCATCGACCGGCACCGTGTCCTCGGTGTAGATCGAGGTGTCGGCGATGACGGTGGGCAGGTCCAGATCGGGGGCCAGCTGGATCATCGCGACCAGGGTGTTACCCGACCTCCGGACACCGCAGGCCCCGCTCTTGGTCTCCACGTCCTGGATGTCCGGCGGCTCGGCCAGCAGCCGCGCCCGCGCGGAGCGACCGGAGCGGTATTCCACCCAGTCGAGCAACCAGCGCACGGTGGTCCGGCCGTTGACCCGGACGGTGACCGTCACCAGCAACACCGTGACCACGGCCGCACCGGCCCACCACGGTGTGTGCGCCGACAGCGTCACCAGGAAGGGACTGCCGCCGACCGCCAGCACAGCGAACGGGACGCGTTCGGCACCGCCGACGCGCACACTCGGAAACCTCACCGCCGCCTCCGGATGGCATTGCCCGCGTAGGTCGCGCCCGCGCCGAGGATCGCCGCGGCGACGATGACGATCGTCGCGGTGACCGCCGGGCGTGCGTCGTCGGCTCGTGGTGGCGGCGGGATGTCCAAGGCCGCCGAGGCGAACAGCCCCTGCGGCGGTTGCGGTGGTGTGCGGTAGGCAAGGGCGGCGGCGGGGTCGATCACGCCCGCGCCGACCGCATTGTCGATCCCGCGCGCCGGTTTGTGGGCACTGGCCTGCAAGCGAGCCGCGATCTCGGCCGGAGTCTCGTTGGGAAAGCGGGAGCGCAGCAACGCCGCGACACCGCTGACGTACGCGGCGGCGAACGAGGCACCCGCCACCGGCACCAATTTGCCGGGAGCGCCGACGCCGTTGATGAGCCCGATGCCGCCCGGACCGAGTGATTCGATGCCGGTACCCGGTGCCGCCACCGACACCCAGGGACCGTTCAGCGAGTCCGGCATCGGTGTGCCGTTGGCGGTGGTGAAGCCGACCGTCAGCACGGTCGGTGCGTACCAGCCGGGTGTCGAGATGGTCCCGACGTCGCGCCAGTTCCGTTCGTCGGTGGGCCGTCCCGGATCGATCTTCGGGTTCTGCCGGCAGCCATCGGCACCGGTGTTGCCGGCGCCGGCCACGATGAGCGAGCCCTTCACGTGGGTCGCGTAGCCGACGGCCGCGGCGACCATGTCGTGGTCGGCGGGCTCGTCGACGGGCACGCAGACCGGCAGCGACACCGTGATCACCCCGGCACCGAGGTTGGCCGCCCTGATGATGGCTCGGGCCAGCGCGCGCATATCGGTGGTCTTCTGTGCGGTCTGATCGCCTGCGGGCCGTTCGGCCCGGAACGCACCGGACCGGTAGCGAATCGAGATGATCCGCGCATCCGGCGCCACGCCGGCGAAAGCGTCCGCCGGATCGGCTGTGGCGCCGATGATTCCGGCGACCAGCGTGCCGTGGGCGTCACAGTCGGACAGGCCGTCGCCGCCCGCGGTGACATAGTCTCCGCCACCGACCAGGTTGGGCAGCCGCGGATTCGGTTGCACGCCCGTATCGATGACGGCGACGGTCACCCCCGCGCCCCGGCTCAACGATCGCGCCCGCTCGAGGTCCAGCGCCAGATCCGGCGGCGGCACCTGCGTCAGATCGCTGTCGGGCAGCACACCGGTGGCCAGGCACGCCTTGTCCTGCTTGGTCGGGAACTCCGGTCCGGGCGGATCGTCCGGTGGCGGTGGGCCGACGACCACCTGCGGCGGCGCCACCGCCGCGGCCGGCCCGGTGGCGATGGCCAGCATCAGCCCGGCGAGCGCCGCCACCGCGACGCGTCCGCCACCCATCAGAGCTCCCGCATAGCGGTGTAGATACCCATGATCCAGAACGCGATGATCGGCACGACCAGAATGTGGGCGTATTCGATGAGATCGATGACGCGACGCGTCGGCGGTGACAGCCGCTTGCCCGGCATCCGCACCGCCGCCACGCAGGCGAGGGTGGCCAGTACCGCGACGACCGCGACGACGACCAGTCGCGCCGGCGCCGTCTCGTAGGCGCCGACCAGAACCCAGCCGACCCCGGCGACCGTCACCGCGGCCGCACAGACCAGCGCGATCGCCTGCACCAGATCCGGATACCAGCGTGAGCGCAGCACCAGCACCACGGCTACCGCACCGGCGAGCACGATTTCACGGATCCCGCCCGGACTGACCGCCGCGGTGATCACCGAGGAGACGGCCAGCAGGGTGGAGATCGCGACGATCAGGCCGCGCAGGCTCGTCACCGCGAGCCTGGCCCGGCTCTCGATGCCGGTGGAGGCATCGCGCCGGTCGGAATCCTCGGCCGCCCGGTCCTGCTCACCGTCGCCGCCGGATTCGGCGTCGAAGATCCCGGTCAGGGTCGACGGCGCGACCTCGTTGCCCGGGTCGGGCAGGTCCGGTGGACGGATGCGCGCGATCACCACGGCGATGCGGGGCGCCAGCGTCAACAGGATCAGGCCGACGAACACCGCGCCACTGGACACCTGACGGACCGCCAGATCCGAATAGGTCAGCGGCAGTGCGGCCGCGGTGAGCGTCAGGCCGGTCACGGTCACCGCCATCAGGGTGGCGATCCCGAGCCCGGTCAGCCGGATCATGGTCGCCGCGGCCACCGCGACGACCACCGCGCCTGCCGCGAGATTGGCCGCGGCGAACGGCCCCGGCTCGCCGTACTCGGGCGGCACCAGCATGGCCGCACCCGCGAACAGCAGCGGAAGCGCGGCCAGGGACAGACCGAGACAGATGTGTGGCGCGGATTCGCGCGCACGCGACCGCACGGCCGCGCCCCAGCAGATCAGCCCGAGCAACAGCGCGGGCAGCGCACACCACCACAGCGACCCGGTCTCGGTCCATGACCACGACAGCAGCGCCGCGACGACGGTCGACCCCGCCCCCAGCGCCGCGAGTCCGACGATGCTGGACGCGCGGGGGTCGAACTCGGCGAACTCGCGCTCGTTGATCATCGCCAGTGCGTCGGTGATGTCCTCGACGACGGGTGTGAACACCTCCGCCGATTCCACCACCGACAGCATCAGCACCGTGCCGTCGACGACATCGTGATCGGCCAGCGTGCGCCAACGCGGCATCGGCGGCTCCCCCGGCCGCCCGAGACTCCACTGCCCGGCGGGCGGGGTGAAGTCCACGCTCTCGTCGTCTATCGCATCGGCGAGGACGACGAGCAGATCGTCGATGAAGGTCTCGATGCTGAACTTCGTCGGGACCACGACATCGACCTGGTATGTCCCCACGAGCACCGCGATCCTGGCCCGTGCGACCTCGGCGGGCGGCTGCGCCGCAGTGGCCGGAGACGAATTCGCCGGCGGCGCAACAACAGTGGTCATCGCCACCCTCCGTGATGGCCGGGATCACCGGCGAGATGAGTCGGGAAGTCGTCGGCGAGCGCGGCCGCGAGTTCTTCGAACGCGAGCTTGGTCTCCTTGGTGACCAGCCGCAGATCGATCTCGCCGCCCTCGGCCAGATGCGCGTCGTACGGGAGGGTGAACGTGGGCCGATGGGCGGTGGCGAACAGATTCTCGATCGCTTCGACGTCCACGGTCGGCTTGAGCGGCTGATGATGCACGATGGCCACCATCGACTTCGCGATCAACCGATCCAGTCCGTGGGTGCTCAGCCAGTTCAGCGTCGCCACCGCACCGGTCACGCCACCCACGGTCGCCGGGGTCACGACCACGACCGCGTCGCTGGTCTGCAACACCGTCCGGGTGGCCGAATCCAGCACGCCGGTACCGCAGTCGACGAGCAGCAGGTTGTAGTGGCGGCGCAGGATCTCCACCCCGGTGCCGTATTCCTGGCCGGAGAGCGCCTCGTTCGCCTCGGTGGTCCACGGTGAGGCGAGAACAGCCAGATTCGACGCATTGACCGAGGTGTAGGACTGCACCGCCGAGAAGGCGCCGAGATTGGGATCGCGCGCCAGTTCGCGCAGCGTGAGCCCATAGGGGTGGCGCACCGTCCGGGTGGACAGATCGCCGAAGTCCGGATTGGCGTCGATCGCGACGACGCGATCGGGACGCAGCGAGGCGAACGTGGAGCCGAGAGTCGCGGTGGTGGTGGTCCGGCCGACGCCGCCCTTCACGCTGATCATCGCGATCTGGTAGGTGTTGTTGAGCTGTCGGCGGATTCGGCTGCGGCGATCTTCGGTGCGCTGTTCGGCCGGCGAGAGCCCGAGCCGGAAACCCACCTTGTTCAGCGCACCGCGCACACCGCTGTTGGAGCGCAGCTGAGCCTGATTGGCCGCGGAGATGTTCGCCAGCAACTCGATGGAAGTGAGCGCGACCGGAAGTACTTCGACGCGCGACTGGTCCACAGTGGTGACCTCGACGCGGTCGGGCACCCAGTTGTTGGGCGGTGGCGCGGCAGCACCGGACGCCGGGTTCTGCAACTGATTCGGCTGCGCGGGCGGGTACCCGGACTGCGTCTGTTGCTGCTGTTGCTGCTGTTGTTGTTGCTGGTGCTGTGGTTGTTGCTGGTGTTGCTGTTGTTGGTGCTGGTCTTGCGCAGGCCGGGCCTGGCCGGCGGCGTTCTGCTCGGCACCCGGCGCCGCGACAGCTGCCGCGGGCGGCGGCGCATCGCTGTTCGGCAACGACAATGAACTGGGCGCACCTGGCGCCGAAACCTGCTGCGGTGCCGAGCTGTTGCCCTGGGCCGGCGCAGCGGTGGGTCCCCGCTGGTCGCCCGCGGGCCTCGATGCGTCCGCCGCTTCGGTAGTCGACGGATGCACACCGGCCCCGCCCACCCCGGTGACCGACCCCGGCGGCAGGTCCACCTGCTGGGCGAAGTAGGCGTCGTAGCCACCGCGAGCCCGCACGGGCTCCGCGGAATGACCGTTCGTGGTCGGTGCGCGATTCATCTGTTCGTCCTCTCCGAAACCGCTCTGGGGACGGTCAACTGATGCGGGTGGTGTCGAACCAGCTCCGGCCGGGCAACAATTCGACCAGCGCCGCCACAGCGGTCGCGATCGCGGAATCGTCACCCGGCAGGTATGTGGTCCACAGCTGCCCATCCATCGCGACGCTCGGCGTCACAACGATCCGGCCCGACACCGTGTCGAGCACTGCCGAACTCACCTTCGGTACCGCCTGGACGCCGTCGTGATGTTCGAACATCACAATCTCCGCGCGGCGGACCACCTCGTCCATCACCCTGCTGAGCACACCGGCGGTCTGCCGGTGCGCACCGAGCTCCAGCAGCGCCTGCCGTCGCTCGGTCTGTTCGGACGGTACCTCACCGAACTGTTCCTCGGTGGCGGACAGCGGCTCGAATTCCAGTGGCGGACAGGGACCCACCGCTGCGACGACCGCGGCGGCGAGCGTCTCCAGACTCCGGCCTTCGACGAACACCGGCTGGATGACGACATGGTCGTCGCAGCGCACCGCCAGCACATGCTGCTCGCCCTGACGTACCAGGGACATGCGCAGCATCGCCATGTCGTCGTCGCCCTGCCCGCGGTCGATGACCCGGACGACGAGTTCGGCGTCGGGACGGTCCAGGCAGTGCAACCACTGCCGGACCACGGGATGCACGCGACCGTCCTCGACGATGCCCGCGGTCTCGAGCTCGTCGAGGACGACCGCGCGTACCCGTGCGTGATCGTCTTCGTCGTAGATGTTCGGAAGCAGGGCCAGGACCGGCGGATAGTCGTCGATCCCGGTCAGATCCTGCAGCGCCAGCGCCGCGTCGACATTGAGATCGACGACGGTCGGGTCCTGATCGGCGTCATCCGATCCGGCGATATACGAACCTGACGAAGAAATCACCACTGGTGGACAACCACTCCTTATCCGAGGATCCCGTCGAACAACCCGCGCAGGCCCTTGTCGGTGATGTGCATTTCACCGCCGCTGCCGCCCACGTTGCCGACCGCGCCCTTGAGGCCCTTCAGCGCCGTGTTGTATTCGTTGACGAGAGTGTCGAACCGGGCCTGGAACTGAGACTGCGATTCACCACCCTCACCACGGAAGTTCTCGGCGACCAGATTGCTCAAGGTGCGCTTCTCGGTGTCGTTCAGTTCCATCTGCGAAAGCAGATTGGTGGTCGCCTGAACGAGCTCGTCTACCCGGTAATAGTCATCGGTCAATTCGCCTGCGGCCATGATATTCCATCCCTTCTAATACGAATAGTTTTGTATGAGACGATTTCTCAGAAGTTGAAGTTCGTGCTCTTGCCGACGGCAACGGAACCATCGAGGTCCTGGTTGCCGACGCGCGCGCCGGAGGTCTTCAGGGCGTCGACCGCTTCGTTCAGGAACTTCTGCAACTGCGTGCCCTTGTTGATCGCGTTCTCGAACTCGTCCTGAGTAGCCTTACCGGTCGCACCGGTCAGCGGAGCCTGGAACTGAACCTTCAGATCGCGCAGCACCGACATGTGCGCGCCCATCGTCTCCACATGAGTGAAGAACTTGTCGGCGAACCCTTGCAGCTCCCCCTGTGAGCCGTTATATCCCATCGCCATAATGACATTCCTTTCAGACAGTCCGTGTTTCACACTCGGGCGGATTCGCCGAGTAGTTCTTGGTCTCGTGTCTCGACGTCATCGGAGTATTCGATGACGCCGATGGCCGGGGGTCTCTCCAGTACTGGCACCTCCTGGGGTTCGCCGGGGGTGTACACCGCGGCCGTTTTCCGAAGTTCCTCGTTGTCGCGGCGACGGCGACGAGTGTTCGGGGCGATGGCCCCGCGCGGTGGGGCGTTCCTGGCCGCGGGTGGGCCCGAGGGGGGAGCGACCGGCGCACCGAAGGTCGCGCCCGGCGCGCGCAGCGACCAGCTCGGCGGCATTCGGAATCCGGTGGCGGCCCCCGACATCGCGCCGATACCGCCACGGACCATGCCGAGAGCGACGGCAGAGCCGACACCACCTTGCAGGCCGGCCAGGGTCGTCGATCCCGGTGTGGTACCGAAGAAGCCCGGATCGCCTTCCATCGCGCCCTGACCGAACGTGTCCGGCCCGGGTGTGCCCATATCCGTCAGCGTTTCCGGCGCGCTGACCGGATCGCTCAACCCGGGGTCTCCCGGCATCGCGTCATTGGGCCCGGCGCCACCATCGGTAGGAAGTGTGTCGCCGCCGTTGGGCCCGCCGTTGCCGGCGTCGGAGGAGCCACCACCACCGGAATCGGAGGATCCGCCACCGCCGCCGTCGCCACCACCGTTACTGCCGCCGTCGCCACCGCCGGAGGACGAAAGACCGTCCTGGCCACCGGATCTGTCGAACTGCGAGCCGCCGTTGCCGAATTCACCGCCCTGGCCGCCCTGCCCCCAACCCGTCGAGTTCGGGCCGGTGTCGGGCAACAGGCTCGTGAGCGGCGGCACCATGCCTCCGCCTGCCGCGGAGGTGATGGCCGGCGGCGGGATCGGTGGCGGCAGTGAAGCCGCGTTCGCCAGCGACTCGGTTTCGTAATATGCCATCGCAGCCGCCGCCATCGCCCGCATCACCATGTACTCGGCTTCGTTGAGCGCGAAAGCCGCCGCGCTCGCTCCGGCCATCGTCGAGCCTGCGGCCAGTGACACGGCTCTGGCGCGATTGGCGATGATCGCCTCGGGGCGCGGCATCACCTCGCGAGCGACCGTGTAGGCCCCCGCCTGGGCGTCACATCGAACCGCCACCTGAGCGGCGAGGTCGGCCTGCTGCCGCAGCCAAGCCGAATGCCGGCGATAGGCGGCCAGCGCGCCGTTGGAGGTATCTCCCTTCCAATGCGCGGCCAGGGCAGCGGTATGCGCTTCCGAACAGGTGGCCGCGATACTCATCGTTTCGGCGATACCACGGTAGGCCCGCGCTGTCTGCTCCATCGGCCAGGGACCTGGCCCGGTATTGAGCGCGATGGACATCGCCAATGGCGACAACGCAGCAAAAATCGGCACTGTCGGCCTCCACCTTTGCGATGAGACGCGCTATCAGCGCAGTGCGGATACCGACCCGTACGCGGAAACCGTTCCGCCACCGGCGATATCGGAGTCCGTGTACGCCGTTGCGACAGGCGCCAGCACTTCACCGCCGTCACGCCGCTTGAGCGACCCGTCGCCCACCTCCTTCAGCAAAGACCCGGCGTAGGTGTTGAACCTTGCCGAAACCATCTTGCTGACCGGGTCGAGGGCGGCGGGCATGGCGATGGTCGCCGGCGCCGCGATCGAGAGCGCAGCCTCGAACGCGGCCTGATCCACTTCGTACGAGGCACCGGTCGACCGCATTGCCGACGACGAGACTTGGAGAGGGAGTGTCATCGCATTACTCCAATCAACACCATGAACAGCTCGGAGCGAGCTGCCTGAGTAGAACGGTAAGTTATGTCCAACAGTGGGAAGGCTCACAGTTTCACAGCCGTGGAGGTATCCACGCCGACTGCACGAGCTCGCGCCGGGTCAGCATCGGCTCCACCAGAATTCCGCGTCCCGGCGGCTGCTTCGTGGCGCGCACATCACCGATGAGGGCACCGTCCTGCCGGGTGCCGTCCATGATCAGGCCGGACGAGTTCAGGTTGCGGATACCGCCGATGACGTTGTCGTACATGGCCGTATCGGCGCCGGCGATATTGCGGGCGACGACGACGTGCAGGCCGGTATCGCGGCCGTCGACCAGGATCTGCTTGAGCGGATCCAGCGGGTTCATCGCACCTCGCGGCACCACCATGTGGTAGTCGTCGACGAAGACGAAGACCTCGGGGCCGCTCCACCAGGAGCGCTCGGCCAGCTGCCGGGTGGTCACCGTGTCGGGCGGCCTGCGGCTGTCCATCTTCGCCAGCAGATCCGGCATGATGCCCACCACATCGCGCTCGTTCGTGACATGCGCGATCAGCATGTTCTCCGGAACGGCTCCGAGATGGCGGCGGCGGTAGTCCACCAGCAGGATCCGCGCCTCATCGGCAGTGAACCGGCGGGTGATCGATTCCAGCAGCGACGCGATGACCGACGATTTGCCGGAGCCCGAGGAGCCGAGCACGGTGAAGTGCGTCGACATGCCGAAGTCGATCGTCGCGGGCCCCAGATCGGATTCGCGCACACCGAACGGGACCACCAGCCGCTGCGCCAGATTCGTGGGCGCGGGGGTCGCGGGGATCTCGTCGAATTCCAGCAGGGCGGGCAGCAGCCGCACCGGCGGCGCCGCACGATCGGGGTACCGGCGGTGTACCTCGGCGATCGCCGCTTCCAGGCCGGTCGCCACCGATTCGGAGTCGGCGATCCCATCGATCCGGGGCAGCGCGACGAACATGTGCAATGCCTCGGCCGACACACAGCGGCCGGGGCGATCGGTGGGGATCGCGGCGATCACATTGCGGTGGGTATTGAAGGTGGTATCGGTGAGGTCGCCGAGCCGCATCTCGATCCGGGTCTGGATCATGTCCTTGACCGCGGGCCGCACCGCCATCCAGCGCGAACTCGTCAGCACCAGGTGGATGCCGAAGTTCAAGCCCTGCAGCGCGATCTGCTCCATGGTCGCGGAGTACTCGTCGAAGTAGGGTCCGTTGGTGGACAATCCGATGTCCCAGCCGTCCACGACCAGGAAGACATCACCGTACGGGTCGCGATCGGCCCAGGGTGGGCGCCCACCGGACTCGTTGCGCATCGCACGGAACTTCCGGATGGTATCGATGCCGAACTCCGCGAACAGGTTCTGCCTGGTTTCGAGCAGATTCGTGATCAGCGCGATGGTGCGCCGGATGCGGTCCTGATCGCGCGGCCCGGCCACCGAGCCGACGTGCGGCAACGATCGGATCGCCGACAACGAGCCGCCGGAGAAGTCCACGCAGTAGAACTGCACCTGTTCCGGGGTGTGGGTGAGCGCGGCCGACAGCATGAACGTCTGCAGTGCCGTCGACTTACCGGACTGCGGGCCACCCACGATCGCCATATGCCCGCCGGCCGCCGAGAGATCGGCCGTCCAGCTATCCTGGCGCTGCTGGCGCGGCTTATCGATCAAGGCGACCGGAATGCTCAGCGAACCCGGCTCGGTCCCGCCCAGCAGGCGGTCCAGCGTGGGCGGGGTGTTCAGCGGCGGCAGCCACATCTTGTGTGCCGGCCTGCCGTGTCCTGCCAATTGCTGCAGCACCGTCTCCATCACGGTGATCTGCTCGCCCTCGACCGCCTCGGGCTGCTGGGACCGGGTGGGCGCCTGCTCGACCACAGTCGGCCGGATATCGGCGACCGGGCCGGTGGTGAATCGTTGCGGCGGACGGTATCCGCCCCCGGCGCGCCGGGCCCGGTTCGACGCGTTCGGCGCCGAGACGGTCGCGCGCGGCGTGTACGCCTCGCCGACGTAGGTGGCTTGGAACCGTTGCAGATCACCGGAACCGACCCGCAGATAGCCCGAGCCCGGCTTCTTCGGCAGGTGGTAGGCATCCGCGGTGCCGATGGCGTCACGGGAGTCGCTGGTCTGGTTGGTGCGCAGGGCCACTCGATAGGACAGGTGCGCCTCCAGCTCACCCATCCGGTTCGCCGGCACCTTCTGCGAGGACAGCAGCAGGTGGATGCGCAGCGACCGCCCGAGCCGGCCGATCGCGACGAACAGTTTCGAGAAGTCCGGGTAGTGCTCGAGCAGTTCGGCGAACTCGTCCAGGATGATGAACAGCGTCGGCAGCGGGGCCAGGTCCGCGCCCTGTTCCCTGGCCCGCTCGTAGTCGGCGACGTTGGCGAAATTGCCCGCGTCGCGCAGAATGCGCTGGCGGCGCACCATTTCGCCGTTGATCACGTCCTCCATACGGGTGACCAGGTCGGACTCTTCCTCCATGTTGGTCACCACGGCGGTCACGTGTGAGAGCCGGTCGAAGCCGAGGAAGGTGGCACCACCCTTGAAGTCGACCAGCAGCAGGTTCAGCTGGTCCGGAGAGTGGGTGGCGACGGCGGAGAGCACGAGGGTCCGCAGGAATTCCGATTTACCCGAACCGGTGGCGCCGATACACATGCCGTGCGGGCCCATGCCCTCTTCGGCCGATTCCTTGATATCCAGGTGCACGATCGCGCCCGCCGGATCGTGCCCGAACGGGATGTTCAGCCGGGCCCGATCGCTGTCACGGCGCATCGGCCACTGCTGGTCGATGCGGATATCGCCGGGATCGGTGAGACCGACCATCTCCTCCCAGGAGGTGCCGGTGCTGGCCTGTTCGGCCGCGACCGCCTCCACCACCGTGGACAGCCGGTACGGGGCCACGCGCCGGGCCAGCGCCATCATCGCGGGCAGCGACAGGGAATCCGCGACACCGACTCGGCGCAGGCCGCGCGCGGTCACCTCGCTGAGCGAACGATCCTCGCCGACAGTGAATTTCAGCGCTCGCGGCAGCGACTGCTCGGCGGGACCGAGGCGCAACCAGGTGCAGCCGTCGATGCCGGAGATATCGCGCTCGTTGGCCTGGCCGCCGACATCGACGATCAGCAGGTGATGCTTGCGGTCGAGCGCGGGCTCGCTGTTGGCGGAGAACGGGCCTCGATTGAGATCGGCCAGCACCTTGGCGCGCAATTCGCCGACGCTGCGATACACCATCCTGGCGGGGCCGACCGCGTCGGTGGCGGTGGGATGCTGGGTATGCGGCAGCCATTTCAGCCACGCCCACTCGGGCGCGTCCGGATCCGTCAGCGCCGCCGCGACGGCCACCTGGTCCGGCCCGTGCAGGACGACGGCCTCGGCGATCATCGCGCGGATCAATCCGGCCACCGCGGCCGGATCACCGTCGAATCCGACCTGCGGCGCGGACAGCAGATTGATCGCGACCGGCATACCACCGACGGTGGAGTACGCCTTGGCGAACCTGGTGAGTTCGACGACGCCGACCGGATCGAGATCGGAGGTCGGCGCCGCTTCGGGCACGATCACCCGCACCTGGTTGGCGATGCGCCCCCGCCCGATCCGCACCCGCAGGAACTGCGGGCTGGCCACCTGCACTTCCCACATGCGCTTGCCGCCGACCAACCGGGCGATCTCGGCAGGCCCGGGGTGGGTGTAGCGCAGGAAGGTGTGCAGATCCTTTTCGGCCTCGTGCACGGTCTTGCGGTTGTCGGTGATGCTGCGCAGGTAGTCCTTGCGTTCCTCGTTGAGGCTCGCCGCCGATGTCCCGCCACCGCCGGAGAACTGCCCGCCGACCATGCCGAACATCGACACCATCATCATCAGCGGGAAGAACAGCATCATCGGCGATGTCGGCATCCCGCTGCGGAACATCATCACCATCATGCCGACCATGGCCGCGACCATGACGACGGGCAGGATCATCTTGAGCTTGGACGGCGGGACCGGCTTGGGCAGTTCGGTCGGCGGCTGCAACCGGAGTTCGGTCACCGCGGGAGCTTTGGGCCCACGGATCATCCGGGCCGGCCGGACGAATCGGCGGGTGGCGGTCACGACGGTCCGCCGAAGCCCAGTCCGGCTTTGTCGACCGGGATGCCGTCGTGCACGACCTTGGCATCGGCCTGGGACAGGGTAGGCCCGACAGCGAACAACGACACGATGCTCCAGGGTGCGGGTACGGGCGCGCGCAGCGCCAGGGCGGACAGGGTCTGGCGGGCATCGGATTCGTTGGCCGCGTCGACGTCGATGCCGTAGCGCACGCCGCTGTCGGAGATCCAGTACAGGCCCTCCCGCAGCGGTGAGGCCGGATCCGAACCGCTGACCTGCACGAATCGCCCGGTCGTCCGGGGCATGTACGCGGCGTCGGCGGTCTTGCCCTGCGAGTTCGGCGCGGTCACCAGTGGCACCGTGCGCGACTGTTCCTCGGCGGGCAGCGGCAACCGATCCCCCGCCACCAGTTGTGTGGTGGCGGCGGCGTCACCCGCGGCACGCGACCAGTGGTAGCAGGTGACGCCGAACCGCTCCGGCTCGACGATGTCGACCTGGGTCGCGGGATAGGTCGCCGTCCCCGGCCAGGCGCCGGGGCGCAGATTCGCCGCGATCACATCGGGTCCGACGGTCCGCACCGAAATGGCGCCTTGGGAGTCGGCATTGCGGATCATGTCCGCCAGCACCGCGTTCACCTGAACGACGCCGGACTGCGACACCACATACGTCGCGCCCTCGGTGTCGCGTCCCGACACCGTCAGCACCGAGCCCACCGGAACGGTCAGTCCGGTGGACAGGGTCGTCATCTCCCCCGCACCGGGAACGGCGGGCACCCGGATGGGTGGTGCCTCGGGGATCGCGTTGATCAAACCTTTGGAGGCGGCGACCACCGTCGCCGTCGGGTCGATGCCGAGTGCCAGCACCACAGCCGAGTCGGCGAGATCGATCGCCGCGCGCACGAAGCCCTGCTCGTGATCGGCGTAGACCAGCCAGGTGGTGGAGTCGTCACGCAGCAGGCGCGCCTCGGCGCCGGCCAGCGCGCGGGTGGTCTCGCCGTCGATGTTCAGCGGCCCGCCGATGGCGGTGGTTCGTGGTGCGGTGAGGGTAGCCGTAGGAAGGCCGGTGCGAGAATCGACCGGCGCTGCGGCTCCGGAGCGAGTGGTATCGCAGACCGCCCAGGATGAGTCCTTCGATCCGGAATCGACGATATTGCCCGGTGCTCCGGGAATACCGACCCACGGTCCGCGTGGATACTTCGAGAGTTCACCATTGGAGACACGGACCGGATTGTCGGCCGAACCGACCACCAGCCGCGCCGAGGTCAGGTTCAACGCCGGATGCAGCCGATCGCCGATGCGAACGTACAGCGCACCGGTGTCCTTGTCGGCGACGATCTTCGAATCACCGACGTTTTTGGCCGGTTTGAAGAAGGCCATCACCGCAGCGCCGGCGACACAGACACACGCGAGGGCGACACCGATCATCAGCGCGGTCGACCGGCCGCGCTGCGGATCATCGATCATGGAGGCATCGCGACGCACCAGGGCGTGCTCGATCCGGTGCAGGAGAAAACGCCAGCCCGATATCTGGTGTTTGGTCACCACCCGGAAACGTGCCATCACATCACCTGGTGGGTGCCAGACCCGCTAGCGCGGAGGTGATGTCGAACGCGTCGACGGTCATCAGCTCTTCGTCGGTCATCGTCGACACATCGAGATTGTCGCGCGTGAAGCGGTAGTCCCGTTCGGCCTCGGCCGCTTCCACCACATTGCGGATGAAGCGGCCGTTGCCCGCCAGGTCGATCAGCCGCCTGCCGTCGCGGTTCTGCACCGCCAGCTGCTCGCAGCGCTCGCGCAGCACCTCCATCGCCTGTTCGGACAGGATCGAATCCTTCTTCTTGGCAATGTGTTCGGCGATCTGCACCAGTTCATCGGCGTCGTAGCTGGAGAACCGGATCCGCTTGGTGAAGCGGGAGGCAAGGCCGTCGTTGGAGGCCAGGAAGCGATCGATCTCGTCTTCGTAGCCCGCGATGATCACGACCAGCTTGTCCCGGTCGTTCTCCATCCGGGCCAGCAGCGTGTCGACGGCTTCCTTACCGAAGGCGTCACCGCCGGACAGCCCTTCCTGGATCAGGGTGTAGGCCTCATCGATGAACAGCACTCCGCCCAGCGCGGAGTCGATCAGCGCATTGGTCTTCGGCGCGGTGTGACCGAGGTGGGTGCCGACCATGTCGTTGCGCGAGACCTCGATTACCTCGGCGTTCTGCACAACCCCGAGCCCAGCGAAGATCTTCGCGATCACCCTGGCGATGGTGGTCTTACCGGTTCCCGGCGGCCCGGAGAAGATCAGATGCTGCGACTTCGATTCGACGGCGAGCCCACGCTTGGCGCGCACCTGATCCATCAGCACACCGGATTTCAGCCGGTCCACCTGCTCCTTCACCGAGGCCATGCCGATCTGGGCATTGAGCAGCTCAGATGCCTCGGTCAGCAGGGTTTCGCGTTCGGCCTTGGCGGCGCTGGCGGCGACCTGCACCGGATCGTCGCCGGACCGCGGATCCCAGATGTCGGCGCGGGAGGCGATCAGCTCCGGTGTGGTGATCGCGAACCGGTAGCTCTTGTCCCGGACGGCGCGCTGCCATTCCTCGCGCTCACCCCACAGGCCCGACCCTTGCAGGCCCGCTAGCACCTTGTCCGCTGCTTCGGTATCGCCGTTGTGCCGCAACAGCATGCCGAGCAGGAAGTGCGCGTCGGCCCAGATGTAGGACAGGTTGCCCGACGAACTGTCCTCGACGATCCGCTGCGCGCGCGGCATCGCCTCACCGAACCGGCCCAGATGCGCCAGCGCCGAGGTGGCCATCAATTCGGCCGCGATATCCAGCAGGCCGTCGTCGAGCGAGGGCTGCGCGGTGCGCGCGGCGAGCACATCGGTCCACCGTTCGGTGCGGTAATACAGCGACATCCGAACGAAACCGGCCACGTCGTCGCCGGGGACCTCATCCAGAATCGCCGCGGCTTCGGCCCACTCGCCACCGTCGGCGTAGAAGCACGCCTGTGCGATGGCGATCTGGGCCCGGTCGGCCATTGCCACCCGCAGCCCGTACATGCCGACCTCGACCTGACACCACAGCGCGCGATCGGCGAGGCCGGCGCGCTGCTGATCGCGGTACAGGTTGTGCACGGAGCGGTAGGCCCCGTAGATGACTTCGGAGGTCACTTCACCGGCCATGGCGCGGCCCAGCCAGGCATCGCACATGTCCGGATCGAGGTCGGTCGCCGTCCTGAAGGCGGCGGCCGCGTGTTGCTCGTTGCGCACCCCTCCGGCGACAAGCCCCAAACTCTGTACACCCGTGTAGAACGCGTCCTCGGCCGCTGACACTCGGACTTCCCTTCCGCCGATCTCCGCCTGAGTGCAGGTTAGCCACGGGGGCGATCAGTTGAATCGACCACAGTCCCCAAAATTGGGAAGAGGCGGGGTGATTCGTTCTACAGCACCCGGATGACGACCGAGTCGCTGTCCATCCGCGACCACGTCACCGTCTGCCCGAAGGTCGGCGCCTCGATCACCATGCCGTTGCCCGCGGCGAGCTGTACATGCTCGGGAACACCAGGGGCACTGAACGATCTGCCGGGGAAAACCAGATCACCCGGCTGCACGTCGGATGGATGCACCCGGACGCCGCTGTGGATCTGATCGTAGGTGGTGCGCGGCAGGATCACTTCACCGTTGGTGGCCTGCGCGATCGCGTACTGCGTGAGCCCGGAACAGTCGAAGCCGCCTCCGGTGGGGCCACCGGGGCCGCCCCCGCCCCAGATATACGGCGCACCGAGCCAGGCGCTGGCCGCGCTCACGGCGAGTCCGCCGCGGGTGCCGTCCGAGGGAACCCGGCGCCGGTCGGCACTGCTGCGTCGGATACCGCCGGAGGCTCGCCCTCTCGATGGCCGACGGCGTCTGCGCCGCTGGATCGGCGGTTGACCGCGGACACGCGATTTCGGCACCTCGGGTGGGACGATCTGCGCGGCCTGGCGCCTGGCCGCGTCGAGATCACCGTTGACCTGCTTGGTGGCGTTGGTGACCGCCTTCTGCGCGGAATCGAGCAGGGCCGGACCGCTGAACCGCAGGTCGCCAAGGGTGCTCAGCGCCTTGACCCGGGAATGGAATTCGGCGATCTCGCGGTCGAGGGCGCGCCGGCCGAGCACGGTGCCGTCACCGGAGCCGGCGACCGCCTTGTCGACCACTCCCGCCCTGCCCGCATGGGCCTCGACGGCGGACTCATGCCTGGTGCGTGCTTCGGAATAGCCGGCCTGCATATGACCGCCGCGCAACGCGCTCGCCGCCAGATCGGCCTTGGCGAGGGCCGTGTTCGTGCCCGCCGTCGGTTGCCCTTCGCCGTAGAGGCCGGCCAGCGAACGCAGCACGCCCTCGGCGTCCGTCGTCAGCCCCGGCGCCATCCGACCGACCTACCGTCGCGCATCACCGACCGCCTTTCCGATTCCACGTCATTGTCCCGGCAGCCGAATCGAGCATCTTCCCAGCAATGGGACGTTGCGCTCGGGCACAGCACTTCCCAGCGCGGGGAAGGCAAGACAATGAGGGGCGATAACAGCGGGAGGCGGTGTCGACAGAATGGTGGCAGGTGTGGCGGACACCGAAGTTCAACAGGCACAGAGCACAAAGCCCGCAGAGGTCGCGGCGGTAGCCGCTGCTCCACGCGCGCAGAGCGCCACTCCCGCCGAACCCGAGGTCGGCCGAGTTGTCGCGCAGCCCGTCGAAGAAGCGCGACGAGCCGGCTCCGCCGACCCGTCGGGCGCCAAGGACGCGACGACGACACCGCCGGCGCGCCCGGCCCTGCCTGCCGACGGAGCAAAGGGGTCGGGCGATCCCGATTCGGTGCGGCCGATCTCCGCCAAGGACCCGGTCCGCACCCCGCCGCCCGCCAACGGCGACTGGATGAACCTCGATCCACCGCCCGGCGCCTCACCGCAGACGAAGCTGTTGATCGCGCAGGCCGAGAAGGCGATTCGGTTCGCCGTCGACCTGTTGGGCCGCGAACACACCGTCACACCGCCGCCACAGGTGAGCGAGCTGCTCAAGACTGTCGCCGCCGACAATGTCGGAAACGGCCAGATGGTGGAGGCGTACAACAAGGCTCTCGGCCAATCCCGCCAGACCAAGACGGCGCTGCTGTCCATGGACGACAAGGTCGCGAAGACCTCGACGGTGATGGCCGACGAGAAGTCCAAGAATCTGGCGGCCATCAAGACGATCGTCACCGAACTCAAGGCCGCGCTGAAACCGTATTCCGCGGCCAAGCTCACCGCCGCACAGGACTACGCGGTGATGAAGATCGTCGCGCGTGCCCTGCGCAAGATCTGCGAGAAGATCGTGGCCGCTGCTGATTACAACTGGGACATCGCGCACGGTGGTGGTGGTAACGGTAGCGGCGGTGGCGCGGGCGGCGGCGGTGGCATCCCGAGCGGCGGTGCGCAGCAGCCGGGCGGCGGCCAAGCCGGTGGTGGTGATGGCGGTCTGGGTGGCCTGCTCAGCATGCTGCCCATGCTCGGCATGATCCCCATGTCCCTGATCCCCATGCTGCCGATGCTGCACGAGGCGTTCGCCCCTGAGGAACCCAAGAACGCCGAAGAGAAGAAGGGCGAGGGCGCTCCGCCGCCACCGCCGCCGGGTGACGGCAAGCCGCCCGAGGGTCAGGCGCCGCCACCGGGCGATTCCGGCAAGCCCGCGGAAGGCGCTGCGGCGCCGGGCGATCAGAAGCCGAATGATCCGAACAAGCCGGCGGGTGAGCCGGCGAAGGGCGAGGAACCGAAGGCTGCCCCGGCCTGAGTTCGGCAGGGCACGCCACGTCCGTATGCCGTCATCGGCGGGTACTCCGTGGGGGCGATGCGGCCACGTGACCAGGTAACACGAGGGGCGGCCTGGACCAACCTGCGTCATGCTACCGTGATACGCCCCAGGCGACCTGGTAGCACGGTTGCCTCTGGTGCGACAGGGTGCCGGGCAGTCGGGAACGATCGGTCGGCGCGATCCCATCTCGTCGCCGGCCGGGGTGTCTCGTGGCCGGCCGCGAATGGCGAAGTGCCCGGTCCGAGCAGGCGAGGCGCAACGTCCGCCGCGCCGGCGAATCAGGTATAGACCTGCGGCCGAACCGGTTTCGGCTGCGGCGGCGCACCGCCGCCCGGCGCGACATCCACGGTCGGTTGCGCACCCGCGGTGAGATCGCCTGCGGCCTTGTCGATTCCGCTGGGGTGGAAGAAGCCCTGGAACCTTCCGAACGGCCCGTGACCGTCGTCCGGTGGATTGTGCGGGTCCATCTGCACGAGCTGGCCATTGAGCAGGACGTTCAAACCGGAATCGTTCATCACGACCAGCGCGGTCCGGTTCTCCCACTGGATCACATCGCCGGTGCGCAGACGTTTGTCGGGGTCGGTGGTGTTCGGGTCGACCGCGGTCCACGGGTTGCTCGGGGTCTGCTGCCCGGTCGTGCCTGCGTACGCGGCGTGCGCGTCACTGCCGTTGGTGTTGTAGATCTCCTTGTTCAACGCCTGCGCGACAGCCGGCGGCACCTTCTGCGTAGTCCCATCCGGCAGCGGCGCATCTGTCATTCCGCCGGGCATGACCACCGGCGGCGGCGCACCCGGACCGTACGATGCGGCCGCAACCGGCGGCGCACCCTCGCCGGAGGCCGGCGCGCCACCGGCCTGCGCCGACGCCTGTGCGGTGGCGGCTTCCTCGTCGGCCTTACGTTCCTCCCGCTCGAGCTGGCGTTCCTCCCGTTCGAGCCTGCGCTCCTCCTCGACCCGTTCGCGCTCCTGCTGCTCGGCCTTCTGCGCCATCATCATCTGCGCGGCCTGGCCGACGACCTGCGGCAACATCGACATCATCATCATCAACGGCATCGCGAGATTCATGCCGCCGCCACCCTGTTGCTGCGGCTGCTGCGGCTGCCCCGCGCCACCGGAACCGGACCCGGGGTTGGTCTGGTCACCGGGCTTGTCCTGGCCGCCAGGAGTCTGCCCACCCGACGTTCCGCCGCCCGACGTGCCCCCACCCGAGGAGCCCCCGCCCCCCTCACCACCGGAACCGCCGCCCGTACCGCCGCCACCGCCGGCCCCGATCTTCTCGATATCGTCGGCGAGATCGTTGAAGAACTTGGCCAACTTCGGATCGGTTGTGCCCTGGCCGGTTCCGCCGCCGGGGTTGTCGGCGCCCACCGGAAGATCGTTGTAGGTGCCGCTCCAATCCTGGTTGGCGCCAGGGCCGGTTGGGGTGGGGCCGGGCCCCTGCTGCTGGCCTGGACCCTGCGGCGTCTGCTGCCCACCGCCATTACGCTTGCCGTCGCCGTCACCCGTATTGCCGGAAGAACCGTCTTTCTGCTTCCCGCCCGGGTCCTTGGGAGGCTTCTTCCCCTCGACGAAGTCTTTGACGCGTTCGATTCTCTTGGAGATGTCCAGCGAGGTGCTGCGCAGAGCATCCAGCAGCTTCTGCTCGAGCTCCTTGCTCAGCTCGAACGATGTGACGTTGCCGTCCTTGTCGTAGGTGCGCTGGACCTTGGCCTTCTTCTCCGCTTCCAGCTCTTCCAGGCTCTGGCCCCACGGTCGCGCGCTCGCATACATGGGCGAACGCATCACTTGACCGAGGTCCTCCAACCTGCGGACGATGTCGTTCTTCGCGTCACTCACCTCGCTGGCGAGATCCTTGGTCAACACCTTGACGTCTTTGAGCCGCTTGTCGAGAGCCAGGTTGAGGCTTTCGATCTTCTCGTGATTGTCGCGGTAGATCTTCACCATTTCCGAGGTGAATTTCCCGCTCGGCAGCCCCGCGTTTTTCAGTTCCTCGAGCGGATCAGGCGCGGCGGATGGCTTACCGGCTCCGAGCTGGTCGACCTGGAGCTGCATGATCCGCCGCATCGTCGCGACGGTGTCATAGAAGAACTCGCTACCGCCCGGCGGCACCGGGAAGTCGACGGGGATGAAGTGTTTCTTCTGGTCGCCCATGTAGTAGGCGACACCCAGGACCTCTGTGTTGTCTTTGCCGCCGAGCGCGACGATCGTGCCATCGTCGTTGATCCGGTAGGCCTTGATCTTGTCGAGGATCGACTTGTCGAACTCGAATCCCTGCGACCACAGCGCCCGGCCTTTGTCACCCTTGGCGAGATGCTGGCCGCCGAGGATGTCGATGGAGTCGTTGTCGAACCGGGCACCGGTAACCGAGCTGGTGCCATTGTCCGTGCCGGATTGCAGAGCTTTCTGGCCGAGCTCCTTGTCGACGAAAACCAGGTTGCCGTCCTGGAATCGTATGGCGTATCGACCGTTGTCCGAGACCAGTTCATCATTCGGCCCGAGGGTATCGCCGACTTTGATGGTGTTGCTGCCGGTGGCGGCATCGAGCTTGATGTCCTTGGTCGACGGTGCGTCGAATTCCGGTTCGACTGCCCCCTTGATGGGTGCGGTGCCGTCGAGCTTCTTCTCCTCCTTCTCCTCCTTATCGGGCTCCTTCGGCGACGCCTGAGCAGTTGGTTTCGGGGTCGCCCCCGGCCTCGCGGTATTCGGCGATACGTCACCCCGTGCGCGTGCTTCGTCCTCGATCGACATCAGCGCACCCGAACCTGCGTCGCGGCACCGAGGCGGCGCCCGGCCGTAGGCCGGACCATACGTACCGCTCGGTCCGAACCGTCTCCGTCAACTCGCCGCGGCCCGGTGTAGCCGGGGGACTCAGGCTCCATCCTGGCTGCTCCTCGGAACCGGGGGCGGTACGACCGGGGGCGGACCGGCCGAGACTCCTGGCGGCGGCCCGGAAATTCCGCTCGGCGGGGCGACCGAAGTTCCTGGCGCGGACACGGTTCCGGTCGTGGTAACAGGACGGTCCACGCGGCCGGTGTCGGCGGCGGACACCGCGGACGGCGCCTCCACGAACAGGGGGTGTTCGATGATCTGCTCGTGGGCGTAGACGGCGTCGCGCAAGCCCTGGCGGGTCGGCTCGCCCTCGAGCAGCATCACCAGTTCGTTGCAGCGGCGTTCGAACACCATGTCCCGCAGGGAGGAATCCGAGCTGTCCACCCTGAGGTCGCCGATGCCGACGCGGCCGGGATCGACGCGACGCGAGAGCATAGAGGCCGCGAGCAGGTCGTCGGCATCGCGCAGGTCGTCCCACCACGGGGCCGGAACGGGTTGGCCGGCCTGAACCATCGCCAGGATGCGTTCGCGCACCGACCGCGCCTCAGCGGCTTCGGCCGGCACCGGCCCGGCGCGACCGACCCGGACGTGTGCGTCGACCGCGAGCTCGATGCAGCGGCCGGGGACCTGCTCGTCGGTCAGCGCGGACACGTGCTCCAAGGCGCTCATCGTGCCGAACAGGCCGAGACGATCGGCGGTGTCCGGGGTGAATACGCGCAGATCCACTTCCTCGGCCGGGCGGACGTTGCCTTCGGTCGACACGTCGCGCAGTTGTGCGCGCAGGCCGGGGTCGATCGGCCCCGATGACACCAGCGCGGACAGCTTGGCGTTGGCCTTGGCGCCCCAGGCCAGGCCGAATTCGGCGAGCACCCGGGCCGGGTCGGTGACGCCTTCCCACGGTGAGCCTTCGCCGGAGTCGGTGCCGAGCAGCTCGTCCCAGATCCATGGCGACGACACCTCACGCGGCAGGAACAGCCCGGCGGGCATCCAGCCGCGGCCCTCGTTCGTGGTGATGAACACGCCGGCGCCGGCCGGTCCGCGCATCACCGATACCGCCCAGGTCAGGCCGATGACCGAGGAGTCGACCGCGGCGAGCACCGAACGCAGCAGCGTCCGCGCGATCACCAGATCTTCGTCGACCTCGTCGCCGACCACATGCGAGGGCTCGGCCGCCTTGTCCTTCGCGGCGGCCACGGCCGCGGCGAACGGGGTCGGCACCGGCGCCATCATCGGCGTGGCGTCGGAGCGGCCGCTCGTCTGCGACGGCGGGGCGGTGGCGGCCCGATCGTCCATCGGGCCGGCGACCGGCGCCATCGGCGCGACGCCGGGCATCCCGGTGGACGGCGGTGGCGTCGCGGTGGGCGCCGACGCTCCGGTGGGCTGGGCAGGCGCGGACGAACCGGTATTCGTCCCGGTGTCGGTGCCCGCTGCCGCCGCCGCGGTGGGAACCTGCGGGGTCACACCGGAAGCGGCAGCGGGTTGCTGCGCAGCGGTTTCCGACGCACCGGGGGCGCCGATGCCGGGTGTGACCGGTGGCGGCGTGGTGACGTTCGGCGCCGGCTGGTCGGCTGTCGGGCCGGAGGGATCGGTCTGATCCGGCGCGGTACCGCCCGGGAGCACCGGACCGGGGGCCGGGCGGTCCGGAGCCGAACTGTCCGGTGGTGTGGTGCCCGTGCCGGGGCCGCCCGTCGACGGAGCGTCGGGTGTCTGTCCGACGGGCGTCGGCGCCGGAACCGGCTGAGTGCCCGCACCCCCTCCGGTCGGAGTATCGAGGCCCTGGCCGCCGCCGCGCACGGCCTGCGCGCCCTGCTGATCGGACCACTCGTAGTCGTTGGCAGACTTGATGAGATAGTCCGCGGTCCTGTCGTGATCGTCGGCCAGGGCATTGCCTGCCTTTTGCCGTTCGTTGTAGTACTCGACCAGCGCTTCGTAGACGGGATCAGCGATCGCCCCGTAGGTCCGTGGGAAGTCGTTGAGCCAATCCAGGGGAGGCTTCGCCCATTCCCGGGTGTCTCGGGCGACGCGCCGGTGCTGTTCAGCCAGCTGCCGCAACACCGCGGGGTCGAGACTCAGACCTTCCGGCACGCCTGATCACTCCTTCCACACCACTGACCCGTCCATTTTCGGCGCTTCCCGCCATTGGGAATCCGCGCCTGGTCAGCGGACGGTCGGCGCGGACACCGCCGATGGCCGGTTCGCACCGGGCCGGGGCGCGGCAGGTTCGGGCAGCGCGGGATGCCCGGTCACCTGAGCGTGCGCGTACATCGCGTCGCGGAGCAACTGCCGGGTCGGCTCGCCGGCCAGCAGCAGCACGAGCTCATCGCAGCGGCGCTCGAACACCATGGCCCGCAACGCCGCACCCTCGGTGCCGGTGTGCTCGGCGCGCAACTCGCCAAGCGTCACCCGTGACGCGTCGAACCGCCGTGACACCATCGACGCGGCGAGCAGATCGTCCAGATCGCGCAGCTCGTCGAACCACTGCTCGGGCACCTCGCGGTCTTGCCGAATCGCGCGGAGTACGCGTTCGCGCTGGGTGGGCGCGCCGAGGGCGTGCGCGTTCTCGCCGAGCGCCCGCGTGACTCGCTGATGGGCGTCGACAGCCAGATCGACGCAGCGGGCGAGGATTTCGTCGTCGGGTATCGCCGCGACCCTGGCCAGCATGCGTGGTGAGGCCGTCAGTTCGAGCCGGTCGACCAGCTTGCCGGTGCGCGCGCTGAGATCCATCTCGGGTGAGGCAGGCACCTCGCCGATCGTCGCCACCTCGCCGAGTTGGGCGGCGAGCACGGCGTGGATCGGGAGCGAGGAGGCCAGAGCCGTCAGCCGAGCACCGGATTTGCGTCCCCACGCCACGCCGAACTCGGCCAGCACCCGCGCCGGATCCGACAGGCCCTCCCAGGCCGAGCCATCGGAGACCGACCACATCCACGGCGTCGACATTTCCGGCGGCACGAACACTCCGGTGGGCAACCAGCCTCTGCCCTCGTTGGTGGTGAGGAACGCACTCACCCCGCCGGAATGGCGCATGACCGCGACCGCCGTGGCATGCCCGACGACAGGGGGTGCGGCGGCGAGCACGCCGGCCAGCAGCGTGCGGGCGAGGACCAGATCGCCGTCGACCTTGTCGCCGAGGACGAATGACGGTCCTGCTGCCGCCGCCATGGCCGCGCCGACGACATTGCGCACCATGTCGCCGGAATCGTCCGGGTCCGCGGGTTGCTCGTGTGGTGGCATCCCGGGCCGGGGAGCCGGCTGGCTGTTGGACGCGACTGCCGGTCCGGTCGGCGCCGGGGCGCCCGCAGCAGGTTGCGCCCCGACGACGGGAGCCTTCGCCGGCGCCACCGGCGGCGCGGGTGGCGCAGCCGGCGACGATGGCTGCGCCGCCGCGCTCGATGGAACGGCGGTTTTGCCGGTCACCGGCGGTGGCGGAGCAGCGGGCGCTGCGGCCGTGACCGCCGACGGTGGCGGGCCGGCCGGCAAGATCGGAGGCGGCATCGCACCCATGGCGGCCGCGGCGGCCTGGTCCGGCCCTGGATCGCTGTCCGCCGCGAAGTCGGCCCCCGGATTCTTCTGCCCAGCGGCGCGAATAGCGGCATCGGCCACGGGGTCGGCCGGATCCGCGCCCGGGTCCGTCTCGGAGCCGGATGATTTCGCGCGAGTGGACTCACCATCGGAACGCTGCTCGTCCGAACCGGCACGATAGGCACTCGCGCCGGCCAGGCGATCCGAGGCGTCGCCGGAGGGTCGATCGCCCGGGCTGCTCGACCGGTCGATGCCGGGATCGGAACCCGCCGCGCCCCTGGCCGTATCGGGGATGACCGCGCCCCACGGTGTCGGCACCTGACCAGCGGAACCACGACCCACCGGGCCGGCATGGACCGGGCCGCCCGCAGGATCGGATACGGGGACGCTGCCGCCGGTCGAATTACCCTCGCCCCGGGGCGTGCGGTCGATCGCCGCGCCCTGCCCGGTCGACTCGCCCTGGCCGACCGACTCGCCTTGCCCCGTCGGCTCGCCGGGCCCAGCCGCAGGCCCCGGTCCGGTGACGATATCGGCCGGCCCCCTGGCCTCCGGCGATTGCCCGATCCCATCGGGCGTCTCATGCACCGGAGGCGGAAGCGTGTGCGGTCCGTCTGGATTCGGCAGCGGCGTGGGAACAGGCACGCCGCGAGGATTCGGCGCAGCGGGCGCCGTGGGCGGTTGCCGAAACCGGTCGTGCACCGGCTCCGTCGGAGCACGACCCGATGGTGGATCAGGCGCTCCCGAACGGCGCTGCGTCCACGGACCGGGCTGCCTCAGCAGTTCCGCGATTCTGGCGAGCGCGGGTACACCGGACGGGCTCAGCGTGGCCAGCGCCGCGGCGACCACATCGCGCACGTCATCGCGCGCGGTCGCGAGGATGGCGGCAATCGTCGCTTCGGCCTCTTCCGGCGTGGGCCGGTTCGCCTCGCCTTCGGTACTTTCGGCACTGTCATCGCTTTGGGCCCTGCGGCGCACTGCCGTGATCCGAGCCGTGGCGTCGTCGACGATGTCGAGAATCCGGTTGCGGGTCCGATAGACCAGGTCACCGAACCCGCGGAAGACCTCGCTCGCGGCCAGCAGCGCGTCGGCGAACGCCTGCGGCATCCCCTGCTGCGCCAGCATTTCGTCCTTGATCGGTTGCAGGCGTTCACTGGCCCGCACCGCTTGATCGAAGGCCAGCCGCGCCTGTGGTGCGTCACCGGTGTTCAGCGCGGAGGCCGCGGCCCGCGCCCGGGTCTCCAGCGCATTCCAGTGCGCCGGAGAGACCTCGGGCCAATCGTCGCCGACGATGGCGTCCCAGTAGGGGCTCGTACGCTCCGGCTCCATGACGTTCGGCTGTTCCGGCGATCAGACCGGGCGGTGACCGCGCACCGCGGCCGCGCCGAGGATGTCGGCGATGTCGTGGGCATTGGCGCCGTCGACCGCTTCCCGGAGTGCGATATCGGCGCGCCCGAGGCAGCTACGCACAGCATTGCCGAAAGTTTCGGTGATCCAGTCGAGTTCGCCGACCAGCGCATGGTCCAGCGACGACGACGGGCGGCACGTGAGCGTGAAATCGCCAACCGCCGCGCCCACCTGGCCGGCCCCGGAAGTCATGGCATACACATAGGCCTGCACCGGGCGCAGAACTTCGGGCGTGCTGTCGCGGTCCAACATGTCAGGGTCCTGTCTCGGATCCGGCCGGTATCAGGGCGTGCGGCCCAGCTCGGCGTTCTCCATGGCTCGGTAGGCGGCCTCGGTCGGCAGATCGAAGGCGTCGACGGTGTAGGGGCGGGCGCCGTTGTATTCCATCTCGGCGCGCAAGCCCACCCTGGATTTCAGATGGGCCAGCCGCGCGATCCGCAGGATCTCGGCCGACAGCCAGGCATCGCCGTTCTCCCTGGCTTCGTCGGTCAGGTGCAGACCGACCACCTCACCGTCACGGTTGCAGGCGACGCCGACGCTGTGATCGAGGTTGACCACTTCGTAGATCATGCTCTGCCAGTCCGGGGCGGCGGGGGCGTCACCGTGATAGCCGTCCTCGTCGAAATCGTCGAAATCGACCGGCTCGGTGGCATTCGGATGCGTCATCGGTTCATCTCCGGGGGTCGTTCGGTGGCGTCGGCAGCCGCCACCGCGGTGGGTCTGGGGGCCGGGCCCGGCGCGTCCGAGGTTCCGGAGAGTCCGGCTACCAGGCCCGACCACATCGTGTCGTCGATGGTCATCACGAATCTCAGCGGCCAGAACCGCGCACCGAGGTACACCTCTCCGGTGCCGTCCGGCGCCACCTCGATGCGGTCGACGCCGTCGTCGGCCGCGTCGAGGACGAGGGTGGTGACGGGCGGGCGTTTGTCGTCGACGTGAATGATCGACGCTCCCCCACCGGGGAAAAATCCGCGGCGACACCTCGGGCTGTCGCCGACCGTCACCGCCTCACTGTTGGTGGTGATGGTGACTTCGGGATCGAGCAGCAACTGCATCACCCACGAACGCGCCACGGCCACCGCATGATCGGCGCTGATCGCGACCTGGAGGAACGCGGCCAGATCGATGACGAGAATCGCGTCCCCCATGGTGATTCCGGCCACCACCAACCGCCGGGCGGACTCCACCGGCGGGGGCAGCTCGTCGGCGGACAACGTCAGCAGTTGGGCGCCGGCACCGGTATTCGTGACCGGATATGCGGTCACCGCGCCGGTGGCGACGTCCACCGTGAAGGCGCCGAACGGAGCGGCCGCATTGGCCGCTGTGCCCGCCAGCCTGCTCAGCCCTTCCTCGTGCAGCCAGCGGATCGCCTCGCCAGGACTGACCGTATCGGCCTGCGTCATGACGACGCCCCGGACGCACCGGCGGTCGCTTCCGGCTCGGCCGACTCGAGGGGGCCGTCCATGACCAAGCGATACTGGCGTCCGGCGTCGGCGGCGCTGTCGCGGATCGCGGCCATGATCTCGTCGACCAGTTCCGGGCTGGTGAATCGGTCCACCGTGCCGGGTGCGAGATACAGGCCGGTCAACCTGCCCATCGCGTCGACCTCGGGAATGACCGCACCGCTCGGCGAGGGACGCCGCGCCCGGATCGCATCGATCTTCTCCCGCATATCGGCGATGCGGTGACGCAGGTCGCGCGCCATATCGAGGGCGGCCTGCACATCGGGATGGATCTTGGTCATGCAGAACCTCCGGAGTGACTCGAATGCTGGTTGCCTCCAGCCGAATTCGGTGTCGGCGGGGTGACGCTGGGTGCGATGGTCGGACGTTCGCCGATCACCATCTCGGTGTGCGGCGTGTCGTCGACGTACATGAGGCGATCGGGGTGCCAGGCGACGACCCGGTTGCGATCCTCACCACCGCCGCCGGGCCCACCGGCCCCTGGAGCCATCGGCATGTACGGCATCATCGGCATGCCCGCACCCCGCATCGCGCTGCCCGACCCGCCGGACGACGACGCGGACAGCGGTTCGATCACCGGCGCGCGCGGCAACCCCTGCGTCAGGCCCGCGGGCACCGAAGCCGACGTGGTCAGGGGTGTGGGTGCGGCGACGGCGGCCGCGTCGAAATCGCCGACGGAACCGCCGAAGCCTCCGCCGCCACCTCCACCGCCGCCGAAGCCTCCGTAGCCACCGGGGGAACCGAAGCCGTAGCTGTCGTCGTACAGTTCGTCACCCAGGGCATAGTCGTCGAGGTATTCCTGCGACGACTGGTCCAGCGGCAGGCCGCCCATGCTCGACATCGCGTTCATCATGGCGGGCAGCAGATTGGCGAGCATGCCTGGGTCCATGGCCTGCTCACCCGAGCCCTGTTCGCCGCCGCCCTGGCCGCCCGAGCCCTGACCGCCTGCGGCCTGACCCGCGGCGGATTCCGCGGCAGCGGCTTCACCCGGAAGCGGCGTGTTGGTGGCAGCGCTGTATCCGGTGACCGTTTCCGCCGAGCGGGCGTTCTGCTCCTCGAATTTCGCCAGCGCCAGGGCAGTGCGCGCCTCGTCCTTGGAGCGCATGGCGGCGAGCAGTTCCTTGCGGGCGGCGATGATCTCCTCCGGCGTCGGATGCGTCGACTTCGCGATCCGGAACGCCTCGCTGTAGGAGTCGATCGAATCGGCGAGCAACCGCATTCCGGTGACCAGATGGCCGAGCCAGCCGCTGTACCGGGTGAGATTGCCGGCGACCTTCTCCCCGACCGGCGTCCACTGCGCCATGGCGGCGGCCGAATCGGCTACGGCCTGGTTCGCGATCGGGGAGATGTCACGGGCGAATCCTCGTACCTTCTCGGCGAATTCCTTCGCCGGCCCCGGCCCCGGGCCCGCCTGCAACTGCTTCGCGAAGGTCAGCGGGTCGATGGCCGCACTGCTCGGCGCCGAGTACACGGGTGGCTTGCGATGCGGCATCGGAACCGGTTCGGCGATCGGGTTCGCGATGATCTCCCCGCCGCGGCCGCCGATCGCGCGGGCCCCTGCATCGTCCTGAGTGCTATAGGCCTGGGCGGATTTCCCGATCTTGTATGCGTCCATCGCGACCGCGTTGAGCACATCGATCATGCCGTTCACGACAGCGGCAGTCTGAGCATTCAACTGCGGCACCTTCGCACCGGAGATCGGGTCGGCGCCCGCGGGCACCACCCAGCCGCTGGGCAGCGCCAGTCCGGTGTCACGTGCGGCGTCGGTCAAGCCCGACGCCGCCTTCACCAATGCGCTCAGATCGACATCGAGAGCCATAATCGTCTCCCCTCAGACCAACCTGCACCCATTACGCCACCACCGTCGGCTGCTGATCCGCCGTGGCGGGCGCGGGCGCCGCCGCACCGGCGTCGGTGGGCGGCACCGCATCGATCCCGTTCGGATGGAAGAAGCCGTTGAACGTCCCGTACGGCCCGTCCTCCTTCATGATGTCGCCGGTCACCGCCTGGAGCTCGCCGTTGGCGACGATCTCCAGCGTGCCCTCGGCACCGCCGGCCGGAGGGCCTGCACCGTCGGCGACCGGCACAGCGTCGGCACCGCCCTCGTTCTTCCAGACGACAGCGATCGCGGTGCCATCCTTCCAGCTCGCCACATCGCCGGTGATCAACTGGCTCGGATCGATCCGCATTCCGATCGTCTTGTCGTCGTTCCACTTCGCCGGCGTATTCGCGTACGCGGCCTTGGCATCGATGCCCTTCTTGTTGGCGACGGCGGCTCCCAACGCGCTGTGCACCACCGGTGATACCCACAGTGTGGGCCGTCCGGGAAAGTCGAACGGCACCAACCCCTTCTCGTTCGGCACCGGTCCCGCCGCCTGCCCCGGCGGTGGCGGGGTACCCGCCCCGGGAGCGGCCGTGGCACCCGAATTCGCGTTCACCTGCTGCCCATTCGGGGCTCCGGGCGCCCCCTGACCCTGCTGCGCCACCGCGGGCTGCGCCGCGGGCTTCGGCTGCGCCACATCACGCGGCTTGTCCCGCCGATCTTCGAGCTCCTCACGCCGACGCGCCAGATCCCGATCCAACTCGTTACGCCGCGCCAACTGATCGTTCATCCCGGGCAGACCCATGCCCATACCAGGCATTCCCATCCCCGGCATGCCCATACCCATTCCGGGCATGCCCATCCCCGGCATACCGCCCAAGCCAGGCGAACTCGGCGACGAGATCGGCGGATTCACCCGCGGCGGAGTGGAAATCGGCGGAGTCGTCGTCGGCGGTTTGATATCCGAAGACGGCGGTTTCACGCCGGACGCCGGCGGTTTCGTCTCCGGCGGGGTGATGGGTTTCGTCGTCCCCGGCGGAGTGATCGTGCCGGGACGTGTCGGATCCGGTGTTGTGCCGGGTTGCTTGGGGCCGTTGTCGTTGACCCAGGGCGGCGGATTTTGTCCCGGGTTGTTCGCCCCGGGAGCCCCCGGCGCGCCCGGTGTTCCCGGCGCCGACGGCCCTGACGGCTTCTGCGCGCCCAGAATGCCTTCCATCTGCTTCTGCCAGGCTTCTCGATCTTTCTGACCTTGCGCGGCCGAGTCTTTTATCCATTTCTGGACATCGTTCCGGAGGCCGTCGCCGAGTTCCTGAGACTTTTCCGTCGACATCTCTCGGACGCCGTCGACACCCCTGAATCCGGACTCCAGAATATCAAAGAATGATGCGTCGTTATTTGCCCGCATGGCGTAGTCATTGATGCCGTCGATCAAATCGAGAATGTTCGTGCGTCCGGTTTTCGTCATTTCTTTTGTCTCGACAACCTTCTCCCAGGCCTTTTGCTGAACCGATTCATAGGAATCGGCGACCAGGATGAGGCCTTCGGACGCAGTCGTGTACTCGTCGATTCCGGGCCTCGCCAAATGCATCTTCGGAAGCTTGGGCAACTCCATGTCGGCAGGCTCGTCCACGCCGAACATCCGATAGGTGATATCGAGATACTCGACGAACGATGGGCTCGAAGGGGTCGATGGTTCCGAGGACGTCGAAGTCTCTGCCGGTTCCGCCACTACGTCGACCTCCCAACTCGCGAGAACATCAAATGGTCACTGCGGCCGCGGCTCCGGTGTCCTTGGAATACAGTTGCTTCATTCCGGGGGACAAGCCATCGGGCTGCCAGATGAATCCTTTGGTGTTGTCGGGGTTCGCGTACTGGGTAAAACTACCGTTCCTCGCCGACTCGACGTATCCGCCTACGAATTTTCCAGCGTACCCTGGTGCTCCATTACCTGGCCCCTTACCTCCGGGAGCCTGACCCGGCTTTACCGGAGGGTCGCCGAAGAGGTAATTGTTCAGCGGCTTGGACGCGTAGTAGCCGGCTACCGCACCTGTGCCGGATGCCCCCGCGTACCCGAGGCCCGATCGCCTGAGGTTTCTGTTCGGGAGACGCCACCGGAGTCCGTCCGCGCCCGGGTTGAAATGGTTACGCCACGAATCGGGTCGGTTTCGGGCCAGGTTCGCTCTTTCCGCACGCCGAGCATGCTGCGCCTGTCCACGCAGG
Organism: Nocardia sp. JCM 38205; assembly: GCF_058222935.1. NCBI lineage: Bacteria > Bacillati > Actinomycetota > Actinomycetes > Mycobacteriales > Nocardiaceae > Nocardia > Nocardia sp. JCM 38205. Next base: position 231,869 of record NZ_JBYHFL010000007.1, on the reverse strand, counting down.
GTTGCCCCCACGCGGCCACCCCTCAGTAACGGCGTAGGGGCGTTGGCGGGAAGATTGTAGTTGCGTCTGGCGGCCTGCCCGGCTCGTGCTGCAGTGCGGCCCTGAGCGCCTCCGAGGAAACCCAGCCTCCCCCCTGCGAGTCCGCCGCCCGCCCTCATACCGACGCTCGAAGCAATGCCGGCAACGATCGTCGACCCATCGAGTTTTCCGGTCTGCGCCCAGTTCGCGAAACTACCGCCGACGGCGGCCCCGATCCTGGCACCGATCGGCCCACCGACGTACGCACCGACCGCTCCGCCGACCAACGGCAGGGCCACTCCAGCCGTAGCGACCGCCGCCTTCTTCAACCACCCAAACATCAGAGGCCTCCACTATCAGTCGGCAGCCATGGTGCTCGCGTACCAAGGACGTCGAACAGGAACAGGGGCGCGTTCGGCAGAACCGTGGTGGCCACAGCCGCCGGTTCCACGCTCCAGTGATAGTCCACGCGCCACATACCCTTCCGAACCCACTCATTGTCGAAGATCCCCAATGCTGGGAACCCTTATGGTGCGCGCACGGGTGAGGATGGTTCGGAGACCGCACCATGGGGTAGGCGGAGCGATGCGGCCGGCCGGGCCTCGCCGGTCACCGACGGACATGGGAGGACAGCCGGAATGGACCTCCACCACCAACGACCACAGACCGGAACCGAGTCCAGGAAGCTCCGCTGGCGTGCCCGCTCGACTACAGGTGCCCAACCATGACCAGCGCCGAGGTGTGGCCGACCGCCGAAACGCCGGCCACGGTCGCAGAACACGACACCGACGACGGGCTCACCACACCGAGTCCCTGGTCGCCGCCATCTGGTCGGGCACGCGCGGGGTCCAGCACACGACCGGTATCGACCGGCACCGACGGCGCGCCCGCGAATACCACCGGCCCGAGCACGGGGAACGGCCGCGATACGCCCGCCGCGACCACCCAGCGCGAGCACGCACCCTCGGCGAACGCCCAATCCGCCGGATCGGCGTCCTCCCCGGCAGCCACAATAGCGCCGGCCTCGCCGGCGGGTGTACCGGCGGATACCTCGATAGAGACGGCCCGCTCCACCGCCTCCGGAGGGCCGACCGCCGAGCAAGAGCCCGCGGCGCAAGACGGCGCGGACCTGCTCGCTCAGCTCGAGCCTGCCCTGTCCGCCGGCTCACAGATGCTGCCGATGCTCGCTTCGGCGCTGTCGGGTTTGACCGGCAACAACGGCGATGCCGCGGGGAAAACGGCAGCGACAGCGTCCGCGCCGACGACCGCGAACGCGGCTGCCGCACCGGCTACGAGCGCTCGCGAGAAGCTGGGCGAACCCGACGCCACCACCGGCACCGCGGGCGCCGGCATGACAGACACCGCCGCCGACGCTGTCGCGGGGGGCCTGTCGCCCGAGGCTCAGCGTGCGATCAAGGCTTTGCGTCTCTTGGCGGCGGCCTATGGGGATGGTAATCCGACCGATCCCGAGGTCATCGAGCTACGAAAGATGCTGGGACTCACCCCCGGCAGTGGCGGCGCTGCCAGTGGGAGCCGTGCTCGGCAACTGTTCCAGCGCACAGCCGCGACCGCATTCAACAATCTCGACAACCAGCTCGCCCAGTACGTCTCGGGTCTGGCAGGCAACCACAAGGTGGACCGGAAGAAGCTCACCGAGCTCATCCGGGAAGTCAATGTCGCACTGGCCGAGCTCGGCCCGCATGCGTATACCCGCGAAGGTCACGCGAAGGTACACCAAATCCTCGCGCGCGCTCTGCAGAAGGCTCACACCATTGTCTCGGCCGGGCAATCGACCACCAAGGACATGGCCGCCCACGTCCAACGCCTCACCGCCCAGTACCTGTGGAATATCAACGGGCAGCAGCAGCCCTCCGGGAACGCGACGACCGGGACCGGGTACAGCCCGTACCGCGTCGGACAGGGCGGGTCGGTCGGCCAATGGATCCAGCAGGCCATGGATATCCTGCGCCGGTCCGGCACCGATATGAGCAAGGTCGATCCCGCGGCCATCGCGATCATGGCCCAGCACGAATCCAGCAACAATCCACAGGCGATCAACCTGTGGGACGACAACGCCAAACGGGGAACTCCCTCGAAGGGCCTGCTCCAGACCATCGATCCGACGTTCCGGCAGTATGCCCTTCCCGGCTACAACGACATCTGGAATCCGGTCCACAACATCATCGCCGGCGTGCGCTACGCACTCGACCGATACGGCTCGTTGGGCAACGTGCCCGGTGTGAAGGCGGTACGCGCCGGCGGCGCCCACGTGGGGTACTGACCATGGCTGGGCCCACCGTCGATACCGGCCCCGTCGACCCGGCGCCCGGGCGCAGAGAACGACGCCAACGCGTCGGCAACAAGGGCCCGGCACAGCTTCGTCCGCCCACTGGCTCCTCCGGTCCCGCGGCACCAGGGGCGGGAGCGGCGGCGGCGACCGCCAAGCCGGGCGCACAATCGGGTGGCACGCCTGCTCCGACATCGCCTGCCACCGCGCCGGGAGTGGTACCACCGGTCGGCGACGCGCGGCCCGGCGGTGCCGCCGCGGCGGCCGGAGCGGATTTCGGTGCTTTGCCCGCTGCGCTCGTCGGGGTGGCCGCGCCGGCGATGGCCGCGCTTGCCGCCATCGCGGGACGCTACGGCGATGGCTCGCCCTCCGCGGTCACCGGTCAGGGCTACGCGCCGCCTGTCGTCAGTACCGGCGCTCCGACCGGCCCCTTACGTTTGGGCGGTGAAATGGGCGCGCAATACGGTCTCCACGAGGGCAATACGTCTCGTCGCGTCGAGGCCCTCGGGAACTTGAACGTCGAGCTCGAGCGGATCCTCGGTGACGCGGCGAATTCCACCGCGCACGGCAGGGCGGCGATAAGCACACTCATCGCCGAAGTCAACACGGCGCTCACCGCTTTGGGGCCGGTGGCGGACACACCCGAGGGCCAGCAGATGGTGATCGCCACGTTGGGCAGGGCGCTACAACGGGCCGGTACCGTGCTGGGCCAGGGGCAGACCAACGCCGCGGTGTCGGCGGATCGGGTAGCCGCGCTCGCAGGTCGCTACGTCCGGGAATCGCGGCCCCAGGCACCCGCACCGCGCCGGCGCCGCGGAACCGGGCCGGGCCGCGGCGGCGCTGGGACCGGACCGCCCCGGACGATGCCCACCGGGCAGCAGAGTCAATGGATCGATCAGGCCATGCGCGTACTGGCCGAGAACGGCTACGACACAAGCCAGATCGACCGCTCGGCCATCGCGGCGATAATCCAGCACGAATCCAGTGGCAATCCGCACGCGATCAACCTGTGGGACAGCAACGCCGCTGCCGGCATCCCGTCGAAGGGGCTGATGCAGACCATCGACCCGACGTTCAACGCCTATTCGCTGCCGGGGCACCGCGATATCTGGAATCCGGTCGACAACATCATCGCCGGCGTGCGCTACTCCATCGATCGATACGGCTCGGTCAGCAATGTGCCGGGGATCGCGAGTATGCGCGAAGGTGGGGCGTACATGGGCTACTGAGCCCGCACCCGCCGTCAGCTCTCGGTACCGGGCAGCACCCGTTTCACGCGTACGTCACTGTCGGAGTTGATCTCCATCAACCCGAACTGCCCAGTGGCCGGATCTGCGGTGACCACGCGCGTTCGGTCCACTGCAATGCCGACTCGGGTCGGCGCGTGATCGCGGTAATCCCAGAAGATCAGATCACCCGCCGAGACGGCGTCGAGCTTGACGCGTTGGCCGCACAGTCCCTGCCCGGCAATCGTGCCGGGTAGGTCGATCACTGACGTGTCGCTGGTCTGTACGCAGGAGCCGCCGGGTTGTGGGTGTCCGGATTGTGCTGTCGGGACTGCTATGCCGCCCCCTTCGGCAGCGACCGCGCAGCGGCCCGTGGTCAACGCGACCGATGCCTCGTAGATCACCTCTCGAACCATCTCCGCCGCAGCGGAACTCACTGCGCTCGCGGGTTCGCCGGTCCGCGCAAGCGCCAGCTCCCGAGCACACTCGACAGCGAAGCCGGAATTGGTCTTGTCGGTGGCGGGGGTCTGCAACGGAGCCGACGACATCGCCGAGAGGCAGTCACGGTGCCAATCCGAAACCTCGGTGTCGCCGGGTGCCACTGTCATTTCGGCGTACGGATTCGTCGTCGGTACGCCGGAGCTCTCCCACTCACCCTCGGAGTCACAGGGAGTGGCACCGGGGGTCGGGCTCTGAGACGAGGTCTGCGTCGCCGAAGGATCAGGCCCGATCGCGCTGTCACATTGGCAATTGAAGAACTGTTCGCCGGACGAGGTGCTGATCCCGGTGAAGGAGGCGACCACGACGAACAGAAACCCCCCGAAAACCGCGATCACTGCCGCGACGGCTGACAACAGAACTTTCATATGATCGCTCGATCCTGTCTCATTGTGCGCTCGGAGAACAGTTCGGCCTGGTCTTGGCTACGGCACTCATGCACGCGGCGGTGCGATGTCCGCGCCGGTCGCCCCTTCACCATGGGTTTGGCGCTCGAGATGCCTGGCACTACTGACCTGCCGGCGAAGCTCACGGACGCTGTCGTGCGCCTGCCGTCGGGCGGCTCCGTGTTGAATATCCGCGAGAGGGGTCTCGTTGATCCGGTCCACCGAGTCCAAGATATTCATCGCGTAACCATTTTCGATCCAGGACAATATTCGGCCTGCACTGATACGACCTTCTGGCGTGCTGTGCGGATTGTCTTCGACCTCACCATTGTTGTTCAACATCAGGCCGTCTCTCCTGCGCTGCAATTCCTGGATCCGCCACCTGACGGGATCCGCCAAATATTGCTCGGCGATTGTTCTTTCGCTATCTGTCAGGGCGACGCCGCCGCTGCGCTGGGTTCGCAGGTTCACGGCGGCCATTTCGAGTGCGTACAGGTTGGCCTCTGTCGGATTGCTCTCGAATTGGCGGCTCAAGGCTTCCACCTTGGCGAGCGGCTTCGCCTTCGCCGGCTCATCCACGGTGCGTCGTTCGCCGTAGGTATGGGCGCCGATGGCATCCATCATTATTTGTCGATCGGTAAATCCTGCCATCTGGAGGGCCGCGAGCAGATCGCCCTCTCCGGCACCCCCCTTCTCTACCGCCCATTGGACTGCGATGGCGGCACCGCGAGCGGTGTCGACTCCGCTGGGGATGTTGTACCGATCCGGCGTCCGAGTATTCGCCGTCGTGTTCCAGCCGCGGATTCGTTCGGCCTCATGCCGCTCCAAGCCTTCCCGAGCCGCTTCGGCGAACTGAACCCGGTTGAGGAAGCTGGCGGGATACGCTCCGGCCATGTGAGATTCGGTCCACCCGGCGATCTGTGTCCTTCGCATGCGCTCCGCTCGGCGGGCCGCCGGGTTCAGCGGACCGACAGCCCCGAGCAGCCAGGCGGAGACCGGTGAGCTGTTGATCGTGGATATTGCGCCCATGCCCGCAAGCATGGCAGCGCCGGGGCTCATCGAGTTGGTGGCACCGGCGACCCCCATTCCCGATCCGCCGGAGCCGCCGCCACCGCCTGCACCGGCGCCGCCGCGCCCGCCCTGCATGACCCCCGAGAAACGCTCGGCGATCCATTCGTTGCCGCGAGACAGGCTGTTGTTCAACCTGCCCAGTTGCGCGACGCCGACGATCATAACGATTGATCCAACGACCAGGACGGTGACCACCTGGCCCCCTGCCTGCTCGAACACTTTCCCGATGATCAGCAGGTACAGGCTCAGGAACACCGTGTTGATCGCCATTCGCGCGCCCGCTATCAGCGCGTCGGCGGCGTTGCGCGCCATGAAGGTTTGGGTCGGACCATAGATGAACCCACCGGCGGCAAGTCCGAAGATCATCATGAATCCGTGATAGATCGCATCGAGGGCGGCCCAGATGATGCGGACCGCCATGTACGCCGCGAAATACATCATGATGAGTGCGGACAGCAAGATGAGGATTCCCGCTCCCACCTGCCCGACGGTCGGCTCGGACGACATCGCGTAGGCGTAGCCGCCGTCACCGCAGTTCTCCAGCAGATCGCGCGTGGTGTTGCCACTGCCCGACCTGATCCCGTCGGACCATGCCTGCTTGCAGCCGGGAATCGTGTCGAGCACATAGCTGAAGTTCCACACCTGCAACGGTTTCCTGGCGAAATTGTCGACTGCGTCGGCGTTCATACTCGCGAGCAGCTGGTCCGGATCGTTTGTCGCGTTGCCGTGCAGGCCGGCAGCTATCGATAGTCCGAGATCCCGCCCCTGTATCAGCACTCCGTGCGAGGACAGGATGTCGGCAAGCGGATCAGCCAAGAAGATCGGACCCAGCATCGCAACGCCGACCATTGTCACGACCTGGGAGGTGGCCTTGGCGTGCAATCCACGGGCCAGGAACACACCCACGATGACCGCACCGATCGTGACCGCCGTGACCAGCATGATCGATGTCGCGATCTGATTGGTGAAACTGTTGGCGACACCCTTCATCACGTTGCCGATCAGGTCCAGCCAGACGAAGCTCAACACCCAGCCGATCAGCCACAGCACAGCGCCGACGATGACGAGCCACCCGGCGAAGATCAGGCCGATCACCAGACCGATCGCGGCCTTCGCTGGGTTGAACAGGCTGTTGCCGATATTGACGACGAACATGTAGTCGGCCAGTTCGACGCCCGAAGAATCGCGCACACCCAACGAACTCAGCGCGCTGTTGGCAGACGAGCTGGCGGCCAGGTTGCTGGTTCCCGCCGTGGCCACGGCGCCGACCAGCCCGGGAAACACGAACAGCAGGAACAGCGAACCCAGCAGCGAGACCGTCCACCGTCTACGCCGCGTAGCGACGACCCATTTCCGGCCCCTGGCAGCGACAGTGCTGGGACGCCAGCGGCCGGCATCCCAGGCCACAAGGTCCCATCCGATCATGGCACGACCTGACGTTCCAGCGCGGCCATCTGCTTCGAGCTCGCCGCCGTCGGCGTGCTGGTAATCGCCGCAGCGCGATCCGGCCGCGCGGGCCCGAGGACCTTCCCGCGTCCGATCCGGTTCAGCGCATCACGCATGAACATCTCACCGCGCCGTTCCTCGGGAACCTGTCGTCCCTGTCCGACCGGAGGTGAAGTATCTTCACGCAGCACCTGAAGCATGAACGGCGCTTCCTTCAGATCGACCCCGACCCACTCCAGGCTGTTGCGTGCCAAGGTTTCGTCGCGCTGCCGGAAGACGAATCGGTTCGGGATGAGATTATGTGCCGCACCTTGGAAGTCGGTCGCCGGATCATGGGAAGCGAGACCGATCGCTGCGAGGTGCTTACGTCCGTCGCGGCTGAAGTCCGAGGTCACCGCCGCACCGACCTGGGTTTGGGTGAAGTGGTGGGCTTCGTCTCCGACGAGCAGCCCGAAGCGGCCGTTGTCGGAAAGGAACGCCTCCCGAGCCGCGACGCCGACGAGTTCGTAGAGCGCCGTGCCCAGACGCTTGGTCAACGGCAATCGGTTGTACAGATGCGGTGTGGTGAGCTCTTCCGCGGTCGGCAGTGCCAGTTTATGGCTGCGCACCACGGTTGCAGCGGCGTCCAGGCGCAGCGGCGGCAGATCGGGATCGAACAGGACCGGCACGCGATCGACGATCGTCGCAAGCCGGGCGGCCAGATCCGCGTACTCGTCGCCGAGGCCGGGATCCTCGCGCAGCCGTCGAGCGACCATGAACAGGTCGAGCAGACTGCGGATATTGTGCTCGACAATGCCTTTCGGGGTGAGCAGGCTGCTCACCGCGGCACCGGCGCCGCTGGTCGGCGAGAGATCCAGGAGCGGCAGGATCGAATCCAGCGTCCGCTCGCCCGCCACCGAGGGTTCGAACAAGCGCAGCGGATCCAGCGACACCGTGGGACTGGTCAGGTCGACGATCACCGCATCGTCGATCGTCGACGCGAAGTACTCCCACTCCCCGACCTGGCTGCGATCCAGAGCCAGGAACTGCCCGCCCATATCGTGCACCAGGACCGCCATGAGCTTCAGGAAGTACGATTTGCCCGAGCCCAATTCGCCGGTCACCGCGAACGAGGCCGAGAGGTCGTGCAGCGCTGCTTCCATGATCCCGAAATGGATCGGTTCGAAATTGCCGGACAGCAAGTTGACACCGATGACCGGACCGCTGTCGTCACCGATCTGGTTCGTGGTGAACGGCACGAAACCGGCCCACATATCCGAGGGGACGATGTGGGCGAAATCGTCGTAGGCCCGCCGGGCCGGGCTGCCGGGGATCATCATCGACCAGAGATCGACCTGCGCGCCGACCGGCGCGGTCAGGTCTACCTGAAACCGCTTGTAGCGACGCTTGATCTGATTGACGGCATTGAGCGTGGTGTCGCGCGAACCGCTGCCCACCGCGATCACCGTGGTGAACGAGACCTCCGATTCGCCGCCGTTGACCTCGAAATGATTGTTGTACTCGCTGAGCAACTGCGCCTTGGCCATCAGCGTGTTCTGCGCGAACGAGACCTCCTGATCCCGCTGGTCCATCTGCTCACCGAGACGGCGCAGATTCAGTTCATTGCTCTTCAACACCTGATCCGCGGGCCTGGTCGATACCCGAATGGCCCAGTCGACGGTGACCTCGTCGATTCCTTCGAGCAGGTTCAGGAATTCGCTGCCACCGGGAAAGGTCATGCCGCCGTAGGGAAACGACAGCGGCGTCAAGATCGTCTGATACGACGGCCATGCCGCTTCGTCGGGTTGGACGACCTTGATCACCGGACTGAACGATGGGCGCAGCCGACGGCTGCTGTCGGCCTGTGCACCCTCGTCGAGAGCTGCCGAACGGAACACAGCGGCGGTCGCGTCTTCGAGTGCCCCGATCCTGGTGGGTGCGACCGGTTCGCTCAGCGCTCCGCGCGAAAGATAGTGCTCCCACAGCCATTGGAACAACGCCGCCGGGACCGGGACCGGGTCGAAATCGTCGCCGATGCGGGACAGGATGTCGGACGCGGTGGAATCGTAGGAGTCCATGTCGGCCCGCGAGATCGCGGACGGATCCACCGTCGCACCGCTGCTCCACATCCGTGAGAGCGCCGACATCGGTGTGCCGACCGTGCCCACCGGTATCGAGAGCATATGAATCCGGGTCCGGGGCCGGATGGCGCGGATGCGCTCATAGGCCGCGACGGATTCGATCGCGTAGTCCTCGCATTCATCGAGGTCCACACCCTCGACCATCTTGCTCAGCACATCGCGAGTGTTGAGTTGCGCCTGGATACCCAGCAGCAACGAACCATCAGGGAGGTTGTTGATCAACGCATGATGGGCCATCTTGACGTCGTGCTTGTCACTGGCTTTGCGTAAGCCGTATCCCAGTGGGCTGATGAAGTAGGTCGCCGTGACCAAACCCATGGTGGTGAACTGTAGGTTCCCCCGGATCGCTGCGGTCGGCTGTAGATCTTGTCCCAGCCCCATCAGACCGCTCCTGCACCATTGCCCGAGACCAGCTTCCGATTGCCATCCACCAGTTCACGCAGCCAGCCGCCGGACGGAAGCGCTGGTTGCGGCCGCATCTCACGCGCGGGTCGATCGGGAAACACCACCACCACCGTCTCCGATACGAACACCGTATTCCGTGACGACTCCTCCGTCACCGGCATCCCCGACGCCGATACCGGCTTGCGGATGAAGATGAGCCGGGCGAACCACAGGGCCCGCGATGTCAGTCGGACGCCGGTGTAGGGGATCAACCCGAACAAGAACACCGCGAGAATCGCGACAGCCGTGCCCGCGAAGAAGGTCACCGCCGGATTGACCGGCAGACTCATGGCGAACGTTCCCGTCACCGTCATCACCACCACACCAGCCCCGACCTGCGGCAACGTGTACGGGCCGAAGGGGAGCTTCTGTCCGTTCTGGGCCTTGCCGACCACCACCGGCACACGCTTGATCGGCGTGAATACCTTGATGACCTGAGCCATCAGTACGCGCCCACCGGGGAATCGGGGACCACCGTGTTCACTTCCCAGCGCGCGTGATTGATCAGGGTGGGGAGCAGCCAGATCAGCACGCCGGCCAGGATGGCCGAGCCTGCCACCGTCAGCACCTTGGCGGGTGACAGTTTGGATTTGGCGCCCTCGCTGATGAGGGTGCCGATGCCGATGATGGCGATCAGGATGAGTCCGGCGGCGCGGACGAACTGCAGGATTACCAGCAAAACGCCGGTCAGATTGCTACCCATTGTGCACTCATTTCGCCGATCACTTGTGCGTCGCTGGTGGGATCGCCGCCGTGGAGGGCGGCGCTGACGTGGTGGGGCCGGCCGCCTGCTCCTTCGAGCCTTCGGCGATCACGGCAAAGGGCGTGGCGAGCGCGGGGACCTGGTCCATCGTCTGGACCTGCCATTGGCCGCCGTTGTTGATCATGGTCAGCGGATATTCCAGGACGGCCACCTCTGCTCCCGAGGCCGAGGGGGCCACCGAAGCCAGCACCCGGATCTTCGAACCGCTTTTACCGCAACTCGAATCGTCGGCATCGACGGAGACCAGATCGGCCTTCGTGTACGGCGGCGGGGCCAGCGCGGTGATGCCAGAACCCTGCGCGATGTATCGGGTGATGTCGCCCGAACCGGTGAGGAACGCACCGAGGAAACCGGAGGCCACCGTGGAGACCGGCGCATCGACCGGGCAGGTGGTCTTGTAGGTGGTGGCCAGATCGAGGCCGCGTCCCGGCGGGGTCACCGCCGCAGGCAATCCGAGCGCCCGCAGCCTGCCGTCGGTCAGCGAGACCGCGACGCGATAGAACTGCCTGGCGCCCGCGGTGTTCCCGGAACCGCCGAGGCGCACCGACACCGTGACGGTCCAGATATCGAGGCCACCCTGCACATCGGTGCGCCGGACGAACACGACCGATGAATCGGTCACCTGGCGTCCGGTTTTCGGTAGTCGCAGCCGTGAGCTGTCTGCGACGAACTCGGCCAGCCGCTCCTTCTGGCTGTCGTTCGAACTCAAGTAGGTGACCACGAATTCTTGGGCGAAGGTGCCGGCGAGCTGTGCCCGGCCGACAATGGTGACCGCTTCCTGACCGCTGGTGTCCGGAACGGGTTTGCTGAACAGGAAACTGAAGATCGCATGACCACCGCCGAGCACCGCCAAGACGGCGAGCACGGCGATGACCGCATTGTCGCGGCGGCGGCGCGCGGCCATCCGGCGAAGCAACGCTTCGCCCGAATCCACCGAGCTACCGGCCAGTGTGCGCACAGTCGAAATCGTAGAGAGCATCGCCGATTCCGACCCGCCACCCATTCCCACGCTTGGGGAGTCGGTCAGAATGCAGGACTGTGATTCTGCCGACCCGCCAGCCAGTGCCGCAGTTGATGGTCATAGCCGATCGGGGTCCGCACCCGGTGCATCGGCAGACCGTAGCGAGAATCGTCGAGCATGGGCCGCTCACCGGCGGCCCGCACGAGCTGTCCGATGGCAAGATCACGGTGTTTGGTACCCGGATACGGGTGCAGCAGCAGCGAGGTCGACTGGTACTCGCCGCCGTAGTCGAGTGTGCGCATCGTCAAGCCGGCGGATTCGCCCGCGAGCAGCCGGTCGGCGATCATCGGCAACCGGGCGCGATCGTCCGGGTGGAACACATCGACCGGCCGGAACAGGTAGTCCCATCGGATCCATGGCGCCGGATCGGTGAGCCAATGCGCGATGCTGGCGTGCGAGATCTGGATGACCGCCAGATGCGTGCCCGCCCGGCGGTGCGCCTCCCGCAAACCGACATGCTCTAGCGTCGGCGCGCTCACCGTCGTGGTCTCGGAGGTGATGTCCTCGATCAGCAACCACGCGCCACGGGCCTGCGCATCGTCCCTGGCACGGATGGTGATCAGCAGTTTCGCCGGAGCGCCGGTACCGGTCCGGACGGCGGTCTCGAATTGGAGTTTGTCGCCCGCTCGCGGCCCGTAGAGCAGCGAGAGCACCTCAGCGTGCAGGTCGAAGCCGGTGAAACGATGAAACACCTCGGCCAGCGAGATCCGCGGGACGTACTCTTCGGCCACCATTCCCGGTAGGCCCGAGATGCTGTTGGGCTGGCAGATCATCTGCGCGTCCAGATCCCAGGTCACGCCGACCGCCCGGCGCAGCTCCGGCACCTTTTCGGCACCGGGGCCGAGCCAGATCCGCAGCGCGTGCACCTGCCGGGCCGGACCGAAGACCGGCCGGATCAACAGCCGATGCGGCCCGGAGGCAGTGGGGATCGTCAGGTCGACGTCCTCGGCCAGCTTCTGTGCCGCGTCGAGCGCCTCACCGATGCCACGGGTGGACAGACTGTCATAGAGCGCAGGCGTTTTCGACAGAATGCGCTGCAAGACGCGTCTCCACCCCGCGAACCCCCGAGCTTCGTCCCCCACCGATGCCACCGTCTGAACGTCCGGCGCCAATGTTTCGACCGTCACCCACGGGATCACTGCGCTACTTCCCTCATCCGACTCGCCAGTACCACGTGCGCACCTCGGATGGACTTCCCGAACGCACCGTTGTCACACTGCACAATGTACCGTTATATAGCGGGCCGTTCAATGGGCTTTCGCAAGCCTGTTCACCCAGTGTGCCGCACAACTGGACGTGAGCGTTGCCAAACGAGTGATTCACTTCGAGGGAACCGCGTGTTCGACTGCCGGCCATGGCGAAGTCAACAGCGAACTACGCCATGCGAATTCCGTGTCACGTGACGGAGAGTTACGACCTCTCGGGGATCAGCCCTGCGCCGACAGCGCCAGGACCCCGGCACCGCACAGAATGGCGTTGTCCCCCAGGTCCGAGGCCACCACCCGCAAGCCGGGCAGGAAGCTGAGCCGGGCATGCGTCGCCACGGCGGCGTTCATGGGTTTCCACAGCGCCGAGCCGGGTTCGGCGAGGCTCCCGCTCAACACCACGAGATCGATGTCCAGCAGTGCCGTCACCGAGGAAATGGCCTGGCCCAGCGCGGTTCCGGCACGGTTGAGAGCAGCCACCGCGACCTCCTGACCCGCGGCGGCGTCCGCGACCAACTGCGCGGTACCCTCACCGCTCCAGCCGTTCGCCCGCGCCCAGCGAGCAGCCGATTTACCACCGGCGACAGCCTCGAGGCAGCCCCTGCCGCCGCAGTCGCAGACGTCGTCGAAGCCGGGCACGAGAACGTGACCGATGTGCCCGCCGTTGCCGGTACGTCCGACCACGGTCAAACCGCCGACCTGCACGCCACCCGCGATCCGATCCGAGACCGAGATCGAGAGCGCGTCCGGTACCTCGGCGGTGGCGCCGAGGTACCGTTCGGCCAACGCCAGGCAAACCCCGTCCAGAGCGAGCTGAATTCCCGCTCCGGGAAACATCTCCTCCACCGCGCCGAGGATGCCGAACCCCGACTGCCAGTCCGAAACGTCGCTCGGCGCAACGACACCCGCGGCCATATCGATCGGCCCGGTGGAGGCGATGCCGACGCCGACAACGTCGCCACCGGCGACGACCTCGGCGAGTAGTTCAGCGCAACGATCCCATGCGGCACGAGCAGGCACCGGGATCTCATGGATCTCCATCAGTCCCTCGTCCGGATCCACGCGGGTGGCCGCGAACCTGGACGTGCCGATTTCCAATGCCACAAAGGTCATGAACTACGTTCTCCTACAACATGTCCGGCCCTGACAACGAGGCCGGATGATCAGTGTGCGCCGGTCCCGGTCGGCCGAAGTGGTCGCCCGAGAACCAGGTGCCGACGCGGCGCGCCGGTCGCTGATTCGATCCGGCTCGGACGTGGACCATTTCGGATGATCCGCATCGGACGCTTGTTGTCCAGCGCCGCGACACGGTGTTTGTCCAAGTCGTCTACCACATGACCGGAAGCGTCGTACGCGGTTCCGGCCCAGATCATCGAACGCGGGTAATCGCCACGGGCGATGAGCATTTCCGCCAATTGCCGGCATTGCGCCAGCACCGGGCACCCACTACAGGTGCTCACCGCGGTCCGCCACGCTTCGGGCGTGCCCGCGTCCAGATCCCAGTTGTCGGGAGTGTCCGCGCATGGTGGGCGAGTGGTGGACCTGGCGGGAATGGTGGTGATCCGCGGTGCCGCGAGATCATCGCGGTCGAGCAGATTCGTCCGAGCAGTTGTCATGGAAATCTCCGGGAAGCCGAGGGCACGCCGATATCCGCGTGTCCGTGGTCGCGCGAGAGCGCTGGGGAGTCATCGGAGCTGCTCGACAGTCTCCGGAAACCAGCTCGAGAGCCGGTCAACGCACGTTAACCGACGGTTCGTCTCGGGGCAAGCGAATCTGCCGTCAGGTAACGGGACATTGATCAACTAGTTACCTTCCGTACCGGCATGTAACGGCACATTTCGCCACGGTCCGTTTTTCTACGGGCACGATTGTGGTTTCCTAGTAGGCATGGCAGCAGAGGCGGAGTACACGATCGACGAACTGGCGCGGGTAGCCGATACCACCGTGCGCAGCGTGCGCGTGTACCACGAACGGGGGCTCTTGCCGTCGCCCGATGTTCGGGGACGGATCGGCTACTACGGGTCCGACCACTTGAACCGGCTGCAAACGATCAGCCGCCTACTCGGGCGCGGCATGAAGCTCAACGGCATCCGCGAACTGCTCGATGCCTGGGATCGCGGCGACGGACTCGCCGACGTACTCGGGGTCGCCGATCAGCCGGCCGCCGAGCCGGCGCCCGGCCCCCGACCGGCCGACGAGCCGAAGGAACGCGAGCCGCAACCCGAGCTACCGGATTACGTGAAACAGGCGCTGGCCGCCAGCGACGACCCACTCGACGCCTACCGGGTGACCAATCCACGTTGCTGCGATCTGGCGACCCGGCTCAGCGACGCCGGGCTCGCGGTGGACGCGACCTTCCAGTTCGTCGAGCGGCTGCGCGCCGATTGCGACCGCATCGCCGACCGGTACGCCTCGGAGGTCTTCTACCTGCTGGCAGGCCAGAGCTACGAACAGTCGGACCGCACCCCCAAGGACCGGACCAAGCTCGAAACCGATCTCGCCATCGCCCGCCTGATCGCCACCCGAGCCGCCTCCGAGCTGATCGATCAGGCGTTTGCCCGGCATGCGGAACTGCCGGCGCCGATGGCCACCGACGGCGTCTGACCTCGACCGCAGAAAGCCCCTGGCCACACTGGTCAGGGGCTTATTTCGATGGTCGGGGTGACAGGATTTGAACCTGCGACCCTCCGCTCCCAAAGCGGATGCGCTACCAAGCTGCGCTACACCCCGAGGCCTCGCCAGGGGCGAGCATATTGCGTGTGAGCGGGTGACGGGAATCGAACCCGCACCATCAGCTTGGAAGGCTGAGGTTCTACCATTGAACTACACCCGCAGGCATACGACATCGATGGGATCGCCACGATGTCGTGTGCATGAGCGACTGTACCGAACCCGCCTCCGGTAACGCCAATCAGCCCCCCGCTCCGGCACACGGGTCCCGCCGCGACTGCCTTCCGGCGATTTTCGAGCTAACCGGAAGTGTTGTGTAACACTCGCGGCCGCACAGCGATCACATACCCGATCGCCCGTGGCTACGCACCGAGAACTCGTTGCAGAACGCCGTTTTTCGAGGCCGATCGGCTTGCTAGGATCCTTTTTGCCGGACGGGGGTATCTGGAAAGGGGGCGGTGAGCGTGCACCCGACGAGGTGGACCATCCGCGTAGCAGTGAGAACGACCGGTGCGACGCCGGTGTCGGGCTCGGATCGGGGAGCCCGCGCGGAGTCGTCACCTGTGTCCGGTGAGCGCCATGCCGGCTGAGGACCGACCACCGGTCGCCGCGACCGCACGGGCATGGGCGCGCACGGTCTGCGCCGAGCCCGGAGTCGAGGCGGCCCCACAACAGCTGGAACCTGTTCTGATCGAGATCATCGAGCGCCTGCTCGAACTGGCCGGATCCGAACCGTTTCCGGTGCTCGAAGCCCGAATGCTCGGTGCGCGGCTGGCCGAGGCGCCGTTGGAACGAATTCGCATGCTCGCCCAGGCGACTCGCACGCTGCTCGGCTTCCGCGCGGGCCCGCCCGGCTCGCTGACGGCGACCAGGTGGCCCTTCGTGGCCAGCCAGGCCATCGACAGCTATGCCCAGGCCTTGCAGGAGCGTGCGCTGGCCCAGCAGGAACAGCACATCTCGGCGGCGGTCTCGGTGCGGGTGCAGGAGATCGCCGCCCTGCAGCACCGGCTGCGCCACGAGGCGACCCACGATGCGCTGACCGACCTCGCCAATCGCACGCTGCTGCAAGATCGGGTGCGATTGATGGCCGCGGATCCCACGCGCGGAATCGGGCTGCTGCTGATCGATCTGGACCGCTTCAAACAGATCAACGACGGTTACGGACACGCCGTGGGCGACGAGGTGCTGGTCGACCTGGCGAACCGGCTGCGTGAGGTGTGCCCGCCCGATACCGTCATCTGCCGCTACGGCGGTGACGAATTCGTGCTCGCCACCAATCCGCCGCGCAACAACCTCGGCGATCTCGCACATCGCATCGTGGCCGCACTGCGCGATCCGGTGTGGTCGTCCGCGGGTCCGGTGCCGGTGTCGGCGAGCGTCGGCACGGCGTACTCACCGCCCGGCAGCCCATGCGATTTCACCGATCTGCTGCGGCGCGCCGACCGGGCGATGTATTCGGCCAAGACGGCGGGCGGGCGTCGTTTCGCGCTGGCCGATGCCGACGAAGCGGAGATGGGAGCGGCCGTCGCCGGTTGAAAAGCCGACACGACACCCGCGGATCATGCGACACGCGGAGCGAATCGGTGGAGCCGACGGCAGTCGGGCGACTAGGCTACCGGCCGCTCAGCCGGGCTGACATGCCGGGCACCAGAAGAGGTTTCGCCCCTCCAGCACCGAATGAGCTACCGGCGTACCGCAGATCCGGCAGGGTGCACCGGCGCGGCGATAGACGTAGGTGCGCGGCCGATCCGGCGCGTAGGACGGTTCACCGTGATCGTGTTCCGGCCGCACCACATGCATCTTCCCGCGGCGCACCCCCACCCGCATCAGCTGCACCAGATCCGCCCACATCGCGTCCCATTCATCGCGGGACAGCGCGGTGCCCGGCCGCTGCGGTGCGATGCCGTGCCGGTAGAGGACCTCGGCACGGTAGACGTTGCCGACGCCCGCGATGACCTGCTGGTCCATCAGCAGCGAGCCGATCGGCCTGCGGGAGCGATGAATCCGGCGCCAGGCCCGCTCCGGATCGGCGCAGCGGCGCAGCGGATCGGGACCGAGCCGGTCGACGAGCGCGCCGACCTCGGGGGCGGTCAGCACCTCGCAGGCGGTGGGCCCGCGCAGGTCGGTGCCGAAATCGGCGCCGGCCAGCCGCATCCGGACCTGCCCGACCGGCTCCCCCATCGGCATCGCCGATTCGGTGAAGCTGCCGTACAAACCGAGGTGCACGTGCACGACCAGCCCGGATTCATAGTGGTGCAGCAGATGTTTACCCCAGGCCTCGGACCGGACCATGACCTGCCGGTCCACCCGCGCGGCGCCGTCGGCGAACTTGCCCTGCGGGCTCGACACCCGCACCACACCGCCTGCCAGCCGCCGCTGATGCAGCTTCGCCAGGCGGTGCAGCGTATGACCCTCGGGCACTGTCGAATACGTTCGGTCTACTGGCCGGGCAGCGCGGGCGCGACGCCGGTCTTCTCGTATTCGGCGAGGATGTCGATGCGGCGCTGGTGGCGCGCTTCCTCCGACCACGGGGTGCTGATGAACGCGTCGACGATGGCCAGAGCTTCCTCGGTGGAGTGCATGCGGCCGCCGATACCGATCAGCTGAGCGTTGTTGTGCTCGCGGGCGAGCTTGGCGGTCTCGACGCTCCAGGCCAGCGCACAGCGCGCACCGGGCACCTTGTTGGCGGCGATCTGCTCGCCGTTGCCGCTGCCACCGAAGACCAGCCCGAGGCTGCCGGGGTCGGCGACGGTGCGCCGCGCGGCTTCGATGCAGAAGGCCGGGTAGTCGTCGAGCGCGTCGTATTCGAGGGCGCCGCAGTCGACGACCTCGTGGCCCGCCTGCTCGAGATGGGCCTTGACGTGATTCTTCAGTTCGAAACCGGCATGGTCGGCACCAAGGTATACGCGCATGGGTGGAATCCTATCCGCGCTGCGATGCGGCTCCGTCGAGGGTGTTGGCGGGGTTGTGCCTGCCCGCCATCCAGTGCGGCGAGGATGGGCTGTGGCGGTGGCCACACCGGGCTTCGAGGGCGTCGGCGACCCGACTCGACGGGCTCGATCTGAATAGAGTGGGCGTCCATGCAACCGATCGATCCTCAGCCGCCGCAGCGTCCGCAGGCCGATCAATCCGGGGGGCAGCCAGAGTGGTTGCGCAAGAACGCGCCGCAGGGTTCCTCGTCCGGGTCCGAATCGAGCGAGGTGCCGCAGCCTCCGCAGACCGCCCCACCGACGGCGTATCCGTCGGCGCCCTACCCGGGGATGCCATCCGGCTATCCCGGCGCCGGGTATCCGGCCTACGGGTCCGCGCCGGTGCCGCCCGCCGTTCCGCCGGGCAGCCTGCCGCGGGGGCTCTCGCCGTTCGGTATGCCCGCGCGGCATCTGTGGGAGATCCCGCTGCTCATCGTGGTGGTGGCATTGACGGCGCTGGCGTACCTGTTCGCGGCGCTGCTGCTGGTGTTCGGCAACGTGAACGAATACATCCTCGCCCTGGTGTTCGCGCCGATCCTGATCTGGTTCGGCCGTGGCGTGAACTACGCGACCCAGCGGGTCAACGGGGTGAAGATGTCGCCGACCCAATTCCCGGAGGGCTACCGGTTGGTGCAGGAGGCGGCGGCGCGTTTCGGCATGGCCAAGGCACCCGATGCCTATGTGGTGCTCGGCAACGGCCAGATCAACGCCTTCGCGTCCGGCCACGGATTCCGCCGGTTCGTGGTGGTCTACAGCGACCTGTTCGAAATCGGCGGCGCCGCTCGCGAACCGGACGCGCTGGCGTTCATCATCGGCCACGAGGTCGGGCATATCGCGGCCGGGCATACCTCGTATTGGCGTCAGCTCGGCATGTTCCTGGTGCCGTTCCTGCCGATCATCGGCAGCTCACTGATCCGCTCGCAGGAATACACCGCCGACAATCACGGGTTCTGCAACCGGCACGAGGGCGCCCGCGCGGCCATGGGCACCCTCGCCGCGGGCAAGTACATGAACACCATGGTCGGTTTCGACGAGATGGCCGACCGCGCCGCGCAGGAGAAGGGCTTCTTCGTCTGGATCGTCAACGCGCTGTCCACGCACCCGGTGCTGACCTGGCGGATGTGGGCGCTGCGCGACCGCAGTAGGCACGGCCGCCTCTTCTGGCGCCCGAGCCCTCCCCCACAATTCCCGCCAGGCCGGCATCCGCACGGCCCGTACGGAGAGGTTCCGAGCCTGCCCCCGAAGCCCGTCGCCTGATCAGTCGAACACAGGGTCTTCCGTGCGGGTGCGCTTCAGCTCGAAGAAGTGCGGGTAGGACGCCAGGGCGACGACGCCGTCCCAGACCTTGCCCGCGTCCTCGCCGCGCGGGATGCGGGAGAGCACGGGGCCGAAGAAGGCCACGCCGTTGACGTGGATGGTCGGGGTGCCGACGTCCTTGCCGACCTTGTCCATTCCGGCGTGGTGGCTTTCGCGCAGCTCCGCGTCGTAGTCGGTGCTGTGCGCGGCCTCGGCCAGCTCGGCGGGCAGGCCGGTTTCGGCGAGCGCGTCGGCGATGACCGCGGCCAGTGTCTCCGCGGTGGTGGCGCGCTCGTATTCGGCCCTGCGGTCGTGAATCCTGGTTCCCATGGCGGTGTAGAGCGGGGCGAGTACCTTGTCGCCGTGTTCGCGCGCGGCCGCGATGGCCACCCGGACCGGGCCCCAGCCGCTGTTCATCAGCTCTTGGTACTCCGGCGGGAGGTCGCGGCCTTCGTTGAGTACGGCCAGGCTCATGACGTGGAAGCGGGTCTCGATATCGCGCACCTTCTCCACCTCGAGGATCCACCGTGAGGTGATCCAGCACCAGGGACACAGCGGGTCGAACCAGAAGTCGGCGACATCCTTGCCCTGGTGATCTACGGCGGTGTTGCTCACGTCGATTCCTCTCGATCGCAGACTTGTCCGGCGGCCGGGCCGCTCTCGTACCGACAACCAACGGCCGGCCCGATTCGTTCCCGCATTCGGCGTTTCGGCGCGCCGCGCGCACCTAAGCTGAGGTCGAGGAGCTCGATTCGCCCGGCGTTTAGGAGTCCACGTATGACCTCTGCGCAGCATTTCGTCGTCGTCGGTGGCGGTCTCGCCGGCGCCAAGGTCGCACAGGCGTTGCGCGACAACGATTTCGACGGAACGATCACCGTGCTGACCGATGAGGAGCATCTACCCTACGAGCGGCCGCCGTTGTCGAAGGAGTACCTGGCGGGCAAGAAGGCGTTCGACGAATTCACCGTCGAGGACAAGCCCTGGTATCGCGACCACAACGTGGATCTGCGTCTCGGCACCGCAGTCACCGCGATCGACCGGGCCGCCAAGACGATCGCGCTGCCGGATGGTTCCACCCTGCCCTACGACAAGCTGGCCCTTGCCACCGGCGCCACCCCGCGCCGCCTGCCCATACCCGGTGCGGACGCCGAGAAGGTGTACACCCTGCGCACCCTCGACGATTCGAACACCCTGATCGAGTTGCTGCGCAGCGCGCGGCGCCTGGCCATCATCGGTGCGGGCTGGATCGGGCTCGAGGTGGCCGCCGCCGCGCGCGAGGCCGAGGTCGAGGTGACGATCATCGAAGCCGCCGAGGCGCCGCTGCTCAACGCGCTGGGTGCGGAGATGGGTGCGGTGTTCGCCGATCTGCATCGGGCGCACGGCGTGGACCTGCGGTTGGGTGCGCAGGTGGCCGAGATCGTCACCCGTGACGCGGTGGCCACCGGGGTGCGGCTCGGTGACGGCTCTGTCGTCGAGGCGGACGCGGTCCTGATCGCGGTGGGTGCCCGGCCGAACGTCGAACTCGCCGCCGAGGCGGGCCTCGCGGTCGACTCCGGTGTCCTCGTGGACGCGCATCTGGCGACCAGCGACCCCGATATCGTCGCGGTGGGCGATATCGCCGAACAGGATCATCCGCTGCTCGGCCGCCGGATTCGGGTGGAGCACTGGGCCAATGCGCTGAATCAGCCCGCGGTCGCCGCGGCGACCATGCTCGGCAAGGACGCGGTCTATGACCGGCTGCCGTACTTCTTCACCGATCAATACGACCTCGGCATGGAGTACACCGGCTATACGGCACCGGGCGAGTACGAGCGGGTCGTGGTGCGCGGGGACCTGGCGGCCAGGGAGTTCGTCGCGTTCTGGCTCGATGGGGGCAACCGGGTGCTCGCGGGGATGAACGTGAACGTCTGGGATGTCACCGACCGCATCAAGCAGTTGATCCTCGGCGGTGAACCGGCGGATCCCGACCGGCTGGCCGATGCCTCGATCCCCTTCTGAGGGCTGTGCTGCCGCGCTCGGGCGACTGCGCGTCGCATTGTGTCGAATCCGCCGGCCCGGCTCCGACCTGTTCACGACAACGTCGCCGGACGCATCGAGAATGAGGAGCCCGATATGAAATACATGCTGGTCAAGACCTACGGTCGCGCAGCCAACTGCGATATTCCGATCAACGAGTGGGCGCCGGAGGACATCGCGGCGCATATCGATTTCCAGCGCAAGCTCGGCGAGAAGCTGGCCGCGGCCGGCGAGCTGGTGGATGCCAAGGGCCTGGCCGGGCCCGAGGAGGCACGGATCGTCAGCTATGACGGCCGCACGGCGCCGGTGGTCACCGACGGCCCGTTCCCGGAGACCAAGGAGTTCCTGGCCGGGTACTGGCTCGTCGACGTCGACAGTGCGGAACGCGCGCTGGAAATCGCCGCCGAAGCCTCGGCCGCACCCGGCCCCGGTGGTGTGCCCATCGGCGAGTACATCGAGGTGCGCGCGGTGATGAGCGCACCTGCTGCCGATCGGTGATCGCTTCCGATCGCGCGACCGAGGACCTGCTGCGTGAGCTGGCGCCGCAGGTCCTCGCCGCACTGGTGCGCCGATTCGGCGATTTCCCGACTGCCGAGGATGCCTTACAGGAGGCACTGCTGGCCGCCGCTACCCAGTGGCCGGTCGAGGGCAGGCCGGACAATCCGCGGGGCTGGCTGATCCAGGTGGCGCAGCGGCGGATGGCCGACGCCGTGCGCGCGGAGGTCGCCCGGCGCAACCGGGAGACCACGGTCGCCCTGCGCGAACCCGAACCCGCCGAGACCGTTCCCGCTCAGGACGACTCCTTGATGCTGTTGTTCCTGTGCTGCCATCCGGCGCTGCCGCCGGCGAGCGCGATCGCGCTGACCTTGCGGGCCGTCGGCGGCCTCACCACCGCCGAGATCGCGCGGGCCTTCCTGCTGCCGGAGGCGACGATGGCGCAGCGGATCACCCGCGCCAAGAAGCGGCTGGCCGCCCTGGACCGCCCGTTCGCCCCACCCGCGGACGACGAATGGCGCGAGCGCCTCGATGCGGTGCTGCATGTGCTGTACCTGATCTTCACCGAGGGTCACACCGCCATGACCGGCGACCGGCTGCGCCGCGCGGACCTGGCCACCGAGGCGATCCGGCTGACCCGCGCGGTGTACCGGATCCTGCCCGACGATCCCGAGGTCGGCGGGCTGCTCGCCCTGATGCTGCTCACCGATGCCCGCCGCGACGCGAGGACCGGCCCGCACGGCGAGCTGATTCCGCTACCCGAACAGGATCGCCGCCGCTGGGACCGCGCGGCGATCGCCGAAGGGGTCCGGCTGACGACGGCAACTCTGGACCACGGGCTGCGCGGCCCGTATCAGATCCAGGCGGCGATCGCGGTGCTGCACGCGCAGGCCGATTCCACCGAGACCACCGACTGGCAGCGGGTGCTGGCGCTGTATCGGCTGCTCGAGCGTGTCGCGCCGAACCCGATGGTGACGTTGAATCGTGCGGTCGCCACCGCCATGGTGGACGGCCCCGCCGTCGGCCTCGAGGTCACCGACACCGTCGCCGGCGCGCTCGCCGACAACCACCGGCTGGCCGCTGTGCGCGGACACCTGCACGAGATGGCGGGCGATATCGGCGCCGCGATCACCTACTACACGGCTGCCGCGCGATGCACCACGAATACCGCCGAACGCGATTACCTGACGATCCGTGCCGCGCGCCTACGCACGGAGGCCACGCGCACCCCATCAGGTGCGCCCGGCACCGGTCAGTGATCAACAGGGCGAGGCACACCCCCGGTGCGTAGCTCGAGCTCGATACCGGAACTGATCGAGTCCCGCTCAGGCGGGTGATCCCGTCCAGGTCTTGCCGGTGATGAGCTCGTAGGCCTCCATGTATTTCTTACGGGTCGCCTCGACGATGTCGGCGGGGATCTCCGGCCCCGGCGGTTCCTTGTCCCAGCCGGTGGAGGTGGACCAGTCGCGGACGAACTGCTTGTCGAAGGAGCGTTGCGGTCGGCCGGGCTCCCATTCGTCGGCGGGCCAGAAGCGCGAGGAGTCGGAGGTGAGGACCTCGTCGCCGAGGGTGAGGGTGGCACCGTCCCAGCCGAACTCGAGCTTGGTGTCGGCCACGATCACACCGCGTTCGGCGGCATGCGCGGCCCCGCGCGCGTAGATGCCGAGGGTCAGATCGCGCAGCTTTTCGGCAACCTCGCGACCTTCCTTGTCGACCACGTCGGCGAAGGAGATCGCCATGTCGTGGCCCTCGGCGGCCTTGGTGGACGGAGTGAAAATCGGTTCGGGCAGCCGGTCACCGTCTCGCAGGCCCGGCGGCAGGGCGATGCCGGACACCGTCCCGCTCTGCTGGTACTCCTTCAATCCGGATCCGGTGAGGTAGCCGCGGGCGATGCATTCGACCTGGATCATCCGCAGCGGCTTCACCCGGATCGCACGGGCGCCGAACTCGGCGGGCACGTCGCTGGTGGACAGCACATGGTTGGGCACGTCGGCGAAGAACTCGAACCACCAGTTCGACAGCTGGGTCAGCAGCGCACCCTTGTCCGGGATCGGCGTCGGAAGCACCACGTCGTAGACCGACACCCGGTCGGAGGCGACGAGCAGCAGAGTGTCGCCGTCCTCGTACAGGTCGCGCACCTTCCCGGCGTGCACATGCTTCACGACGTAGCTCCGATCGTGGTCGATGGTTGTCGATGCGGAATTACTACCGCGCGGGCAACCTTACCGACGTGGCATTGTGGGGAACGCCGTGCCCATATGTAGTTCTTCGACCATGAAGGAGTCCGATGTCCGCACCGAACCTCACCCGCGAACAGGCGATCGAGCGCGCCGCGACCGTCTCGGTCGAGAACTACCGCATCGAACTCGATCTCACCGACGGGTCGGGTAACCCGGGCGAGCAGACGTTCTTCTCCCGCAGCACGGTCGCTTTCACCGCGACGCCGGGAGCGTCCACCTTCATCGATATCGTGGCGCGCGGTGTCCGCTCGGCGGTTCTGAACGGCAACCCGATCGACGTCTCCGGCTACGACGAGTCCACCGGCATCACGCTGACCGATCTCGCGGCCACCAATGAGCTCGTGGTGGAGGCCGACTGCGAGTATTCGCATACCGGCGAGGGCCTGCACCGGTTCGTGGACCCGGCCGACGACGCGGTGTACCTCTACTCGCAGTTCGAGACCGCCGACGCCAAGCGTATGTTCGCCTGCTTCGACCAGCCCGACCTCAAGGCCACCTTCACCCTCAGCGTGACGGCCCCGACCGGCTGGAAGGTCATCTCCAACGGTGAGCCGGTCGACACCATCGCCGCCGATCCGGCCCACCACCTGTTCCGCACCACCCCGAAGATGAGCACGTACCTGGTGGCGCTGATCGCTGGCCCGTACGCGCAGTGGACCGACGTCTACACCGACGAGCACGGCAGCATCCCGCTGGGCATCTACTGCCGGGCTTCACTGGCCGAACACATGGACGCCGACCGGCTGTTCACCGAAACCAAGCAGGGCTTCGGCTTCTATCACCGCAACTTCGGCGTGCCCTACGCCTTCGGCAAGTACGACCAGCTGTTCGTACCCGAGTTCAACGCCGGCGCGATGGAGAACGCGGGCGCGGTGACGTTCCTCGAGGACTACGTCTTCCGGTCCAAGGTCACCCGCGCCTCCTATGAGCGTCGCGCCGAGACCGTGCTGCACGAGATGGCGCACATGTGGTTCGGCGATCTGGTCACCATGAAGTGGTGGGACGATCTGTGGCTCAACGAATCGTTCGCCACCTTCGCCTCGGTGCTGTGCCAGGCCGAGGCCACCGAATACACCAGTGCCTGGACCACTTTCGCGAATGTGGAGAAGTCCTGGGCCTACCGTCAGGACCAGCTGCCCTCCACCCATCCCATCGCCGCCGACATCCCGGATCTGGCCGCGGTGGAGGTGAACTTCGACGGCATCACCTACGCCAAGGGCGCGAGCGTGCTCAAGCAGCTGGTGGCCTACGTCGGCCTCGAGCCGTTCCTGGCCGGTCTGCGCGATTACTTCGCCGAGCACGCCTACGGCAACGCGACCTTCGACGATCTGCTGGCCGCGCTGGAGAAATCCTCGGGGCGCGATCTGTCCACCTGGGGCGCGCAGTGGCTCAAGACCACCGGCCTGAACATCCTGCGGCCCGACTTCGAGGTCGACGCCGACGGAAAGTTCAGCTCCTTCACCGTCATCCAGGAAGGTGCCGCCCCGGGCGCCGGTGAACAGCGGGTGCATCGGCTCGCGGTCGGTATCTACGACGACGACGCCGACGGCAAACTGGTACGCACCCACCGCGTCGAGCTGGACCTCGACGCCACCGAACGCACCGAGGTGCCCGAGCTGGTCGGTGTGCCGCGTGGCAAGTTCGTACTGGTCAACGATGACGACCTCACCTACTGCTCGATCCGCTTGGACTCCGATTCGCTCGATGTGCTGATCAACCGCATCGCCGATATCGCCGAACCGCTGCCGCGCACGCTGGCCTGGTCGGCGGCCTGGGAGATGACCCGCCAGGCCGAGCTGCGGGCCCGCGATTTCGTTGCCCTCGTCCAGCGTGGTGTGGGTGCGGAATCGGAGATCGGCGTGGTGCAGCGGCTGCTCATGCAGGCCAACACCACCCTCAGCAGCTACGCCGACCCCACCTGGGCGGCCGAGACCGGCTGGCCCGACTTCGCCAACCGGCTGCTGGAGCTGGCCCGCGAGGCCGAGCCGGGTTCGGATCATCAGCTGGCCTTCGTCAACGCGCTGACCGGCGCGAAACTGTCGGCTTGGCACACCGAGGTGCTGCGTGAGCTGCTCGACGGCGACCCGGCCTCGGTCGGGCTGTCCGGGCTGGTCGTCGACACCGATCTGCGCTGGCGCATCGTGACGGCGCTGGCAGCGTCCGGCGAGATCGACGCCGACGGCGTGGAGACCCCGACCATCGACGCGGAACTGGCCAACGACCAGACCGCGGCGGGCAAGCGCCAGGCCGCCGCCGCCGCGACCGCCCGGCCCATCGCCGAGGTGAAGCAGCAGGCGTGGGAGACGGTGATGGGCGACGATTCGGTGCCCAA
The DNA here is from genome assembly GCF_058222935.1 of Nocardia sp. JCM 38205. Classification (NCBI taxonomy): domain Bacteria; kingdom Bacillati; phylum Actinomycetota; class Actinomycetes; order Mycobacteriales; family Nocardiaceae; genus Nocardia; species Nocardia sp. JCM 38205. The sequence continues at coordinate 205,366 of NZ_JBYHFL010000007.1, read as the reverse complement.
CATCACCGCACGCTCGATCGTCAACGGGTTCGCCCCCGCAGGCCAGGGTGAGCTGCTGTCGGACTTCGTCGAACGCTACTTCGCCGAGATCCCCGATGTCTGGGAACGCCGCTCCAGCGAGGTCGCGCAGACCGTCGTCATCGGGCTCTATCCGTCCTGGGAGATCAGCGAGGCCGCGGTGGCCAGGGCCGACAAGTTCCTCGCCGAGAACCGTCCGCCCGCGCTGGCGCGGTTGGTGAGTGAGGGCAAGGCGGGCATCGAACGTTCACTGCGTGCCCGCGCGTTCGACGCGCAGTAAACACTCCGCGTACCCGGTCGGGTCGCGAGGGGCCGACGCATGGTCGGCTCGCTGCCACCCGCCGGCCGACGCAGCGCTGGGCCAGGCCCGGATCCCGTTGGGTCCGGGCCTTTTCCGCGTTCACCTGCGCTCGCTGCTGTGAGCAGATCTGCCTACAGCAGCGTCGCGAGATTTCCGGCCCGCCGCGCGGCACCGTGGAGCCATGGCACACGATGAGAAGGCTCCGCTGTTCAGCTGGCGGGCCCGCGAACAACTTTTCGGCAGGCGCATCCTCGTTCTCGACGGTGGCCTCGACGACGACAACGGCACGCTGCTGATGACGCAGATGCTCACCCTCGCGGCCGAGGATCCGGACGCCGGGATCTCGCTGTGGATCCACTCCCCCGGCGGCTCGGTGCCCGCGATGCTCGCCATCCGCGACGTCATGCGGCTGGTGCCCTGCGAGATCTCCACCCTCGCCCTCGGGCTGGCGTGCAGCGCCGGGCAGTTCCTGCTCTCGGCCGGCGATCCGGGACGGCGGTTCGCGCTCCCGCATGCCCGGATCCTGATGCATCAGGGTTCGGCCGGGATCGGCGGCAGCGCCGTCGAGGTCGAAGTGCAGGCCGACGACCTGCGCCACACCGTGGAGACCGTGCTCGGGCTCATCGCCGCCGACACCGGCCAGCCCTATGAGCGGATCTACGAGGACTCATTGCACGACCGCTGGTTCACCGCCGCGCAGGCCAAGGAGTACGGGTTCATCGACCACATCGTCGACTCGTTCGGCCAGGTGGTTCCGCAGCGCCAGAAGATCGGAATCTCATGACCACCTACACCATTCCCAATGTGATCGCCCGCCAGCCGGGGGGCGAGCGGATCATGGACGTCTACTCGCATCTGCTGGCCGAACGCATCGTCTACCTCGGCACGCCGATCGATTCGGGGGTGGCCAACGCGCTCATCGCGCAGTTGCTGCACCTCGAGTCGGAGAACCCGGAACAGGAGATCAACCTCTACATCAATTGCGAGGGCGGCGAGCTGCCCGCGATGCTCGCGGTCTACGACACCATGCGGTTCATCAAGGCGCCGGTCGCGACCACGTGCGTCGGGCAGGCCATCGCGGTCGGGGCGGTGCTGCTGGCCGCGGGCGAGGCGGGCAGGCGTTCGATGCTGCCGCACGCGCGGGTGGTGCTGCATCAGCCGGCCGCCCGGGGCCAGGGCGCGATCCCCGATCTGATCCTGCAAGCCGATGAGCTGGTGCGCATGCGCGCCGAGATCGAGTCGATCCTGTCCGACCACACCGGCAGGCCGGCCGAGACGTTGCGTCGCGATACCGATCGCGACCGAGTGTTCACGGCGGCGGCCGCGGTGGACTACGGGCTGGTGGATCAGGTGCTGCGGGCCAGGTGAGTCGGTGGGCCGAGCGGGCTCGCTGCGACGGTGCCCCGGCTACCAGCCTGCGCTCGCCGGGACGCCGGCAGCGGCGAGTGCCGGTGGTGGCCGCGGTGCTGTTCGATGCCGCCGACGAGGCACGGCCGGCACGTCGGGGCGACCGGCATTCAGCCGAGTGTGCGGGCCTCCGGCCGAAACACTCGAGCCGGCCGCGGGCGCGCTCGGACGGCGTGAGAGACGTCTATCGGCTGCGCGCTCAGGCGGCGAGCAGCAGGACCCGGGGCGTAGTGGAAACCATCGCGGTCGGGGCGGCGGGCTCGTGCCCGACCTGGCGGCGACCGAGCTCCCCGGCCGGGCGCAGTATCCGGCGACGGCCCAGCGTCTCCGCGACCTCACCGGCCAACTCGGCCAGCGAGGTGCCGAGCGCTCCGGCCAGGGCGGCGATCATCTCGCTCGATGGCTCCTTGCGGCCGCGTTCGATTTCGGACAGATATTGCGGCGAGACACCCGCGCGGCCCGCGGTCTCGGCCAGGGTCTCCTGCTGTTCCTGCCGCAGCGCGCGCAACCGGGTGCCGAGCACCTCACGCCACAGCGGTTCACCCTCGGATCGCTCCGGCGGCGGGGCGTGGCGCTGGTCGCGTCCTCCGGGAATGGCATGCAGCCTCGGATGCTCGCTCATAGCCGGAGCGTACCGCCGCCCGCGCGCCGGGCCGACGAATTACGCTCTGGGCGGACAACTCCCGGCCCTCGACGCACCGCACCCCTGCCGATCCCGGCGCAAAAACGCGCCAGGAAGGCAGGGGTGCGGGAGGTGTCGAGTCAGCGGCCGATGGCGGCGGCCATCACCCGAACGGCCGAGACCAGGCCGTCGATGAGCTGGCCCTGACGCATCGAGCTCAATGCGGCGGTGACGCCGAGCTGGCAGACGCGGTCGTTGGCGCGGTCGGCGACGTCCTTGCCCGAACGCACCTCGACGGCGCGATCGTTGGGCGAGACGGCGATGAGCACCGACCGGTTCGCCTCCGGCGTCACCGGGAAGATCGCGTCGGCGCCGGCGGTCGGGTCGGCGCCCAGATCACCGATGAAGACGTTGAACCGCACCTTGGTGGCGCGCGTCGCCTCGGTCAGCACGTTGTCCATGAGCAGGCGCTCTTCATTGCTGAAGGGAGCTTCCTTGAAGACGTCGCCCGCCTCGTGCACGCCGGAGACCCGGCCACTGCTCATCAGGGCGTATCCGTGCGGTAGTTCGGATTCGACCACCGCGGGCCACTTAGAACCTGCCACTTGCCCTGCCTCCGATCAGCTCCGCGTCCGCGGTTTCGATAGCCGCATGGTGACCATGCGAATCAGCAATGTGGTGCCCGTACACGGTCACCTCGTCGGTCGCACTCCACAGCACCGGCTCGGAGGTCCACTTCTTGCTCAGGTCGTAGTGGACCGGCTTCTCGCCGGGCAGCGGCTTACCGAGAAACGACAATCCGGCGATCACGCCGTAGATCACCAGCGGGATGCCGACGAAGATCAGCACTGTCTCGAGAATGCTCACAGCTCAAAGGTAGACGATGCTCTGTAGTAGTTTATCGATCGGTCAGCCTTTTGCGCCTCGACCAGGCATTTCCGCGGCATTCGCGGCGACGTCGGCCGGCGCCGGCTCAGCGCCCGACGACCGGCACTGAGCTGCACTGTTGCCTGGTTGTCCGGTGGCCAGGACTCAGATCAGCCAGGCGGCGGAGTTCGGGGCGAGCAACCCGTCGACGAGGGGTGCGCTGAGCAGGATCGCCTCTCGGTCGGGCAGCTCGATCGCGGCTGCGGAACTGTTGAGCACGCAGACGAGTCCGCCCGGGCGACGGAACATCAGCACTCCGGGTGCGGCGGGCATCCACTCCAGTCCGGCGCCGTCGAACTCCGGACGCTTGTGCCGCAGCTCGATGGCGTCGCGGTACAGCTCGACGGTCGACCCGCTGCGATCGAGCTGGGCGGCCACGGTCAGCTCGGCCCAGTCGGCCGGTATCGGCAGCCATGATCGCGCCGCCGCGGTGAACCCGAACGGCGGGGCGGACCCTTCCCAGGGAATCGGCACCCGGCACCCGTCCCGCCCGCGCTCGGTGTGCCCGGTGCGTTCCCAGACCGGATCCTGCAGCACCTCGTCGGGCAGATCATCGACATTGGGCAGGCCCAGTTCGGCGCCGTTGTAGATGAACACCGCGCCCGGCAGCGCGAGTTCGAGCAGGATCATCGCCCGTGCCCTGGCGACCCCGAGTTCGCCGCCGCCGTAGCGGGTGACCTCTCGCTCGATGTCGTGGTTGGACAACGTCCAGGTGGGCGTTGCCCCGACCGGGACCACGGCGAGCAGGGAGTTCTCGACGGCGTGGCGGATGGCGTCGGCGTCGAACGGGGTCTCGGCCAGCCGGAAGTTGAAGGCGAGGTGCAGTTCGTCGGGGCGCACGTATTCGCCGAAGCGCACGTTGTCGTCGACCCACACCTCGCCGATGGACACCGCGCGCGGATAGTCGTCGAGTACGCGGCGGATGCGGCGGTGGATGTCGTGCACGCCGGGGTTGTTGAATCGCGGATCGGAGTCGTCGTGGATCAACATCCTGGTATCGACGCGTTCCATATCGGGCAGGCCGTCCGGTTTGGCCATGCCATGTGCCACGTCGATGCGGAAACCGTCGACGCCGCGGTCGAGCCAGAACCGCAGGGTCTGCTCGAAATCGGCGATCACCTCGGGGTTGTCCCAGTTCAGGTCGGGTTGCTCGGCGGCGAACAGATGCAGATACCACTGGCCTGGCCTGCCGTCGGCCTCGACGATCCTGGTCCAGGCCGGGCCGCCGAAGATGCTCGGCCAGTTGTTGGGGGGCAGCTCGCCGTCCGGGCCGCGACCGTCGCGGAAGATGTAGCGGGCGCGCTCCCGGCTACCGGGCGCGGCGGCGAGCGCGGCGCGGAACCAGGGGTGCGCGTCACTGGTGTGATTGGGCACCAGATCCATCGTGACCTTGATATCGCGGGCGTGCGCGGCCGCGATCAGCGCATCGAGGGCAGGCATACCGCCGAAGAGCGGGTCGATATCGCGCGGGTCGGACACGTCGTAACCGCCGTCGGCCATCGGCGAACGCATCACCGGGCAGATCCACAGCGCGTCCACGCCGAGGCGTTCCAGATAATCCAGCCGGGCCCGCACCCCGCCGAGATCACCGACACCGTCGCCATCGGAATCGGCGAAAGAACGCGGATAGACCTGGTAGAAGACCGCGGCCTCCCACCACGGGCCCGACGCAGTGCTCATGTCCACCCCGCCGCGCTTACCAGGTCGCGTTCATCAGCGAATTCGCGGCCATCTCCAGGTAGTCGAGCAGCGCCTTGCGGTGTTCGTCGTCGAGCACCTCCGGCTCGATCTCGGCCACCCCGATCCGCATGCAGCGCAACCAGGCGTCGCGCTCCACCGGACCGATCGTGAACGGCATGTGCCGCATCCGCAGGCGGGGATGCCCGCGCTCGTCGCTGTAGGTGCGCGGCCCGCCCCAGTACTGCTCCAGGAACATCCGCAACCGCCGCTCGGCGGGCCCGAGGTCCTCCTCGGGGTACAGCGGGCGCAGCACCTCGTCGGCGGCTACCTCGCGGTAGAACGCGGCCACGATCCGGCGGAAGGTCTCCTCACCGCCGACCGCCTCGTAGAACGACGTCGCTGTGTGCTCGCCCGAAGTCATAGACCCTCTCGATTCGCTGGATGCGCCGCGCTCCATTGTGCCCGCGCACCGGCCTGCTCGCGCACATCGCGGCCCGATGGCTCTTCAGCCACAGTTAACCCGACATTGTGTTAAATCACCGTGCACCGGCCCGCATTCCGTGGTCAACTTGGTGGCAGTCTCCGGCGAGATACCACATGATCTTGGAACGCAGAAATTGGGGTCGACATGAAGCAGCGACACGCCCGATCACAGGAGGCGAGGGCGCACCGACAACTCCAGCCCGCCGACGTCCACAACCGTGGGTCGGGGGCTACTCCGCTGCACTTGTTGTCCGATCATCATTCCGGGGCGCACCGCGATCATCATCGCGCCGACACCGCGCCGACCCCACTGCCCACACCCACCAACAACTGGCTCAAACGCCGCGTCCTGCTCCTCAACGCCACCTACGAGCCGCTGACCGCGCTGTCCGCGCGTCGCGCCGTGGTGCTGCTCATCTGCGATAAGGCCGACACCGTTCACCACGACCCCGAGGGCCCGATCGTGCATTCGGCCGGATCCTCGCTCACCATTCCGTCGGTGATCCGCCTGCGCACCTACGTCCGCGTCCCCTACCGGGCCCGCGTCCCGATGACCCGCGCCGCTCTCATGCAGCGCGACCGTTACCGCTGCGGCTACTGCGGCGGTAAAGCCGAGACCATCGACCACGTCGTCCCCCGCAGCCGCGGCGGCGAGCACAGCTGGGAGAACTGCGTGGCCAGCTGCGCGCCCTGCAATCACCGCAAAGCCGACAAACTGCTCAGCGAGCTGGGGTGGACCTTGCGCGCCCCGCTGGTGTCGCCGAAGGGGCCGCACTGGCGGCTGCTGTCGACCGTCACCGAGCTGGATCCGGTGTGGTTGCAGTATCTGGGCGAAGGCGCCGCGTAACGGTCAGTGGCATTCGACCACCAGGGTCGCCCAGGTGCCCGGTTCCAGCGCCTCGAACAGATGCGGAACGTCGCCCGGATAACTGATGTAATCGCCGGGCCGGAGTTCCGCGGGCGCATCCGCCGGTCCGACGAGAGCGCGTCCGGCACCGAGCAGGATGTGCTCGACCGATTCCCGCATGTGCGCTTCCGACCGGCGCGGCTCGCCGGGTTCGGCGGTGATCCGGTACAGATCGCTGCGCGTGTCGGCCGGGCCGGCCCAGAGCAGAGTGGCCCGATACTCCGACTCCGCGGCGGCGACCACGGGCCCCTCGCCTGCCCGGATCACCCGCACACTCGGTCGGGGCGGGTCGAGCAGCCGCGAGAACGGCATATCGAGGGCGACACACAAGGCCCACAACGTTTCCAGACTGGGGTTCCCGGTCCCCGACTCCAGTTGCGACAGCGTCGATTTCGCGATGCCCGCCCGGTTGGCGACCTCGGTGAGCGACAACCCCGCACGGGTGCGCTCCCTGCGTAGCGACGCGGCGATCACCGCTTTCGGCGCCACCGCCGGATCTTCTGCCGCCATCCAATGCTCCCGTTGTCGGTACTCGTCCGCCCGTTGACGGATCCGGTCCGCGGCGTTCAATATAAACGACATGCGTTCGATATGGCGAACACTGGACCGGGATCTCCGGACCAGTATCGCGGCGACCTCCGTGGCCGCCGCGATGATCGGCATTTCCTACGGTGCGGCCGTGGTCGGCGCCGGATTCCCGATGTGGATGCCGGTGGTTCTCGCCTCGACGGTGCTGGCAGGCGGCTCGGAGTTCCTGTTCTTCGGGATTCTCACCGCGGGGGCGGGCCCGCTCGCTGCGGCGTCGGCCGGTCTGCTGGTGAACGCGAGGCACCTACCGTACGGGTTATCGATGCCGGACGTCTTCGGCTCCGGCGCACGACGGCTGCTCGGCGTGCATCTGATGGTCGATGAGAGCGTCGCGTTCGCGCTGGCTCCGGGCGATCTGGAACGGCGGCGGTCGGCCTACTGGCTGTGCGGCCTCGGCATCGCGGTGTGCTGGCCGCTCGGTGCGCTGGCCGGAGCAGTCATCGGCAGCATCGTGCCCGACACCGCGGCGTTCGGCCTGGATGCGGTCTTTCCGGCGGTCCTGCTCGCCCTGATCCTGCCCGCCCTGCGCGATCGGGTGACCCTGCGGGCGGCCGGCGTCGGCGCCGGATTGGCCGTTCTCACAACGCCGTTCGTCCCGGCCGGCCTGCCGGTGCTGATCGCGCTGGCCGGGCTGATCGTCGCGGTGGGAGCGTTGTGATGGGTTCGCCGCTCCTGGTTCCCGCCATGCTCACCATGGCCGTCGGCACCTATCTGCTCCGCTGGGCGGGGCCCGCGCTGCGCAACCGGATCCGCTTTCCGCCGCGAGCGGCCCGGCTGCTCGAGATCGGTGCCGTGATCCTGCTGGCGGCGTTGGTGGCTACCACGGCGCTGCCGTTCGGGAGCGAATTCGGGTGGGCCTTACCGGCGGGCGTGCTGGTGGGAGGGATACTCGCCTGGCGGCGCTGCCCCTTGCTGGTGGTCATCGCCGCCGCCGCGGGGACCACGGCGGTGTTGCGGGCGGTCGGCATCGCCTGAGCGGGGGCGCCTCTCGATGCGGCGCCGATCCGACCATCCAAGCCGCGGCGGTCGAGTGCGCTGTGCCTATCGCCGCCCGGCCGAACCCCACCCCGAGTTCGGTGATCTCGCGGGTGGCCGGCACTTGTCCCACCCGCCGGCCATCGCGTGCGGACAGCCGCGGCGGCCCGGCTAGCGCGGGGTGAGTGGCAGACCGCCACCGAGGCGGCGGGCGACCGAGCCATAGCGGGCGTCCAGGCGCAGCCACGTCGTGCTGGAGCGCACCCGCACGATCTCGTCGGGCGGGATCCGGCGCGACTCGGCGCGATCACCCGAATGCGGGATGAAGTCCATGGCGGTGAGGGCGAAGACGACGCGCATCGGCACCTGCACCTGCACCGCGCCGCCCGACACCGTGAGCACCGTCTGGTCCAGCAGGGCAGCGGGCGGTCCGTGCCCGGAGCCGTGCTCCTTGGCGAGGTCGGCGCCCTGTTCGGCGAGTTCGACGAGGGTGCGGGCGGGCACATCGTCGACATGGGCGAAGCCGCTGGCCGGCGGGAGGGCGCCACGCCAGGCCGAATCCATCGAGTAGCCGAGGTCGATCGGGCTACCGGAAGAAAGCCCGGCCAGCACCGCATCGGCACCGACGGTGACATCGTCGACGCCCAGTTCGGCCACCACCGTCCGCACCGCGAGCGCCTCGAAGCCCGTCGCCACCCATGCCGACACCCACCGCTCCCCCCGGCGACGCAGCCGCACGACAACGGCCGGATCCAGCCGGAGGGCACGGCCGAGGAAGGTCGCGAGGTTCTCCCGTTCGGCCGGATCGCCGACGTACAAGACCCGTTGTTCGGACATCACAGACCGACGATCACCGTGCGCCGGTCACTCACTCATCCACTGCGCGAGATAGTCGCGCTCATCGGTGGTCAGCCTGCGCAACCGCTGGGTGTCCATATCGAAAGCGGCGAGCTGGGTCGATGCGACCACCGCGGGCGGCGAGTCGGGAGCGGCACCCGCGGCGCGCACCTCATAGGCCACCGTGAAGTCGACCGCGCGCAGCTGCTCGATCCACATCGCGATATCGAGCGGAGTGTCCTCGTGCCGGAGCTGCCCGCGATAGCGGACATGCAGGTCGGCCAGGACGCAGCCCTGCCGCAGGGCCGCGGTGGGGCGATCGTCTTCGAACAGCCACGGGATGCGCGCCTCTTCCAGCAGCGTCACCATCCGCGCGTGGTTGACGTGCTGGAACGCATCCATATCCGACCACCGGATATCGACCTTGGCATGAAAGCGCTTGGGTAGGACGACCGTGTCCCTCGCCTGCGGATTGCCGTTCAGCGATCCGACACTCGTCACCGTGATACCTCCGACTGGGTTCCCGCCCCACTGACCATGCTGCGCACCTGCCGCGCGGCGACCGACAGCGTGGCCAGGTCGTGGGTGCCGGACTCGAACAACTCCGACAGCGCGGCCCGGGCACGCCCGAGCCGAGACTGGTTCTTCGACTCCCAGTATGCAATCTTTTCGTCCGCGGTCTCTTCCGGGTCGCCGCCGGAGAGCACATCGAGGGTGAGTGAGCGCAGCGAGCTGTACATGTCGTCGCGCAACGCCAGCCGGGCAAGAGCGTGCCAGCGATCGCCGCGTTCCAGGTGGCTGACGGCCTCGAGCAGCCAATCGATCTTCAGGTGCTCGTTGAGCGCGTAGTAGAGCGAACCCACCTCATCGCCGGTGCGATCGGTGATATCGGCGATATCGATCACATCGAGCAACGGGAACAGATTCAGCAGCCCGTAGACCTCGGTCGCGAGGTCGGTGGGTGCCCCGTGGGCGATCAGTTCGGCGCTCCGATCGGTCAGCGACGTCACGTGGTGGCCGCGCAGCCAGCCGGGGACCTTGGGGGCGAGCTCGCGAACACCGCGGCTGTAGCGGTTGACCTCGGCGCCGACCGCGATCGGCTGCGGCCGGTTGGTGAGCAGCCAGCGCGAGGCCCGGTCCAGCGTGCGTTTGGTTTCCAGCTCGAGTTCGTCCCGGATCGCGACAGAGGTGTCGGCGGTGCGGATCCTGGCCCAGATATCGTGCAGCCCGAAGATCTCGGTAACGGCGGTGAACGCACGCACCGAATCGCTCGCGGTGGCGCCGACCTCTTCGTTCAGCCGATGGGCGTAGGTGATTCCGCCGTAGTCGACCACCTCGTTGACGATCATGGTGGTGAGGATTTCCCGGCGCAGCCGATGCTTCTTGATCGCCGTGCCGAAGCGTCCGCGCAACGGGGACGGGAAGTATTCGGGCAGCCGGGTGGCGAAGTAGGCCATGTCGGGCAGATCCGACTCGAGCAGATCGCCCTTGAGCGCGAGCTTCACGTGCGCCAGCAGGTTGGCCAGCTCCGGGGAGGTCAGGCCGGTGCCTTCCTCATGCCTGCGCTTCATCTCCGGTTCCGAGGGCAGTGCCTCGAGCTCACGGTCGAGGCCGCGGCGCTGCTCCAGATCGTCGATCACCCGGCGATGCACATTCAGCATGCGCGGCGCGTCCGAGCGCGACAGGCCCATCAGGAAGTTCTGCGAGACGTTGTCGCGCAGCACCATCTGCGCGACCTCGTCGGTCATCGAAGCCAGCAGCGGATTGCGCTCGGAGTCCGGCAGCAGCCCGGCGCTCACCACGCCATCGAGCAGCACCTTGATATTGACCTCATGGTCGGAGCAGTCCACACCCGCGGAATTGTCGAGCGCGTCGGTGTTCATCTTGCCGCCGTTGCGGCAGAACTCGATGCGCCCGAGCGCGGTGGCGCCGAGGTTGCCACCTTCACCGATGACGTTGACCCGCAGCTGGTTTCCGTCGACGCGGACCGCATCGTTGGACTTGTCGCCCACGTCGGCATTGGATTCGGTACTGGCCTTGATGTAGGTGCCGATGCCACCGTTCCACAGCAGCTGCACGGGTGCGAGCAGGATGGCGCGGACCAGCTCGGGCGGCGACAGTGCCGTCACCTCGTCGGCCAGGCCGAGCGCTTGCCTGGCCTGTGGGCTGATCGGCACCGATTTCACCGTGCGGTCCCAGACGCCGCCGCCTTCGCTGATCAGCGACGTGTCGTAATCGGCCCACGACGACCGCGGCAATTCGAACATCCGCCGCCGCTCGGCAAACGACGACGCCGCATCCGGATTCGGATCCAAGAAAATATGCCGATGATCGAACGCCGCCACCAGGCGAATGTGCTCCGACAACAACATCCCGTTACCGAACACATCACCGGACATATCACCGATACCCACCACCGTGAAATCCTCGGCCTGCGTATCGATCCCCATCTCCTGGAAATGCCGCTTCACACTCTCCCACGCACCCCGAGCGGTAATCCCCATCGCCTTGTGGTCGTAACCCGCCGACCCACCCGAGGCGAAGGCGTCACCCAGCCAGAAACCGTAGCTCTTGGCCACCTCGTTGGCCACGTCGGAGAAGGTGGCCGTGCCCTTGTCGGCCGCGACGACGAGGTAGGTGTCGTCGCCGTCGCGGCGCACCACCCGCGCGGGCGGCAACACCGCACCGGTCGCCAGGTCGACATTGTCGGTGACGTCGAGCAGGCCGGAGATGAACGTGCGATAGCACGACACACCCTCGGCCATCATCGCCTGACGATCCGCGCCCGCATCCCCGGTGGCCGCAGGCGGCTGCTTCACCACGAAACCACCCTTGGCACCCACCGGCACGATCACCGCATTCTTCACCGCCTGGGCCTTCACCAAACCCAAAATCTCGGTCCGGAAATCCTCCAACCGATCCGACCACCGCAAACCACCACGTGCCACCGCACCGAACCGCAGATGCACACCCTCCACCCGCGGCGAATACACGAAAATCTCGAATTGTGGCCGCGGCTTGGGCAATTCGGCGATTTCCCGCGGTTCGACCTTCATCGAGATGTAGTCGCGCGCCCGGCCGTCGTCGTCGGTGACGTAGTAATTGGTGCGCAGTGTCGCCGAGATCAGGCCGAGGATGGCGCGCAGGATGCGGTCGGCATCCAGGCTCACCACCTGGTCGATCTGGGTGCGGACCTGCGTCTCCAGTTCAGCGGCCCGCTCCGTGGAGTGGGCGTCGGGGTCGAATTTCGCCGCGAACAGATCGGTGAACAGCCGCGCCGCCTCCGGGTAGTTGAGCAGCACGCGGGCGATGTTGGTCTGGCTGTACGGGAAACCGGCCTGCTGCAGGTACCTGGCGTAGGTACGCAGAATGGCCACCTCGCGCCACGGCATCCGGGCGCGCAGCACGAGCTCGTTCAACCCATCCGCTTCGGCACGGCCGTACCACACCGCGGCGAAGGCTTCCACGAAACGCGCGCGCAAGCCGCCGGCCTCGGCATCGAGCGCGTCGGAGCGAGCGGCCGATTCCATGAGTTCGGCGTCGAGATCCGCATCGAGCGCGCTGCGCAGCAGTTCCGCCCGGGCCAGCAGGCCGAAATCGTAGATCCAGCGTTCGCCGCCGGTCTCGCCGGTCGCCGTGTCGAGCTGGATCTGGTACGGGCGTTCGTCCACCACCTCCACACCGAGGCTTTGCAGCACGGGCAGCACCTGGCTCAATGAGACGCCGGTGCCACCGATGTACAGGCTGAATCGCCACGAGCCCGGCGCCGCGTCGGGCTGGCGATACAGATGCTGGTCGATATCGCCCTCGGTGAGGTGCTCCAGACGCGCGATGTCGGCCAGTGCCCGGGCGGGTGCGAAATCCTGCTTGTAGCCCTCGGGGAAGGCGTCGGCGTAGCGGTCGACCACGCCAGGGTCGAGCACGGTCGACGTGCTGACCGCATCGTCGAGGTGATCGTCCCAGGTGTGGCTGGCGGCATCGAGCAACCGCTGGATGCGCAGCCTGTTCTCCTCGGAGGTATCCGCCGACGCGGGCAGCTGCCCCTGCGCGCCGGCCTCGGCCTCGGGCATGCGCACGGTGAAATACACGCTGGCGAGCTCACTTTCGCTCACCCGCGCGGAGTAGTCGATCGACACCCCGCCCAATTCGCGGACCAGGATTTCCTGCATCTCCAGCCGCACCGCGGTGGTGTAGCGGTCGCGCGGCAGGTACACCATGCACGCGACGAATCGGCCGAAGCCGTCCGCGCGCATGAACAACCGCACCTGCCTGCGCAGCCTGACGTTCAATACCGCGGTCGCGGTGCGTCGCAGTGTCTCGGTATCGGAGGAGAACAGTTCGGTGCGCGGGAACGATTGGATGACCTCGAGCATCCCCTGCCCGGAGAACGAATCCAGATCGAAGCCGCTGTCCTCGATCGCCGACCGCACCCGCCGCGAGATCACCGGGATGTCGAGCACGTTCTCGTGCACGGCGGTCACCGTGAACACCCCGATGAACAAATGCTGCCCGACGACCTCGCCGCTCTCGTCGAGATCGGCGACGCCGACGAAGTACGGATATACCGATCGGTGCACGGTGGCGGGCACGAGTCCTTGGGTGAGCATGAGCAGTGGCTGCTCCCCGGTGATGGCCGGGACGTCGAAATCGGTGCCGACGCCAGGACGCAGCACGCCGAGGCACGAATCCGGCACCACCTCGGGGCGCGCGTCATCGTCGGCGGCCTCGCGGTACCTGGCGTAACCGAGCACCGTGAAATGACCACTGGCCAACCAGCGCAACAGATTCGCGCAGTCGGTCAGGTCGACCGCCGGAAACGGCGCCTTTGCGGCGGTCGCCGCCCGATCGAGCTCGTCGGCCAGTGTGCTCTGCGCCGTCCGGATCGCGGCGGTATCGCCGATGACCTGACGCACGTCGTCCACGACCACCGGCATCGACGCCTCGACCCGGTCGAGGACCGCCCGGCTGGTGGACGGATGCAGTTGCAGATGCATCCAGCTCTCCCGCAGACCGGGTTCGCCGTTGGCGTCCACCTCATGCGGTTTGGCGTCGATCAGGCGGCCGTCGGTGTCGCGTTCGGCCTCGAAGATCGGATGGATCACCTCGCTGACGCTGACTCCCATCCGGCTCAGCGACGAGGTGATCGACTCCACCAGCAGCGGCATGTCATCGGTGACCACCTGGACCGCGGCGCCGAGACCGGACCCGTCGTCGGGGTGATACACCCGGACGAGGGCCCGGCCCGGACTGCGCGTCATCGCCAGCTCCAGATGCCTGCGGAAGATCTGGGTGATCCCGGTGATCGCGCAGTCCACATCGCCCGCGTCGACGTGACGGAAGTATGCCTCTTCCAGCGCCGCGAGATCGCCGCGCAACGGTTGCGGCACCCCCGCGACCCACGCCGCACCGGACAATTCCGACGAGACCGTCATGTTTTCGCCAACTCCCTCGGATTCGGTTCCGTAACAAAGTGACGCCGGTCTCGACACTAGTCCCGCACCCGGAAGGTAGGGCAAAAGCTTTGCGGTTACCCGCGAGTCAGCTTCCGGTGGGTGACGCGATGCGGCCGTGCGGCTTCCGGGCCGAGGCGCTCGATCTTGTTCGCCTCGTACGCTTCGAAGTTGCCCTCGAACCAGAACCACTTGGCGTCGTTGTCAGCGTCGCCTTCCCAGGCCAGGATGTGGGTGCAGGTGCGGTCGAGGAACCACCGGTCGTGGGAGATGACAACGGCGCAGCCGGGGAACTGCTCGAGCGCGTTCTCCAGCGAGCTCAGCGTCTCGACGTCGAGGTCGTTGGTCGGCTCGTCGAGCAGGATCAGGTTGCCGCCCTGCTTCAGGGTGAGCGCCAGGTTCAGTCGGTTGCGCTCACCACCGGAGAGCACACCCGCCGGCTTCTGCTGGTCCGGGCCCTTGAAGCCGAACGCGCTGACATAGGCGCGCGAGGGCATCTCCTGATTGCCGACCTCGATGAAGTCGAGCCCGTCGGAGACGACCTGCCAGACGTTCTTCTTCGGGTCGATGCCTGCGCGGTTCTGGTCGACGTAGCTCAGCTTGACGGTCTCGCCGACCTTCACCTCGCCGCTGTCGGGCTGCTCGAGCCCCACGATCGTCTTGAACAGCGTGGTCTTACCGACACCGTTGGGACCGATGACGCCGACGATGCCGTTGCGCGGCAGCGTGAACGACAGATCCTTGATCAGCTGACGATCGCCGAAGCCCTTGTCCAGGTGCTCCACCTCGACCACCACGTTGCCCAGACGCGGGCCGGCCGGAATCTGGATCTCCTCGAAGTCCAACTTCCTGTGCTTCTCGGCCTCGGCGGCCATTTCCTCGTAGCGACCCAGACGTGCCTTGTTCTTGGCCTGGCGGGCCTTGGCCCCGGAACGCACCCAGGCGAGTTCGTCCTTGAGGCGCTTCTGCAGCTTCTGGTCCTTCTTACCCTGCACCTCGAGACGCTGGGCCTTCTTCTCCAGATAGGTGGAGTAGTTGCCCTCGTACGGGTAGGCGCGGCCACGGTCGAGCTCGAGGATCCACTGCGCGACGTTGTCGAGGAAGTACCGATCGTGGGTGACGGCCAGCACGGCGCCCTGGTAGGAGGCCAGGTGCTGTTCGAGCCAGAGCACGCTCTCGGCGTCGAGGTGGTTGGTCGGCTCGTCGAGCAGCAGCAGATCGGGCTTGCTCAGCAGCAGCTTGCACAGCGCGACACGACGACGCTCGCCACCGGAGAGGTTGGTGACCGGCTCGTCCGGCGGCGGGCAGCGCAGCGCGTCCATGGCCTGTTCCAGCTGGGAGTCGATATCCCAGGCGTCGGCGTGGTCGAGGTACTCCTGCAGCTTGCCCATCTCTTCCATGAGCTCGTCGGAGTAGTCGGTGGCCATGAGTTCGGCGATCTCGTTGAAACGGTCGAGCTTGACCTTGACCTCGCCGAGGCCCTCCTCGACGTTGCCGCGCACCGTCTTCTCCTCGTTGAGCGGCGGCTCCTGCTGCAGGATGCCGACGGTCGCGCCGGGGGCGAGGAACGCATCGCCGTTGTTCGGCTGGTCCAGTCCGGCCATGATCTTCAGCACGCTGGATTTACCGGCGCCGTTGGGGCCGACGACACCGATCTTGGCGCCGGGAAGGAAGTTCAAGGTGACATCGTCGAGCACGACCTTGTCGCCGTGCGCCTTACGAACCTTCTTCATCTGGTAAATGAACTCAGCCATGAGCAAAGCCTATCGGTGCGAGGAATGATGGATCGAAGCAGAGCCAGCGCCCACGCTCGGCGCGCAGGTGCGTCAGGCGTCGACGGGTTCGTGGTCGGGAGTCCGGGGCGGTGCCTGCGCGGAGATCTCCGCGTCCACCTGCTGCCCGTCGCCCCCGTGCTCTCGACCATCAGCGCCTGAGTGCCCAGCAGTATTCCCCATCCCGGCCTCCTCGGCATTCGCGGCATGCCGCCAGCGGTGCACCACCGCCGTGCACCTGGACAGATCCGGACCGACGGCGCTGGCCCGCATCTCCAGATCGCGCCGGTCGACGCCGTCCCGGGTGCGGTATTCGTTGGTCCGCAGCTGGCCGTAGGCGATGATCGGATCGCCGCGGCCGATGGACGCGTCCACGCCCGCGACCAGCTTGCGCCAGCAGCTCACGGTCAGGAACAACGTCCCGTTGTCCACCCATTCGCCGGAGCCGCGGTCGAGCCTGCGGGAGGTGCTCGCCATCCGGAAGGTCAGCACCTGCTCTCCGCCCGGCAGTTCCCTGGTGACCGGCTGCGTGACCACGGTCCCCACCACCGTCGATATCGCCTCGTACATGTGTCCACCCCTTCGTCGACTCCCCGGGCGCCCGACGCTGTGCCGGTCGCATGTCGCTCGCCTGACGGGAGACCCGATGGCCCTCCGCCCCGATGGCGGATGAGCTGCGCGAGCAATGTCCCCAGCATGCGCCCGAACCGGCACCGACGACAGAGCGAAATCCGCGCTTGTGGATAACTCGGACCGCTGTGAACAGCCGGTGTTCCGCACGATGGCAGCTCCGCATGGCCGCGCGTATCGCGCACAACCGCCCGATGCCGAATCTCACGACAACGAGCTCGGCGCTGCCGGATGCGCCTAGAACGTGGTCAGATCGGTGTTGGCCCCGCACAGCACCACCACCGGCCGCTCCCCCGCCGCCGGCACATACACCCCGCTGCGGATCGCGGCCAGCGCCGTCGCCCCGGCCAGCTCCACCACCAGGCGGAACTCCCGCCACAGGTATTCCCGCGCGTCCGCGATGGCATCGTCGGTGACCAGCACCGATCCCACGTCGTAGCGGCGGGCGATATCGAAGGCGATATCGCCGATCCGTGAGGCTCCGAGCGCATCGGCCGCGATGCTGGACACCTCGACCTCGACCGGGCGTCCCGCGGCCACCGCCGCGTGCAGCGTCGGCACCCCTTCCGGCTCCACGCCGATCACCCGCTGCCTGCGTCCGAGCGCGGCGGCGATACCGGCGACCAGGCCGCCGCCGCCAACGGCCACCAGCACCGGCGGACGGCCACGGACCTGCTCCTCGATTTCGAGCCCGACCACGCCGGCGCCCGAGACCACAGCGGGCAGGTCATAGGCATGCAATTGCAGCGCACCGCGTTCGACCGCCAGTTCGCTCGCGTAGCCGTACGCCTCGGCGTAGGTGGTGCCGTGCCAGAGCACCTCGGCCCCGTAGGACCACATGGCAGCCACCTTCGTGTGCGGCGCCGACTCGGGAACCACCACCGTGCACGTCTTGCCGAGGGCCGCGGCCGCGAGTGCCGCGGCGATCCCCGCGTTGCCACCGGAGGCGATGACGACGTGCTCGATATCTTCGCCCGATTCCAGCAGCGCGTTGAAGCTGCCGCGGGCCTTGAAAGTGCCGCCGTGCTGCAGGTGCTCGAGCTTGAGCGTGACCGGCACCGGTCCGGCCGGGCCGGTCACCGTGGTGTGGAAGACCGGTGTGCGGCGGATCCGCCCGGCCAGCCGCCTGCGGGCCGCGCGCACATCCGAGCGATATACCCGGGCGAACGGCCGTTGCCGTGGCGAGGACGTCTTCTGATCGGTCATTTGCGTACCGCCCGGTCACGTTGGGCGAGTTCGGCGAACATGGCATTGTGCGCCGCGAGGTCCGCGTCGTGATCGCGTTCGGCGGCCCGGTCGGTGCGCTGGGCCAGTCGCTGATCACTGCGCGACCACTGGATCAGCAGCGCCAGCATCACCACCACCAGCGGCACTTCACCACTGGCCCAGGCCAGGCTGCCGCCGGTGCGCTGATCGCCGAGCAGGTCGGTATTCCAGTCCAGCCCGAGGCTGCGATAGAACCAGCCGCCGAGCACCGTGGTGGTGCTCATCAGGGCGACGCCGAAGAAGGCATGGAACGGCAGCGAACCGAACACCATGCCCAGTTTGGTCAGCGGCTGTACCTGCCGTGGCTTGGGATCGATGCCGATCACGACCCAGTAGAAGAGGTAGCCGCTGAGCAGGAAGTGCAGGTTCATCAAGAGGTGCGCGGCGTGCGAGTCGACGAAGTTGTCGAAGATGCCACCCAGGTAGAGGGCGTAGAAGCCGCCGACGAAGATCACCGAGGCCACCACCGGCTGGGTCAGCGCCCGCGACACCGGGTTGTGCACCGCCGCCAAAATCCATTCGCGCGGACCCGGCACACCGCCGCGCCCGGCCGGCGGCAGCGCACGCAGCGCCAGGGTCACCGCGCCGCCGAGCGCCAGCAGGATCGGCACCAGCATCGACAACGCCATATGCGCACCCATGTGCACGCTGAACATGGCGGGCATGTACCTGCCGACCCCCGAGGAGGTCGTGAACAGCAAGATCACACATCCCGACAGCCAGGCAATGGTTCGCCCGATCGGCCACGCGTCGCCACGCGCGCGCAGCCGCCGCACCCCGAGCAGATACAGCACGGCGAGCACGATCGCCGCGGTTCCGAAGATCAGGTCGAAGCGCCAATCGAACAGCAGCCGCGTCACGGTAGGCGGTCCGGCCAGTTCGTAGCCCAGTTCCACCTCGACCGGGGTCGGCACGCTGCGCGGCGGTGGTGGCGGAGTGCGGCCGAGCCCGGCGGCCAGGCCGATCGTCGCGGCGAAGATCAGCACCTCGACCGCCGCGAAGCGGATCAGCGCGGAACGGTCCTTCGGATCGGCGGCCAGGGCGGGTAGCGCCGCCCGGCGCTGGAAGAAGCCGAACACACCGAGCACGACGAGCGCGGCGGCCTTAGCCAGCACCAGCCGGCCGTACGTGCTGGTGAACAACTCATCCAGCGGCACCCGCACCCAGGAATTGATCACACCGCTGGCCGCGATGACGATGAACGCCACCGTCGCGATCCCGGAGAATCGGCGCGCGGCGATCTCGGTGTGGGTGCCATCACGCAGCGCGTGCGCCAGCACCGCGAAGAGTCCGCCCACCCAGACAGCGGCCGAGATCAGATGCAGGATCAGGCTGTTGGTGGCGACGTCGTGCGACCCGCCGGAGGAGGAGTGGCCGGTGAAGGCCAGCGGCATCATGGTGGCGATTGCCGCGCCGAACAGCACCGGGGTCCAGCCCCAGCGCAGCGCCAGACGGCAGCCAACCGCGACGATCAACGCGAAGATCACCGTCGTCCGCCACGCACCGGCCAGCGCGACCTGATCGATCGCGCCCCACAGTTCCGTCGGCGCGAGTACCTCACCGACGGGGCGGCCGGTGGTGTCGGACACCGTCAGCGGCACCAGCAGTGCGGCGCAACAGGCCCAGGCCACGGCCATATT
The DNA here is from genome assembly GCF_058222935.1 of Nocardia sp. JCM 38205. Taxonomy (NCBI): domain Bacteria; kingdom Bacillati; phylum Actinomycetota; class Actinomycetes; order Mycobacteriales; family Nocardiaceae; genus Nocardia; species Nocardia sp. JCM 38205. The sequence continues at coordinate 185,863 of NZ_JBYHFL010000007.1, read as the reverse complement.
CGAGGCCCTGCGCACCGCGCGATAGCCGCCCACATCGAGCAGGCCGCTCGATTGCGGAGGGATGAGAAACGCGGCGAACAGCAGCGAACCGACGGTCAGCGCCGCGAACAGGTCCGACAGCGCGCGGACCGCGGGCATTCCGTAGGTGGTCATGGGCCCGGGGTCGGGGATGCCGAGCAAGGTCAGCGCCTCGGCCGCCGACAGCCCGACCACCAGCGCGGCGACGACCGCGGTGATCGCACCGGCCAGCACACCCAGCGCCGCGAAGGTCGTCCCCGTGCCCGGCCGAGAGACCTCGGCAGCGGTGTCGGTGGACGGGCCTTGCGGTGACGACATACGACTGAGGGTAGTCGGCAGCGCCGACCCGGCGTGCCCGGCCCGGCGCCTCACTCCCCTCCCGCGCACCCCCTCACCAGAGCTGGACGGTCGCTATACTTTTCCGCTGGACACCACGACCGAAGTCGGCCATGGTGGAACCCACTGCCTCCGTAGCTCAGTTGGATAGAGCAAGGGCCTTCTAATCCCTAGGTCGCAGGTTCGATTCCTGCCGGGGGCGCCAGTCCGCGGTGGCCTGCCGATTGCGGGTCACCGCGGTAGTACCCAGACCTCCTCCGGCGCAAACACCAAGGGACAGTCCGAACGGCGAAAGCTTCGACGCGGACGTCCCCGGCGATGCCGATCCCCTCGTGGAACACCGCAGCGATGTGCGGCACGTCACATCTCGACGTGTCACGTTTCGACCGGCCACGGTGTCTTGGAGGCATGTCTGAACACAGCACATCGAACAAGGTCGTCGTAGTCGGCGGTGGCTACGCCGGGGCGCTGGCCGCCAACCGGCTGCGGGTGCGCCCCGGCCTGGACATCACCCAGGTCAACCCGCGCGCGAGATTCGTCGACCGGGTCCGGCTCCACCAGTTCGTGGCCGGTACCGGCGAGGCCGAGGTCGACTACGGCACGCTGCTGGCCGACGAGGTTCGCTTGGTCGTCGACCGAGCCACCCGCATCGATACCGCTGCCCACCAGGTCGAACTGGAGTCCGGGAGCACGCTGGACTACGACTACCTCGTCTACGCGGTCGGAAGCACCGCGACGATGCCGTCCGTGCCGGGCGCGGCCGAATTCGCCTTCTCCCTGGCCGAGTTCGAGCCCGCCCAGCGGCTGCGCGCGAGGCTCGACGAGGTGCCGCTCGACGCTCCGATCACCGTGGTGGGCGGCGGGTTGACCGGCATCGAGACCGCTGCCGAACTGGCCGAACGCGGCCGCACGGTCACCCTGGTGTGCGGCGGGGCCCTGGCACCGACGTTCGGTGCGCCGGGGCGCAGGTCCATCGCCGCATGGCTGTCCCGGCGCGGTGTCGGTGTACTCGACAACGAGGAGGTGGCCGAGGTCCGACCGGACGCGGTCGGGCTCGGCAGCGGTGCCGTGCGGTCGAGCGCGATCACCATCTGGGCAGCCGGCTTCGGCGTGCCCGAGCTGGCCCGAGCCAGCGGGCTGCGCACCGACTCGCTCGGCCGACTGCTCACCGATGAGACGCTGACCAGCCTCGACGACGACAGAGTGGTTGCGGCGGGCGATGCCGCGGCGCCGTCGGGAGTGCCGCTGCGCATGAGTTCCTATGCCGCCGGGCCACTGGGCGCGCAGGCGGCCGACACTGTGCTGAGCCGCCTCGCCGGAACCGAACCCGAGGTGGTCAGCGTGGCGTTTTCCGGGGCATGCGTCAGTCTGGGTCGGCGCAGCGGCGTGCGCCAACTCGCCCGCAAGGACGACACCCCGGTGAAGGCTTACATCGGCGGCCGCCCCGGAGCGGCGATCAAGGAGCTGACCGCCGGGCTCGGGGTGTCGAAGGTTCGCCGCGAGGCCCGCAAGCCCGGTTCGCTGAGGTGGCCGAAGGGCGGTGCCAGGCCCGAGCGTCCGGTCGCGGCACAGGAAGTCACGTCGCCGTGACCGCCGACGAGCACGCCGAGCGGTTCACCCTGCTGCGGCCGCTGCTGTTCACGATCGCCTACGAGGTGCTCGGCTCGGCGATCGAGGCCGACGACGTACTACAGGACAGCTATCTGCGATGGGCCGACGTCGACCTGGCGACGGTACGAGACACCAAGTCCTACCTCGCGCGGCTGGTGACCCGTCAATCGCTCAACGCCTTGCGGGCCAGTGTGCGACGGCGCGAGGACTACGTCGGCCCCTGGCTGCCCGAGCCCGTGCTGCTCGACGAGAACGACGCGGCGGCCGACGTGGTACTCGCCGAATCGGTGTCCATGGCGATGCTCGTGATCCTCGAAACGCTCACACCCGACGAACGCGTGGTGTTCGTACTGCGTGAGGTATTCGGCTTCTCGCACCACGACATCGCCTCGGCGGTAGGCAAAGCGGTGCCGACGGTGCGGCAGGCCGTGCACCGTGCCCGCAAGCACGTACCGGCCAGGCGCAGGCGTTTCGAACCCGCCGACACCGCTACCGCGGCCCGGATCACCCAGCAGTTCATGGCGGCGGCCATGACCGGCGATATGGACGGACTGCTCGCGCTACTGGCGAAGGACGCCACCCTCATCGCCGACGGCGGTGGCAAGGCCGCCGCGGCACGCCATCCGGTGGTCGGCGGGCAGACGGTGGCCGCCCGCCTGGTGAATCTCTTCCACAGGGGGCGGGCGCTGCCGAGCCTGCGGATCGAGACGGCCCATTGCAATGGCGCGCCCGCGCTGGTCGCCTACCGCGGCGACCGGCTGGAGGGGGTGTTCCTGTTCGAGATCACCGACGACGAGATCACCAACATCTATGCCATCCGCAATCCGGACAAGCTGCTCTCGGTGACCGTGCCGCGCCGGCTCAGCCGGCAGCGGGAACCCGGCCTTACCGCAGGGCAGGCAGCCGATGACACACGCACCGGGCTCACCACTCCACACCACGAATCGATGTGACAGGTAAACCGCGATGCACACTCCCACCGAAACCCGACAACACGCGGCCGACCGGCCGGCGGCCGCCGTCGTACCGACCGGCAGTAGTCGGCGCCGACTCATCGCCTACTGGGCCACCACCTTCGTCATCCTCTGCGAGCTGTTCGCCGGAGCGGCGTGGGACCTATTGACCATCGACTGGATGGAAGACCAGCTGGACCACCTCGGATACCCTGACTACTTCGCCTACATCCTCGGCGTGTGTCACCTCGCCGCCGCCGTCACGATCGCGGTTCCCGGTTTCGGGCTGCTCAAGGAGTGGGCGTACGCGGGTGTCTGTTTCCTGTGGGCGGGCGCCGCGGTGTCGTATCTGGCGCTCGGCGACGGACCGGTGTCGTGGGCGCCACCGCTGATGTTCCTCGCGTTCGCGTTCGCGTCGTGGGCGCTGCGGCCGGCCGACCGGCGAGCCGCAGGCCCTGACCCGGCGCATCGGCCGCGGACCCGCGAATGGGTCGCGTCGATCGGGCTCGTCGCCGCCTTGTCCGCCATCTCGCTGCTGACGCTGCCCGTCACGGCCGACATAACCAGCGATTGGGCCGTCGAGCGCGGCTGGGTCGACGAGCAACAGCGATGAAGAACATGACCAACCTGTCACGAGCAGAACTATGGAGAAAACGCATGCGCGTCAAGCACACTCGCGCCACAACGGTACTCACGCGCCTCGCCGCCGCGGCGCTCATCGTCGCCGCCGTGGGCGGCTGTAGCACGACAGACGACCCGGAGCGACCAGCCAGGGAGCAGGTCGACGTCATCGAACTCCAGGTACAGAACATCGGATACGAAGCTCTCGATCTCGGTCCGTCGGGGCCGAGTCTCGGCGATATGGATGTCTTCTCCGGCAACGCGATACAGGACGGACGCACCGTAGGACAGGGCGGCGGCTCGTGCCAGACATTGCGGGTCGACGGCGATCACGTCCTCATGCAGTGCGTGATCACGATGGAGCTCGAGCGCGGATCGGTGACCATGCAGTCCACCTGGACCAGGGGTGCGAGTCCGCTCGACATGGCCATCACGGGCGGCACCGGCGAGTATCGCAGTGCGCGAGGCACCGTTCGTTTCTGGGACATCGCAACCCCGAACGAGCGCGTGCGTGCCGAGGTCATCCGTTGACCCGGGGTATCGCCGTGGCAGTGATGTCGCGGGGTGCGGGTTGCCGCCTCGCGACGGGCGGCGATCTCCGTTTCCCCGCCGGTTCGTAGGCGCGACCATGAGGGATATGGATCGCCTCGACGTCATCGACACCTGCACCCGCATGGTCTGGCACACCGACCATCGTGAATGGGACCAGCTCGCAGCCGTTTTCCACGACAGCGTGCGACTGGACTACACGAGCCTCAACGGCGGCGAACCTGTCACGATGACGCCGGCGCAGATCGTGGCCGCCTGGCGCGAAACCCTGGGTGGTTTCGACGCCACTCAGCACCTGCTCGGCAATCACCTGGTGACCGTGGACGGCGACAGTGCGGTGTGCACCGCGTCCTTCCAGGCCACCCACCGCAGCTCCGACGCATTCGGCGCTTCGCTGTGGACCCTCGGCGGCAGCTACCGCTTCGACCTGGCACGCATCGGCGCCGCCTGGAAGATCAGCGGCGTGGTGATGACAGCGTCCTGGGGCGACGGCAATCGCGGCCTTCTGCCATGAAACCCGTCTTCGACATTTGTGATACGGAGTGACGTTCGTGAAAGTCGACTTCGACAGCGCCGGTGTCGAACTCATCGGCAATCTGTACCCTGCCCGCGCACGGCGGGCCGGCATCGGGGGTGGTGGTGGCCGGGACATGGACCAGCGTCAAGGAGCTGATGGCCGACCGCTACGCCCGGCGCCTGCTCGGCATCTGCGCGACCGCGATGTACATGTCCGACAACGCCGCCGACGACCCCGCCGTGAAATCCCTTGCGCTGGTAGCGCCGTGGCTGCACGACGCCACGATCTGTGCGCAGGTCTACGGCGGCAGCGAGGCGGTGGCCGCCACAACGAGGACGCCGCCATCCCCGACGGCGCGCGGCTTCCACGCCGGTCTGGCCGAGTCCGAGGACATCGTCTGGACCGAGGGCAACCAGTTCGATTTCTACGACCAGGAACCGCAGGTCACCATTGCCGTCGACGCCGTCGCCGCCCATTTCCAGCGAACTCTGTGAACCCACCGACAAGAAAACGATAGGAAGCTGATGATTCTCGTGACAGGAGCGACCGGCAATGTCGGCGCGGAAGTCGTCAAGGCGCTGACGGCAGCCGGGGAGCCCGTGCGAGCGCTGGTGCGCGATGCCTCGGGCACCGACGCGCCCGATGGCGTGGAGGTGGTGGCCGGCGATCTCACCGCGCCCGAGGCACTGAGCTTCGATGGGGTGCGCGCGATGTTCCTGCTGCCCGGCTACCCGGGTGTGGCGAAGACGGCCGCGCAGGCCGGTGTCGAACACATCGTGCAGCTCTCCGGCGTTTCCGCGGCCACCGGTGACACCGCCAACGCGATCACCCGCTACATGATGGCCGCCGAGCAGGAGACCACCGAGAGCGGGATGGCGTGGACCATTCTGCGGCCCTGCGCGTTCGCATCGAATGCCCTGCGCTGGCTGCCGCAGCTGCGCGACGGTGATGTGATCCAGGTGTCGTTCCCACGGGTGCGCACGGCTGCGCTGGATCCGCAGGACCTCGGCACGGTGGCCGCCACCGTCTTGCGAGCCGATTCCCATCACGGCGAGATCCTCTGGCCCACCGGGCCGGAACCGCTCACCCCGAACGAGCAGGTGGCGATCTTGGCCGAGGCCACCGGCCGCGATCTCACCTGCCTCGAACTCACCGACGATGAGGCGCGCGCCCAGATGCTGGAGACCACTCCCGTCGAATACGTGGACGCCTTCTTCGACTTCTACGTCGACGGGGCCATCGATGAATCCATCGTTCGCCCGACGGTGAAACAGATCCTCGGCCGCGCGCCGCGCACGTTCCGGCAATGGGCGGCGGACCACGCCGACGCCTTCCGCTGACCTGGCCCTCGAATCGGATGAGTGACCAGGGCGCCGGGCTGACTCGCGCTCGAACGGCCGGCCGGCCGATGCGTCCGGCCGAGCCGCCTGCCCCGGGAACACGCTCCGGCGGGGCAGGCAACCGGATCAAGAGTTCGTCGGGAAGCCCAGGTTCACCTGGCTTTCCGAAGGCTCCGGCCAGCGGGTGGTCACCACTTTGCTGCGGGTGTAGAAGTGGATGCTCTCCGGGCCGTAGATGTGGGTGTCGCCGAACAGCGATTTCTTCCAGCCGCCGAACGAGTAGGCGCCGATGGGCACCGGGATCGGGACGTTGACGCCGACCATGCCGACCTCCACATCGAACTCGAACTGGCGGGCGGACTTGCCGTCGCGGGTGAAGATGGCGACGCCGTTGCCGTAGTAGTTGGCATTGACCAGATCGACGGCTTCCTGGTAGCTGCCGACGCGGACGACGGCGAGGACCGGCCCGAAGATCTCGTCGTCGTAGACCTTCATACCGGGACGGACCTCGTCGATCAGGCTGACGCCGATGAAGAATCCATCGGAGTCGAACACCTGCTGACGGCCGTCGACCACGACCTTCGCACCCTCGGCGGCCGCGCCTGCCACATAACCGGCGACCCGATCCCTGGCTTCGCGGGTGATCAGCGGCCCCATCTCCGAGTCCGGATCCGAACCGGGCCCGATCCGCAGGGCCCGCACCCGATCGGTGATCTTGTCGATCAGCGGGTCGGCGACCTCGCCGACGGCGACCAGCACCGACACCGCCATGCATCGCTCGCCTGCGGAACCGTACGCGGCCGAGACCGCCGCGTCGGCCGCGGCGTCGAGGTCGGCGTCGGGCATGACCACCATGTGGTTCTTCGCCCCACCGAGGGCCTGCACGCGCTTGCCCTGGTCGGAGGCGCGGCGGTAGATGGCCTCCGCGATGGGTGTGGACCCGACGAAACTCACCGCGGCGACGTCGCTGTCGTCGATGAGTGCGTCGACGGCCTCCTTGTCGCCGTGCACCACATTCAGCACGCCATCCGGCAGACCCGCCTCACTGAAGAGTTCGGCGATGAACACAGCCGCGGAGGGATCCTTTTCACTCGGCTTGAGGATGACGGTGTTGCCGCAGGCAATGGCCGAGGACACCATCCACAGCGGCACCATCGCGGGGAAGTTGAACGGGGTGATGCAGGCGACCACACCGACCGGCTGCTTCACCTGATGGACGTCGACCCCGCCGGCGACCTGTTCGGAGTAGTCGCCCTTGAGCAGATGCGTGAGCCCGGCCACGAATTCGACGTTCTCCACGCCACGAGCGATCTCCCCCACCGCGTCGGCGACGGTCTTGCCGTGCTCGGCGGAGATGATCCGCGCCAGTTCCTCGCGTCGTTCGCCGATCAGGTGGCGCAGCCGGAAGAACACATCGGAGCGCTTGATGAGGCTGGTGGCGCGCCAGCCCGGCAGGGCGTTCTTGGCGATCTGGACGGCGTCGGCGACTTCCGGGGCGGAGGCGAAGACCACCTCGGCGGTCTGTGCGCCGGTGGCGGGGTCGAAGACCGGGCCGGTGCGTACCCCGGCGTCGATGCGTTTGCCGTTGAGGTAATGCGGAATGCGGTTCATGGTCTGCGTCTTTCGGGTCGGAAGGTCAGGCGATGGTGTCGTCGATGTGCTTGATGATCAGCGTGCAGTCGCGGTCGCCGAGGCCGCTGTCGACAAGGTCGCGCAGCTGGCCCGCGACGATGCTCGCCGTCGGCAGCGGGGTGCCGGTGGATTCGCCGGCCTGCAGCGCCAGGCCGATGTCCTTGTTGGCCAGGCTCGCGGCGAAGGTCGGATCGAAACCGTTGTTGGCGGCGGAGGTTTCGACGATTCCCGGTACCGGATACCAGGTGCGCAGCGCCCACGAATCCGCCGACGACACCGAGGCCACATTCCAGAACACCTGCGGGTCGAGCCCGAGCCGCTGGGCCAGCACCGCACCTTCGGCGCAGCCGGCCAGATTGATCAGCAGCATCATGTTGTTACAGATCTTGGCGGCCTGACCGGAGGTGGCGCCGCCGGTGCGAATGATGTTGCGGCTCATCGGCTCGACGAGTTCGGCCGCGGCGTCCACGGCATCGGGTTCGCCGCCGAGCATGAAGGTCAGCGTCGCGGCGGCGGCGCCGCTGATGCCGCCGGAGACGGGCGCGTCGACGAAGCGGAATCCTTGGGCGCGGGCCATCTCGTGCAGGGCGGCCGCGGTGTCGATATCGATGGTGGAGCTGTCCACCAGCAGCGCCGACGAATCCGCCCGGGCGAGTACCCCATCGGGGCCCTCGTACACCGCGCGGACATTCTCGCCCTTGGGCAGCATGGTGAACACGGCATCGACGCCCTGCACTGCCTCCGCGATCGACGCACAGGGCTTCACACCTTTCGCGGCCGCCGCGGCGAGCGCGTCGGCGTTCAGGTCGAAGCCGTGGACGGTGTGCCCTTTGGCCACCAGATTCGTCGTCATGGGGTGGCCCATATGGCCGAGGCCGATCCACGCGATTGTTGCCATCGTCGAGCTCCATCCTGATGTCGATTGGCATGAGATGAGTGATGCAGGCCACGCTATGGGACCCGACGCATTGAGATCAATGCAGTTTGCGACCTACTTTTGCAGCAAGGTGCTGCAAATTTGCAGCCACCATGGTGAGATCGCGGTATGACCGCAGAGCGACGACACATGGCCGCGGGCCAGCCCAACCCCGATGATCTGCTGGTCATGCTTGCCGTAGCGCGGCTCGGCAAATTCTCCGCGGCCGCCGATGCGCTCGGGGTGAACTCGACCACGGCGTCACGGCGCATCGCCGCACTCGAGAAGGCCATGGGCGGACGCGTCCTGGTGCGCGGATCGGGCGGGTGGGAACTCACCGAATTGGGTCGTGGCGCACTGGTCGTGGCCGAGGAGATCGAGCGATCCCTGCAGCAGCTGGCCACGCCCGCTCAGGCCGCCCGCGACGGGGTGAGTGGCCTGGTGCGGATCGCGGCCTCGGACGGCTTCGCGGTCCGGTTCGCCGTGCCGGCCCTTGCCCGGCTGCAGGAAAGCCATCCACGGCTGTCGGTCGAGCTGATCAGCGCCACCCGGCGGGTACGCCAGAACCGGTCGGGTGTGGATCTGGAAATCGTGGCGGGTCGGCCGGACGTGCATCGCGCCATCGCCCGCTATCTGACCAACTACTATCTGGGCCTCTATGCCGGCGAGACCTACCTGTCCCGTCATGGGAGCCCCGCGACGCTGGCCGATCTCGCCGACCACCGATTGATCTACTACATCGAATCCGCCTTGCAGGTCGACGAATTGGATCTGGCCGCCAAGCTGCTGCCGCAGCCAGCCACCAGCTTGCGTTCGACCAGTGTGTTCGCGCATGTGGAGGCCACGGTCGCGGGTGCCGGAATCGGCATCCTCCCGGTGTATCTGGCCGACGAGCGACCGGAACTTCGCCGCCTGCTGCGTGAGGAGTTCAATCCAGAGATCTCGTACTGGTCGGTGGCACGCGAGGAATCGTTGCGCAGCAACGCGGTACGCGCGGTGCTCGCCGCCCTGCGCAGTGAGGTCGAGTCGCGGTCGCACGAGCTGCGCGGACGTCCCGGCTGACCGTCCCGGCCCGCCGTTCGCTTCCGGCGCGCCCACGGGGCATGTAGAGTCGTATCCTTGCGCCTCGGCGTCGGGAGGGGGTTCGGCATGCTCACCGTTGCGCAGGATCTGCGCAGGTCGTCTGCGGTGTATTGGTATCTGGCGGTGGCCGGTTTCCGGCGGCAATGGCAATACAAACTGGCCATGTTCGCGGGACTGTTCACCAACTGTGTCTTCGGGCTCGTCCGCGCGGCGGTCATGGTGGCCGCGGTCGGGGCCGCGGGCAGTTTCGGCGACTACGACGCCGCGAGCATCGGCGCCTATGTGTGGATATCGCAGGGTCTGCTCGGCGCGGTCCAATTCATGGGGCCGAGTTCGGAATTGCGTGAACGGGTCCGCACCGGGGACATCGCGATCGACTTCCTGCGCCCGGTGGACGTGCAATTCGGCTATCTGGCAGCGGATCTGGGCCGCGCCACCTGCACCTTGCTACCGCGCGGTGTGCCGAGCATCCTGGTCGGGACACTCACGTTCGGATTGACCATGCCCACGACGCCGGGGCCCTATGTCGTCGGCTTGATCAGCGTGGCGCTGGCGGTCGCGGTGTCGTTTCTGTGCCTGTTCGCGGTGGCCACCGCCGGTTTCTGGGTGGTGGAGACACGCGGAATCGAAATCCTGCACCGCACCTGCGGAGTGTTCCTGGCCGGGCTGGCCGTGCCGATCCACGCGTTTCCCGACTGGTTGCGCACCGTCGCGAACGCCACGCCGTTCCCGTCCATCCTGCAGGCGCCGGTCGATGTGCTCTCGGGCCGGGTGCTCGGGGTCGACGCGCTCCAGGTCGTCGGCGTCCAGTTGTTCTGGGTGGTGACGATCGGTGCGCTCGGTCAGGTGCTCCTGCGGGCGGGTCGGCGCAAACTCGAGGTGCAGGGTGGTTGATCGAACCGCGGCCGGCACCTGGCTCACCCCCTATCGTGCGGTATTGCGTTCGCGCCTCGACGCTCAGCGCAGCTACCGGCTCTCCTTCGCCAGCGATCTGTTCGGCTCGCTGTTGCTGGGGCTGGCCGAGTTCGGCGAAGTATGGGTGATCTTCGGCAGCGGGCGGGTGCTCGGTGGACTCGATCTGGATGGCGCGTTGTTGCTGTTCGGATTGAGCAATACCGCGTTCGCGCTGGCCCAGGTGCTGTTCGGGCACCTCGACCAGCTGCCGACGCTGATCCGGCTCGGCACCCTCGACATCTACCACCTGCGCCCGCAACCACTACTGCTGCAATTGATCACCGGCGATATCGCGCTGCGCCGATTCGCCCGCGCGATCGTCTCGATCACGGTGCTGATCGTCGGGTTGGCTCGCAACGATATCGATTGGTCGCTCGCCTCGGTCGCCCTGCTGGTCATGGCGCTGGCGAGTGGTATCGCGCTGTTCGGCGGTTTGTTCGTCTGCGCCGCCGGCTGCCAGTTCTATCTGATCGACGGCTCCGAACTCACCAACAGCTTCACCTACGGCGGCGTCTTCGCCGCCACCCAGCCCGCCTCGGTGTTCCCACCACCGTTGCGGCTGCTGTTCGGCTTCGCCATCCCGGTCGCGTTCACTGCCTACCTGCCCGCCATCGCCCTGCTCGGCGTGCCGGGGCCGGCGTTTCTGCCGGCCTGGCTTGCCTGGCTGACGCCGCTGGCCGCGCTGTGGGTATGGCTGATCGCGCTCGGCGCATGGCGGCTCGGCACCAGGCACTACCAGGGAGGCGGCGGATAGATGAACGACGGGCCGATCATCGAGATCGAGAATCTGACCAGGCAATTCGTTCTGCGTCGCAAGCACGGCGACCGCTGGCGCAAGCGTCGGGAAGTGCTCACCGCCGTCGACCGGATGAGCTTCCGGATCGAACGCGGCGCGGCGGTGGGCTATATCGGCGCCAACGGTGCGGGCAAATCCACCACCATCAAGATGCTGACCGGCATTCTGGTGCCGACCTCCGGGCAGGTGCGGACCTGTGGCCTCGAGCCGGTGCGTCAGCGCAGGCAGCTGGCGAGCCGCATCGGTGTGGTCTTCGGTCAGCGGTCCCAGCTGTGGTGGGATCTGCCGCTGCGCGAATCGTTTTCGATTCTCTCCGCGATCCATCGGCTGGACCCGGAGATCGCCCGCAAACGCACGCACGAGCTGGTCGAGCAGCTGGAGATGAGCGACACCCTCGATACCCCGGTGCGCCAGCTATCGCTGGGCCAGCGCATGCGCGCCGAGGTGGCGGCGGCGTTGCTGCACTCCCCCGACCTCGTCATCCTGGACGAGCCGACCATCGGACTCGATGTGCTGTCCAAGCAGCGATTGCGCGAATTCCTGCGCGATGAGCGCACCCAGCGCGGCACCACCTTGCTGCTGACCACCCACGATATGGGCGATATCGAGCGGCTCTGCGATCGCGTGCTGGTGGTCGATCACGGCCGCTTGGTCTACGACGGAACGCTGGCCGGGCTCGGCGCGACCGTCGGCGCACGGCGGGTCCTGGTGGTGGATCTGGCCGAAGCGACACCGGATCTGAACGATCTGCCGGGTGCGACCTTGGTGTCCAGCGAAGGCGGCGGGGTGCGGCAACGGCTGGCCTTCGATGCCGAAAACACCACCGCTGCTTCGCTTCTGGCGGCGGTCTCGGAGCGAGCAGAGGTACGTGATCTGTCCATCGAGGAGCCGGAGATCGAGGACATCGTGCGCCGGATCTACCAGTCCGCCCGCTGACCAACCGGCGCGCTCGCACGGCGCCACACGCAGGTGCGCGACACGCGGGCGGACACGTAACACCACAGGTAGCCGGGTGGATGAAGGGGTGAACGCGAGCACCTCTCGCGCGAGGAAAGTCTACCGGCGCGGCACCCACCGCGCCGCAGCTCGGACCTGTCCGACGTAATCCGGAGCGACTCGGCGCCGGATGGTCGAGCCCGTCCGGTCATGAAGGTGAACGATGACGACGATAGCGCTGCTCGCGGCGATGATGCTCGCGTTGCTGATCGGCACAGCACTCGGGATCCACACCGCCCGCGATGAACATCGGGCCGGAAGCCTGCGGGGCAGATATTGCCGTAGACGATCGCGTCGTCGATACTGGCTGACGTTCGCCTGATCCGAAAACCTTTGGGGGGAGCCGATCATGGTCAAGTCCCGGCCTGTGCTCGTCATACTCGGCGCGTTGCTCGCCGCCGTCCTGGTGCTGTCGATGACCGGGTGCGGTTCGAGTAAGAAACGCCGCTCGTCGAGTTCCTCACACGGCGCGGCGGCCACCAGCACGCAGGCATTCCAGAACTGCAAGCAGGTGTGGGATGCCGGGAAGGCTCCGCTGCGGCGCGGCAGTGCCGGCTACACGACCCAGCTCGATCAGCTCGACAGTAAGAACGACGGCCTCGCCTGCGCCGACCGTCCGGCCGCCACGTCGACCACCAAACGCGTGATACCGGGAGCGGCCACGCAGAGCCCGCCGACGCCGACGGGCGCACCGGCGCCGAAGCCGGATCCGGGCGGTTCCGCCTCCCCCGGCACCACCCGGGCGCCCGAACACACCTCCAGTGGGGATTCCGACAGCCGCAACCGCTCGGGCACCGGCTCGGGACGTTCCGGGTCGGGCAGCCGCTCCGGTTCCAGCCGGCGCTGACGAGCCCGACTCCCCAGCGCCGACGACGGTTGTACTATCGGCAGACGTGACCATCCGCGCGATACGTACCCCGGGTATGCGGGTCGTTGTCGCGTTCCTGTTCGCGGTGTGGTCGATCGCGATGTCGCTGCCGGAATGCCACGTGTTCCCGGCGCACCCCTCGGCCGTCGTGCATCCCCATATCGAATCGACCGACCCCGGCATCGCGACCCCGGAGGCGGTACGTGCGCTGGCGATCCCGCATCCGCACGCCGGTGAACCGGATCGGCATCTGCCCACCGAAGCGGTGCTCGCGACGCTGCCGCGCAGCGGCGCCAGCCTGTTCGACCTGCTGGTCCTCGCCGCGCTGCTGATCGTCGCGCTCGCGCTGACGGCAACGCTCGCCCACGGCGTGCGGGCGCCACCGTCCAGCGGCGCACCGGCCGTCAGCGGCCGGGAATTGCTGACTCGATTCTGTATCGCCAGGAACTGATCGGGCAGCGTCAGGCCGATGCTGCCGGGCCGGCCGGTGTTCGTGCATTCCGCACTCACACCTGTTCGCTGCGATCAGCGACCGCACAGAATCGACTGTTCACCATGTCTTCTGCACTGCACAGTGCTGCCCTCTCCCCGACCGCGCTCGCCGGCGCGGTGGCCTCGCACCCCACCGCTCCCCGTACCGATACCGTCAGTCCCGCCGCCCTGCTGACCACGGCGAATCGGTGCCCCCGACCAGCCACGATGGTCGGCAACACCCCTGTGCTGTGGATCACCGAACCGCTCGCGCCGGCCGGCCGCGGGTTCTGGGCGAAACTCGAGGGCGCCAATCCGGGCGGTATGAAAGACCGCACCGCCTTGCACATGGTCGAACGTGCCACCGCACGTGGCGCGCTGGCTCCTGGCGCCCAGATCATCGAATCGACCAGCGGCACGCTCGGCCTCGGTCTCGCGCTGGCCGGGATGGTGCACGGCCACCCCGTCACCCTCGTCACCGATCCCGGCCTGGAACCGTTGATGCGCCACATGCTCGCCGCCTACGGCGCCCGCGTAGAGCTCGTCGAGGAATCGCATCCGGTCGGCGGCTGGCAGCAGGCCCGCCGCGATCGGGTCGCGCAGCTAATGGCCGAGGACCCGAAGGCCTGGTGCCCGGATCAGTACCGCAATCCCGACAACCGGGAGGCCTACCGTTCACTGGCGCTGGAGCTGGTGGCGCAGCTGGGCCGGATCGACGTGCTGGTCTGTTCGGTGGGCACCGGCGGCCACTCCTCCGGGGTGGCCCGGGTACTGCGCGAGTACTTCCCGGATCTGCGGCTCGTCGGGGTCGACACGGTGGCCTCCACCATCTTCGGCCAGCCTGCGGGCCCGCGACTGATGCGCGGGCTCGGCTCCAGCATCCATCCCGAGAACGTCGACTACGACGCCTTCGACGAAATCCATTGGGTCGCACCGGAGGAAGCGGTGTGGGCCTGCCGGGCGCTGACCGCGACCCACCATGCCAGCGGCGGCTGGAGTGTCGGCGCCGTCGCGCTGGTGGCCGGATGGCTGGCCCGTACCACCGAACCCCACGTGCGCATCGCCGCCGTGTTCCCGGACGGTCCGCTGCGATACTTCGACACCGTCTACAACGACGACTACTGCCGCGCGCACGGCTTGCTCGACGCCGCGATTCCGGACGAGCCCGCCACCATCGGCCACCCGGACGATGCCGTCGTCACCAGCTGGACCCGGTGCACCACTGTGATCGATCCGCGGGGTCGCGGCCGCGCCGACCAGACGTCCACCCCGCATGGTGCCATCGCGTCGAGTATCGACCCGCGCCACGACATCACTCAGGAGAGCAGCCGGTGACCGAGTTCCTCGCCACCTATCGCAGTTTCAGCAAGCCGAGCCGGATGCTGATGATCAATCAGTTCGCCATCAACACCGGCTTCTTCATGCTGATGCCGTATCTGGCCGGGTACATGGCAGGCCCGTTGGGTCTGGCGGCCTGGGCGGTCGGGCTGGTGCTCGGCATCCGCAATTTCAGCCAGCAAGGCATGTTCCTGGTGGGTGGCACGCTGGCCGACCGGCTCGGATACAAACCGTTGATCGTCGCGGGATGTCTGCTGCGCACGGGCGGCTTCGCGCTACTGGCCTTCGCCGATTCGCTGCCTGCCCTGATCATCGCCTCGGCCGCAACGGGATTCGCGGGCGCCCTGTTCAATCCGGCGGTACGGGCCTATCTCGCGGTGGACTCCGCCGATCGCCGCGTCGAGGCCTTCGCCATGTTCAATATCTTCTACCAGGCGGGGATCCTGTTCGGACCGGTGGTCGGGCTTGCCTTGATGGCCTTCGATTTCCGGGCCACCGCCGCCGGGTCCGCGATCGTTTTCGCGTTACTGACCGTCGCCCAGTTGCGCGCGCTGCCACAGCATGAGGCGGAGCAGAAGACGGCCTCGGTGCTCGACGATTGGCGGGTCGTCCTGGCCAATCGGCCGTTCCTGCTGTTCTCCGCGGCCATGATCGGCTGTTACGTGCTGTCGTTCCAGGTGTATCTGGCCCTGCCGATGCAGGCGACCAGGGTCGTGGGAGCCGAGGCCGCCGCCACGCTGATGACGGCGGTGTTCGTGGTGTCGGGGCTGATCGCCATCGCGGGCCAGCTGCGGATCACCCGCTGGTTCGCCGCACGCTGGGGGCGGCCGCAGAGCCTGGTTCTCGGCATGGGCATCCTGGCGGCCGCGTTCGTGCCGTTGTTGCTGGTACCCGGCACCGGGCTCGGCACCCCGGTCGCGATCGGGGCCATGCTGTCGACGGCGGCGGTGCTCGGTGTCGGTGCGGCGGCGGTGTTCCCGTTCGAGATGGATACCGTGGTCGCGCTGTGCGGTGATCGGCTGGTGGCCACCCATTACGGGCTGTACAACACCATCGTCGGCGTCGGCATCCTGCTCGGCAATCTGGGCACGGGCACCATCCTGGACGCGGCGCGCGCGGCCGGAGTCAGTTCGCTGGCGTGGGCCGGCTTGATCGCGATCGGCGTGGTCTCGGCGGGCGGGCTGGCCCTGCTCGCCCGAGCCGGACGGTTGGACGCGCCGGTTCCCGTCGGCTGACACACCGGTGGGTGGTGTGCACCGGGATTCCGGGCACACCACCCACGGCCGCGCCGAGCGTTTACTTCATGGCACTTGGGCCGTCCGGCATGCCGGGTTCGCGAGCGCCCTGGTCGAGCCGGAACGGCGGGTACTCGTCGCGCATGAGCGAGGCGTACGCCTGTACACGCAACGCCCAGCGCTGAATGCCGAGGACGAAATCGAACAGGCCTCCGGGGTAGCGCGCGGTGAACAGCAACGCGATGACCGCGAACAACACCAGCAGGCCGAGCACCGGCGGCGCATAGGCGCCCGACCACTCCTCATCCCAGCCCGTCGCCGCCCAGGTACCGCTGACCATGGCCCCGACCAGCAGATAGTGCGGGATCGCCAGCAACCACCACTTCACCAGCACCAGGCCGCGATGCAGGCGTTCGGGATAGTCGACGACGACGTCGGCCGGATAGTCCGGCTTCGAATCGAGCGAGAACGGCGGGTATTTGTCGGTGCCGAGCACCCCCCACGCATAGAAGCTGACCCGCCACGACCAGCGCATCACCCCGACATTGAATTCGAACAGCGCCCGCGGGTACCGGCCGGTGAACAGAATCGCGAAGAATGCGATGATCGTGACGATCGCGTAGGCGATGTGCAAGAAGAACAACACGATGTAGTGCGGAATAGCGAGAATCCACTTCACCAGCCACATCCACCGCGACAGCGTGGGATCGAGATCGCCGCGGACGTAGACGGGATAGCCGGATGTCGCGGGGGCGCCGATATTCTCGGGATTGTCGGGTTGCATGTTTCGACACTCCTTCACCGATGCTCGGGGAGCAGGGCGGCACGATGGCCGTATGTGGCGATTGTGTCCCACAACAGCTTCGACTTCGACAACGTTGCGGTACCGACACGCCAACAAATCATTCGCCGGGCGAACAAAGTTGGTGTCGCGGGCTTTCCGGAACGGAATTCGCCTCAGTGTGGCGCTTCGCCGTGCGCGGAGTACAGACTGATATCGCCGTCCTCGCCGAGGAACGCGTTGACCAGCATGATGCGATCCTCGCGCAGCACATCGGGTTCGGGTGCGCTGGTGGTGATGGTGATCTGCGGAATCGACGACCAATTCACGACGTAGCGTTGCGGCGGGCCCTCGTCGTCGGACAGCCGGGCCAGCCGGAACACCGATACCGTCTGGCGCAGCATGAGATCGCGGATGACCTCGGCGATTCGCTCGGGGTCTTCCAGCGCGAACATGAAGCCGAATGTCAACTCGGGCGAGGACACGTAGGCGGGCACAAACTCCGAGGCTAGCCCATCGAGGTGCGGTGCGCAGGCACTACGCGCTGGCAGTTGCCGGGGATGCGCCGGGGCGGATCGACGCGATCCGCAGGCGGTGCGGGCGGGCAAGCGGCACAGCGCGGATCGCACCGGCGCCGAGAGTTGCCCGTCCCAGTCGGACCTCTCGGCGCCGGCGCTGCCATCCACGGGGTTCGCCGCGATGGTGGTCGGCGGACCCGCGGCTACCGCGGGCCGTCGGACTCGGGTTCGACGATCTCGGCCTCGACATAGCTCGCCGGCGGGGCGGCGGCGTCGAATCGAGGATCGTCGGCCGGATCGGCGAGCCGGGGTTCGGCGTCGAGCCCTTGGTCGTCGGCGTCGGCCTCGATCGGGCCCGCGGCGGCGTCGCGTTTGGCCGCGGCCGCCGCTTCGTTCATTTCGATCGCGTCGGTGATCCACTCACCGATCTCCCGGGTGACCTCCTGGACGGTGCCGGTGATGATGGTGGCGATATTGCCGACATGCCGGGCGCCGGAGGACGTCAATTCCTGGATCAGATCTTTGTTGGCTTCGAATTTCCCGATCATTTACACGCCCACTTCGGTAGCCTTCCGCTGTCGCATCACGATAACACCGGGGGCCTTTCGCTTCCGTAGTGCAGCGGGCAGCAGGCCGGCGAAACGGGATTCGAGCAGACTCGGCGGCAGCGCCAGCTGGAAAATCTTCACCCACACCGAAGCGATCTGCTTGCTGAACGGCCCGGTGTTGTACGGGAGACCGTATTTCCGGCACAGCGCCTCGACCTCGGGTGCCATCTCCGGGTAGCGGTTGGCGGGCAGGTCGGGGAACAGATGGTGCTCGATCTGATGCGACAGGTTGCCCGACATGATGTGGAACAGTTTGCTGCCGGTGATGTTGGCCGAGCCGAGCATCTGCCGGACATACCACTCACCGCGGGTCTCGAATTCGGTCTCCTCTTCGGTGAACGTCTGTACGCCCGAGGGGAAGTGTCCGCAGAAGATGATCGAGTACGCCCACAGGTTGCGGACCAGGTTCGCGGTGAAGTTGCCCGCCAGCGTGCTGACGAACAGCGGCCCGGTCAGCGCGGGGAAGATGAGGTAGTCCTTGAGCACCTGGCGCCCGGACTTCCGCAGCTGCCCCTTGATCAGCGGCTTCAGATCCGACCACTTGCGCTTGCCCTGGATGATGTTGTCGGCCTCCAGGTCGTGCAGCATCACGCCCCACTCGAAGAAGACCATCAGCAGGAAGGCGTACACCGGATTGCCCAGGTAGTACGGATTCCACTTCTGATCCTCGTCGATGCGCAGGACGCCGTAGCCGATGTCGCGGTCGCGGCCGTGGATGTTGGTGTAGGTGTGGTGCATGTAGTTGTGCGAATGCTTCCACTGGTCGGCCGGGCAGACCGTATCCCATTCGAACACCCGGGAATTGAGGCCCTGTTCACGCATCCAGTCGTACTGGCCGTGCATGACGTTGTGGCCGATCTCCATGTTGTCCAGGATCTTGGACACCCCGAGCGCGGCGACGCCGGCCAGCCAGAACGGCGGCAGGAACCCCAGGTACATCAGGCCGCGACCGGCGATTTCGAAACCGCGCTGCGCCTTGATGATCGAGTAGATGTATTCACGGTCGCGTTCGCCGAGGTCGGCGACGATGCGGTCGCGGAGCTCGTCGAGCGCGCGGCCGATCTCCTCGACCTGCTCCGGCGTGAGGACGAGTGGGCCGTCCTTCGTCTCGGTCAGAATGGTCATCGGTTGCTCCCCTTCAGTTGTCAGATGTCGATGTCGACGTCGCCGACGGCGGCGCTGACACAGAGTTGGATGGGCTGATCGGGATCGGCGTCGGTCTCACCGTTGCGCAGGTTGCGCGTACAGCCGGTGCGCCGGACGGCGGTGCAGGAGAAGCAGATACCCATCCGGCAGCCGTATTCCGGGTTCAGCCCGGCGGCTTCGGCTTGTTCGAGCAGGCTTTCGCCGGTGTTGTCAGCGCTGACGCCACTGGCGGAGAAGGTCACCGTGCCGTGCGCGTCGGCGGCGTCGACCGGCGCCACCGACACCGTGAACTCCTCGGTGTGCAGGCGGTCGCCGAGCTGTTCGGCCTCGAACACTCTGCGCACCGAATCCATCAGCGGGCCCGGCCCGCACAGGTAGGTGTGCGCGTCGGCGAACCACGGTGCGGTCCGCTCGAGTTCGTCGTAGTCGAAGGCGCTGCCATCCAGTTCCGGATAACGCATCTGCAGTGACACGTTGGGATGGGCGGCGGCGATGGCGGCCAGTTCCGCGCGGTGCGGAACGTATTCCGGCGAGCGGGCGTAGTGCAGGAACACCACCGGGCCGGTGTACCCCTCGTCGGTGAGGGTGCGCAGCATCGACAGTACCGGCGTGATGCCGCTGCCGCCGCTGATCAGCAGTACCCGGTCCGGCCGCTGCTCGGGTAGATGGAAGACACCCGAGGCGGGTGCCAGATCGACGACGAGGCCCGGTTCGGCGGCGCGGTGCAGGTACCGCGAGACCAGGCCTTCCGGATGCACTCGGATGGTCAGGTCGATGCGACGGTCGCGCTGGTGCTGCGAATTCACCGGTGAGTAGCAGCGGGTGTGGCGCACGCCATCGATGACGACGCCGATCTGCACGAACTGGCCGGCGAGCAAGCCGGACCACTGGCGCGTCGGCCGCAGCGACAGCGAGACCGTGCCGGGCACCGAACGGTCCACCCGCACCACTTCCGCCCGCATTTCCCTGGCGGTGAGCATCGGGCGCACCAGCTCCAGATAGCGGTCGAGCGGATGCGGTGTGGTCAGGGTCTGCACCAAGTTGATGAGATCCACCATGCGGTTTCTCCGTGCTGTCGTTGGTCACACTCGGCAGTCGAGCCCGAGACAAATTTCAGTGTACGTCTGTACACTCAATAGTGTGACTGATGACCGGGGACGGATGTCAACCAGCAGCTGGTGTGACGCGAACTACATCTGGAGAAAGAGCGCATGGTGAACGGATGTATGCTCACCGGGATGAGCGAGCAGGCGGAAACTCGGGTCGTGCGCAAAGAGCGCACGCGGCGGGCGCTGCTGGACGGGACCCTCGCGCTCGCCGCGGATCGCGGGTTCGCCGCGCTCAGCCTGCGCGAGATCGCCCGTTCGGCGGGCATCGTGCCCACCGCGTTCTACCGGCATTTCGCCTCACTGGACGATCTGGGCGCCACCCTCGTCGACGAAGGCGTCAAGGCCCTCCGGCTGGCGCTGCGGCAATTGCGCCGCAGGCCGGATGCGCAACTGTCGGAGACCGTGCGTTTCGTCTTCGATCAGGTGGCCGACAAGCGCGAGCTGTTCGGATTCCTCACCCGTGAGCGCCGCGGCGGCTCGGCGGCACTGCGTCAGGCGATCGCCATGGAGATGCAGTTGATCGTGCGCGAGCTGGTGGTCGATTTCTCCCGGATCAGCGCGCTGGACTCCTGGTCATCGGACGATCTCGAGCTGGCCGCGGATCTGATCGTGTCCACGGTGGCCGACGGCATCGCCGATTATGTCGCCGCCGCGCCGCGCGACCAGCAGAGCACCATCGACCGCACGGTGTACCAGGTTCGGCTCATCGCGCTGGGCATGGGCGTCTGGAAGCCGTAGCCACCGCTCATTCCGACGACGCCGGCTCCGGCACCGGGTCCGGTCCGGGCACCGTGAGCAGGGCGAGCAGCCCGAGGCCGAGCACCACGAGCAGGCCGACGATGCCCGCGCGATCGGTGGCGAACGCCCACGCGAAGAAACCGAACAGCATCGGAGCCAGGAACGAGACCGCCCGCCCGGTGGTGGTGTAGAGGCCGAACAGCTGCCCCTCCCGGCCCGCCGGCGCGAGCCGCGCCAGGAAAGAACGGGCCGAGGACTGGGCAGGCCCGACGAACACCGTCAGCATCAGGCCGAACACCCAGAACATGAGCGGGCCGGACACCACGAGCAGCACCGTGCCGCAGATGATCATCGACACCAGCGACACCACGATCACCCGCTTCGGGCCGATGCGGTCGTCGAAGCGGCCCGCGATGATCGCACCGAGTGCCGCGACCACATTGGCGGCGATGCCGAACAGCAGCACATCGGCGTCGGCGATGCCGTACACACCGACCGCGAGCACCGCACCAAAGGTGAACACACCCGCCAGGCCGTCACGGAAGATGGCGCTGGCCAACAGGAATCCGACCGTGCGCCGGTCGGTGATCCACAGCTCACGCAGGTCGCGCCACAGCACCCGGTAGGAGCCGAGGAATCCGGCACTGGCCGCACCCGGGTCGGCTCCGGTGCGCACGACTTCGGGCACCGCGAACAGCACCGGCAGAGCGAACGCCGCGAACCAGACCGCGGCCAGCACGGCGACCAATCGGATATTGAGGCCGTCGTCGGTGGGGATGCCGAACAGCCCGCGCCGGTCGCCGTCACCGGCGATGAAGCCGAGATAGCAGATCAGCAGCAGGAAGATGCCGCCGAAATAGCCCATGGCCCAGCCGAATCCGGACACCCGGCCCACGGTGGCCGGGGTCGACACCTGGCGCAGCATGGCGTTGTAGGGCACGTTGGCCAGTTCGAAGCAGGCCGAGCCGACACCGAGCAGGACCAGTCCGAGCCACAGATCGCGGTAATCGTCGTGCACGAAGAACATCGCGGCCATCGCGGCGATAGTCAACGCGGTCAGCGCACCGAGCGACCGTTTACGGTTGGCGGTGGCGTCGAAGCGCTGTCCGCTGACCGGCGCGGTCAGCGCGACCACCAGCCCGGCGATGCCGAGCGCCCAGCCCAACCAGGCGCCCGCCGAGATATCGCCGGGCAGATCATCGCCGACGCTGTCGGTCAGATACACCGAGAAGACGAAGGTCAAGATGACGGCATTGAAGGCGGCCGAACCCCAGTCCCACAGCCCCCACGCCACCACCTGCCCGCGCCCGGTCCCGGCCGCACCGCGCACGTCGACCTCACTCATACGCGCACCCTAATCGACACCGGGCCACCCAGCCGGGTTCTCGGCAGCGCGCCTGGTCAGGGCGAATCGCGCAGTCGCCGAGCAGGCGCGGGCGCAGCCCCTACCGAGCCGCGGGGCGTCCGGCCTACGCTGGTCCTACACACCTGAAGGATTTATATGCACCCAGTTGCATAGTACTTGCGGTCTCGGATACTCTGTGTGGCATGGCACTCGAGCATGCGCTGCTGGTATCGCTGACCGAACGCGCCGGGTCCGGATACGAGCTGGCGCGGCGGTTCGACAAGTCGATCGGCTATTTCTGGAGCGCCACCCATCAGCAGATCTATCGCGTGCTGCGCCGCATGGAGGAATCCGGCTGGCTGCACAGCGAATCGGTGGCCCAGGAGGGCAGGCCGGACAAGAAGGTCTACTCGGTGAGCGAGGCCGGTCGCGCGGAATTGGCGCGCTGGATCGCCGAACCCACCGAACCCGAACGCGAGCGCAGCGAATTCTTCGTCAAGGTGCGCGCCGCCGCCTACGGCGATCTGGACGCCCTGCTCACCGAGGTCGCCCGGCGTCGCGATGAACACCTGCGGCAACTCGAGCTGTACCGGCTCATCGAGAAACGAGACTTCCCGGCGCCGGATCAGCTCACCGGAACCGGGCTGCACCAGTACCTGGTGCTCCGCGCGGGCATCCGCAAGGAGCTCGGGTCCGCCGAATGGTGCGACGAGGTCCTGCAAGCCCTGCGACCCGACACTCCGCCCTCGCGTCCGACAGCCCCGGGCGCGAACTGAGGTAAGAAAGCGAGCCCGCTCGTGCGATCGACCAGCTACCCCCACCTGTTCGAGCCCCTCGATCTCGGCCACACCACCTTGCGCAATCGCGTGATCATGGGGTCGATGCATACCGGCCTCGAAGATCGGGCCTGGGACACCAACCGGCTCGCGGCCTACTTCGCCGAACGCGCACGCGGCGGTGTCGGGCTCATCATCACCGGCGGCTACGCACCCAACCGCACCGGCTGGCTGCTGCCCTTCGGCGCCAAACTCACCAACAAGACCGAGGCCTACCGGCATCGCGTCATCACCCGCGCGGTGCACGCCGAGGGCGCCAAGATCGCCATCCAGATCCTGCACGCCGGCCGGTACTCCTATATGCCCGGAAGCGTGTCGGCCTCCTCGATCAAGGCGCCGATCAACCCGTTCCGGCCGCGCAAGCTCTCGGCCAAGGGCATCGAGCAGACCATCGACGATTACGCCCGCTGCGCCCGGCTGGCGAAGTTCGCCGGCTACGACGGCGTCGAAATCATGGGTGGTGAAGGGTATTTCATCAACCAGTTCCTCGCACCGCGCACCAACAAGCGCACCGACAAATGGGGCGGAACGCCGGAGAACCGGCGCAGGCTGGCCGTCGAGATCGTGCGCCGCACCCGGGCCGCGGTGGGCGAGGATTTCATCATCGTGTTCCGGCTGTCGATGGCCGAGCTGGTGGAGCAGGGCCAGACCTTCGACGAGATCGTCGCGCTGGCACAGGAACTCGAGGCCGCGGGCGTCAGCATCCTCAATACCGATATCGGCTGGCACGAGGCGCGCGTTCCGACGATCGTGACCTCGGTGCCGCGCGCGGCGTTCGTCGAGTTCACCGCCAAGATCACCGCGCAGGTGAACATCCCGGTCTGCGCGTCGAACCGGATCAATATGCCCGAGATCGCCGAGGAGATCCTCACCCGCGGCGATGCCCAGCTGGTGTCGCTGGCGCGCCCGTTCCTGTCGGACCCGGAGTGGGTCAACAAGGCCGCGCAGAACCGGGTCGACGAGATCAACACCTGTATCGCCTGCAACCAGGCCTGCCTCGACCACGCCTTCCAGCACAAAACGGTGTCCTGCCTGCTCAACCCGCGCGCCGGGCACGAAACCGAGCTGAAGCTGCTGCCCACGCGGCGCAGCAAGCGCATCGCGGTGGTCGGCGCCGGGCCCGCCGGGCTCTCGGCCGCGGTGAACCTGGCCGAGCGCGGACATCGAGTGGAGCTGTTCGAGGCCGATGACAAGATCGGTGGCCAGTTCGACATCGCCCGCCGCATCCCGGGCAAGGAAGAATTCGACGAGTCCATCCGGTACTTCACCCGCAAACTCGAACTCACCGGCGTCACCGTGCACCTCGGAAAACGCGCCACCGCCGCCGAACTCATCGAAGGCCGCTACGACGAGGTGGTGCTGGCCACCGGCGTGCGTCCACGCATCCCCGACATCCCCGGCATCGACCATCCGATGGTGCTCACCTACGCCGAACTGGTGCGGGAGGAGAAACCGGTCGGCAAGCGAGTGGCGGTGATCGGCGCGGGCGGCATCGGCTACGACGTCAGCGAATTCCTCACCGTCGAGGGCCATCCCACGCTGAAACTGGACGAATGGAAGCAGGAGTGGGGCGTCGATTCGGCCGATGAGCAGGTGCGCGGCCAGCTCGCCACCCCCGTCCCCTCCCCCGCGGCCCGCGATGTGGTGCTACTGCAACGCAAGTCCGGCGCCTTCGGCAAGAGCCTGGGCAAGACCACCGGCTGGGTGCATCGGGCGGCGCTGAAGGCCAAGGGCGTCGAGCAGATCGGCGGCGTCAACTACGAACGCATCGACGACAACGGACTGCACATCAGCTTCGGGGAGAAGCGGGAACGTCCGCAGTTGATCCCGGTCGACAACGTGGTCATCTGCGCAGGCCAGGAATCGGTGCGCGATCTGGAAAACGAGTTGCGCGCGGCCGGGGTGAACCCGCACCTGATCGGTGGCGCCGAACTCGCCGCCGAGCTCGACGCGAAGCGCGCGATCGACCAGGGCACCCGCTTGGCCGCTCGGCTCTGAGCCCGCGTAGGGGAGGTGAGCTGACACAGCCGCACGGGCGCGAGTCGCTTACGCTCATGGCGTGAGCTTGCCTTCCCCCACCGCCGATAACCGTGCCGTCGTCACCGGAGCGTCGTCCGGGATCGGAACCGCGCTGGCAGCCGAGCTGGCCATGCGCGGCTACTCGCTGATCCTGGTGGCCCGCCGCGGTGACGTCCTCGAGGAACTGGCGCAGCGACTGACCCTCGCGCACGGCATCACCGCCGAGGTGCGCGCGGTCGACCTGGCCGACCGGGAGCAGCGGGCGCCGCTGGTGGAGGAGCTGTCGGCGCGCGATATCGCGATCCTGTGCAACAACGCCGGCATCGCCACCTTCGGCCCGGTCGCCGAGCTCGACCCCGCCTACGAACGCGACCAGCTCGAACTCAACGCCGTCGCCGTACACGACCTCAGCCTTGCGGTGCTGCCGGGCATGATCGAGCGCCGCGCGGGCGGCATCCTGATCAGCGGCTCGGCAGCGGGCAATATGCCCATCCCGAACAATGCCACCTACGCCGCGAGCAAGGCCTTCGCCAATACCTTCTCCGAATCGCTGCGCGGCGAGCTGAAGGGCACCGGCGTGCACGTCACGCTGCTGGCCCCAGGCCCGGTCCGCACCGAGACGCCGGATCCGGCCGAAGCCTCCATCGTCGACCGGATGGTGCCCGATTTCATGTGGGTCTCCTCCGAGTACACCGCAAGGGTCTCCATCGACGCCCTGGCCCGCAACAAGATGCGGATCGTGCCCGGGCTGATCTCGAAGGGGATGAGTGTGGCCGGGCAGTACGGGCCGCGCGCGGTCACCGCGCCGGTCGCCGGAGCGTTCTACCGGAAGCTCGGCGGCTGATCAGCGCAGCCCGATGACCTGCGGCGATACGGTCGGGCGCCCCGATCTCCGGCACTGCCCCGCGCAACCGGTCCACCGTGGTCTCACCGCGCCGGGAACAAGGCGAGCACCTGCTCCATGACCTCCCTGGTCACCTCGTAAGTAGCGGCGGAGACCTCGACGATCGGCACGCGCGCGCCGGATTCGGTACTGCCGGAGGGCAGTGCGGGGCCGACCACCGCGGTCAGGATGGGAATGCGGCTGTCGTAGAGCGAAACCCAGCGGTGCACGTCGCGGTCGCCGATCTTCTCCACGGTGCTGCCTGCCGCGACATGGGCCGGATCGCGGTACTCGTAGCTCACGGTGACGGTCTCGTTGCGATAGCCGAACAGGCATTGGGTGAGCCTGCGCTGATCGGTGTCGGTGGTGCCGGCCAGCTTCGCACGCACCGCGCACGGGTCGGCGCCGAGCAGCACCGTCGCCACGGTGTCGGGCGAGGTGCCCTGCGGCGGTGACTGCCGCCAGCGCTCGATCATGCCGGGCAGCAGCCGGTCGGCGACCGCGCACGGGTCCTGCCCCGGCGTGGTCGCGCCGAGATAGAACGCGGCGCCGGCCGGGAAGCGGGCGGTCGCGCCACAGGAGCCGGGCGGCCCGTCGGGGCGGTCGGGCACCAGCAGCACGCTCACATCGCCGAGCTGTTTGCCGACGCCGTGCCCCGGCCGCAGCTCGGGCAGCAGGGTGGCATGCCAGGTCAGGGTGCTGTCCGCGCCCTGGGTGCCGAGGGTCGCCCGGCACGAGTCGAGGCCGACGGTGACGCTCTCGACCCCGCCGAGGTCGTCGAGGACATCGCGCGGAATCAGCGAGCACACGTCGATCTGCCTGGTCGCCTGCGCGACGGTGGCGTGCTGCTGCGGGGTACCCGCCGGCGTCGACCAGAATTCCGGCGGCGGCGCCGGGATCACCGGCGCCGGGAATGGTGCTGGGGCCGCCGGATCGGCCGGCTCGCTCGGATCGGCCCCGCAGCCGATCACGGAAATGAACGCCAAGGCACTGAGCGCGAGCGCGCGGAACATCCTCACGGCCGTCCTCCCGAATCGGTGCCGGGCTGTCGAGTCTGCCGCAGGAGCTACCGGCGCGCAAATAGGTCGGCGGGTCCGGCGCGGGCCTCAACGGAAGGTCGGATCGACGCTCCGCCCGACGTCAGCGGCGCTTGCGGGTCCCGAAGAGGGTGCGGGTGATCTCGCGGCCCGCGACCGTGGCGGCCGAGCGCAGGAAGCTCTTCACCGCCGGGTTCTTCATGATGCGTTCGGCGGCCGAATCCTCCTGCGCGCTCGGTGACCGGCCGGGCACGGGTTCCCGCTCGGCCTCGGGTTCGGCCGCAGCGACGTTGGCGGCGAGCATCTCGTAGGCCGATTCCCGGTCCACGGTCTGCCCGTATTTGCCGTGCAGCGCACTGGCCAGTGCTCGGGACTTGATGGCGTCGCCGCCGATGGTGTCCATGAGCGAACGCGGCGGCTGAATTCTGGTCCACGCCACCGGCGTCGGGGCGCCGCGTTCGGAGAGCACAGTGACGACCGCCTCGCCGATGCCGAGGGAGGTGAGCGCCTGTTCCAGATCGTAGGTGTCGGTCTTCGGGTAGGTGCGCACCGTCTTCGACAGTGCCTTCTGATCGTCGGGGGTGAACGCGCGTAACGCGTGCTGGATCCGCGCGCCGAGCTGCGAGAGCACCGCGTTCGGGATATCGGTTGGCAACTGGGTGCAGAAGAACACGCCGACACCCTTGGAGCGGATCAGCTTGACGGTCTGCTCCACCTGATCGAGAAACGCCTTCGACGCGTCGGCGAACAGCAGATGCGCCTCGTCGAAGATGAAGACCAGCTCGGGCTTGTCCACATCTCCTACTTCGGGCAGGGTCTGGAACAGATCGGCCAGCACCCACATCAGGAAGGTGGAGAACATCGCCGGCCGCGCCGCCTGCGCGCCGAGCTCGAACAGGGTGATCACGCCCTGCCCACCCTCGGTGCGCAGCAGATCGGCCGGATCGAGTTCGGGTTCACCGAAGAAGGTATCGCCGCCGTCGGCCTCCAGGTTCACCAGCGCGCGCAGGATCACCCCGGCCGTCGATGCCGAAACTCCGCCGATGCCTTGCAGATCGGCCTTCCCTTCCGGGCTGGTGAGATGCTGGATCACCGCGCGCAGATCCTTCAGATCGAGCAGGCCGAGGCCCTGCTTGTCGGCCCAGTGGAAGATCAGCCCGAGCGTGGACTCCTGGGTTTCGTTGAGCCCGAGCACCTTACTGAGCAGGATCGGACCGAACGAGGTGATGGTCGCGCGGATCGGCACCCCGAGACCGCCGGTTCCCAGCGAGACGAATTCGGTGGGGAACCCGGTGGGCGCCCAGTCGGTGGCCGCGGTCTCCACCGCTCGCTGCGCCAGCTTCTCGTTCTGCTCCCCCGGCCGCGACAGCCCGGACAGATCGCCCTTCACATCGGCCAGCACCACCGGCACTCCGGCCCGGGAGAGCTGTTCGGCGATGCCCTGCAACGTTTTCGTCTTACCGGTACCGGTGGCGCCTGCGACCAGACCGTGCCGGTTCATCGTCCGCAGCGGAATCCGCACCCGCGCAGTGGGATCGACCGTGCCGTCGACGACGACGGTGCCCAGTTCGAGCGCTGCCCCCTCGACCGCGTACCCGGCCGCGATCTGCTGCGCTGCTTCCGAACCGCCACCCCCGGCCGCGGCACCTCCACCGGCCTCGGCACCGCCACCGGACGCGGCGCCCCCGCCGGAATCGGCCGCAGCCGCCTCCGCTTCGGCGGCTTCGGCCGCAGCCGCCGCCTCGGCGGCGACGCGTGCGGCTTCCTCGGCTGCCTTGCGCGCGGCCGCGGCCTTCTCCTGTGGGGTGGTCATCGCAGCTCCTCCTGTGTCGAGCCGAACACCCGCCACCCGGAGGGCCGAGACACGCACGGCCGCTGCTCCAGGAGCTCCGAATGGGCGGGTACTTCGCCTGCGGCTTTCCCGCAGTGCCGAACGCCTAACCGGACTACCGAGCGGTACCTCACCACCGGCGATGTACCTGGCCAACAGCGTATCGCCGGATCGGACGCGCACAGGTGAAGTGAGGTAATCGGACACGCCCGGTTCCGCGCTGACTAGGGTATGGCGAGTGTCCGACAAATTAGTGGTGTGGATGGATTGCGAGATGACCGGGCTGCGCCTGGACAGCGACAAGCTGATCGAGGTGGCCGCACTCGTGACCGACAGCGACCTCAATATTCTCGGCGACGGCGTCGACATCGTCATCCACGCCGATGACGAGGCGCTGGCCGCCATGCCGCCCGTGGTCGCCGACATGCACGCCCGCTCCGGCCTCACCGACGAGGTCCGCCGCTCCACGGTGACCCTGGAAGAGGCCGAGCAGCAGGTGCTCGACTACATCCGCCAGTTCGCCCCGACTCCGGGCACGGTGCCACTGGCAGGTAATTCGATCGCCACCGACCGCGCCTTCATCGCGCGCGATATGTCCGCGCTCGACAGCCACCTGCACTACCGGATGATCGACGTCAGCTCGATCAAGGAGCTGTGCCGCCGCTGGTATCCGCGGATCTACTTCGGCCAGCCGGAGAAGGGCCTCACGCACCGCGCGCTGGCCGATATCAAGGAATCCATCCGCGAGTTGGAGTACTACCGGCGCACCGCGTTCGTGCCCGCACCGGGCCCGTCGACCGCGGAGATCGCGGCGGTGGCCGCCGAGGTCATGGGCGAAGCGGAAAACCCGCAGGTCAACGACTCGCCGGTAACCGATTAGCTCCGAAGGGGGTTGACGCGCTACTATCGACCGCGCCGGTGTCGCACCGGCGATGGTGAGTGTAGTTCAGTTGGTAGAGCACCAGGTTGTGATCCTGGCTGTCGCGGGTTCGAGTCCCGTCACTCACCCAAGGGAGTTCGGGCCCGGGAGATCTTTCTCCCGGGCCCGAACTTTTTCACCGTGCGAGAATGCGTCATGACCATCAAGATCGACGCTCTCGACGCCGCACTGCTGGCCGAGCTGGCCGCCGATCCGCGCGCGCCGATCCTCGAACTCGCTCAGCGTCTCGGTATCGCCCGCAACACCGTCCAGGCCAGGATGAAGCGGCTCGAATCCTCGGGCGCGGTGCGCGGATACCCGCCCGATGTGGACCTGCAGGCCGTGGGGTTCGCCGTGCACGCCTTCCTCGGCATCGAACTCGATCAGAACAAGATGGACGCCATCGTCGAAGCGTTGCGCACCTTCCCGCATGTGCTCGAGGTGCACGCGACGACCGGCCGCGCCGATCTGCTCGTGCGCATCGCGGCCCGCACCCAGCAGGACCTGCTCGAGATCATTCAGCGCGTGCACGCCATCCCAGGGGTCAAGCACACCGAGACCATGCTCGCGCTGGCCACTCCGATCCAATATCGCTGCCTGCCCATCGTCGAGCATCTGACGAAGGCGCCACCCCCGTCGTGATGTGACCCAGATCTCTCCCGGCTCGAGCAAACTGACGCACGTCGCGAAGTGCTCCAGATCACTTTTGAGCAGATTGATCAACCTTTCGGCCGACTGTTGACACAGATCACCCATCCACGGCACATTTCGCTGCACCGAACGCAAGTCCCTTCGTTTGCAGCTCACGATCTGGGTTGTGGAAAGAGTGGTGAGGTGTCATGACGACCGTTGCCTGTCCGACCTGTGTGCCCCAGGCCGAGCCGACCACGCCGTACGACCTCGCCGACCGTTACCGCTCCGGGGCGGGCCCGGTCCTGCTCACCGGTGTCCAGGCCATCGCACGACTGCTCGTCGAGCAGCATGTGCGTGATATCCGGGCAGGCCGCCGGGTCGCGACGTTCGTCTCCGGCTATCAGGGCAGCCCGCTGGGCGGGGTGGACAAGATGCTGTTCGGCATGCCGGAGGTGCTCGCCGAACACGACATCACCTTCGTGCCCGGGCTCAACGAAGAGCTGGCCGCGACCTCGGTGTGGGGCAGCCAGGCGGACCTGCCCGCCGGCCGTGCCACCCACGACGGCGTCGTCGGGGTCTGGTACGGCAAGGGGCCGGGTGTGGACCGCGCCACCGATGCCATCCGGCACGCCAACATGTACGGGGTCAATCCGCGCGGTGGCGTGCTGTTGCTGGTCGGGGACGATCCGGCCTCGAAATCCTCGACGGTACCCGCGGTGAGCGAGCGGTCGCTGGCCGCGCTGGGCGTGCCGGTGCTGTTCCCGCGCAACGCTGAAGAGATCATCACCATGGGCATGCAGGGCGTTGCGCTCTCGCGCGCCTCCGGCTGCGTGGTGGCGATGAAGATCGTCGCCGACGTCGCCGACGGCGCGTGGACCGTCGACGCCTCGGTCGCCGACCGGCCGATCGTGGTGCCCGAGCTGCACTGGGAGGGAAAGCCTTTCGTCTACCGGCAGCGTCCGATGGCGGCCCCGACCGACAGTGTGCTCGCCGAGGCCGATCTGTACGGCCCGCGCTTGGCGATGGTCCGCGCGTACGGCGCGGCCAACGATCTCGACGTCATCGAGGTCGATCCGGCCGAGGCCAGGATCGGGATCGCCGCCACCGGCACCACCTTCGACGCGGTCCGCCAGGCGCTGCTCGACCTCGGCGTCGATGAGGCCGCCATGCACCGCGCCGGTATCCGGCTGCTGCGGATCGGGATGCCCTACCCCGTCGGCGCGGACACCGTCACCGAATTCGCCCGCGGGCTCGAACAACTGGTGGTGGTCGAGGACAAGACGGCGTTCATCGAAACGCAGATCCGCGAGATCCTCTACGGCACCGCGGACGCTCCGCGCATCCTCGGCAAGCAGGACGAGCGCGGGGCCCGGCTCATGCCGGTGGACGGCGAACTGACCGCCGGCCGGTTGCTCGCACCGCTGCGCCGGGTGCTGCGTGAGCGGGTCGAACTGAAAAGGACCGCGCCGCCACCCCTCTCGCTGGAGGTGCTCTCCGCCAAGCGCACGCCCTACTTCTGTAGCGGCTGCCCGCACAACCGCTCCACCGCGCTGCCCGAGGGCTCCCTCGGCGGCGGCGGAATCGGCTGCCACACCCTGGTGACCATGTCCGGCCGCAGCGACAGCGCCGTCACCGGACTGACCCAGATGGGCGGCGAGGGCAGCCAGTGGATCGGGCAGGCGCCGTTCACCGATGTGCCGCACCTGTTCCAGAACATCGGCGACGGCACCTTCTTCCACTCCGGGCAGCTCGCCGTGCAGGCATGCGTGGCGGCCGGGGTGAACATCACCTACAAACTGCTCTACAACGAGGTCGTGGCCATGACCGGCGCCCAGGATGTCGAAGGCATCCTGACCGTCGCCCAGCTGACCCACAAGCTGACCATCGAGGGCGTCAAGAAGATCATCATCTGCGCCGACGAGCCGCAGCGGCACAGGAAAAAGGACCTGGCCAAGGGCACGCTGCTGTGGCATCGCGACCGCCTCGACGAAGCGCAGCGAATGCTGCGCGAGATCAAGGGCGTCACGGTGCTGATCTACGACCAGCACTGCGCGGCCGATGCCCGCAGGCAGCGCAAACGCGGCACGCTGCCGGCGCGCACTACCCGCGTGGTGATCAACGAGGCGGTCTGCGAGGGCTGCGGCGACTGCGGCACCAAGTCCAACTGCCTGTCGGTGCAGCCGGTGGAGACCGAATTCGGTCGCAAGACCCGCATCGATCAGACCTCGTGCAACACCGACTACAGCTGCCTGGACGGCGACTGCCCGTCGTTCGTGACCGTCGAGCTCACCCCGCGCAAGAAGGGCCGCACCCCGAAGAAGGGCGCGCAGCCGCCCGTCGTGCCGGATCCCGGCCTCGGTGCTCCCGAAGGCACGCAGAATGTGCTCATCGCCGGTATCGGCGGCACCGGCATCGTCACCGTGAACCAGGTGCTGGCGACCGCCGCGCTGCGCGCCGGCTACGAGGTGGAAAGCCTCGATCAGATCGGTTTGAGCCAGAAGGCCGGTCCGGTCGTCTCGCACCTGCGCTTCTCCGCGACCGCCCTCGAACCGTCCAACCGGCTCACCCCGGGCAGCGCCGATTGCCTCATGGCGATCGACCTGCTCACCGCCACCGACCCGCGCTACCTCCAGTACGGCAACGCGACGAGCACCGTGGCGGTCGCCTCGACCAGCCAGACCCCGACCGGCGACATGGTCTACGACAAGTCGGTCGCCTACCCCGACACCGGCCTCCTGCTGGACCGGCTCACCGCGGCAACGAGCTCGGTGCGGCATTTCGACGCGCTGGCTGCCGCGCAGACACTGTTCGGCAACACCGCGGCCGCCAACTTCCTGATCGTCGGCGCGGCCGTGCAAAGCGGTGGGCTGCGGTTGCCCGCCGCGGCGATCGAGGAGGCCATCGGGATCAACGGCGTCGCGGTGGACAGCACCATCGCCGCCTTTCGCTGGGGACGCGCCGCCATCGCCGATCCGGCGGCCTTCGCCGCGGCTGTCGATGAGGGGCAGCCGCGGCGCACCCCGCCGCCGGTGCCTGCGCATCTGCTGGCGCACACCGACTTCGAGGGTGAGGTGCGGCGGCTGGTCGAGCGGCGCGCGGCCGAACTGATCGGCTATCAGAACGCCACGGTGGCTCGGCGTTACATCGACACCGTGCAGCGGGTGTGGTCGGCCGAGCGGGCGGTCACCGACCGCACCGATTTCAGCGCGGCCGTCGCACGCGGGCTGTACAAGTTCACCGCTTACAAGGACGAGTACGAAGTGGCGCGGCTGCTGGTGGATCCGGCGTTCCTGGCCGAGGTGCGGGCGCAGGTGCCGGGCGGGGAGAAACTCACCTACCAGCTGCATCCGCCGGTGCTGCGTGCCATGGGCCGGCGCAAGAAGGTCGGCTTCGGCCCGAAATCGCATGGGGTGCTGAAGGTTCTGGCCAAGGGCAAGGTGCTGCGCGGCACCAGGTTCGATCCGTTCGGCTACGCCCACGTCCGCAAGATCGAACGCGAACTGCTCGCCCACTACACCGACATGGTGCGCCGCCTGGCCGACGAGCTCACCAGCGAGTCGTACGACATCGCCACGAAAGCCGCCGAACTGCCCGATGTGGTGCGGGGCTACGAGGACGTGAAGCTCGGCAATGTCGAGCGGTATTGGGCCGGATTGCGCGAACTCGGCATCGAGCACTGATCGCGAGCCGGCCTGCCACACAACGCGGACCGGCGACCCATCCGGACGGCGCAGCGGCGCCGACGCATCGACTCGGGCACACACGCCCGCGTGCGCCAGCCGACGCCGCACATCGCAGAGCGACAACAGAAATCCGCCGCACACCAGCGGCGAACAATCCAGCCGCGGCAGCCGCCCGCCCACCGGCACGGCTGCTCGGCGCCCAGGAAAGGAATCGACAGTGACAGTTCTGCACACCGAGGCAGGAGTCTTCGGCCGCTCGCACGAGCTCAGCGCCCGGCGGCATGAACAGGTGGTGTTCTGCGAGGACGACAAGACGGGCCTGAAAGCCATCATCGCGATCCATTCGACCGCGCTCGGCCCCGCCCTCGGCGGCACCCGCTTCTACCCGTACGCCGACGAATCCGCGGCATTGCTGGACGTGCTGCGGCTGTCCTGGGGCATGACCTACAAGGCGGCGGCCGCCGGAGTGCATCTGGGCGGCGGCAAAGCCGTCATCATCGGTGATCCGGCCACCGACAAGAGCGAGCAGCTGCTCGCCGCCTACGCCCGGTTCGTCGACACTCTCGGCGGGCGCTACATCACCGCCGGCGATGTCGGCACCGATACCGACGATCTCGATGTCATCGGCAGGCACACCCGGCACGTCACCGGCCGCAGCGTCGCCGCGGGCGGCTCCGGCGACAGCGCCCGGCTGACCGCCCTCGGCGTCTTCCACTCGATGCGCGCCGGCGCCGAATCGGTCTGGGGCGCACCGACCCTCGCTGGCCGCACGGTCGGCGTCGAGGGCGCGGGCAAGGTCGGGCGCGAACTCATCGCGCTGCTGCTCGCCGACGGCGCGGAGGTCTGCGTGGCGGACGTGAACGAGGCGGCCATGCAGCGGGTGGCCGAACAGCACCCCTCGGTGCGATTGCTCGGGGCGGTATCGACCGCACCCGTCGACGTCTACGCGCCCTGCGCCCTCGGCGCCACCCTGACCAGCACCAGCGCCGCCGATATCGAGGCGAAGCTCATCTGCGGCGCCGCCAACAACCAGCTGGCCGATCCAGGCGTGGAACGGCTGCTCACCGAACGCGGCATCACCTGGGTGCCCGATTTCGTCGCCAACGCCGGCGGGCTCATCCAGGTGGCGGGCGAGCTGCGGGCCGCCGCCGCGGCCGAAGTCGAATTCGAGGTGGCGGGCATCTTCGACCGCTGCCGCGACATCATCGCCGCCGCGAAATCCGACGGCATCGGTACCGGC
The DNA here is from genome assembly GCF_058222935.1 of Nocardia sp. JCM 38205. Taxonomy (NCBI): domain Bacteria; kingdom Bacillati; phylum Actinomycetota; class Actinomycetes; order Mycobacteriales; family Nocardiaceae; genus Nocardia; species Nocardia sp. JCM 38205. The sequence goes on along the minus strand of NZ_JBYHFL010000007.1, from coordinate 150,303 downwards.
GAGGCCGCCAATCGGTTCGCCGAACGCCGCCTCGACGCCATCCCGCGGTCACTCTGACGGCGCCGGCGGAGTTTCAGAGAGGAGACCTGCAATGGCGATCGCGAGCGGAATGTTCCGCACCAAATCGGTGGAACAGTCGATCCGGGATACCGATGAACCGGATTCGAAACTGCGCAAGGACCTGACGGCCAAGGACCTCACCATCTTCGGTGTCGCGGTCGTCATCGGGGCGGGCATCTTCACCCTCACCGCACGCACGGCGGGCACGGTGGCCGGGCCCTCGGTCTCGCTGGCGTTCGTCTTCGCGGCGATCGCGTGCGGGCTGACCGCACTGTGCTACGCCGAATTCGCCTCGACGGTGCCGGTGGCAGGCAGCGCCTACACCTACGCCTACGCGACCTTCGGCGAGGTCATCGCGTGGATCATCGGCTGGGATCTGATCCTGGAATTCGCCCTTGCGGTATCGGTGGTGGCGAAGGGCTGGTCGCAGTATCTCGGCGAAGTGCTCGGTTCCAGCGCACCGGTCGTCCAGATCGGATCGGTGAACTTCGACTGGGGCGCGGTGGTGATCATCGCGATCGTCGGCGTATTGCTGGCCACCGGCACGAAATTGTCGTCGCGGGTCTCGGCGATCGCCGTCGCGATCAAGCTCGGCGTGATCGCCCTGGTCCTGGTGGTCGGCGCGACCTACTTCAAGCCGTCCAACCTGACGCCCTACGTGCCGCCGTCGGAGCCCTCGGAGAAGGCCGAGGGTGTGCGCCAGTCGCTGTTCGCCTTCCTCACCGGTTCCGGCGGCACCAGCTACGGCTGGTACGGCCTCCTGGCCGCGGCGAGCCTGGTGTTCTTCGCCTTCATCGGGTTCGACGTCGTCGCCACCACCGCCGAGGAAACCCGCAACCCGCAACGCGACGTCCCCCGTGGCATCTTCGGCTCGCTGGCCATCGTGACCGTGCTCTACGTCGCGGTGTCGCTGGTGCTCACCGGCATGGTCTCCTACACCCAGCTCGCCGACGGGAACGCCACCCTGGCAACGGCTTTCGCCCTCAATGGCGCCACCTGGGTGAAGAACATCATCGCCATCGGCGCGCTCGCCGGGCTCTCGACGGTGGTCATGGTGATGTATCTGGGCCAGACCAGGGTGTTGTTCGCGATGTCGCGCGACGGCCTGCTCCCGCGCGGCCTCGCCCAGACCGGCAGCAAGGGCACCCCGGTGCGGCTGACCGTCCTCGTCGGCGTGGTCTGCGCGCTGCTGGCCGGGTTCGTCGACTTCGGCACCCTCGAGGAGATGGTCAATATCGGCACCCTCGTCGCGTTCGTGCTGGTGTCGGTGGGTGTGCTGATCCTGCGGCGCACCCGACCGGATCTGCCGCGCGGGTTCCGGGTGCCGTTCGTGCCGGTGCTGCCGATCCTGGCAGCGCTGGCCTGCCTGTGGCTGATGCTGAATCTGTCCATCGAGACCTGGTTGCGGTTCGTGATCTGGATGGGCCTCGGCACGGTCGTCTACTTCGCCTACAGCCGCTCCCACTCGTTGCTGGGCCGGCAATCCGCAGCCGAGGAGAAGACCCTGACGCCGGTGCCCTAGCCGGCCTCGCAGGCCCCCGGTTCGCCCGCGAGCCGGGGGCCGACGCATGCGCCGACCTGCGGATGTGACGTGTGAAACGATCATGATCCGAATGTGTGGTGGATCTCGTTGCCGGTCCGTAGACTGCGCTGAGGGCAGCCACCGTGGCGCGCCCGTTCGACGAGAAAGACAACCTCTCCTGATGCGTTCCGCGGTAATCGCAGCCTTCATCGGCGCCACCCTCGTCACCGGATCCGCCGGAACCGCCGCGGCGGCGGTCGGCCTGCCGGACATGCCCGATTCCGGTTCGGCCAGCAGCGGCTCGGCGGGTGGCCTGGCCACCACCGGATCCTCGGGCACCGGCTCGGCCGGGCTGCCCAACCTCGACCGGCTGCTGCTCGGCGGCGAGAAACTGCTGTGCGCGGCCACCGGCAGCGCCGCCGCGATGGCGGGCAACGCCCACCTGGGCTGCGACATGCTGCCCTGATCGCACCCTCAAACGAAACGAGCGGGCGCCGGATCACCGGCGCCCGCTCGTGCGTTCTCTGGTCGGATCAGCCGACGTCGGCGTTGCCCGCCTTCCACTCCGACCACGGGATGTTCCAGTCACCGAGGCCGTCCACCCCCGACAGCGTGCCGCCGACGGTGTTCTTGACGATGGTGATATCGCCGCGCTTGGCGTTCTCGAACACCCAGCGGGCATTCTCCGGGCTCAGATTCAGGCAGCCGTGGCTGGTGTTCGAATAGCCCTGCTGCCCCACCGACCACGGCGCCGAATGGAAGAAGATGCCGCTGTAGGAGATCCGGGTCGCGAAATCGACCGGGGTGCGGTACCCGTCGGGCGAGTTCACCGACACACCGTAGGTCGAGGAGTCCATGATGATCTCGCGATGCTTGTCGGCCACGATGTAGATGCCGTTATCGGTGGGCGTGCTGTCCTTACCCATCGACGTCGGCATGGTCCGGATCACCTCACCGTTCTTCTCGACCGTCACCTGCTTGGTGGCGTCGTCGGCGGTGAAGATCACCGCATCGCCGATGGTGAAGTAGGAGTGGATGTCATCGGCGCCGTAGAGACCGTCGCCGAGATCCTTGCCGTAGACGTTGACGTCGATGGTGACCTTGGTGCCCGGCGCCCAGAAATGCTCCGGCCGCCAACGGACTTCGCGATTGTTCACCCAGTAGAACGCGCCCTCGACCGCGGGCTCGGTGGTGATCTTGATGGCCTCCTGGGCGGCCTTGCGGTTCGGGATGTTCTCGTCGAACTGGATCGCCACCGGCTGGCCGATGCCGACGACCTCACCCTCGCCCGGGATGAGGTAGGGCTTGGTCTTGTTATCGGGCGAGGTGGTGGTGAAGCTCATCGTGCTGGTGGTCGCGCCACCGAGCCCGACCGCCTCCGCGACGAGCTGGTAGGTCCGCCCGTAACCGAGCGGCTCGGTGGTGGCCCACGAACGGCCGTCGGCGGCGAGCGTGCCGCTGACCGGCTCCCGCTCTGGCGTGAGCAACGACACGTTCGTGAACTTGCCGTCCTCGACCTGGAACGTCATCGGCGCGGCCGGCGACACACCCACATCGCCATCCTTGACCGGCGCCAGTAGTTTCGGCTTGATCAACTCGGTGATGGGGTTGCGATCGATCGGGACCGACGCGTCCGTCGCCTTCGACGACGAGCACGACGGCAATGCCAACGCCACGACAGCGAGCAGGACCAGCGGTCCTGCGAGTTTCCACGTCGACCGATGTCGACCTCGACCAATGCGCATCTCAACCCCGTTTCAAGTCCCGGTGCAACAGCCCGCACCGACGGCTTCGGATCCCACCGACTACCCACCGAGCTCAACCCACCGCGCCGGGCGGGACCGGTCGAGACCACGTTCTGCCATTCTGCCAGTCCGGCAGGCGGTTCCCAACGTGACGACCGGCTCGTCGCGGCGAGTCTCCAGGGTTAGATACGCCTCGAACGCGCGGCCGTTACGGGCGACGCGACGAAGGCCACACCCGCACGCGAGGTATCGATTTCACTTTCTGCGCCATGGCCTGTTAATGTCTGTCCCGCACCGAAACACGGAGCACGCGCCATTAGCTCAATTGGCAGAGCAGCTGACTCTTAATCAGCGGGTTCGGGGTTCGAGTCCCTGATGGCGCACAGTAACAAGAAGGCCCCGGCGGCACACGACGCCGGGGCCTTTCTCGTTTCCGGGAAGTGTCCGCGCTCACGCACTAATACACCGGGAAGGTCACGGAAATGTCACTTTCCGGGCCGAAAAACAGACCAGAAGTTGAAAACTTCTGTGAACTGAAGCACAAGAGGTTTAACAGCAAACCCCCTGCACAGCTCAGGGATCGAGGCAGTTCACTCGAGGGTTTCAAGGTCAACATCGCCTCCGATTAGCGATTCGTTCACCTTCCGTTAACCTTCCGTGACCATTCTGCAATCAGGTCGAAGCAAGGGCCGACGCTCCACCCGAGTGGAGTTCCGCGCGACGCGGCGGATCGGGACACGAGGTCCCGGGACCGCATGAGAGCCACGCGTCGGTGATCGGGAACCGCTGAGTGTTCTCGTCACACAACCAAACCCCACAACAGCACACAGCCCTGTTCCGGCGTGCGCGCAGAGAGCCGCCGCCGTGGATCCGTGCTGCCCAGACGCGGCCGGATCGACACCTGACACGATCAAGGAACCGATTTCGCATGCCTGACCGACGCCTTCCCACCATTCCCCGCCGCTCGCTGCGCGAGGGTTTCGCCTTCGCCGTAGCCGCGGCCGGAATCGTCGCCGTCGCCGCATCCTCCGCGGTCTCGGTCGCCGATGACAGCGTTCCGGAGCGCATCGCGATGGTCTCCGAGCAGCAGCCGGCACAGGCCGAGCCGGTCGCCGACAAGCCTGCCGATCAGCCCGTCGCCGAGGCCATTCCCGCCCCGGCTCCCGCCCCCGCGCCTGCGCCCGCCCCTGAGCCGATTCCCGCTCCCGCTCCCGCCCCCGCGCCGCCGGTCTACCCGGACAACCTCGACGGCTGGATCCGCCAGGCGCTCGACATCATGGCGGCCAAGGGCATCCCCGGCTCCTACGACGGCATCATGCGCAACATCATGCGCGAATCCACCGGTAACCCGCAGGCGATCAACCTGTGGGACTCCAACGCCGCTGCGGGCATCCCGTCCAAGGGCCTGCTCCAGGTGATCGACCCCACCTTCGCCGCCTACCACGTCGAAGGCACCCCGTTCGACATCTGGAACCCGGTGTCCAACATCGTGGCCGCCTGCAACTACGCGGCGCACCGCTACGGCTCGATGGACAACGTCAACAGCGCGTACTGACCCGAATCCGGCGTCTACCGGCCCGACGTACACTGCGCCATGGCCGATTACGCCCACTCCGACGCAGCGGCCAGGAGCCGCGCCGAGAAGGCGCGGCGCCTGGCCGGATTCATCTGGGAACGCGGTATCTCCGGCACCGAATTACTGGCGATGCCCGCAGCGCTCCGGCGCAAACTGGCCCGCGCCGCACAGACCAATCCGCCCAGCACCGGCGAGACCTGGGAATCGGTAGCGCGGTTGCTCGACGAGAAAGACGCCTGGGCCGCGCGCAATCCGGACCATCCGGCCGCCGCCCGCGCACATCTGGACGAGAAACTGCTCTGGGTCAAACCGCCGATCACGCCCTGGTCGTGAGCTCAGACGGCTTCGGCCTCGCCGTCCACCGCAGGTTCCGCGCCCCCTCGTTCGGATCGCTCGACGACCCGCGCCGACAACGTCCGCAGCGCTCGCGCCTCCGCCTCGGTGATGCCGTCGATGAACATCTCCCGCACGAGCGCCACATGGCGCGGCGCGGCGCGCTCGAGCAGCGCACGCCCCTGCGGCGTCAACCGGATCAGCACACCACGGGCGTCCCCGGCCACCGGCTCACGATCGACCAGCCCACGCGCGGCCATGCGCGCCAGATGCTTGGACAGCCTGCTCTTCTCCCAGCACACGCGTGCCGCCAGCTCCTTGGCGCGCAGACAGCCGTCCGGCGCCGCCGAGAGCGGGACCAGCAGCTCGTAATCGGGCATCGAGAGCCCGTCGGCCGCCAAGCCCGCGGTGATCGCCGCGTCCATCCGCTGACGCAGCAGGATGTAGGCCTGCCAGGTGGCCTGTTCCTCGTCGCTCAGCCATCGCACCACCCCACGATGCTAGCCACAGATGGTTGACATAGACACCAACCGCGGCCGCGAGGGGCTCACCACCAGCCGGTGGTCGCGCCGATCTGGCGTTCCAGCTCCGGGGCGATGGTGCGGACGTAGCTGGCCGTCATGTGGTGCTCGTCGTGATAGACGAGCACATTCCCGATGACCACCCGGCACACCTCGGGACCGCACACCGCATCGCTCAGATCGAGCAGGTGGACGTTCGGGAACGCGGCGGCGGGCTCGACGGCGGGGTTCACCGGTGAGAGCGCCTCACTGCGCGCGATACCGCAGCTCTCGGCGTTACCGCCGGCGGCAAGGCAATCGACCGCGCGGTACCGGGTGCCCTTCTCATTGCGCAACCACGGCGTGTCACGGATGGCGAGCACATTCAACTGTCGCTCGGCCATCGCCGACCACACCTCGACGAACTCGTCCGGCGTGCGATCCCCGCCGATCGGCCACTGCGGTTCGGTCGCGGTGGTGAACACCCAATCCGGGCGCTCGGCGCCGAGCCGGTCGATCACCGCGCGCGACCAATCGCGGCAGTCCGGGATATCGAGGCCCCGATATTTGGCGTCCTCGCGGATATTGAGCGGGCAGCCCATCTTGAGCAGCACGACCACCTTCACCCCGTGCGCGTGCCCCAGCGCGTCCAGCGCGGGCAGCCAATGTTCGGCATGGGAGTTGCCGACGACGGCCATGGTGCGCGTTCCGGCCGGATCACCGTAGGTGCAGGTGGTGATCTCGGTGGTGAACCAGTCCGAGATACAGCCGTCGATGGTGGAGGCGGGCACATCGCCCGGCGCTTCCAGGACCGAGGGCCGCACCCGGGCGGGCGGGACCGTGGCGCCGGCCAGCAGGGCCTCAGCACCCGGGTACACCACCGGATCGAGCGCGCCGATCGGCCGTGCCGGATTGGTGATCAGCACGCCCTGCCAGAACCCCGAGACCCCGAGCACCAGCGCGGCGACGACGGTGACCGCGACCGCGGCACCGCGGCGCAACCACACCGGCGAGGTGATCGCAGCGCCCGAACGCAGCCGCAGCGGTTCCTCGATCAACCGATTCGTCAGCACCGCGAGCACCAGCGACAAACCGATGATCAGCACCCCGGCGCCCAGGGTGACCTCGGTGGTGTCGGCGCGGATCAAGTAGTAGATGAGCAGCGGCCAGTGCCACAGGTACAGGGCATAGGCCACGGCTCCGAGCTCGACCATCGGGCGGGTGGCCAGCAACCGGGACACCGCTGGCGTCCAGCCCGCTTCGGTGCGCACACCCGCGAGGATCAACGCGACCGCCGCACCCACCGGGAACAGGGCAGCGGGCCCGGGGAACTGGCGCGCACCGTCGAAAAGGATTCCGCAGGTCAGCACTGCCAGCAGGCCCGCCGCCGCGAGCACCGACAACCCCGCCTTCGCCCACCACCGCGCCGGCACCCGTAGAAACGGCACGACCACCGCGAGCAGGGCGCCGACCAGCAGCTCCCAGGCCCGGGCGGCGCTGTCGTAGTAGATCCATTCCTGATACGTGGTCGAACGCAGCGCCGCGTAGACGAACGAGGCGATACCGAGCACCACCGCAAGCGCCGCTACCGCCGGACGGATCGCTTCGCGGCGCCCGGCCCGACGGCACCCCCACGCCACCGCGGCCAGCAACAGGGTGATCGCGATATAGAACTGCCCCTGCACCGCCATCGACCACAGATGCTGCAGCGGGCTCACCGACGGATCGGCCGCCAGATAGTCGGCGGCGGCATTGGCCAGGTACCAGTTCTGGTAATACAGCGCCGAGGCCACCGTCTGGCCCGACATATCCGCCCACTGGGTGTAGGGATGCTCGGCCACCGTCATCACCACGACCAGCGCGAGCACCACGAACAGCGCGGGCAGCAGGCGGCGGGCGGTCCGGCGGAAGGTCTGCCACAGGCCGATCCCGCCGTCGGCCTCGGCGCGGCGCAGCAGCATGCCGGTGAAGAAGAAGCCCGACAGCACCAGGAAGACGTCGACGCCGCCGGAGACCTTGCCGAACCAGACGTGGAACGCGACCACCAGAGCGATCGCCACCCCGCGCAGGCCGTCCAGATCCAGGCGGTAGTCGGCCGGTTTCGCGGCCTCCGGCACCGAATCGGCGGCCGCCGTAGCGACCGCCGAGCCCTCGCTGATCCGCACCAACTGCTCTCTCCCGGTTTAGCTCAATCGCCCGCACACCGGGCGCGCGATGATCGCGCGCGGCGGTAGGCATACAACGGACACAGCTGAATCCCTATCACAACCGGCCGTTTCACCGGAATTCACCGAACACCCCCGCGCGCGTGTCCCGCCCCTGGTCCGCGCCGCGGATCCCCCGCTCGCCACCGGCATCCGGGAGTCATCCGGTTGACAAGTGCGTGGGTCGTCACAACAGTGGATGCGGCGTTCGGACTCAGAGCGCCAATTCCACCGCAGCAGAACATAGAGGAATACATGAACGTTCGCCGGCTCACCGTCAGCGTCGCCGCCGCGGGACTGACCCTCCTCGCGGCGCCCACCGCGCTGGCCGTCCCCGCCCCCTCCGGTTCCGCAGGCACCGGTTCGTCCGCCGTCGACACCGGTTCGGCAGCCACCGGCTCGGCCGGAACCTCGCAGACCGGCTCGGCCGGTGGCGCCTTCGCCAACTGCGAGGACGTCAAGGCCGCGGGCCGGGCGCCGATCTTCCGTGGCGAACCCGGTTTCGGCCCGCACCTGGATCCGGATGGTGACGGATTCGCGTGCCCGACGGTCTGACACTCTCCACACAGACGAACACCCGGTGCGGCTGCTGCCGACCGGGTGTTCGTCTGTTCGCGGGCCCCGCGCTCAGCGGAAGATCTTGACCAGCACCAGTCCGGCGAGCAGCACCCCGGCACCGATGAGGGTGTACTTCACCTTGGGCTCGTTGACCTTGGCCACCACCAGCTGCTTGGTGTCGTCGGCGATCCGCTGCGGATCGGCCCGCACCGCGATCTCGTCCAGCGTGCTGGCCAGTCGCGTCCGCGCGGCCTCGATCTCCTGCTCGATCCGCTCGGTATCCCTTGCCACTTGGCGCCTCCTGTAGACAATTGCCGGGTTCGCGGGCTCCCGGGCCCGGCCGTCGTGCGCGGGCCGGTCCAGGGCTCGCCGACGAGTGTATCCGCGCTCGCTGTCGGCGCCTTCGGTTACGGTTCGGTGATGACCGACAACCGTCTCTCCCCCGGCGATCCCGCCCCCGATTTCACCCTGCCCGACGCCGACGGCAAGGACGTCTCCCTCGCCGACTACCGCGGCCGCAAGGTGATCGTGTACTTCTACCCGGCCGCGAGCACCCCCGGCTGCACCAAGCAGGCCTGCGATTTCCGCGACAACCTCGGCGAGCTGTCCGGTGCCGGCATAGATGTCATCGGCATCTCCCCCGACAAGCCGGCCAAGCTGGCGAAGTTCCGCGACAACGAGGGCCTGAACTTCCCGCTGCTGTCGGATCCCGAGCGCAGTGTGCTCACCGCATGGGGCGCCTTCGGCGAGAAGACGATGTACGGCAAGAAGGTCACCGGCGTGATCCGCTCGACCTTCCTCGTCGACGAGGAAGGCAAGATCGAGGTGGCCCAGTACAACGTGCGCGCCACCGGCCATGTGGCGAAGCTGCGCCGCGATCTGTCGGTGTGAGGTGAGCTGTCGGTGTGATCAGCTGCCGTAGGCGTTGAGGAAGCATTCGTAGCCGTCGAGCAGCCGCTCCATGCCGAACTCGAAATCGCCTTGCTCCCAATCGATGTCGTCGTCGTCGAAGGCGCGGTTGCTCAGCGCGGACAGCAGCGCCGGGAACTGCTGCGGATCGAGTAGCTGCCGCAGCGGTTCGGTGAAGTCGGCCTCGGACTCGAGGCTCGGGGCGATATCGCGGGCCGCGCGGCGGCGCCCGATCACATACAGCGACAGGTTCATCACGAGCTGGAGCTTGACCGCGTCGGGCACCGGCACCTCGCGCAAGGTGCCGAGTCCGGCCTCGAGCCAGGCCATATTGTTCGGGCCGAGCGGCGGTGAGCCGCCGAACGAAATGTCCAGCGCCCAGGGATGCCTGCCCAGCACCTCGTATTCGCTGCGCGCCCACTGCGCCAGGCCGGCGCGCCAGGAGGTGCCGGGCTCGATCTCCGGCGGCAGCCCGATGACGTGATCGAGCATCATCTCCATCAGGGTCGCCTTGCTGTCCACATAGCGGTACAGCGACATCGCCGTGAACCCGAGTTCGCGGGCGACGCGGTTCATCGACAGCGCCGCGAATCCCTCGGCATCACCGATCGCGATGGCGGCCTCGATGATCTGCTCGAGGCTGAGCCCGCGTTTGGGGCCGCGACCGCCCGGCTGTTCGAGCCCCCACATCAGCGCTACCGCCTTCGGTAGCTCGCCGGTACCGGACGTCATCGTCTGCCATCCTCCTTTGCTCGCGTCGACTCTATCCGTGTCCGCGACCGCCTTCCCTTGCGCCCATAAACTGTTTACTCTATAAACGCAGTATAGGTTATAAACAGTTTTGGATCGGAGATCCTGATGAGTTCCTCTCGCCCACCCGCGCTCACCCTCGCCCACTTGGGCAAGTCATTCGGAGAGCGCGTGGTGCTCGACGGCATCGACCTGAACATCGCTGCCGGAACAGTTTTCTCGCTGCTCGGACCCAACGGTGCGGGCAAGACGACGATGGTGCGCATCCTCGCCACGCTGAGCACGCCGGACCAGGGCCGGGCCCTGGTGTTCGGCCACGACGTCGTCGACGAGCCCGCGATCGTGCGCAGGCTCATCGGCGTCACCGGCCAGTACTCGGCCGTGGACGAGGTGCTGACCGGGGTGGAGAACCTGCACCTCACCGGCAAACTGCTGCACCTGGGCCGTGCCGAAACACGCCGCCGCACCGCCGAATTGCTCGAGCGGTTCGATCTGACCGAGGCCGCGAGCCGTCGGGCGGGCACCTACTCCGGCGGTATGCGCCGCCGCCTCGATCTGGCCATGAGCCTGATGAGCAGACCACGCATCCTGTTCCTCGATGAACCGACCACCGGTCTCGACCCGCGCAGCCGGCGCGATCTGTGGCAGGTGATCCAGGAGCTGGCCAACGACGGCACCACGGTCTTCCTGACCACGCAATACCTAGAGGAAGCCAACCAGCTCGCCGACCGGGTGGCCGTGCTCGACGGTGGCAAGCTGGTCGCCGACGGGACGCCCGAGGAACTCAAGCAGCTGGCCCCCGGCGGCCACATCAGGCTGCGCTTCGCCGACAGTGCTCTGCTGTCGGCCGCCGCCCGGGCGATCGATACACGAGTGGTGCCCGCGGGCGATCGCGTCCTCGCCGATACCGAGCAACTCACCTTGCAGGTGCCCTCCGACGGCAATGCCGGCGATGTGAAGCGGCTGTTGAACCGCTTCGACGAGCTCGATATCGCCGTCGACCAGCTGACCGTGCACCTGCCGGATCTCGACGACGTGTTCTTCGCCCTGACCGGCCACCCCACCTCCGCCGACACCGCAGCCTGACACCGCACCCCGAAACGAGATGACGATGACCACCCTGTCCCCCGCCGCGCGCACCGCGCGCGCCGCCGTCGATTCCGGCACCATGCTGGACCGCAATATCCGCCACACCCTGCGCAGTCCCGACACCATGATCATGACGATCGCGCTGCCGGTGATGATCCTGCTGATGTTCGTCTACGTCTTCGGTGGCGCGATGGATGTGGGTCCGGGCGCCTACATCGACTACGTGGTCCCCGGGATCATCTTGCTGTGCGCCGGTTTCGGCGCCGCGATGACGGCGCCGGCGCTGGCCACCGATATGCACAACGGCATCATCGACCGGTTCCGCACGATGGACATCGCCCGGTCGGCGGTGCTCACCGGGCATGTCGCCGAGAGCGTGATCCGCAATCTGATCACCACGGGCATCGTTATCGGTGTCGCGGTGGCGCTGGGCTTCCGGCCCACCACCGATCCGCTGCGCTGGCTGGGCGCCATCGCGGTGATCGCGATGTTCGTCCTCGCCCTGTCCTGGGTCGCGGCGGCGCTCGGCTTGCTGGCCCGCAACCCCGAGGCCGCCAATGGTTTCACCTTCGTGTTCATGTTCCTGCCGTACGTGAGCAGCGCTTTCGTGCCGACCGAGTCGATGCCGACCTGGCTGCATCCGTTCGCCGAACATCAGCCGGTGACGCCGGTGATCGAGACGATGCGTGGGCTGCTCATGGGCACCCCGATCGGCGATAGCGCGGTGCTGGCGATCGGCTGGTGCGCGGCGATCGCGCTGGCCGGCTATCTCGCGGCGCGCGTGCTGTTGCGGCGCCGCACCATGAACTGATCCACGCGGCCGCCGATCAGCTCGGCAGCACCTGCTCGGCGGCCCACTGGGCCAGCATGCGCACATGCTCGGTCCACCAGGCGTAGGACTCGGCGGTGAAGGCAGGCGGTGGCGGCGACTCGCCGGGAAACAGGAAACCGTGCGGTTCGCCGACCTTCACCTGCGGCGCCGGCACCACCGAATTGCGGCTCGGATCCCACGCGGCGGGCGCGGTTTCCGGTTCCGCTGGCACCAGCGGGATGCCCCGATCGACGCCGGGCCACGAATTCCGGTGGCCGGCAGCGTACTGCGGGCGCGGAGTGGTGTGCAGACTCTCGGTTTCCGGGACCGACGTCGCCGAACCCGGCTGGAATCCCATGGGTTCCGGCGCACGGGCCGGTGCGTGCGGCGGGTGCGCCCCGGTGCCGGGGCGGCCGGATTCGCTGCTGTCGGCGTCGACGGTATGCGAGTTCGCCGCTGACATCGCGTCGGTGGCGGAGGGCCCGGAGTGCCGGCTCTGCTGGGCCAGCAGATACACCCCGCCGCCGGCGAGGCCACTGGCCAGCACACCGGCGGCGGCCACCAGCGCGACCCCGCCACCGCGCTGGCGGCGCACCTGTTCGATCGGAACCACCGTGTCGATCAGATCGTCCATGGCGAACAGCGCGGCGCCGATGGCGGGCGCGGAAGCGGCGATCATGGACGGGAGCACGGGCGCACCGAATCCGGCGACGGCACCGGTGACGGCGGGCTGGTCGGCGCTCGAACCGATCAGCACCACCGCGTCGGGGCGGACCTCGGCGGCATCGAGCTGATCGCGGGCCACCGTGACCGCCGACCGCATGGTCTCCATGGTGACCGCGGCACCCGAATGGCCGGTGGCCGCCAGTACCCGGCTGCGGCCGGGATCGACAAGGGTGAAGGCCTGATAGCCGGGCACCACCTCGCAGATCAGCACGTTGTCGAATTCGTTGAGCCAGGTCATCGCCCCCGCGACGCTAAGATGCGCCGACTTGGTGGATACCAGCGAGGCGCTGCGCCACGGCCCCGAGGCCAGCCTGGTGACGATCGCGCGACGCTCGGCGGCGTCCCGGTAGGCCACCGCCACCCCGTCGATCTCACCGGTGGCGCCGATCTCGGCCGCGATCCGGTCCAGCGCGCGTGCCACCGTCTCGGCCAGCTCGGCCTTCCCGTCACCCTCGGTGGTGGCCACCCGGTGCAGCAGCACCCGTTCGGACAATTTCGCACCCTCCGCGCCGAGGGCCACCGCGTGTACCGCACCACGTTCGGTGGACACGCCGAGAGTGATCACGGATCGAGCCTGTTCGGACCGAGCTACCACAGTTCACGCCTTCCCTGTGCCGCTACCGGCTCACGGACGCATCGAAACCCATGAGCCTGGAGAGATTTCCCTGCATTTCCCCTGGATCCCTGCCCTGAACACCCGCCGAAGGCACGTGCCCTTGGTATGTGTTCGATACCACGGCCGATGCGGATGGGTGGTGATAAATGACAGTTTCAGGTACCGGGAGTAGCGGCCGTGTGCCGCGGACCGCGCGCTACCGCTAGCCTGGACGTGTGGAAACGCGCACGGAGACCAGGTCGAAACGACGCCTGGACCCTGCGTTGGATCTCCAGGACGATCCGCAGGAGCTGATGCCGCGCAAGCGGCCCACCCAGGAACGCAGCAAACGCAAGTTCGACGCGCTGTTGCAGGCCTCGCGCGAACTGCTGGTCGAGGTCGGGTTCGAATCGTTCACCTGCGAAGAGGTGGCGGCGCGGGCCGAGGTGCCGATCGGCACGCTGTATCAGTTCTTCGCCAACAAGTACGTCATCGTCTGCGAGTTGAATCGGCAAGACCTGGTCGCGGTTTCCCAGGAGCTGGCCGACTTCCACGGCGAGGTGCCGTCACTGGACTGGTTGCGCCATATGAACCAGTTCGTCGATCACATGGCCAGGCTGTGGATGACCGACCCGTCGCGGCGCGAGGTGTGGCTGGCGATGCAGTCCACGCCGTCCACCCGGGCCACCGGCGCGATCCACGAGAAGGAGTTCGCCGAGGTCGTCTCGCAGATGCTGCGCCCGCTGACCCCGCGCACGCCGCGAGCCCGGCGCACGATGATGGCCGAGGTCCTGGTGCACGTGGTGTATTCGATGCTGAATTTCTCGGTGCAGGACGAGCAGAGCCACGCCGACGCCGTCGCCGAACTCAAGCGGCTGATGGTGGCCTATCTGCTGGTCGCCGAGAAGGAATCGCGCACGGCCAGCAAGACCTGAGCCCGGCGACCGCGCACCAGCGTCGTCGATCGCCTCGTAGCGATCAGCTCTCGGGCACCCGGCCCTCGATCAGGTCGGCCAGTTCACCCGGATCCTCCAGCACCACCATCGCCGCGGCGGTATCGCCGTCATGGGTCAGCGACAGGTGCACCCGCGCCCGGGGCAGGAATTCCGCGGCCAGGCCGTGCAGCTTGATGCTCGGCCTGCCCCAGGCGTCGTTGACCACCTCGATCAGCGGATACGGGTTGTCCCCGATCTGCGGGCGGCGCGCGAAGCGAGACGATGCCCAGGCTTTGAGCACCGCCTCCTTCGCCGCCCATCGCGCCGCGTAGCTGCGGGCCGGGTCGGTGCCTTTGCTCTGGCAGTAGCGCCGCTCACCGGCGGTGAAGCTCTCCCTGAGCATGGTCGTCCCGGACCGTTGCAGCTGTTCGGCGAACTCGGAGATGGTTACCAGGTCCAAGCCGATTCCGAGGATGGTCACAGTGGCGCAGCCTACGGCGTGGCGCGCCCCGCGGTGCCGGAACCGTCGACGAGTTGCCCGGTCTCACAACCACGTCCACCGATCCGGTACACACCGTCCGCGCCGAGCCTGGCCTCACCCGAGAGCAGCACGCCCGCTTCGAGCCCGCGCACCTGCGTCGCGGGAGTGCCGTCGCCGCCGAGCCGACGGTCGGCCGGCCGCTCGTAGAGCGGGGCGCCACCGCACATGGCCTCCACGAAGCGCTGACGTCCGGCGAGCTGACGCTGCTGTGCCCGGCGCTGGTAGTCCTCGCGCTGGTCCGGGTCGATCGCCTGGATGAACGCCTCCGGATGCACCACCGCGAGCAGCCCGGACACGTGCCCGAAGCCGAGCGAGGTCACCAGACCCGCCTTCAGCGGGAAACGCTCGCCGAAGCGCAGCGCCTCGCGCACCCACACCAGGTGCGGGTATTCGCGCATCTTCTCGTCGACGCAGTCCAGGCTCCGGTTCGGCGGCACCACACCGTTTTCCAGCACCTGGCACAGGCCGATCAGCTGGAACGCGGCCGCGCCGCCCTTGGCGTGCCCGGTCAGGCTCTTCTGCGAGATGACGAACAGCGGTGCGCCGTCGGAGCGGCCGATCGCCTCGGCGAGGCGTTCGTGCAGTTCCGATTCGTTCGGATCGTTGGCCGCGGTGGAGGTGTCGTGCTTGGAGATCACCGCGATGTCGTCCGCGCCGACGCCGAGCTTGCGCAGTTCGGCGGCGAACCGGGATTCCCGCCCGCCCCGGCCCGCGCCGAGCGCACCGAGTCCCGGCGCCGGGATGGAGGTGTGCACGCCGTCGGCGAAGGACTGCGCGTAGGCCACCACGCCGAGCACCGGAAGGCCGAGTTCGACCGCGATGTCGCCGCGCGCCAGCAGCACCGTGCCACCGCCCTGCGATTCCACGAAGCCGCCGCGGCGGCGGTCGTTGGCGCGGGAGAAGTAGCGGTCGCTGATGCCCTTGGCGCTCATGGCCGCCGAATCCGCGGTGGCCGACATGTCGCCGAAGCCGACGATGCCCTCGATACCGAGATCGTCGAAGCCGCCGGCCACGACCACCTCGGCCTTACCGAGCTTGATCTTGTCGACGCCTTCCTCCACCGACACCGCCGCGGTCGCGCACGCCGCCACCGGGTGCACCATCGCGCCATAGCTGCCGACGTAGGACTGCACCACATGTGCCAGCGCCACGTTCGGCAGCGCCTCTTGCAGGATGTCGTTCGGGCGCGGCTCGCCGAGCAGGTTGTCGACGTAGAGCGAGCGCATCGAGGACATGCCACCCATGCCGGTGCCCTGGGTGTTGGCCACCAGGCTCGGGTGCACCCAGCTCATCAGCTCGGCCGGGCTGAACCCGGAGCCGACGAACGCATCGACGGTGCAGGCGATGTTCCACAGCGCCACCCGGTCCACCGAGGACGCCATATCGGCGGAGATGCCCCAGACGGTCGGATCCCAGCCGGTGGGGATCTGGCCGCCGACGGTGCGCGAGAGCTTGGCCTTGCGCGGCACCCGGATCTCGGTGCCCGCCTTGCGGGTCACCGTCCAGTCGCCCGATTCGGCGACGGGGGTGATCACCGTGTGCTCGGGGTCGGCGGCGTGGAAGGCTCGGGCCTCGGCCTCGCTGCCGACGGTGAACGACAGGTCCTGATCGAGGAACACCGAGGTCATCAGCGGGCTGGTGTTGTCGATCATGGCGCCGTCGTCTTCGTAGCGGCGGATGCCGCAGCGCTCGACCACGGCGTCGTGATACTTCTCGGCCAGCTCGGATTCGGGCACGTAGTCACCGGTTTCGGTGTCGTACCAGCCGGGCTTGGGCTCGTTCTCCCAGGTCACCATGCCGGTGGTCCAGGCCAGCTCCAGCACGCCCGCCGCCGACAGCTCGTCGGAGACCTCCATCTCGAAGCGGGTGCGCGCGGAACCGTACGGTCCGAGCTCACCGGCGCCGACGATCACGACCATATCGGTGAGATCAGCCGTCACCTGTCCCCATTCGGGCACCGGAAGCGCGGAGGTCAGCGTCGGCGGTGCGGGCAGCGCCGGAATCAGCTGCGCCTGCTCGGCTTCCGCGTCGTCCGCGACGGCCTGCTCGGCTTCCGCGGCCTGCTTGGCCAGCGCGGGCAGGTCGAGCTTGGCGCGGGCGAGACCGCCGGTCAGGTCGATCTGCTGCGGACCGTCCGCGGTGACCGCGCGCGCCCGGGACGTGGCCCATTTGAGCAGCTCGTCGGCCATCTCGGCGGTAGACCAGGTCTGCACGCCCGCCTTCTCGACCGCCTCGACCATCGGGTCGTTGTGGCCCATCAGGCCGGTGCCGCGGACCCAGCCGATCAGCGCGTGCACCAGGGTGACCCGGCTCGACCACGACTTCTCCGCCCGCCACTTGGCGACCACCGCGTCCAGCGCGGCCTTGGCCTCGCCATAGGCGCCGTCGCCGCCGAACAGACCGCGGTTGGGCGAACCCGGAAGCACCACATGCAGTTTCGCGTCCACATCGTGGTCGGCGCCGAGCTTGGACAGCCCGCCGATCAACCGCTCCACCGACCACAGCAGCACCCGCATCTCCATTTCGGCGCGGGCGCCGGCATCGGAGAGATCGCCCGCCACGCGCGGGGCCGCGAACGGGAACAGCAGCGTCGGGGTGAGCGCGTCCTTCACCTTGATCTTGGCGCCGCCCGCGGTCTGCACCTGCTCGGTGCCGACCCATTCGATCAGCGCGTCGATATCGGTGTAGGAGGCCATGTTCGCAGGCACCACCCACAGGGCGGCGCCGTTGCGGGCGTTGGCGCGGTAGAGCTCGCGGTAGAAGGCGAGCCGGTTGTCGTCCAGGCCGGAGGTGGTGACCACGACCGTCGCGCCGCCACCGAGCAGGCGCCCGGTGACCGCGGCGGCGATGGAGCCCTTGCTCGCACCGGTGACCACGGCGACGTCGGCCGACCACAGGCCCGGCTCCTCCGTGCTCAGCGCGGCCGTCGCGATCCGCTCGTAGTGGCCGGCCAGCACCGAACGCGCTTCGTGCATGGCCCGCTGACGCCACCACTTCGCCTGGGCGGCAACGGCTTCCCCGGCGCCGGCGAAACCGTCCACCGGCTGCTTGGCGGTCTCGGAGTCCTCGGCCAGCCACAGCCGGGCCAGATCCTCGCGCGCGGTGGCCCAGCGGTCGTCGATCAGCACCGCCTTGCGGGCATCGAACGCGGGGGCGACCAGGCGCGGCCAATCCGAACCCAGCTCGGCCGACACCAGATCGACAAGGCCGTCCTCGGTGGCCTCCGGCGCGGAGATCTCCTCGCTGAGGCCGAGCTGCTCGAGCACCAGGCGCGCGGCCGAGGCCAGCACACCGTCGCGGCCGGTGATCTGCTCGGTGAACTCGCCGAGCGCGGCGGCGTCCACCGTCGCGCCGCCGCCACCGCCGGTCGCGGGGAGCGCCACCGAGATGCCGCGGCGCGCGGCGACGGCCTGCACGGCGGCGTCGATGGCGGCGTCCACCGAGGCGGCGTCGGACAGCGCGCCGGAGACCAATCCGCCGAGATCGCCGCCGCGCACGCTGGCGCCCTCGCGGGTGCCGAGCGAGACCTCGGCGGTGACGTGGCTGGCCCACCCGTCACCGAGTTCCCAGACCTTCTTGACCCGTTCGGCGATGGCCGCCGGCCGCTTACCGGAGGGGCCGAACACCTTGCGCAGGTGATCGCCGATGGCGTCCGACAGCACCGAGCCGAACGGCTTGTAGGTGCGGGCGAGCCGGTCGACGGTGGCCGACAGTGCGCCCATATCGGCGTCCGCGGCACCGTCGATGGCACCGAGCGAGAGCTCAGCGCCGAGGTCGACCAGCAGCTGGTTGCGCCGGGAGGACACGCCGTCGCACAGGCCTTCGATGGTGTCGACCGGACCGATCTGGTCGATGCGCAGCTTGGTCCACAGTGCGATCAGCACGCGGGTGGCGTCGGCGGCGGTGAAGGCGATGTCGTCCGGGCGCGGTCCACCCGAGGCGGCCGGTGCGGCGGCCGGAGTCGGCGCCGCGGCGGGTGCCGGTGCGGCGGAGGCGGTTTCGGCCGGTGCCTCTTCGGGCTCGTCGACCGGTGCCGGATCGGTGTCGGTGGAGTACACGATGCCGGCCTCGCGCTCGATATTGAGCACCTCGACGGTGGTGGTACCGAAGGCCGGCAGCTTCAGGGTCTGGCTCGCCAGGTTCGCCACCGTCGGCGTCGCGCCGAGGCCGATCTCCACGAACCGCTCCACTCCGAGCCCGCCGTGCGCGGTATCGGTGAACAGCAGGTCCTGGGTCTCGATCCAGCGCACCGGGCTGGCGAACTGCCAGGCCAGCAGCTCGATCAGCACCACGCGGCACAGTTCGGTCGGCCGCTGCGACCAGGAGTCGAAGTCGGCCAGCACCGCGGCCAGCGGCTCCGAGGGCACCAGATCGGCGATCTCGGCGATGAATTCGCGCTCCAGCGAGAACGGCTTGGGCACCAGGTTCGGGATGTAGCGCCCGACCAGCACCTCCGGATGCAGGTTCTCCGGCAGCAGCTGTTCGAGCTTGTGCCGGAACTCGGGCACACCCTCGCGCAGCACCGTGGAGTGGAACGGGACGTCGATGCCAGGCACCAGGATGAACGCGCGCTTGCCGCCGAATTCGGCGCGGCGACGGTCGATTTCGGCCTCGAGGTGCTCGAGCCCGGCCACCGTGCCCGCGATCGCGTACTGCGAGCCACGCAGGTTCAGGTTGACGACCTCGAGGAACTCACCCGTCTGCTCGGACATGTCCGAGACGAACCCGACGACCTCGTCGTCCGGCAGCCCGAACTGCGAGGGCCGGATCGCGGCCATCCGGTAATCGCTGCGGCCCTTGGCATCACGCGGCACCAGCTCGTGCATGGCCGAACCGCGCTGGAACACCACCTCGAGCACGGCCTCCAACGGCAGCACTCCGGCCACCGCGGCGAGCGCGTTGTACTCACCGACCGAATGCCCGGCCAGGTAGGCGCCCTCGACGAAGGCGCCGGCCTCACGCAGCTCGGCCACCTGCGCCACCCCGAGGGTGGCCATCGCGACCTGGGTGAACTGGGTCAGGTGCAGCACGCCGTCGGGGTGCCGGTGCTCGACGCCGCGTGCCTTCAGGTAGGTCGGGTTGTCCCGCACCACGGCCAGGATGGAGAAGCCGAGCGCGGCGCGGGTGTGCTTGTCGGCCCGATCCCAGATCTCCTTGGCGGCCTTGGACCGCGAGCGCGCGTCCAGGCCCATGCCCTTGCGCTGGATGCCCTGGCCGGGGAAGGCGTAGACGGTCTTGGGGGCGGCGGTGCGGCCGGTCGCCGTCATCACCAGGTCGCCGCCGGTGCGGCAGGACACCTCGACGATCTCGCTGCCCTGATCCACCGCCACCCGCTCGACGCGCACGTCGATCTCCGCGCCGGGGCGAACCATGCCCAGGAACCGGGTGGTCCAGGCGGTCAGCGTGCGTGCGGGCACCGAACTCTGCGGATCGACTGCCGACACCGCGTGCTGGGCGGCGGCCGACAGCCACATCCCGTGCACGATCGGGCTGCCGAGGCCGGCCAGTTTGGCGGCGGCCTCGCTGGTGTGGATGGGGTTGTGATCGCCGGAGACTGCGGCGAACGCGGCCATGGTGCGCGGCGCGACGATGGTGACGTCACGGCGGCGGCGCCGCGGGGTGTCGGTGGCCTGTTCGGACAGCGTGCCCGCCGCGCGCGGCGGATCCGACAGCTCGCCGGAGCCGTTGCGGCCCCGGATGGCGAACCGCTCGGTCAGCTCGGCCAGCGGCACCACGTCGAGGCCCTGATCGCGCATCTCGCCGACGGTGACCCGCACCTCGACCACGCGGCCCATATCGGTGTCGAGCACCGACGTCGATTCCGCGCGCACCACCAGAATGCTGGTGTCGCCTGGCAGTTCGCGCAGCAGCTCGATCTGGTGATCGAGGTGCACCAGGTCGAGCATGCCCTCGATCACCGAGTCCGCGGTATCGGTGCGGGTCGCGCCGAGCACCGCGAAGACCGCGGGCCAGCAGGCGCCGACCAGGACATCGGGCACGGTGCGGCCGAGCGTGCTGAGATCGGCCGGCAGCCCGGATCCGGTGACGCCGGCGTGGTCGGCGATGAGATCGGGGGTCCAGGCCAGGTTGACGTGGGCGACGCGGCCCTTCACCTCGGGCAGCGCCTGGCCCGCGGCGACCGCGAGCAGCGCGGACATGGCGGCGTCGGCGTCATCGGCGGTGACGACCGGCGCGCCGCCGTTGTACACCGAGACCGGCACGGTGATCCGGATGCGCACCACATTGCCCGCGTACAGCGGGACGGTGAGCTCGACGTAGCTGTTCTCGGCCACCGGACCGGTGGTCTCGACCAGCGTGGCGCCGGTCGGCGGGTGCACCGCGCCTTGTCCGTCGACGGTCCAGTCACCGAGATCGCCGAGCCGGTGTACCGGGTTGACGGTGGTGCGCCCGGACCATTCGACGTCCGGGGCGGCCAGCACCACGTCGATCGGGCCGGAGGTCACCGACGCGGTGCGGCGCGCGTCCACCGGGGCCGGGACGACGCCGGCGCGGACCAGCGAATACGCGGTGTCCTGTTCGAAGCGGTCGAGCAGTTCGCCCACCGGCTCGTCGACCCGGGTGATGCCCGCGACGGCCACCGTGCCGGGGATGATGCACACCTGATCGGCGGAGTAGCGCGGATCATGGGCCTGCCACAGCGAATCCGACCGCCACCAGCGCCGCACGTCGGCGTCGACGACGGGCACGAAGTTCACCGGCTTGCCGGGGGTCTTGCACAGCGAGATGAAGAACGGCACGTCGGCCGGGTGCAGCAGGGTCTCGGCGACGGCCGGGTACTGCTTGCGCAGCTCGCACAGGGCCGCGACCGGGCGCTCCAGATCCTCGTCGGTGAACAGCGTCGGGATCTCGCCGCGGTCGGCGGGGTTGAGCCGGGATTCGGTGCGGCGCAGCATTTCCGCGAAACGGTCGCGCCAGGTGATGTCCAGCCAGACCGAGCGGGTGGCGTCGAGGATGGCCTCGCCGAGGTCGCTGCCGCAGTCGAAGTCCTTGCGCCGGTCCAGGCCGACGGCGAGTTCGACGTAGCGCTCCAGCCATTCGGCGTAGGTCATGGTGGCCAGGTCGCCGAAGTACGGCTTGGCGGTGGCGTCGAGCGCGGCGATGATCTCCTCGCGGCGCGCGGCCACGGCCTCGGCGTCACCGGCGACCTCGTCGAGCAGGCGGCCGGTGCGTGAGGCGGCATTGTCGATCTCATGGATGTCGGCGCCGAGCTGGCTGCGGCCGGAGGCCATGCCGCCGCTGGCGGTGCCCGCGCCCACCCAGTCCGGGGTGCCGGGGGTGTCGACCAGCATCTGCTTGACCTCGGGGGCCGTGGTGGCCTCCAGGGTCGCCATGGCCGCGGTGCCGACGAGCACGCCGTCCAGCGGCATCACCGGGTAGCCGTGCGGCTGCGACCAGGTGCCGGTGAGGTATTCGGTGGCCCGCTCCGGGGTGCCGATGCCGCCGCCGACGCAGACCACCACGTTGTCCCGGGCACGCAGTTCGGCGTAGGTCTCGAGCAGCAGGTCGTCCAGGTCTTCCCAGGAGTGGTGCCCGCCCGCGCGACCGCCCTCGATGTGCATGATCACCGGGTAGCCGGGGATCTCGTCGGCGATCCGGAGCACCGCGCGAATCTGCGCCACGGTGCCCGGCTTGAACGCCACGTGGGTGATCCCGGCCTCGGTCAGTTCCTCGACCAGCGCGACGGCTTCCTCGAGCTCCGGGATGCCGGCGGTGACCACCACGCCGTCGAACGGAGCGCCCGCCGCGCGAGCCTTCTGCACCAGCCGCTTTCCACCGAGCTGGAGCTTCCACAGGTACGGATCCAGGAACAGCGAGTTGAACTGCACCGAGCGGCCCGGGTGCAGCAGCGTCTTCAGCTCGGCGACCCGGTCGGTGAAGATCTGCTCGGTGACCTGACCACCACCGGCCAGCTCGGCCCAGTGTCCGGCATTGGCGGCGGCGGCGACGATCTTGGCGTCCACCGTGGTCGGCGTCATGCCCGCGAGCAGGATCGGCGAACGGCCGGTCAACCGGGTGAACGCGGTCTCGACCACGATCCGGCCATTGGGCAGCCGCACCGGCTTCGGCGCGTACGCCGACCACGGCTGCGCCACCTCGGGAGCCGCGCCCGGAGTCAGCAGGCTGCGCTGGCCCGCGCGAGTCGCAACGGCGACGATGCCGACGCCGGTGCCCTTCAACGAACCGCCGGTCACCCGGGACAGCAGATCGCCGGGGCCGAGGTCCAGAATCCATTCCGCGCCATCGGCGACCACGGCGTCCACGGTCGCGACCCAGTCGATCGGGTCGACGAGGATCTCCTTGGCCAGCGAGCCGGCCAGTTCGGTGTCGAGACCGCACTGACCCGCCCAGCCGGCGACCAGGTCGACGGTGTCGGCCAGCGCCGGGTGGTGGAATGCGACGTCGACGTCGACGTCCTCGAAGACCGGCGCGAACACCGCACCGCCACGCACCTTCGCCTCGCGCTCGCGGGTCTGCTCGGCGTGGATCTGCTCGCACCGCAGCCGCACCCGCTTCAGCTGCGCCGGCGTGCCCGACAGCACCGCGCGCCTGCGACCGTTGCGGATCGAGACCACCGCGGCGGCCGCGGGATCCACGCCCTCGGACACCTCGGCCACGACCGCGCGCAGCTCATCGGGATCGACATTGGATACCGCCACCATCGGCGAACGCTGCCCCACCGGCATCAGCCCGCGCCGGCGGGCCACCAGTCCGGCTGCGGCGCCGATCAATTGGGCGATGGCGAGCAGTTCGGCGTCGCGGGCGCCGCCGGCTTCCACCGCCGAGGCGGCCAGTCTGCCCTGCGAATGCCCGACGATCGCGACCGGCGCGTGCTCGGCCGGGTCGAGCCCCTGCAACCGGAGCGCGCGCAGCGCGGCCAGCTGGCTCAGCATCACACCCGGCATCGACACCGTCGCCGAACGCAGTACCCGCTCCGACGGCGCCGCGGAGGTCTCGCCCTGATCGGCGTCTACCAGCTCGTCTTCCAGCATCCAGCCGATCGGGTCGAAGCCCATCGGCCGGACCACCAGCAACTGCGCGGCAACGGGCTCTAGCAGCGCCGCGGCCTCGTTCACCAGCGCGGTGAGCTCCGGTTCCAGCGCCGCGTCGCGGCCGATCTCCTCGAGCTCGCCCAGCCACCGGGCCCCCTGACCGCCGAACGCCAGCGCGTACGGCGCCCCGTTCAGCAGACGATCCAGCAAGGGCGATCGCGTTCCGTCGGCTTCGCCCCTACTCGTGTGTGCGCGAAATCCGGTCCCGGCCGTGGTGCTCTCGTTGATCGTCAAGACGCTTCGACTTCCTTCTCGTGGCGACGTGCCGTCCGGGGATGCCGCACGTCCTCGTGCGCGCACTCCTCACCCAACTGGCCCTGATAAGGCGAGGATCGCACAAAATCATGAGGGAACCCTCACGTTTGCTCCGCCGCCACCCGGCTACCATTCAGTATTTCGGCACGGAAGTACCAGAACTTTCAGAAACATGACCCCTCCTCATGTTTGAACCCGCAGGTCCCCCCACTGTTTCCGTTGACGAAACATGAGTCCCCCTCATATTGCCCGTTATCCAATCGTTATAATCGCTGGTCGGGTTACTCACGAGTACGCCACACCCATCCAACGCTTCGCGATCCGCCCCGAGACCGGTAGAGTTTGCACGGTCGTACCATCAGCGCGAGTGGCGAAATTGGCAGACGCGCCAGATTTAGGTTCTGGTGTCCACGGACGTGGGGGTTCAAGTCCCCCCTCGCGCACCACAGGAATCCGGGCCGCACCCATCGGGCGGTCCGCACTCGTTTCAGGCTACGCAGATCCCGCAACGACCAGCGATGACACGTTCTCAGCGTTGGGAATCATGGACGCGCCGGTCGATCGGTACACATCTGGCTACCGCTCTTCGAGCGGTCCACGTGGCGACACCTCGGTGAATCCAGCCGTCGAGCGCCGGGAGCGATGCACCCCCACCGTCGCCGGATCCGCGACCGCGCCGCGAGGTATAGGCGGCAGGACTTCCCGGCCGACCCAGCCGTGCCGCTCGAAGCCATCCGCTGCGCCTGG
This sequence comes from Nocardia sp. JCM 38205, assembly GCF_058222935.1. Taxonomy (NCBI): domain Bacteria; kingdom Bacillati; phylum Actinomycetota; class Actinomycetes; order Mycobacteriales; family Nocardiaceae; genus Nocardia; species Nocardia sp. JCM 38205. The sequence goes on along the minus strand of NZ_JBYHFL010000007.1, from coordinate 125,376 downwards.
TGCGCCCGCAGCGTGCGGGCTCCCGGCGGAACCTCTTCTCCCGGGCGCGCGGCCGGGGCGGGCTGCTGCGGCCGCACTCGGCCGATGAGCGTGGCCGGTCGGCAGGGCCTGGGCGACCGAAAGCGACCGGCTAGCGGCCCGCGGCGAGCAACGCTGTGATCAGCGATCCGCGGTGCAGTGCAACAGAGTTGGCTTCGTCGGAGGCGTAGCTGGCGGTGGTGACGGTGAGCGAGTCCGGGTTGGGCCGGCCGAGGCAGTGCGGGGCGAGCCGGGTGAAGAACTCGCCGGGGGTGAACACCGCTTCCGGTGGATGGACGCCGGGCCGGTGCGGGCGCATCAAGGCGCCAACGGCCAGCGGGATTCCGGTCACTTCGGCCATCGTCAGCCCGGGTACCTGCCCCAGCGCGCAGGCGACCGTCGCCGGTTCGCCGTTCTTGTAGCCGCGGGCAAGGGCGAACAAGGGCGGCAGATCGGAATCGGCGAGCGCGCCGACCGAGCCCGAAGGCATCAGATTCTCGGCGACGGCCGCGATGGCGGCCGCGTGGGACCGTTGCAGGACCTTTCGGGTCACTCCCCTGCCCAGCAGATGCAGCACAGCGACCACGTGACGGGGCGCAAGCGCGACGTTGACGCTCTCGCGCAGACCGGGGTAGGTGCGGGCGAGCGTCACCGGCTCCGGATGCCCGAAGGTCCACCCCGCTGCCGCCCCGAGCCCCGGGTAATCGATGCCGGTCTTGTGCAGCGGTTTCTCCCACACCTGCCGGCCCGCACGGATCACCGGGATGGTGTTGCTGATCTGTTCGATCCCGTGGGTGATCGCGGCGCTGGGCCGCCAGGACCGCGTCTGCGGCTGCGCCATGGCCAGATTCCAGCCGGTCACCACCGATTCGGCCCGATCCAGGCCGCGGATACTCTGCACGGCAAGCAGATTCGCCAGCCCGGGGCTGGCGCCCACGCCGAGAACCGCGGTGATTCCGGCGGCCTCGGCCTCGGCGTTCATCTCCAGCATGGTCATGGTCGGCGCGGGGTCGTCGCAGACGTCGATGTAGTCGCGCCGCGCTTCGATGGCGGCGCGCAGCACACCGGGACCGAACCGGAAGTAGGGCCCGACCGTGTTCACCACGATGTCGCAGTCGCGGATCGCGGCGACCAGACCAGGGTGGTCGGTGACGTCGATGGATCGCGCGGCACAGCGGTCACCCAGTTCGGCGGCCACCAGGTGGGCCCGCTCCTCCGACAGGTCCGCCACCACCAGCTGTTCGACCTCCGGCTCGGTGGCGAGGACTCGTGCCGCTGCCCGCCCGACTTCGCCCGCCCCGCCCAACACCATGACCCGCACCGGAAGCTCCCCTCACATCGACTGGTTACACCGCAACACTATCTGTGACTTTCGGTAACGGCTGGGGGTTTTCGGAATTCTCGGGCGATCGTTTCTGGAACGGCAGCCACCAGTTCCACGAATCGGCGACCGACATCAGAACGGGCACGAGGATCAGCCGCATGACGGTGATGTCGATGGCGATGGCCAGGCCGAAGCCGATCTGCTTGAGCTCCAGCACATCCGCCACGGTGAGCGAGCCGAAGACGGCGATCATGATCAGGCCGGCGGCGGTGATCTGGGGTGCGGTGGCCGCCATCGCGCGCCGGACGGCTTCCCGGTTGTCACCGCAGCTCAGGTACTCCTCGCGGACCCGCTGCACCATGAAGACCTCGTAATCCATGGACAACCCGAACAGCACCGCGAACATGGCCACGGGCAGGAACGCCTGGATCGTGCCGACGCTGTCGAATCCGAGCAGGGTTTCTCCGTACCCGTACTGGAACACCGCGACCGTGGCACCGAGCGAGGCCGCCGTGGCCAGGGCGTTCAGGATGATCGCCTTGATCGGGATCACCACGCTGCGCAGCGTCACGACCAGATAGATCAGGGAGACGGCGAGCACCAGCAGGACGACGGCGGGAAACATCCGGCCCGTTTCGGCGGCGATGTCGTGGTACAGGGCAGCCATCCCACCGACACCCACCGTGACGCCGAGCCGCGACAGCCGGCCGCCGTCCGTGCGCAGGGTCTCCACGAGTTCGATCGTCTCCGGTGCATCCACCGCATGCGCGGACTGCACCACACCGAGCAGGCAGTTCGGCGATGCCACGTTGTCGACGAGCACCCCGTTGACGGCAGCGCCCACCGGAGTACCCGCCAGGCCCCCGAGCCCGGCGTCGGCCGCCGAGCCGATGGGAGCATCGAATACCGATGCGGCAGAAGACACCCCGGCGGTGTGCCGCACATCCGCGAAGTGGGTGCGAATCGCGGCCACCTGATCGGCGTGCAGCGGACGGCCGCCATCGGCACAGGCCGTGACGTAGATCGGAGCCACCGCGGAGCCGCCGAAGGCCTGCGCTGCCGCGGCATAGCCCGCGCCGGCGGGGGTATCGGCCAGGGTCGGGATGCCGAGGTCGAGCCCGAGCCGCATGCCCGCGGCCGGGATCGCCGATACGACGAGCAGGATCGCCGCCGGGATGCCGAGCAGCACCGGCCGTCGCTGGACGAAAGCCACCCACCGGTACCACCGGCCGTCGCGTTCACCACCATCGCGCGGGGTGGCGATCCGCAGCCGCGACGCCGACAGCGCCAGCAGAGCAGGCAATCCCGTGATCGCGGCGAGCAGCGAGCACAGCACCACCAGCGCCGCGGCGACGGCGATATCGCGGAACACCGGGCCGTCGATGATCAGGATCGAACACAACGACACCATGACGATGACGCCGGAGACGATCACCGTATGCCCCGAGGTCTTCATGCAGACGCTCAACGCGGCGATCACCTGCTCCCGGCTCGGTTTCCCGTCCCCCGGCCCGGGAAGGTGTTCGCGGAAACGGCTGATCATGAACAGCGCGTAGTCCACCCCCACCGCCAGGCCGATGATGGTGGCCACGACGAGCGCGAATTGGGAGGTTTCGGCTATCCCCGAGATTCCCGCGATACCGATACTGCTCGCGGCCACCCCGAGCGCCGCCGAGGCGATCGCCACCACAGTGCCGAGGACCGATTTCAGCCCCCACAGCAGAAGTATCAGGGCCAGCGTCATTCCGACGATCTCGGCGCGGACTTGGTCACGCCGTTCCACATCGGCGAGTGCCTTGTTCAGCGGAGTCTCGCCGGTCAGCTCGGCGGAGGTCCCCTCGCTCATCTCGATGTGTTGCAGCGCGGCTTCGATCCGGTCGGTGGTGTCATCGCGCGCGGCCACCGTGCCGCGCAACGGGATCAGGATCATCGCGGTCCGCCGGTCGTCGGCGATGAGCTCCTGGCCGGCCTGTGGTGTTGTGGGATCGACGATTTCGCCGAGGCCGTCGATGTCCTGTAAGGCGGTGGTGATCGCGCGCACCGCCGTGACCGTTGAACCTGCGTCGGCAGCGGTGACGACGATCGCGGCCTGTTCGGCGCCGAGGCGCGGGAATCGTTCGCCGAGCACCTCCGCGGTGCGGGAGGATTCCGAACCGGTGATCGAATAGTCGGGTAACCGGAGATGTTCGTCCATGCGATCGAACTGGATCCCGCCCACCACGGCGATCAACAACCACACGGCCGCCAGCGGCCATCGGAATCGATAGCACATCCGTGCCCATGCGGCCGCTGTGCCGCGCTGGTGAGCGCCTGGATCGACCGTGGCGGCGGCCTGATCGTCGAGACCGGTTCTCATCGTTGTATCGCCTTCGTCTGTCTGGTGCGGGGATGCGTCGTGGTGCGGGCCCGAGCAGCGGAGGTCATGTCTGCCCGGCCCGCACCACGGCGGGATCTGGCGATCGTCAGTACACGAAGAAGTTGTGTCGCTTCATCTCACCGATGCTGGTGCCGAAGGCGTCAACGACGGTGTCGAGATCGCTGTAGGTGTGCGCGTTGTTGAGCAGGATCGTGTGCAACTCCGGTAGGTACACGTTGTTCAACCGCATGTAGTACGCCAGCGCCAGCGTGGCCTTCACATGGCTGCCCGCCGTCTGGTCGCGCGGTAGCGCGGGCTTGGAATAGTCGAAGCCGATGCTGAACAGGGTGTGCTTTCCGCTCACCCGGGCAGGAACGCCTTCGCGCTCGGCGACCTCCTGGAGTCCGTTGCGCAGGTAGTCGGTGCGGGCGTCGAGCTCGGTGTAGATGGCCGGGTTGTCCCGCAGGTGCCGCAGCACCGCGGCACCGGCCGCCGAGGAGACCGAGTTGCCGCTGGTGGTGCCGCCGCAGAAGGCGCGCGTCGCCCAGTCCTCGAACGGATCATTCGTGGTCCGGGCCGACCATATCGCCCGCGGATGCCCGACGACGGCGCCGCCGGGCAAACCACCGCCGACGATCTTGCCGAGGCAGGTGAGGTCCGGTTCGACGCCGGTCAGCGTCTGCACGCCGCCATAGGTCACCCGGAATCCGCTGACCACTTCATCGAAGATCAACATGACGCCGCACTCGTCGCACACCTGTCGCAGAGCCTGGAGGAATTCGATGTCGTAGTCGACGGCCATCGACGGCATCGGTTCGATCAGCACGGCGGCAAGGGAATCGGCGTTGCGGCGGATCCGCTCGATCGAGATCGGCGAGCCGTACTGCAAGACCAGGGTGTTCTCCACGACCTGACGTTGCGCGCCTGCCGAATTGCTGATCGGCTGTGGTTCGGTCGCGGTGCCGCTGTAGCGGAACCACGACGACACCATGCCCTGGTCGGACCAGCCGTGGTAGTGGCCCTCGAACTTGGCGATCCGGTCCTTGCGGGTGGCGGCGCGGGCGATCCGGGACGCGGTCAGCACCGATTCGGTACCGGAGTTGGTGAACACCACCCCCTTGTCGCCGCCGAACGCCGCGCTGATCAATTGGGCGAGATCCACTTCGGCGGTGTTGCCGATCGCGTTGACGGCGCCCTTCTCCATCGCGGCGGTGACGGCCTCGACGACCACCTTCGGCCGGTATCCGAGGATGTGCGGGCCGAAGCCGCTGGCCAGGTCGATGTAGGTGTTGCCGTCGATGTCGGTGATGGTGGCGCCCTCGGCGGATTCCACGATCAGCGGGTACTCGCTGGGCAGTACGTAGCGGTCCATATGCGTCTGCGCGATCAACGCGCGGTCGGCATCGTTCTTGATCGCCATCGACTTGGGCATATGCCCCGCGATCCGGGTATCGAACAGCTCCTCGAGGTCCTCGCTCATGAACGGGGAGAAGCGGTCGGTGAACCGGCGGGCGTTGGACCAGATGTCGATCTCCGGATCGACGGCGCTGACCAATCCTTCTCCGGTGAGGAACACCAGCCCGAGCAGAGTGAAATCAGTGGTCAGACGCCAGCCCGCGGCACGAAGTACCTTGGTGGCGTCGTCGAAGAAGCCCATCGTCGACCAGGCTTCGGCCTTCTCCTCGAAGTGGTACCTCAGCACCCCGATCAGGTCCTGCCGCTTGCGGGCGGGGAAGGTGGAGCCGGATTCCGGTGCCACCGTGAACGCTTCGATGAACCGGTCGACGGCGCGATCCCATTGCTTCTGGATGCAGCCGTAGTAGAAGGAGGCCAGCGCCCACTTACCGTCCTCGGACAGCGTTCCGACCAACCCGTAGTCGAGCATGATGATCTCGCCGTCGTGGGTGAGCATCATGTTGCCCGGATGCGGGTCGACGTGGAACAGGCCGTGGAAGAAGGCCATGGTGTAGAAGGTGTCCTGCATCCGGCGGGCGAGCTCACCCTTGGGGAATTCGCAGGTGGCGAACTCGGTGCCGGGTACGGCGTCGATGAACTCCATCACCAGAACGTCTTCCGAGCACAGCTGCGGGTACACCCGGGGCACCCGGACGAACGGATGCGCGGCGAAGTTCTGCCCCACCTGCTCCTGTCGCTGCGCTTCCAGGCGCATATCGCACTGATCGACCAGGAACGGGCGCAGTTCGGCGAAGTGACTCAGCGCATCGTAGGAGCGTGCGGCCGGAACCAGCTTCTGCAATGTCGTGAGCATCGCCGAGGTCGCCGCGGTGCTCGCGGCAAGACGCTCCCGCACACCGGTTTTCACGATCTTGAGGGCGACCTTCTCGCCGGTGTCGAGTCGGCCCTGATGAACCTGCGCCACTGTGCCGGCCGCGAGGGGCGACCGGCTCGAACGACGTCAGGCGGGTCAGCAGATCGGGGTGCGCCTTGTCGTGCAGCACCTGTTCCGATTCCCAGGCCGGCATCGCGGGCATATCGGCGAACAGGTCCCGGAACTCGGCGATGGCGTCGGCGTCGAAGAGCCCGGTCTGGGTCCCCAGGATCTGGCCCGCCTTGGTGTACATGGGCCCCATGCGAAGCAGGAAATCCCGCAGATTAACCGCGACCTGCTGCTTCGACCCGGTACGGCGGAAGTCCCGGTAACCACGGGTCCCGTAGTACGGCAACCATCGGGCGAGGCGCCCCACTTCGCGTACCGCACCGCGCTTCACGGACAACTCAACCACGAATTTCCTCCCGAAAGCATCACGCACGCAGCGCATTCGAATCGTCGTCGGCCCGAAGCACCCGCAGCGAATTATTGGTACTGCCGTACCAGAGTTGCATAGGAGCCGAGACAATTCCCAGGCTCGGGATCGCGATGTAATCGGACCCACTGCGATAGCGGATGCGCATTATCATCCGGCGCCGGCCGGCGCCCTGAACCCCTTGGCAATAGGTCGAGTTACCTTGCTGTTCAACGTGTTACGGAACACCCGAACAATGGCCGCACGGATGCTCGAACTGGTCGTCCGTCCGAGACGATATGCGCTGCATCACTGCCGATCGGTACGCGAAGAGCGGCGCCCATGGGCGAGAGCGGTTGACATTCGGCCGACCTATGGGTGCCCCTGTCTACGAGAGTGGCGCTTACTCGGACGTCGATGAAACGCCCTCGAGCCATCGCGCGCATCGGCCGCGAGCCGTCGGGCCGGCTGCCGCGAACGCAACGGATACGCGTTCGCGCGGGATGGCCACCGAATCGGATGCCGGTGGATGGTGTGTGAGTTGGTCGCCGCTCAGTACCGGCTGAATGCCGCCGTCGACGGCCGATGTCGTTCGGAGTGGTGGCATTCGCGCCGGCACGCCGCCGATAACCCCAGCCCGCCGAGCGAAGGCCTCTGCCCCGAAAGGCTGTTCACGACCATTCGGCTATTGCCCCCATGTGCTCGTGTTTTCATGAACCCCTGACGCCGCTACGGTAGGTGATACTCACGGTGACACGCAAGTGCTCCGCTCGCAGCATGCGGCGACATCGATGGCCCGTCCACACCCAGCCGACCCCCGAAGGAGCGCGGCACCTGCCCGGCCACCGTCCGCGCGGCGGCGAAAATCGATTGCCAAGACAGCAGCCCGTGACGCACGGTTGACACTCGTGACGACTCCCGATACCGATCCCGCCGCTCGCCCTTCCGCACCGACTCCGGTGACGATCCGCCCCTACCGTCCCGAAGACGAGGACACCGTGGTGAGTCTCTGGAGCCGAGCCAGCCGAATCGCTCACCCCTTCATCGAGGGCGAAGGAACCGGCGAGCGCGAGCGCAAGCTTCGGGAGATCTATCTCGTCCACGCCGATAACTGGGTCGCCGAAGTCCCGCCCCACGGCGTCGTCGGACTGCTCGGCATGCTCGGCTCCGAGATCGGCGGCCTCTTCGTCGACCCAGAGGTCCAGAAACTGGGCATCGGAAGGCGCCTGGTCGAGCACGCGCTACACCTGCACGGCAAGGTGACCCTCGACGTCTTCGAGCTCAATTCCTCCGCCCGCGCCTTCTACGCCCATCTCGGCTTCCGCGAGATCGGCCGGCATCCCGAGGAGGACACCGGTTTCACCGCCATCACCCTCGAGCTCGGCGCCTGAGGTTCAGCGCATGGGTGACCGCCGCCGGTGACGCTTCAGAAGGCGGTCCGGCCAGGTGGTCACGATCCCGCCAGGCGTGAAAAGAGGACTTCGGCGCTGCCGCGATTGATCGCGTCGAGCTGTCCGGGACCGAAGCCGGCATAGCTGTCGAGCATCGCGTCGAGCATTCCGCCGGATTCCTCTGGGGCGAAGGGGAAATCGCTGCCGTACAGGATGTGTCCTGGAGCCGCGAAGGCCAGCAGTGACGGCAGGGCCGTCGGCGTGGTGGACAACGCGGTGTCGAAGTAGAAACGCTGCAGATCGGCGAGGATACCCGCGGGCGTGGTTCCGGCGTTGAACTGCGCGCCACCGGTGAAGCGCCATGCCGCGAACGGGAGGAAGCCGCCCGCGTGGGACAGGATCACCTTGATCCGGGTATGACGGCTCATCACGCCGTTGAGCGTCATATGCACCGCGGTGCGGGTGGTGTCGAACGGGAAGTCGAGCAGCGGTCCGGGCATACCGTCCAGCAAGGGAATCGGGGGCGTGGTCGGATGGATGAAAACCACAGCGGCACGCGCGTCGAGTTCGGCCCAGAGTGGCTCGAACTGCTTGTCGCCGAGGTAGCGGCCATGGGCATTCGACATCAGCACCACCCCGTCGGCATGCAACTCGTCGAGCGCGTATGCGGCCTCGGCGATCGCGCCGTCGACATCGGGGAGCGGAAGGCTCGCGAAATGGCCGAAGCGGTCGGGCCGGTCCTTCGTCAGCTCCGCGGCGAACTCGTTGACGCCGCGGGCGACGCCACGGGCTTCGGCGTCATCGCCGAAGTGAGTGCCGGGAGAACTGACCGACAGCATCCCTGTCGCGATGGACCGGCGGTCCATCATCGCGATCGCGCGGTCCGCGTTCCAGGCCGGTGTGGGCCAGCCGCCGGCGGACGCCCCGCGCCGGTCCATCACCTCCCGGTACGACGGCGGGATGAGGTGCTGGTGGACATCGATCCGAGCGGGGACTGTCATCCTTGAGCCTACTAACATTTAGGTTGCTAAATATTGTGCTGTTAGGCTAATCCGCATGGCACAAGGACGCAATACCCCGCCGACGCCAACCGTCGGCGAAGTGGATGCGGAGCAGATCGCGCAGACGGTCGACGCTCTGTTCGTCGCGATACGCCGCGCACGGTCGGCGGGTGCCCAACAGTTCGGTGGCCTCTCCTTACCGCAGGTGGCACTGCTCGAGCCGCTGATGGACGAGCCCGATCTCCCGGTCGGGCGACTCGCGACCAGCGCGGATGTCAGCGTTCCCACCGCGACCCGAATGCTGCAGCAATTGGAGGCCAAGGGGATCGTGGTACGCCGCCGGTCCGCCGAGGACGAGCGGCGCGTCCTGATCTCGCTGACCGACGCGGGGGCCGAGCGCGTGGCGTCACTGCGAAAACGGCTGCGGGAGCGTCAGGCCCGCGCCTACGAGACATTCACATCGGACGAGCGGGCCCAGCTCGTCGACCTGCTACGCAGGCTCACCGGACTCGTGACCGAACCGATCGATGCGGAGTAGATCGGCACAGCCATCCGGCGCCCCAGCTTTCGGCGACACTGCCGGGTGCGCGCAGCGCGGTTGGATCCAGCGACGCAGAGCATCGACAGTGGTCTCCGGAGAGGTGTCGAAACACAACCGGATGTCGGGCGAGCTCTCGATGAGCGCGTTCACAGGCGCTCGAACAGCAGAGTGTGTTCAGGCGACATGCGCACCCTCGCACCGATCATCGCGACCCGGAATAACCCCTGCGACAAGCACTCTCGCAGTGTCGTCATAGCCACGTCGGGGTCGGCGGGCAGCTGGCAGGAGACGAGCCGACGCCGAGGCCGCCGATGCGGTCGACTGCGTGGGTTGCCTGCGCACTGTGCACGCGACATACCCGGACGATCCCGGTCTGGCCCGGCTGCTCACCGAACCGCGCACGGGCAGTTCGCGCTTCGATGAACTGTGGCGGGCCGCACGCGCCGGGCAACTGCGCAGCCGCACCGTCACGCTCGCGCACCCCGACCTCGGCGCCCTGGAACTCGACTGCGATGCCCTGCTAGCGCCTGAGGCCGACCAGACCGCTGTCGTCTACTCCACCTTCCCTGCCACGTCTGCCTCGGCACTTGGGCCTGCTTCGCACCACCGGAATCGAATGATTCGGTGTGCACTGATGCCGAGGTGATCGACATGGGTTTGATCGGCGCCAAGCGCAGGACACACCGATTCGATGCATGAACGATGCATTACTCGGATCGGGTGCGTAGATTCGAGGTATGAGCATCGAGTGTTCGGCTGTGGTCGCGGTCCCTCGATCCGACGTTTTCGCCTGGTTCGGGCGGCCGGGCGCGTTTGCCCGGCTGGCTCCGCCGTGGCAGCCGGTGACCCTGGTTCAGGAAGCGGGCTCGCTCGCCGACGGACGCGCGGTGCTCGCCCTGCCGGGCGGGCTTCGATGGGTGGCCGAGCACGAACCCGAGGCCTACGATCCGCCGTGTCGGTTCGCCGACCGGCTCTCGCGCGCCGGACTGGCCTCGGTTCCCCTGGCCACGGCGTTGACCTGGCGGCATGTCCATGAATTCGAGGAAGTCGATGCCACCCACACCCGCGTGATCGACCGCGTCGACACCCGGCTGCCCGCCGCTGCGCTGCGGCCCATGTTCGCCTACAGATACCGCCAGCTGACCCATGATCTGGCCGCGCACGAACGGGCGGAGGCCAACGGGCTCGGTCCGTCGACGATCGCGGTGACCGGTTCCTCGGGGCTGATCGGTTCCGCGCTGACGGCTTTTCTCAGCTCGGGCGGGCACACGGTCGTCCGGCTGGTGCGCCGCGAACCGCGCCACCCTGGTGAACGCCGGTGGGACCCGGATCGCCCGGACAAGGACCTGCTCACCGGAGTGGACGCCGTCATCCATCTGGCGGGTGCATCGATTGCGGGGCGATTCACTGAGGAGCACAAACGCTCGATCCGGGACAGCCGAATCGGGCCCACCCGCGCGCTGGCCGAACTCAGCGCCGACAGCGGCGTGCCCGCGTTCATCTGCGCCTCCGCGATCGGCTACTACGGCAATGACCGCGGCGACGAGGACCTGACCGAAAACAGCTCGCGCGGCGACGGTTTCCTGGCCGACGTCGTCACCGACTGGGAAGCGGCCGCCGCCGCGGCTGCCACCGCGACAACGCGCGTCGTGCACGTGCGCACCGGCATCGTGCTGTCCCCGCGCGGCGGCACCCTCCGGTTGCTGCGGCCGCTATTCGCCAGCGGCCTCGGCGGGCGGATCGGCGATGGGCGCCAATGGATGTCGTGGATCGGCATCGACGATCTCCTCGACATCTATCACCGCGCGCTCTGGGATGGTGAACTGCGCGGACCGGTGAACGCGGTCGCCCCGCATCCGGTGCGCAATGCGGAGTTCACCCGCACACTGGGCCGGGTAATGCGCAGGCCCACGCCGATACCGGCCCCCGAGTTCGGGCCTGCCCTATTGCTCGGCCGCGAGGGCGCACACGAACTGGCCACGGCGAGTCAGCGTGTCGCGCCGCAGCGCTTGCTGCACGCCGAGCATCCCTTCCGGACGCCCGATCTCGAATCGGCGTTGCGCCACGTCCTCGGGCGTAGCCGCTGACGATCCCGCTCGCAGGCAGTAGCGACTGGGTGCGCACCGGCAAACCACGGCAGCACCCGTCGGAACGCCGCATCCGGTGCCCCGCCGATCATCAGCTGACGCGAACCGTCGGCGGCCCAGCATCGATCAGCCTAACGTGGAAGCGATCGCCCGCCCCGCCGCTCGCCCGGAGAAGATGCAGCCGCCCAGGAATGTGCCTTCGAGCGCGTTGTAGCCGTGCACCCCGCCGCCGCCGAACCCGGCGACCTCACCGGCGGCGTAGAGGCCGGGTAGCGGGTTGCCGTCGGGCCGCATGACCCGCGATTTCAGGTCGGTCTGCAAGCCGCCGAGGGTCTTGCGGGTGAGGATGTTCAGGCGGACCGCGATGAGCGGACCCGCCGCCGGGTCGAGGATGCGATGCGGTTTGGCGACCCGGCCCGCCTTGTCACCGAAGTACTGGCGGGCGTTGGTGATCGCCATCATCTGAGCGTCTTTGGAGTATTTGTTGGCGACTTCGCGGTCGCGGGCCACGATCTGGCGTTCGAGATCGTCGTGGTCGAGTTGCGGGCCACGCGCGATCTTGTTCATGCCATCGACGAGTTCGCGGAGGGTATCCGCGACGACGAAATCGACCCCATGCTGCTTGAAGGCCTCCACCGGGCCGGGCGCGCCCTTCGCGACCCGGCTCTTGAGCGTGAGCTTCATGTCCTTGCCGGTGATATCGGGATTCTGCTCCGAACCGGAGAGCGCGAACTCCTTTTCGATGATCGACTGGGTGAGCACGAACCAGGAGTAGTCGTGTCCGGTGGCCAGGATCGCCTTCATGGTGGTGTTGGTGTCGAAACCGGGGAAACACGGTGCGGGCAGGCGTTTTCCATTGGCATCGAACCACAGCGAGGACGGGCCGGGGATGATCCGGATGGCGTGATCGGGCCAGATGGGATCCCAGTTGATGATGCCCTCGGTGTAATGCCACATCCGGTCGCGGTTGACGATGGCGCCGCCCGCGGCCTCGCTGATGCCGAGCATGCGGCCGTCCACATGCGCGGGCACTCCGGAGATCATCGTCTTCGGGCACGGTCCGAGCCGGTCGGCGGGCCAGTTCTTGCGGATCAGATCATGGTTGTGGCCGATACCGCCGGAGGTCACGACCACCGCCTTCGCACGGAAATCGAAGTCGCCCACAGCGGTTCGCGAGGAAGCCTTGCCGCGCTCGAGGTCGGTCGGTTCGAGCACGCTGCCGCGTACGCCGGTGACCGTGTCTGCCTCGACCACGAGTTCATCCACCCGATGCCGGAACGCGAACCGCACCAAACCCTTTCGCTCGCCCTCGAGCACAGGTTCGGCGAACACGCGCACGACCTCGGGCCCGGTGCCCCAGGTGAGGTGGAATCGGGGCACGGAGTTGCCGTGCCCGTCGGCGGACGCCCCGCCCCGTTCGGCCCAGCCGACCAGCGGCGTGACCCGCAGCCCGAGCGCGTGCAGATAGTCCCGCTTCTCGGTGGCGGCGAATCGCACGTATTCGCGGGCCCACTGCCGCGCCCAGTGGTCTTCGTCCTCGCGGTCGAAGCCGGCCGACCCCATCCAGTCCTGCAGCGCCAGTTCGTAGGAATCCTTGATGCCGAGGCGACGCTGTTCGGGACTGTCGACGAAGAACAGCCCGCCCAGCGACCAGAAGGCCTGCCCGCCCAGGTTGTTGCGGTTCTCCTGATCCAGCACCAGCACCCGTCGGCCGGCCTTGACCAGCTCATAGGTCGCGACCAGCCCGGCCAGCCCCGCACCGACCACGATCACTTCGGCGTCGAACGCGGAATCAGGACTGTTGTGTGTCATGTTGTTCCTTCGAATAGTCGCATCGACAGCCGGCGGCCACCCGGACCGTCCCATCGCCTGCGTTCCAACCTAAGCATCGGCGAGTGCCCGAGTCGGCACATTCGCCGAGTCGATATGACCGGAGCGAACCGACCTCGCCCCCGCCGACGCAACGCGGCGCCCGACCCGGCCCTCACCGACTCGGACCGATCGGCATCACAGCATCCGACCGATTCACAGGCGATACACTATCGAATCAGATGCAATAATGCATTCGGTCGCCCATACCGCCGGAAGATAAGGACACGACGTGGCACCCTCCGACGACGTCGCCGCAGCCGCGACGACCGGGAAGCCCTCGACCGGCCGCCGAGTGACCAAGCGGCGCGCCGAAACTCGCCAGCGCCTGCTCGGCGCGGCCTACGAGGTCTTCGCCGAACAGGGTTTCGGCCGCACCAAACCCGACCACATCTGCGAACGCGCCGGCTACACCCGCGGCGCGTTCTATTCGCAGTTCACCAGCATGGACGAGCTGTTCCTGGCGATGTGGGAGCAGCAGTCGGCGCAGCTGCTCGCCAACGTGACGGCGGTGCTGCGGGAGGACCCGGTCACCGATGTCCGCAACGTGCGTGAGGTCGTCGAGCACGTGCTGCACGCGGTGCCAATGGACGACAAGTGGCAGCGCATCAGCCTCGAGGTGACCGCACACGCCCTGCGCAACCCCGGACTGCGCGACCTGATGGTCGCCAGGGAGGAGTCGATCAGCTCCGCACTGCTGCCGGTGGTGCAGACACTGCTGAACCGGATCGGCCGCACCGTCACCGACCCGAAGGCATTGGGACGCGCGCTGGTCGCGGTGCACGACGGCACCGCGGTGCAATGCCTGATGGAGCCCGGCAGCGACGAGGCGCGGGAACTGCGGGTGGATCTGATGCTGCGGGTGGTCATGTCCTACACCCGCGAACAGTAGGGCCGCACCGGCAGGCTCACTTCCCCGGATTGACCGGCGAACGTCGCAGGTATTCGACGTAGCGCTCCCGCATATGCGCCGCGGCGGCTTCGGGGGCGGGATCGCAATAATCGCCGGGGATGATCCACTGGCGGCTGTCGATGTGACGGCGCGCGGCGCGAAGACGCTGGCTCCAATGCCTGCCGCCCTGTTCACGCAGGGCCTGGCCGAGGGCCGAGACCAAGCCGGGTTCGATGCGGCGCAATTGCAGCGGGTCGAAGATGGCCAGCAGCGGTTCACCGCTGTAGGGCGGATCGGCGCAGATGCCGACGTGCCCGGCATGGGTCAGCAGCATGACCGATGCGGGGCCGTCGGCGGTCGCGAACTCGATGACGCGATCCCAGCCCTGTTCGCGATGCCAGGCCGCCATGCGCTCGGCCACGACGTTCGGCTCGGCGGTACCGAAGGAACGCACCAGCGAGGGCACCAGGCTCCAATAGGCTTCCTCGGCCTCGAGGATCGCCGAGCGCAGGGGCCCGAGTGCGTTCACCGCGAATTCCGCTGGGAAGACGACCGAGAACGGCAGGCCCACCGTGTCGGAGAAGCGCAGTGCGAGCGTTCCGTGCACGGTGACGATCTCGACCCGGTCGACGACGATATGCGGCCGCGAGCGCGCCGACCGTGCACGTACGCGCTGTCCGGATTTCCGGTTCTGGCTGATCGCAGGCTCCTTCGGTTGATCCTCGGGGTACACGGCGATGGCTTCGGGGCGGATCGGAGCCGACCCACCCCGAAGCCGGGACCTCACGGGTGCGGGGTCAGGGCAGCGCGGCGCAATTCGACGGCGCGGGCCTGCCCGCGAGCCGGTCGGTGATCCACTGCTGGGAGGCATCCAGCGCCGGGAAGAACGCCAGCACATGCGTGCCGGCCAAGCCGGTCATCGGCGGAATCGAGGAGTTCGCCTCCAATTGCACCGTCGCGCCGCCGCCGCACCAGTCGGCCGCGGTGGCATGGATCGGCGGGAACGGCGCGCCCTCATCGTTCTTCGCCGAGGCGATGAGCACCGGGGCCGAGGGGGTGAGCGAGCCGACGCGCTGTTCGGCGAAGACCGCCCGCAGCGCCGGATTCCGGTCGATCACCGCGGTCAGCGGCTGGCCGCTGCTGGTCCACTGCGCGGTGTGTGGATGGTTCTGTGCCATGCCGACGGGCATAGCGCACTTGCTTTCCGAATCCCGCAGGATCGCCTTGCCGGTGTCGTTGAGTTCGGCGTCGAGCACCGGCCGCACCTGCGGATAGGCGGCGGCCATGCCGTTGAGGATCCAGGCGTGGGTGGGCGCGGCGGCGGCGCGACCATCGTTGTAGCCGACGAAGTACTGGTCGTCGACGACCGGTCCGCCGACGTAGGCGCCGCGCACATTGAGATCGGGGGCGTAGCTCGGATGCAGTTCGGCCGCACCGGCGGAGGCCATACCGCCCTGGGAGTAGCCGTAGAGGATCACCGGGGAATCCGGGGCCAGGCCAGTGCCCGGCAGCCGCAGCGCCGCGCGAGCGGAATCGAGCACGGCGTGGGCCTGCTCTTTACGGTTGAGGAATCCGTGCACGGCCGGCGTGCCGAGACCCTGATAGTCGGTCATCACCACCGCCATGCCGCGCGACAGCAGCGAATACAGCGCCACCACGTCATATTCGAAGATCAGGTTGACCGGCGGCTCGAAATGGATGAACTGGGCGAGCAGTTTCGAGGGCGCGCACTGATCACCCTGGCCCTTCGTTCCGCCCGCGTAGGCGACCAACGGCCGCGGTCCCGGGCCGGTCCATGGCATCGCGGGCATCAGAAAGGTACCCACCGCCGCGGCCGGAGCGCCGTGGGTGTCGCTGCTGGTGTACATCACCCGCGTCGCCGACGCCGGCATCGCGCCCATCGACAGCGCCAAGTGGGATGGCTCGGCGCGCACGATGGCGCCGGGGCCACCGGGTAATGGGGCCGGGGGTACATAGAATTCGGCGCCGGCGACCTCCGTGACCGGCTGGGTCCAGGCCTGCGGGGCACTGATCGCACCGGCCCCGACAGCGAGGGCACACGCCACCGCCGCGGTGAAGCTACGTGCTCGGCTCCTCACGATTCGATCCTTCCGACGATTGGGAAAAGCCCAGGACATCGAGAAAGCGAATACAGCATCGAGATGGATACAGCATCGAGGATCGGGTACCGAGGATAGACCCGTGGCCTGCCGGCCGGTACCACCGCCGGGCGAAAATGCTCCCGGGCGCAGCCCGAGGTCGACGGAGCTCGGGACCGGTCCGTCCACGCGTGGCCGAGCCGACTACCCGACGGTGGGCCGTGGCGAGGCGGCTCAGGCCGGCTGGCGAGCCTCGACTCCGGGATTCCCCGGCCCGTTCACGCGGGCGATCAGGGCCGAGCGCAGATACCAGAGGCCTTCGGTGGGCGACAGATCCAGGCCGGTGAGCTGCCCGATCCGGCGCAGCCGATAGTCGACGGTATTGGGATGCACGTGCAGGATGCGCGCGGTGCGCTGCCGGTTGAGGTCCATGGCGAAGAACACCCGCAGGGTCTCCATCAGTTCGGGGTGATCGTCCAGCGGCGCCAGCCGGGCGTGCAGGATGTCGCGGCCGATGCCGGGGCGGGTGAGCTGATAGTGCAGCGCCAGCTCGGCGAATCGGTACAGGCCGGGGGCGCGCCCGAGTTGATGCACGGTGTCGAGGAGATCATGGGCGCGGTCGGCGGCCGAGGCCACGTCAGCGGCGGCGGCGGTGAGCACAGTGGCGCGGATCGGCACCAGCGCGGCCGCGGAGAGCTTGCGCACCATCTCGTCGAGGTCGGATTCGGCGCAGGCGCTCGCAGGCACCAGGATGGTGCCGCCGTCCACCGACAGCAACGACAGCGCGGTATCGCCGAACTGATCGGCCAGCGCGGCCTGCACCCGGCGCAGCTTGCGCCGCGCGACGACGTGCGGGTCCAGCCGCGGATGGCTCTCGTCCGGATGGGCGGGCAGCGATACCGCGAGCACGTAGTACTCGGCCGCGATCTGGATACCGCACTCGCGCGCCATCTTCGAGGTGGCATGGCCGCCGAGCAGGGCCGAGGTCAGCGTATGCACCGCGGTGTGGTGTTCGGCGACACCGGCGCGATGTTCGCGCACGTAGGCCTTGCTCACCGTCGAGGTGATGAGGTTCAGCAATTCCAGTGCGGCGGTGGTGCCCTCGACGATGTCGCCGCTTCCGTTCGGCTCGGTGCGCGCGAACAACAGGTCGAGGCCGGCTTTGAATCCGGCGTGCACGGCGTGCAATACGGTGTCGATGGGGACGCCGTCTTTGGCCCACTTGGTCGCGGCGGCATTGATGCGTTCGGTGGGCACGGGCTGGTCGTCGCCGTTCATCCGCTGGATGGACCACTCCACGCAGACCCGGACCAGGGCCGCCACGTCTCCGGCCATCACCTCGGTCCCCATGGTGGTGAACGGCGGCACCGAGGCGGCCAGATGGTCGACCAGCCGGCCCGTCAACCGGCGGACATCACGCACGGGCGGTGAGATGGACCGTCCAGGGGTCTGGCATCCGGGGCGAATCGCGTTCTCGATCGTCACGTGTGACCTCCTCGTCACCTGTACTACGCAACGAACATTAATGCGAGCTCGCGCTCACCTTCCACTCCGCTTTGCTCGAGTTGTCCACCACCCCAACGAACCAGGTCTACCAGGCATTATGCCGAAAACGCCGAGCAAATACGGCAACCGAGCGCGACGGAACCTGGGGAACCGCTCACTTTTTGCGACCTACCCGGGCCGGCTGCTTCCCGTTGCGTTTGCCCAGCCCGGTGAAGCGGGACTCGCGCAGCCCGCGAGCTGCGGCTTCGGCCTCGAACCAGGCACCGAGCATGCGCGCGGTCATCGCGATGGCCTCCTGCCGTTCCTCGATCCCGACCTCCAGGGCAGAGGCGCGCAGTACGGCGGCGAAACCGGTGTTGAGCACCACGAACGTCATCAGGTCGTATTCGTGATCGTCACCGGGGCCGAGCACTTGGATGAGCATCACCTTCACCAGCAGCCGCAGCCGTGGTTCGAACTCCGGAATCCCACTGTTGTAGAATTGAACTCCGGCGACGAGCGCGCGCACCAGTGCGGCGTTGGCCACCAGTTCCTCGGTGATCACCTCGAGCACATTGATGGTCAGGTCCTCGACCGAGTTCTCCGACAGATCGAAAACCTGCTGGGTGAAGCGTCTTTCGATGTCCTCGAGCAACCGGCCGAGCAATTCCTCCACGATGACGGTGCGGTCGGAGAAGTAGCGGTAGACCGTGCCGATGCTCAGCCCGGCTTCCGTGGCGATCCGGTTGGTCGAGGTGTTGGCGATGCCGCGCTCACCGAACAAGCGGGCCGCGGTATCGAGAATGTGCTCCCTGGTCGCCTTCGCGCGCTCCTGGCTGGGACGTCGACGCTGTCCGACTGTCTTCGAGGGCATGGCGCTCCCCTGCCGTTCTCGCTGAAAATGAGTTCGCGCTCACCTTAGCGACTACGCCACCGCGCCGTGGTAAGTCCGATCTCGGTGACGGGAGGTTCGCCGTAGAGCCACTCGCGCGCGATGCGATGCCAGTTGTTGGTCGAGCCCAGCTGGCCGAGCGCGGCATAGGTGAACAGGTCGGCGCGGCGGGAGAACACATGCTCCGGCGGCAGCAGCTGATGACGCATACCGCGGAACTCCGAGGCCCGCGGGTCGACGGCGAGCACAACGGCCCCGGTCGCCAGCTCGGGGGTGATGGTGATCCGCTCGTCGAGCAGATGCCAGCCCGCCGCCGCCCACACGTATTCCAAGCATTCCTGTGGACTCACCCCGGCGGCCGGGTCGATGATGCCGCGCCCCACCCAGGCGTCGTAGAGCTCCTTGGCCCGCTGTTCGCCGGCGAATCGCAGGCAGTCACGCTCGAAGTCGGCATCCACCGGGTCCATGCGGTTGTAGACCCCGAAATCGACGAAACCGACCCGGCCGTCGTCGGCGAGCAGGATGTTCCCCGGATGCGGATCGCCGCAGAATTCGTAGTCGACGAACAGCGAGCTCACGTAGAACCGATAGATCAACTCGCCGATCCGATCGCGATCGGCCTCTGGCAACTCCCGGATCTGCTGGAACTGCCTGCCTTCCACCAGTTCGGTCACCAGCACGTGACGCGCGCACAGCTCTTCGACGCTGTCGGGCACCACGATGAACGGATGATCGCGATAGCGTGCGGCCACCCGATGCTGGGTGCGGGCCTCACGCGGATAGTCCAGTTCGCGTTCCAGATTGCGGGTGATCTCCTCGAGCACCGCGGCGTCGGCGGCACTGGGCAGAATGGATTTCCACAGCCTGCTGAAGAACTCCAGGTTGCGCATGTCGGCGGCGATGGCCTCGTCGACGCCCGGATATTGGACCTTGACCGCCACCGCGCGGCCATCGTGCAGGCGAGCCCGATACACCTGGCCGATGGAGGCAGCGGCAATCGGCGTATCGTCAAAGTCGGCAAAGGACCTGGCGAGCGGGCCGAGATCGTCCTCGATGACCTTGCGCATCTGAGCGAACGACACCGCTGGCGCCTGATCGCGCAGCTCGGCGAGCTTGACCCGGAACAGTTCCCGATGCGATTCCGGGACCATGTCGATATCGAGCACCGACAGCATCTGGCCCAGCTTCATCGCCGCGCCCTTCATCCCGCCGAGCACGGTGACGATCTGCTGCGCGGTCTGCAAGGCCGAGCGTTCGGCGAGCACCTGCCTGGCCTGCTCGGTGCGCCCGACCATCGACAACCGGGTGCCCACCCCGCGCACCGCCTGCCCCGCGGCCAGCCGGCCGAGCCTGCTCCCCCGCGCGAAACGGCTCTTCGGCACGCGACCGGCCACGATCTCCCACCTCCTCGGCCCGCGCACCGTATGACGGGCGTCACGATCCTCTCGCGCCCTGGACGATCTTGTCGACCACTCTGCCGAAGTCTGTGCTCGATCACTGCCACGGTGACGGCCAGCGCCTGTCCCGAATCGCGCGAACCTCGCCGGACCCCTATCCCGCAGCGCACCCGAGTGCTTGACTGAGACGAGTGCCGACCGGGTTCGGACGGTCGGTCATCCGACTCGAATGCCAGGGAGGTTCAGCTGATGCCGACTCGCGACAACGCCTGGCCGGAAGGAACACCCTGCTGGGTGGACTGCCAGGTCGATGATGTGACCAAGGCGCGCACGTTCTACGCCGACCTGTTCGGCTGGGAGATCATCGACAGCCCGCACGAGGCGGGCGGCTATCTGATCGCGCTGCGCAACGGGCAACCGGCGGCGGGGATCGGACCCAAACCCGCCGGTATGCCGATGCCCTCGGTGTGGACCACCTACCTCGCCGCCGACGATGCCGACGCGGTCGCCGCGCGGGTCGGCGCCGCGGGCGGCACCGTGATGATGCCGCCGTTCGACGTGCTCGACGTGGGCCGCATGTTCGTCGCGGCCGATCCGACCGGCGGAGTGTTCGGGGTGTGGCAGGCCAAAGCGCACCGCGGCGCCGGGATCTACAACGAGCACGGCGCCTACTGCTGGAACGAGCTGCACACCGGTGATTACCGCCGGGCGCAACAGTTCTACGCCGAGGTCTTCGGCTGGACATACACCGAGATCGGCGACGGAACGAACTTCGTCTACTCGACCTTCGGCCAGGGCGGCGACGACCACCCGCTCGGCGGAATCAACGACGTGACGAAGATGCCCGGCGATGACCAGTCCTATTGGCTGGCCTGGTTCCAGGTCCAGGACACCGACGCCGCGCTCACCCGGGCGACCGAGCTCGGCGCGACGGTGATCAGCGGCCCCGAGGACAGCCCGTTCGGACGGCAAGGCATCGTGCGCGCGCCGCAGGGCGAGACGTTCGCCGTCATCGACCCGACTCGCACGGTCGGCGCACCGCCCACCGGCCGGCCGGCCTGAGACAGCGGGCGCTCGCGGTGGTCCCGCGAGCGCCCGTGGCTCAATCGCAGACCGCGCCGGACGAGGCCGAACCCACAAGCTTGGAATACTTCGCCAGCACCCCGCGGGTGTAGCGGGGCGGCAGCGGAGCCCACCCCGCGCGCCTGCCGGCGAGTTCCTCCTCGTCGACGAGCAGATCCAGGGTGCCCGCGGCGACATCCAGCCGGATCCGGTCGCCGTCGCGGACGAACGCGATCGGCCCGCCGTCGACGGCCTCCGGCGCCACATGTCCGACACAGAGTCCGGTGGTGCCACCGGAGAACCGGCCGTCGGTCAGCAGCAGCACGTCCTTGCCCAGCCCCGCGCCCTTGATCGCGGCGGTGATCGCCAGCATCTCCCGCATACCTGGGCCGCCCTTCGGCCCCTCGTACCGGATGACGACCACATCGCCCGCGGTGATGGTGCCGTCTTCGAGCGCGTCCATGGCCGCCCGCTCGCGGTCGAAGACCCTGGCGGTGCCGAGGAAGACATCGGAATCGAAACCCGCCGACTTGACCACGGCCCCACCGGGAGCCAGCGAACCGCGCAGGATGGTGATCCCACCGGTCGGATGGATCGGCTCGGCCAGCGCGCGCACCACCTTGCCGTCCGGGTCGGGCGGGGCAATGGCGGCCAAATTCTCGGCGACGGTGCGGCCGGTGACGGTCAGGCAGTCGCCGTGCAGCAGACCGGCATCGAGCAGGGCCTTCATCATCACCGGCACGCCTCCGATGCGGTCCACATCGGTCATCACATGCCTGCCGAACGGTTTGACGTCGGCCAGATGCGGCACCCGGCGGCCGACCCTGGCGAAATCGTCCAGGGTCAGATCGACGTTCGCCTCGTGCGCGATGGCCAGCAGATGCAGCACCGCGTTGGTCGAACCGCCGAAGGCCATCACGACCGCGATCGCGTTCTCGAAGGCTTCCTTGGTGAGGATGTCGGAGGTGGTGATGCCGCGCCGGATCAACTCGACCACGGCCTGGCCGCTGCGCCGGGCATAACCGTCGCGCCTGCGGTCGGTCGCGGGCGGTGCGGCGCTGCCAGGCAACGACATACCGAGCGCTTCGGCGGCGCTGGCCATCGTGTTCGCGGTGTACATGCCGCCGCACGCACCTTCGCCGGGACAGATCGCCCGCTCGATGGCGTCGACGTCTTCGCGGCTCATCAGCCCGCGCGAACACGCGCCGACGGCCTCGAACGCGTCGATGATCGTCACCTCGCGTTCGCTGCCGTCGGACAGCTTCGCGATGCCGGGCAGGATCGAGCCGGCGTAGAGGAAGACGCTGGCCAGGTTCAGCCGGGCCGCCGCCATCATCATGCCGGGCAGTGACTTGTCACAGCCGGCGAGCAGAACCGACCCGTCGAGTCGCTCGGCCTGCATGACCGTCTCGACGCTGTCGGCGATCACCTCCCGCGAGACCAGCGAGAAGTGCATGCCCTCGTGTCCCATCGAAATGCCGTCCGACACCGAGATGGTGCCGAACTGCATCGGAAAGCCGCCCGCGGCGAACACGCCGTCCTTGCAGCCCTGGGCCAGCCGGTCCAGGGAGAGGTTGCACGGGGTGATCTCGTTCCACGAGGAGGCCACGCCGATCTGCGGTTTGGCGAAATCGTCGTCGTCCATGCCGACCGCGCGCAGCATGCCGCGCGCGGCGGTTTTCTCCAGGCCGTCGGTGACGTCGCGGCTACGGGGTTTGATATCGGGTGTCTCGGTTCGGTCGGCCACGACCGCCATCATCCTCGCCCCGCCCCGATTACGGCAGTCACCCACGCCGATCGCCGGGCATGGCGCGAATTCAGTAGGCGCTTCCGGTCGGCGGGAGCACGATCACCGGCCACAGGTAGTAGCCGCCGTAATTGGGGTAGCTGTATCCGCCGTAGCCGCCGTACCCGCCATACCCCGGGTAGCCGTAGCCGCCGTAGCCGTAACCGCCGTATCCCCCGTAGCCGTAGCCGTAGTACACCGCGTCGGCCGACGCGTCCGGTGCCGAGTGCTCGGCGGATTCGATCGGTTCGAGGATGAGCGGCTCGGCGACGGCGGGCGCGACCATCACAGCGGCCGGCGCGAGGGCGATCGCGGCGACGGCGGCCGCGCGCGCGAGACCGCGCCGGGTACGGGCGAGGACGGTGGTTCGATTCATCGGAACTCCTGGTTCGGATCGCACCGCCGCGGTCTTCGGCGATGCCTGGTCGCGGTCCGCTGAGGGCGGGCGGCGCTTTGCTGATCGCCAATTAATGTACCGTTAAACAACGGCACGTTCAACAGGTTCCATGTTCCTGATCGCGGTCGGCACATCTGGGTGCTGCCCACCTCTGATGTGTGGCAGACTCGGCCCGATCACCCGAGCCGGCCGATAGGCGACCGGATACGGAAGGTGATGCGGGAGTTGGGATCGCGATGGATCTGAGCGCCGTCGAGCGCCGGGTGGCCACGGATCGACGTGCTGCCATGGACCGTTCGGCCGAATCCGAACTGCAATTGGCGAACTCGCTGTGCGAGCTGGCCACGGCACTGGCCGCCACCAAGAACGATCCCACCGCGCGCGACCGCTCCGCCGCCGCCCTCGAGCCCGCTCAGGAAGCGGTACTGATCCGGCTGCGCTGGCTCACCAACGGCCATGTCTCGGCTCAGTTCGCCGGCCAGGTCCAGGACGCACTGCGCATCCTGGAACAGGCCGCCCGCGCGATCGGCCATCGGGAACTGGCCACGGCCACCATCCGCGATGCCTGCAACGCCTACCGTCAGGTCGCCGCCACCCATCCGAATGCCGCGGGCGTGTGCGCCGACGGTTTGTCGAAATGCGGTGTGTGGCTGTCCCGTCTGGATCCCGGCGCCGCGGTAGCGGCCACCGAGGAGGCGGTGCGCATCCGGGCCCGGTTGTTCGCCGCCGACCCCGATCAGGCGAGCAAGTACCTCGCCAGTCTGAACACACTGCTGCGGACCCTGATGGTCGGCAGGCAACGCAAACAGGCCGTCGCCATGTACCGCGAGCGCTATGCCGCGCTCACCTCGCCCGCGATGACGGCGACCATGCGCGAGACCAAGATCGGCGAGATCGGCTTCACCAGTAAGACTCTCGGCGCACTGAAGAAGCTGGACTGCCCCACCCTGGAACGCGCCGGACGGTTGACCCAGCAGCAGATCCTGTACCAGAGTGCCGGCGATCTCTCCACCATCGAGGAGATCAACTGGAATCTGGCGCTGGTCGGCTTGAAGCCGCTGGCCGCGGGCGCGCTGCCGGATCCACCGTCCAAACCGGTGGATATCGCCACCTCGTTCGGTGCGCTGGCGGTGCGGTGCTCGTCGGCCGACGCGGTGGCGCAGATCCGCGCCGCCGTCATCGCCGCCTACGCGGCCGACGGCGCCGAGCAGGTCGCCATCTCCGCATTTCAGGGCGTGGACCGGACCCATTGGAGCACACCGGATCCCGAACTGAACACCGCGACCGCCCTCGGTGACGATCTGGTGCTGATCGAACGACTGTCGGGTAGCTGGGTGGCGGTGCAGAGCCTGAATTGGGAGATCGCACCCGTCGGCAGACATCCGCTCGCGCTGCGGCTGTCGCAGCGCTGGCCGGTGGTGAGCGTGACCACCGTTGAGCAGCTGTCCTACGAATTGTGCTGGTACGAGCAGGGAGTACCGACCCAGTACGCCGCGCTCGGCCGCCCCGCCGAACCGACGCCGCTGGATACGCCGCTGGCGCCGTTGAACTTCGGGGTGCTGGCCGATTACGGCGCCGATTACGCCTCGGAGACGCAGGTGCGGGCGGCGTTCGGCAATACGCCGATGTTCGCCAAGCTGACGCAACTGCCCGCCAGCGGCATTCGGCAGGCGGTGGAGTCGCGGCCGCTCACCGACTACGGCGAGCACGTGCTGTCGTTCCGGGGTGGGCGGTCGAGCTAGCCCGGTTCGGGTAGCGCCGCACGGCCGGGCCGACGGTCAGAACAAGGTCATCGGCTCGGCCGAGGCCGGCTCCGGCGGCGGCTCCAGTCGCGGCACCTGGGCGCGCACTTCGTCGTGGAAGCGGCGGGCCAGCTCCGGTGCGGCGGCATTGTCGGGGGTGTGCAGGAACACCGTGGGCGAGCGGCCTTCCCGTAGCCATTGCGCGACCGTCGCGACCCACGGCTGCCAGCCCGCCACGGTGGGCTCGGTCGCGTCGCGACCGTGATAGCGCACGATCGGGAACTCGGTCAGGGCCCGCATTCGGCGCGGCAGGCGCGGCTTCTTCCCCCAGGCCTCGCGTTCACCGTCGCTGGCCGCGGGAGCGGCGAACAGCGTTGTGGTGTCGAACGGTATCCACTCCGCGTCGACCCGTGCCAGCACGCGTTCCAACTGCCGCGCGGTGCCCTCGTCGGTGAAAAACGCGCTGTGGCGGACCTCCACCGCGACGCGATAGCCGCCGGGCAGTCCGCGCAGGAAACCGGCGAGCACGCCGAGGTCGGTGGGGCCGAAGGAGCCGGGCAGTTGGACCCACAGGGCATGCGTGCGCGGGCCGAGCGGTTCGATCGCGTCGAGGAAGGCGCGCAGTTCGGCGTCGGCGCCGTTGAGCCTGCGGTCGTGGGTGATGGTGCGCGGCAACTTGGCGACGAAACGGAAATCCGGCGCGGTCTGCGCGGCCCAGGTCCGCACGGTCTGCGGTGACGGGGTGGCGTAGAAGGTGGTGTTGCCCTCGACCGCGTTGCACCGGGCCGCGTACCACTCCAACCGCTGCCCGGCGGGCAGCTGCCGCTGCTGCCAGTGCGGATGCTGCCACATCGCACATCCCACATGAAGCCGCATGCCCCGACGCTAGCGCACCCGCCCGACAGGACTTAATCGGTACATGTAGTATCCCCTTCATGCGGATGGGCGAGGGCGTCGAATGGGGCATCCACTGCTGCCTCACCATTGCGTGGCTCGAGGATCAGGGACCGATCCCCACCACCCGGCTCGCGCAATGGTTCGACCTGCCGCAGCAGTACCTGAAGAAGCGGCTCCAGGATCTGGTGCGCGCACAGATCCTGACATCGATCCCCGGCGCGCGCGGCGGTTTCGAACTCGCGCGCCGCCCCGAGCGGATCACCCTGATGGATGTGGTGAGCGCGATCGAAGGGCCGGATGAGGCCTTCCGGTGCACCGAGATCCGCCGCGACGGCGCGGGCAGCACGGCACCCGCGTCGCGTTTCGCCCGCCCCTGCGGCGTTGCCACCGCCATGCGCAGGGCCGAACTGGCCTGGCGGCGCGAACTCGCCGCGACGACCATCGCCGATCTGATGGCACAGACGCCCGCGAGCACCGCCGAATGGACCCGGCGCACATATGCGCAGATGAACTAGCACGCAGCCGCCCAGTCGGCGGGTGCACACGTGAGGAGAATGGGGATGTCAGATATCCCGATAACGCACCGTGGAAGCACGGATGCTGTTCCCGGTAGCGCCCCGGGCAGACTCGGCTCGAACGGATCCGTCGCGAGTTGGCCGGGCGCGAGCCGGACCGGCGCGAGTGATGCCGGCGCGGGTGGGACCGGGGCGGGTGGTGCCGTCGCTAGCGGGACCGACGCGGGTGGCCCCGGCCCGCATGAGCTCGGCGACGAGCGCAGCATGAGCGGACGCGATACGAGCGAAACCGGCACGAGCGAACGCAGCTCGGGTGGGCTCGGGGCGGTGTGGATGCTCGGGCTCGGGACCTTCGCCGTCGGTACCGATGCGTTCGTGGTGGCCGGGTTTCTGCCGGATATGGCCGCATCCCTCGCGGTGTCCACGGCGACGGCGGGGCTGTCGATCACGGTGTTCGCGGTCGCGTACGCGCTGACCGCGCCGCTGCTGGCGACACTGACCGCGCGGATTCCGCGCAGGGCGCTACTGGTGGCGGCGCTGATCGTGCTCGCGGTGGCCAATCTCGGCTCGGCGATGGCGCCGGGGATCACGTTCCTACTGGGCGCCCGGGTGCTCGCGGCGCTCGGGGCCGCGGTCTACACCCCGAATGCGGGCGCGGTGAGTGCGGCGCTGGTGTCGCCGCGACTGCGGGCGCGGGCACTGGCCATCGTCGTCGGTGGGTTGACGGTCGCCACTGCCCTCGGTGTGCCGCTGGGCAATGTGGCGGTGCAGTGGCTCGATTGGCGGGCCGCGCTGGGGATCGTCGCGGCGCTGTGTGCGCTGGTGGCGCTCTGCCTGTTGCGGCTGCTCCCACCGCTGCCGGGGAATCCGCGGGTTCCGGTGCGGGCGCGGCTGGCGGTGCTGGCGAAACCGGCGGTCGCGGCGATCCTGCCATTGACGGTGATCGGAATGGCGGCCGGTTACGTGGCCTACGCGTACACCGTGCCCGCGCTGGCGAGCGTCGGTATCTCGGGCCATGCGCTGATGCTGTTCCTGTACGGCGCAGGTGCGGTGGCGGGCAATCTGGCTTCGGGCTACGCGACCGATCGCTGGGGCGCGACTCGGGTGCTGGCGATCGGGTACACGAGCATGGCCCTCGCCCTGGCGGCGCTGATGTGGGTCGCGATGTCCGATCTGCGTGTGCCCGCACTGGTCGGACTGCTGGTGCTGGTGTGGGGCGCGGGCACCTGGTGCCAGACGCCCGCCCAGCAACATCGCCTGATCGACGCGGCTCCCGCGGAAGCGCCGCTGGTGGTGTCGCTGAACGCCTCGGCGATCTATACCGGGATCGGTCTCGGCACCGTGCTCGGCGGCGCGGCGGTGACGGCGCAACGCGGCCTCATCTTCGGTCTCGGCGCGTCGATTGCCGTGTCGGCGTTGATTTTTCTGCTGGTCAGCGGTGCTCCTCGGAATCGCCGGTAAGAGCCGGTACGTGGTGAACGTGGACCGTCACGCACCAACCGAAACATCAGCGGCGTAAGCCGTGTGAGCGGGCCACGACCTTCTCGATCACCGTCCCGGGAAGCAGTCTGCGCAACAGGAAGACCAGCGGCGCTCGGCTCCCGGTGGCGTACAACGGCTTCGGTGTGCCCGCTTCGATGGCGCGCAAGATCAGGGCCGCGACCTGTTCGGGTGGAATGCCGGCACGTTCGTTGCGGTCGAGCCGGTCGATCATGGTGTGGAAATCGGCCAGGTAGGGCGAATCCTCGCCGATGTATTTGGTGCGGCGCTCGCCGATGCCGGTGCTGATCGAGCCGGGCTCGACCGTGCTGATCCACACCCCGAACGGCGAGGTCTCCAACCGGGCCGCGTCGGCGAAACCCTTGAGCGCCGCCTTGGCCGCCACATACGAGGACCGGTAGGCCAGCGGGAAACTCGCCAGCATCGAGCCGACCATGATGATGCGCCCGTAACCGCGCGCCCGCATACCGGGCAACACCAGCTGCGCCAGCCGGACCTGACCGAAGACATTGACCTGGAAGACCCGCTCGATCGCGTCCAGGGGCAGCTCTTCGATCGGCCCGGATTGGCTCTCCCCCGCATTGTTCACCAGCACGTCGACGGGGCCGAGGCCGGCGCCGAACGCCTCGATCGACGCGGGATCGGTCAGGTCGAGCGCGCGGTACTCCACGCCCGCGATCCGATCATGTTCGGCGATCGTGTCGGGGTTGCGGCTGGTGCCGATCACCCGATAGCCGCGCTCGGCCAGCAGTCGCGCGGTCGCGCGCCCGATACCCGACGACGCGCCGGTCACCACCGCGGTTTTCGTCATGCTCGCCCCGATCCTCGACCGCCGGTGGCACCGACGATCTCGCGCCTACGCATCGTTCGATACAGGAATGTATCGGATATGGCCGAGCCGCGAAAGCGCGGCCGTGATCGCCGCTCGACCGCGCACCCGGTGCCGTGGTCCGCGCGCTCGGCACGGTTGGATCGGAGCCACGGCGCGCCATGGGGCGTAACCGATCAGCCACATACGGGTAGGCCGGCGGCTCGTACCGCGGAATCGGCGTGAGCCATGGACGTCGTTCTTCCATCCCCATCTCCCCCTGCTCTCGGATCGCACCGGCGACCGACTGCCCCATCATGACGGCAACGGTGCGCCTCGGTATCGGCTTCGGACAGTTCCGGATTCGCCCGCACCGTCATGACGGCGAGTTCGGTGCGGCCGGGCGTTTCCCGCGATGGCACACATCGAATGCCTTCCCGCTCGGGCAAGGATCCGCAGGTAGTCGCGCGGAAACCGACTTGTCGGTGCGTGTTGCTAAGTTGTTCGGGCACATGACGGTCCACCGGTTGGGGGGAACAGCACAGCATGCTCGGGCACTCGCATGCCACCAGCGGGGCGCTGGCCTTCGCGGCCACGGCGACCATGGCGCCGGTCGCCGTCCTGGAATTGGTGCAGGGCCCGGTGCGGGTGAGCGCGATGGAGCTGGTGCTCGGCACCATCATCACCGCGGGCGCGGCGCTGCTGCCCGATATCGACCATCCGAAGGGCACCATCTCGCATTCGCTCGGTCCGGTGAGTCACCTGGTGTCCCAAGGGGTTTCCGCGGTGTCCGGCGGGCATCGGCATGGCACGCACAGTCTGCTGTTCGTGCTACTGGCGGGCTGGGCCACCTGGGCAGGGCAGCATGTGTGGGGCAAGTACTTCACCTTCGGGCTGATCTTCTTCATGCTGGCGCTCGGCGCGCGCGCCCTGCATCTGTGCCCGTCCGGTGATTCGCTGAAGGCCTATGGCCCGTGCGTTCTCCTGGCCGGCGGCGGCACGCTGCTCATGGCGCGCTGGCTGCCCGACGTGCCGCCCTGGTTACCGTTCGCCATCGGGCTCGGTGTGCTGATCCACATCATCGGCGACTGCCTCACCGATAAGGGCTGTCCGCTGTTGTGGCCGGTGGGCACGCGCATCGGCGTCCCGCTGATCTCGCGCACCGGCAACAAGATCGAGACCTGGCTGCTGACGCCGGCGATGACGCTGGCCACCGTCGCCCTGCTCTACCTGCACACCGTGCCGTAACCGCGCGCGACGACTACTGTGCCCGCGATCGTGACGGCTTGTTCCGGTACATCGCGGTATCGGCCGCGTGCATGGTTTCGTCCACGGCCGCGGGCGGTTCCTCGAGGTACACGGTGCCGATGCTGGCGCCGATAGTGATGGGCCGGTGCCCGATCATCATCGGGCGCGTCAGCGCGGCGAGCAGGTCCGTACGCAACGCGGTGAGCTGGTCTTCGCCGGTGCACTGTTCGACCATGACTATGAATTCGTCGCCGCCGATGCGCGCCGCGAGCCCACCGACCGCGGCCACCCCCTCCTGGAGACGTTCGCCGACCACGCGCAGCACCTTGTCGCCGATGGTGTGCCCCCACTCATCGTTGACTTCCTTGAACCCGTCCAGATCCAGATAGCAGACGCCGACGGGTGGGGTGGCGCAGGCGAGCCGGTCGAAGAACAGACCGCGATTGGGCAGTCCGGTGAGACCGTCGTGGTTGGCGTCGTACCAGAGCTGGTCGGCCAGCATTTTACGATCGGTGACGTCGACCGCGACGCCGATCAGGAACCGCACCCGGCCGGTATGGTCGCGCACCGCGGACATCGACAGATCGAGGCACGCGATGGTGCCATCGCTGCGCAGGTGATCGGTTTCCAGCCGGAACCGGTCGATGGTGCCCTCGAGCAGTTGTTTCATCTGGGCGTAGGCCTGCCCGATATTCGCCTCGCCCACCAGCTCGGCCACCGGACGCCCCGGCATGGATTCCGCCGACAGGCCGAGCATCTCGGCCAGTGCCGCGTTCACATCGAGGACTCGCCCATTGACGTCGACGGTGCCGATGCCGACCGACGCACCGGCGAACACCGCGGCGAAGCGGGCCTCCGACAACTCGCGCCGGGATTCGGCCGTGCGCGCCGCCCCGAGCGCCGCGGCCAGCGTGGCTTCCTGCTCGGTCAGCGCCACCGAGCGCAAGGCGGCGGTGAATCCGGTGGCGAATTCGGCCGCGACCAGCACGGCACGTTCACGCACCGCTTCCGCAGCGCCATCGGCTCGGCCGACGTGCTCGGCCATCGCACCGAAGATCACCGGGATGGTTCGCCCCACCACCTGCGGGTCGCGATAGTTCGCGGCGACGAGGGCCGCTGCCGTCTCCCGCACCGCGTGCGGTTCGGTCTGCGCCCGCAGCGCCGCGACGAGTTGCCCGGCCAGCTCGGCCAGCAATTCCTCGATCCGGTCGCGGGTGAGCGCCGGCGCCACCGCACCGTCGAGCGCATCGGCCCACACCACCGCGAGCTCACCGGCACCCACGCTCACACCCCCTGCCACATCCCCTGCCGCCCTGGTTCAGGCCTTGCGCGCGAGCCCCGCCAAGCCGAGCGAGCGGCCGGGTGCTTCGTGCTGATCGCGCTCGGATTCGGGCCGCCAGGCAGGCAGCTCCACCACACCCGGCTCGACCAGGTCCCATCCTTCGAACATAGCCTCGATGGCGTCGCGGGAGCGGAAGTGGATGCCCACCCGGTTGTCGTTGGCGGCCGAGGCGCCGAGCTGGGCGGCGTCGTCGGGGCG
Organism: Nocardia sp. JCM 38205; assembly: GCF_058222935.1. Classification (NCBI taxonomy): domain Bacteria; kingdom Bacillati; phylum Actinomycetota; class Actinomycetes; order Mycobacteriales; family Nocardiaceae; genus Nocardia; species Nocardia sp. JCM 38205. The sequence goes on along the minus strand of NZ_JBYHFL010000007.1, from coordinate 93,785 downwards.
CAGCGCCGAGGTCAGATGCGAGATCGCGACGTAGCTGCCGGCCGGGACGGCGGCGCGGAGTTCGGCGACCTTGCCCGCCGGGTCGTCGGCATCGGCGACCAGGTGCAACACCGCCACCAGCAGGACCGCAACCGGGCGGTCGACATCGATGAGCCCGGTGTCGTGGACCGCCGCCAGCAGATCGGCGGGCTTGCGCAGATCACCTTCGATGGCCGCCGCCTGCTCGGCATCGCCGAGGATGGCCCGGGAGTGAGCCACGGCGACCGGGTCGATATCGACGTAGAGCACCCGGCTGCTCGGGTCGAGCTCCGTGGCGATCTCGTGCACATTGCCGGCCGTCGGGATGCCGGAGCCGATATCGAGGAATTGCGTGACTCCGGCCTGCACCAGATAGCGCACGGCCCGGCGCAGGAAGGCCCGGTTGCTCAAGGCCAACCGTGGTAGGTCGGGCACCAGCTTGGTGCCCATCTCCGCCGCGCGCCGGTCGACCTCGAAGTTGTGCGAGCCGCCGAGTAGGGCGTCGTACATCCGTGCCGGGCTCGCCTGCTGCATATCCACGCCCTCGGGCGCCCACGCCGGCCTGTCCATCGATACCCCTCTGCCTCGACGATCGCGGCTCGCCCCGCGCCGAGCGCGGCACGACCTGTGTGCCCGTTCACCCGAACGAACCAAGCGCATGATAGCCCGCCCCACCGACAACCCTCCGCGGACCGGGCCGCGAGGCCGAGGTCGTTTCGGATTCAATCATTGTGCGCTGGTTGACTTTTCATGCCGGCGGGCGTGTCGCGGCAGCGCCCGGGTCAGCGGGCCGGGACGTCGACCGGGGTCCGCACCGCCGAACGCGGCGTCGGCGCGAGCGTCTTGCCGAGGTCGGTGCGCATCGTGGTGGCGGAGTCGAGCAGATAGTTCTGCCGCACCTTCCACGGATGCCGATCGCCCTGGCGCGGGAACTCGCCGATGGAGCGCTGGATGTAGCCCGAGGCCAGATCCAGCAGCGGACGCTCGTCGAGCCGGCCATCCGGGCGCGGCACCACGGCCGCGTAACCATTGCGGTCCATGTAATTGATGACCTTGCAGATCAGCCGCGAGGTCAGGTCGGCGCGCAGGGTCCAGGAGGCGTTGGTGTAGCCGATGCAGACGGCGAAATTCGGTACGCCGGTGAGCATCGCGCCCTGCCATACGAACTGCTGCGACAGTTGCACCCGGCGTCCGTCCACCACGGGTGTGATGCCGCCGAAGGCCAGCAGTTGCAGGCCGGTCGCGGTGATCACCACGTCCGCGGGCAGTACGCGCCCGGACGTCAGCCGGATCCCCTCCGGGACGAAGGTGTCGATCCGGTCGGTGACGACCTCGGCCTTACCCTTGCGGATGGCCTTGAAGAAATCGGCGTCCGGCGCCGCACACAGCCGCTGATCCCACGGGTCGTAGCTCGGCGTGAAGTGTTCGGCGACGGCCTGCTCGTCCTTCAGAATCCGAGCGGTCAGGCCGGTGAGCAGCTTGCGCGCGGCCTCCGGACGCCGACGGCAGTACTGATAGAAACCGACGTTGAACAGGATGTTCTTGGTCCGGATGAGCCGATGCGCGAGATTCGGCGGCAGCGTGGCCCTGATCCGGTCGGCCACCTTGTCGCGGCCGGGCACCGGGCTGATCCAGGTGGGTGAGCGTTGCAGCATGGTGACCAGTTCGGCCTGCTCGGCCATCGACGGCACCAGCGTGACGGCGGTGGCGCCGCTGCCGATGACGACCACCCGCTTGCCCGTGTAATCCAGTTCCTCCGGCCAGAACTGCGGATGCACCACGGTGCCGGCGAAACTCTCGATGCCGGGCAATTCCGGCGCGTGGGGCTGGTCGTAGTTGTAGTAGCCGGCGCAGGCGTAGAGGAATTCGCAGGTCAGCTCGCGCTGTTCGACCGCGCCGTGCTCGTCGCGCTGTTCCAGGGTGAGGGTCCAGCGCGCGATATCGCTGGACCATTCGGCGCCGACGACCTTGGTCCGGTAGCGGATATTGCGGTCGATGCCGTTCTCGGCGGCGGTCTCGGTGATGTAGCGCAGGATCGAGGGCCCGTCGGCGATGGACTTGGCATCGCGCCATGGCTTGAACGGATAGCCGAGCGTGAACATGTCCGAGTCGGAGCGGATACCCGGGTAACGGAACAGGTCCCAGGTGCCGCCCATGGCGTCGCGGGACTCGAGCACGGCGTAGGACTTGCCGGGGCATTCGGTCTGCAACCGGTAGGCGGCGCCGATGCCGGACAGGCCGGCGCCGACGATCACCACATCCAGGTGTTCCGGAGCAACAACGGTCTCGGTCATGGACTCCAGTGTGCGGGGCTCGGGTCCGCTCCACTTGACTTCACGCGACAAGTATTTGATTCTGGGCGACATGTCGGTGATTCGTTCCGCCGGTCTGCGCGGCTTCCGGGCCACGGTCGCCGAGCTCGGCGGCGACGCCGAGGAGCTGGCCACCGCGTGCGGGCTGCCGGTCGCCGCCCTGGACACCGACGACCTACTGGTCTCCGATCAGGCGGTGGCGGCGGTGCTGGAACTGGCCGCGCACCGGCTGGACTGCCCCGACCTGGGCTTGCGCATGTCGGCGCGCCAGGATCTGGCCATGCTCGGTCCGCTGGCGCTGGCCATCCGCAGTTCGCCCACCCTGGCCGACGTCCTCGAATGCGGTTCCCGGTACCTGTTCGTGCACGCACGCTCGCTGAGCCTGTCGCTCGACCCCGACCCGTACGGCGAACGCGGCGTGATGGCGTTGCGCTATGGCGTGCGAGCCGCCACGGCGACACCGGTTCAGGGCACCGATCTCGGTCTCGCCTTCATGCACCGCACGATCCAGCGGTTGACCGGCGATCGCTACGGCCTGCGCTCGGTGGAATTGCCGTATCGGCCACCCGCACCGCTGTCGGTGTACGAGGCCTTCTTCGGCGCGCCGGTGCGGGCCGGGCGCCGCGATGCGCTGCTGCGCGTGCCGAGCAGCCTTGCCGCACGCCAGCTCAGCGGTGGTGACGAGAACCTGCACCGGCTGGCCATGGAGTTCCTGGCCCAGCAGAACGCCGCCACCGGCAGCTCGGTGGTGCCGACGGTGCGCGCCGCCGTCAAACAGCTGCTCGGCACCACACCACCGGAAATCGCCGTGGTGGCCGGGCTGCTGACGATGCATCCGCGCACTCTGCAACGCAGGCTCAGTGCCGAGGGCACCACCTTCGCCGCCGTGCTCGACGATGTGCGCCGCAGCGAAACCCGCCGCTACCTCACCACCACCGATATCTCCATGAGTCAGATCGCCTCCCTCGTCGGCCTCACCGAACAGGCCACGCTCACCCGCTGCTGCCGCCGCTGGTGGGGCAGGCCGCCGACGGCGATCCGCAACGATCCCGGCCTGGCCCGTGAACAGGGCGCCCCGGCGCCGGCCGCCCGGGCATAGGCTGCGGCTATGGACCCATCGAGCGAGATCGACGGCGCGGCGCAGCACCGCGGTGAACCGCACACCGCGACCTTGGCGACGCGGTTGAACTGGTTGCGCGCCGGCGTGCTCGGCGCGAACGACGGCATCGTCTCGACGGCCGGGCTCGTGGTCGGTGTTGCCGCCGCGAACACCGCCACCAGCACCATTTTCACCGCTGGCATCGCCGGATTGAGTGCGGGAGCGATTTCGATGGCGGTCGGCGAGTACGTCTCGGTGAGCACCCAACGCGATTCCGAGAAGGCGCTACTGGCCAAGGAGCGCCGGGAGTTGCGCGAGGAACCGGAATCCGAGCTCGCCGAGTTGACCGCGATCTACCGGGCCAAGGGATTGTCACCGGAGACCGCCCGCCGAGTCGCCGAGGAACTCACCGCACACGATGCCTTCACCGCGCACGCCGAAGCCGAATTGGGTTTGAACCCCGAAGAACTCACCAACCCGTGGCATGCGGCGTTCTCCTCGGCCGTCGCCTTCACCGTCGGCGCGCTACTGCCACTGCTGGCAATACTGTTGCCGCCCACGCATCTTCGCATCCCGGTGACGTTCGCGGCGGTGCTCGTCGCGCTCGCCCTCACCGGGTCGATCAGCGCCCGGCTCGGTGGCAGCCACCGCGGCCGGGCGGTGCTGCGGGTGGTGCTCGGTGGGGCCTTGGCCATGGCGATCACCTACGGAGTCGGCCAGCTCGCGGACGTCTCCGGCATCTGAGGGGTCGATTTCGGCGCAGTGCCCGGGCATGCCGGGGCGGTTGGTGCTGTACTTGGCGGGTGAGTTCAGTGTTCGCCGTATTGCCCGCCGCCGGAACGGATTCGCCGGAACAGGCTTTCGGGCAGTACCGGGCGATCCTGGACCGGCCGGAATCCACCGCACCGTTGCCGGTGGTCGGCATCGTGGCCGCGCAGCTGCGGCGTCGGCCGGCGCCACTGACGATCGTGCAACCGCCCGACGGGCGTGGGCTGCTGCTGCGTGCCGGATCCGGCGATCTGCTCACCGATCTGTGCGCCGCGCTGCGCCTGACCGCCACCCGTGACCTGGCCGTCTTCGAGGTCGATGCCCGGCGCCTGCACCATCCGCGCGCGGCGGCGCGGGTGCCCGTCAAAGCCGGACCGCATGCGTTCCCGACTGTGACAGAACCGCTGGTGGACCTGCTGATCCCGGAGCGCCGCAGCCTGGACGATCCAGCGCTGACGCTGGCCCACAACCACGATGTCCAGCTCCGTATCAGACAGTTGCCCGACGGCATCCTCGAACTGACCCACCGCACCGGCGGTCTGCACTTCCGCCTGCTCACCGACGACGCGCCGCTCGCGCGCAAGGTCACCTGGTCGTGGGCCCGCCGGGACGGCTGGTGGCAGGAAGCCATCTCCTGGCAGCCCTGCGAGCCATCGAACGACCAGATGCCCGTCACCGACGATGCCGCCGCCCTGCTGGCCGAGCTCGACGTGCTGCGCGCCGAGGTCGACGACCTGGAGGCACTCGATGCCGGCGCGGCCATGCATCAGTTGGATGAATTGACCCGGTCCGTCCTCGATATCGAGATCCCGACGTTCGACGACTGACGGTCGGATCGTCGACTCGATCGACGCCGCAGGTCTTGCCGGACCGCTATTCGGGTCTGGGCCGAATGCCGTCGCCCGGCTCATTCCCGCACATGCCGGAAAGTCTCGCGAAAAGGTAGCGGTCAACACGTGCGCTTGCTACTGTCTCAGACAATTCGCTTCGCCACCGTAGGAATGGTGGCGGGGCACGGGGGTCGAGGCGCTCTACCTAGCCAAAGGCGGCTGCATGATCAGTACCGGGGAACTTGCCGATCCGACGGACCGGGAACGAGTAATCAGGTTCGGGCTCGATTACTGGCGCGACCATCCGCAGCGTTCGGTGGAGACGGCCGGGCGACAGGTCACCATGACCGGCCGGGCCTTCGCCGAACTGTTCACTTCGCTTGCGCGACGGCGCTTTCCAGGGCGGGAATTCGTACAGCAGGCCGCCTTCATGGCCAACGTGTCGGCGGCGCCGACGCTGCTCATCGCGATTCCCATCGCGGTGGTGGTGTCGATTCAGGTCGGCTCGCTGGTCAGCCAGGTCGGCGCGACCACCTTCATCGGGGCGGTCAATGGTCTCGGCATCATTCGGCAGGGGGCGCCGCTGGTGGCGTCGCTGATGATCGCGGGTGCGGTCGGCTCGGCGATGTGCGCGGATCTGGGTTCACGCACCATTCGCGAGGAAATCGATGCGATGCGGGTGATGGGGGTCGACCCGGTTCGCCGGTTGGTGGCGCCGCGGCTGCTGGCGGCGGTGCTGATCAGCATGCTGCTGTGCGGGTTCGTCGTCTTCGTCGGCTTCGCCACCGGCTACGCGTTCAACGTCTACATCCAGTCCGGGACGCCCGGTTCCTACGTCAGCACCTTCGCCTCGTTCGCGGTGGCCGCCGACCTCGTCGTCGCGATCGTGAAGGCGGCGATCTTCGGGGCGCTCACCGCCGTCATCGCCTGCGATACCGGGCTCAATGCCAAGGGCGGTCCGGCCGGGGTGGCGAACGCGGTCAACTCCGCGGTGGTCACCTCGGCGATCGTGCTGTTCGCCACCAATATCGTCATCACCCAGATCTACAACACGCTGTTCCCGGCGAAGGTGCTCTGAGATGAGCTCCTACACACCGCCGTTGCTGCGCCCCGCCCGGGCACTCGCTGTCGCTGTCGCCGGACCGGCACGGGCCAGTGTCCGGCTCGGGCATATCGGTCTGGTCCTGGTGCAGTCGATGGCCGCCATGCCGTTCGTGCTGCGCCACTACCGCAAGGAACTTCTGCGCCTGATCACCGATGTGACCTGGGGAAACGGATCGCTCGTCGTCGGCGGCGGCACGGCGGGCGTTGTGCTGATCCTGTGCGGCTTCGGCGGCATCACCGTCGGCATGGAATCGCACACCGCACTCGAGCTGCTCACCATGGCCCCGTTGACCGGCGCGGTCTCCGGGTTCGCCACCACACGGGAGCTGGCTCCGCTGCTGGCGACGTTGGCCTTCGCCGCGCAGGCCGGCTGCCGGTTCACCGCGCAGCTCGGCTCGATGCGGATCTCGGAGGAGGTCGACGCCCTGGAATCCATCGCGATCCGGCCGCTGCCGTATCTGATCAGCACCCGGATGCTGGCGGCGATGGTGGCGATCGTGCCGCTCTACAGCATCGGCTTGGCGATCGCCTACCTCACCACCGAACTGTCGATCCTGTTCCTCGGCGGCACCACCCTCGGCACCTTCGACCACTACTTCCATCAGTTCCTCAACCCGGTGGACATCGCGTACTCGGTGCTCAAGGTCGTGGTCTTCGTGCTGCTGGCGACGTTCATCCAGTGCTACTACGGGTTCGTCGCCTCGGGTGGACCAGAGGGCGTCGGCGTGGCGGCCGGTAAGGCGATCAAGGCCACCATCATCGTGGTCGTCTTCGCGAATCTGCTGCTCACACTGGCGATCTGGGGTATCGACCCGGGTCTGCGGATCTCCGGATAGGGGCGGGCGATGATCATCGATCCGAGTGGGCGCGGGCCGTCACACCGCACGTTGGGCCTGGCGGGAACGGCCATGCTGGCCGTGATCGCCGCGGTGGTCGCGCTGCTGGGTCTGCGCTATACCGGCGCGTTCGACGATCGGGTGGCCGTCGTCGCGATGCTGACCAGCAGCGGCGACGGGCTGCCCGAGCGCGCGGACGTGAAGTTTCGCGGGATGCTCGTCGGTTCCGTCGCGGGCGTCGACATCGTCGCGAAGGGTGAGCGGCAGCGGGTCGAGATCGATCTGTTGCCCGAGGCTGCCGGCGACATTCCCGGCACTGTCACCGCGCGGGTGGTGCCGGCCAATATCTTCGGCGTCACGGCCGTCGAACTCGTCGACAACGGGCCTGCCGCACGCGGGCTACGCGCGGGCATGACCATCGAACAGGACACCAGCCGGGCGACCACCGAACTACAGACCACCCTCACCACCCTGCGAACCGTGCTCGACCATATCCAGCCGGAGAAGCTCGGCCGGGTGCTCGGCACCCTGGCCGATGCCCTCGATCCCGCCGCCCGGGTGCCGGGCTCGACCATCGAACGCCTGGACACCTGGACCACGCAGGTCCGCGCGATCCCCGAAATCGGCGACCTGCTCGGCGATCTGGGCGCGGCGACAACAGCCATCAGCGCGTCGGCCCCCGAGCTGATCGACGTACTGGCCGCGTCGGTGACCTCGGCGCGCACCATCACCGAACGCCGCGCCGGCGTCCTCGCCCTGCTCACCGGTGCGAGCAGCACCATCGACGCCACCAACGCGCTGTTCGCCCGCAACCCGGACGCCGGAAAGGAATTGGTCGCCGGCCTCGACGAGACCTTCGGCGCCCTCGCCGCCGACCCCGACGCCCTCCCGGTGTCGGTCGCCAACCTCAACGCCGCGCTCGGCGAGCTCGCCACGGTATTCAACTGGGGTCCGAGCAAGCAGATGAGCTGGGCCATCGACGTCACCTTCACACCGTTCCAGCAGTACACGGCGCAGGACTGTCCGCGATACGGGGATGTGGCAGGTCCGCGCTGCTCCGATGGTTCGGTGCCGAACACCGCACCGGCACAGCGGTTCCCACCGACACTGATCCCGCGTCATCTGGATTCGGCCGGGCCCGCACCGGTCGTTCCCGGAGCGTTCGGGCTGCCCGGTGCTCCGGGAGCCCCGGGGGCGCCCGGTACTTCCGGAGTGCCCGCGACGCCGCTGGCGCCGGGCCTGCCCGGATTCCCGCTCATCCCGGGTTTACCCCCGCTGCCCTTCCTCGTCCCCGGCGGACCGATTCCGCCGGCTCCCGCAACTTCGCCAGAGTCTGCGCCTCCGGCACCCGCTGGGCCAGGAACACCGCGATCGGGACCTCCAGGTAGTTCATCGCCCGACAGCTCCCCCGCCGCCCACCCGGATCGGACAGCCGTACCCGGACCCCGACGGGCCGGCGCCGGAGCCGCCGAAGCCGGGCAGTCGGCGTCCGCCAGGCCGCTCCGTGGGCGCGCCGCCGTCGCCGCCCTCGTCGGCGGTGAACCCAACGCCGCGCAGCTGCTGCTGCTCGGCCCGGTCCTCGCGGGCGGTTCCCTCACCGTCCGCGACACCACGGGCGCGCAGGACGGGGGCCGTTGACGTGCACCGTATTTCCCCGCCGCACCACGGCGTCCCACGTTTCACCCCGCGATTCAGGCGCGCCCCGGCAGGCGCCGGATTCGCCTGCGAACCACCACCAACCGACCAGGGGGACCGACGATGAATTCCCGCAGCGCAATAGCCGGGCTCGCCATCTTCGTGGCGCTCGCTCTCGGCGCCACGTACACGATCTGGTCGACCCTGCAACGCTCGGTGCCGGGCGACACCACCGGCTACTCCGCCACATTCACCGATGTGCTCGGCCTGCGGGTCGGTGACGACGTGCGGATGGCCGGGGTGCGGGTGGGCCGTGTCGATGCGATCGAACTCGATCCGCAGCGTAAGGCCCGCGTGGAGTTCTCGGTGCAGTCGCGCCAGCAGCTCTACACCACCACCAAGGCCCTGATCAGGTATCAGAATCTGATCGGACAGCGCTATATCGCGCTGGCGCCGGGCGAGGGTGCGGGCCGGCGGCTGACGGCGGGCGCGTCGATTCCGTTGGAGCGCACCGAATCCTCCTTCGATGTCTCCACGCTGCTGGCCGGGTTCGAGCCGCTGTTCAGCATGTTGCAGCCGGATGAGGTGAATTCGCTGTCGGAGACGATGGTGCAGGCCTTACAGGGCGATGGGGTGTCACTATCGGCGCTGATCACCCGGGCGGCGAGTCTGGCGGGTACGTTCCGTGAGCGCGACGAGATTCTCGGCGCGGTGATCACCAACCTCAGCGGCGTCATCGCGGGGCTGGCGAACCGCAGCCAGGAATTGGAAACCCTCATCACCCAATCGCGTGCGCTGGTCACCGGCTTGTATGAGCAGGGCGAGACATTGAAGGGCGCGGTCACCCAGGTCGCGGATTCGACGGACACGCTCACCGAGCTGATCGGACAGGTGGCGCCGGGGATGGCGCAGGCGCAGCTGGATGCCACCGCCGGGGTGAATCTGCTGCTGTCCAATGGAGCCCGGCTCGACCGCGCGGCCGTCGAGCTGCCGGATGTGCTGGCCGGGCTGGCCCGGATCAGCGGCAACGGCACCTACATCAATTCCTATGTCTGCGGACTCGATGTGTCGCTCTGGGGCGTGCTGTTCCCACAGGGGCTGTTCTCGCAGGTCGGCGGGAACTCACATTCGGAGGTGTGCCGGTGATGCGGAGGTTCCTCGCACGGTTCCGATTGATCAACCGCATTCTGGTGCGGTTCGGGCTGCCCACGATGCCCGAGATGTGGGCGGCCATCCCCAGCTATTCGCAGAATCGGCACTGGTGGCTGGGGCTGACGGCCGGTGCGGTGGTGCTGGCACTGCTGGCCGGATCCGGTCTGCTCACCCGGGCGGGAATCGGCCACCGGACGGTGCGGGCGGAGTTCGCGCAGGCCGCGGGCCTGCGTCCGGGTGACAGCGTGGACGTCGCCGGTATCGAGGTGGGGACGGTACGGGCGGCACAGCTGCGGCGGGACCGGATCGTGGTCGAGTTGTCCATCCGCGACGATCTCACCCTCGGCGCGGACGCCGGTGCGGCGATCGAGATGTCGACGATCCTCGGCAAAATGCACGTCGAGCTGAATCCCGGCACCGGCAGCGATCTGCCCGGCGAGCTCATCCCGCTCGAACGCACCACCGTTCCGTACAACCTGTCCAAGGTCATCGACGATCCGGTCTATCAGAACTCCTTCGAGCACATCGAGCGCCTCGACCCGGACAAGCTACGGGCCGCGCTCGAGGCGGTGCACCAGCAGATGGGTGATTCGCCCGAGCTGACCTCGCAGGCGCTCGACAGCGTCGGCGTGCTGGCCGGGGTCATCGGCGATCGCCGTGCCGAGGTGGACAGTCTGCTGAAGAACATGGATGCCGTCGCGCAGCTGGTGGCCGACAACCAGAACGGCGTGCTCATGCTGCTCACCCACGGGCAGGCCATCGGCGATGCGGTGGCCCGCAGACAGGATTTGATTCGAAACCTGCTCGACGATATCGGAGCGGTATCGAAGACATTGCAGACCATGGGTGTGCAGAACAACGGCCAGTTGGGTCCGCTCATCCAGAACCTGAACACCATGTCCGAGGGCTTGCAGAAGAACCGCGACAATCTCGACGCCCTCTATCAGGTGATGCCGGTGGCGTTGCGGCAGTTCAACAATGCCTTCGGCAACGGCCCCTACGGCGAGGTCTATCTGCCGTGGGTTTTCCCCGACAACTGGCTGTGCCTGGCGCACGCCGTGGAGGAGTGCCGATGATCGGCAACGTTGTTCGTTTCGCCGTGCTCGCCCTGGTCGCGGTGTTCGCGGCCGGCTGTTCGGCGCTACCGCACAGCCTGACCTCGCTGCCGGATCGCCTGCGCGGAAATCTGCTGCGGATCAGCGCGGATTTCGAGAACGTCGCCGGACTGTACGCCGGTAACGAGGTGTCGGTGCTCGGGCTGCCGATCGGCCGGGTGGACGCGATCGAGGCCAAGGGCGCGTTCGTGGAAGTGCGCATGACCATCGAGGATGTCAGGCTACCCGCCGACACCAAGGCGGCGCTCATCTCGCCGCAGCTGATCACCAATCGGCATATCGAACTCACCCCCGCCACCACCGAGGACGGCGCGATGCTGGCCGATGGTGCCCATATTCCCCTGGCCCGCACCAGGACTCCGGTCGAGCTCGACCGCATCCTGCGCACCTTCGAACAGCTCGGCAACGCGTTGAAGGGCAGTTCCACCGAGGGCCCGATGGCGAGCCGGGTGCTGTTCCCGATGCTGGACGGCAATGGCGACAAGATCCGCGAAACCCTGGACGCGCTGTCGTCGGCGTTCGAGGTGACGCTGGCCAATAAGGACCAGATCTCCAACACCATCGTGAAACTCAACGACATCACCCAGGTCGTCGCCGAGAACGATCGGACCGTCCGTGATTTCAGTGCACGGCTCACCGAACTGGTGACGTTGCTGAGCGATCAAGCGCCCGGCTTGCAGGCGGTGCTCACCCAGCTCAACGACTTCGTCACCAATACGAGTGCCGTCGTCGCGGAGAATCGCGCACCGCTGACGGCGGCACTGAACCGGCTCACCACCATCACCGCGCAGATGCGCGCCCACGCCCGCGGGTTGACCGAGATCGTGGATGTGGGCCCGCTGTTCTTCCAGAACTTCGCGGCCGCCATGAGCCCGGAGCATCGGGCCCTGCGACTACATCTGCTCACCGATAAATCCCTGCTGGACAACGAGACCCTGGCGCTGTTCTGCGAGCGGGTGCAACTGCGGTCGGACGGGTGCCGCACGGGGCGGCTCGCGGACTTCGGACCCGACTTCGGACTGACCGCCGCCGTGCTGGGGCTGACGGCATGAACGGCCGGCTCGCCCGTATGACCGGGGCCGCGCTCGCCGTGCTCGCCGTCGGCGGCTGCGCGGTCACCGTCGACAACCTGCCGCTGCCGCAACCAGGAGTGGACGGCCCGACCTACACCCTGCACGCGGTCTTCGACGACGCGCTCAACCTGCCCGAACGCGCACGGGTCAAGATCGGCGGCACCGACGTCGGCGTGGTCACCGAGATCGACACCATGGATTTCCGCGCCGAGGTGCGGCTATCGATCAGCAGCGATATCCAGCTACCCGAAGGCACCCGCGCCGAGCTGCGCCAGGCGACGCCGCTCGGCGATATCTTCATCGGCCTCACCCTGCCCGCGAAGCGCCCCGGCTCCCCGCTGCTCGCCGACGGCGACACCATCGACCGCGAGCACACCTCGGCCGGCGCATCGGTCGAGCAGCTGATGATGTCGATGTCGATGTTGCTCGACGGCGGCGCGCTCAATCAGGTCGCGCGGATCACCAGCGAGATGAATTCGATGATCGGTGGTCGCGGCCCGCAGCTTGCGCATCTGCTCACCGAGCTGACCGCGACCCTGGACGCGTTGAACCAACGCACCGGTCAGATCGATAGCGTGCTGCACGGACTGACCGGGCTCACCACCGTGCTGAACGCCCGCAAGGCCGAATTAGGCGCTGCCGCCGAGCAGTTCCCGCCGCTGATCGGGGTGATCGCGGAGAACAACCAGGCCATCGTCGACCTCACCGCGAAGGTGTCGGTGACCATGGCCGCGCTCGGCGATTTCACCACGACCACCGGCGAACAGTTCCGCAGCTTGTTCGACAGCGTGCAGCGGCTGATGGGCGGGTTCACCCGGATGGGCAACAATCTGGCGGGCACCCTCGACGGCCTGCACACCCTGTATCCGTCGCTGCAAGCGACCGCCGAGGGCACCAGTCTCGCGGTGGGGGCGCGGATCTCGTATCTGAGTCTGGGTGCGCTGACCGATCCGAGCGGCAGCCGGCTGCCCGACGGCAGCGATCCGGCCGCCTTCGTCGGCAGTCTCGCGCAGGTGCTGGCCCGGGTCCAGGAACGATTGCAGGGCGGGCACCGATGAAGCGGCACCTGATCTATCCGCTGCTGCGGCTGCTCGATGCCGGGCTGCGGTTGGCGGATCGCTGGCTCGATCGCGGGGCGAGTGTGCTCGTGCGGGTCGCGAGCTGGCTCTCGGACCGGGTGACGGTGGTCGCCTCGATCGGCCTGATCGCGATGTTGCTGCTCGGTTCCGGCTATATCGCGGTCGACATCGTGCGGTTCAACCCGTTGCGGGAGACCTACCGGGTGACGGTGATGCTGCCGGTGTCCGGTGGGCTGCTGGCCGACAACGACGTCACCCTGCGCGGGGTCCGGGTGGGCCGGGTGCGGTCGGTTGAGTTGTCCGATTCCGGGGTCACGGCGATCGCGGAAATCGAGTCCGGTACGCGGATCTCACAGCACACCACCGCCGCCGTGCAGCGGCTGTCGGCGGCCGGTGAGCAGTATTTGGATCTGCGGCCGAGCACCGGCGACGGCCCCTATCTGGCCGACGGTTCGGTGATCGACGCGGCCCGGGTGTCCACGCCCGTGACGATCGAATCGTTCCTGGCCAACACCAGCGCGCTGATCTCCGGGTTGAATCCGCAGCGCCTCACCGTCATCGTGGACGAACTGGACAAGGCACTGGCGGCCGGACCCGACCAGCTGCGCAGCGTCATCGCGGGTATCAGCCAGGCCATGGCCGGGCTCACCGGGATGCTGCCGCACACCACCCAGCTCATCCGGAACCTGAGCGTCATCGCCGAGACCACCACACACGCCCAACCCGATCTCGGCACGCTGGTGCGCGGTTCCGGCGTCCTGTTCGATCAGATGACCGCCGCCGATCAGGAGGTGCGGCGCCTGCTCGACCTCGGCCCCGGCCAGCTGGCCACGCTCGGCGGCGTGATCGGCGAGACCACCGATCCGATCACCGATCTGGTGACCAACTTCGTCGCCATCACCCGCGCCGCCCGCCTGCGCACCCCGGCCATGCGAGCGCTGTTCCCGGCGATCCGGCTCGGATCGGCCGCCATGGGAATCCCCGCCCACGACAATGCCTTCCACACCCTCACCGATATCTGGCCGCGCCCGACCTGCGAATACGACACCATTCCGGTCTCCCCCGCACAGGTCTCCGACGGCCGGGTCCGCCTGTACAACTACTGCGTCACCACCCGCCCGGAAATCCAGATCCGCGGCTCCGCCAACGCGCCACGCCCGCAGGTGCCCGACAGCGGTGCCGGCCCGCCGCCCGGTGTCAGCGGCGACGAACTCTCGGTCCCGTTGCCCGCGAAGTGAACCGCCACGAACCACAGGAGTGTCCATGAGCACCACCGATCCCGACCCGAACCGCTCGAACAGCGATACGGCCGCGAAGCCGGCCGATCAGGCCGACGGGCACGCGGACGCGCAGCCGGATGCGACCGCGGCCGACGCCGACGACGCACCGACGGCGGAGGACACCGCAGCCGCCGCACCAACCCCGCGGCGGACGGGGGCTCGCGACAGGTTGCGCGGCAGTCGGATTGCCATGGCCGCCGGTGTCGCCCTGGTGATCGGTGCGGTGGGCGCCGCCGGATACTTCGCCGTGCGTGCCGAGCAGGTCAGGTCCCGCGAGGACGCCAAGGAGGCCGCTCGGCTGGCGGCGTGCGAATACGCGCCGGTGCTGGCCGACTACAACGCGCAGAACCTGGACACCTATTTCGCCGCCGTGCTCGACGGTGCGACCGGCGCGTGGAAGCAGGAATTCGACGCCACCAGCAAGGATCTGCGCGAGGTCTTGACGAAGGGCCAGGTGGTGTCGAGGCCGGGTGAGGTGCAGTGCGCCATCGAATCCGGCGATGAGCACACCGCCCGCGCGGTCGTCGTCATCGGGCAGTCGATCAGCAGTGTCGGCACTCAGGGACAACCGCGCGAAGGGCAGCTCGCGGTCACCTTGTCCATGCAGCACGTGGACGGATCGTGGCTGGTGAACGAGGTCAGCTCGCCGCTGCTGCCGCAGTGACCACCACCTATCGAGGGATACAGCCCATGAAACAACTCGTCATCATCGCCGCGGTGCTCGTCGCCGTCGGCGCGATCGCCGGGCTCATCGCCCTGATCGTCCTCCGTGCCAGGGCACGGAAACTGCTGTCCGCCGAGACCGAACCGGAATCGGAGACGCTGCTGCGCACCTTGCGATCGCGGCGACCCACCTTCGAGATGACCGTGGTCCGCCGGTTCGAGGCCCCGACGGAGCGGGTCTACGACGCCCTCGGCGAGGGTGCGTTCTCCTGGTTCCCGCTGATCGGCGGCGTCCGCTATCAGGGCCGTGAGCGCGGCGTCGGCGCCGTGCGAACCCTGGACGCGCTGCTGTTCGCGGCGGCAGAACAGGTCGTCAGGGCCGAGCCGGGCCGCCGCCTGACAGTGGTCGGCGTCCGCACGTCGGTGCCGCTGGTGGTGCTCACCTACCAGCAGGACTTCCGCCTGGAACCCACCGCGGACGGTGGCACCGAGGTCTCCTGGACCGTCGGCGGCCGCCCGGCCATCTTCGCGTTCCTTCCGGCGAGCTGGGCCGCCCCGTTCGTCCGCCCATTCGCCCGATTCGCTCTCGGTCGGCTCTCGACGCGGGTCTCGGAGCAGGCGGCATGACCGAAACCATCACCGAACCGGGACCCGACACCACCGACGCGCCCACGGACAGCCTGCTCACCAGCAGCTATCGAACATTGCGTACGGTGTGGAGGTGGTTGCGCCGCAAGGCTCTCGCGGTGCGCGCCGATCTGCTCGACCGCCTCCAGACCGCCCTCCTCGGCGCTGTCGCGCTCGGTGCCGCCGCCGTCGCGCTGGGGTGTGCGGGCTACCTGCTGCTCGCCGCCGGTGTCGAAGTGCTCGACCTGTGGGTGCCGCGCTGGGCTGCCCTCCTGATCGAGGGCTGCGCACTGCTGCTCGTCGCGGCAGCCGCGGCAGGCGTCGGCCTCTGGCTCCTGGCCCGCGCCCGCCGCCGGGGACCCGGCGCACCCGGCGGTCGAGTTCAGCGCCGCTGAATCCCTCGGCCGCTCACCGACTCTCGCAGTCGACCCACTCCATGTACCCGCTCCCGTCGACCGGCCGCCCCCGCCAGCTGCCCGCGTAGGTCATGGCGCCGGCGTATCCGCGGCCGTGGCCGTAGCGCAGCGGGGCGTCGACCGTGACGGTCAGCGCGAAGACCTCGCGGTTGCCGTCGCGCACCGACCAGCGCAGTTCGCGCGGTACGCGCATGACGCGGCCGAGTTCGTCGACGGCGTTGCGGTCGGCAAGCACCTCCATGCGCACGTCGGTGAAGGCGCGGGCGTCGCCGTCCAGTGAACGCAGATGCGCCATCCGGCAGGCCGTGGCGCCCGCGGCGCGGACGTCGGTGAGCAGCAGTTGGGTGCGCCGGTCGAGGTTGATGATCTGGTAGGTGAAGAAGTCGACCGGCACTTTGAGCGCCTCGGGCACCGGACGCGCGGTCAAGGCCTGTGGCGAGAGGCAGCGGGCGTATTCGACGGTGCCGAGGGTGTCGAAATCGGTGCTGCCCTCGGCGTCGGTGAGAGTGCCGCGGCAGGTGGCCAGCAGGCTGAAATGATCGTAGACGGGGGTGCGGATGAACCACGACACCTGCGGTGTCGCGGTGATCTCGGCGTCGACCCGGAAACCGGGATAGCGCCCAGTGAGGGTGAAATGCGGGTAGCTACCGGTGATCTCGAGGTCCTCACCCCAGCGCAGGACCGAACCGTCGGCCGCGAACTCGCATTCGGTGCGGGTGTCGTAGGCCCGGTAGTGACGCTGCGCGGCGTGCGCGGTCGAGGAGAACACGGTGCTGGTGTGCCTGGCATCGGCGACGGCCAGATAGTCGTTGTCGAAGCAGACCGAGCCGGTGGCGCCGATGAGCGTCATCGTGTTCAGGTAACGGTGGCGCCCCGGCAGACGGGGCAGGAAGACCCCGTAGTGCGTCCACGCCCACAGCGACGAATCCTGGTGCGGCCGAAGCATCTCCGGCCGTCCGAACGGGCGACTGGATTCGATGACCCGTCGATCCACCCGTGGCGCCAGCCCGGCGAGCAACGCCTTCGCCGCGAGCCGCACCGGCAGGCTGCGCTGTCCGGGCCGGGACCGATCGGTGATACAGGTTGCCGACATACGAGAACGTCCTCTCGACCAGCGTGGACGTCCACCGCAGCGGTCGTCCGGTGCACGCGCCGTTGCGTGACCTCACGGTAATTTACCGATCGGTCAAACACAGGTCAAGGGGTCGCCTGCCGATCGTGCATGCCCGCCTCGGCGATCAGGTCGACGATGCGCAGGCAGCGCGCGGCCATCTCCGGCGCCGACTGCTCCGGATGCCGCAGCCACCACCGCACCACCGAGCCGACCATGCCCGTCCACACCTCGGTGAGCACGGCCAGATCGTCGGCGTCGATCGTCCGCGGCACCGCTTCGCCGACGACCGCGACGCCGCGCGAGGCCTGTTCGACCAGCCGCCGACGCACCCGCATCGCCTCTGCCAATGCGTCTCCGTCCTCGGGCAAACCGCGATCCCAGATGACGTGCCAGTCGTTGGGCCGCGGTTCCAGGGCGGCGAAGATGGCGGTGAGCACCAGCGCGGGCAGCCGCAAGCCCGCTGCGCCGTCGGCCATCGCGCGCTCGATATGGGCGGTCAGGTTGTCGCCCGCGCGGCGTACGCAGGCCGCGTACAGCCCGTCCTTGGAGGAGAAGTACGCCAGCACCATCGGTTTGGAGACGCCGGACCGAGCTGCCACAGCCGCCAGCGAGGTACCCGCGTATCCGTGCCCGCCGAACTCCTCGGTCGCGGCGTCCAGGATCTGCCGTTCCCGCTCCGCCCGCGGGACACCCTTCGTACCTGCCGTGCCCATTCATCTATCAGACCACAGGCGGCCAAGGATGCCGGTCACATTACTTAACGCACGAACTATTAATGCGCTAACGTGGTGGGCATGAACGGACAGCCGACGGATCTCGAGCTCGACGATCCGCTGCGCCTTGACCGCCAGGTGTGCTTCGCGCTCGCGGTGGCCAACCGCGCGGTGCTCGCGGTCTACCGGCCGCTGCTGGAACCGATGGGCCTGACCCACCCGCAGTATCTGGTGATGCTGGCGCTGTGGGGTTCGGCGCCGATGTCGGTCAAGGAGATCGCCGAGGCCATCCAGCTCGACTCCCCCACTCTGTCGCCGCTGCTCAAGCGGTTGCACAGCGCCGGGCTGATCACGCGGGAACGCGATCCGCGCGACGAACGCAACCTGGTGATCGATCTGACCGAGCAGGGCCGCGCGCTCCGCCGGCAGGCCGAGGCCATCCCGCCGGCGGTGGTGCAGCGGCTCGGGGTCAGCCTGGCCGACCTGGAGGAATTGCACACCGTGCTGACCCGGGTGAACCAGGCCGCGCGCCGATGGGTGCTCGCCGAGCCCGAGGCGACCGAAGCGAACACCCACCACACGCGCACCGAAGGAGCCCGCTCATGACCCGCGAACGCCGCCGCCCGAACCCGATCCAATGGCTCGGCTACGCCTGCGGGCGCAAGCTGCCCGATTCCATGCGCGACTGGGTCCGCAACGATCTCACCGGCAAGTACGCCTTCCCCCGGCACGTGCTGCGCGGCCTGGTGCCGTTCGTCCCGCTGTTCGCGGTGTTCCTGTTCTTCCCCGGTGAGCTGTGGTTGCGCGGTTCGATGGTGCTGCTGGCGCTGCTGTTGGCGCTGTTCTACACGGTGGCGTTCATGCCGATGAACCGCGCGCACCGGCTGGCGAAACACGGCCTGCCCGCCGACCTGGAGAACCCCGAGCGCGCCGACCGCCGCGCACGCGAACGCGCCAGGTACGCCGCACAACATCCGCACTGAGCGCCGCGTTTCGCGAACAGCGCCGCTGACACGCTCGACGAACTACTTGACGGTGACGCGGACCTTGACGGCGTCGTCGTCGGTGGACTCGAGCGCCTGCGCGATGAGCGCCGAGAGATCCAGGCGCGGGCCGGTGGCGGTGACGGCGTCGGCCAGCGGTTGCAGCCCGGGCAGCAGCGAGGCCAGCTCCGGGCCCACCTGGTGCACCCATTCGGTGAGCCGCTGCAGGAACGGCACCAGGCCGTTGCCCTCGAGGTACATCTGCGGGGCATCGCCGGTCTGGATCAGCCTGCCCACCGATTCGACCAGTTCGTCGAGTCGCTGGGCGAACTGGGTGAAGGCCGGAGCGGCGGCCGCGGTGGCCGGACCGGCCCAGTCGATGTCCTGGGAGACGGCTTCGAAATCGTTGAGCAGCTGCGCGATCTGCGGTTCCCTGGAGACGATGGTCGAGGCCAGCAGGTCGGCGGCGCGGGTGAGTTCGGGCATCACCGCGTCGGTGCCGTGCAGCGCCACGCTCATGGTTTCGGCCAGTGAACCGACCACCTCGGGGTCGAGCTGGTTCATCGTGTCGGTGACCATCCTGGCCGCCTCGGGAATCGACAGCGGGGTGCGCACGTCCTGCGACTGCAATCGCTGCCCGTCCTCGAGGTACGGTCCCGCACCGGTTTTCGGCCGGAACTGCACATACGGCTCACCGAGCGCGGACAGATGCTCGATGGTGACGACGCTGTCGGTGGGCACCTTGTGCTCGCTGTCGACGCGCAGCCCCACCTCCACACCGGCGGCGGTGCGGTCCACCGAGGTCACCCGGCCGACCTCGATACCGGTCAGCAGAATCGGCGAACCGACGCCGAGCCCACCGGAATTCTTCAGCACCATCGACGCCTCGGTGTAGTCGGCGAACGGATCGACCTGCACCACACCGAAGGTCAGGTAGCTCGCGCCGAGCACGGTGATGGCGGCGATACCGCCGAGGGAAGCCAGCGGGCCGATCTTCATCGGATGGCTCCGATCATGCGCAGGGTCTCGATGATGCGGTCGATCTGGTCGTCGGCGGAGATCGGTGCGCCGCCCGCCGGCGTCACCTGGACGTCGGCGATGTTCACCTTGGCGCCCCGCTCCACGAACGGAATGATCTTGTCCCGCAATAATGCGGTGAGCAGCGCCAGATTCGATGGCGAGGCGGTGTTCAGCGGTGCGCCGGTGATCAGCGGTGCGAAGGCCAGCGCGGCCGCGTCGCCGGCCTGCACCAGCGGCGTCAGCCAGGTCATCGACGCACCGACCGGCGCGAGTGCGCCGAAGATATCGGTGACGCCGCCGATGGAGTCGGTGGCGTCGGTCATCTGCCGCACCGATTCCGGCCGCAGGATGTTGTCGAGTTCGGGCTGGATCTGGTGCAACACACTGGAATTGGTTTCCAGGCCGTAGAGCAGCCGGTCCACCTGATCGAGATTGGCCGCCAGATCGACGACGTCACCCGCGATCACCTGCGTGATGCGCTGGGTTTCCCTCGGATCCTGCGGCAGCACCGAGTTGAACCGGTTGATGACGTCCTGCAACTGACCGACCGCACCGCCCTGCACGAACACCGCCATGGCGGCCATCGTGTCCTCGAGCTGCACCGGCGGTTTGGTCTGCTCGAGGGTAATGGTGCCGCCGGGCGCCAGCAGCGAGTCGAATCCGTCGGGCGGGGTGGTCAGTGCGATGTGGATATCGCCGAGCACGGTGTTCTGCCGCAGTTCGGCGATGGTGGTGGCGGGCAGGCGCACGTCATCGGAGACGTCGATGTCGACCACCACGTAGCCGCCGCGCCCCTCGGGAGCCTCGTCCGCCGGCACCACCCGCACCGAATCCACGGTCCCGACCTGGGCGCCGTTGGCGATGACCTTGGCGCGCGCGGGCAGATTGAGCACATTCGCGAACTCGATGCTGACCTGGTAGGTCGAGCCGGACACCGAGGTACCTGGCACCGGCACCTGGGCCGGATCGAACGCACAGCCACCGGCGAACAGCGCTGCGGACAACGCGACGGCGATCGCGGCCGAACGCATCCGCTTACCGAGCAGCGCGGTCATCGCGCACCTGCCAATCCCAGCACCAGCTGAACGAGTTGGACGTCGACCATGCCGTTGCCCGCGCCCGCGCAACGGCCGGGCGCGACCGCGTTGATCGCGGCGCAGACCTGCTCGGCGTCGCGCTGGGCGATGGCCACCTTCGGCGGTGCGTAGACCAGGCCGGGTGCGCCCGTCGCCGGATCGGTCACCGAACGGAAGGCCGAGGTCAGCGCCGGCGCCATGAGGACGATGTCGCGCAGCGATCCGACGTTGGCGCGCAACATCTTCACCAGCGGCACCAGCCCGTCCAGGGTGCCCATGAGCGGGTCGGCCAGGATGGTGGTCAGGTCGTTGAGCATGGGCAGCACCTCGCGCAGCCCGTCGAACAGGGCCGCACCGGGCACCAGCAGATCGTTGCTGGCCTGGTTGAGCACCGGCGCCAGCCGGGTGAGCATGGTCTTCAGGTCACCCCAGTGTGTGCTGACCTTCTGCGACACCGAGGAGAACGCGTCGAAGATGCCCGCGAGGTGGCCGATATCGGCATCCGGGGATTTCAGCGTCGAACCCAGCTTCATGACCAGGTTGTTGATCTGCGCGCCGGTACCAGCGGTGGCCGAATCCAAGGCGCGCAAGCCGCCGGCCAGCGCATCCGGCTGGGTCTGCGGGGTACCGCCGATCTCCTCGGACAAGGCCGCGAGCGCGGTGATGGTTTCGGTGAGGCTCTTGGGCGTCAGCGTTTTGGTGATGCACTGCCCGGCATCCCACTCGTCGGCGGTCTTGCCGCTGGCCAGCACCGCGAGTTCGCGGTCGGCGACCACGCTGTCGGACAGGGTGGTCGCGGAGGCGTCGGCGTAGACCGGGTGCTCGGCGTCGACCTCGAAATCGACACGCACGGCGGCGCCTTCGGGCCGGATGCCGGTCACGGTGCCCACGTCGATGCCACGCATCGAGACCTTGTTGCCCGCGTACAGGCCGACGCTGTCGGGCATAATCGCGCAGTAGGACCGGGTTTCCTTGATCGGATCGAACGCGACGACATAGCCGACCACGGCGAGCAACGCGATGACCAGCGCGCCCGCGATCGACATGAACGCCTGTGAGCCGAGAATCCGCTTCACCATCAGCACACCTTCCCCGGCACCGGAACACAGATCGGCCCGAGCGCCGCACCCGGATCCAGCCCCGGTGGCGCGGTGACGGTTTCCCCCGAGCGGTCGATCGTCACCGGACCGTCCGGGATCACCAACCCACCCAGCCGGTCGCCGAGCCCCTGCACGGCGGTGATGAGCGGTTCGAGCTGGGTGCCGAACTTCTGCAGCCGCGGCAGCGCGTCCGCCAGTTGCTGCGCCTTCGGTTTCAGCGTGTCGTCCCAGGCCGGTGCCAGCGTCGCCAGCCGCTGCACCACCGAGGACAACAGCCCGACCGCCGCTTTCAGCTCGGCGCGCTTGTCCAGCAGCACGGTCTCCATCAGGTTGACGTTGTCCATCAGCCGGCCGAGATCGGTTTTCGCGCCGTCGTACATGGTGACGTACTCGTCGGCCACCGCGATCGCGTTGGACACCTGGGTGCGCTGACGTTCGATGGCGTCCAGGTACTGGCCGAGGGTGTCGAGCGTGGTGCGCAGCGTGTCGGGGGCGCCGTCGATCGAGGTCTGGATGGAGGCCAGGTTGCGGCGCAGGGTGTCGCCGTCGGTGGCCTGCAGGGGCGCGGTGGCGTCCTGGAAGGTTTCGATCAGGCTGTAGGGCAGGCGAACCCGCTCGGCCGGAATCGGCGTGTCCCCCAACGGCTGATCACCGGCCGGGAACAGCGCGACGTAGTGGCCGCCGACGATGGTGAGCATGCGGATGTCGAGCGAGCTCTGATCGCCGACGAACACGTCGGAATCGACAGTGAACCGCATGATCACCCGATCCGGTTTCAGCTCGAGCGATTCCACCGTGCCCACCGAGATGCCGGCCAGCCGCACATCATCGCCCGCCTTCACCGACTGCGCTTCGCTGAGTTCGGCGGTATAGGTGGTCTTGCCGAACGGCACCACGTACACCACGCCCGCGGCGACGGCGGCGATCACCAGCGCGACGGCGCCGATGATGCCCAGCCGCAGCTCCTTACGCAGCCGGGTGGGCTCGTCCATGATCGGGGTGTCGCCGTTGACCATGCGGCGGATCCGGTCGAAGCCGGGCAGTTTCACGCGTTGCATATCGCGACCTTCTGTCCGCCGATGAGCACCTGCACCGGCTCGGGCAGTTCGGCTTGTCCTTTACTGCACTCGGGCTTCCAGCCCGCGACTGTGCGCGGCAGGGCGTTGTCCACCGCGGCGAGCAGACCGGGCAGCCTGCCGAACACCTCGACCGCTTCCTGCGGGTCCGGGAACAGCCCGCGGATCATCGCGTCCACATCGGTGCTGCCGTCGGTGGCCAGGCCGAGCGCGTCCAGCAGCCGGTCGATGGGGCCGAGCACCGAGGGCGCGGTCATGGCGAATTCGGCCAGGCCGCCGACATTGGTGCGCAGCGCCTCGAAGATGTCGGACAGCCGTGCCAGCAGCGGCACCAGATGATGCACTCGCCCGCCGACCCGGTCGGCCAGATCGGACATGTTGCCGACCAGGGTGGCGATCACTTCCTGCCGGTTGCCGACATGCTCGCTGAGCTTGCCGATGGCGTCCAGCGCCGGGCCCAGCCCCGCGCCGTCACCCTCGATCACCGCGAGCATGCTCTCGGTGAACTGGTTGATCGCCTCCGGAGACATGGTGGCCAGCACCGGCTTCAAACCGTTGAACAGGCTGGTCACATCGAACGACGGCAGCGTCATATCGGTGCCGATGCGGGCGCCGTCGGGCAGCCGGGCACCGGGGTTCGGCTGCTGCTGCAGATCGATATAGCGCTGACCGGTGAGGTTCTGGTACCGGATGGCCAGGACGCTGTTGTCGTAGATCGGGGTCGAGGTCTCGACCGTCAGCCGCACCTCGGCCTGATAGCCGTCGAGCTCGATGCCCTCGACCTTGCCGACCTGCACGCCGTACATGCGCACGTCATCGCCGACCTTGAGGCCGTTGGCATCGGTGAACAGCGCGCTGTGCGCCTCGGTGTCACCGTCGACCGGCCGCTTGATCGCGGTGATCACCACCAGCAGGATCACCACCATGGCCGCGGCGAACACCGCCAGCCGCCAGGCCGCACCACGCACCGTCATCGGGCGCCTCCCTTCACCGGCAGCCCGAGCAGCGGCACCGCGATACCCGGCACGCCACGCAGTTCCAGTTCGAGATCGAGGACGGGACCGTCCGGGGTGTCCTTCATGGCGGCGCCGAGCCGGGTCAGCAGGGCACGCAGATCGGCCGCCGACTGCTGCGGGGTCGACACCGTGCGTGCCAGCACCGTGAGCATCGGCGCGAGCATGTCGGTGTAGCCGGAGAGCTGGCCGGCTTCGGTGAGGGTGGTGGCAAGCGCGGGCAGGATCTGCCCGGTCAGTGCGGCCACGCCCGCGTCGAGACGCTCGCGATCGGTGTTGAGCACATCGATCTCGACGAACTGATCGATCACCTCGATGGTGGCGCCGGCGAACTTGCCGCCGCCGTCGAAGGCGCCGCCGAGCCGGCCGACCAGGTCCGAGGACGGCATGGACTGGTTGTCGGCGACGGTGCGCGCGGCCGCGATCAGGGCCTGCGCGAGCGGCGTGAACGCCTCCACGTCGGCGGCGGCCTGCGCGATGACGGTCGCCATCTGCGGGGTGAACACCGTCGCGCCCACCTGCGACATACCGCGCAGCAAGCTGCCCATGGTGGCGTCGTAGACGTCGGCCGCGCGGTCGCCGGTCAGGTCGATCACCATGTCCGCGCGCAGCGGGGAACCGCCGGAGCCGGGCAGCAGTTCGAGTTCGCTCACGCCGAACAGATTCGACGGCGCGTAATCGACCTTCAGGCTGTCGTCCAGCCCGGACAGCCGGGACTCGTCGAGATCGAGGGTGATGCGCTGGGTGCCGCGCGCCTCGGGGGCGATCTCGGCGACCTCGCCGACCAGCACCCCGTCCACGCGCACCGGGGTGCCCGCGATGATGCCGTCACCGATCTGCTCGGTCTGCAGGGCGATGCGCAGCCCGTCCTCGGAGCGCAGCGTGCGATAGCAGACGGTGGCGAGCAGCACCGCGACGACCACGCCGACGATGGCCGCCCCCACGGTCATCGCGCGCGTCCGATCCGCTGCCACTCCTGGCATTCCGTATTTCGGCATCTGTCCCTATCCCGTGAAACTGATCGGCGCGTTGAAGCCCCACAGGGCGATGGACAGCAGCATGTCGATCGCGATGATCGCCACGAAGCTGGCGCGCACCGCGCGACCGGAGGCGATGCCGACGCCTTCCGGGCCGCCGGTGGCGAAGAACCCGTAGTAGGAGTGCACCAGGATCACCACCGTGCCGAAGATCGCGACCTTGATCACCGCGGCGATCACGTCGAACCCGGACACGAACTGGAAGAAGTAGTGGTCGTAGACGCCCGCGGACTGGCTGTGCACCAGCGTCAGCAGGCCGCGGCAGGCCAGGTAGCTCAGGATCAGCGCGATCAGGAAGGTCGGCACGATCGCGATGGCGCCCGCGATGACGCGGGTGGTGACCACGAACGGCACCGACCGCAGGCCCAGCGCCTCGATGGCGTCGATCTCCTCCGAGATGCGCATGGATCCGATTTCGGCGGTCATCCGGCACCCGGCTTGGGCGGCGAACCCGATGGCCGCCGCGATGGGCGCCAGTTCACGGGTGGAGGCGAAGGCCGACACGATGCCGGTGACCGGCCCCATGCCGAGCATGTCCAGGATCGCGAACGATTCCACGCCCACCGAGGCGCCCATCACCAGGCCGAGCACGATCATCATCGGCACCGTGCCGCCGCCGACGATGACCGAGCCGCGGCCCCAGGTCATATCGGTGATCGCGCGCATCGTCTCCTGGCGGTAGCGACGCATCGTCAACGGCACCGATGACAGCACCTGCCAGACGAATACCGCGACGAAACCCAGCGATTCGACACCGCGCAGCACCCGGCTGCCGCGACGGAAGTAGCGCGCGGCCCAGCCGAGCCCCTTCGGGACATAGGACGAGGTCGACATCAGACCAGCCTCGTCGGCATGAACATGGCGCTGATCTGCGACATCGCCAGGTTCACGATCACGATCGACACCACCGACAGCACCACGGCGGCATTCACCGCGTCGGCCACACCGCGCGGGCCGCCCTTGGCTTCCAGCCCGCGCTGGCAGGCGATGACGACCACGAGGAAGCCGAAGATCAACGCCTTCAACAAGGAGACCCACACGTCGGCGACGGTGGTGAACGAGCCGAACGTCGCCCAGTACGAACCGGGCGTGACGCCTTGGCCGCCGACGGCGACCAGGTATCCGGCGAGCACGCCGACGAAGATGATCAGCACGTTCAGCAGCGGCGCGACGATCAGCATCGCGACCATGCGCGGAATGACCAGCCGGTGAATCGGGCTGATGCCCATGGTGTTGAGCGCGTCGATCTCTTCCCGGATGGTGCGCGCACCCAGATCGGCCGCGATCGCCGCGGCACCCGCACCACCGAGCAGGAACCCGGTCGCCATCGGGGCGCCCTGTTTGATCACACCGAGCCCGCCGGTGGCGCCGAGCAAGGTGTCCGCGCCGAGGGTGTGGATCAGGTTGCCGACCTGCACCGACACGATCACACCGAACGGGATCGCCATCAGGATCGCCGGGATCGCGGTGACGGTGATCAACCGCCACGCCTGCACCAGCGTTTCCTGCCACTGGAACTTGCCACGCGCGATATCACCGACCGCGCCCGTCACCGACTCCTGCGCCATCCCGACCGCGCGGCCGAAGGTCCGCAGCGACGACACCACCGTGCCGGAGAAATTCTTGCGCACGATCGCGACGGCGGAATCGCTCGGCGGCTTCCGGGTATCCAGCGTCATCGGCGAAGTCCTCGCGCCGCGCTCGCGATGCTCGAGCACCCGCGCGGGCGGCGGCGTGTTTCGGGGTTCATGGCGCACTCTCTGCTTTCGGCGTCGATGCCAACCCTCAGGAAGCTAATCGTTACGAGAGGTGACATACAAATTGACAGGTGCGTGACCCTGAACACAAAGAAACCGAATACGACATCACGCGAGAGGCTCGGTGTTATAGGTCACCATCGAGTGTGGACCGGTCGGCTCGACATGCACCCACGCGCATCGAGCACCGGACGCTCGCAGACTGTTTGCCCACGTCAGGACGATGTGCTCGCACGGTTGGACCGCATCGTCGGCTCCCACAACAAGCACGCCTGACCGATTACCGCGAGTCTCCCCGCGCACCGACCGATATCGCCGGTGCGGTGACATCGGTGGGGCATGTGCCGGTCATCGACGACGTTGCCGCGAATCCGGCAAACGGCCCGCGAACCACTGATTCGTGGGCCATCTCAGGGGTGTTCAGACCCGAGAACGACGAGGAGCCGCCGGCCGCCACGATCCGCTCGTCGGCGCGATGCTCGCGCCCGTCGCCCCGGTCCGTGGCGGGTCCGGAGGAGCGCCCGGCCGGGGTCTAACGGCCGGCGTCGGCGGCGCGCTCACCGGTGGACGATGGGCCGGCCGAATCCGCTGACGCTCCGGCGGGATCGGCGGCCGCGGGTTTGTCCACGGAAACCGCACGCGCCGTCGCGGGCTCGGCGGCCACGGACGACGCGGCGGCTGCACGCCCGGCGGCGTCCCATTTCTCCCGCAGGGCGGACACTTTCGCCATCAGGCTGCCCGGTTCGATACCGCGTCCCACCATCCACTGGGTCACCGCCGCCAAGGCGGAGACCACCGCGACGGCGGCGGCGGCCACGGCCGAGGGGGTGAACCGGGACGTCGCGACGTACTGTCCCTGGCTCGCGCCCGGCAGGATGAACTTGCCGTTTCCCTTGACCCAGCTCAGGAACTGGCCGACCTGACCGCCGAGGTCGTATTTGCGCGCGGTGAGGGCCTTGAGTTCGGCGCCCTTGCTGTCGAGGTACAGCATGGTGAACAGCACCAGCACCGCGACGCCCACCGACGACAGGGCCACCAGCCGGGCGAAATACTCCGAGCGCATCCGGAAATAGAGCACGACCAGACAGATCGTCAGCACGATCACGGCTGCCGTCGCGAACGCCCACAGTCCGCTGATCTGCGGGGTTTTCGGCGCCGACTTCGACCACACCGTCAGGTATTTGGTGGACACATCGATGCGCCCGAAGGCCGTGGACTCCACCGAACCATTGGCGCCCGTCGCCACCAGCCACGGTCGCGTCATCAGCACGAGCGTGATGAACGCCCCCACTGCGGCCACCAGATAACCCCAATGCCCGCGCAACGGAGTGCTCGCGCCGCGCACCGCCGCTGCCCTGGCCCGGACCGCGTCGGCCCGCCGCCTGCGCGATTCGCCGGCGCCTTCCGTCGCGGCGCCCCCGGCGACGGCCGCGCCACCACTGCCCGCTACGCCTTCCGGCGAATTCACCGCCACCGACTCAGCGCGTGTGTGCTCGGGTTCATCCCCTTGGCCCGCATCAGCTGATCTGGCGGCCGCGCCCTCACCGGCACCCGCTCCGGCATACTTCGGCGCGCCTGCCGCACCCGAGCGCGCCGCGCCCGATTCGACCGCTCCCCCGCCGACGAACTCACCCGAGACCGCGACACCACCGGCGGAACCCGCTCCGAAGAGCCCGCCGGATTCCGGGCTGTTCTGCTGATCGGAGCTGTGTCTGCTCGCGGATTCTCCGGTGTCTCGGGCAGCCTTGGCCTGCCAGGGGTTTGGGCCCGCCATTACCGCAGTTTATGGTGCCTGCACTGGTGGGAATACTGGTTGACCGGGTCGAATGGGCGCATCGCGGACGGGTGCGGCGGTGCGTCCAGCGGGGTCGCGGCAACGAAGATCACGCGATCAATCGACCGGCGGGGTGGACATAGGCGACAATTTGGCGCGTGCGGACCCAGTTCACCAATGAGCTCGTCGCGTTGACCGATGAGTTGACGCAGATGTGCCGGCTCACCCAAGACGCCGCCGAGCGCGTCACCGATGCGCTCGTCGAGGCCGATCTCACGGCGGCCTACGAGGTTTTCGCGCTCGACGAGCGCCTACAGGCCATGTACGCGGCCTGCGAGGAGCGCACGGTGGTGCTGCTGGCGCTACAGGCGCCGGTCGCCCGCGATCTACGGCATGTGGTGACCGCCATCCAGATCGCCGGTGAGCTGTCCCGCATCGGCTGGCTCACCAGCCGGGTGGCCGATCAGGTCTACAAGAGCAGCCCCGATCCGGTGGCGCCGGAGCCGATCGTGGCCTTGCTCGCCGAGATGGGCAGGCGCGCGGCCCGCGCGACCGCGCACGCGCTGCGCTCGGTCGCCGCGGGTCAACAGCCGCCCGAAGAGGCTCCCGATCCGCCTGCCGAGACCATGGAAGAGCTCAACCACCGACTCCACGCGGCACTCAGCGCCCCCGCCTGGACCGGAAGCACCGATACCGCAATCGAACTGGCCCTGCTCGGCCACCATTTGGAGCGCTGCGTCGATCACACCGCCCGCATCGAACGGCTCATCCGCTTCCTGGACACCGGCATCCCGCCCACCGCACAGCCCATCGAGGAAGAAAGGGACTGAACGTGGGCGGCCCGAAGCTGGTTACCCGCACACACCGCCGAACGCCCTATCGAGCGGACGACCCTGCCCTGCGGGCGATCGCGTAGAGGTCGCGCGCAGGCCCTGTCGGTCGCGTCCCCGCAGGCCAGACCGCCCGCAGCACTCGGTCGAGGTCGAGCCCGGTCACCGTCGGCGCGACCAGCGTGCCCGCCGCGACTTCGGCAGCCACCGCGAGTGAGCTGAGCACGGCCGGGCCGACGCCCGCGGCGACGGCCGTCTTGATCGCCGTGGTCGAGGACAGTTCCAGCGCCACAGCGGGCCGCACCCCTGGACGGGTGCGAGCCAGCGCGTGCTCGAACCAGTTCCGCGTCCCGGATCCGGTTTCGCGTTGCAGCAAGGGTGTTTCGGTCAGCTCGTCGACGCTCACCGAACCCCTGCGTGCCCAGCGATGCCCCGGCGCCACCACCACGACCAGGCGGTCCTTACCCACCACCCGGCTCTCCAGCCCCGCGAAACTCTGCCTGCTCTCGATGAATCCGATGGCTGCGCGCCCGTCGAGCACCGCCTGCGCGACTTCCACCGAGTTGCCGGATTCCAACGCGATGGTCAGATCGGCGGCCGCGGCCCGCAGGGCGGTGAGCCAGCCGGGGAACAGGTATTCCGCGACGGTCTGGCTGGCGGCGACGCGCAGGCGGGAATCGCGTTCGGAGCGCAGCGTGTCGATCCCGGCCTCCAGCTGTCCGGCGGCGTCGATGACGGCGCGGGCCCATTCCACGATGAGCGCGCCGGCGCGAGTGGGTCGCGAGCCGAGCGTGGTGCGTTCCAGCACCGGCACGCCGACCAGTTTCTCCAGGGTGCGGATCCGCGAGGACGCCGAGGGCTGGCTGATGCCGTGTGCCTGCGCGGCGCGCCCGAGGCTGCCGAGCTCGACCACTGAAAGCAGCAGGTCGAGCGCGGCGAGATCGGGCACCCGCGGCGACAAAGGCATAGAACCATTCTATGTACCCATAGACCGATGACGCCTACCAGCCACGCGGCAGGCCCGCGAGCCTGGATCCATGACCCTCACCGCGACCCACCAGCCCGTCACCGTCACCCGCCGCACCGTGTCCGCGCGCACCGGCGCGCTGGCGCAGGTCGGGCTGAACTGGTTCGCGATCGTCATGGGCACCGGCATCCTCGCCAATGCCGCCGCCACCCTGCCGCTGCAGCTCCCCGGGCAGCGCGCCGCCGCCACCGGCGTCTGGGTGCTGGCCACGCTGTTGCTCGCCGCACTCGGCCTCGTCTGGGCGGTGCGGATGATCCGCCATCGCGGTCACGTGCGAGCCGAACGCGATCATCCGGTGCTCGCCCACTTCTCCGGCGCGCCGCCGATGGCCCTGCTGACGGTCGGCGCCGGCGCGATGCTGCTCGGCAAGGACGTCATCGGCGAATCGGCGGCGGTAGCCATGGATTGGGTGCTGTGGCCGCTGGGCACCGCGCTCGGCCTGGCCACCGCCGTCGCCGTGCCCTATCGGATGATCACCCGCACCCCGGCCGGTGCACCCGATGCGGCGTTCGGCGGCTGGCTCATGCCCGTGGTGCCGCCGATGGTGTCCGCAGCCACCGGCGTCCTGCTACTGCCGCACACTCCGCCCGGCCAGGCCAGGGTGACGTTGCTGGCCTGCTGCGGCGCGATGTTCGGACTGAGCCTGATCGCCGCACTGATCACCACCACCATGATCTGGTCGAAGCTGATGCATTTCGGCGCGCCCGCGGCCGCGCTGGTGCCGACGCTGTGGATCGTGCTCGGCCCGCTCGGCCAATCGGTGACCGCCGCCGGCGCGATGGCCGATGCCGCCCCGGCCGTCGCCACGCCCGCGCAGGCCGCCGGTGTGGCCTTGGCCGCCACCGTGTTCGGGATCGCCACCTGGGGTTTCGCCATGCTGTGGTTGACGTTGGCGCTCGCGGTCACCGTGCGCACCTTCCGGGCGGGCGGGCTCGGCTTCTCGCTCACCTGGTGGGGTTTCACCTTCCCGCTCGGCACCTGCGTCACCGGGAGCACCGCGTTGTTCGCGCACACCGGCGCCGAACTGTTCGCCGTCGCGGCGGTCGCGTTGTACGCATTGCTTGCCGTCGCCTGGTGCACGGTCGCATCGCGCACCGCGCTCGGCGTGCGCGACGGTTCGCTGCTGCGTCCGGCCGCTCCGGCCCCGGTGTGATCGTGCCCACCGAAACCCGCAGCTCACCGCATACCTGACCGATGCGTGAGCCATGAACCCCCAGCCTGTTCGGCATTTCCGTACTCCAACCGTAGATCCGACCGCCATGACCAGGACAAAACTCCCAATCCTGGGAAGTGGGTAGGGTGTTTGCAGAGAAGAAATCAGACATCTACTATCCAAATACGTAGATGAAAGCTTGGTCTGGGTAGCTCCCGGACCGCGAGCGTCACGACGAGTTCGCGCTCGTGCGACACGACACCCCGGGACTACCCCCTCATCAGCCTCGAGGTGTCGTGGCCGCGGCCCGGTCTGGACAACCGGCCGCCCTCAGTCGCGCGGGCGGTGATCGAATTCGCCCGTGGCACGCCATCCCCGGCCCGGCGCCGGCACGCCGGTCCGGGGATGGTCCACGCGGCCGTGTCATCGGCCTGTGCGTAATCTCATAGCTGTCAGTGCCTTCGAGTGCAGCTGGCACCGGGTAGCTTGACGCCCGGTAATTTTCGGGCGCAGGACAAGGAAGTCAGTTGAGTTTCACCGCACTCCAGATCGGTTCCTTCGTCCACGGTGAGGTCGCCCGGTGAACGATCTGCTCGCACGCACCTCCGGCCGCACCCGCACGATCATCGCGGCCGCCGTCTGCCTCATCGCACTCGCCATCGTCGGCTACGGCTATGTCGACGACCTGTTCGCCAAGCGTGGCGCGGGTTCCGCCGGCGCGGCAACGACCACCGGGCGCGACGTCAGCGAGCTGCTCGGCCGCCTGGCCGTCTCGGCCGAGGGCTCGATGAGCGGCTACAGCCGGGAGAAGTTCCCGCACTGGGACACCAACAAGCCCGAACACGGCTTCGGTCCCGAGTTCGCCCAGTACGCCAAATGCACCACCCGCGAAGTGATGATGCTGCGCGACGCCACCGGCAAGGTCACCCTCGACGCGAAGACCTGCGAACTGACCATCGGCACCGACGGCGGCTGGCGCGACCAGTACGGCTTCACCGACCGTAAGACCGGGCAGCTGAAGCCCTACAAGTGGATGACCGATCCGGCCTCCGTCGACGCCGAGCACATCGTCCCGCTCGCCGAGGCATGGCGTTCGGGTGCCGACAAACTCGACGAGGACACCCGCCGCCGCATCGCCAACGACGCGGGCAACCTCATCGCCTCCGACCCGTCGGCCAACCGGTCCAAGGGTGACCAGGATGCCGCGCACTACCTCCCACCGGGCAATTTCCGGTGTGGCTATATCGATCACTACGTCAAGATCAAGGTAAAGTACGGCCTCACCGTCGACCCCGACGAGCAGAAGGCCCTCCGTACCGCCGTCGATGATTGCGTCAAGCGAGGAGAATTCCGATAAGCGACATCATCGAGCTCACCGCCGCGGCTGCCGTCATGACCGAAGAGGAAGGCACGGTATCCGGCGCCCTCGATGTCACCGTCGACGAATCCGGCAAGGGCTTGGTGCGCTACCGCGACACCGAAACCTGGTACACCATCGGCAACCTCGACGCCGAACCCCCACGGACCTGGACCTCCGTCACCGAACTGGTCGCCGCGATCGAAGCGGGCATCGGTGAGCGTGACGCTGCGGGTAACACCATTCCCTTCGAGGCATAGGCGGGTTCGCGCCGGGTGGACCGGATCCCGCCGGCCCACCCCTGCGGGTCCGCGATCAGCGAGCCGACACCGGCACCGCACCCAGTTCCGTACCGACCGGGGCGTCCCAATCGATCACGTACCGCTGCTCGGCACCCATCGTCTTCTGCTGACCCTTCATCATTTTCATCATCACCGGCATCACCGCCCGCATGATCCGGCCCGCGATCGGGCCCGGCGTCTTGGATCGGTTGATCTTGGCCGCGCGGGCCGCGATCCCCTCCACCCGCGGACGGCGCAACGCCTCATACGCGGCGAAAGCCTCCTCGGGACCGGCCAGATCGCGCAGGCAACGCGCCAATTGGACGGCACTCTCCACCGCCAGCGACGCGCCCTGCCCCGAACTGTTGGACGGCGCATGCACCGAATCGCCGGCCAGCACCATCCGCCCGCGATACCACCGCGGGACCGGCGGCATGATGTGCAGCGCGCCCGTGATCTGCAACTGGTCGGCCGTAGTGGCACGCGCCAACTGGCCGCCGGGGGTGTCCTCGGCATAGGTCTCGCGCAGGAGCGTCAGCCAATGCTCGGCCGGTATCGCGCGGGCATCGGTGAGCGACAGGTACTGCTTGTGCGGCAGGTTGGCGCCCCACGCGATCGTGCCCGCACCCTCCGGCCAGTACAGGTAGTACGCGCGTTTGCCGAACGCGAAGACCATGGTCTCGGGTGGGGTGTCGATCTCGCATTCGGTCAGCGCGCCGAATCCGAGCATGCCGGTGTATTCCGGGCCGGGCGCGTCCGGATCGATCAATCCGCGCACGGTGGAGCGGATTCCGTCGGTGCCGATGAGAACGTCGGCGGTCGCGGTACTGCCGTCGGTGAACTGGGCGGTGATGCCGTCGGCATGCTCGTCGACGGCGGTCAGCCGCTTGTCGTATTCGATCGGCACACCCGCCGCGATCGCGTGATCGTGCAGCACGCGATGCAATTCGCCGCGGTCGACGACCTGCATCGGCTCCACATCGGGCAGCGTCGGCACCTCGATGCGCTTGCCGCCGACGGACAGGTTCATCTTCGGGATCGGCACCGCGATCGCCCGGACGCGATCACCGGCGCCGATCACATCCAGGGCGGCAAGGCCATTGGGTGCGAGCGCGAGCCCGCTGCCGATGGTGATCGACGGCCCGGAATAGGCCTCGTAGACGCGGGCCTCGATTCCCGCCTTGCGCAGCGCGGTGGCGGCGACCGGGCCTGCGATGCCGCCGCCGATGACCAGCGCGGAACGAACTGTGGACATGAATAACTCCTGGTGGGGTCGTGTGTGTACGGCGAACCGCACCGCGAATCACCCACCCGGTTATCCTGTGGTTGCCAAACTCTGGCCGGGTGTGCGAATGCGGGCACGGTCCGAGACGGTTCCCCGAGTTCGGCGGCGGTGTTGCCGCACCTCCGCCGGACTCGGTCTCGGTGTTTGCTATGGGTGTGGCTTCCCCCCTTCCATGAGGTCGCCGGCCTTGGCCAGATCCATGCCTTCGCTGTGCCAGGTGCGCCAGCCTTCCAGCCCGGGGAACTTCCCGGACACCAGCTCGTCGCGGAATGCGGCGGTCCACGCGCGTTCGGCTTCGAGCATGGCCAGCCCGTATTCGGTCTCGACCATGAACAATCGCGGCAGGGAGCCCGCGGCCGCGTCGAATTCCGCACGCACGGTGGTGATCTGTTCGTCCAGGGCGTCGACCCGGCGTCCGAGCAGGTCGATCACCTCGTCCGGCGGCAGTGCCGCGAGAATCGACAGTCCGGCCACGTATTGCCGCTGTTCGGGCTGTGGTTCGGCGATGAGCTCCCTGGTCCAGTCGATCAGTTCGGCGCGGCCGGCGTCGGTGATCCGGTAGATCACGCGCTCGGGCCGCGCACCTTCCCGTTCACTGCCGACGACCTCGAGGAATCCGGCCTTCGCCATGTTCTGCACGACGGTGTACAGCGATCCCCATTTGATGTCCATATCGCGGTCTTTGCCGCGATCGCGCAGCGTGGACGCGATCTCGTAGCGGTGCATGGGCCGTTCGATGATCACCGAGAGCACCGCCAACGCCAGCAGATTGCCGACCTTGCGTTTGGTCGCCATGCACACCTCCTTACTCGTCTACGAATATACGTGCGCGAGTATTAGCGCCGCAAGAGGTGTGTCCGCTTTTCGGGGCTGGAGACGCAGGAGGATCCGAGCCTCGACCCATCCGGGGTGCCCCGTCGCGGTGGCGGTCAGTGTGCGGGGACGAGTTCGTGCACGTCCTGGTCGAGCAGTTTGATGGCAATGCTCTCCAGTGCCTGGTCGAGCAGCATCCGATCGGTGGGATCGGTGCGGTCCCAGTCGTCGAGCCGCACATCCAGCCAGCGCCGCCAGGCCGCCCTGATCCGGTCGACCTGCGCCTGCCCGGCCGGGGTGAGGGTGAGCAGTGGGCCGTCCAGGGCGAGGTATCCGGCGGCGCGCACTTCGCCGAAGACGGGAGCGATCACCTCGTCGGGCAGCCGGTGCACGCGCGCGATCGCGTCGAGGGTGGCCTCCCCGCGAATCCGGTTGTGCAGATATACCTGTCCGAGCGCCCAGGCCTGACCTCGGGTGAGGTCGGTGCCGGCGTCGGCGAGAACCACCGGGCCGATCGGGCCTTCGGCGCGCGCGGATCGCAGGGTGGTGGCGATCGCGCGTTCCAGCAGCACCACCCGATCGGCCGAGTCCGGCACCGAGAAACCCTCACCCACGTCGCGCGCATCCGCGCGGGCACTGTCACGCAAAGGCACTTCCCTCAGGAACCAGGCGACCGCGAAACCGGCCAGCGCGACCGGAACCACCCAGAGGAACACGTGGTCGATCGCCGCGGCGTAGGCATCGATGATCGGATCGGCCTGCTCCGGCGGCAGCGCCCGCAGCGCCTCCGGATTCGCCGCCACTTCGGGCGGAACCACCCGCACCTCGGTCAGCGCGCCGGCGAGTTCGGGATCGAGCTTGTTGGTGTAGAGGGTGCCGAAGACGGCGGTGCCGAACGCGCTGCCGAGCGTCCGGAAGAAGGTGACGCCCGAGGTGGCGGTGCCCAATTGTGCGTACGGGACGGTGTTCTGCACGACGATCGTCAGCACCTGCATGGCCAGACCGATGCCGAGACCGAGGATCAGCATGTACAGCGATTCCAGCCAGACGCTGGTGTCGCGGCCCATCGTCGACATCAGCAACAGCCCGACCGCCATCACGCCGGTGCCCGCGATAGGGAACCAGCGGTAGCGTCCGGTCTTGCCGACCACCTGGCCGGACAGGATCGAGGTGACGAACAGGCCGAACACCAGTGGCAGGGTGCGCACCCCCGAAGCGGTGGCCGAGACACCGTCGACGTATTGCAGGTAGGCCGGCAGATACGTCATCGAGCCGAGCATCGCGAACCCGACGATGAAGCTCAGGATCGAGCACACCGTGTACACCTGGCTGCGGAACAGCCCCATCGGCAGCATCGGTTCCCGCGCGCGCAACTCCACCCAGACGAACGCCGACAACAGCACGACCGCCGTCACGAACAGCCCGATGATCTGCACCGAACCCCACGCGTATTCGGTTCCGCCCCATTCCAGGCCGAGAATCAGGCTCGACACACCGAGCGCCACCAGGCCGATGCCCGCGTAGTCGATGATCGGCTTGGCCATGGCCTTGACGTGCGGGATGGTGCGCGCGGCCAATGCGATCATCAGGATCGCCAACGGGACATTGACGTAGAAGCACCAGCGCCAGCTCGCATGGTCGGTGAACAGCCCGCCCAGCGTCGGCCCGATGACGGTGGTGACGCCGAAGACCGCCCCGAGCGCGCCCTGATACTTGCCGCGTTCGCGCAGCGGAATGATGTCGGCGATCAACGCCATGGAGGTGACCATCAGCCCGCCCGCGCCGACCCCCTGGATCGCACGCGCGACGATCAACAGCAGCATCCCGTTGGCCAGGCCCGCGACCATCGAACCGACGATGAAGATCAGCGCACTGAGCTGGAAGATCAGTTTGCGCCCGAACAGGTCACCGAGCTAGCCCGCCAGCGCCGTCGCCACCGCCTCGGCCAGCAGGTACGAGGTGACCACCCACGCCATATGCCCGGCCCCACCCAGATCGGCCACGATCGTCGGCAGCGCGGTGGACACGATCGTCTGATCCAGCGCGGCCATCAGCATCCCCAGCACGATGGTCCCGAACACCACATTGGTCTTCGCCCGGCTCATCGGCTCAGGTGCCCGTTCAGCGACTGCCACCGCATCGCTCATCGGCCCAGTATGGGCCGCGTCCCCATCCCCAGGAAGGCAGCGACACGGCAGCGAATCCCGAGATGAAGTCGGCCGGCCGGGCGTCGGCAGCGCGGGCGATCGGCTACACCGCGCCGGCGATGTCGCCGATCAGCGCACCGCGTAGGTCCCCAGGGATGGCTCGAGTGCGTCGAAGGCCGTCGCGATGTAACCGGTGAGGGCGGCGGCGATCTCGTCGTTGGATCGGCCGGCGAGGGTGCGGCGCATGGTTTCGTCGAACAGCACTCGGTGCACGCCACCGAGTTGGGCGGCGGCGACGCGCGGGGTGATGTCGTCGGGGGCGGCGCCGGTTTCCTCGGCGAGGATGCGGGCCAGGGCGGCTTCGCGGTCGTCGTGGAACTCGCGTAACCGGGCGACCAGGGCCGGGCTTGCCGTGATCATCGCGGCGAATGCGGGGCCGGAGAAGCCGACGACGGGGTCCTGTTCGGCGGCAGCGGTGAGGTAAGCGCGGCGCAATGCCGCCAGCGCGGATTCACCCGGTTCGCGCTCACGGACGGTACGGGCGAGCTGATCGACGAACACCTCGCCCAAGTCCAGCGCGAGATCTTCCTTGCGGGGGAAGTAGTTGGTCACCGTCATCTTGGCGACCTGCGCGGCCGCGGCGACGTCGGCGATCGTCACCTTGTCGAACCCGCGCTCGAGGAACAGCATGGTGGCCTGGTGGGAGATGTTTTCCCTGGTCTGCAGCTTTTTCCTGGCGCGAAGGCCCTGCGTTTCGGCGGTCTCGGTGGTCATGCGGACCAGACTACCTGAACTCGTCATAAATTTATGCTTGACATATTTTTAGGTCCACTCTAAGTTTGTCTTCGCGTTGCCACGGCGGCGCGAAACAGTCGAAGGAGAACGCGCATGACTCACGGCCCCGACAGCACCACCCGCCCCGCCAGCACCCACCGAAACGGAGCAGTCACCTTGGCCGAGAAGTCCACCCCGCAGTCCGCGTTCGATGCCGCGATCGAGCAGATGCTCAGCGCGGGCACCCAGCCACCGGCCCCCGCGGCCGCCCCGCTCGCCCGGCGCACCGAAGCCGGTTTCCCGGTCGCCGGGCGGCGCCGGAAGGCTCGCGACGAGCGCAGCCTCGCCCGCAGCCAGCAGTTCCGGTCCGCGCCACACCGGCCGCTGCGCATTCCGGGGCGCTGAAATCGGCGGCGCCTGTGTACCTCCGCAGCGGAGGTGTCATCCAGGCCTGCGCGCGCACGCCGAGTCTTCGCGGCGGGCCAGCGGTGCCGACGATGCCCCGCCCACTGCGAATTCCGGCGCTGACACCGAGGGCGCCTGCATCCCATCACGCGATGCAGGCGCCATCCCTAGCTGCCGTCCGCACGCCGAATCGTCGCGGCCGGGCAACCAGCGGGGCCACCGACGGCCCACCCGCTGCACTGCGCCGGTAGCCCCACCGAAATCCCGGATGAGATGCGATTCACCGAACAGCGCCGCAGGAGATTCCGCACAACGCCGCCTCGTCGCTGACCGCAGGCCACCACCGCGGATTCGCCCCGCACTCCCCGACTCCCGAGAGGAATCCTTTGACCACCCGATGCCTCCCCTCCCGCCGTACCGCCTCGCCCACCCTCGGCTCCGTCAGCGATGACCCGATCCGCGATTACCTGCGCGCCATCGGCCGCACACCACTGCTGAGCGCGGCGGAGGAAGTCGCGCTGGCCGAGCGAATCGAGGCCGGTGTCCGCGCCCAACAGCGGCTCGACCGATCCGGCGAGCTCCCGCCCGCCGAGCTGCGGGCCCTGCGCCGCACGGTCGCCGACGGAGCGCGCGCGAAGGAACACATGATCCAGGCGAACCTGCGCCTGGTCGTCTCCATCGCCAAGCGCTACCCGACCAACACCGGCATGTCGCTACTGGATCTGGTGCAGGAGGGCACCTTCGGCCTGATCCGGGCGATCGAGAAGTTCGATCACCGGCGCGGATTGAAGCTGTCCACCTACGCCACCTGGTGGATCCGCCAGGCCGTCGGCCGCGCGCTGGCCGATCAGGGCCGCACCATCCGCGTCCCGGTGCACGTGGTGGACGTGCTCAATCGGGTGATCCGCACCCAGCGCACCCTGTCCCAGCGGCTCGGCCGCGACGCCACCGCCGCCGAGGTCGCCGCCGACCTGGCGATGACGGAAACCCAGGTGACGCAACTGCTTCAGCTGGCGCGTGACCCGATCTCGCTGCACACGCCGATCGGCGAAGACGCCACCGAATACGGCAGTCTGATCCCCGACACGGCCCCCGGCCCCGACGAACTCGCCACCGCCGCCACCATCGGCACCCAACTGCGCGCCATGCTCGCCGCCCTGTCCGACCGCGAGGCCGAAGTACTCACCCTCCGTTACGGCCTCGATCACGACGCACCCCGCTCACTCGCTGAAATCGGTGCCGCGCTCGGTGTTTCGCGTGAACGCGTGCGCCAGATCGAAGCCAAGGGCTTGACGAAGCTACGCACGCCGGGCCGGGCGAAGGTGCTGGCGGGGATGCTGGGATAGCGCTTCACCG
Source organism: Nocardia sp. JCM 38205 (assembly GCF_058222935.1). NCBI lineage: Bacteria > Bacillati > Actinomycetota > Actinomycetes > Mycobacteriales > Nocardiaceae > Nocardia > Nocardia sp. JCM 38205. The sequence continues at coordinate 53,687 of NZ_JBYHFL010000007.1, read as the reverse complement.
CACTTCTCATTCGCGCCGCCCGGGGGCCGCTCCGGCTTCCGAGGGGGCACGAGGCGGTTGCTGCCAGTAATCTGGCGTCGGAGGGAGGGCACCATGTTCATCGATTTCGTTCCTGACAGGGATGTGTACCCATTCGAATCCAGGTGGTTCGACTCATCCGCCGGACGGGTGCACTACATCGACGAGGGGGCAGGGCCGACGATCCTGTTCTGTCACGGCGCACCGGCGTGGAGTTTCCTCTACCGGCACATCGTGCAGGCCCTGCGCGACCGGTACCGGTGTATCGCCCTTGATTACCTGGGCTTCGGATTGTCCGAGCGCCCCGAGGGTTTCGGCTACACCATCGCCGAGCACACCGCCGTTCTCGGCGAGTTGATCGATCATCTGCGGCTCGACGATCTCGTTGTGATGGGGCAGGACTGGGGCGGGCCGATCGGGCTCGGCGCGGTCACCACCCGCGCGGATCGCGTGCGCGGGATCGTGCTGGGCAATACGGCGCTCTGGCCCATCGACGCACTGGCCAATCGGGCGTTCAGCACGATCATGAGCAGCCGCCCGATGCGCAAGCGAATCCTCGAACGGAATTTCCTGATCGAACGGGTTCTGCTCGGCGAACTGGGACGCACACTCAGCGCCACCGAGGCCGACCACTACCGCCTGGTGCAACCCACCGCTCGAGCCAGGCAGGCCCTCGCCGAGACGCCGAGGGAGATCCGCCGGGCCCGCCCGCTGCTGGCCGAACTCGAACGCGACGTGCCCGCCACGCTGGGCGATAAGCCGGCCCTGCTGGTGTGGGGAATGAAGGATATGGTGTTCCGCCCGAAGGCGTGCATCCCGCGGATGCGGGCCATGTTCACCGACCTCGAAGTCGTCGAGCTGCCGAACGCACGGCATTTCATTCAGGAACACGAACCGGACGCGATCGCCACGGCTATCGCCGAGCGGTTTCCGTAATCACGGGCGCTGGCGAGAACCCTCGGCCACCGTTGCGACCGAAGCGGTGCCCGCCGGCCCGGCTAGCTCAGCGACGCTGGTGCAGAGCCTGCGCGGCCGCTCGGGCAACGGTTTCCGCGACGAGCGCGAGCGCGGGCACGTCGAGCTTCCACTGCTGCCAGTACAGCGGCACATCCACCCACTTGCGGCGGCCGAGCGCGACCAGCGCACCCGATCGCAGCAGCGGCACGGCTTGCTGTTCGGGGACCAGGCCCCAGCCGAGGCCCGCGACGATGGCTTCGCAGAAGCCCTGCGAGGTGGGTATGTAGTGGCGCAGGTCGCCGGCCGCTGCCTGACCGGCGGTGATGGTGCGGACATAGCGGTCCTGCAGTTCGTCGCGCCGGTCGTAGACGATGACGGGCGCCTCGGGCAGGCGACGCCGCAGCGTTCCCGAACCGAAATGCCGGGCGACGAAATCCGGGTTCGCGACCGGCAGATACCTGGCCAGGCCGAGCAGCCGCGAGGTACAGCCGGTCACCGGCTCGGCCGACGACGTCACCGCCGCCATCACCTGCCCCTCACGCAGCAGGGTCGCGGAATGCGATTCGTCCTCGCGGTGCAGCTCGAAGCAGATCGGCGGGTCCTGTGGGACGCGGGTCAGGGCGGGCAGGAACCAGGTGGCCAGTGAATCACCGTTCACCGCGATGGACAGTCGCGCCGGATCGGATTCGTCACCGATGCCCAGCTCGCGCTGCGTGTCGCGTTGCAGTGCGGCGATCTGGCGCGCGAATTTGACGATCACCTGCCCGGATTCGGTCGGTTGCGCGGGCTTGGTGCGGGTGAGCAGCACCCGGCCGGTGCGTTGTTCGAGCGCCTTGATGCGCTGACTCACCGCTGACGGCGTGACGTGGAGTGCGGCCGCGGCGGCGTCGAAGGTGCCCTCGTCGACCACCGCCAGCAGCGTGCGCACCTGATCGAACGGCAACTCTGTCATCACAGCAGCTAATGATAGTTAAGAAACTTTAGCTGTACTGATTCCGTGGATCTCCCTAGCGTCGGGTGACGTGAACAGCGGAATCTTCCCGGCGGCGCTCGCCGGATTCGGTGCGGGGTTGTCTCTGATCGTGGCCATCGGCGCGCAGAACGCCTTCGTCCTGCGCCAGGGTGCGCGCGGGCACGCGGTTCCGGTTGTCGTGGCGATCGCCGCGATCTCCGATGCGCTGCTCATCGCCCTCGGTGTGGCCGGGTTCGGCTCGGTGATCACCGCCTGGCCCGCCGCGCTCACCATCGCCGGCCTGGCGGGCGGAGCCTTCCTGATCTGCTACGGCGCCATGGCCGCCCGCCGCGCGCTGCGACCGCCCGCCGGCCAGGCCCTGACCAGCGCGTCCGGCGCCGCGGGCACCCTACGCAACGTGGTGCTCACCTGCCTGGCCATGACCTGGCTCAACCCGCACGCCTACATCGACACCGTGCTGCTGCTCGGCACCGTCGCCACCCAACGCGGTTCGCTGCGCTGGATTTTCGGCCTCGGCGCCATGCTCGCCAGCTTCACCTGGTTCATCACCCTCGGCTACGGCGCCCGCCTCCTCGCCCCCATCCTGTCCCGCCCCACCGCCTGGCGTTTCCTCGACACCCTCGTCGCCATCACCATGCTCACCATGGGCGCTGCCCTGGTCGTGCGCGCACTGTGACATGCAAGGGCAACCGCGCGGATCCAATGCCAGCTGGCGCCTCGCTACGACCACCCGAGTTCCACTGCCCAAGAACATTTCCCGCCGACCTACTACCCAAGCCACCGCTACTCGCGGCCCGCGGCGGATGCTGGTTCCGAGTACCCGGAGTGACGGGCCCGGACGGTGAGCTGCACGTCGGCGTCGAACAGGACTTCCGGCCCGCTACGAAGGCCCACCCCGCCTTCATCGTCGACATCGACGCCACCGCAGCCGCAGTGACCGCCGCGGGCCACCCCGTGAACTGGCCCGACCCCGCCGAGATCCCCGGCCGCCGCAGGTTCCACACGATCGACGGCGTGGGCAACCGACTGGAATTCCTCGCCACCGACCACTAGATCGTGAGCGGAGCGGCGGGCGGGAAGGTGACCGGGAGTTCCGCCAGGGCTCGGTGGAACGGTCCGGGGCGCCAGGTGGGGGTGTCGTCGGGGAGGTCGAGGCGCAGGTCGGGGAGGGCGTCGAGGAGTTGGTCGATGGCGTCCTGGGCGATCAGGTACGCCAGGGACTGAGCGGGGCAGGCGTGCGGGCCGACGCCCCAGGCCAGGTGGGCGCGGTTGCCGAGGAGTTCGCCGTTGCGCACGGCGGGGTCGTTGTTGCAGGCGGCCATGCTGATCACGACGGGCTGGTGGGCGGGTAGCCAGACGTCGTCGATCAGGATCGGCTGACGCGGGTAGGTGATCAGCAGGTTCGCCAGCGGCGGATCGTTGAACAGCACTTCGTCCAAGGCGTCGCGCGAGGACAGGTTGCCGCCGAGCACGCTGCCGCCGAAGCGTTCATCACTGAGCACCAGCAGCAGGGTGTTGGCGATCAGGTTGAGCTGGAATTCGATTCCGGTGCCGTAGACCTGCGAGACGTGGTGCGACACCTCCACGTCGTCGAGCGCGGATTCGTGTTGCAGCAGCGCGGAGGTGATGTCGTTGCCGGGCTCGACGCGTTTGTAGGTCACCAACTTCATCAGCGCCTCACCGAGCAGCTGATTGCCCTTCTCGGCGTCGACTCCTTCGAGCAACGCCGCCGTGCCCGCCGCGACCTGCTGGCCGATCTCGGCTGGGCAGCCGAGCAGGAAGTTCACCACTTCGAAGACCAGCGGGAACACATATTGGCGGATCAGATCCGCCTGCCCGTCGGCGCAGAACGTGTTGATCAGCGGAACAGCGATGTTCTCCACGACGCCGTTGAGCGCATACAGATCGACATTGTCGATGCCGGCGGTGATGGCCTGGCGATAGCGCACGAAATCGGCCCCCGAACTGCGGCTGGCCATCGGCCGCCATTCCAGCAGCGGAAGAATCGGGCAGTCGGCCGGGACGTTCTTCTGCCACGCCCGCGGATCGGCGGGAAAATGCTCGGGATCGTTGAGGATGCGCACCGCGGTGCTGTATCCGATCACCAAGGTGGCGGGAACCTCGGGCGCCAGTTCGACCGGCGCCAAAGATCCGTAGCGGCCGCGCATTTCGCGGTAGTGCCGATGCGGGTCGGCGGCGAACTCGGCCGAGTGCAGCGGCACGCGGGGGCCGAGGGTGAGCGTCGGCGATCCGTGGGCCACCGGGCACGAGGTGACCTGCGCCCAAGGGGTGGAGGTAGTCACGCGGGAACTCCAGACTGTTCGGATTCGGTCAGACGCCGAGGGCATCCAATGAGTCGTGATCGTCCAATGCGGTGGTGATGCGTTCGAGCAGGGTCAAGCAGGTTTCGACGGACTGCATCTTGGGCTGGTAGGCGGCGCGGCCGATGGTGAAAGCCCATGCCGCGTAAGCGAACATGGACTGCTGCCGATAGGCGAGCCACGCCTCGTCGAACGAGGGCGCCGATCCACGGACCCGGGCGAGTTCATCCAGATAGGCCGCCAGCAGATCGCGATCCCATGTCCGCCGGTCCTCGGGCTCGCAGCCCGAGTTCACGGTGTAGGCGAAATCGTGTGCCCAGCCGCCGCGCATCACGACCTGCCAGTCCACGAATCCCATTCGCCCGTCGCCGGTGACGTAGGTCTGCCCGATATGCGGATCACCGTGCAGCAGCGTCGGGGGAAGCTCGTCGGTGGCCAGCTCGATCGCCCGCTCGACGCCCGCCCACAGCCGTTCGCTCTGGCCGCGCAGGGATTCGGGGATCACTTCCCCGGCCCGTTCCAGCCCGATCGCGCAGCGCTTCTTCATATCGATCGCGGCGAGATAGGCCTGGAGCATATAGCTCGGGTTGTTGAGGACCGCGATCGACGGATGCTCCCAGAACGTGCCGTGCAGGCGCGCGAGATTGCGCACCAGATCTTCCATCTGGGTCTTGCTCACCGAGGTGGTCGGTTCCACGAACACGGCACCGCGAGTGGTGGCGATGTCTTCCATCAGCGCGATGGAACGCCACGACGATTCGTCGGCGGCGCCCCAATATCCGACCGGCGCCTCCATCTCGACCTCGGGCCGGAAGTCGCGGAAGAAGCGGGTCTCGCCGGTGATCATCTTGCCGCCGCCGAGCAGAATGCGCTGGCTGAAAGCCGTGGTCGTCTTGGCGAACAGTGCCGTCGGCAGCCCGGCCTGCTCGCCCGCTTCGTTGTATTCGACCGCGATCGCGACTCGGGTCGAGGTGCCCCGGCTGCCGTTGTAGGTCGCACAGGAGATGACCTCGGCGCCGGGGACGTCACGGCACAGCACCGCCGTCAGCCAGGCCGGTGTGATCGTTTCCCCGGATACCGGAACGTCGTCGATGGTTCGCGCCTTCGGCCGGACCACCTTCTCCCCCAAGATATGTCCGCCCACCGCGACCGATCGCCCGAGCAGCCATAGCTTGTGGTTCATTCGCTTGCCTCGATTTCCGAATCATGACGAACTGGTACGAGCGGCCTGCTTCGAATGCACTGGCCCAGACGACAGTACGCGAGACGAACGAAAAATATGGACTGACAACGTATTAAGACTGACCGGCCTGTTTTGTTACCGGTCGCCGATCGCCGGCCGAGCAGGCCGCGCCGGACCCCTCAGAACCGGTCGATCCCGGCGACGAGCGTCGCGATTCCCGACACCAGCAGCCCGGCCATCAGCAGCGTCGCACCCAGCCAGACGCTGACGATCATCCGGTTCGGCCGCTGCGGTTCGCGGCCGAGCACCGAGAGGAAGAAGCCGAGCGGCATCAGGATCGCGGCGACCAGCACGGCGATCGCGCCGCCATCGGCCCAGCCGCGGCTCGCACCCGTCGCGTTGCCGAGGACGGCGAGCAGCAGGCCGAGCACGACCAGCACCCCGGCATGCGCGTGGCCGGCACGGAAGAAGGATTTCTGCAGATCGTTGGTGGGGTGGGCGCCGGTGAAGACGCGCAGTAGGAACGTGCCGCCGAAGGCGATGGTGACCACCGAGAGGATGGTCGCCCCGAGCACGATGCTCATGAACGGCGAGATCAGCGAGGTATCCATGACTGCTTCCTGGCGTCGTAGATCCGATTGGATAGTGTAGCTACCCAATAATGGATAGTTACACTATCCAATGTCAAGGGTGACTCGGAGGAGGACAGACGCGATGCTGATGTCGGAGCTTGCGGCCCGCACCGGAGTGCCGGTGCCGACGATCAAGTACTACCTGCGCGAGGGTGTGCTCATGCCGGGCCGCGCCACCAGCGCCACCCGTGCCGAGTACGGAGAACCGCACGTCAAACGGATCGCATTGGTGAAGGCACTGTCCGGGCACGGCTTAGCGCTGGCGAAGATCAAGACGATCGTCGGCCTGATCGATGCCCCGGAGGAAACCCTGCTCACCGCCCTCGGCGCCGCCACCGCCGCACTCCCGCCATCACCCGAAGCGGGTACCGACACCGAATTGCCGCGCGCCCGAGCCGCATTCGCCATCCTCGGCCGTCAGCTACCCGCCGACCTCCCCGCCGCCGCCCAACTCGAACAAGCCCTCGCCGACGCCGAAGCCGCAGGCCTGCCCATGACCGAGGACCGCCTGCGCGCCTACGCCCCCCACATCACCGCCATCGCCGCCTTCGAAATCGACCGCATGCCGCTGGACTCCCCCGCCGCCGCCATCGAATACTCCGTACTCGGCACCGTCCTCTACGAACCCATCCTCGCCGCCCTGCGCCGCATCACCCACGCCGAACTCACCGCCCAGCGCCTCGCCGACTTCGGTCCGGACGCGTAGTTCCGGCCTTCCCACACTCGGGCCACGCGTATCGCAGTGAACCGCTGCCGCGAAGAAGCCCGCCCGTCGAACAGCTGCTCGACGGGCGGGCTCACCTCGGTGCAATTCGAGGAAGGGTGCGCTCAGCTGGTCCAGATGCGCACGGACATATCGCTGCGGGCCGTGAAGTAGCCCGTACCGCCCGGGTCGACTCGGTGAACGGTTCCCGGGCCCCGGCTGTCACAGGATGTCGTGCCCTGGAAGACGCTGGCTCTCCTATTGGTTTTGTTGGTGAATTCGACGACCTGCGTCGAGGCGCCGCCTGGCATGCGATGGCAGCTGCCATCCTTCGGATCTTTCAGCTCGGTGGTTTGGCTGTTCACCCTCCAGATGAAGGTGCCGGTGGCGGCATCGGCGGGGGCGGCAGTCGCGGACAGGAGTCCGACCGCGGCCGCGGTAGTGGCAAGGACTGCAAGGCCGAGGACGGATCGGCGAGTGCCCGAACGCGAGCCATCGCGAGCACGCTCAGCGCCCGCCGTGGCGAGATCGGCCCGTGAGCGAGCGCGGATGGTTGCCGGACCGATCCTGGACGATAGATCGAGTGGAACCGGATCGCGGTAAGGTGCGTCCTATTCAGTGTCGGTCTTTTCGCACCGAAAGCAGGAGGGGTATGCGTACCGCGAGTAGTGCACACAGAGGGGTCGCGGTCCGCGCGATGCTCGGCGCAATCGCCGCCGCCGGGCTGGTCGCCGGGTGCTCGACGTCGGTGGATGGGGAGCCGGCGGCGCAGGGGCAGAGTGAGACGACGCGGGAACAGACGGTGCAGTGGAATCCGTGCACCGACTTGGCTGATGAGGCCTTGGCGGCGACGAAGGTGAACCCCGCATCGAAGGATGCAGTTACAGATGCACCTTCCGGAGATGTGACCTACCGGATTTGCCGGTGGGATTCGACCGAGGGTCCCTACCTCGTGTACGTCGGGTCATCGACATACACGCAGGCAGAAGCCCGAGCAAACACCAACCTGTCTGGGCTGAAGGAAGTTCAGATCGGCCCCCGCTCCGGCTTGACGTACGGCGAGAAATCGGACGAGGAACGTTCGACCTGCTGGGTGAACCTTCCGTGGGCGAAAGGGACGCTAGAAGTGTCTGTCAGCTGGCTTTACGGCGAGGAAGAATCAATGCCGGAATCACCGCCGTGCAGTGTGGCAGTTCGACACGCTACCGAGCTCGAGCCTTACCTGCCAAAATGATGACGGCTGTGAATCTTCTCGTGAGAAAGATCAGGTCGGCTCGTCTGCAGGCAGTGTTGGGAGGGGAACTGTGACGACACCCAGCAACTCTGAGATGCCCGGATTGCTGAACCACTGGAAAACGATGAAAACCCAAGCCGAGAACGGCGAACTGCGCATGGAGCCGGAAATTGGGAATGCGCTGAAGGGCCGCGCAGATACCTTGCTCACGGAACTGCGCAAGATGGTCGCGGACACCAAGCAACTCGAGCACGTGTCGGGCTTTGGCACCTTGAATTCAGCCGAAGCACTGCGGAAGAAATTCGCAGCGAAGGCGAGCACCGATGAAGATTCGGCTCTGAAACGGCTCCAGGAGAGCATCGACATCGTCACGCTGATGAGTGAGACCTACGCTCTCGCCATTCGCCGGATCGAGGAAACAGACCAGTCCACCGCTGGCGTGCTGGGACAAACGGGGGTGCAGTAGCTATGGGACTCGGCTTCACCGACTGGGTCAGCAACGTCGGCAACTTCATCGACAACCCAGTCGTGTCGACTGTTCAGTTCCTCGGTTTCGGCGAGGCAGACCAGAACAAGCGCGATGATCAGCAGCGCGTGAATGACGAGAAGGCCAAGTGGGATGCCGACCGCGCGATCGTCGGCACCGAGTGGCAGGGCCTGCTCGGCGAATACGGTAGTGATCAGTTCGCCGGTCGCGTCATCACCGTGCAAGACCCCTTCGAAACGATGTCGCATCAGGAGATCTACGACGCGGTAAAAGACGTCGACCCCGCTGCGATCAACACGAAGGCCGATGGTTGGCGCAACCTCACAAAGGACGCCCGAGACGCAATCGAGGTGTTCTCCAAAGGCGTCGAAGAAGACATCACCAACTACTGGAATGGCCAATCTGGTACCGCCGCAATCGAAGGCACTCGCGCATTCGCAACCTCGTTCACCACGATCGCAGCCTGCTTTCAGATGGTTGCCCACGGCCTGGACCTGATGGAAGGCCACCTCGCGCAGGCGAAGAACTCCGTCGGCAAACCCGACAACACCACGGTCGGCGACAAGATCATCAACGCGATTCCGTTCCAGAGCGTCATCAAAGGCCCCGAGTACCGGGCGACCGAGGCGCAAGAAAACGCCCGGTTCGTGATGACCACGTACTACCGGCCGGGCGCCGAGGACGTCGACGGCCATACACCGGTCCTCCCCCAGCCCAAGAACCCCGTCGATGACAAGGACGAAGGCTGGAAACCTCCGGTCAACCCGCCCGGCACCTCCGGCTGGCCGCCGGGTGGGGGCGGGAAGAACCCGGGCGAGGAGATCGAGAACGGGGGTGGCGAGAACAACGGCAACGGCGAAGAGTCGAACCCGTCCGACGACACCACGGACAATACGACTCCGCAGTCGACCACTCCCGCCTCCACCACGCCTGCGTCGACCACTCCGGCGAGCACCCAGCTCCCGAACTCGGATCTTCCGCGCGGTACGTCCGGGCTGCCCGGCGGCGTCGGCACCGGTGGGATGGGGTCGGGCGGCGGTCCTGGTGGCAGCGGTGTGCCGTCGACACCGGGGATGGGTCGCAGTGTGCCCGGTGGCGGGGCGAATACGCAGGGTAAGGCGGCGGCGTCGACCGGCGCGGGTGCGGGCTCGGGGCGCAATGGCCGGATGGGGATGCCGGGCATGGGCATGCCTGCCGGACGCGGCGGCGGCAAGGGCGAGGACGACGACGAACACAAGACACCCGACTATTTGATCTACGACCACGGCGATGAACTGCTCGGCAGTCAACCGCCTGCGTTGCCACCGGGTGGAGTGATCGGCGGATGAGCGAATCACGTTGGCGGATGGACGGTTTGATGTTCACCCTGGCGGTGAACGCGTTCGGCCGTGACCGGTTGCCGTATCCGATCAAATGGGAGCCGGAGCGCCGCGTCCCGGACGAACCGGTCCCCTATGACGACTATCAGCGGATGCGCAGGGAGGCCGGGCAGCGGCTCGCCGCCATCGCCGATCAACGCTTGCACCGGGCGATTTCCACGCTGCTCGAACCGGAGGTGCGGGTGGAGGTGCACGGCTTCTTCGGCCAGGATTTCCGGCAGGTCGTGCGCATCCACGCCGGCATCGTCGGCCAGGAGGCCGCGATGGCGGTCCAATTGCCCGGCGCTACACAGGCTTACGGCCGTGATGTGATCCTGTCGATGCTGCCCGCGCCTGCCCTCGCCGGCCAGGTTGTTGCGCATCTACCCAAGTGCGCGGGCGGTAAGTACGAAGGGCTGCGGGCGCGTGGCTCGGATGTGAGTCGCGTCGAGTACGCCAAGCACCCGACCCGTCTGTCGCTCACCGAGAAGATCAACCGCATCGTGCGCCGCCCGCGCTCGAGCCTCGGCGAGATCGGCGTCTACGCCGGCGGCGCGATCGATGGCCGCCCCACCCCGGACGTCCGCGGCTTCACCTGGATGGACTACCAGCCCAACGACGGCCGCTACCTCCTGCAACACCACCCCCACGACGAATTCACCCTCGCCCCCGCCCCACCCGACGAGATCGTCCGCGCCCTCCAGCACACCATCGACACCACCCGCCGCGCCACCGCCCCTGCGTGGTGAGTCCCTCGACGAGGGGGCATGACCGGGTACACGCCGCAATCGCCCGGCTCATGTCCCCATCCCCCGCGCAAGGACATGCGGCACCAGCAACGTTGTGGGACGCCCGCGATTATCGCGGCGCCGCACAGACGAATTCGACGGTGTCACGCGGGCAAGCTCATCGCCAATGGCTGCCGACTCCGTTCGCTGGCGTCGGCACGGAGGCGTCCGCGCACTGCGCCGGGTACGAGCGGTGGGGCTCGGGCGACTTCCGGCGGTTCGGGGCTCGGGCGACCTCCGGCGGTTCGGGGCGGGTCATCCCGTGAATCGCACGGTTACTTGTCCTGCTGGCGGCGGACCATTTCGTTGATCCAGATGGGCGCGTAGGGCGAGGTGCAGCCGGGGGAGGTCGGGTAGTCCTTCAGAACCTCGAGGCGTTCGCCGATGGCGAGTGCGCGGGGGCGGTGGTCGGGGTTGGTGATGCCGATGTGGGCGAGACAGGTGTTCATCGACCATTGGAGGCGGTCGGGGGCGGCTTTCATGTGCGCTTCGATGAGGTCGAGCAGTTCGGTGAGGTCGAGGCCCTCGGGGTTCTTGACCACGCGGTCGGCGGTGAGCGCCCAGCCCGCGCTCGCGACCAGCGGGTCTGGGTCGGCGAACCAGGTGCGGCGCAGCTCTTCGGCGTGCGGGTTCTTCTTCAACACGTAGTTGATCAGCCAATCCTGGACCTTGGGTGCGGTGGCCTGGCGCATCATGGCATCGAGCTCGTCCCGGTCGAAGGCCTTCGGGCGGCAGATCAGCAGAGACAGCAGTCGCGCCGCGGTGTCGCCGGTGTTCCAGAGTTCGCGGGCGAGATCGTGCTGGGTCTTCAGCCGTTTGGCAAGTGCGCGCAGCTTGGTGAGGTTGACGCCGTGATCGTCACCGTGCTTCTCGTTCACCGCCCGCATCTTCGGGTCGTCCAGCGCGGCCAGCTCGGCCAGCACCTGCGACACCGTCGTCTCGGTCGACATCGTCTCGGCCACGGCGAAACCTCCTGTCCGGCATCTGAGAGCTTCAGGCTACGACGGCAGGCGCCCGACCGCGCGTGATCAACGGCAAACCCGGCAGCCGCCCACGCCCCGGATATCCAGCGATTTCCCACTATGGGGAATCTTTGCGCCCGGGCGCGGTGCAGGATCTTGACGGATCATGTATCGGCATTCCATTACCGCCGCTACGTGGTCGCTGGATTGTTTCTCGGAAGGAAAATTACAAAGATGCGCGTGTTCCACTATGGAGCCAGGTTGGGCCTTGCCGTAGCGGCAATTCTCACTGGATCGCTCAGCCTGGCCGCTCCCGCGAACGCCGCGACGCCGGCCTCCGTATGCGGAGGCGGAAGCTACCGAGTCATCGACACCCACGACCTGGGCAGTCTCGCCACCATCTACCTGCTCTACAACGGCCGGACCAATTGCGTCGTCACCTGGAAGAACGCCTATGTCGGAACCAAGACCCCCACGAGGGCCATGGTCGCGATCTGGGGACAGCCCAGCAGCCACCGGCAGGACTACGACCACTACGCGTATTACGCCGGCCCGGTGAAGGTGGATGCCCCCGGCAAATGCATCGCGTGGGGCGGTAGCGCACTCCGGCCCGGCGACATCACATCAGGAGGCGGAATCCATTGGGACTCGCCGTCGCCGAGCCACTGCGGTTGATTCCGCACTCCCGGTCCCTCGAACGCATAGAAAGCGCGTTCGTCGACGACGAGCGCGAACTACTCCTGGGACCGCCGGAAGATCCATCGGCAAACGATCGCCCGCCCATGTTCGGCGGTTGATCTTCTTCAGAAAGAAATTGAACAATGCGTGTAATCAAGCACGGAGCCCGGCTGGGCTTGGCCATCGCAGCGGTCCTCACCGGATCGCTGAGCATGGCCGCGCCTGCAAACGCCGCGACTCCGGCTTCGGTCTGCGGTAGCGGCTACCGCGTCATCGACACCCACGACCTGGGCAGTCTGGCCACCATCTACCTGCTCTACAACGGCCGAACCAACTGCGCCGTCACCTGGAAAACCGCCTACGTCGGCACCAAAACCCCCGTCGGGGTCGAACTCGGGATCTGGGGGAAGCCCGACTTGGTGCAGAAGGATTCTGGCTGGTTCGCGTACTACGCCGGTCCCGTGAAGGTGGATGCTCCCGGCACATGCATCGGGTGGGGCGGTTTCGCGAGCCGGCCCGACGCAACAGGGCAGGCCGGCTGGCGCTCCCCCGGCCCGAGCCACTGCGGCTGATCCCGTAGGCCGGGATCACGACGGACACCCCCGCCATCAGGACGGGGGGCGCACCAAAATCCGTCAATGAGACGGCCCGTCGCTCAGCCGTAACAGGCTGGGAGACGGGCCGTTTCGATGGGGGCTGCCGCCGACCACGGTAGGCGGCTCAGCTATGGTCGAGGCCCCCGGACCGGGTGCGGTTCAGAAAGGTATCCCACTCAGACGGCGTGAATACCAGGGCCGGACCGGTGGGATTCTTGGAATCGCGGACCCCGACCCTGCCACGTTCGAGGTGTGCAACCTCGACACAGTCTTGGCCCCCAGCGCTCTTCGTGGATTTGAACCAGTTGGCCGCGCCTAGTTCATCTTTCACGCTCGCACTCTGTCAGTCGCGTTCGAAATGCCCGCGGCGTGCACGCGACAGGAAAGCATCCCACTCAGCAGGCGTGAAGACCAGGGCCGGACCGGTGGGATTCTTGGAATCGCGGACACCTACCTGGCCACGACGGAGGTGAGCGACTTCGACGCAGTCGTTCCCACCTGCGCTGCGGCTCGATTTGAACCAGCGTGCATCACTTAGGTCAACGCTCACGTTCGAACTCCTTTGCTTTCGCCCGCAGCAGGTGCTTGCTGCCAACGGTGTCTACCGCTACATCTTGCATGGCCCTGAACGCCTTTCGATAGCGCTCGACCGAATCTGGCCGGTCGTAGTAGAGGTTGCCCGTGTAGGACTCCACGTACACGGTTGCCGGTTCGCGTGATGACGGATTGAAGTCGAGAACGGTAAACGGTCCAGTCGCCATACCTGTCGGTACGCCAACCGCAAACGGAAGTATCCGCACAGCGACGTTTGGTGGCAGGTCCGCAAGGTGCCGGAGTTGACTGGCCATCGTCTTGCGCCCACCCACAACTCGATTCAGCACTGCCTCGTCCAGGATCAGCGACACTCTCACTGGGTTGCGCTTCCTGGTGATGATCCGCTGTCGACCCATCCGCACTTTCATGCGTCGATCCAGCTCGTCTGCTCCGCCGTCAGGGAAGTACGCCACATCGAGAGCCCTTGCGTACCCAGCAGTTTGGAATAGGCCGCTGATCATGTCCGGACGGAAGATGGTCAACGCCGTCGCGGCGGCCTCCAACCCCACATACAGTTCAAAGTCCTCCGGGATCAGCTCTCCGTACTCATGCCACCATCCTCCGTTCTTCGACTCTCCTTCAGCCTCCTTGGCGAGTCCCAGCAGCGCCTCCTGCTGCTCCACCTCGTCATACAGCTCGCACAACCCCACGATGTCCGGGATGTGGATTCTCCCGGGATGCCCGGTCTCCAACCGCTGCACCGTCCCGGCTCCGCGCCCGATCTGCCGTGCGGCTTCGGCGATGCTCAGGCCTGCCGCCTGGCGCATTTCGCGCAGGTGCCTGCCCAGTTGACGTCGCGGCACCGTGTTGCCCGATGTGGGCATAGTGATCCCCTCCTGCGAATGGCACCCCTGCCGAGGACCCATTGTGGCCCGATCCTGGACGCGGCACAGGGAAAACGTGCAGATCGGTGCGATCTGCCTATCACCGCAGGTGGAACACCATCGCGGACTGGTTTTCTCGCTTCCGGCATCGGAGTCCGGGCCCGCCGTCACCACGCCCCTGCCGTGGCGGCGCATCCGGCACCGGCCATGGCGGCCGCGCTGGGTGGCGATCCATATCGCCCCGGCCTCCGATGCTCCATACCGGCGAGGAGGCACACTGGGAGATATCAGCGTCCGAGACACACTTCACAGGGAACTTACCCAGGAGTAAGGTCGGTGCATGGCGTGGAAACCTGAGCAGATATCCGATCAGACCGGGCGCACTTTCGTCGTCACCGGAGCCAATGGGGGCCTCGGTGTCGAGACCACGAAGGTGCTGGCCAGCAAGGGCGCGACGGTGGTCATGGCCTGCCGTAATACGGCGAAGGCACAAGAGATCGCCGACCGCATCGACGGCGATGTGAAGGTCGCGCCGCTCGATCTGGCCGATCTGTCGTCGGTGCGCGAATTCGCCGACAACTGCGGCGAATTCGATGTGCTCGTCAATAACGCGGGCCTGATGAACGTGCCGTTCTCGCGCACCAAGGACGGTTTCGAAACCCAGTTCGGCGTCAACCACCTGGGTCACTTCGCCCTCACCGGCCTGGTGCTCGACCGCATCCGGGATCGGGTGGTGTCGCTGGCCAGCATCGCGCACAAGCAGACCCCCAAGCTCTGGATCGACGATCTGAACTACGAGAACCGCCGCTACCAGCGCAATCTCGCCTACGCGCAGTCCAAGCTGGCCAATCTGATGTTCGCCCGCGAACTCCAGCACCGCCTGGAGGCGGCCGGCTCGACCAAGCGCTCCTACGCAGTGCATCCCGGCGTGTCGGCCACCGACCTGTTCGCCCGTACCGAGACCCCGCTCGACCGCATCAGCAAGCCCTTCATCCGGCTCATCGGCCACGCGCCCGCCAAGGCGGCCCACTCCACCCTGTTCGCCGCCACCGACCCCGACGCCGACCCCAACACCTACTGGGGCCCCACCCGCCTCTTCCAATCCCAGGGCCCGGTCGAACCCTCCCCCTCCACCAAACTCTCCAAAAACCGCGACCTCCAACGCCGCCTCTGGGAAGAATCCGAACGCCTAACCGGCATCCACTACAAGTTCTGAAAGCGCTGGCACACAGACTGTCCGCGCTCACGGCCCTCACAGGTTATGTGACGGGCCGATACGGTGTGTGACAGCTGGACGCCGCCGCCCAGGAGCCGGAGCGGGGCACGGGGTTGGGGCGGTTGAGGGCGGCCAGCCATCGGGTGGGGTGGTCGAGTTCGGACCAGGTCCAGCGCACGACCAGCCAGCCGAGAGCGCGCAGCGCGTCCTCGCGTACCTTCTCCTTGATCACCGTCGTCTCAGGCGACCCGCCTCGGTACTTGACCAGGCCGTCGAACTCACCGATGACGCCCCGTTCCGGGAACAGGAAATCGACCCGACCGACGAACTCTCCCCAGCCGTCGAGGATGGTCGCTTGCAGCTGCGGCGGTGGCAGTCGTGCCTCCCGCATGACGAGTCGGCTCAGCGACTCACCCGGGCTCTCGGCCCGGCCGTCGAACTGCGCGACCGCGCGGCGGGCGGCCGGACAGCCGCGACTGCCCTTCGCCCGCTCCAACTGGACGGCCAGGCGGTCGGCGGTAGTACGGTCGCGAAGCGCGGCGTCGCCCAGGACGACGGCACGGGCGAGAGGGAGCTTCCGTGCCAGGTCGACGACCGTCCGCTCGACGGACGTCACCCGCAGTCCTTCGACCTCTACGACTTCGTCGGCGTCGAGAGCGGCCGTATGCACCCTCACCTTGGGGCCGGTCCGGGCGCCGGTCCGCCGGTTGCGGGTGACGTGGACCCGGTTCAGCGGTAGGCACCAGATCGGCAAGCCGTGAACGACCGCCGCCGAGATATGGCTGACCACTGCCTCGTCGCTCAGCTCGCGCGTCACCGCCCTCGTCAGCACCAGATGACGCGCCACCTCGCTCATAGCCGTGGCCTGCCCGGCCGGCACGTACTGACCCCGACAGACCCGCTGCCAGGCACGTCCGTAGAGCTCACGGTCGGCAACCCCCTGCGCCAAGGCATCCCGTCGAGAGATCGGTTCCAACGTCCCCACCGCTACGATCCTGGCGCCCCCGATCCCCCACAACAACCACCTCCCCCACCACTGTGGACAACCCCCCGCCTGTGAATAACCGCCCCGCGCCCACCCCGGTGGCCGCGGAGTGATCACACAAGCAGTCTCCCTGTCACATAACGTATGGGGCCCAATTCGGTCGACAAGCTATGTGCTGGCTGCCCGGGGGGCTAACTGGTGTGTTCTAGTGCCTGCTTGATGCGTTTGATGTGCGACTCCCACATGCTGCGGGAGTGGTCGGCTTCCTGCTCGTCGGCGTTGTTGTCCTGGGTGAGAGTCAGGTGGGTGGTGTCGTCGCCGGTCAGTTCGTAGGTGAGGGTGTGGTAGTTCGCCGGGGTGTCCGGCTGGCCGGATAGTGGGCTGTAGTGGGTCAGCTTCAGTAAGCGGCCGGGTTCGGCGGCCAGGATCTCGCCCTTGTCGGTATAGGCGCGGTTCTGGTATTCGCCCTGCCAGACGATCGGGCTGCCGACCTGCCAGTCGGTGCGCACCTCGGCGCCGAACATGAAATCGCGGATCTGCTCCGGGTCGGTCAACGTCGCCCACACCTGCTGCGGCGAGGCATCGATGTCGATCTCGACGGTGGCGGTGAAGCCGGTCATCGCCCTCAACTCCTCTCGCTCGATACTTCGACCGTAGGCCGCGAGCGGGGATGAATCTTGCAGAAAGGCGTCAGACGCCGAAATCGCGCTTGACCTGCTGGGCGTTGCGGTGCTCGACGAAGAACGACAGCAGCGGGATGGTGCCGGCGAGCAGGGTGCCGACGGTGCGGCCGGCGGGCCAGCGCACCTTGACCGCGAGGTCGGCGGTGAAGATCAGGTAGATGAAGTACACCCAGCCATGCACGACGGCGATCCAGCGCGGGGTGTCGACGTCGAACCCGTACTGGGCGATCATCTCGGCGGTGAGCAGCAGCAGCCACAGACCGGTGGTCCAGGCCAGCACGCGGTAGCGCAACAGGGCGCTCTTGATCTTGCCGGTGTTCGCGGGGGCCTTGGCAGGGGTGGCGGGGGTGGCGCCGTCGGTCAGCGTGGTGTCGGTGGAGTTGTCGCTGGCGCTCAACCGGCGCTCCTCTCGGTGTCGCTGGTGTCGAGGCCCGCGGCGCGGACCCGTTCACCGATCTCGTCGGCGTGCAATTGCGCCAGGTACTTGTTGTATTCGGCCAGCGCGGAATCGCTGCCCCGCTCGGGCCCGGCCTTCGGCTGATCGGCCCTGGCCTTCGGCCGCTCGGGCAGGATGCCGGCCGGGATCTCACGCGGCGCGGCCTTCTTCACCTTCGCCGGTTTCGGCGCGGCTTTCGCGGCCGCGGTCTGCTCCTCTTCGGCTTCGCTCTCCAAGCGGACGAACCGGAAGTACGCGAATACCGCGAACGCCGCGAACAGCGGCCACTGCAGCGCATACCCGAGGTTCTGGCCGGTGCCGCTGGACGACTCGAACCGCTCCCACTGCCACCACCCCAGCGCCAGGCACGCCAGCGCGGCCACGACCACCAGCGCGATCAGCGCGGGCCGATTATGCCGGGGGCGATGCTGCGCCGAACGGTCGGAAGGAGCGGACACGCTTACCACGGTACCCGTCTACTACAGCGACCGTAGGAGCAGGTGGGCGCTCTCACGCGCGGCCACAGCGCAGAGCTCGGGCGACCACGACGGTCACCGCGGGCAGCAACGGCCGGGAGGGCGAGCAGCGACCGACGCACCGAACCGAGCCGGTACCGCGCGAACGTTCAGCCGGCCACGGCGGTGAGGCGGGCAGCAGCGGCCGACCGCGCGCGGCGACGACCAGCAGCCCGAACAACAACCAGCAGCGCGAGCAACAACCGGACCGCGCCGGAACGACCGACGCACCGAACCGAGCCGGTACCGCGCGAACGTTCAGCCGGCCACGGCGGTGAGGCGGGCAGCAGCGGCCGACCGCGCGCGGCGACGACCAGCAGCCCGAACAACAACCAGCAGCGCGAGCAACAACCGGACCGCGCCGGAACGACCGACGCACCGAACCGAGCCGGTACCGCGCGAACGTTCAGCCGGCCACGGCGGTGAGGCGGGCAGCAGCGGCCGACCGCGCGCGGCGACGACCAGCAGCCCGAACAACAACCAGCAGCGCGAGCAACAACCGGACCGCGCGGAACGACCGACGCACCGAACCGAGCCGGTACCGCGCGAACGTTCAGCCGGCCAGCGCGGTGAGGGCGGGCAGCAGCTGCTGCAACGCGCGACCGCGATGCGAGACGGCGTCCTTCTCGGCGGGCGTCAGCTGGGCGGCGGTGGTCGTCCCGCCGTCGGGGATGAACAGCGGGTCGTAGCCGAAGCCGCCGTCGCCCGCCGGCTCGCGGCCGATCGAGCCGGGCCATTCGCCGCGCACCACGATCTCCTCGCCGCCGGGCACCACGAGTGCGCAGGTGGAGACGAAGCGGGCGCCGCGGCGCTCATCGGGGACGTCGCCGAGCTGGGCGAGCAGCAACGCGTTGTTGGCGGCGTCGTCGCCGTGACGGCCCGACCAGCGCGCCGACAGCACGCCGGGCATGCCGTTGAGGGCGTCGACTTCGAGGCCGGAATCGTCGGCGACGCAGGGCAGGCCGGTGGCCGCGGCGCCGTCGCGGGCCTTGGCGAGGGCGTTCTCCTCGAACGTCGCGCCGGTTTCGGGCGCTTCGTCGTAGGCGGGGACGTCATCGAGGCCGACGATCTCGAGCCCCGCCACCCCGGCGTCGTCGAGGATGCGGCGCAGCTCGTTCAGTTTCTTGGCATTGCGGCTGGCGACGAGTACCCGGCGAGCCATCACTTCTTCTTCGGTTCGGCCGGCTCGGGCAGCACACCCGGGTACGGCAGCGCCAGCGCTTCTTTCTGGACGGCGAACAGCTGCTCGCAGCCGGCGAGCGCGGAATCGAGCAGTTTGTCCAGGGTGGAGCGCGGGAAGGTGGCGCCCTCACCGGTGCCCTGCACCTCGACGAGGGTGCCGGTATCGGTGGCGACGACGTTCATGTCCACCTCGGCGCGCGAATCCTCCTCGTAGGGCAGGTCAAGGCGCACCCGGCCGTCCACCACGCCGACGCTCACCGCGGCGATGGCGCAGGAGATCGGCTGCGGGTCGGCCAGCTTGCCCGCGGCCGCGAGATAGGTGACCGCGTCGGCGAGCGCGACGTACGCGCCGGTGATCGCTGCGGTGCGGGTACCGCCGTCGGCTTGCAGCACATCGCAGTCGATGGCGATGGTGTTCTCGCCGATGGCGGCCAGGTCGATGCAGGCGCGCAGCGAACGCCCGATCAGGCGGCTGATCTCCTGGGTGCGGCCGCCGATCTTGCCCTTCACCGATTCCCGGCCGCTGCGAGTGTGGGTCGCCGCGGGCAGCATGGCGTATTCGGCGGTGAGCCAGCCGAGCCCGGTATCGCGCCGCCACGCCGGCACGCCCTCGGTGACGCTCGCGGTGCACATCACCCGCGTCTGACCGAACTCCACCAGCACCGAACCGGCTGGATGCGTGGTGAATCCACGGGTGATCCGTACCTCGCGGAGCTCATCGTCCGCCCGTCCATCGGCTCGTCTCGACACGAGGGTCAGCGTAGTGGGACAGGGCGACCAGGGGACGGCGGGGGCTCGAGCGCGTCCCACTCAGTGGTCACGCAGATGGGTCAGAGGTCGAAGGTCTCCCCCGGCGCCACCGCGTGCACGGGTCCGGTGAACTCCGCCTTGGCTTCGGCGATGACGTCTTCGCGCGAGGTCCACGGCGGGATGTGGGTGAGCAGCAGCTCCTTGACGCCCGCCTCGGCCGCGATCCGGCCCGCCTCGGTGCCCGAAAGATGAATGCCAGGAGGACGATTGGCGGGATCGTGGGTCCAGGAGGCTTCCGCCATCAGAACATCGGCGCCCTGCGCGAGCTCCTGCACCTGATCACACATGGCGGTGTCGCCGGTGTAGACGAAGGTGCGCCCGGCGGCGGTGACGATACGGAGGCCGTAGGACTCCGGCGGGTGGAACATCCGGCGCGCGGTGACGGTGTGGCCGGGGCCGAACTCGACCGCCTCACCCTCGTTCCACGGACGCATGTCGATCACGTCAGACCAGTCGTCGCATTCGCCGCCGACCTCGGCCGAGGCGTTGCCGATGCGCAGCGAGGTATCCGACGGGCCGCGCACGATCGCCCTGCCGACCGGCGGCGTCGGGTGATAGCGCCGCCAGACCAGCAGACCCGGAAGGTCTAGGCAGTGGTCGGCGTGCAAGTGGGTGAGGAAGATCGATACGTCCCCCGGGTTGGCGTAGCGCTGCAACGCGCCGAGCACTCCCGGTCCGAAATCGATGACGACCGGCTGCATATCCGGGCCGGTGAGCAGGTACCCCGACGCTGGGGAGTCCGGGCCGGACACACTGCCCGAGCACCCGAGGACGGTAAGGCGCATCCCACCATGCTGCCACGACGAATTCTCGCTCAAGAGCCGATCCCCCAAAAAGCCGGGCCGCAGCCGCTGGGACCGGAAACTCGCGACGAGACCGGTCTGCGCCGCACGACGGTGTGGACGTTCATCACCAGAGAGTACCCAGCCGGCCCCCGCTCCACCCCATTCGAACGAAAAGGCGGGGGCGCCACAAGGTTCCGCAGCCGACGGGCGGCATCGCTCGGATTACGTGAGCCTCCGATAGACCCGGCTCGACGGCCGAAACGACCGGTGTCGGCACCTACACCGAGCTGAACAAGCCGCGCTCCGGCACTGTCGGGCGTCCCGTCGACGGCCTGGAGCCGGCCGGACCGAGCCGCCGAGGGCAGAGGCGATGCCAGGAGCTGACCCCGAACTGCCGTGGGCAGACACGATGGCCGGGAGCTGGACCCGAGCTGCCGAGGAAAATGGGCCGGGAGGCCTGGCCGGGTGCATCATCCGCGGTGCAGGAACTACTTCAGCGCGACCGCGGCTGGGCTCCGGGTATCGCGCGCTGCCGCTTGCGCTCATCCCCCGACAGCATCCAGGCCGCGAGCACACCGCCGACCGCGCCGAACAGATGTCCCTGCCAGGAGATCCCCGACGGCCCCGGCAGTACACCCCACAGCAGCGAGCCGTAGACGGCGAACACGATCAATCCGATGACGATCTGACCGACGTGCCTGCCGAACCAGCCGCGCAGGATGATGAACGTCAACCAGCCGAAGACCAGCGCCGACGCGCCCAGATGCACGGTGCCCGATCCGCCGGTGAGCCAGGTGCCCACCCCCGCGACCACCCAGATGATCGCCGTCGCCGCGAGGCCGCGGCCGATGCCGGAGACCAGGGCGAGGAACCCGAGCACCAGGACCGGCAGGGTATTGCCGATCAGATGCGCCCAGCCACCGTGCAGGACCGGGGCGTACAGGATGCCGGAGAGCCCGTCGAGCTGACGTGGTTCGATGCCGGCCTGATCCAGATCGACGCTGGAGACGGCATCGACACCTTCGATCACGTAGAGCGAGGCGGTGAAGCCGAGGATGATCGCAGCGGCCTGTGCCCACACCGCGCCGAACCGGCCGGGCGATCCCGAGGGCCTGGTCGGCGGTGCTGAGCCGGGCGCAGGTGGACGTGACTGCTGAGCCCGCAGCGCCGCGATCCGCTCGGGATCGAACGAGGCCCCGATTCCGGTACCACCGGTCACCGCCATCACCTCCTCGCGGCGCCGGACCCGGGTCCGGCACCGGCAACGCCGATCGCCGGCGGCGCTGACACCGCCGAACGCACCTTCGAGGGTACCGGCGACCTCAGGCCCAGAGCTGGCCGTCGAGGCGTTCCTCGGCCTCTTCCAGCGTGCCGTCGTAGGCACCGGTGGACAGGTATTTCCAGCCGCCGTCGGCGACCACGAACGCGATATCGGCCCTGGTGCCGGCCTTGACGGCCTTCCGAGCGACACCGAGCGCGGCATGCAGGATCGCGCCGGTGGAAATGCCGGCGAAAATGCCCTCTTCCAGCACCAGTTCCCTGGTGCGGCGCACCGCGTCATAGGGGCCGACGGAGAAGCGGGTGGTGAGCACCGACTCGTCGTAGAGCTCCGGGATGAAACCCTCGTCGATATTGCGCAGCCCGTACACCAGCTCGCCGTAGCGCGGCTCGGCCGCGACGATCTCGATGCCCGGCACCTTCTCCCGCAGGAATCGGCCGGTACCCATCAGGGTGCCGGTGGTGCCGAGACCCGCCACGAAATGGGTGATCTCGGGCAGATCGGCCAGAATTTCGGGGCCGGTGGTCTCGTAGTGGGCGAGCGCGTTGGCCGGGTTGCCGTACTGGTAGAGCATCACCCAGTCCGGGTTGTCCGCGGCGATCTGCTTGGCCATGGCGACGGCCTGGTTGGAGCCGCCCGCCGCCGGTGAATCGATGATCCGCGCACCGAACATGGTGAGCAGCTGCCGCCGCTCCACCGAGGTGTTCTCCGGCATCACACACACCAGCTGATAGCCCTTGAGCTTGGCCGCCATGGCGAGTGAGATCCCGGTATTGCCGCTGGTCGGCTCCAGAATCGTGCAGCCGGGTGTCAACCGGCCGTCGGCCTCGGCCTGTTCGATCATGCGCAGGGCCGGGCGATCCTTGATCGAGCCGGTGGGGTTGCGATCCTCCAGCTTGGCCCACAACCGCACCGGATGCTCGCCCTCCCACTGCGGGGACAGGTTGCGCAAACCGACCAGCGGCGTGTTGCCGAGGGTCGCGATCAGCGATTCGTACCGCGCCACGTGGGCCTAGCCTCCGGCGACGGCGGGCAGGATGGTGACGCTCGCGCCCTCGGGCACCTCGGCCTCGAGGCCGCCGGCGAACCGCACGTCCTCGTCGTCGACGTAGATGTTGACGTACCGGTTGAGCTTGCCGTCCTTGAGCAGCCGCTCCTTGAGCCCGGTGAAGTTGGCGTCCAGGTTCTCGATCAGCGCCGCCAGCGTGGAGCCCTCGGCCTCGACCCGC
The DNA here is from genome assembly GCF_058222935.1 of Nocardia sp. JCM 38205. Classification (NCBI taxonomy): domain Bacteria; kingdom Bacillati; phylum Actinomycetota; class Actinomycetes; order Mycobacteriales; family Nocardiaceae; genus Nocardia; species Nocardia sp. JCM 38205. Next base: position 30,259 of record NZ_JBYHFL010000007.1, on the reverse strand, counting down.
TTCTCACCTCCGGTCAACGGGCGCATGATGGTCGGGATGGACACGGTTACCGGCATCGGAGAACTCCTCGGGTGACAAACGAATATCGTTGGCGGTCAGTTGGTTTCGTAGCTGTCGACGATCTTCACCGGCTCCTCGGTGACCTCGCCGTCCAGGATCCGGTAGCTGCGCAGCTCGTGCCGCTCGGGATCGCGGGTGGAGATCAGCACGTAGTGGGCGTCCGGTTCGGAGGCGTAGGAGATGTCGGTGCGGCTCGGGTAGGCCTCGGTGGCGGTATGGGAGTGATAGATCACCACCGGCACCTCGTCGGCGTCGTCCATGGCGCGCCACACCTTCAGCTGCTCGGCCGAATCGAAGCGGTAGAAGGTGGGCGAGCGCTCGGCGTTGATCATGGCCACGAAACGTTCCGGGCGATCGGAGCCCTCCGGCCCGGCAATGATGCCGCATGCCTCGTCGGGGTGGTCGGCGCGCGCATGCGCCACCATCTCGTCGACGAGGTCGGCCCTGATCACGAGCACAATCGAACCCTTCCGCCTATCCGCACAGCCGTCACCGATCTGACACAGCCGTCAACGAGTGAGGATATTCGGGTATTCCGGGCGGGCTGAATCTGGCTCCTTCCAGCGCGGCGACCAGCGGGGATCGGTGGCCTGATCCGCTCAGGGGCGGGGCACCAGCGGCGGAGACGCATGGACCAGCCCAGGCCGAGCGGGGACGCCGAGATTACGGGCCGAACCGCGGCCGGCAGCCGGCATCGGTGACGGCAGGACGCGCGAAGGCGTCGACCGGAACGCCGTCGCAAGACCGATGCACCCGCGTCGGGGCGCGCTCCGGCGTCCCAGCTCGCGGCGAGCGGCTTCGGGCGTGGTGCCGGCGGTGACGAAGTATGCGACGTGCCGATCGGGCTCCCGACCGCTTCCACACCGGCGGGGTCAGCGCGGAAACAGCTCGGTGTACGACGGGATCCCGGCCAATGACCGGGCGGAGAGGATGGCGTCGACGATCGCGCGCTCTACGCACACGGCGGCCGCGGTGCAGAGCTGGTCCAGAACCAGCAGGTCGGTCGGGAACGCCGGAGGCAGCGGCGGAGGTTCCGGTGCGGTGGCCGTTCCCGTGGCGAGGACGAAGATGGTGTCGCCGTCGAGCGGGGAATGCGCGGGGCGGATGGCTCGGGCGAGGCCGTCGTGCGCGGTGGTGGCCAGGCGGCGGGCGGCGAGGGTGTCCAGCGGGGCGTCGGTGGCGACGACGCCGATGGTGGTGTTGAGGATCGTGCCCTTGACCGGGAGGGCATTGGCGACGGCGAGTTGTTCGGGGGTGGCGGGAGTCAGGCCGAAGTGATCGGGGCCGTCGGTGCCCGCGCCCCAGAGCAGACCCGTGCGCGGGTCGAAGACCGAGCCGACCGGGTTGGCCACCATCAACGCGGCGACCGTCATCCCGGCCGCCGGACCGTCACCGAGCACGATGCTCGCACTGCCGATACCGCCCTTGATCGCGCCCGCGCGCGCCCCGACCCCCGCGCCCACCGTGCCGCGTTCGAATTCGACGGCCGCCTCGGCGGCGGCACGATAGCCGAATTCGGCCGTCGGCCGAATGTTCCAGTCCCCCACCGGAAGATCGAAGATCACCGCACCCGGCACGATCGGCACCACGCGACTCGGATCGGCCGGGTCCATCGGAATCCCGGCGCCGTTCTCCTCCAGCCACCGCATCACCCCGTCGGCGGCCGCGAGCCCGTACGCGCTCCCTCCGGTGAGCAGCACCGCATCCGCCCGGCGCACCGTGTTCAACGGATCCAGCACATCGGTTTCCCTGGTGCCCGGCCCGCCGCCGCGCACATCCACCGCGGCCACCGCTGCGCCCGGTACCCGGATCACCGTGCACCCCGTCGCCGCACCGGACCCCACGGTCGCCTCGTCATCGAGCACGTGGTGATGCCCAACCAGCACACCAGGCACATCGGTCAACGAATTACGCGCGCCCGCCACCGCATTCACGAGAACTCCTTGTCGCCGGTCCCGCCGCCGACGCTACCGCGCGTGCGCCGGGTGCGTTGCCGAGGCAGCCACGCAACCACGATCACGCACCTTCGAGATCCGGCGACCGGTCGGCGGAGACCCGGGGAACGCTTCGCATCGCCGCACCGCCTGGACGGCGGCAGTTGACTCTTGATCAGCGGGTTCGAGGTTCGCGTCTTCATTCAGGACGCCTGCGGCAACAGCGTGTGCACGGCTTTCGTTCCGCCGGATCGAGTGGACGCGCCGGCCACCGTCCGCGAGCGCTGCGGGACAGGTCTACGGCGCGAGCGCTTGCAGCAGCGAATCCTGCATCCAGGTCAACCAGTGATAGACGTCCAGATGCGGGGCGCGCGGATCGTCGGGGTCGAACTGTTCGGGCGTGTCGGCATCGATACCGAGGACTGCGCCCAGGGCGAGGCGGACGTCGGTGAGGGCGGTGAGCCAGGCGTCGGCCTGTTCGGGGGTGATGATGATGCGGCCGCCGTCGGAGGGGCAGGTGTCCAGCACGACGGCTCCTGCGGCCAGTTTGGCGTCGATGATCTCGGGTTCGTGCAGGCTGCGCAGGGCACTGTTGAGGTCGGCGCGGTCGGCGTCGGGGGAACCCGGTTCGCTGCGATGGAAATCCGGCAGCAGGCGCAGCAGGCGCGGATCGTCGGGTGGGGTGGCGTTACCGGTGCGCAGACCGGTGAGCGCGGCGAGATCGTCGTCGGGGGCCGAGGAGGCTCGATCGGTGAGCAGTCCGGAGACCGCACCGACCAGCGACCGCAGCACGCCGGCTTCCCGGGCGTCCATTTCGGATCGCAGTTTGAGACCGCTCAGCGAATTCTTCCGGCTCCACTTACGCACGTCGCTACGGTAGCCGTCCGAGTCAGTCGTCTCGCTGCATGGTCGCCCACAGTCCCGCGGCGTGTAGCCGACGCACATCCTGTTCCATTTTGTCCCGGGAGCCGGACGATACGACCGCCTTGCCCTCGTTGTGCACCTTGAGCATCAACTCGGTCGCCTTGGCTTTGCTGTAGCCGAACAGCTTCTGGAAGATGTAGGTCACGTAGTGCATGAGGTTGACCGGGTCGTCCCAGACGACCGTGACCCACGGCCGATCTTCCGCCTCCAGGATCTCGGTGTATTCCACCGCCTCGGGCGTCGCCTGTGCCGACAGCGTCGCGTTCGCGGCGACCGCGACGGCGCCGACACGGGCCGCGTCCGTCCGATAGCGGGGTGCTGTATTGCACAGGGCCATACCGTCAAGGGTACGACGAGCACCCGGATACACAACACCCGAGCATGATCAATTCCGCCGTTTCGGCCGTGATATCCGGCTTGACTGCCTTATCATGCCGCCGCGGTTCACCCAGGTCGGGCGAGGGATTCGCGGCATCGTCGGCCCGCCCCACCGCCCCCTGCGCCCGGCTCCGCGACGCTGGGCGGGCGCGCAGCCCGCATTACAGTGACAGCGTGGATCGCCGCGACGAGGTCACCAGCACCGCACTGCTGACCGATCAGTACGAACTGACCATGCTCGCCGCCGCGCTGACCGATGGTTCCGCGCACCGGCAGTGCACCTTCGAAGTGTTCGCCCGGCGGTTGCCACACGGACGGCGTTACGGCGTCGTCGCGGGTACCGGACGGCTGCTCGAGGCGCTGGACGAGTTCCGCTTCGGGGAACACGAGCTGGAGATCGTCTCCCGGTTCCTCGACAAGAACACCGTCGACTGGTTGCGCGATTTCCGCTTCACCGGCGATATCGACGGCTACGCCGAAGGCGACCTGTATTTCCCCGGCTCGCCCATCCTCTCGGTGCGCGGCACCTTCGCCGAATGCGTGCTGCTGGAGACCCTCGCCCTCTCGATCCTCAATCACGACAGCGCCATCGCCTCGGCGGCCGCGCGCATGGTCAGCGCCGCGGCACGGCGGCGGATGATCGAAATGGGATCGCGGCGCACCCACGAATTGGCCGCACCCGCCAGCGCCCGCGCCGCCTACCTGGCCGGATTCGACGCCACCTCGAACCTGGAAGCGGTGCGCCGCTTCGGCGTGCCCGGCGCGGGCACCAGCGCGCACGCGTTCACCCTGCTGCACAGCGGCGCCGACGGCGCGCACGAAGCCGCCGCGTTCCGCAGCCAGATCGACGCGCTCGGCGTCGGCACCACGCTGCTGGTCGACACCTTCGACATCACCAAAGGCGTAGCCACCGCCATCGAGATCGCCGGACCGGAACTCGGCGGCGTGCGCATCGATTCCGGCGACCTCGGCGTGCTGGCCCGGCAGGTGCGCGATCAGCTCGACGAACTCGGCGCCACCAAGACCCGCATCGTGGTCTCCGGCGATCTGGACGAGTACGCGATCGCCGCACTGCGCGCCGAGCCGGTCGACGTCTACGGCGTCGGCACCTCGCTGGTCACCGGTTCCGGCGCGCCGACGGCCGGAATGGTCTACAAACTGGTCGAGGTGGACGGCGTGCCGGTCGCCAAACGCAGCAGTCACAAGGAGTCGCGCGGCGGCACCAAGCGGGCGGTCCGGCTGGCCCGGCGCACCGGCACCATCGTCGAGGAGATCATCTACCCGGCGTCCGGCGAACGGCCCTCGGCGAACGGTTTCGAAATGCGCGACCTGCTGGTCCCGCTGGTCCGCAAGGGCCAGATCCTCGATCAGCCGACGCTGGCGGAAAGCCGCGACTTCGTCGCGCGAGGGTTGGTCTCACTGCCGTGGGAAGGCCTCAAACTCTCCGCCGGCGATCCCGCCATCCCGACGACGTTCCTTACCTGACCTGCGCGGCGGCGGACGAGCGGTCCCCGGCCACCGCACCTGCACCCCTGAGGTACAGCGCAGCTGCCGCTCGATGGATCCAGCCGGAGGCACACAAGCGACACCGATGGTTCGGTAGTGCGCGCGTGACCGGCCCCCAGCGCCCGCCGAACCATGACGCCGTGGACGTGCCCGGTGATCTGCGCGAGGGCAGAATTGGGGTATGGGACGAGCTCTGGTGATCGTGGACGTGCAGAACGATTTCTGCGAGGGCGGTTCGCTGGCCGTCGCGGGCGGTGCTCGGGTGGCCGAGCGGATCAGCGCGCACGCGCGGGCGCACGCCGACGAGTACGCGGCGGTGGTGGCGACCCGCGATTTCCACATCGATCCCGGCGCGCATTTCTCCGACACTCCCGATTTCGTGGACAGCTGGCCGCCGCACTGCCGGGTCGGCACGCCGGGCGCGGACTTCCATCCGAACTTCGACACCACGCCGGTGCAGGAGGTGTTCGCCAAGGGCGCCTATGCCGCCGCCTACTCGGGGTTCGAGGGCGCCGCCGATGACGGCACGCCGCTGGCCGACTGGCTGAAGACGCGCGATATCGACGCGGTGGACGTCGTCGGGATCGCCACCGACCACTGTGTGCGCGCCACCGCGCTGGACGCGGCGGCCGCCGGATTCGATACCCGCGTACTGCTCGGACTCACCGCGGCGGTCGCGCCGGAGACCACGGAAAAGGCGCTGGAGCAGCTGCGGGGAGCCGGAGTGGAGCTCGAGGGCGCACTCGACAGCTGAGCCGACGCTATCGGCGGGTTATCGCCATCCCCGGCACGAGCCGCGCGACCGTCGGCGGCTTGTCGGTGCGGCGCAGTAGGCTGCCGGGGTGCCCGAACTTCCGCCCGTACCGGCCCTGTTGTCCGCTGCCGTCTCCGCGCTCGGCGGCAAGGAACGGCCCGGTCAGGTGGCGATGGCCGCCGCGGTCGATCACGCCATCGACACCAAGGAACATCTGGCGGTACAGGCCGGCACCGGCACCGGCAAGTCGCTGGCCTACCTGGTGCCGAGCCTGCGGCACGCGGTGCGCACCGGGCGCACGGTGGTGGTGTCCACGGCGACGATCGCGCTGCAACGTCAGCTGGTCGATCGCGATCTGCCCCGTCTCGCCGAAGCGCTGTCGAAACCACTGGGCCGCACCCCGCAATTCGCGATCCTCAAGGGCCGCAACAACTATCTGTGCCTGAACAAGATCAACAGCGCGATTCCGGACGAGCCGGCCGAGGCCGAACTGTTCGACGCCTTCGCGGTCTCGCGGCTGGGCCGTGAGGTGCAGCGACTCAACGAATGGGCCTCCGATACCGAGACCGGCGACCGCGACGAGCTCGCCCCCGGCGTCTCCGATCGGGCGTGGCGGCAGGTCAGCGTGTCCTCGCGGGAATGCCTCGGCAAAACGCGCTGCCCGTTCGGCCAAGATTGCTTCGCCGAGAAGGCCAGGGCCGAATCGGCGCAGGCCGACATCGTCGTCACCAACCACGCCCTGCTGGCCATCGACGCCATCAGCGGCATCCAGGTACTGCCCGAACACGATGTGGTCGTGGTCGACGAGGCGCACGAACTGGTCGACCGCGTCACCGGCGTGGCGACCGCCGAACTGTCGGCCGTCGCGATCACCGCCGCGGCCCGCCGCTGCGCCAAACTCATCGATGAACAAGAGGTGGACCGGCTCGAAGCCGCGGGCGAGGCCCTGCACGCCGCCCTCGACGAGCTGCCCGCCAGCCGCTGGGACGCCATCCCCGAGGGGATCGCCCCGGTGCTCGCGCTGGTCCGCGATGCCGCCTGGAACGCCCACACCGCGCTCGCCCCGCAGGGCAGCAGCACCCCACAGGGCGATGCCGATACCGCCGCCGCCCGCACTCGCGCGGTCGCCGCCGTCGAAGAGGTGCACGACGCGGCGGTGCGCGCGCTCGCCGCCTTCGACGAACCCGATCCGGCGGCCCGCCGGGATGTGGTGTGGCTCGCCGCCGACGAACTGCGCGGCGTCACTCGCCGCACCTTGCGGATGGCGCCGCTATCGGTGGGCGGGCTGCTGCGCAGCAGGCTGTTCGGCGCGGCCACGGTGGTGCTGACCTCGGCGACTTTGCAGATCGGCGGCTCGTTCGACGGGCTGGCCATCACCTGGGGCCTGCCAGCCCAGTCCGCGGGCCGCACCGATACCGCCACCGCCAACGGCGCCGAAGCCCCCTCGGACAACGAGACGGTCCGCTGGAGCTCCCTCGATGTCGGTTCCCCGTTCGACCACGCGAAATCCGGGATCCTCTACGTCGCCAAACATCTGCCCGCGCCCGGCCGAGATGGCCTGTCCCCCGCCTACCTCGACGAGATCGAACGCCTCATCACCGCCGCCGGCGGGCGCACGCTCGGGCTGTTCTCCTCCATGCGCGCCGCCAAAGCCGCCACCGAGGCGCTGCGCAGCCGCTTGGACACCCCGGTGCTGTGCCAAGGCGAGGATTCGACCGGTGCGCTGGTGCGCAAGTTCGCCGACGATCCCGAGACCTCCTTGTTCGGCACGCTCTCGCTGTGGCAGGGCGTCGACGTGCCCGGCCCCTCGCTGAGCCTGGTGATCCTGGACCGCATCCCGTTCCCCCGGCCCGACGATCCGCTGCTCACCGCGCGGCAGCGGGCGGTCGAATCGCGCGGCGGCAACGGCTTCATGTCCGTCGCCGCCAGCCATGCCGCACTGCTGCTGGCCCAGGGCACCGGACGGTTGCTGCGCAGCGTCGACGATCGCGGCGTGGTCGCGATCCTCGACCCCCGTCTGGCCACCGCCCGCTACGGCGGCTACCTGCGGGCATCGCTGCCGCCGTACTGGGAAACCAGCGACCCCGAGGTGGTCACCAAGGCCCTGCAACGACTCACCGCTGCGGCCAAGGTTTGAGGTTCGCCCGCCGCCGGTCGCGCCGCCCGGCGTCGTCGAAACCCCAGACTGCGCTCACGGGCATTCGGATCGCTGGTTCCGAATCAGCGCACGTGCAGGCCGAATCCCGTGCGGCCGGCGGGTTCCAGGCCGGGTTTCAGTTGCAGGGCGGGTAGTTCGTAGTCGCCGAAGTTCTGCCGCCGGAAGGGGATCGGCTCGGTCGAGGCCAACGTCAGCAGCCGCTGCTCCCATGCCTTGGCGATATCGGGAAAGTCTTCGCTGGGTAACCGGTCGGCGCCGTACACCGCGAACGGCGGCAATACCTCGATGCCCGGATAGAAGAGGATGCCGTGGTGGATCGGGAACAGCAGGTCGTCGATGGGGCCGTTGATTCCCCTTGGGCCGTAATGCGATTCGAGGCCGCCGATGGTCACCGACAGCAATGCCCTGCGCCCCGCCAGCGTGCCCTCGCCGTAGCGCTCACCGTACTTGGTGTCGCTGTGCTCGCCGACGCCGTAGGCGAAGCGATAGGTGAACACTCGGTCGAACCAGCCCTTGAGGATGGCCGGCATCGAATACCACCACAGCGGGAACTGGAAGATGATCGTGTCGGCCCACAGCAGTTTGTCCTGCTCGGCGCGCACATCGGGGGTGAGCAGGCCGGATTCGAAAGCCCGCCCCGAGTCCCCGGCCACCCGCAGCGGCGACGAGGCGGCGGGGCCGTAATCGGCGGCGTCAACGGTGGCCTTCCAGTTCATCGCGTACAGGTCGCTCACCCGCACCTCGTGCCCGGCGGTTTCCAGCGTGTCCACCGCGAGATCCTTCAGCGCGCTGTTGAGCGAGTTCGGTTCGGGGTGGGCGTGGACGATCAGCGTCTTCATGGGAGCTCCTATCGGATCGGATGAGTTCGATCCTGAGCGCTGGGAAGCTCCGCATTCAGGGGCGCCGCGACCGTCGGACGGGACTTCCTGGTATCGACAGGACCACGTTCGCGGGCGCGGCCGCGGCCATACTGGGGCCATGGACGATCTCGCCGGCTTCCTGCGGACCAGGCGCTCCCGGGTGGATCCGGCCGACGTCGGCATCCCCGCCGACCGCCGCCGCCGGGTCGAAGGGTTGCGCCGCGAAGAGGTCGCGCATCTGTCGGGCGTGAGCGTCGACTACTACGTCCGCCTCGAACAGGGCCGCGCCACCCAGCCCTCCGAGCAGATCCTCGACGCCCTCGCCCGGGTCCTCGGCCTGGACGAGACCGAGCGCGAGCATCTCTACCGCCTCGCCCGCCAACGCCGCCGCCGCGCGAAGGTCCCCGCGGCCCGGGTGCGCCCGGAGCTGCTGCGGGTGCTCGACCTGGTCGCCGGCGCACCCGCGCTGATCATGGACCACCGCCTGGACGTGCTCGCGGGAAACCGTCTCGCCGAACTGCTCTACGGCCGGCCGCTGAAGGGCATGAACACCGCACGGCACATCTTCCTCGAGGAAGACCACCGCGGTCTGTACGCGGAGTGGGAGACCTGCACCCTCGACGCCGTCGGCCACCTGCGCCTGGCCGCGGGCAAATACCCCGACGACCCACGCCTGGCCTCGCTCATCGGCGAGCTGGCGATGGGCAGCGAACGCTTCCGCAAACTCTGGGCCCGCGCCGACGTGCGCGCCCGCACCCACGGCCGCAAGGCCTACCACCACCCGCTGGTCGGGCTGCTCGAACTACACCAGGAAAACTTCGCCCTCCCCGACGAATCGGGGATGGAACTCCTGGTACTGACCGCCGAACCGAACAGCCCGACCGAAGACGGCCTGCGGCTGCTCGCCGGGTTGGGCGCGGACCACACCGCCGCGCAACCCGGCGCAAACGACGAGGCCCGCGCCGCAGCCGACAACACCTGCCCGGCACCGCGAAAGCGCCCAGACTGACGGGCACGCCCCGGTCCCAGCACGGTGGGCGCCGACATGGGCGGCCGTCCCCGGCTGACCCAGCAGCACAGCGATGTCGCGGCGCGGCCGCCCGGCCGCCCGCCAGGCGGCTATGTAACGCGACGACCAACTACCCGGCAGCCGGACAGCCTGGCAGCGGGCGCGCCGCCCAGGCAGCGGAGCGGCCCTGGAAGCCGTCGTGGCGACCCGGCTAGCCGGCGTGGCAGCCCGACGGCGGGGCGGGCCAGTAGCGCGGTGGGCGGGCCAGTAGCGCGACGACTGACCCGGCAGCGGGGCGGCCTGGCAGCGGGCGTGGCGCCGTGGCAGCCCGGCGCGGGACCGACGCGCAGCCTGATCGGCCCGGTAACCGGGTGGCGCCGTGGCGGTTCCGCGAACCGCGGCCCGTCGATCCCGCGGCCCGTCGATCCCCGCAGCCCGGCGGCGTGGCAGCCCAGCGCGTCGCAGGCGCGGCGACGCGCAGCCTCGTCGGCCCGGCAACCAGGCAGCGCGGCAGCCCGGCGGCGCGGCGGACCAGCGCGGCGGCCCGGCGGCGGGCCGTGGGATCCGGACCAAGGCGCCCTCCCGGGCCATGCCGGTGACCACCGCAGAACTACGGCCACGCCGAACTCCCTACTCCCGCACCGCCACCGCGTCCACCTCGAACAGCATCCCCGGCAGCGCGAGCGCCGCGACGCCGGTCAGCGTCTGCGTGGGCGGTTGCTTGCCCCAGATCTCGGCGATCTTCTCGCCGAGCACCGCCAGCTTGGGCAGGTCGTGGTCGACGATGTGGGTGCGCAGTTGGGCGACGTCGGCGTAGTCCAGTCCCACCGAGCGCAACGCGATGCCGAGGTTGGCGAACGCCCGGTCGACCTGCGCGCCGAAATCTCCGCTCGTGGTGTGGCCTTCGGCGTCGGAATCGTATTGGCCTGCGATGAAGACCAGTTCGCCGCGTACGCGCGCGACGTGGCTGTAGCCGAATCCGGTCGGGTCGTGCAGGCCGTCGGGGTTGCTGATCTCGATGCTCACCATCGTCTCCTTCGTCATTGTCGGGTCGACATGGAGATGACGACGCGGCGCCTGCGGGTGTGACATCGTCTGCGCGGCCGGGTTCAGGACAGCGGCAGCGGCCGGTTCAGGACAGCGGCAGCGACTTCCACCAGTCCATGAATTCCTCCGGGGTCTTGAACTTCCCGGTGGTGTAGAGCAGGTACGGTGCACGGTCGGCGATCGGGAAGCCGCTGACCATGGAATGTTCCTTCGGGTCTTTGCCCGCGAGGTGGTAGTTCTCGTAGATCACCGAGCCGTTGACGTCGCTGGTGATATCCATCGGTTTCAGCCCGTCGAGCACCTGCTGAACGTCGTGTCCGTCTTCGTATTTCATCAGGTAGTAGTCGGTGCGGCCGTCGTAGCAGTGCCAGGCCCCGGACCATTCGCCGAAATCGGGCCCGTCGGCGCTCTGCCCCTTCCACAGTTCGCGTCCTCGGGAGGGGTCCTGCGACATGCAGGTGTGGCCGTCGAACCCGAGGGCGAGATCACTGTCGGGCACCATCTCCGGGAATTCTTCGCTTATCGCCTGGATCGCCGTCGGCCCGCCCTTCTCGGGGAGGTTCGCGACGACAACGGCGACCAGCACGGCGACGATCGCGAGGGCCGCCGCCGACAACCCGATGACGAGCCATTTACGTGAACGCACCGCGTCGACCGACGGCATCGGCGATGCCGCGCCCGTCGTCGCCGAGGCCCGGCCCGGCGCGGCCGCGGCAGGTCCCGTCGTACTCCGGCCCCCTGCTTGCGGCCCGGGCGCGCTGGTCGGTCCACCCGTATGCCGCATGCCCGCACCGACGGGCCGAGCCTGCGCGTACGGCTGCGCCGGTGTATGTGGTTGTGCCGCGATCGGCTGCCCGTGTCCGGTCGCCATCGGTGCCTGCATGGCCCCCGCCGCCCGCACATACGGACCCGACGGATACGCATGCGGCCCCGACGGGTACGCCCCGCCCACCCGCGCATGCGGCCCCGACGGATGCGCCCCACCCGACACCGCCGCCCGCACCGCGTCCGCGAATTCGGCGCAGCTGCCGAACCTTTCATCCGGCCGCTTCGCCAGCGCCCGCGCCATCACCGCGTCGAGCGCAACGGGCAGTCCGTGCCGGACGCTGCTCATGGCCGGCGGCTGATGCTGGAGGTGGCCCTGGATCACGGCCACCGGATGCGGTGACGAGAACGGCGCGGTCCCGGTCAGCATCCAGAACAGGCTGCATGCCAGCGAATACTGATCGGTGCGGTGATCGAGCGGTGCCCCGGTGAGTTGTTCGGGCGAGGCGTAGGCGATGGTGGCGGTGAAGGAGCCGGTCTGGGTGAGGTGGCCGCCGTCGTCGCGCAGGCGGGCGATGCCGAAATCGGTGAGGTAGACCCGTTCGGGCCCGGTGTGCGCGTTGGACAGCAGGATGTTGGCCGGTTTCACATCGCGGTGCAGCACGCCCATGCTGTGCGCGAAGTCCAGCGCCTGCGCGGTCTCGGCGATGATCTGCACCGCCCGCAGCACCGGCAGCGTGTTCGGATCCAGCGACGCGGCGTCGACACCGTCGATGTACTGCATGGAAATCCACAGCTGGCCGTCCTCGGCGCCGCGGTCGTAGACGGTGACGATGTTCGGATGGTCGAGCTGGGCGGCCAGATCGGCCTCGCGTTCGAACCGCGCCCGGGTCTCCTTGTCGTCGAACAGGTCCGGATTCAGCAGTTTGAGCGCAGTGCGCCGGGGCAGTCGCGGATGTTTCGCGAGGTAGACCGAGCCCATCCCGCCGCGGCCGAGTCGGCGTTCGATCTGATATCCGGCGAAGACCGAACCCGGTTGCACCTGCGGCCCTCCTAGTCCGATCTGTCGAGCACGCCGATCCTATCGGTCGGGCCCCGCCCTGCCCCGCCCGCCCGCGCGTGCTCCCGAAAACACCGATGCGGCGCGGTGATCGCATCACCGCGCCGCATCCGCATGCGAGAGTTACAGCAGACCCTTGAGGATCAGCGTCAGCACACCGGTCACCACCGCGAGCGCCACCGCACCGACGCCCCACGCGAAACCGGAGCGGTACCAGGGTCGCCCGTGATCGAGCGAGAACCGGCCGGGCCCGGTGAAGGCCACGGCCACCGCGACCGTCGCGAACAGCAGGCCCATCTCGTACCCGGCCGCCGCGTCGAGCATCCCGCCGCCCCACATCACGTGGATGACGTTGATCATGGTGCCGAGCACGATCGCCGCGGCCAGCGGGGTGAACAGGCCGAGCAGCAACAGCAGACCGCCGACGAATTCGCTCAGGCCGGCGAGGGTGCCGAAGAGATCGCCCGGGTTGTAGCCCATGGCCTCGAAGCTCGCGTTGTTGGCCGTCAGACCGAGTCCGTCGAACCAGCCGAACAGCTTCTGTGAGCCGTGCGCGGCGAGCAGGCCGCCGAAGACGACGCGCAGCACCAGCAGTCCGATGTCGGAAGAGACGTTGTCGTAGCGAGTGGTGACGTTCAGACGCTCGAGCGTCGAGTTGGTGGTCATAGGTCTGTCCTCATCATCGTGCGGTCTGATCGAAACCGTTAGCTTCGGAAAGGAAGCGGACTACGGTCCGATTATTTCACGTCGGACACCAACCACGCGACCGGAGAAGCTATTCCGCGAGGAAGAAGAAATATCCGAGGAAAATCACCATCAGCGCCCACATCGCCGGATGGACCTCTTTGATCTTGCCCTTCGCGACCATCACCACCGGGTAGAACAACATGCCCATGGCCAGGCCGTTCGCGATCGAATAGGTCAGCGGCATCATGATGATGGTGATGAACGCGGGCACCGCGAACTCGAGCCGCTGCCAATCGATCTCACCGAGCGAACGTGCCATCAGCACACCGACGACGATCAGCGCCGCCGACGACACCGCCCCGGATTTGGCGACCACCTCGAACACCGGGAAGCAGAACATCGCCACCGCGAACCAGCCCGCCGTCGCCACCGCCGTCAACCCCGTGCGCCCGCCCGCCGATACACCCGCCGTCGACTCCACATAGGCCGTGGTGGTGGAGGTGCCGATGATCGCGCCTGCCGTGGTGCCCACCGAATCGGCGGCCAGCGCACTGGCCGCGCGCGGCAGTTTGCCGTCCTTGTCGAGCAGCCCGGCCTGATTCGCGACTCCGATCAGAGTGCCGGAGGCGTCGAAGAAATCGACGAACAGCATGGTCAGCACCACGACGATCATCTGGCCGGTGAAGGCGTCGGGCAGATGGATGATGGCCTGACCGAAGGTCTCGTCCAGCCCGCGCGGCAGCGCCGCGATGCCGTTCGGCAGGTCGACCAGCCCGCTGATCATGCCGACGATCGTGGTGAGCACGATGCCGTAGAGCACGGCGCCGTGCCAGCCGAGCACCACGAACACCACCGTCACCACCAGGCCGAACAGCGCGAGCAGGGTGGTGCCCTCGGTGAAATCGCCGAGCGAGACGAAGGTGGCCTCGTTGGCGACGACGATGCCGGCGTTCTTCAACCCGAGGAACGCCACGAACATGCCGATGCCCGCCCCGACCGCGAGCTTCATCTGCATGGGGATCGCGTTGAGGATGCGTTCACGCACCTTGGTCACCGCGAGAACGAAGAAGATGACACCCGACAGGAACGTCCCCGACAACGCGACCTGCCACGGGATCCCCATCCCGAGCACCACCGAATAGGCGAAGAACGCGTTGAGACCCATCCCCGGGGCCAGCGCGACCGGATACTTGGCCCACAACCCCATCACCAGCGTGCCGAACACCGCCGCGACCGCGGTGGCGGTGAAGACCGCCTGGGTGGGAATGCCCAGCTCACCGAGGACGCCGTGGTCACCGAGCACCGACGGGTTCACCGCAAGCACGTACGACATGGCCAGGAACGTGACGGTGCCGGCCATCAGCTCCCGTTTGACGGTCGAGCCGTTCGAGCTGACACCGAAATAGTTATCGATATGACCCCGGGTTCGGGTCAGCACGTCGATGGCCATGGGGGTACTCCAGTCGGGAACGAATGAGCGGGGTGCTCGAGACGTTATCCGATCCCGCGACAACAAGCCTGGTCAGCCACCTCGAGGAGTGATGTGCGCGACGTCGGGAGCGCACCGCGCGACCCCACCGGCGTCCGGCGCGTTCGCACCGACGGCCCACTGCGCCGCCGTGATTCACGCACTCGGCGCGGCGACCAACCCGAGTTCGGCATCGGAGGCCAGCAGCTCGCTGTGCGGCAACACCCGCACCGTGTAGCCCACCGCCCCCGACAGCGACACCGGTGCCTCGATCTCGAACAGCTCGAGACCCGAATCCGAGCCGGTGTGCTTCATCGGCATGGCCGTGACATCGGACAGGTCGTCGGTGGGCGAAACCCGCCCGAGCACCGCCTGCACCGTGACGTCGTCGGGCATCAGCCCGCCGAGGTCGATCCGCGCCGTCAGCGACAGCGGCGCCCCGATGATCGGCGTATCCGGCAGACCGGCGCTGTCGACCTGCACCACCCGCACCGACGGCCAGGCCGACTCCACCCGGCGGCGATATTCGGCCACCGCTCGGGCGCCGGCGAAATCATCGGCGACCGCGCGGCGGCAGGCGGCCGCGGCGGGCGCGTAGTAGTCGAGCGCGTAATCGCGCACCATCCGCGAGGCCAGCACCTTCGGTCCCAGCGTCTGGAGGGTGTGGCGCACCATCTCCACCCAGCGCACCGGCATCCCGGTGGCGTCGCGGTCGTAGAAGCGCGGGGCCACCGAACGCTCGAACAGCTCGTAGAGCGCTGCGGCCTCCAGATCGTCGCGGCGGTGTTCGTCGCGGATACCGTCGGCGGTGGGGATGGACCAGCCGTTCTCACCGTCGTACATCTCGTCCCACCAGCCATCCCTGATGGACAGGTTGAGCCCGCCGTTGAGCGCCGACTTCATGCCGGAGGTGCCGCAGGCCTCGAGCGGGCGCAGCGGATTGTTCAGCCACACATCGCAGCCCCAGTACAGATAGCGGGCCATGGACATGTCGTAATCGGGCAGGAAGACGATGCGGTGGCGCACCTCGGGATCGTCGGCGAAACGGACCACCTGCTGGATGAGCGCCTTGCCGCCGTCGTCGGCGGGATGGCTCTTACCGGCCACCACCAGCTGCATCGGGCGGTCCGGATCCAGCAGCAGCGACCGCAGCCGCTCGGGATCGCGCAGCATCAGCGTCAGCCGTTTGTAGGTGGGCACCCGGCGGGCGAAACCGACGGTCAGCACCTCGGGATCGAACACGCCGTCGATCCAGCCCAATTCGGCTTCGGCGGCGCCGCGCTGCAACCAGGACACCCGTAGCCTGCGGCGCACCTCGTCGACCAGGGTGGCGCGCAGCGTATTGCGCGTCGCCCATAGTTCGGCGGCGTCGATATCGCGGAGCTTCTCCCAGCCACGCGCCTCCTCGACGAGTTCGGCGCCGATCCGCTCGCGCGCCTTGTCGATCCACTCCCGCGCCGCCCAGGTGGGGGCGTGCACGCCGTTGGTGATCGAGCCGATGGGCACCTCCGCGGCATCGAACCCCGGCCACAGCGAGGCGAACATCTCCCGGCTGACCTCGCCGTGCAGCTTCGACACCCCGTTCGCGCGCTGCGCCAGCCGCAGCCCCATATGCGCCATGTTGAACACCGACGGATCCGACTCACGTCCGAGCCCGACGATGCGATCCACCGACAGACCCGGCAGCAGTGACGATTCGGCCTCCCCGTGCGGGCCACCGAAATACCTGCGCACCATCGGCATCGGGAACCGGTCGATACCGGCGGGCACCGGCGTATGCGTGGTGAACACGGTCCCGGCTCGCACCGCGGCCAGCGCGGCATCGAAATCGAGTCCGGCGGCCACATACTCGCGGATCCGCTCGAGTCCGAGGAAACCGGCGTGGCCCTCGTTCATATGGAACACGTCCGGATCGGGCAGCCCCTCGGCGTGGGTGTAGGCGCGCACCGCGCGCACACCGCCGATGCCGGCCAGGATCTCCTGTTTGATCCGGTGATCCTGATCGCCGCCGTAGAGCCGGTCGGTGACGGCGCGCAGTTCCGGATCGTTGTCGGCGATATCGGAATCCAGCAGCAGCAGCGGCACCCGCCCGACCTGCGCGATCCACACCCGGACGCGCAGCACCCGGCGATCGGGCATGCCCACATGGATCAGCACCGGCGAACCGTCGGCGGTCAGCAACCGCAGCGGCAAGCCCTGCGGGTCCAGCGCCGGATAGTGCTCGGCCTGCCAGCCGTCGGCGGTGAGCGACTGCCGGAAATAGCCCGAGCGATACAGCAGCCCGACTCCGATCAGCGGCAACCCGAGATCGGAGGCGGCCTTGAGATGATCGCCCGCCAGGATGCCGAGCCCGCCGGAGTAGTTCGGCAGCACCTCGGTGACGCCGAACTCCATCGAGAAATAGGCCACCCCGCGCACCTCGGTGCCGCGCCGCTGGAACCAGCCGGGGGTCTCCAGGTACTCGCGCAGATCCGCCGCAGCGGCGTCCACCCGGGCGGTGTAATCGGGGTCGGCGGCCAGCTCGTCGAGCCGTTCGGGCGGCACTTCCCCCAGCATCCGCACCGGATCGTGGCCCACCTCGAGCCAGCGCGCCGGGTCGAGTTCGGCGAACAGATCCTGCGTCGGCCCATGCCATGACCAGCGCAGATTCGTCGACAATTCGCCAAGCGCCGACAGGCGCTCGGGCAGATGGGCGCGGACTGTGAACCGACGCAGTGCCTTCACCAGCCGAACCCTACCCAACATTGTCAGCCCGGGTAGACCAGCACGATCCCCGCCCGGGCGCTCATCACATGGATCCCGGCGGCGACCGGTACGGTTGGGAACGTGACCGGCCGCATCGCTATCGATGACACTGCCCCGTTCATCCCCGGAGGCCGGCCCGCCAAGGCCGTCGTCGGCGAGGTGTTCCCGGTGCGCGCCGTGGTGTGGAGCGAAGGGCACGCGGCCGTCGCCGCCACCCTGGCGGTGCGCGGGCCGAGCTCCTCGCGCACCACGCGCATCCGGATGACTCCCGACTACGAACCCGACGTCTTCAACGCCACCTTCACCCCGAACGCCCCTGGCACCTGGACCTTCCGCATCGAGGGCTGGCGCGATCCGATCGCCACCTGGCGGGCCGCGGTGGAAGCGAAGCTGGCCGTCGGCCAGAGCGCCGCCGACCTGGCCAACGATCTGGAGCTGGGCGCCCGGTTGTTCGATCGCGCCGCGCAAGCGGTGCCGAAGAAGCAGTTCGAACGGTTGCGCGCGGTCGCGGCCGCTTTGCGCGGCGATGAGCAGCTGCCGGCCCGGGTGGCACCGGCGTTCACCGACGAGGTCGCCGAGATCCTGCGGGCGACGCCGCTACGCGACCTGGTGACCCGCGGCCCCCAGCACACCGTGCTGGTCGAGCGGCAGCGCGCGCTCTGCGGCGCCTGGTACGAATTCTTCCCGCGCTCCACCGGCGGCCGCGACGCCGAGGGCGCACCGGTGCACGGCACCTTCGCCACCGCCGCCAAGGAGCTGCCGCGCATCGCGGGCATGGGCTTCGACGTGGTCTACCTGCCGCCCATCCATCCCATCGGCACGGTGAACCGCAAGGGCCGCAACAATTCGCTCACCGCCGAACCGGGCGACGTCGGTTCACCATGGGCCATCGGCTCGGCCGAAGGCGGGCACGACGCCATCCATCCGGAACTGGGCACCGAAGACGATTTCGCCGATTTCGTCGCCACCGCCGAACGGCTCGGCCTCGAGGTGGCGCTCGACCTGGCCCTGCAATGCGCCCCCGACCACCCGTGGGTGCGCGACCATCCGGAATGGTTCACCACGCTGCCCGACGGCACCATCGCCTACGCGGAGAACCCGCCGAAGAAATACCAGGACATCTACCCCGTCGACTTCGACAACGACCCCGACGGCCTCTACGCCGAGGTACTGCGCGTGGTCCGGCATTGGATCGGGTTGGGCGTCAAGATCTTCCGCGTCGACAACCCGCACACCAAACCGGCCGATTTCTGGGAATGGCTGATCGCCACGGTGCGGCGTACCGACCCCGACGTGGTGTTCCTTTCCGAGGCGTTCACCCGTCCGGCGCGGCTGTACGGGCTGGCGCGCCGCGGATTCAGCCAGTCCTATACCTATTTCACCTGGCGCGTGCACAAATGGGAACTCACCGAATTCGGCCGTGAACTGGCCGCCAAGGCCGACGAAGCCCGCCCGAACCTCTTCGTCAACACCCCCGACATCCTGCACGAGAGCCTGCAACACGGCGGCCCAGGCATGTTCGCCATCCGCGCCGCGCTCGCCGCCACCCTCGCCCCCACCTGGGGCGTGTACTCCGGTTTCGAGCTGTTCGAGCATCAGGCTGTGCGCCCGGGTAGCGAGGAATACCTCGACTCGGAGAAGTACGAGCTGCGTCCACGGCCGTTCGCCGAGGCGCTGGCCCGCGGTGAATCGCTGGAACCCTGGCTGACCAGGCTCAACGAGATCCGGCGTGCCCATCCGGCGCTGCGTCAGCTGCGCTGCCTGCACTTCCACCACGTCGACAACGACGCCCTGCTGGCCTACTCGAAATTCGATCCGGCCACCGGCGACGCCGTCCTGGTGGTGGTGAACCTCAATCCGTTCGCCGCCGAACAGGGCATGCTCTCGCTGGATCTGCCGGCCATCGGCCGCGAATGGCACGATCATCCCGTGGTGTACGACGAGGTCAGCGGCGAGGAATACCACTGGGCGCAGACCAACTACGTGCGCCTCGACCCCACCAGAGCCGTCGCGCACATCCTCGCGCTACCACCGATCCCACAGGCCGCGCGCACCGAACTGGCCTTCCACAGGAACTTCTGATGAGCGGGGCCCGGCCGTGAAACGCCGCGACCTGATGCTGCTCGCCGCGGGCACCCACCCCGACCCGCACACCGTCCTCGGTGCGCATCCGCATCCGGACGGCACGGTGGTGCGGGTGCTGCGCCCGCACGCCGACACGGTGACCGCCCGCGTCGGCGGCGACGAACACCGGCTCGATTCGCTCGGGCACGGCGTCTTCGCCGGGGTGCTGCCGTATCCGGAGCTGCTGGACTACCGGATCGTCACCACCTATCCGGGCGGCCAGACCGTCGTCGGGGCCGACGGCTACCGCTTCCTGCCCACCCTCGGCGAACTCGACCTGCACCTGATCGGCGAAGGCAACCATCAGCGACTGTGGGAGGTACTGGGCGCGCACCCACGCCGCTACACCACCCTCGACGGCGAGGTGCACGGCACCTCGTTCGCGGTGTGGGCGCCCAACGCGCGCGGTGTCAGCGTGATGGGCGATTTCGACGGCTGGAGCGGGGCGGGCACACCCATGCGGTCGCTGGGCGGCTCGGGGATCTGGGAGCTGTTCGTGCCAGGAGTCGAACCCGGCACCCGATACAAGTACCGGGTGCACGGCGCGGACGGGCGCATCGTCGACCATGCCGATCCGTTCGCCTTCGCGACCGAGGTCCCGCCCGCCACGGCGTCGGTGGTCACCGAATCGCGGCATGTGTGGACCGACGACGCCTGGCTCGCCGCCCGCACCCTCACCGAACCCGGCCGAGCGCCGCTGAGCGTCTACGAAGTGCACCTCGGCTCCTGGCGGCCCGGCCTCAGCTACCGCGAACTCGCCGTGCAGCTGGCCGAATACGTGCGCGAGGCCGGCTTCACCCATATCGAACTGCTGCCCGTCGCCGAGCATCCCTTCGGCGGCTCCTGGGGCTACCAGGTCACCTCGTACTACGCGCCCACCGCCCGTTTCGGCACACCCGACGACTTCCGCGCCTTCGTCGACCACCTGCACGGCCAGGGCATCGGCGTGCTGCTCGACTGGGTGCCCGCGCACTTCCCACGCGACGAATGGGCCCTGGCCCGCTTCGACGGCACCCCGCTCTACGAGCACCCCGACCCGCGCCGCGGCGAACAACCCGACTGGGGCACCTACGTCTTCGACTTCGGCCGCAACGAGGTGCGCAACTTCCTCATCGCCAACGCCCGCTACTGGATCGAGGAATTCCACATCGACGGCCTGCGGGTCGACGCCGTCGCCTCGATGCTCTATCTCGATTACTCCCGCCGCGACGGCGAATGGGAACCCAATATGCACGGCGGCCGGGAGAACCTCGAGGCCGTCGACTTCCTCACCGAACTCAACGACCGCATCCACGGCGACCATCCGGGTGTGCTCACCATCGCCGAGGAATCCACCACCTGGCCAGGCGTCACCCGGGCCACCGAGGTCGGCGGGCTCGGTTTCTCCATGAAATGGAACATGGGATGGATGCACGACACCCTCGGCTACCTGGGGCGCGACCCGATCCACCGGTCCTGGCACCACAACGAGATCACCTTCTCACTGATGTACGCGTGGAGCGAGAACTATGTGCTGCCCATCAGCCACGACGAAGTGGTGCACGGCAAGGGCACACTCTGGACGCGGATGCCGGGCGACGACTACACGAAAGCCAGTGGCGTGCGCGCCCTGCTCGCCTACATGTGGGCCCACCCGGGCAAACAACTGCTGTTCATGGGCCAGGAGTTCGGCCAGTTCCGGGAATGGTCACACGACCGCGGGCTGGACTGGCACGAGCTGGACAACCCGCTGCACCGGGGCGTGCAGCGCGTCGTCCGCGATCTCAACGCCGTCTACCGCGCCCATCCG
Organism: Nocardia sp. JCM 38205; assembly: GCF_058222935.1. Taxonomy (NCBI): domain Bacteria; kingdom Bacillati; phylum Actinomycetota; class Actinomycetes; order Mycobacteriales; family Nocardiaceae; genus Nocardia; species Nocardia sp. JCM 38205. The sequence goes on along the minus strand of NZ_JBYHFL010000007.1, from coordinate 8,991 downwards.
GCACTGTGGACCCAGGACACCACCCCCGGCGGCCACTCCTGGATCGAAGCCGACGACCGCGAACACAACGTGCTGGCCTTCCTGCGCTACGGCAGCGACGGCTCCGTCATCGCCTGCGTCTACAACTTCTCCGGCTCGGCCTACGACAAGTACCGCATCGGTCTCCCGACGGCCGGCCGCTGGACCGAGATCCTCAATACCGACGCCGTCGAATACGGCGGATCGGGAATGGGCAATCTCGGTGTGGTCGTCGCCGAGGAGCAGCCGTGGCATGGGCGGCCGGCGTCGGCGGTGATCGCGCTGGCGCCGTCGAGCGCGGTGTGGCTCGCCGCCGAACACTGATGAACGACCGGCACGACACGGTACGCAACAGAGGCATCGGCAGGTATGCCTCAATTTTCGAGCGAAGCGAGACCGAGCAGAGAGTTCGCGGCCCGTCGCGCGTTTCCGTTGCCGCTGCGCAAGCCGAAGGCGGGCAGCGGCTCCGAGAACGCGAGGCACCAGGGCGCCGCGAACACGCGGCGCCCCAGGTGACGCACATTCAGTACAGCGCGGCCGCCAGCTTGCGGCGCGCCGCCACCACGAACGGCTCCGCCTGATCGAACAGTTCGAACAGCTCCAGCAGCCGGGTGCGGACCTTGGTGCGGTCATCACCGGCGGTGCGCTTGACGACGCCGATCAGCCGATCGAACGCCGCTTCGGGGCGCTGGTGGAACAGTTCGATATCGGCGGCGTCGAGCTGGGCGTCGACATTGCCGGGGTCGGCGTCCGCCGTGGCGATCGCCGAATCCGGCAGCTGCTGAGCACGGGCCAGGAAACGCACCTGCCGGACCGCGGCCTTGGCCTCGGCGTTGTTCGGCTCGGCTTCGAGAATCGACTCGTACGCCGATTCCGCACCGGCCAGATCGCCCTGCTCCAGCAGCGCCTCGGCGGTGGCGAACCGCGGATCCTCGGCCGGCTGAGGTTGCCCGGCCTGGCCGCCTTCCAGCTTGCCCGCAACCGCGTCTACCACGGCCGCCAGCCACTGACGCACCTGCGGCTCCGGCTGCACGCCCTGGAAATCGGCCAGCGGCTGACCGCCCGCGACGGCGATCACCGTTGGAATGCCCTGCACCCCGAAGGCCTGCGCGATCCGCATATTGCTTTCGGCCTCGACGGTCGCCAGGTCCCAGCTGCCGTCGCCTGCACCGGCCAGCCGCTCCAGCAGCTGCACCAGTTCGACGCTGCCGGGGCTGCGCTGCGAATACAGCGCCACCACCACCGGCACCTGGGTCGAACGCCGAAGCACCTTGGTTTCGAAGTCGGCCTCGGTCACCGTGTATCCGCCTTCGGGGCCCGCACCCGCGGGCGGCTGCTTCAGGGCGGACAGATCCACCGCACCGGACATGGCGGCGGCGACGGCTGGCGAAGGACGACGAGCGGATGGTCGAGTCACGCCGTCCAGTTTGTCACGAAGAGACGGGTGCGGTGGCCGGGGCTTCGCTCACGGCGCTCGGCTGCGCCAGCTTGCCGGTGCGCGCCGCCCAGATTTCGAAGATCACGGTGCAGAACGGCGGGATGCTGGAGGCCAATGCGAGCACTGTGGTCTTCCAGTTCCAGTTCAGCTCACGCGAGGCCAGCAGGGCGCTCAGCACGAACAGGATGAAAATGCCGCCGTGGACGGGGCCGAAGATCTTCACACCGATCTCGTTGCCCGGATCGGGGATGTACTTGAACGCCATGCCGATCAGCAGGCCTGCCCACGACACCGCCTCGAGGATGGCGAAGAACCGGAACCTGCCCGTGACGGTACGCAGATCGTAAGAACCCATGGCCCCCATTGTGCCGCATGCACTACGACGAGTCGTAGTTGAACCGGTCACACTGGACAGAACGGACACCGACCCGCGCGCAGCCGGCGGGCACAGGGAGAACGACCGCGCCGGCGTACCTCGGTACACCGGCGCGTCCAGCACTACACCTTGATGATCAGCGCGTCACCCTGACCGCCACCGCCGCACAGCGCGGCCGCACCGATGCCACCGCCACGGCGCTTCAGCTCCAGCGCCAGGTGCAGCAGGATGCGCGCACCCGACATGCCGAGCGGGTGACCGATGGCGATGGCGCCACCGTTGACGTTCACCTTCTCCGGATCGATGCCCAGCTTGCGGGTGGACGCGATGCCGACCGCGGCGAACGCCTCATTGATCTCCACCAGATCCAGCTGCGACGGCTCGATGCCTTCCTTCGCGCACGCCTTGGCGATGGCATTGGCGGGCTGATCCTGCAGCGTCGAATCCGGACCGGCCACCACGCCGGCGGCGCCGATCTCGGCGATCCAGCTCAGCCCCAGCTCTTCGGCCTTGGCCTTGCTCATCACCACGACCGCGGCGGCGCCGTCGGAGATCTGCGAGGCCGAACCGGCGGTGATGGTGCCGTCCTTGCGGAACGCCGGGCGCAGCTTGGCCAGCGACTCGACGGTGGTGTCGGCGCGGATGCCCTCGTCCTCGGCGATCATGACCGGATCACCCTTACGCTGCGGCACCGCCACCGGGACGACCTCGTCGTCGAACACGCCGTTCTTCCACGCCGCGGCCGCGCGCTGATGCGAGGCCGCCGCGAACGCGTCCTGCTCCTCGCGGCTGATCGGCTCGGCATCGTTGCGGGTCTCGGTGAGCGCGCCCATCGCCTGATCGGTGAAGATGTCGTAGAGCCCGTCGTAGGCCATGTGGTCGCGCAGGTTCACATCGCCGTACTTGAAACCCTCGCGGCTCTTCTCCAGCAGATGCGGTGCCTGGCTCATCGACTCCTGGCCACCGGCGACGACGATCTCGTACTCGCCGGCCCGGATCAGCTGATCGGCCAGCGCGATGGCGTTGATGCCGGACAGACACACCTTGTTCAGCGTCAGCGCGGGCACATCCATCGGGATACCGCCGGCGACGGCCGCCTGCCGGGCCGGGATCTGACCCGCCCCCGCGGTGAGCACCTGGCCCATGATCACGTAATCGACCTGGTCGCCGCGCACACCGGCCTTCTCCAGCGCCGCCTTGATCGCGAAACCGCCCAGATCCGACCCGCTGAAATCCTTCAACCCGCCGAGCAGGCGGCCGACCGGGGTACGCGCACCGGACACGATCACGGAGTTGGTCACGACGAGCCTCGCCTTCTGCAGTTCACAGCATCGGTGGATCAGCGCTGCCCGCACCGCGGCGCGACGACAGCCTCGTACTCAACGGTAGCGGGTCCGGCCGCGACGACCCCGCGCAGGTACGCGCTACGTTCGAAGCGTGAGCACTACAACCGACTCGAACGAATTCATCCCCGCGGACTACGTGGTCGCCGTCGACCACGTCGGTATCGCGGTGCCCGACCTCGACGCCGCCGTCGCCTGGTACGCCACCAATCTCGGCATGGTGGAAACCCATCGCGAGGTGAACGAGGCGCAGGGCGTGCAAGAGGCCATGCTGTCGTGCCCGGCGGCCGCCGACGACGCGACTGCCTTGCAGTTGCTGGCCCCGCTCGACGAGACCTCCACCATCGCCAAATTCATCGAACGCAGCGGCCCCGGTCTTCAGCAGCTGGCCTACCGCGTCACCGACATCGAGGCGGTTTCCGCACATCTGCGCAGCCGCGGCCTGCGTTTGCTCTACGACGCCCCGCGCGCCGGAACCGCCGGGTCCAGCATCAATTTCGTGCATCCGAAGGATGCTGGTGGTGTGCTGGTGGAGTTGGTCGAGCCGAACCCGAATGTTACGCACTAGTACCAAGATCGGGGCGGAAGATCTCGTCTCGATGACATTCGCAGTCGACTCACCATCTACCCCACACAGGCTGTAGTTTGTTGGCCATGTCGTCACCTGAGTCCGATCGCAATCGCTTCGTTGCACTGCCCTTCACCGTTGTGCGCAAGGGTTATGCGCAAGACGAGGTGCGTAACTATTTCGACCGCTTCGATGCCGAACTGAGGGTCACCGCTACCGATCGTGATGCGGCCGCCGCGCAGGCTCGTAACCTTGCGAGCCAGCTCGAGGACGCGCGCGACGAGATCGATGAGCTCCGCAAGGAGGTCGACCGGCTGTCCGTGCCGCCGACCACCGCGGAAGGCATGAGCGACCGTATTTCTCGCATGCTGCGACTGGCCTCCGACGAGGCGTCCGAGGTCCGCGCCCTGGCGCAGGCCGAGGCCGCGGAAATGGTGTCGATCGCCGAGCAGCAGGCCACCGAGATGCGTGGCAAGTACGAGTCGCTGCTCGCCGAGACCAAGGAAAAGCGCGAAGCGCTCGAAATCGAGTTCGAGCAAACACTGGCGAACGCGCGCACCGAAGCAGCCAAGATCATCGAAGCCGCCCAGGCCGAGGCCGACCGCATCGGCAAGGAGGCCGAAGCCAAGCGCAAGGCCGCCCAGCAGGACTTCGAAGTCACCATGGCCGAGCGTCGCACCAAGCTCACCCGTGCCATGGAAGAGCTGGAGGCCACCAGCCGCGCCGAGGCCGCGCAGCGGATCAAGGACGCCACCGACGAGGCCAACCGCCTCATCACCTCGGCCACCCAGACCAGCGAGCGCAAGATCGCGCACGCCAAGGAACTGGCCGAAGAGATGCGCGTGCTGCGCGGGCGCGTCCTGGCCCAGCTGCTCGGCATCCGCGGCCAGCTGGATTCGGTTCCGGCGATGCTTGCGGCGGTCAACCGGGAGAGCGAGCTGCTCGACGGTGTGCCCGACCAGCAGCGCAAGTCGATCAGCGGCAGCGGCACCAAGTCCGTCACGGGTTCGCGCACCAAGGCCATCCCCGAGGTCACGCCCGAAGAAGACGACGTGGTCGACGAAGAGCGTGAGAACGCCGAGATCAGCAACTAACTGATTTCGGGCCTGCGCGGCGACAGAACACCATCAGCACCGAAGGCCGCCCCTACGGGGGCGGCCTTCCTCGTGTTCGGAGCCGGCTCGGGCTCCGAACCAGCCACCCGCGATGGCCGGTCAACTCCCCGCGACCACCACCTTGCCGAACGACTCACCCGAGCGCAGGTAGTCGTAGGCCGCCGCAGCCTCGTCGAAGCCGAATTCGCGGTCGATCACCGGGCGCAGCCGATGCTCGGTGATCACACGATTCATCGCCTCGAAGCCGGCGCGGCTGCCCACCGCGATCCGCCGGATCGACAGATACGACGAGCCGAAGGGATTATCCGGCAGGGTCGTTCCCGGCGCCGGCATCATCGCGCCGATCATCGTCACCATCGAGTTGTAGGCACCGGCTCGAACCGACTGCTCGAGAGTCGGCAGACCCACGGCGTCGACGACGTGCTCCACCCCGTGGCCGCCGGTCAGTTCGAAGACGGCCATGCCCCACTCCGGCGTCTCGTTCCGATCGATCACCGTGTCCGCCCCGAGTGCGCGCAGTCGCCGCGCCTTGGCCGCACTAGAGGTGATCGCGATGATCTCCGCGCCGAGAATCTTCGCGAACTGGATCGTGAACAGCGCGACCGCGCCGCTGCCGACGGTCAGCACCCGCTCGCCCGGACGCACCGGTGCCGGGGTGGTGAGCGCCGACCACGCCACCACACCGGCGCAGGTCAGCGTGGCGGCCTCGGCATCGGTCAGCTGCGCGGGCACGTGCACGATCGAATCCTCCTCCACCACTGCGTAGGTGGCCAGGAAGCCATGGCGGTTGGTGCCGTACTGTTCGGCGGCCAGCGCCAAGGTCTGCGGACCGTCGACCCAATGCACGAAATAGCTCGCGGTGATCCGATCACCGAGCGCGGCGCGGGTGACACCTTCGCCCAGCGCGATCACCTCGCCGACGCCGTCACACAACGGCACGGTGCCCGGTGTGAGCGGCAGCGGATAGGTTCCGTCGAGCAGCATCAGGTCACGCCGGTTCACCGAGGCCGCGCGGACCCGGATGACCACCTGGCGTGGACCGGGTTCGGGCCGCCGCTGGGCGCCGACGATGAGGCCGTGCCGCGGATCCGCCCGATAGGCCAGGGCATTCACCGTGATCCCTCGATGAACTGGTGGTCGAACACGATCCGGCCGTCGGCATCGAGAGCGAGCAGATCGAAACCGCCGCCCTGCGGCTCGCCGTCGTCGCGGCGGTTCATCGTCCAGGCGACACCGACCGTGTTCGCGGGCAGTGCGACGGCTGGTCCGGCCGCGGCGAAGACGTATTCGCCACTGGCGAGGAACATTTCATAGGCGCGGGTGACCCGGCGTTCGAGAGCGTCGTAGCCGTGCACGCTGAGCGGCGGGGCCGGAATGGACAGGTCGGCGGCGGCCTTGCGGGCCTCGGCCGGCGGGTCGACCAGCAGCTGCATGCCGTCGACGGTGAACAGTTCCTCGATCCGGGCGCGGCGGGCAGTGGGGTCTGCTTCGTTCCAGAGTGCTACATAGCGGGTGGCGATGTCGTTGTTGCTCATGGCGGAAACTCTGCCGGGGCGAACGTCGACCCGCGATTCCCCGCAGGGAATGACTCGGCCGGTGTCCGCGCACGATGGCTCATACCCTGGCGGGAATGGCGCGCGGTGCCCCCACACGGTTGACTCGCACCATGACGACCGCGCAGACCACCGCATTCGGCCCCCAACTGCGCCGCTGGCGCACGCTGCGCCGGGTCAGTCAGCTCGACTTGGCCATTCGCGCGGAGACGAGTCAGCGCTACGTGAGCTTCCTCGAACAGGGCCGGTCCCAGCCGGGACGCACCATGGTCGTCCGCCTGGCCGAATCCCTCGAACTGCCCCTGCGTGATCGCAACAACCTGCTGTTGTCCGCCGGTTTCGCGCCGGTGTTCCCGGAAAGCGATCTGGCCGCCCCGGAGTTGGTGCCGATCCGCGAAGCGCTCGCCGCGGTGCTCGACGGACACCTGCCCTACCCCGCCCTGGTAGCGCGCCCGCGCGGCGAACTGGTGACGGCCAATGCCGCGTTCGACCTGTTCACCGAGGGTGTCGCCGACCATCTACTGCGCGCACCGATCAACGTCCTGCGGTTGGCCCTGCACCCCGACGGTGTGGCGCCCCGTGTGATCAACCTGCCGGAATGGGGCAGGCACATCATCGACTCCTTGCGCAGCCGCGCGGCCCTCACCCTGGACCCCGCCGTGGACGCCCTCATCACGGAACTGTCGGGCTACTTGCCCACCGTCACTCCCGGCCCCGACCATCTCGGCTTCGCCGTGCCCTTGCACCTGCGCACCGACGACGGCGACCTGCGGCTGATCACCACACTCACCTCGTTCGCCACCGCCACCGACGTCACCGTTGCCGAACTCCATCTCGAGGCATTCCTGCCCGCCGACGAGCAGACCGCTCGCGTCCTGCGCCTGCGCGCGTCACGGCGCTGAGCGCGGCCGTCGGCGGCCTCAGGACCAGCGTCGGGTGATGCCTCGCGTGCGCCTGCCGTTCCAGCAGCCGCGGTGCCAGTGCCTGCGATCGTCCTCGCCGCCGTAGGCCGGCCAGGCGACGATATGCGCGACGCCGGGCATGATCTCGTGATCGCAGCCGGGGCACCGGTAGGTCTTCACCGCCCGAGTGCCGGGGATCGTGCGCACCACATACAACTCGTCGCCGGGGCCCGGCTCGGTGCGTCCGAACACATCGCCGAGCGGGCGCTCGGACGGCGCATCCGTCCGGCGCGCTGGGCGCGGTTTACGGCGGGGCATGGGTCCAAGCTTAGAAGAGCCGGAACTCGTTGCTCTCCGTGCCGCGCAGGGCGTCGTAATCCAGCGTCAGGCACCGTATTCCACGGTCCTCGGCGAGCGTGCGGGCTTGCGGCTTGATCTGCTGGGCCGCGAACACTCCCGCCACCGGTGCCAGCAGCGGGTCACGGTTGAGCAGTTCGAGGTAGCGGGTGAGCTGTTCGACGCCGTCGATCTCACCGCGCCGCTTGATCTCCACCGCGACCGTAGCCCCGTCGGCGTCGCGGCACAGCAGGTCCACCGGGCCGATCGCCGTCATGTACTCACGCCGGATCAGCGTGTAGCCGGGCCCGAGCGTTTGCACGTGCTCGGCCAGCAGCTCCTGAAGATGAGCCTCCACACCGTCTTTCACCAGCCCCGGATCCACCCCGAGCTCATGCTTGGAATCGTGCTCGATCTCCTCGACGGTGATCCGCAGTTCCTCGCCCGCCTTGTTGGTGACCACCCACAGCGCCCCCGCGCCGTCGCCGTCGCGCTCCTCCATCCAGCAGGGCGGACTCATCCAGTTCAGCGGCTTGTACGACCCACCGTCGGAATGCACCAGCACCGACCCGTCCGCCTTCATCAGCAACAGCCTCTTGGCCATCGGCAGATGAGCGGTGAGCCGACCGACGTAGTCGACCTGACAGCGAGCAATCACGAGGCGCACCGGGACGAGTGTAGGGGGCGGGCTTACCCCGGCTCGAGCGGGCTCAGCCGACAGCGGTCAGTTCGGCAGGGCGAAACAGTAGGTCGCGTCTCTTCTCTGTTCACGAAGTGGAATTTGCCGAGCAGGATCATGTCCATCCGGCGGCCGGCATCGGCGCACTCGACCTCGCGATCGGCGTCGGTGACGATCTCCGAAGCTACGATCTTCTTCGTCGCAGCCGGATCGGCACAGTCCAACGCCTGCTGCCGTCGTACGGGTTCGTCACGAATCCCCCTCGCTTCCAATCCAACTCGGTCACGTCGGCCAGCCACCCTAACGATGAACCCCAGAAACGACGAAGGCCCCCGACCGTGGTCGGGGGCCTTCGTGAAAGGATGTTCCGGCGGTGTCCTACTCTCCCACACCCTGTCGAGTGCAGTACCATCGGCGCAGGTGGCCTTAGCTTCCGGGTTCGGAATGGGACCGGGCGTTTCCCCACCGCTATAGCCGCCGTAACTCTATGAAACTATCCACGCCAGCGCGCCCCGCACCGGGGCAAGCGAGCATGCGTGTGTTGTTTCAGATACTGCACAGTGGACGCGTAGCTTCTTTGTTGGTAAGTCCTCGGCCTATTAGTACCAGTCACCTCCACCCGTTACCGGGCTTCCAGTTCTGGCCTATCAACCCCATGGTCTG
>NZ_JBYHFL010000006.1:0-466917 GCF_058222935.1 Nocardia sp. JCM 38205 | reverse complement strand
CAGACCATGGGGTTGATAGGCCAGAACTGGAAGCCCGGTAACGGGTGGAGGTGACTGGTACTAATAGGCCGAGGACTTACCAACAAAGAAGCTACGCGTCCACTGTGCAGTATCTGAAACAACACACATGCTGTGTGTCGACAAACAACCCCCGCCCTCACGGGGCTGGTTGTCTGTCCACACGCGGTGGATAGTTTCATAGAGTTACGGCGGCTATAGCGGTGGGGAAACGCCCGGTCCCATTCCGAACCCGGAAGCTAAGGCCACCTGCGCCGATGGTACTGCACTCGACAGGGTGTGGGAGAGTAGGACACCGCCGGAACATCCTTTCACGAAGGCCCCCGACCACGGTCGGGGGCCTTCGTCGTTTCCAGGGATTTATGCGTCCGAAAAACATTTCGCCGCCCAGGTCGTAATGACCGGGCGGCGAAATATCTTTACGTCGAGATGGGCGCTGCTACGACTGGCCGGCCGCGTCTCGTGCTGCGATGTAACCGAATACGAGCCCCTGGCCGATCGTCGCGCCCGCTCCCGGGTAGGTGCGGCCGAAGACATTGGCGGCGGTGTTGCCGATGGCGTACAGGCCCTCGATGGCGGAGCCGTCCTCACGCAGCACGCGCGCGCGTTCGTCGGCGAGAACCCCGCCGCAGGTGCCGAGATCGCTCAAGGTCGTCTTCACCGCGTAGAACGGTCCGCTGGTCAGCGGCCGCAAATTCGGATTCGGCTGGATGGTGGGATCACCGTAGTAGCGGTCGTATGCGCTTTGGCCACGCTGGAACTCGCTGTCGGTGCCGGTCATCGCGTCCTCATTGAAACGGCGGAACGTCTCGGCGAACGTGTGCTCCGGTACGCCGATCTTGCGGGCGAGCTCGGCCGGATCGTCGGCCTTGTGGGCGATTCCGGCCTCGTACCACGCCTGCGGCAGCGGCTGGCGCGGAAACAACCCGGCCGCGAAGATGTAGCTGTTGCGGTACTTCTGATCGAACACGATCCACGCGGACTCCACAGGATCGCCCGCACGCTCACGCTCGAGGATGCGCTGCCCGTACGACATGTAATCGATGGACTCGTTGATGAACCGGCGCCCCGTCTGGTCGACGATGAACGAGCCGGGCAGCGAACGCTCGGCCAGCATCACCGTCGGTGCTCCGCCCGGCAGCGCCGCCACCGCCGGGAACCACCAGGCCTGATCCATCAACCCGGTCGTCGCGCCGGTCTCCTGCGCGACCCGGATCGCGTCACCGGTGTTTCCTTCGGCGCCGAGGCTCTCATGCTCGCCGAGCCGCTCGGACTGGTACTTGTGCCGCATCGCCATATCGTGGTCGAAGCCGCCGGCGGCGAGCACCACACCACGACGGGCGGTCACGGTGACTTCCCGGCCATCGTGGGCGACGACGGCGCCGGTGACGCGATCACCTTCGGTGATGAGGCGGACCAGGCTGGTCTCGGTCCAGACCGGGATCCCCGCACGCACCACACCGGCGAACAGGCCGGCCGCCAGCGCCTGACCGCCCGCCATGTACTCGCGGCGCAGCGCCAGACCGCCGACGCCCTGCGCGAGCCGCTTGAGGATGCGGGGAACGCCCTTGCTGGGCACCCTCGCCACCAGGTTCATCCACTTGTAGTCAGCGCCGGTGGTGGGCATCGGCACGGGAGCTTCCATCAGGCCGGGGCGCAGCCGTCGGCGTTCGGCGCGGAGCACCGACGCGTTGAACGGCCGGCATTCGCAGGTGCGTCCGATCGCGGACCCACCCGGAAGTTCCGGATGGTAATCCGAATAGCCTTCGGCCCAGAAGAACTTCATCGGCGTCAAGCGCTGCATCATCTCGACGGTCGCGGCGGAATTGTCGACGAACGCCTTGCCGCGTTCGGCCGGGGCAGAATCACCGACCACGGCACGCAGGTAGGTCTCGGCGCGTTCCTGCGAATCACCGGCGCCCGCTTGCCGCAGGATCGGGTTGTCGGGCAGCCAGAACGCGCCACCGGAGCGCGCCGTCGAACCGCCCACGTATTCGGTCTTCTCGATGATGAGGGTGGACAGCCCCAGTTCGTTCGCCGTCAAGGCGGCGGCCATACCGGTGCCTGCGCCGACGACCAGCAGGTCGACGGTGGTGTCACCAACCGTTGGGGCGGGTGCGGAACGGGTGCGCAATGGTGTACTCCTTCTTCTGGTATGAGCGCTGTGGACGCGCGCTCGGCGGCGGACCGCAGGACGGCACCCTCCGGCGGAGAACCCGCCGCGAATCGCTCTTCTGTTCGGTGCGGCGTCGGCCGACCCCTCGCGCCGAAGCGCCGGTGACCGGGGACGGTCCGCGGCACATCGGGTGGCGCGGCCACGCCGCGGCTCTTCGCCGGCCGGCTATTCGACCGCGCTGTGGAGTCGCCGCGTGACGCAGCACACGCTACGGCTGGTTCATCGTCGTAGCTCGACGGTTCCCGCTGTGCGGGAACCTCCCGGACAGCGCTGAGCAGCAATCTTGTGTCGACGACAGCGCGCATCCACCGCGATATCGACCGATATCGAATCAGTGCGCAAACCGGGCGTGGCGCGGACGACTTGCGACGCTGTTCGGCCGGCTGCTCACAGCAGCGGGAGGGTGGGCTGGATTTCTATCGCGACCGAGACCAGGGAGTGCACGCGCGCGGCGATGATGTTGAGCAGGCCCTGGATTTCGGCGGGGGCGGATTCGGCGGCGGTCTGGAGGTTCTTGAGGTCGCCGTCGAGCTGGGCGAGGGTTTCGGCGGTGTCTCGGGGCCGGGCTCGAAGGGCCGCCGCGATCTCGTCGAGGGGGATGCCCTGGGCCTCCAGGCGCTGGATGAGGTGGATACGGTCGACGTCGCGGGGGTGGTAGAGGCGGTAGCCGCCCCCGGTACGTTCGGCGGGGGTGAGCAGGCCGAGTCCGGTGTAGTAGTCGATGGTCCGGTTGCTGACTCCCGCGCGGGCGGCCAATTCGCCGATGCGGACCAGAGTGTCGGGCATGGGCCTCCTTTCGCGCGGCGGTCACACGATACAGCGCGTGCCGGGCCCCGGCCTGTGTGGAGCGTCATGAGTTACCCGAACCATACAGTTGCGCGTGTTACTGTGGGATCTCGATGAGCACTTACCTGTCGGCCGAGTCGATCACCCACCTGGCGCTGCTGCCGGGATTCCTCGACCCGGTGAACCTGCTGAACTCCTTCGGTACCTGGATGCTGGTCGGCCTGCTGGCTGTCGTGTTCATCGAATCCGGGCTGCTGTTCCCGCTGCTTCCCGGCGATTCGCTGCTGTTCACGGCAGGACTCATCGCCGCCTCGAAATCCACCGAGATCGAGCCGTTCGCGCCGATCTGGTTGTTGCTGATCCTGATTCCGCTGGCTGCCATCGCTGGTGATCAGGTCGGGTATCTCATCGGAGCACGCGGCGGCACCGCGCTGTTCAAGAACGACGATGCCCGGCTGTTCAAGAAGAAGTACATCGACGAGTCGCACGCGTTCTTCGAGAAGCACGGGCCGATCACCATTGTGCTGGCCCGCTTCGTGCCCATTGTGCGCACCTTCGCGCCGGTGGTCGCCGGTGCCTCCGGCATGCGTTATCCGGTCTTCGCCCTCTACAACGTCGTCGGCGGCGTGCTGTGGGGTGCGGGCGTCACCTATCTGGGTTATCTGCTCGGCCAGATCGCGGTGGTCCGCGACAATATCGACCTGATCTTCCTGCTGATCGTGGCGGTGTCGGTGCTGCCGATCGTCATCGAGGTGGGCAAGCGAATGCTGGCGAGCCGGAATTCCACCGAACCAGACGCTGCCGCTTCCGAGGACGCCGAGGAATCTGTGCGGTACTGAAAGTCGTCGCGGCCGGGGTGGACTCGCCGAGCGTGTGAAACCATGCGGCCCGCAGCATTTCCGCGAACCCGAACGCGTCGGTCATACGCTTCCCGTCCTACCGCCGATATCGTTGGGCACCCGATCGGGCGGCCCGCCCGGCACCGACCGGGCGCCTTGTCCACATGTCGTTCCAGCCACGGAGAGACACGCATGAAACGCGCATCGCGCAAGGGCCGAAAACCCGGCCCGCCCCCTGACGACCCCCCGAGACCGGGGCAGCGGCAATGCTGACCGTCGCCGGCATCGCGCTCGGCATCCTCGTCGTCCTGCTCATCACCGCGCTCACCGGCTATTTCGTCGCCCAGGAATTCGCGTACATGGCCGTCGATCGGTCCCGGTTGAAGGCGCGCGCCGAAGCCGGTGACAGATCGGCGGAACGGGCGCTCGGCGTCACCCGTCGGACCTCGTTCATGCTCTCCGGCGCCCAGCTCGGCATCACCGTCACCGGCCTGCTCGTCGGTTACGTCGCCGAACCGTTGATCGGGCGCGGGCTCGGCGAATTGCTCGGCGGGACCGGGGTGCCCGCGGGTGCCGGCATCGCGGTCGGCGCGGTGCTGGCGATCGCGTTCTCCACACTTGTGCAAATGCTCTTCGGTGAGCTGTTCCCGAAGAACCTCGCCATCGCCAGGCCCGAACCGGTGGCGCGCCGGCTTGCCATGTCCACCACGGTCTATCTGAAGCTGTTCGGCTGGCTGATCCGGTTGTTCGACCAGTCGTCGAATCTGTTGCTGCGCGCACTGCGGATCGAACCGGTGCACGACGTGGAGCACTCGGCCACTCCGCGCGACCTCGAGCACATCGTCGCCACCTCGCGGGACGCCGGCGAACTGCCGCACGAATTGTCGACGCTGCTCGACCGGATCCTGGACTTCCCGACCGCCGATGCCGAGCACGCCATGATCCCGCGTTCGCGTGTCGACACCGTGCACATCGACGACCCGGTCGACGACGTACTGGCCCGCATGGGTACCGGCCATACCCGGTACCCGGTTGTCGGGACCTCGAGTGACGACCTGCGCGGCATCATCCACCTGCACGACCTGCTCGACGGCTCCGCCGAGGGGACCGCCGCTCAGCACCTGCGCGAGGCGGTCGTGGTTCCCGGCTCACTGGCCTTACCCGAGGTCGTCGCGCAGCTGGATGCGGCCGGCGACGAGATGGCGCTGGTAGTCGACGAATACGGTGGTTTCGCCGGCATCGTCACGATCGAGGACATCGCCGAGGAACTGGTCGGTGAGATCGCCGACGAACACGACATCGGCCCCGATACCGCCATCGTCGCCGAGTCCGATGGCTGGCTCGTCGCGGGTGATGTGCACCTGGACGAGGTCGAGCGCGTGCTCGACGTCGAGCTGCCCGCCGGTGACTACGAAACGATCGCCGGGCTCGTCATTTCCGCATACGGCGGCCTTCCGGATCCGGGCACTCGGATAGAGATCGCGCTCGAACCCAGCGGCGCCGACTACATCGATGAGCACGGTTCGGTCGAGCGCACTGTGCGGGCGGAGGTCAGGGCGGTGGCCAAGCATGTGCCCGCGTCGGTGTTCGTGAATCTGCGGATCGAGCGGAAGGCGGCCGAGGATGAGTAATCCATGGGTTGTCGCGGCTGTCACAACCGCCTTGATCGCGGCCAGCGCCTTCTTCGTCGCGGTCGAGTTCGCGCTGATCGCGGCGCGGCGGCACCGCCTCGAAGACGCCGCCGCGACCAGCTCCGCCGCCCGCGCCGCACTGCGCAGTTCGTCGGAACTGTCGGTGTTGCTCGCGGGTTCGCAACTCGGCATCACCGTCTGCACGCTGGCGCTGGGCGCGGTCACCAAACCTGCCGTGCACCACTGGCTCACGCCGTTGTTCGAGCGTCTCGGCGCGCCGTTGTGGGCCGCCGATGCCGCCGGGTTCGTGCTGGCCCTGGTGATCGTCACCTTCCTGCATCTGGTGGTGGGTGAGATGGCGCCCAAGTCGTGGGCGATCGCGCATCCCGAGCGTTCGGCCACGGTGCTGGCGATTCCGATGCGCGCCTTCATGGCGGTCACCAGGCCGCTGCTGAAACTGCTGAATCAGATGGCGAACCGGTGCCTGCGCCGCGTCGGGGTGACGCCGGTCGACGAAGTGGATTCCGGGCAGGACCCGGCGGCATTGCGTCATCTCGTCGAACATTCGGCTACCGCAGGCACCCTCGACGAACGTTATCGCGGCAACCTGATCAGCGCGCTCGAGCTGGAACAACTGTCCGTCGGCGACCTCATGCGCCGGGAGGCCGACCCCGATGCGGTCGCACCCGACGCACATCGGGAGGCGATCCGAGCGATGTCTCGCACTACCGGCCACCTGCGGCTGCTGGTGCGTGACGGTGACGGTTTCCGCGGGGTCGTGCACGTGCGCGACAGCCTCACTGCCACACCGGAGGCCACGGCGGCCGAGCTGATGCGCCCGGTGCTGACCCTGTCGGCGACCATGCCCATTTACGAGGCGCTGCGCACCATGCGCGAAACCCGTACCCATCTGGCGGTGGTGACCGGCGGCCCGACCGGCGAACCGGTCGGGCTGATCACCATCACCGATGTGCTGCGACGGCTCTTACCCACCGCTACCGGGGCGCCGGATCAGCGGGTGGTGTAGCCGCCGTTGGCGAAGATGGTCTGCCCGGTGACCCAGCCACCGTCGGTGACGAGGAATTCCACCAGCGGCGCGATGTCCTCGATGCGGGTCAGCCGTCCGCCCATCGCCTGCGACTTGTGGAACTCCACGCGCTCGGGAGTTTCCTGCGGATAGAAGAACGGGGTGTCCATCGGGCCCGGTGCCACATTGTTGACCGCGATGCCGCGCGCGGCGAACTCCTTGGCAGCGGCGCGGGTGAAGTGCTCGACCGGGCTTTTCGCGCCGGCGTAGGTGGAGTAGCCATCGGTGAACGCGGCCAGCAGCGAGGTGACAACGGTGACGATGCGTCCGCCGTCGGCGAGCCGCTTGCCCGCCTCCTGCAAGAAGAAATAGGCGGCCTTGGCGTTGATGTCGAACATCGAGTCGTACTCGGCCTCGGTGACGTCGATGATCGGTTTACGCAACACCTTGCCGACGGTGTTCACCGCGATGTCGACCGTGCCGAAAGCTGCCACGGCCGCGTCGAACATCGCGGTCACCGTCGCGGGCACAGTGAGATCGCCCTGGAAGGTGATCGCTTTCGCGCCCGCGGCTTCGACCGCGGCCACGGTCTTCTCGGCATCGGCCTCGGTGCTCGCGCTGTTGTAGTGCACCAGAATGTCGGCGCCCTGCTCGGCGAGTGTGGTGCTGATCAGGCCGCCCAGGTTCTTCGCGCCCGCGGCGACGATGGCGGATTTGCCGGCCAGTTTGTCGGTCATCGTGGTGTCCTCACTTGTTCGGGAAGTGGTGTCGACACCGACGCTATGACCGAACGTGACAAATGAAAAACAGATCTTCGCCGTAGTTTCACAAGCAACACTTGTTAGCCTGGCAGGATGCCTGATGACGTGCTCGACCCCCGCCGACTCCGCCAGTTCCTTGCCGTCGCCGAGCACATGAACATGAGCCGGGCCGCGGCCGAACTGCATCTCACTCAGCAGGCGGTGAGCAGCACCATCAAGACCCTCGAACGCGATCTCGGGGTGCGGCTGCTGCACCGTTCGGGCCGTCGGATCTCGCTGACCGCGGCCGGTGCGGCGCTGCACGCGGGCGCCAGGCCGGTGATCGACGCGGCGGCCGCGCTGGCCCGGTCGACCAGACAGGCCGCGCATGGCGAGCGGGCGCAGCTGGTGATCGCCCACACCCCCGCGATCTCATCCGAGGAAGTGTTCGATCTGACCGCGGGTGTCCGCGCGGCCTTCCCGGACGCGTCGATCACCGCGCGCCAGTGTTTCCCGGACGAACTGGTCGCCGCCCTGCGCGAGGGGGCGGCCGACGTGGCGTTGCGGCGCGGCGCCACAACGCCCGAGGACGTCGCCGCCGCCGTCATCGCCTACACGCCGTTGCATGTGGCTGTGGCCGCCGCTCATCCGCTGGCTGCGCACACTTCGCTGCGGATGGATCAGCTCGCCGGTGAACGGCTCATCGTGTGGGGCCCGCCCGGTACGTCCTTCTATGCCGATTATCTGCTGTCGATCTGCCGGCGCGCCGGGTTCGAGCCGTCCGTCGTCGTCAACCACATCCAGGGCACGGCGCCGACGACCGCCGTGATCGGCACCGACTGCTTCGCCTTCGTCACCGCCGAACCGGGCACCTACCACCACGGGCAGACAGTGGTCCGCCGGATCGATCAGCCACCGGTCGCCCCGGTCCAGGCACTGTGGTTGCGGCACACCGAATCCGCCTTGCGGCGAACGTTTCTCAGTGGGCCGCAGGAGTCAGAGGATGGGCCTGCCGCCGGTGACGGCGAGGCGGGCACCGGAGATGTAGCTGCCGTCGTCACAGGCCAATAAGACGTAGGCGGCGGCCAGTTCGGCGGGCTGGCCGGCGCGGCCGAGGGGGACGTCGTCGCCGAAGGCGGTGACCTTCTCCACCGGCATGGTCGACGGGATGAGCGGCGTCCAGATCGGGCCGGGCGCCACGCTGTTGACCCGGATTCCCTTGTCGCCCAGCAGTTGGGCGAGGCTGGCCGAGAAGTTGGCGATGGCCGCCTTGGTCGCGGCGTAGGGGGCCAGCGTCGGGGAGGGCATATCGGAATTGACCGAGGAGCTGCCGATGATCGACGAGCCCGGCGGCATATGCGGGACCGCGGCCTTGACCAGATGGAAGTAGGCGCCGACGTTGACGCGGAAGGTGTAGTCGAATTCCTCGGCGCTGATCTCCTCCAGGGTTTCGTGGGTCATCTGGTAGGCGGCATTGCTGACCAGCACATCGATGTGCCCGAATTCGCGCACGGCGTGCTCGATGACGGTGCGGCAGTGATCGGGATCGGCCAGATCGCCCGGCACCAGCTCGGCGCGACGGCCCGCTTGCTCCACCAGCTGCGCCACCTCCTGCGCGTCCTCGTGCTCGTCCAGATAGGAGATGAGCACATCGGCGCCCTCGCGGGCGAAGGCGATGGCGACCGCTCGGCCGATTCCGCT
Source organism: Nocardia sp. JCM 38205 (assembly GCF_058222935.1). Classification (NCBI taxonomy): domain Bacteria; kingdom Bacillati; phylum Actinomycetota; class Actinomycetes; order Mycobacteriales; family Nocardiaceae; genus Nocardia; species Nocardia sp. JCM 38205. The sequence goes on along the minus strand of NZ_JBYHFL010000006.1, from coordinate 457,999 downwards.
GTCGGCGCCGGTGACGACGGCGGCCTTACCGGTCATCTTGCCCGAGCCGCGGTAGCTGTCCTCCCCGCAGTCCGGGCGCGGCTGCATCTGCGACTGGATGCCGGGGACCTTTTGCTGCTGTTCGGGAAAGCCCATGGTGATGTCCTTTCTCAGCGGTCAGTGCTCATCGAGGGCGATGACGACCTTCACGTCATCGGGGTCGGGGGTGAACGCGTCGGCGAACTTCGTCAGTGGCAGGCGGCGGGTGATGAGGCCGTCGAGCCAGGCCGGGTCGGCGGCGGCGAGTGCGTCGGCGGCGAGACGGTAGTGGCGCAGGTTGGCATTGACGGAGCCGACCACCACGTCGTTTTCCAGCACGATGTCGCGGTGCACAGCGCCGGCGTCGACCTCGATCAACCGGCCCACCGGCGACACTCCGGTCAGGCACACCACCCCGAACGGGGCGGTATTGCCCATGGCGGCGAAGACCACCTGGTTCGCGCCGGTGGCCTCGATGATGATGTCGGGGCGCAGGCTCTCGGCGACCGCGGCGGCGTCGCCGTGGTGGTAGGTGGCGCCGAGATCGCGGACCAGGCGCGGTTTCGCGCCGTGCTCGACCCGATCGAGCACGTGCACGTCGAGGCCGCGCCGGCTGCCGAGCAGGGCGGCGAGCAGGCCGATCGGCCCGGCACCGGTTACCAGCACCCGCGACGGCGCGAACCAGCCGCGCTCACCGATGCGTTCGACCTGCTCCCAGGCCTTGGCGACCACGCTGGCCGGTTCCAGTAGCACGCCGACCCGCGCCAGCCGCGGATCCAGCGTCACCGCGTATTCCGGGTCCACACACCACTGTTCGGCGCCGTACCCGTCGAGCTCCTTGATGCCGCGTTCGGTGTAGCGGCCGTTGCGGCAGTTGTCGAATTCGCCGCGGGCGCAGGCCTCGCACGGCACCGGGTCGGGGCGGCGCACGACTCCGACGACGAGATCTCCGGCGGAGAAATCCGAGCCGTCCGGTGCGCTGCGGACCCGGCCGAGGGATTCATGGCCGAGGATCAGCCGGTCTTTGCCCGGTGGCGGCGTGCCGTAGGCGCCGTCGGCGATGTCCCGGTCGGTGCCGCACACACCTACCGCGAGTCCATCGACCAGAAGTTCGCCCGGGCCGGGTTCGGGGTCGGGCAGCTCGTCCAGGCGCAGTGATTCTGGGCGGGCCGGATCCACGGTGAGCGCGCGCATGATGCCGGGCTACCCGTATCCGCGCAGGTCATTCGTCGGCCGCGAGACCTGGTGCCGGACAACCGGTTCGCCGGTGGAGATCGGCGAGAAAAAGTCGGGGCATCGGCGATTAGTCCGTGACGGACCGGGAATCGCACCCCTCGAGGCCGGTGACGGTCTCAGACCAGAAAGGAGTACGAGATGGCAGACTCCAAGAATCCTGGGCAGTTCGGCAATCGTCCGGACACGGAGGAGCAGGCCCGCCGCGGCGGTCAGGCCAGCACGGGTAGCTTCGGCGAGCGCAACGCCGCCGATCCGAGCCAGGCCGGTCGCAAGGGCGCCCAAGCTCAGCCGACCGAAGCGAAGGCACGCGGTGGGCAGCACAGCCATGGCGGCCACTGACCGCCGCCCACCCGACGGTCGCAGCCGCTAGCGGCTGATCCGGACCCGGCGTCGCCACGCCCCGCACCCCTCCGGAACGTATGCGCGCCGGGTCCGTTGCTGGTCTACGAGGCAGCCCGGCGACCGTTGCGCGGAGCGGCGTCGCCCCGCATCACGCTCAACCGCCTGCGCATCGGCGCCACCAGCCACACCACGACGAACACCACCGCTGTCGCCACTCCGGTGACGATGGCAGCGACCGGCCCGACGACCACATCGACGATCAGCGTCGTCACCCCGCACATCGCCACCCCGAGCAGTGCCAGACCGGCCAGCGTGCACCGGTGCGCCGCGGTGACGATGGTCTGCAACCGGTGCCTGCGGAACAGCAGCCGATGCCAGGAGACCGGAGCCACCAGGAAGATGGTGCCGCCCACCGCCGCGCCCGCGGTGACCAGATACACCGCTCGCATACCGGAATCGAGGGCATCGAACGAGGACTGGAACGGCAGGATCATCAGGAAACCGGTCAGCAATTGCACGCCGGTCTGCAATACCCGCAGCTCCTGCAGCAGATGCGCCCAATTGCGGTCCAGCCGCTGCGTGGGGGTCTCGGCCCGGGCATGCCAGTTCCAGGTGTCGTGATCGGCGCCCGCGGGCGTGGAGCCGCGTCGATGGCCCGGACGCCGCGGCCGGGCATTGCCCGTGGAGTGTGTGCGACGTACCGGCATAGCGTTCCTCTGTGTTCACCTGCGATGGTCCGGGGACCTGGTTGCGGCGTACCCGCAGCGAACCCGCTCATGCAAGCGGTCGAGGACCTCGAACCGGGCTCACCGATCACCGTAACGCCGCGGCCCGGCGATTCGGCGGTGGTGCACCGGGTACGTCATCGATAGCGGAGCGGTCGGCCGGCGACGCCCGGCCGGACGCCGGAAGCTCAGGAAGGAGCTCTGCGATGCCGAAGACAACCGCACGTGGCGAGGCCAAGCGCTCGGAGTTGCCGAGCACGGTGGCGCGCTCGAGTGAGAAGGCGCAGCGAACCTTCGCCAAGGCCCACGACGCCGCGCTCGAGGAGTACGGCAGCGAATCCCGTGCGCACCGGGTGGCCTACAGCGCGCTCAAGCACAGCTATGAGAAGGTCGGCGACCATTGGGAGCCGAAGGAACGCCGCGGGCCCTCCGACGAACGGGCCGCGAGCGGCGGGCCGAACGCGAAGGGCGATACCGCCGAGGGCGTGAACGCCAACGCGACCAAAAAGCACCTGATCAACGTCGCGGGACGGCTGGAGATCACCGGCCGCTGGAAGATGACCAAGTCCGAATTGATCGACGCCATCGAGAAGACCAATCGCCGGAAGACCGCGGCTCGACGCGGGTGAAGCCCGGCGCGAACGTCGGTTTCGCGCCGGTCGGACAGGGAATTACGCGACTGTAGGCAGGGCCGGTTGTCGAGAAAACGGCACCGGCCCCCCGGGGGGAACCGCATGAATGCCGGTCGGAGCAGGACAGCTCGACAACGGCGTCGGCTCGGCCCGACCGGTGATGTCCCGGCCGCGTGAGCGCCCGGACAGGCGGTGTCGCTCGCGATCAGCGCGCCGACGATGTCGCGCCGACCACGAGATCACCGCCGTGAAGATGGGCGACAGGTCACTCCCGCCGGTGCCTGCGATGGCTCGTGTCGCACAACGGGTAGCACTTGGACCGTTTGCACAGGCAGATCGCGACTTGAAATCTGTCGGAGCGCACGGTGCGTCCATCGGCGGTGGTCAGTTCGACGGGGCCGTCGACGAGCGCGGGGCCGTCTGCGGTGAACCGCACGCGGGTGGGCTCAGGGCTTGGTTCGGTCGGCACGAATCACCACCAGTTCCTCATGTCGCTGACCGGGTTCGATGAGTCCCTGCTCGGCCAGCCACGGCGCCCGCGAGCGCATGACGGGCCCGAACGGGATGTGTGTGCGGGCCACCACGGCCGCCTTCAATCCGCCGGCCTTCAACCGCGACACTGTGATATTCGGTCCGCTGATCGCCGACTGCACCAGCAGGGCGACGCCATTGAGGTCCAGCAGACTCGGCAGCCGGGCGCACAGCGGGTCGAGCAGGTCCCGGCCGTGATGGCCGGCGTCCCACGCCTGTGCGCCCAACCGGGACCTGGCACCGTCGGCGACCGGAACATACGGCGGGTTCGCCAGCACCACATCGAACCGGCGGTTGTGCATGACGGTGCGGAAGTCACCGTGCACCAGCTCCACGGCCAGCCTGCGTAGCCGGATGTTGAGCCAGGCCGAGAGCACGGCCGCGCGCGAGATGTCGACCGCGGTCACCGAGGCGGCGCCGGCCTTGGCGGCGGCGATCGCGACGGCGCCGGTGCCGGTGCACAGGTCGAGCACCCGCCCGCCGGGTGCCAGGCCGGCCTCGGTCATTGCGCGGGCGAGCAGCCACGAGTCGGCCTGGGGGCGGTAGACGCCGGGGGCGCTGATGAGTCTCATGCGAGGGGGATATCCCGTTTACGCCGGGTCATTCTCGCTGGTCGTCGGCGCGCTCGGCAGGACCGATGGATCGAGCAGCGAACTGCGCCCGGCGCGCCAGCTATCCACCACATGATCACCGAAGCGATCCTCGAGCAGATTCGTCGCCTGGATGCCGAAGACGATGGACGGAACAAGGGCGGGTTCGCGGGCCGCCAGATCGCCGATGACGCCGTCACGCATGACCTGCTCGTGGACCGCGTCGGCCTCGACATGCTCGCGGTAGAACAGCACACAGGCCGGATCGGCGCCCATCTGTTCCAAGATCTGCACCAGCCGCGCAGATCCCGGCGGTGAGGTGATCTCCACGGTGGCGAAGTGCCCGACCAGCGCCCCGCGCCACTTCCGGTGCAGCCCGAACAGCGACATCGTGTTGACCAGCGCGATCATCGGCGTTGGCACCGCGTCGAGATAGTGCAGGTAGCCGGAATCCAGTCCGGCTCCTTCGAGGAGGTCGGCGAACAGCCGGGCATGAACTCGCTCGCCGCGCCCGCCGCCGAACTCGTCGAACTCCACCGCCACCAGCGATGCCTTGGCCTGGCCGCGCAGCCGCGGAATCACCCAGGCGTACGGGTCGGCTTCTTTGTGGTGGTAGATCGAGCGGTGCACGAAGTATTCACGCAGGTGTGTCCAATCGGGATGTTCGTGCAGATGCCTGGCCACACCCGGGGCGTCCACCGGTGCGGTGAGCAGATACTCGAGTTCTCCGTCGAGGTCGTCGCCGCCGGGGACGTCATCGTGTAGCGCCTCCGACCAGGCCCGCTCGAGTTCGGCACGCAGCCGCAGCAGCCCCGGATCCCATTCCCAGTCCGGATCCACCCCGTCGAAACCGTGATAGTGCAGCTCGTAGCAGGTATGCAGGGCCAGGTGCAGGTCATCGCTGTACGGATCGACATGGCCAGCAGGCGGCACCGGGTTGCCCGGCTGCCCGCGCAAGGTCCGCATGACGGCCTCCGACAGCGGGCCGCGGGGGCGGGGCAGCACGAAATGGTCCTCGATCACAGGGGACATGCTCCCCGCTTACCCGGTGCCGTGGTGATCAATCAGCTCACAGCGCAATCCCGATGTACTTGGTTTCCAAGTACTCCTCGAGACCCTCGACGCCACCTTCCCGCCCCAGACCCGAGGACTTCACACCGCCGAACGGCGCGGCGGGATTGGAGACGACACCGGAGTTGAGGCCGATCATCCCGGTCTCCAGCCGCTCGGAAACGGTGAGCGCTTCGCCGATGTTCTCGGCGAAGACGTAGCCGATGAGACCGGCGTCGGTGTCGTTGGCCATGGCCACGGCCTCGTCGGTGGTGGCGAAGGTGCGGATCGGGGCGACGGGTCCGAAGATCTCCTCGCGCAGGATGGCCGAGGCCGGATCGAGATCGGTGAGCACGGTCGGTTCGACGAAGTGGCCGGGGCCCGGGAGGGCCGTGCCGCCGGTGAGCACGCGGGCGCCGCGGTCGACGGCATCGTCGACCAGCGCGCTCACCTTGGTGACGGCGGCGGCGTCGATGAGCGGTCCGACGTCGGTGTCGGCATCCAGGCCGTTGCCGACCGTCAGCCCCGCCAGGGCATCGGCCAGCCGCCGGCCGAATTCCTCGGCCAGCGATTCGTGGACCAGGAACCGATTCGCGGCCGTGCAGGCTTCGCCGGTATTGCGCATCTTGGCGGCCACGGCTCCGGCGACCGCGCGATCGAGATCCGCGGAGGCGAGCACCACGAACGGCGCGTTGCCGCCCAATTCCATCGATACCCGCAGCATCCGCTCGGCGGCCTGCGCGGTGAGCGCGCGGCCGACGGCGGTGGAGCCGGTGAAGGTCAGCTTGCGCAGCCGCGGATCGGTGATGAGTGGATGCGACAGTTGCGGCGCGGCCGAGGTCGTTACGCAGTTCACCACACCCGGCGGCAGCCCGGCCTCGTCCAGCACCGTCATCAGGGCCAGGGTGGTCAACGGTGTCTGCGGCGCGGGTTTGATCACCACCGTGCACCCCGCCGCGAGCGCGGGCGCGATCTTGCGGGTGCCCATGGCGAGCGGGAAATTCCACGGCGTGATGGCGAAAACCGGGCCAACGGGCTGTTTCAGCGTCATGATCCGGTTGCCGCCGGACGGAGCGCGCTGGAAGCTGCCCGCGGCGCGCACGCCCTGTTCGGCGAACCAGCGCAGGAATTCGGCGCCGTAGGCGACTTCGCCGCGCGCTTCGGCGAGGGGTTTGCCCATCTCCAGGGTGATCAGGGTGGCGAACTGTTCGGCCCGTTCGTGCAACAGGGCGAACGCGGCCATCAGGATGTCGGCGCGAGCACGTGGGTCGGTCTCGGCCCAGCCGGCTTGGGCGCGCACGGCGGCGTCGAGGGCGGCGCGGCCGGTGGCCGGATCGGCGTCGGCGACGTGGGTGAGGGTGGTGGCGGTGGCGGGGTTGTCGACGGCGAGGGTGGCGGCGTCATCGGTCCAGTGGCCGTCGATGAAATGCCCGGTGGGTAGGTCTTTCAGCACTCGGTCGGCGGCGATCATGCCTTCACCCGCTCGGTCCCGTCGAACATGATGACCTGGCGGATCGCCAACCCGTCGGCGAGCAGGTCCATCGCCTCGTTGATCTCGGTCAAGGCGATTCGTGACGAAATGAGCTTGTCCACCGGCAATCTGCCCTCCCGCCACATCTGCGCATACCGCGGGATATCGCGCGACGGGACAGCCGAACCGAGATAGCTGCCCACCACGGTGCGTGCTTCGGCGGTGATGGTCAACGGCGAGATCGAGGCCCGCGCCGCCGGGGCGGGCAGGCCGACGGTGATCGTGGTGCCGCCCGATCGGGTTGCGGCGAAAGCGGTTTCGAAGGCGCGCGGATGACCGGCGCATTCGATGACGTAGCGGGCCTTGATCCCGTTCTCGGCGACCTGCTCGGGGGTGTAGACCTCGGTCGCGCCGAGCTCCTTGGCCTGCTCGAGCTTGTCCGCCACCGTGTCCACGGCGATGATCTGCCGCACGTGCTGTGCCTTCGCGGTGATCACCGCCGCCATACCCACCCCGCCGAGCCCGACCACCATCACCGAATCCGACGGCGCCGGGTCGGCCACATTCAACACCGCGCCGCCGCCGGTGAGTACCGCGCAGCCGAGGACCGCGGCGATATCGGGCGGGATATCGGCGTCGACCGGCACCGCCGAGGCGCGGTCGATCACGGCGTGGGTGGCGAAACCGGAGACACCGAGGTGGTGGTGCAGGGTTTCGCCGTCACGGGTCAGGTGCCGCGTATGGTGCAACAACTCGCCCGCATTGTTGGTGAGAGTGCCCGCCGAACACGGCAGCCGCCCGTCCTCGGCGCAGGCCTCGCATTGTTCGCAGCGCGGCAGGAACGACATCACCACCCGCTGACCAGGGGCCAGGTCTGTCACGGCGTCGCCGGTGGCCTCCACGATGCCCGCCGCCTCGTGACCGAGCAGCATCGGCGTCGGACGCAGGCGGTTGCCGTCGACCACACTCAGATCCGAATGGCAGACGCCCGCCGCCTCGATGCGGACCAGCAGTTCGGTGGGTCCGGGCGGGCTGAGTTCGACCTCTCCCACGGTGATCGGCCGCGATTGTGCGAACGGCCGGGCCCGGCCGGATTCCTCGAGGACTGCTCCGGTGATCTTCATCGGCTCCCTGACGTCGTGATGGACCCGGCGGTGCCGGGTGCGGGCGAGCGATTCCACGATATGGCCGCGGTCACCACCTGTATATGACCGGAACGTACATTCATTCAGGAGGTAGGTGTGCGCCGCGCACATAGAAAGGGGTCGGCTGTGGATATGTCGTTGTTGGAAGACATCGATGCCGGCATCTCCGAGGCCGAACTCGACGCCCGGCTCACCGAGGCGTTGCGGCGGCACGAGATCACCGAGGCCACCGCCGCGGCCGCGCGCGGCATCCACCGCAGGCTGGCCGAGCGGCGCGAACGCGAAGAACTGCTCCGGGTCTTGCACGACACCGCGACCGACCTGACCGGTATCCGCGACGTGGAGGCGGTATTGGCCGCCATCGTGCGGCGCACCCGGCTGCTGACCGGCAGCGATATGGCCTACATCAGCCTCAACGACTACCGCACCCGCGAGACGTATATCCGCAAGTCCGACGGTGTGATCACCCAGGCCTACCGGACCATCCGGATGCCGATCGGCACCGGCGTGCTCGGCAAGGCCGCGGCCGGACTGTCGCCGTATCAGTCGGCCGACTATCTCGCCGATCCCGGCATCGTGCACTTGCCGCACATCGACGCCATCGTCCGCGCCGAAGGTGTGCGCGCGATCCTCGGGGTGCCGCTGAATCTGCACGGCAGCGTGATCGGCGCGCTGTTGATCGCGGACCGGTCGCCGCGCAGCTATCCCAGCACCCTGATCGATCTCATCGACACGGTCGGCAAACACGCCGCCGTCGCGCTGGACAACGCCGAACGATTCACCGAGATCACCAGTGCGCTCGATGATCTCGCGTCCGAGCAGGACCTCCACGTCAGCCGGGTGCGCCAGCTCCAGGACGTGATCGCGCTGGATGAGCGGCTGATCGAAACCGTGGTCGGCGGACGCGGACTGGACGGATTCGCCGAACTCGCGCATCAGGTGCTCGCGGCGCCCGCGGTGGTGCTCGACCCCGCCGGCGGTGTGCTTGCCGCCCATCCCGGCGACCACGCGTGGGTCGACGCGATCGCCGAGCAGGCCAACGGCACGGAGTTCGCCGGCGTGATCGCCACCGGCAAACCCCGGGCCCTGCGAGACCGCACCCTGGTGCCCGCCAAGGCCGGCGGCACCCATCTGGCGACGTTGGTCCTGGCCGGATCGATTCCCGCGGGGCAGGGTGGGCTACTCGAGCGGCTGGCGATCTTCCTGACCGTGCTGCGCCTGTTCGACCAGGCTGCCCACGATTCCGCGCAGCGCCAGCAGTTCGAGGTGCTCGACGACATCCTCTCCGGACGTGTGGTCGATCTCGAGCAGTGGCAACGGCGTGCGGCGCGCTTCGGGCTCCGGCCGGGCGATCGGCTGACCAGCATCGTCATCGATGTGCACGGCGCCGATCACCGGCGCGTCGATGCGCACATCCGGCGTGCCCTCGGGGCGAGTCCGGCGCTGGTGGCCGAGCACGGCGGGCATTTCTGTGTGCTCGTCGCTGCCGGGCAGCACGCCGTCGCCGCTCTGGAAGGGGAGTTCGCGGCGCACGGTGTGCTCGCCACCCTCGGTTACGCCGGGCCGGCCGCGGGGCTCGACGCCGTCGCCGCCACCCACCGGCAGGCCGAACGCGCGCTGTCGACGCTGGTCCTGCTGGGCCGCGCGGGCCAGAGTCTCGACGGGGCCCGGCTCGGTGCCGTCGGCCTGCTGCTCGACGCGGCGGGCAAGCTCGGCGCCGAGTACGAGCCACTCGGCGAAATCGCGCCGCTGCTCGCCTATGACCGCGACCACGGGACCGCGCTCACCGAGACCGCCTGGGCCTACCTGGAAACCCATGCCGCACTGGCCGACACGGCCGCCCGGTTGTTCATCCACCGCAACACGGTGCGGCAGCGGCTGGCCCGCATCGCCGATCTGCTCGGCGAGGACTGGCTCGACAGCACCCGCCGACTCGACCTCCACCTCGCGCTGCGCATCTGGAAGTTGGGGGCCTCTCCCACTCAGTAGACGGATAACGGCAGTTTCTGCCACTAAGGCGTAGGCTGGGCCTATGGCACGCAAGCCACTGGAACCAGAAGTCCTGGTGGAAATCTCCCGCACGTGCGCGGACCTGTTCGTCCGCGCGGGTGGGTCGTCGCCGACAGTCGCGGAACTGGCCGCTGCGGCCGGGCTCGCCGAACGCAGCTTCTACCGCTATTTCCCGACCAAAGAAGACAGCCTGCGCCCGATGTTCGACGACGGCAACCACGCCTTCGCCCGCGCCATCGACGCCAGGCCCGAGGCCGACACCTTCGCCGACGTACTCGTGCACGCCTTCGAACGCACCTTCGCCGACACCGGCGACGAGCGATCGCGCGCGATCATGGCGACCGTCTTCGCCGACCCGGCCCTGCGGCGGGTGTGGCTCGAGGCCAGCTACGAGACCGCCGCGGTCATCCGGCCCGGCATCGCCCGCCGGATCGGCGCCGACGAAGCCGCCGTCGCCACGACCGTGGCCTGCGGTCAGGCGGTGCTGTTCGTCATCGCGGGCATGACCCACATGGTGCGCGACGGGCTGTCGTCGGCCGCGGCGGCCGCCGCCGTCGCCCGCGCCATGTTCGGGCGCACCGAAACCCCGAGCGGTGCCGGATCCGCACCGCGAAACGAAAGGAATCCCCATGAATCTCGCTGACAAAGTCGTCCTGGTCACCGGTGGCGCGCGTGGGCTCGGTGCAGCGTTCGCGCGCGGCGTCGTGGCCGCGGGTGGTCAGGTGATGATCGGCGACCTGCTCGACGAGGAAGGCGCGGCGGTGGCCGCCTCGCTCGGCGACAAGGCCGGCTATGTGCACCTCGATGTGACCGATCCGGCCGACTGGCAGGCCGCCGTGGACGCCACCGTCGCCGCGTTCGGCAAGCTGAACGGCCTGGTCAACAATGCAGGCATCTCCGCGTCCGGCCAGACCGTCGCCGACGAGCCGCTCGACACCTTCCAGCGCATCATTCAGATCAACCTGGTGTCGGTGTTCACCGGCATCCACACCGCGGTGCCCGCCATGCGCGCGGCGGGTGGCGGCTCGATCGTCAACATCTCCTCGGCGGCCGGCCTCATCGGTATGGCCTTGACCGGCGGATACGGTGCGGCGAAATGGGGTGTGCGTGGCCTCACCAAGGTGGCGGCGGTGGAGCTGGGGCGGGAGAACATTCGCGTCAACTCCGTCCATCCCGGCATGGTCTACACCCCGATGACCGCCCCCACCGGCATCAGCCCCGAACCGGGCGCCTTCCCCAACAATCCTTTCCAGCGGGTGGGCCGGGCCGAGGAACTCGTCGGCGCCGTCACCTATCTGCTCAGCGACGCCGCCTCCTACACCACCGGCGCCGAACTCGCCGTCGACGGCGGCTGGACGGCCGGGCCGTCGGTGGAATACATCATGGGGCAGTGAGCGCTCGGCTCACCAGTCCGATGAGGCGCGCGCTGAAGTCGTGCTCGGCCGCCACGAATGCGAGCAGCTCGCTCGGCATAAGGTGCGCGAAAACCATCGTTGCAGCTCAAAGGCTATTTCTGGCAGGCCGTGCCGGGAGTGGAACGCGAGTTGTGGGCCGCTGACTCGAGCCACAGGCTTGGTGCATGGACTACCGCAGATACGACCAATTCCTTCCCGCCGGTTACCGCGCAGAATCCCTGACCGCCCCGGAATCGACGTGGTGGTCGTGGCGCGGGCATCGGGTGCATGTCGCTCGCGCAAGGGTGCCGGAGGCATCGGTGCGGGTGCTGGCGGTGCACGGAGCCGGCGGGCACGCCGGGCTGGTGTGGCCGATCGCGGCGCTCGCCGCACAGGCCGGGGTCGACACCATGGCGATCGATATGCCCCTCTATGGCGATACCGTGGTGCCCGACCCGCACTCGGTGCGCTACACCGACTGGATCGAGCTGCTGTGCGAGTTCGTTTGCGCGGAAACCGCATCCGATCCGAGGCCGTTGATCGTGTTCGGCGCCAGCATGGGCGGGATGCTCGCCTATGAGGTCGCCGCCCGCACCGGAGCGGTTGCCCATGTGGTGGCGACCTGTCTCCTGGATCCGGCCGATCCGGCCGCGCGGCGGGCGGCGGTGCGTTGGTCGTTCACCGGTGGCGCCGCACCGACGGTGCTGCGGTCGGTGCGGCCGTTGGCGGGCGGGCTCCGGGTGCCGATCAAGTGGCTGGTCGATATGGGCAACATGAGCCTGGATCCCGAGCTGTCGCGGCTGTGCGCTGCGGATCCGAAGGGCGGCGGCGTTCGGGTACCGCTGGGGTTCCTCGCCGATTTCCTCGACTTCACGCACACACCGCCGGAATCGACGACGACGCCGCTCACCCTGGCACATCCTGCGGCCGATCGCTGGACCCCGCCCGAACTGAGCCTCCGATTTCTCCACCGGATCGCGGCGCAGACACGACTCGTCCTCCTGGACGGCTGCGGGCATTTTCCGATCGAAGATCCAGGTATCAGGCGTCTGCGGGACACGCTCATCGGTGTGCTGGAGGAGGTTTCGCACTCACACTGACGGCTGATCGGCCGGCGCGGCAACGAGCTGCCGCGCCAGCGTCATCAGCGCATCGGTGTCGAGCCGGTGCCGGGTCAGCACGCGGTGCAGGTGTGCGTCGATGGTGTGCACCAGGGTCTGAGCGAGATACCGCGGGTCCGCGCCGCCACGGCCGCACCGTTCGAGATGGAAGGCGACCTCGGCGGCGAGATGATCCTCGAAAGCTTGCAGCGCGGTCGCTTCGCCCGGCAACCGCGGTGCGACCCGGTGCAGCAGGGCGTGCAGTGCCGGCCGGTCACGGTGCAGCTCGACCACAGCCTCGAGGATTGACCGCATGGTGTCCTCGAAATCCGGTCGCGTGGTGCGTAGTTCGGTGAACACCGCCTCGAGCCGCTCGGCCGACTCCGCCAGGTGTCGCTCGGCGATCGCCCGCAACAGCGCGTGTTTGTTCGGGAAGTACTGATACAACGTCCCCACCGACAGCCCCGCCCGCTCGGCGATCCGATTGGTCGTCGTCGTCAGCCCCTCCCGGGTGAACATCTGCGCGGCCGCCTCGAGCAGCGTATCCACCGTCTCCCTGGACCGCCGCTGCCGCGGGATCTTGCGCGCCTCGCTCATGGTGGCTCCACTGTATGCACCTGCGCGAGGCTCGGCTACGCCTCCAGCCGCGCTATCGACGCTGTTCGAGCCGGCGGATCAGCCCGTGCACCTTCGGGTCGGCGGCCAGGCGGCTGTCCAGGACGATGTTCACCGCGCCGCGGAGCAGGGCGTAGGGCTCCCAGCCGGCGGGGGCGATGGTGCGGGCGGCGCGGCGGGAGATGCCGTCGGCGATGGTGCGGGCGGCCTGTTCGGCGGTGATGCGGACGTTGAGGGGCCAGGGGAGCATGGCGTCGAGTTCGATGCCGAGTTCGTCGGCGTCGAGCATGTCGTGGGTCATCGCGGTCTCGACCACCCCGAAGTAGGCGATGCCCGCGCTGGCGCCGACGGCGGCGAGTTCGACGCGCAGCGCGCGGCCGAACTGTTCGACGGCCGCCTTGCTCATCATGTACGGCGATCCGCCCATGCCCGGCGCGAACGCCGCACAGGAGGACACCACGACCACATGGCCTCTCGATGCGATCACCGCATCGAGAGCCGGATGCACGGTATTGAACACCCCGGTCAGGTTGATCCCCATGACGCGATCGAATTCGCGAGGATCCATCGTGCGCACGGTCGCGGGCGCCGGGGTCACTCCGGCGTTGGCGACGACGACGTCGAGTGCCCCGAAATGCCCGATCGCGCGATCCACGACCTCGGCCATCCGGTCCCGGTCCGCGACATCGGCGCCGAGCGCGAGCGCCCGTGGACCGAGCGCGCGGGCCGCCGCCTGTGCCGCCGCCTCGTCGATATCCACCAGCACCACCGACGCGCCACGTGCGTAGAGAATCTCGGCCAGCTCCAGCCCGATGCCCTGGCCGGCGCCGGTGATGAGCGCGGTCCGGCCGGCGACCCGGTAGCTGTCGCGACCGGTGAAGGGGCTGAGCAGTTGGCTGATCACAGGGTCACCTCATAGGACTGCGCGTCGAATTTGCTGGTGCGGCGGCGGTATTCGAAACTCCAGTTGGGGTAGAGCCCGGCATTGCCGCCGTCGGGGGTGGTGTAGTAGCTGGTGCACCCACCCGTCAGCCACACCGTCGACGCGCTGCGCTCGGCCATCTCGCGAACGAACGCGTCCTGGACGTGTCGGCGCACCTCCACCCGCCGTGCGCCGCTGTCGCGCATCGTGGTCAACGCATCCACGATGTAGGTGATCTGCGATTCGATCATGTAGATCGCGGACTGATTGCCCGCCGCCCCGAACGGTGCGAGGGTCGCGAAGAAGTTCGGGAATTCGGCGAGGGCGGTACCGAGATAGGACTGGGGACGCCGGTGATACAGGTCGGCGATGGATCGGCCCTTGCGCCCGACGAACCGCTCGAAGACGGAGGGAATGGGGTCGAATCCGGTGCCGTAGATGATGGTGTCCACCGGGATCTCCGCACCCGCCCAGGTGACGATGGAACGCGGCCTGACCTCGGCGATCGGATCGGTGACCACATCGACGTTCGGCTGGTCGAGCGCCGGCAGATACGCGTCGGAGAAGATGGCGCGTTTGCAGCCGATCATGTAATCGGGGGTCACCTTCTTGCGCAGTTCCGGGTCCCGGATCTGACGTCGCAACTGCATCCGCCCCAGCAGCTCATAGGGATGACGGAAACGGTTGTCCACGAATCCGACCAAGCCGAAGCCCTCGATCAGGGTGTACCAGGTGCCGCGGATGGCCTTCTGCGCCAGCGGCACCCGGTCCAAGATCATCCGCTCCAGCGCGACGGTGCGCCGGTCCATGCGCGGCACGATCCACGGCGCCGATCGCTGGAAGACGGTCAGCCTGCCGACCTTCGGCTGGATCTCCGGGATGAACTGCACCGCGGACGCGCCGGTGCCGATGACCGCGACCCGCTCACCGGTCAGATCGTGCTCATGGTCCCAATGCAGGGAATGAAAGGCCGTGCCCTCGAACGATTCCAGCCCCGGCAGCGACGGGTACTTCGCCTCGGCGAACACTCCCGCCGCCGAGATCAGGAAGTCCGCGGTGAGCGGGCCGCGCGAGGTATCGATGTGCCACTGCGCACGCTGCTCGTCCCAGCGCGCTCCGGTCAGTTCGGTGTCGAATCGGATATGGCGCACCACACCGTGTTCGGTGGCCACCGAGCGCAGGTACTCGAGGATCTCCCGCTGTTTGCCGTAGGTGCGCGACCAGCGCGGATTCGGTGCGAACGAGTAGCTGTACAGATGCGAGGGGACATCGCAGGCGCAGCCGGGATAGGTGTTGGCCTGCCAGGTTCCGCCGAGATCGCCGGCGCGTTCGAGCACCACCAGATCGTGGAAACCGGCCTCCCGCAGCTTGATGGCGAGCCCGATTCCACCGAATCCGGCGCCGACGATGGCGATGGGGGTGTGCTCGATGCTGGACATCGCAGGGGACTCCTCGTCGGGGTGGGTCGAGACGCGCGTGCGTCGAGTACTCGGGGCCATGGGGTTCACAGATCGATCACGAGCGAGTGGCCCGCGGCACGGGAGACGCAGGTGAGCATCCGGTCCTCGCGCTCGGTGGCGGTGAGCAGCCGGTCACGGTGATCGACCGCGCCGGACAACACCGACACCTTGCAGGTTCCGCAGAAGCCCTGCCGGCAGGAATAGAGGACATCGGGGACAGCGCGCGCGATGGCGGTGAGCGCGGTTTCCGCCGCGTCGACGCGCACCGTCGTTCCGGTGCGGGCGAGGGTGAGATCGAAGGGCTTGCCGTCGCGCACCGGCAGGGCCGAAAAGCGTTCGGTATGCAGCGAACCGGTGGGGTTCAGGTCGAAGAAGACGCGCTGGGCTTCGGCCAGGACCGGCGGCGGGCCGCAAACGTACACCGCCGCACCCGGCGCGGCGCGGGCGATCAGCTCCGCGATGCGCGGGCTGCCGTATTCGTCGTCGGGCAGGACCTCGGCGGTCGTGGGCAACTCGTCGAGGAAGGGCATCGTCGAGCGCGACCGGCCCAGATAGATGAGCTGTCCGCGCGCTCCCGCCGCCTTCGCCATCGGCAGGATCGGGGTGATGCCGATACCGGCCGCGAGAAACAGATACGAGGGCGCGTCCACGAAGCTGAACGCATTGCGTGGCCCGCGCACCCGGATGGTGTCACCGGCGCGCAGGGTGTCGTGGATTTCGACCGAACCGCCGCCGCCGTCGGGGAGTCGGCGCACCGCGATCCGGTAGGAGTACCGGTCGGCGGGATCGCCGCAGAGGGAGTACTGGCGTTGCCTGCCCGACGGCAGGACGAGGTCCAGGTGCGAGCCCGGTGTCCACCTCGGGAGCGGACCACCGCCGGTGGCACGGAGCGTGAGCACGCGCACGTCCTCGGCCGCCGAGGTGCTCGACGCGACGACCATGGCCAGTTCGAAGCCACTGCGCCGCACCGGCTTCGGCCGAGACAGCAGGGGAGCCGCGGGCCCGGCGACGAACAGGTGTTTGTACACGTCGACGGCTGTGGCGAGCACCCGAAGGCTCGCCGGGGGAGCGGGACGATCGATCACCATCACCACGCCACCAGGTGCTCGTCGCCTTCGGGAGCGTGCGCGGTACGGGCGGCCGGCGAATGGGCCAGGTAGCGCAACGCGTTGTCCATCGAGCCCAACTGCGAGGGGTGGAAACTCGGCCGCAGATACCGGGGCATCTCGGTGAAGAACACCGTCCAGCTCGGTATCACGCCACGCGCGGTCGCGCTGACGAATTGCAGCGGCCAGAACCGGCCCTTGTCGGGTGAGGGATCCTTGCGATACAGGTACGCCGTCGACACGATGAACAGCGGCAGCAGGGTCGCGGTGGCCAGCAGCGCGGTGCGCGCCCGCCGGGCATAGCCGCCGTCCAGATGCATGTAGGCGTCGAAGACGACACTGCGATGCTCGACCTCCTCGGCGCCGTGCCAGCGGACCAGGTCGAGCATCGTCGGGTGCATGCCCTTCTGCTCGAGTACCTGCGCTTCGAGCAGCCATTCGCCGATCACCGCGGTGAAGTGCTCCATCCCGGCGAACAATCCGAGCCGTTCGCGCAGCCAGGCACGTTTGGCCCGCCCGGTCAGGCCGTGATCGCCGAGCACCCGATCGACCAGCCAGGACACCGCCTGCACGTAGCCCTCGGCGTCGAGGCCGAGCGATTGCAGATGTTTGCGGGCGCCTTCGTGGCTGCTGGCATGCATCGTCTCCTGGCCGACGAAGCCCTGCACTTCTTCACGTAGCCGAGGGTCGTCGATATGGGGGAGTGCCTCGGCCAAGGCCATCGCCATCGCGCGTTCGCCTTCGGGCAGCACCAGGTGCATCACGTTGACGATGTGGGTGGCCAGTACCTCGTCGGGGATGTAGTGCATGGGCACCGACTCGAAGTCGAAGTGCACGTCGCGGGCGTGGATCGCGTGCGCTTCTTCCTGGTACGGACGCCTCGTTGCGTCGATTTCCGCCATGCGCCGACCGTACAGTGCAACAAATAGCTTTGCAATGTTGCAGCAACAAATCGCCACAGAATGTTGCACTGCCGTGCCGGGTTGCTAGTTTGGGAGCTGTGACCACAGCGGCTGCCAGCAGGGACGACACCGATTCGATCGAATCGCGGATCCTCGACGCCGCCCTGGCGCAATTCGGTGAGCTCGGCATCAAGAAGACGACCATCGAGGACATCGCCCGCAAGGCGGGCGTGGATCGGGTGACCGTCTACCGCCGCATCGGTTCCCGCGACGACGTCGTGCGTGCGGTGGCGCTGCGCGAGGTGAACGCCGTGCTCACCGAACTCGACGACGTCGCCGCGCGTAACGACACGCTGGCCGACCTCGTCGCCGACATCTTCGTCACCGTTGTCACCCGCTGGCGCGCGCATCCGCTGGTGCAGCGGATGCTCACGGTGGAGTCCGATCGGCTGCTGCCGCAACTGACCACCGAAGGCGGCGCGGCGTTCACCGTGTCGACCGCCGCGGGCGTCGCGGCGGTGCGGCAGGCGGTCGAGCGCGGCCTGCTCCCGGATTCACCCGAGCTGAGCACCCGGGTGGAGATCGCCTGCCGGTTCGTGCATTCGCTGATCCTGCAGCCGGTCGGCTCGATTCCGCTCGACACCGACGAGCAGATGCGCGATTTCGCGCGCACGTATCTGGTGCCCATCGTCACCGGCTGACGCGAGATCGCCGGGGCAGGGCCGATCCTGCCTACTGGGTGTCGTCGCCTTCCTCGGCCTCGGCATTGAGCGCCTTCTCCAATTCGACGCGCAGCCGGTTCGCGGTCGAGGTGTCACCCGCGTCCTCGGCGGTGGTGATGTCCTGGCGCAGCTGCGCGATCGTGTCCTGAGAAACCATGAGGTCCTCCTTCGGGGTTGCGGTCGTGTCGTCTCTGACGGGTTGTCCGGTTTCGCGGCGGAGAAACCGGCGGGCCGCCCGGTCGGCGGGGTACGGTGCGAATCCAGACGGCCGCAATGAGATGGGCGTCACAGTCAGTGGGTGAACGGTTGTGCTCTGAAATGGTGGGACCACGTTCGCGTCGTGTGTGGCGATGCGATCTGGGTATGGCAGTGGATGTAGTCGAAAACCGTCGGCCAACTGCGCGAGGACGTAGCTGTGCCGACAACGGAAGTTATGTAGTACTGTCCGTAACATTCATTCGAGACGAGTGTTGACTCATTGCAGTGGGAGGTCTTCGTGTCCGGCGCGATGCACGATGTGGCAGGCGGACTGTCCGCACAGGGCGCCGAAGGTGGCGGCGCGGCGCTCGACCAGGTCGCGATCATGACCGGCTCCGCCGGAGTCATCGCCCTGGTGCTGCTGTGGGTGGGATACCTGCATCGCACTCGCCGCATCACCTGGCTCGGCTCACTGGCCGACCGCGTCGGCGCCCTGGTGAACCGGCCCGGCTGGGTGGCCCTGCCGATCGTGATGTTCCTGGCCACCATCCTCACCGCGCTACTCGGCTTCATCTGGGACGTCAGCCTGCACATCGGCAACGGCCGCGACGAAGGCCCGCTGGCCAACCCCGCGCACTACTTCATCCTCGCGGGGCTGTTCTTCCTGTTCACCGCGGGCATGCTGGCCATCGTGCTGCCGCTGGACGAGAAGCCCGGCGTAGCGTCCGTGCGCATCACCCGCACCTGGTACGCGCCCGTCGGCGGCATCCTCATCGCCGGCGCGGGTCTGTACGCGCTGATCGGGTTCCCGCTCGATGACATCTGGCACCGGCTGTTCGGCCAGGACGTCACGCTGTGGGGCCCGACGCATCTGATGCTGATCGGCGGTGCGGGTCTGTCCCTGGTCGGTGTGCTGCTGCTGGAATTCGAGGGCTCGCGCAACCGGCCCGATCCCGAACGTGCGGACAACCGGGTGAACTGGCTGTTGCGCGCGTTCGCCTTCGGCGGCTTGATCATCGGTTTGTCGGTGTTCCCGGTCGAATACGATTTCGGCGTCGAGCAGTTCCGGCTGGTATTGCAGCCCATGCTCCTCGTCGCCGCGGCCACCATCACCCTCGTCGCGGCCCGCATCACGCTCGGCGCGTTCAGCACGTTCGTCGTGGTCGCCTTCGCCGTGCTGGTGCGCGGGGTGGTCGCCTACCTCGTCGGCGGCCCGATCATCGACGCGCCGCGCAATGTGTTCCCGTTGTACCTCGGCGCCGCGGTCGTGGTGGAGCTGATGGCCTTGCTGCCGTTGCTCAAGCAGCGGGTGTGGTGGGGTGCGCTGACCGGGTTCGCGGTGGCGACCATCGGCATCTGGCTGGAATCGCTGTGGGTGTCGGCGATGTTCGTCGATCCGTGGCCCGCGTCCATGTGGCCGGAGCTGCTCGCGATGGCGGTACCGACGGGCGTGGCCGGCGGTGTGGTCGGTGCGCTGTTGGGCATCGTGCTGCGCGGCGAGGTGCTGCCGCGTCCGCCGGTGCGTCGTGGGTTGATGGTCGCCGCGGTGCTGATCGTCGCCGCCGCCACCGCGAACGGGCTGATCATCGAGGTACCCGAGAACGCGAAGGCCACGGTGACGTTGCGCGAGGCCGAACCGGTCGACGGCGGGCGCATGGTGACCGCCGATATCCGCTTCAGCCCGACCGACCTCGTCGGCGACGATCCCGAATGGGTGCAGATCCTGTCCTGGCAGGGTGGCGTCGGCTCCGATAGTCCGGGCCGTGGCCTCGTTGTCGATCACTTGCGTCGGGTCGGCGAAGGTCACTACGAATCCACCGAACCCGTTCCGGCGCACGGCACCTGGAAGACGGTGCTGCGGGTGCAGGACGGGCGGATGCAGACCGCGCTGCCGATCTTCATGCCCGAGGACCCGGGTATCGGTGCGGCCGAGGTCGCGGCGCCGCCGGAGTTCACCCGTGATTTCGTCGCCGAGATCACCGTGCTGCAGCGCGAACGTTCCTTCGACCATCCGGCGTGGTTGTTCGGCGCCGCCTCGCTGCTGGTGCTGCTGTGCAGCCTGATCCTGATCGGCTCGCTGTCGTGGGGTGCGGCCCGGATCAACGACCGCTACCTGGCGGCGACGCCGCAGCCGAGTCCGGTGCACGGAGGATGATCGCGGCCGTCGACCGGGTGGACGTGCTGGCCGACCATTCGGTGCTGCTCGCCGTCCCGGCCTTCGCCCCCGCGTTCGTGGTGGTCGGCATCATCGTATTCATCGCGGTACGCGATCGCCGCGCGGAGAAACGCGAGAACGGGCCGGAAACCACGCCGACGCAACATCATTCGCCTGATGAGGAGGAGCCTCGATGAGCCGCACCCTGCGGTATTGCGCGCTGACGCTGATGGCAGGCGCCACCATGCTGGCCTGTTCGTCCACACCGGAGCAGACCACCTCGGCCCCAGCGCCGCCGACGGCCGCCTCGGCCACCGATTCGGCCGCCGCGGATGCTCTCGTCATCGAGGTGCGCATCGCCGACGGTTCGGTGACGCCCGTGAACGCCCGATTGGATGCCACGGTGGGACGGCCCATCGAAGTGGTCGTCGACAGTGACACCGAGGAAGAGCTGCATGTGCACGCCACCCCGGAGCACACCTTCGCGGTGGTGCCGGGAGCCGGTCAGCGCTTCGCCTTCACCGTCGAGGTGCCCGGCCGGGTCGAGATCGAACTGCACGGATCGCACCGCACGGTGGCGACGGTGGACGTCCGCCCGTGAGCGATGTGCTCGCGCACGGGATCTCCGGCGCGACCGATCTGCCGATCCCGCTGTCGTACGCGCTGATCGGCGCGGCCTGGGCGTTGACGTTCTCGTTCGCGGTGCTGGCCTTCGCATGGCGGGAACCCCGGCTGGACCCGGATTCGCCGGGCATCCGGCTGCCCGGGGCCGCGCGCGCCGTGCTCGATTCGACGGTGGCCCGGACGCTGCTGGCCACGGCCGGATCGATCGGCGCCGCCGGAGTCGTCGCGGCCGGATTCGCCGGCTCGCAGCATCCGGCGGACAATCCGGTGCCCGGCATCGTCTACATCTTCGTCTGGGTGGGTGTGCCGGTGGCCTCGCTGGTGTTCGGGCCGGTGTGGAAGGTGGTGTCGCCGCCGCGGGCCGCGCACCGGCTGCTGTGCCGGTGCACCGGCCGGGCGCCCGGCCAGGGGTTGCTCCGGTATCCGGAGTCCTGGGGGTACCGGCCGGCCGCGGTGCTGCTGTTCAGTTTCGTCTGGCTGGAGCTGGCGTCACCGGAGCCGGGTTCGGTACTCGCGGTGACCATCTGGTTCACCGGCTATCTGGTGCTGAGCACAGTGGGGCTGGTGGTCTTCGGCACCGTGTGGGCCGAGCGCGCGGACCCGCTCGAGGTCTACAGCAGTCTGCTCGCCCGCCTGAGCCCGCTGGCGCGGGGCGCGGACGCGGCGCCGGTGTTGCGGTGGCCGCTGAACAATCTGGCGGGGACGCCGGCGCTGCTCGGCTCGGTCGCCGTCGCCGCCACCCTCTTGGGATCGACGGCGTTCGACAGCTTTTCGATGTTCCCCGGCTGGCGCGATCTGCTCATCGAGGTGGGCGGCGACTCCACCCTGATCACCACGCTGCTGCGCACGGCCGGGCTGCTCGGGTTCATCCTGGTGGTCTGGGCGGTCTTCGAGCTCGCGACCCGAGCCACCGGCGGGCTCACCCGCGAGCAGCGCGCGAGGTTGCCGATCCTGCTCGCGCACAGCCTGACCCCGATCGTCGCGGGTTACATCATCGCCCACTACCTGACCTTCCTGGTGGAGAAGGGACAGGCGACGCTGATCCTGTGTGCCGACCCGTTCGGGCGCGGCTGGAACCTCGCCGGCCTGGCCGACCTCGAGGTGCACTACATCCTGTCCAGCCACCCCTCGGTGCTCGCGACCATCAAGGTGCTCGCCGTGCTCACCGGCCATATCCTCGGCGTCGCCGCCGCCCACGACCGCTGCCTGCGGTTGTTGCCGCCACGGCACCGGCTGACCGGACAGCTCGCCCTCATGCTGGTGATGGTCGGTTTCACCTTCACCGGGCTCTACCTCCTGTTCGAGGCCTGAGCGCCGATCAGCGGCCCTTCCAGATCGGATCGCGCTTCTCGGTGAACGCGCGCACGCCCTCGGCCGCGTCCTCGGAGAACAGGGCGGTGGAGGCGATGTCGGATTGCCGGTCGAAGGCCTCGCCGCGGTCCCAGTCGCCGGCCTCCTCGATGATCTGTTTGCTGCCGAGCACGCTCAGCGGAGCGTTGACGGCGATCCGTTCGGCGAGGTCCAGCGCGGCGTCCAAGGCGTCGCCCGGCTCGGTGATCGCGTTGATCAGACCGAATTCGGCCAGTGTGGTGGCAGGCATGGGATCGCCGGTGAGCGCGAGTTCCATGGCGATATTGCGGGGCAACCGCTCCCGCAACCGCAGCACACCGCCCGCCGCGGCGATCAGGCCACGTTTCGGTTCGGGTATGCCGAACTGCGCATCGCGGGCCGCCACGATGAGATCCGCGGCCAGCGCGAGTTCGCAGCCGCCGGCCAGTGCGGGACCCTCGACAGCGGCGATGAGCGGTTTACGCGGCGGCTTCCCGGTCAGCCCGAGGGGTCCGCGGCCTTCGGTCAACGGTGCTTCACCGCCGGCCATGGCTTTGAGGTCCATGCCGGAACTGAAATAGCCGTCGGCGCCGGTGAGTACCGCGACTCGCAGGGCGGGGTCGGCGTCGAACGCGTCGCAGGCGCGTTCCAGCGCGACGGCCATGGCGTGGTTGACCGCATTGCGGACCGCTGGCCGGTTCAGAGTGAGGATCATGATCGGGCCGCGCCGCTCCACCAGCACCGGAGGCGGGGGAGGGGCGGGCAACTCGATGGGGCGGTCGCCGTCGATGGTGATCTGCTCGCCGCGCACGGTGACGGGCAGTCCGAGCGCATCGGTATCGGCGAGCAGATCGAGCAGTCCGGATTCCTTGCTACGCAGCAGAACTCGAGCACCCTCGGGGGTGAGCAGGCTCAGGATGGCGGCTTCGGGGCGGCCGTCCCGGTCATACGGCAGGGTATAGGCCTCGACGACGGCCTGCCCTTCATAGCCTTGCCGGACCGGGCGCGCCGGTGGATGGTCGACGATCGGCCGTAGATGCGCATACGCCTGCCGCGGCGGCGTCGCCGAGTAGACGCCGATCGCGTGCTTGGTGACATACCAGCCGAGCGAGGTACTCAGCCCGAACGTGTCGGGATGCGCGCGCAGCTGCTCCACCATGGTGGCGACGGCATGGGTTCCGTAGTTGTTGCCGGGTCCGCCGCCGAAGGTCAGCCCGCCGGTCACCGACAGCGGCCGGGCCGGATCGTCGTCCGGCAGGCCGAGTTCGCGGGCCGCGATCTGCACCGCCACCGGGAAACAGGAGTACAGGTCGACCGGTCCGATCTGGTCGATCCCGATTCCTGCGTGCTCGAGCGCGGCGGCGCCGATGGTACGAATCGCTGGAGAGGCGGCCAGTTCCGCGCGTTCGGAGACGAACCACTCGTCGTGCGCCGATGCCCCCGCATGCAGGAAAATCCATTTGTCCTGCGCGATGCCCGCCGCTTCGGCCGCCGCGACGCTGCACAGCACCAGGCCCGCCGCCATATCCACCTGGAGATTGGCGCACAGTAGTTTGGTGTAGGGCGCCGAGACCATCCGATTGTCGGACGATGGCGTGGTGAGTTCGTCGCCGGTGAATTCCTGCGGCAGCCAGGCATTCGGGTTGCGCGCCCCGATGGCCGACATCCGCGACCACAGCTCGCCGATCGCGCGCAGATGCTGCTTCGGTTCCCGGCCGAGGCGATGCCGGTTGGCAGATTCCATGAGCGCGTACATATAGATCGGCGCGCCCAGCCCGGCAGCGATCTCGGCGGCGTTGTTGGCTTCGCGATCGATGCCCGCCGTGCGGGTCGGCTGCGTCTCCGGACCTTGTTCCGGCCAGTCGATCTCGGCACCGGAGCGTTGCGCGGCGGCCAGGGTGGCGCCGGCTTCGGCGCCGGTGACCAGCACCATCTCGTAGGTGCCGTCGGAAATGGCTTGGGCCGCTTCATTGATCAGCAGCTGACCGCCATCGCCGCCGTACCTCGACGACTGCACGGTGTCGACCTCGCGGGCGCCGACCGCCGCGGCAACCAGCGCGCCCATGTCGCGGTACTGCCAGGAGGCGCTGGCGACCGAGAACACCGCATCCGCGCGGGTGAGCAGGCTCTCGCCTGCGCTCGCCCCGGTATCGGCCGCGGCGATGCGCAGTGCCTTCGCCGCGAGCGTGGCCGGGTCGGCGGCGGTGTCCGGGGTGTGCGAGACGAACTGGCCGGCGCCGACAAGGACGGGAGTGTTCGGTGCGAGGGTCCGGCCGGAAGCCGTGTGCACCACGGGCTTCGCGGTTCGGCGAGTGGCCAGCGGCCCGGCCGCCGCCACCCGGTCCGGCACCCGGTCCAGCGACTCGCGCAAGGCCTCGGACAGGGTGCGCACCAGCGACGCGCCCAGCGGGCCTTCGACGGGCTGCCCGGACAGTCCGGCGTCGAAGCAGGCGAGCGAGCCCGCGCCGTCGGAATGCACCGTCAACCAGAATCCGAGCGTCAGGCCCATCGGACCGCGACCGCGTAAGGCGATGGCGGTGGGCTCGGCGGAGACGACCGTCCAGGCGATATCGGCGGGCAGGCCCATGAACTTCACCTGCTGGCCGAATTCCAGTCCGGCGTACGCACCCGTCGGTGTCTCGCCGCGGAAGGCGGCATGCATGGTGAGCCACTCGGGGAAACGGGCGGGGTCGGTGAGATAGGCCGCGACCGTCTCCGCCGGGGCGTCGAGGTGCGTGGCGGCGTGCGCGCGTTTGTCGAACTCCGCGAGACCGGCGGGAGGAACGTGGTCGACGTCGATCGGCGTGGGCTCCGGTGATCCGGCACGGCCGAGCGCGCCGGCCGCGAGATCGCGCAGGATGCGCGGATTGCCGAGCACGGCGTCGGTGAGCTGCCGCACCGCGCGCGCTTGGTTACGTGCCTGCCGCAGCACGCGGGGAACACGACCCACGTCGGTCACCACCTTGTCTTGACGTTGATGGAACTACTGGGTGCCCAATAGTTCCGTGGGACTATTAGACGGTTAGTAGTTCCACGTGTCAATATTGATGCCGTGACCAGACCGGGTGCGCCGCTGCCGAGCCTGCTCAGTCGTGCCATGACCCAGGTGCTCGGCGCGGTGCCCGGCGGCGACGACACCGACGCCAAGGTCCTCGACGCCGCCCTGCGGGTGCTGGCCCGCCGCGGCACCCGCGAGGCCACCATGGACGACATCGCCGCCGAATCCGGCGTCGGCCGCACCACCCTGTTTCGCCGCTACGCCAGCAAGGATCAGCTCTTCGAGCGCGCCCTCGCCCGCGATATGGGCCGCTTCCTCGACGATCTCGCCGA
The DNA here is from genome assembly GCF_058222935.1 of Nocardia sp. JCM 38205. NCBI lineage: Bacteria > Bacillati > Actinomycetota > Actinomycetes > Mycobacteriales > Nocardiaceae > Nocardia > Nocardia sp. JCM 38205. The sequence goes on along the minus strand of NZ_JBYHFL010000006.1, from coordinate 432,392 downwards.
ACGATTCACCGTGGTCACCGACCCCACCGAGCAGGTGGTCATCGGCTTCATCGCCGGTCTTGGCCTCGGCGATCACATCCTGTTCCGGGACGCGGACCAGGTACGCAGGGCCGAGCTGCTGCAGGCCCTCGGCCACGGTGACCCGTCACCGATCTCCCTCGGCTACAAGGCCGTTCGCGCCAATATCGCCAAAGCGCAGGCCGACGGGAAGATCCCGGTCCGCGATCCGGACGCGCAGGCCGACGCGCTGGTCCACCTGATGATCGGCTACCTCGCCGCGCCGAGCTTCGCCGTCGACCTCACCGATCCGGCGGCCGTGGAACGGCTGGCGCGCGCGGCCGTGGCGCCGATCCTCACCGGCACCATCTGATCAGGTCGGTCGACGCGGGGATCAGGACACGACCTCGAAATCGGCGGGATCGAACTTCGCCTGCGCCTTGTACTGGATCCCGAGCAACGGCCAGTTGGTGGTGATGCGGCCGTCGGGCTGGCGGTACCAGGACGAGCAGCGGCTCCACACGCTGCCGGAGAGCTCGCCCTGGATCCGCTCGTCGAAGGCCTGCTCGACCTCGGGGCGCACCGCCAGCGGGGCCCCGGCTCGGCCCAGGTGATCCACGTAGTCGGCCAGGTATTTCGCCTGCGCCTCGAGGAAGTAGATGATCGAGCCGCCGCCGGTATTGGTGTTGGGCCCGTACATGATGAACAGATTCGGGAAGCCCGGCACTGTCATGCCGTAGTAGGCGCGGGCGCCGTCCTTCCACTCCTCGTGCAGGTCGCGGCCACCGGCTCCGGTGATGGTCATCGGGGCGAGGAATTCGGTGGCCGTGAAACCGGTGCCCCAGATGATCACATCGGACTCGTGCTCGACCCCGTCGGCGGTGCGCACGCCCGATGGCGTGATCTCGCTGATGCGTTCGGTGCACAGCTCGGCATTGGGCTGGGTCAGGGCGGGCAGGTAGTCGTCGGAGAACAGGATGCGCTTGCAGCCCACCGGATAGTCCGGCCACACCTTCTCGAACAATCCCGGCTTCGTCTTGGTCTGCCTGCGCATATGCCACTTGGCGAGCCCTCGGATCGCCGCGGCCAGCGGTTTGGCGTAGACCCATGCGACGCTGAGCCCCTCGACCACGGCGTACCAGGTGACCCGCTCGCCGAGTTCGGTCACCGGCGCCTTCTCGAAGACCTTGTGGTGCAGCGGGGAGAATTCCCGGTCCGGGCGCGGAACGATATAGGGCGCGGTGCGCTGGAAGACCGTCAGCCGCTCGACCAGCGGCTGGATCTGCGGGACGAATTGGATGGCGCTGGCGCCGGTGCCGATCACCGCCACCCGCTTGCCGGTCAGGTCGACGTCGTGGCGCCACCGCGCGGAGTGGAAGCTCGCGCCCGCGAATCGCTCGCGCCCGGCGATCTCCGGTAGCGACGGCCGCGCCAGCTGCCCGACCGCGGACACCACCACGTCGGCGGTGACCGCATCGCCGGTGCTCAACCGCACCGTCCACCGCCCGGTCGCGTCGTCGAACGCCGCGCCGAGCACCTCGATCCCGAATCGGATGTGGCGGCGCACGTCGTACTTGTCGGCGACGTCGCGCATATAGTCCAGAATCGCCGGCTGCCGGGAGAACCGGTGCGGCCAGCGCGGATTCGGCTCGAAGGAGAACGAATAGAACGGTGAGGGCACATCGCAGGCCGCTCCCGGATAGGTGTTCTCCCGCCACACCCCGCCCACATCGTCGCCCTTCTCGAACACGACGATGTCGTCGAAGCCCCGCTTCTTCAACTCGATCACCGCGGCCAGCCCCCCGAAACCACTCCCGATGACCGCCACCTTCGGCCGCATTCCGGTTCCTCTCGCCGCGCCGTCCGAACATCTCCAGTGTTCAGCATTCCGGGGACCTCGCCCCCGTGTTCGACGGAAATTCGGCGATTCGGTCCTGGCCCTCGCTTGCGGTGGCGTTGCCCGCTGCTTCCGGCAATGCGGGCTGGGCGAGACGCCCGCTGGCCTCTCCGGGCAAGAGGGTGCGAGCGGGGCTCGGCTGCCTACTGCTCGATGCGAGCGCTGAGCAGCTCGGTGAACTCCTCGGCGTAGGCGAGCTGGCGGCGTAGTTTCGCGCAGCTGTCTTCGGCCTTGGCCCTGAGCTCGTGCACGGTCCCGGTGGCCAGGGCCCGCTGCTGCTCGCGCCCCGATTCCGGGTCGGCGAGGGTGTCAAGCGCGTCGAGCAGTTCCTTCATCTCGGCCAGGGTGAAGCCCAGCGGCTTCATCCGGCGGATCACCAGCAGGCGGGTGACGTCCTCGGCGGTGTAGAGGCGGAACCCGCCGGCGCTGCGCGCCGACGGGGTCACCAGCCCCACCTCGTCGTAGTGGCGAATGGTCTTGATGGACAATTCGGTTCGTTCGGCGACCTGCCCGATCTGCAGGTGCGCGCGGGCGGTGGTCTCGCTCATCTCAATGGGCTCCGGCGAGATGGCCGGACAGGCGCTCACGGCGCTGCTCGGAGGCTTCGTTCAGGCCGATGATCTCGACGTTCTTGCCCTTGCTCGCGTACTTGGTGGTGATCGCGTCGAGGGTGGCGACGGTGGAGGCGTCCCAGATATGGGCTTCGGACATATCGATCACGATATTCCGCGGATCGCCGAGGTAGTCGAATTGGTAGACGAGGTCGTTGCTGGAGGCGAAGAACAACTCGCCGCGCACCTTGTACACCCGAGTGTCGTCGTCGGTGCCGCCTACCTCGGTCACGTCGGTGAAATGCGCGACCCGATGCGCGAACGCGACCATGGCGGTGAGCACGCCGACGATGACGCCGTAGGCCAGGTTGTGGGTGGCCACGGTGACCGCGACCGTCACCACCATCACGGTGGTCTCCGCGATCGGCATGCGGCGCAACGTCTTCGGTGCGATCGAATGCCAGTCCATGGTGCCGACCGACACCATGATCATGACCGCGACCAAGGCCGCCATCGGGATCAACGCGACGACATCGCCCAGTCCTACCACCAGGATCAGCAGGAAGGCGCCGGCCAGGAAGGTCGAGATCCGGGTGCGCGCACCGGAGACCTTCACATTGATCATGGTCTGGCCGATCATCGCGCATCCGCCCATACCGCCGAAGAAGCCGGTGACGATATTGGCCACTCCCTGGCCCCAGCCCTCGCGGGTCTTGTCGGAGTGGCTGTCGGTGATGTCGTCGACCAGCTTGGCGGTCATCAGCGATTCGAGCAGCCCGACCAAGGCCATCGCCAACGCGTACGGCGCGATGATCTTCAGCGTCTCTACCGTCAACGGCACATTCGGGACCAGCAGTGCCGGCAGGCTCGATGGCAGTTCGCCCTCGTCGCCGACATTCGGCACATCCAACGCGAAAACGATCGTCGCCGCGGTCAGTGCCACGATCGCCACCAGCGGCGCCGGGACGACGGTGGTGAGTTTCGGCAGCATCACGATGATCACCAGCCCCACCGCGACCATCGGATACACCAGCCACGGCACGCCGAGCAGATGCGGTATCTGCGCCAGGAAGATCAGGATGGCCAGCGCGTTGACGAACCCGACCATCACGCTGCGTGGGATGAACCGCATCAGCTTGGCCACCCCGACCACGCTCAACACGATCTGCAACACGCCAGCCGAGATCACCGTCGCGATCAGGTAATCGAGCCCGTGCTCGCGCACCACCGGCGCGATCACCAGCGCGACCGCCCCGGTGGCCGCCGAGATCATGGCCCGCCGTCCACCGACGATGGCGATCGTGACGGCCATCGTGAACGAGGCGAACAACCCGACCCGAGGATCGACCCCGGCGATGATGGAGAACGAGATCGCCTCCGGGATCAACGCCAGCGCCACCACCAGGCCTGCGAGTACCTCGGTGCGCAACAACCGCGGGCTGCGCAGCGCGGCGAGCACCGAACCCTCGGTGTTTCGCACGGTGGGCACAGGTGTAGGCATCGGGACTCCAAAACGGGTCGAGGCGGCCGGCCGGACAGCGGCAGCAGGCGCTCGCGGACAGGTTCGCATGATGTGCGCAGCCGCCGAAACGCGGCACCGTCGGCGTTGACGGGCATGAGCGGCTCGCGACGGCTGAACCCTACCCTCCCGTACGGGTAGAGTCCGTCTCGGTGGGGTCATCAGTGGTGAGAGTCTCAATCGTCGGTGGTGGCCGCGAGCACGCGGCAGCCCACAACGGGCCGCCGATCCGGTGAGAGACGCTCACGACGACGGGTGTCATCGTTGCGTCCGGGTCACCCGCGGCGGGTGATGTGCGACGTCCCCGGGTCGGGTGACAGTCGAGCGGCGGCACTGCGGAAGGAGCCGACCATGTGCCACGGGAGCCACTGAATCGTGCGGGGGCTACCGCAGCGGTTGCGGGATCTGCTGCCCCGCGAGCGCATGCGGAAATCGGATGTGGTCGCGGGGTTGTCGGGTGCGATCGGCAGCGTTCCGGACGGGATGGCGGCGGGAGTGCTGGCGGGGGTGAGTCCGGTGCACGGGCTGTACGCGAGTATGGCGGGGCGGCTGTTCGGGAGCCTGTCGACCAGTACTCGGCTGATGGTGGTGACGGCGACGAGTGCCTCGGCCCTTGCCGCTGGATCGGCGCTGGTGGGCGTGGCACCGGAAGACCGGCCCGCCGCCTTGACCATGCTGACGATGATCTCGGGCATCACCATGATCGTCGCGGCGGTGCTGCGGCTGGGACGCTATACCCGCTTCGTCTCGCATTCGGTGATGACCGGGTTCCTGCTCGGTATCTCGGCGAATATCGTGTTCGGGCAGCTGGCCCAGCTCACCGGTGTCAGCGCGGACGCCGAGCTCGCGGTGGGCAAGGCGATACACGTCCTCACCCATCCCGGCCAGATCGATATCGCGTCATCGGTGATCGGGCTGCTGGCGTTCGGGCTGCTGGCCGGCATGGCCCGTACCCGCCTGCGTGTGCTCGGATCGCCGGTGGCGCTGATTCTGCCCACGCTGCTGGTGCTGGTGGCCGACTGGGACTCGGTGGCCAGGGTCTCGGATGTCGGCGCCATACCGACGGGATTTCCGCTGCCGCAGCTGCCGGACCCGACGGTGCTGTCGCCGTCACTGGTGGCCGGCGCGGCAGCGGTGACGGTGATCGTGCTGGTGCAGGGTGCCGGGGTGGCGCAGTCGGTGCCGAATCCGGATGGCTCGCATTCCGAACCCGATCGCGATTTCACCGCCCAGGGCGTCGGCAATATCGCCGCGGCCCTGTTTCGCGGCATGCCGGTCGGTGGATCGGTCGGGCAGACGGCACTCAATGCCACGGCCGGCGCGCGCACCAGGTGGGGCGCGATCTGGTCCGGCGTATGGATGCTCGGCATTCTGGTGGTGTTCGCCCCACTGGTCGGTGCGGTTCCGATGCCGACGCTGGCCGCGGTCCTCATCATGGCGGCCTTCGGCGCGATGGATCCGGTACGGCTCTCGGCCATCTGGAGCAGCGGCTCCACCTCGCGCATCGCCCTCGCGGCCACCTTCCTTGCGACGCTGCTGCTGCCGGTCACCACGGCGGTGGGGATCGGCGTCGCGCTGTCGCTGATCTTGCAGCTGAACCGGGAAGCGATGGATCTGAAGGTGGTGCGGCTGCGCGTCGACGGCAGGCACCTGGTGGAAGAGCCGGCGCCGCGGCGGCTCAGCGACCGCCAGATCGTGATCCTCGATGTGTACGGAAGCCTGTTCTATGCCGGCGCACGCACATTGCAGGCGCGGCTGCCGGACCCGAAGGGCGCGGGTGCGCCGACGGTGATCCTGCGGCTGCGCGGGCGCACCACGGTGAGCGCGACGTTCCTCGCGGTCGTCGCCGATTATGTGCGCCGTCTCGACGAGGTGGGCGGCGCACTGTATCTCAGCGGCGTCGACCCGCGCGTGCGCGATTTCTGGACCGACGATCTGCTCGACCGGCAGGGCGTGCGGCTGGAGTTCTTCCCGGCCACACCGACGGTCGGGGAGTCGACGCTGGCTGCCTACGCCGAGGCCCGGCTGCGCTCCCGCACACCCGGCGACTAGCGCTTTCACCCGCAACGAATGACGGCACTGCCCGCGCCTTCCCGATAGCGTGAGCTCCCGCGGTTGTCCCGGACGGAGGAGCCGACAATGGGCGAGCTGCTGCTGGTGCTGCTGCCGGAGATGACCGGGCTGGTCGTCACGCCGGGCGCGATCGCCGGATGCATCCTGCTGCTGCATTCGCGACAACCGGTCCGCAATGCGCTGGCCTTCGGCGGCGCGTTCTGCACGGTGTACGCGCTGATCGCGCTGTCGGCGCTGCTGGGCGGTGCTTCCGATCCGGGTGCCACCTCGAAGGGCGTCTCGCACGGGACGGGACTGGTGGTCGGTGTGCTGTTCCTGCTCACCGGCGCGTGGATCTGGTTGCGTAAGCCGGTCTCCCGGCGCGCCGGTGACGAGCCACCGAAGATGTTGCGGGAACTGCAGTCCAGCGGCCCGCGCCGTGCCTTCGTGATCGGCATCGCGCTGGCGGTGATCAATCCCAATCTGTTCCTGATGATGTCGGGTATGGCCGCGATCTCCAGCTCGGACGCGAGCCCGGGCGCGGCACTGCTGGCCACGCTCCTGCTGCTGTTCGCCGCGTCGCTGGATTTCCTCGTGCCGATCGGTGTGTTCGTGGTGCTGGGTGAGCGCGCCCAGCAGTGGCTCGACGCCCTGCAGATCTGGATGATCCGCAACACCAGGGTGCTGTCGCTGGCCGTGCTCTTCGGTTTCGGTGCGCTGTTCACCGTCCGCGGAATCGTCGACCTGCGGTGACCGCGGCACCGGACGCATTTCACCCGGGACGGGTGAACCGCGCGACCGCTCGCTGTCGCTAGCGTCCGAAGCATTCGCTGCCGGCCGGCGTGGCCGGAGCTCGACAGGATCGGGGTTCGAGGATGTCGGTGTGGGAAGTGCTCTGGTTGATCGTGGTGAGTTTCGCGTTCATCGCGTACCTGCTGATGCTGTTCTTCATCATCGGCGACCTGTTCCGTGACCGGCAGACCTCGGGATGGGCGAAGGCGGCGTGGATCGTGTTGCTGTTCATCTTCCCGCTGCTCACCTCGCTGGTGTATCTCATCGTGCGGGGTAAGGGGATGTCGGAGCGGCAGGCGGCGGCGATCGATGAAGCTCAGGCGGCGCAGCAGCGATACATCAGGGAAACCGCGGGCACCAGCCCGGCGGCGCAGATCGCCGATGCGCGCAAACTGCTGGAGGACGGCACGATTTCGCAGGCCGAGTTCGATCAGCTGAAAGCCAAGGCGCTCGCCTGAGAATGCCGGAGATCCGTACGGACAACGCTTCGGGCACAGGCGAATTGCGGAACGGGCATCCATTCACACATTCGAGGTGACTACGCATGACCACACATCTGGACTTCGACGACACCACCGACTTCGATAATGCCGACCGCGGTTTCATCGAGGCGCTGGAATCGACCGAGCTGCGCGCCACCGACGGGCGGATGATCTGGGACAACGGCGCCTACAAGTTCTTGTCCGGCGAATGCCCGCCGACGGCGAACCCGAGTCTGTGGCGGCAGGGCCAACTATGTAACAAGCAGGGGCTGTTCGAGGTCACCGAGGGCATCTACCAGGTCCGCAACGTCGACCTGTCCAACATGACGTTGATCGAGGGCCGTACGGGCGTCATCGTCATCGACCCGCTGATCTCGACGGAGACCGCCGCGGCCGCCTTGGCGCTGTACCGCAAATGCCGGGGCGATCGTCCGGTGACGGGCTTGATCTACACCCATTCGCACGTCGACCATTTCGGTGGTGCGCGCGGGGTGGTGCCGGAGGGGCACGCGCCGGTGCCGGTGTTGGCGCCCAGTGGTTTTCTGGAACACGCGGTCAGCGAGAACGTCTACGCGGGCAACGCCATGACCCGGCGTGCGATCTACATGTACGGCGCCGGCCTGGACAAAGCGCCGGATGGCCAGATCGGCTGCGGCCTCGGCATGACGACCTCGCTCGGCACCGTCACGCTGATCGCGCCGACGGTCGATATCACCCGTACCGGCCAGGTCGAGGAGATCGACGGGGTGCGGATGGTCTTCCAGCTCACCCCCGGCACGGAAGCACCGGCCGAGATGAACTTCCTGTTCCCGGATCGGCGCGCGCTGTGCATGGCCGAGAACTCCACCCACAATATGCACAACATCCTGACGCTGCGTGGCGCGCTGGTGCGGGACAGTCGCGTCTGGGCGCACTATCTGGACGAGGCCATAGCGTTGTTCGGCGACAAGGCCGATGTCGCCTTCGCCTCGCATCATTGGCCCACCTGGGGTAGCGAGAACTGGATCGAGCTGCTGGCCGTGCAGCGGGATATGTACGCCTACATGCACGATCAGACCCTTCGGCTGACCAATCGCGGCCTGACCGGCACCGAGATCGCCGAAACGCTCTCGTTGCCCCCCGTGCTCGACCGGGCCTGGGCGAACCGGGGCTACTACGGTTCGCTGAACCACAATGTGAAGGCGATCTACCAGCGCTATATGGGTTGGTTCGATGGCAATCCCGCGCACCTGTGGCAACATCCGCCGGAAGAACTCGCCAAGCGATATGTCGCCGATTACGGCGGTGTGGATGCCGTGCTCGCCAAGGCCAGGGACTATGCCGAGGCCGGGGATCTGCGTTTCGCCGCCACCCTGCTCGATCACGCGGTGTTCGCCGAGCCCGGCAACGATTCGGCGAAGCAGGCACTGGCCGCGGTGTACGAGAAGCTGGGATACGGTGCGGAGAACGGAACGTGGCGCAATTTCTTCCTGGTCGGTGCACAGGAATTGCGGCAGGGGGTGACAGCCACGCCGGTTCAGACGTCCGACCCGGAGATGATGTCCGCGCTCACGGTGGACATGCTCATCGACTCGCTGGCGGTGCGCGTCGACGGCCCGCGGGCCGCCGAGAGCGGGTTCACCATGGACTGGAAGCTGACCGATGAGAATCGCGTCGTCCGGCTGACCCTCTCCAACGGTGCGCTCACCCACCGCACCGGAACCGACGATGCGCCCTTGCGGGGTTCGGCGGACCTGACGCTGACCATGACCAAACCGCAGCTGGTGAACCTGTTGCTCGGCAAGAGCGAGGGCGTCGCGTTCGACGGCGACCATGCGGTGCTGTCCACTCTGGTCGGGCTGCTCGACACGCCGGATCCGCGGTTCCCGATCGTCACGCCATAACAGCCTCCGCACCGGGCCCGCCGCCGCTGCCGCCGACGGTGGGCCCGCTGCTGTGCGCCGGAAATGTTCATACGGTCATGGGATGATGCGGAATCGAAATCGGCACGGCAAATTTGAAAGGGCAACGTTCCGGTAAACTCCAGCGCGAGCAGTGGTCCGAAGCTAGTGGGTTGCACCTTGTCGCATCGGAGGCCTGATGGCTGGTTCGAACGACCTCGATACGCACCATCATGCCGAGCCCGTAGCGGCCACCTCGGACATTCCTTCCTTGCCGTTCACGCCTATTCCACGGCCAGCGCTGCTTTCTCAGCTGGATGAATTCGCCAGCACCGGGACCGGCCGTGTGCTGTTGATTTGCTCTCCGGTCGGCAGCGGTAAGACCGTCCTGCTCGCCGACTGGACCGCACGGACGGCGCGGAGCCTGCCCGGCACACCAACGATGGCCTGGGTGACGATCACCGAGCAGCGCTACACACTGGACGGACTGTGGGCCGACCTGCGCGCCCGGCTCGGCTTGGCGCCGCCGGTGGCGGCGGCGCTGCGGACACCGGTCGCCCGGGCCACCGAACTCGTGGCCGATCTCGAGCGATCCGGCCGGCGGGCCGCGGTCGTCATCGACGACGCCCATCTGATCACCGACCCGATGACCCTTGCCGGTCTGGAGTACTTCCTACGGCATCTTCCGTCGCGGGTCGCGGTGGTGCTCTGCGCGCGTTTCGACCCGCCGATCCGGTGGCATCTGCTCGAGCTCGAGTCGCGGCTGGCCCGCTGGGGCGCTGAGGAACTCGCGCTCTCCGCCGATGATGCCGCGCGGCTGTGCCTGGAGCACGGGTGCGAGCTGGCCGACGCCGAACTGGCCACGCTGATGGAGCTCACCCACGGCTGGGCGGCGCTGATCCGGATCGCGGCGATCTACCTGGCCGCCCATCCGGGCGATTACCGCACCGCGCTCGCCGTGCTCGCCCGGATGCCCAATTCCATCTCCGACCTCCTGGCGGGTGAACTGATCGACGCGTTGGCGCCCGCCCTGCGCCAGTTCCTCACCCAGACCAGCATGCCGGTGGAGTTCACCGAACGGATGGCCGACGAACTGGTCGGCGGCGGGGCCGCGTACTGGCTGCACGAACTCGAGCGGATCAGTTATCCGCTCACCGCGAAGGTGCGCGAGGGCAGGGTCTGGTACGCCTATCACCCGTTCCTGCGCGGCTATTTCCTGGCCGAGGTGAACCGGCTCGGCGCGGGATACCACGACGACCTGCGAGTGCGCACCGCGCAGTCGCTGCTGGCCGCGGGCGAATCCGCACAGGCATGGGCGCAGCTGACCGAGGTGTCCGAACCACGCCATCTGCTGGAATTCCTGTCCGCGCACGGGGTGTCGGAGGTCATCGCCGGCGGCGGGCCCGCAGTGTTCGATGCGCTGCGGCGCGCGGGTTCGGCGGTGCTCGACGACCCGTTCCTCCTGCTGTTGCGCGCCATCGATGCCCTGCTCAGTGGCGATCTCGCCGCGGCGGTGGCCTTTCGAGAGGCATTGGGCGGCCGACCAGGACCCAGTGCCTCGCTGGCCGAGCCCGAGGTGGTGGACGCACTCATCGACGCGGTGGATGCGGAGATCGGGGTGGCCACCGCGGACTCCGCCACCGCGCTGGTGCCACCGCCACCGACCCCGGTGCAGTCGCCGGAGGTGCAGTGCTATCTCGCCATCGCCGCGGCCACCGTCCAGATCATGGGCGACAACGTCGCCGTGGGCGAGGAGCGCATGCGGGCCGCGCTGGCCCTCGCGCAGTCCTCCGGCCATCCGCGACTGCATCTGCGCGCCGTCACCCGGCTGGCCACGGCCTCCGGCCGCACGGGAGCCATTACCGCCATGCGCCGCCGCGCCGGCCGGGCGATCACCCTCGCCCGCGAATACCAGCTCACCCACACCCCCGACGCCGCGCACGCGGTCGCGCTCGAGGTGTTCGGCGCCTACCTCCAGGGGGAGGTGCCGGAGTCCGGCCTCGCCATCGGCCTGCTGACCGAATCCGCCGGCATCGACGGGCAGACCGCGCCTGCCGGTGGGCTGCCGGCCCAGATCGTCGGCACACTGGCTGCTTTCGACAGCGCCGCCGACCGCCGCCCGACCGCCGATCTGCTCCGCAGCGCCACCATCGACATGCTCGGTACCCATCCGTCGGCGGCGATCAGCGGTGGGCTGATTCCGCATGTGGTCTGGGTGCTGCTGCATGTGCAGGAACCGCGCACCGCGCATCTGCTCACCGAGCAGGCCAGGGCCGTGCTCGGCGAGATCCCGGAAACCGTCGTCGCCACCGCGGCGGTCGCCGTCGCGGCGCATCGGCCCAAAACCGTGATCGGGCTGGTCGAGCCACTGCTCGCGACCAGCGATCCGCATCCGGTGCAGGCGGTCGCCGCATGGTTGCTGTGCTCCTGCGCCCACGCCGAGCTCGGTAATGCGACCAAGTCGATCGAGGCACTGAAATCCGCGGTCCGCATCGCCGCAGCCGACCAGATCGCGCGACCGTTTCTCGACGTTCCCGGTGTACTGAAGCAATTGGATGAATTCGCCGGAAGTTTCGGCCCCGACGAGGATTTCGTGGATTTCGTCCGGCACAATCCGGCCGCCGTCCGTGCGCACCGGCATCCCGCGCTCACCGAGACCCAACAGCGCATTTTGGGACAATTGCCGTCGGGCCGCACCACCCAGCAGATCGCGGCCGATCTGGGGGTCTCGATCAATACCGTGAAAACGCATCTGCGCGGCATCTACGCCAAGCTCGGCGTCAATTCCCGCACCGACGTGCTCGCCGAGGCCCGCCGCAGCGGACTGCTCTGATCGGAGTTCACCCGCAAGGGATGAGGCCACCTGTGCCCGGTCCGACCACACTCGGGGCGGTAGTCGATGAATCCGCCAGGGGAGGACAGCACATACGGAGGGAGGCCGCGCCCCGATGCCGATCCGCTACGAGTTCATCCTGGACGGGGAGCTGTCCGAACGCGCGCTGGCCGCCTTCCCCGAACTCACCCCAGGGCGACATCGACAGGGCACGACCGTGCTGTACGGGCCGCTGACCGGACCGACCGCGATGCGCACCATCCTCGCGCGCATCGACAACCTCGGGCTCACCCTGCTCGAGATGCGGCAATTACCCGATTGAAGGGAGCGGCCATGCATCTGCTGGTCCCTGCAGGTCAGCGGCGCACGCTCGACGAGCTCACCGATCGGCTCGATCTCGGCGTGGGCGAATCGGCGACGAAACGATCGGCATTCTGGATCATGCTCACGCTCTCGGGAATCATCGCCGCCTCCGGCGTGGTCGGCGATTCCACCGCGACCGTCATCGGGGCGATGATCGTCGCGCCGCTGTCGGTGCCGATCCTCGGGGTGGGACTCGGCATCGCCGCCGGACGCGGACCGCTGATCGCGCGCAGCCTGCTGCTGGTGCTGGCGGGCATCGTGGTGGTGGTCTTCGTCGGGTTCCTGTTCTCGCAGGTGCTGCCGAATCCCACGAATGTGCTGTCCAATTCGCAAGTGGTGGGCCGCACTTCGCCGAAGCTGATGGATCTGACCGCGGCATTGGCCACCGGACTGGTCGGCGTCATCGCCATCATCCGCCGCGACGTCGGCGACGTGCTGCCCGGCGTCGCGATCGCGATCTCGCTGGTGCCGCCGCTGGCCGTGGTCGGGGTGTGCCTCGGCTCCGACGCGCCCGGTCTCGCGCTCGGCGCGTTCGTGCTGTTCGCCTCCAACATGGTCGCGATGATCATCACCGCGACCCTGGTACTCGTCGCGACCGGATACGCCCGCGAAGCCGGCACCGCGGCGGTGCGCCGGGGCCGGGCGTACGCGGTGCTGGCAGCGGGACTGGTCCTGGTGGCGGTGCCGATGGTGGTGAACTCCTTGTCGTCGCTGTGGGCCGACCAGATCGCCGACGCGGCCAGGTCCTGGTTGGCGGGAGTGCCCGGCGCCCAGGTCACCGACGTCAGCCTGCACAACGACGCGGCCACCATCCACGTGCTGGCGCGCGAACAGTTGCCTCCGGTCGAGGAGCTCGAGCGGACGGTGCGCGATCTGGTGCCATGGCATCCCGACGTCGTCATCGTGCACACCGTCGGCGGCCGCATCATCCGGTAGTGCCCGGGTTCATCCGTTTCGGGTGACGCGCCGACCGTCCGCGCTACGGCATACCTGTACTACGGCCGATCACCGAGAAAGGGCTGGCCATGACACACATGACTGAACCCGCGCGCAATCCGGTCCGCCAGGGCGTCGCCGCGGTCACCACGATCGCCGCCGCGCTGCTGCTGCTCGTCCTCGGCGTACTGTCCATCGTGGAGGGCGTCTCCGCGGTCGCCGACGACGAATTGTTCATCGAGGGACCGGAGTACACCTACCGGTGGGACCTGACCACCTGGGGCTGGATCCACATCGTGCTCGGCGCGCTGATCGCCGTCACGGCACTGGCGCTGATGACCGGAGCCGTCTGGGCCCGCGTCGTCGCGGTGTTCCTCGCGGGCTTGTCCATCGTCGCGAACTTCCTGTGGATCCCGTACTACCCATGGTGGTCGCTGCTGCTCATCGCCTTGAACATCGTGGTTATCTGGGCGGTGTCCACCTGGCGCACCGGAACGGTATAGCCCATGTCGAACGCAGCTGAACTCGGACCGGTGGAAATGGTCGTGGTCTCGTTTCCCGGTACCAGGGTGGATACGACCGTGCGGGCCGAGCTGGCGGCGGTGGTCGACGCCGGCTACGTCACCGTGCTCGACCTCATCTACCTCGCGATGGACGAGGGCGGGGCCGTCCGCCAGATCGAGGTGGACGAATCGCTGGCCGAGACCGGACTCGACGGCCTCACCGTCGATCCGCGCGGCTTGGTCAGCGATGCCGATCTCGATGTCGTCCGGGATGCGATGGACCCGGGCACCTCGGCGGTGGTGATCGTGTACGAGCAGACGTGGGCGCGCACGCTGGCGGGCACAGTGCGCGGCGCGGGCGGTGAGGTCGCGCTGCATGTGCAGATTCCCCGCGATGCCGTCGACGCGGCGCTGTCGGTCCAGTAGCGGGTCATCGGTCGAAAGAGGAGGACGGCAATGGTTTTTCGTGGCGGACGGGTCGGGCGCCCGGGGTTGTTGGGAACTGTCGCGCGGACCGCGGTGATCTCCGGAACCGCACGGGCGACGGCCAACGCCGTGGATCGCCGTGCCCAACGGCGTGCGGCCGAAAGCCAGGCCTACGCCGCCCAACAGCAGGCACCACCACCGCCATCACCGCCGATGCCCGCACCCGCGCCCGCGGCCGGCGGGGGCGAGGACCTGGTGGCGAAACTTCAGCAGCTGGGTCAACTGCACGATTCCGGCGTGCTGTCCGACGACGAGTTCGCCGCGGCGAAGCGGCAATTGCTGGGTTGACTTCGCCGATTCGCCCGAACGGGACCGCATGCGCAGGAGGCCGAGCTGCGCGAGGTCGTCGCCAACTGAACGCGTGCCGAGGAGGTCGCCCATGGGAGCCGAGGGTTCGCCGGTGGCGGGTGGTGCGCCGTCCACGATGTGGTCGATTCCGCGTGGGCTGATCGTGTTGCTGGCCGTGGCCGGCGCGGTGGTCGCGGTCGCGGGGGCCAAGGTGTTCGCGGGGATCCTCGGCCCCGTCTTCCTCGCCCTGATGCTCACCATAGCGGTGCAGCCCGTGCAGGGGTGGGCGCGCAAGCGCGGCTGGCCGGCTTGGCTCGGCATGGTGGCCGCGGTGGTGGCGGTGGGCGCGATCATCGTCGGGCTGATCGGAGCGCTGATCGTCTCGGCGGCCCAGTTGGCCACCGAGCTACCGAAATACACCGACAACCTCGACGACCTGCTGGCCGGGGTACGGAATCTGCTGGCCGGCGCCGGGGTGGACCACGATCGGATCAACACGGCCACGAGCAGCGTCGATCTGGGCAAACTCGTCCGCTACATCGATGACGTGCTGGCCGGACTGCTCGGGGTGTTCTCCAACCTGTTCTTCGTGCTCGCCCTGCTGCTGTTCATGGCCGTCGACGGCATGACGATCGGCAAGCGGATGCGGCTGGTGCAGCGAGCGCGCCCCGATATCGCCTTCGCGCTGTCGCGTTTCGTGCACGGCACCCGCACCTACCTGCTGGTCTCCACGGTGTTCGGGTTGATCGTCGCCGTCCTCGATGGTGGCGCGCTGTGGTTGCTCGGTGTGCCGCTGCCGGTGCTGTGGGCGATCTTGTCGTTCATCACCAACTACATCCCCAATATCGGCTTCGTCATCGGGTTGATCCCGCCCGCGCTGCTGGCGCTGCTCGACGGCGGTCCGATGGCGATGGTGTGGGTGATCGTGGTCTACAGCGTCATCAATTTCGTGATCCAGTCGATCATCCAGCCCAAATTCGTCGGTGACGCGGTGGGTTTGAGCGTCACGGTGACCTTCCTATCGCTGGTGTTCTGGTCCTGGGTGCTCGGTGCGCTCGGTGCGCTGCTGGCGATCCCGTTGACGCTGCTGGTGAAGGCGCTGCTGCTCGACATCGACCCCTCGACCCGCTGGGTCGATGCGTTGATCGGCGGTGCCTCCGGCGACGACGAAGACCCGGTGCCCACCCCGGACGAGTCCGTGAAATCCGGTGCCGGCGGGCAAGCGCCACCTGCGGCCACGGCGCCGCCGAGCGAACCGGCTTCTCCCACACCCAATTCGGAGCGAGGCGAGCCGCCGTCGAACCGCTAACGGCGATCGAGATCATCGACAGCCGCGCGCACCGTCGGATACACCGGCACCGGCTCGGAACCGGAAATCGAGCGCGCCAGCGCATCTCGGAACTGCCCGACATCGCGCGCCACCGCGAAATCGATACGGCGCCGCGCCAGCACGGTCCGCAGCTCCGCCAGCATCTGCGCGGCGCTGACGTCGATGACGGGCGAGGTCTCGGCGTCGAGTACGACGAGCTTGGTGCGATCGGTGCACTGCGCCTCGATGTGCTGTTTGACGTAATCGGCGTTGGCGAAGAACAACCCGGATTCCACACGCACCACCAGCACATCGGGCCTGCGCTCGAGCTCCGGATGACGTTCGGCGTCCACCCAGCGGGAGCCGTCCTTGGCCAAGGTCGCGATATGCGGTTGTGAGGTGCGATAGAGCAGCAGCAGCATCGATACTCCGATACCGATGACCAGGCCGGGGAGAGTGTCGAACAGCAGCACCCCGGCCATCGCCGCGATGGCGGCCAGGAAATCGGCGCGGGCGGCGTGGCCGTAGATGCTGCCGAGCCGGGCGGTCCAGACCCGGTAGAGGCGGCGCAGCGCGGCGATATCGACGAGCTCGATGACGGCGGCGATCACCACACCGGCCAGCGTCGCTTCCGGTAGCTTCTCGAACAGCCCGGTCAGAAACAGCAGCGTCAGCACCACGAGTGCCGCCACGACGAGCCCACTGAGCTGGGTCCTGGCGCCCGCGCTGCCGTTGACGGCGGTCTTGGACAGGCTGCCGTTGACCACCATGCCCGAGCTGAGCCCGGACCCGAGATTGGCCGCGCCGAGCCCGAACAGCTCGCGGTTCGCGTCGACCTCGTAACCGGCTTTGGCCGCATAGGTTTTCGCTGCGCCGAGCCCTTCGGCGAACCCGATCAGCAACACCCCGACCGCGGGTCCGAGCAGGTCGATGAGGTCACTCGCGCCGACCCCGTCCGGCAGGCCGACCGACGGCAGTCCGGCGTCGATGTGCCCGACGATGGCCACCCCGTGCTCATCGAGCCCGAAGACGGTGACCGCGCCGATGCCGAGCAGCACCGCCAGCAGCGAGCCGGGCACCAGTGGCAGCCAGCGTTTGAGCCCCAGTACCACCGCGAGCGACAATGCGCCGATCAGCAGCGTGCGCCACTGGGTATCGCCGAGGTGCCGGATGACGCCCCACGCCTGCTCGAAGAAATTGCCGTGTTCTTTCTCGATGCCGAACAGTTTCGGCACCTGGCCGATGATGATCGTCAGCGCGAGCCCGACGATGAATCCCTTCAACACCGGTTCGGAGATGAAGGAGGCGATGAAGCCCAGCCGGATGAGCCCGGCGATCAACCCGACGATGCCGGTGGCGATGGCCAGCGCGGTCGACAACGCGACGAAGCGCGCGCCGTCACTGCCGGCCAGCGGCGCGATGATCGCCGCCGACAGCGCCGCTGTCGCCGACATCGGGCCGACCACCAGATGCCGGGAACTGCCCGCCAGCGCGTACAGCACCAGCGAGGGGACCGCGGCGTACAGCCCCACTACCGGCGGCACCCCGGCGATGGAGGCGTAGGCCAGGGCTTCGGGGACCAGCACCGCCCAGACCGTCAGCCCGGCGAGTACGTCCGGGCGCAGCCAGCCGCGCTGGTAGTGCTGCAACGAGAGGAACACCGGCCAGGTGCGGGCCGGTGCTCTCGTCTCGCTCGGGTCGGCCGTCACAATCCGCCGATGCCCTTCCCGAGCACCACCGCGCCCATGATCAGCAGCACGATGGCCATCACGATGTGGTTGTTGGCCTGGAGCCAGGCCTTCATGGTGTCGAGCCCGCCACGGAGCTTGTCGGCGGCCACCGCGTAGCCGATGACGGGCACCAGCACGGTCGAGCCCGCGAGAACGGTGAAGATCACGACCGCCAGGACAACGCCGCCGGCCGAGAGCCCGGCCGTTCCGATGACGACGCCAGCGGACAGGCACAGCAGCAGGTTCTTCGGGTTCACCGCCGACAGCAGCACGCCGAGCCCGACCGCTTTACCGAATCCGAACTCGTCGATGGCCTGCATCCAACCCGGTACGGCGGTATCGGCGCGATCGAGCCATTGTTTGGCGGCGAGCCCGATCAGCAGGACGCCCAGGACGATCTTGATCCATGAGGCGGCCGCTGACGGTTGGTCGTCGGTGGAATCGCTCAGGCTGCCCGACAGCGCGATGACAATGCCGGTGACCACGACGATGCCGACCACCCAGCCGAGCCCGAATCCGGTGCTGGTTTTGCCCGCGTTGGCGGACAACAGCATCAGGATGGCCGCGACGATCGGGATCGGTGAGATCGCCACACCGACGGCCAACGGCAGCAGATCTCCGATTACGGCACCCATACCGTCAACCTAGGGATCTGCTGCCGCCACCGCGTCACACGGCGAGGGTGAAATCGCGGTCCCCGCACGTCACATCCGATCGGGGTTCCAGGTGGTCACCGCCCAGATGACGACGATGTTCAGCGCGATGATCAGGATCGACCACAGCGGGTAGTAGGGCAGCCACAGGAAGTTGGCGATGATCGACAGCGCCGCGATGGTGACCGCGGCGATGCGTCCCCAGGTGGTGCCCGACATCAGGCCGATCGCGCTGACCACCAGGACGATGCCGAGGATGATGTGGATCCAGCCCCAGGTGGTGGTATCGAATTCGTAGACATATTCGATGCCGACGACGAACAGCTGGTCCTCGGCGACCGCGGAGATGCCCTGGAGGATCGACAGCACACCAACGGTGAGCAGCAGAATCGATGCGCCGATGGAGGTCCCCGCCGCGAAGCCCTGCTTGACCGGAGAGTCGGTTTCAGTGGAGTGCGACATCGTTCATCCCTTCGTGGGGTGCGGATAGTGATCCGAATGTGCCCGATTCGATGCGTCTCCGCTTCACCCGTCGAGGGTGATGACCGGCCCGATCCGGCGCGCCGACGTCGACGATGAGACGCCGCCCCGGGCCCGTACTCGGATCGGGCCCCGTTGTCGCTGGTACCAGCGCCGCGTCGGCCCGTTTGGGTGTGGACCCAAACCTGGGTCGATCTGTCTCGGATCCCGGGGCGCCGGTCGTAGCCTCGGCCGCACGAAGGCCCATCCGAGACGATCGTGAGGTTCCCGAGTGGATGTCCGCACCGGCGGCCGGGACCGCCGCACCCGCCTGCGCGGCTCACCGCTGCTGGTGCTGACGCTCGCGCTGGCGCTCGGCGGATCGCAGGGCCAGGCGACGGGTGCCCCCGGCCCGCCCGCCGATCCGCCGTTCCCGGTGCGCGCGATGGACGCCGCCAGGCCGGCGGACAACGGCTCACGGCTGCTCACCGCGCAGCACGGTCCAGGGCGCGTCGTGGATCTGACGGTCCATTCCGCTGCGATGGGTAGGCCCATCACGGTCGAAGTGCTTCCGGCTGCCGATGCTTCGCGGCCCGCGCCGACGCTGTATCTGCTCAACGGCGTCGACGGCGGTGACGAGAACGGCGCGTGGACCGAGAGCAAGAATTGGTTCACCACCACCGACGCCGTGGAGTTCTTCGCCGGCAAGCAGGTCAACGTGGTGATGCCGGTCGGCGGTAGCGCCAGCTTCTACACCGATTGGCGCGCCGACGATCCCCGGCTCGGACGCAACCGCTGGACGACCTTCCTCACCGAAGAGCTGCCGCCGGTGATCGACTCCGCGTTCACGACCACCGGCGTCAATGCGGTGGCGGGCTTGTCGATGGCCGCCGCCGCCGTCTTCCAGCTGGCGATCGAAGCCCCGAAGAAGTTCCGCGCCATCGCCTCCTACAGCGGCTGTGTCCGCACCAGCGACCCGCGCGGCCGGGCGCTGGTCACCGCCGTCGTGCTGGGCAAGCAGGGCGATCCCGCCAATATGTGGGGGCCGCCGTCGGACCCGCTGTGGGCGGCCAACGATCCCTACCTACGTGCCGAAGAGCTGCGCGGCACCGCCATCTACGTCGCCACCGGCACCGGCCGGCCGGGCCCGCTGGATGCCCTCGACGGTCCGGGAATCCACGGCGACCCGGTGAAACTCGCCGATCAGATCGCGCTCGGCGGCATGCTGGACGCGGTCGCCCATACCTGCACCGAGCAGTTGCGTGACCGGCTGCGCGACTTGAACATCTCGGCCACCGTCGACCTCCGGCCCAGCGGCACCCACTCCTGGGGCTACTGGCAGCAGGACCTGCACAATTCGTGGCCGATGATCGAGGCCGCGATCACCGAGTGAGGGCACCTCGCTCGACGGGGATGGCCCCCGGGAAGGCGGGAGAGCTGGTCGGCGGCCGGATTCGCAGAGCGGCCTGCCCGGCGCACGCGCGATGGCTGTAGTCGACGATCGCCTGTGCGCGAAGGCGGTCGCTCAGCGCAGTCCACCCGCTGCCGGCGCCGGATCCGCGTCACCGGATGACGTGACCGCCGGTTCCTTTTCGACCACGACCGCGCGCGGCACCCGCCGCATCCACGCCGGGGCCCACCAGCACGCCTCGCCGAGCAGTTTCATGCTCGCGGGCACCAGCAGCACGCGCAGCACCGTCGCGTCGATGAGCAGCGCTGTCACCATCCCGAAGGCGATGTACTGCATCATCACCAGCTCCGAGAGCGCGAACGCACCGGTGACCACCAGCAGGATCAGGGCAGCGGCGGTGATGATCCGCCCGGTATGGGCGACGCCCGCGCGGATCGCATCCGTGGTGGACAGGCCCGCCGCCCGTGCTTCGACGATGCGAGAGAGCAGGAATATCTCGTAGTCGGTGGACAGCCCATAGATCACCGACACGATCACCACCAGCACCAGCGCCATGATCGGCTGCGGTGTGAAACCGAGGAGATCTGCGCCGTGGCCGTCGATGAACACCCAGGTCAGCACCCCGAGGGTGGCGCCGAGACCGAGCAGGTTCAGGGCGGCGGCCTTCACCGGAAGCACCAGCGACCCGAAGGTCAGCGCCATCAGGACGGTGGTGGCGAGGAAGACCAGCGCGATCATGTACGGCATGCGCGCGACGAGCGCGTCGATGCTGTCCTTCTCGATCGCGGGCTGACCGCCGACGAGCAGCGTGGTGCCCGCCGGTAGCGGCATGGAGCGCAGATAGTCGATGGTTTCCCCGGCCTCGCCGGAGGCGCCGAGCACGGTCTGCGTGGCGAACACATTCGGCTGGGCCGGGCGCTGCATCAACGCGGGGAACGGCGCAGCCAGGCCGGGCGCCTGATTGGCGCGGGCCAGGACCGTCTCGCCCGCACCGGTATCGAAGGTGACGACAACCAGGTCGATCGGGTCGATCTGGCGCAGCGGGAACAACTCGTCGAAGTGCTGCTGGGCCAGCCGGGTGGGATGCTCCGGCGGCAGGAACCGCTCGTTGATCGATCCGAAGGCGAGGTTGCGCATCGGCAGGATCACCAGCAGCAACCCGAGACAGACCACGAATCCCACCGCCAGCGGACGCTTCATGACCCGGCCCGCGATGCGGCCCCACACATTGTCGGGCTCCTGGTTCGGGGCGCTGGTGCGGCGGAACCAGGCGACGCCGAACCGATCCACCCGGCGCCCGAGCACCGCCAGCAGGGCGGGCAACACCGTGATCGAGGTGAGCGCTGCCAGGGAGATGGTGATGATGGCACCGTAGGCGAAGGATTTCAGGAATCCCTGCGGGAAGACCAGGATGGCGCCCGCCGCGACGACCACGATGGTGGCCGAGAACAGCACGGTGCGACCCGCGGTCGACACCGAGCGGCGCACGGCGTCGTCCACCTCGCGGCCGTCGGCCAGCTCTTCCCGGAACCGGCTGAGCACGAACAGCCCGTAGTCGATGGCCAGCCCGAGCCCGACCATCGAAACCACCGGGGAGACGAACGAATTCACTTCGGTCACCGTGGTGAGCAGCCGCAGCAGACCCCAGGCGCCCAGCACGGTGAGCCCGCCGACGATCAGCGGCAGCGCCGCGGCCACCACCCCACCGAACAGGAAGAACAGCAGCACCGCCACCGCGGGGATGGCGAACAGCTCCATTCGCCGCTGATCATCGGCCATGGTGTCGTTCAACGCGCCGGCCACGGCCTGTCCACCCGCGACTTCCATATCGACGCCCGGCAGGGTGAGAGCAGGGGCGACGGCGCGGAAGTTGCGCATCTGCGCGGTGTCATCGGTGCCGCTGATCGCCACCGACGCGAAGGCGTGCCGTCGGTCGTCGGTGCCGAAGATATCGGGCATGGCCACGCCGGTGTCGGTCGGCCAGAAGGCGCCGTTGACGCGCTCGATCTGCTCGGGGAACCGTTGCGGCAGTGCGTTCAGCCACGCCACGATCGGGTCGGCGAACGCCGGGTCATCGATGGCCGTGCCCTCGGGAGCGTGGAACAGCAGCAGCACATCGGCGCTGTGGTCGGTGCCGAACACCTCATCGCGCAATTGCGCCGCGCGCACCGACTCCGAGCCCGGATCATCCCAGCCGCTGGAACTGAGCTGCCCGCCCAGCCCGAGCCCGTACCAGCCGAGGGCCAGCAGTCCGGCCACCATCACCCCGATGACGGTGAAACGCCGCCGCACCACCACATCGGCCCACTGTGTCAATTCGGCGAACAATTGCCGCCTCCCATTTTCATTGCACGGTTCGGCCCGGTCTGCTGCTACGCGGCGCCGACTCCGCCGGGCATCATCGGACAAGGCGGGACGAAAATGTACTCACGAATTCACCACCGGTAGCGATGAATAATCGCGGATGCCGGCTGTATGCATGAGGATCGACGCGACGATACAACTTCGCCGCAGCGCTCCGGGCGGAACAGTGCCGATTTCCGTGGCGTCACAAGAGCGAGTCGTAATCGTTTGTGACGCATGTGTATCGGTGCGCCGTGCGTCGTCAAGGGGCGTGCGCTTGCGGCTTTGTCCGGTGTGGAATGCGGTGGTGAACTGCGGATTCACGACTCTCGCCGGTCGTCGGAGCCGGTCGCCTTCCGGTGCGCCGGGTGGCGGACTGGTGTGCGATCACAAGCCGCACCGGTACGCGCCAGTGGAGTTCCCCAACCTCGGTCGAATCGTTTCCATATCGTTTCGTTCGGTCATAGTTTGGGCCCCATCGGTCGACTGCGTAGGGCCGCATGAGACGAGTGTGATCGCCGAGAAAAGGTTGCGGTGATCGCCGCTACCGAGACACCGGAGGAATGTGTGTCCGATATTGCCATCGTGGGTATTGGTTGTCGGTTCGCGGGTGGAATCGACTCACCGGAGACCTTCTGGGATTTCGTGATCGACAAGCGGGACGGCGTCGTCGACATGCCCGCCGACCGCTGGGACTACCGCCGCTACTACGACCCGGAGCCGCGCACACCTGGCCGCTCCTACACCAAGCGCGGCGCCTTCATGACCATCGATCCGTGGGAGTTCGACCCCGACTTCTTCGGCATCTCACCGCGTGAGGCGACGGTGCTCGACCCGCAGCAGCGACTGATGCTCGAGGTCACCTGGGAAGCGCTCGACGACGCCGGGTACGCCGGACGCGCAGCCGGCTCGTCGGTCGGCGTGTACGTCGGCGGGTTCGTGGTGGACCAGTCGGTGATCGGCGTGGTCGGTCCCGCGCTGTTCCACACCGATATGCACACCCCGGCCAGCGCGTCCTACACCATGCTGTCGAACCGGATCGCCTACGCGATCAATCTCGTCGGCCCGGCGATCACCGTCGACACCGCCTGCTCGTCGTCGCTGGTCGCGTTCCATCTGGCCTGCCAGGCACTCGACAACGACGACTGCGAAGTGGCGCTGGCGGGCGGGGTGAACGTGATGTTGCAGCCGGAGACGTTCGTCCTGATGTGCAAGGGCGGCTTCCTCGCCGCCGACGGCCGCTGCAAATCCTTCGACGCCTCCGCCGACGGATACGGTCGCGGCGAGGGTGCGGGCATGGTGGTGCTGAAGAAGCTCGACGCCGCCGAGCGCGACGGCGACCGGATCTATGCCGTGGTCAAGGCCACCGGATCGAATCAGGACGGGCGCACCACCGCGATCACCGTGCCCAATGTCGATTCGCAAGAGGCGCTGGCGCGTTCGGTGTGCGAGCGTTCGGGCCTGGCCCCGGAATCCATCACCTACCTCGAAGCACACGGCACCGGCACGCTGGTCGGCGACCCGGTCGAATTGCGGGCCCTCGGCCAGGTATTCGGTGCGGCGACCGGGCGTGACGGCACTGTCGGCGTCGGCTCGGTGAAGGCGACCATCGGGCACACCGAGGCCGCCGCGGGCGTGGCCAGCGTCATCAAGGCGGCACTGGCCATCAAGCATCGCACGCTGCCGCCGCAGGGCTGGCTGGAGAAACAGAACCCCGACATCCCGTTCGACGAGCTGGGCCTGCACGTGCAGACCGAGGCACAACCGCTGCCCGCCGACGCGCCGCCGATGTCGGTGGCGGTCAACGGCTTCGGCTACGGCGGCACCAACGCCCACGCCATCTTGCAGGAGTACCGGGGCGCATCCCGGCAGCCTGCCGAGACCAGGACGAGCTGGACCCACCTGGGCATCCTGCCCATCTCCGCGCGCAGCACCGCCGCAGCCCGGACGCTGGCCGGACGTTTCGCCGACCTGCTCAGCGCCGGCGCCGACCCCGAGCACCTCGCCGAAGCGGCGTGGACGCGAATGGCGCAGCACCCGTACCGCACCGGTGTGCTGCTCGGCGACTCCACCGACGAGCTGATCCACGACCTGCGCGCCTACGCCGGCGGCGAAGGCCGCGACGCCTCCAAGACCATCATTTCCCGCGCCGTCGAACCGGTGTTCGTGTTCTCCGGCATGGGCCCGCAGCACTGGAAGATGGGCCGGGAACTGCTCGCCGACGGCGGCGCGTTCGCCGCGGCCGCCGCGGAGGTCGACGCCGAGTTCCGGGCCATCGCGGGCTGGTCGATCATCGAGGAGCTGCGCAAACCCGAGGACGAGTCGCGGGTCACCCACACCGAGGTGGCGCAGCCGGCCAACTTCCTGGTGCAGGTCGGGCTCGTGCGTGAGCTGGCGCAGTACGGGATCGAGCCCGCCGCGATCGTCGGCCACAGCGTCGGCGAGGTGTCGGCGGCCTACATCAGCGGGATGCTGTCACTGCCGGACGCGGTGCGCGTGGCCTACCACCGGGCCCGGTTGCAGGCGACCACCGCGGGCACCGGCGGCATGCTCGCGGTCGGTCTGAGCCAGGAGCAGGCAGTCGAACTCATCGGCGGCGATCCGCGCATCGATATCGCAGCCATCAACAGCCCCACCGCACTCACCCTCTCCGGTGACGTGCAGAGGTTGGACGAGCTGGCCGAAAAGCTCACCGAGGAGGGTGTTTTCGCCCGGCGCCTGCGCGTCGAAGTGCCCTATCACAGCAAGCTGATGGAGCCGATCGAAGCCGAACTGCGTGAGGTGCTCGCCGGGCTGGACCCGCGTGCGCCCAGGGTGCCGCTGTACTCGACGGTCACCGGCGCACAGGTCACCGAGGGCGACTGGAACGCCGAGTACTGGTGGTCGAATGTGCGTCAGCCGGTGCGCTTCTACGACGCCATCAGCGCGCTGACCGCCGCGGGCAGCCGCGTGTTCCTCGAAGTCGGCCCGCATCCGGTGCTGTCAGGCAATATTCGCGAGGCGATGCTCAGCGCCGACGTCAACGGCACCACCGTGGCGACCCTCGATCGCGAGCAGCCCGATGCGGTGAGCCTGCGCCGCACCCTGATCGGCCTGCACGCCGCCGGTGTGCTCGACCGCGACCAGCTGTTCCCGCCCGATCGCCCGGCCACTCCGCATCTGCCGCTGCCGCGCTACCCGTGGCAGCGCACCCGGCTGCATTCGGCGCTGCCACTGTTCGAACAGGCCCGCCTCGGCACCCCCGATTCCTATGCCATGCTGGGCGATCCGGACGTCGAGGGCCGCCCCGAATGGTTGTTGCAGGTGGGGACCGAAGTGCTGCCGTGGCTGTCGGATCACGTGGTCAACGGCATCAAGATCATGCCAGGTGCGGCCTACCTGGACGCGGCGCTCAGTGCCACCGCGTCCAGGATCGGCGCGAAACAGGTCGCCTTGGAAGGGGTGCGGTTCATCGCGCCGCTGATCATGGGCGCACCGGACGTGCCGCTGGTCGCGTTGAGTGTGGAGGAGGCCAGTGGCCGCTTCCTGATCCGGTCGCGCAGCGCCACCGGTACCGCATGGACGGTGCACGCCTCCGGGCGGACGTTGACCGGCAGCCATGAGCAGACCGTGGTCCGGGTGCCGTCCATCGAGGTCGGCGTGGATGTGGACCCGGCGATGTTCTACTCCGGTCTGGCCGCGGCGGGCCTGCAGTACGGTCCGTCGTTCCAGCGGGTGACGTCGGTGCGGGTCGGCCGCGACGCGGTGGTGGCCACCGTCGACGGCTCGATCGCCGCCGATTCCGGGCACCTCGCCCACCCCGCCGTCGTCGACGCCGCCATGCAGTGCGCCGCCCTGTTGTTCGCCGATGAACGCATCAACGAGGGCGTGATGGTGCCCGTCGGTGTGGCGGCCGTTCGCCTGCTGGCCGATCTGCCGGACGAGATCACCGTCGTCGTCCGGCGGGACCCGTCGGCCCGGCTGCGCGCCGACGTGGATCTGCTCGACTCCGATCACCTGCTGGTCGCCAGGCTGACGGGCCTGCAGATCGGTGCGCTCAAACCCGGTGACAGCCCGATGCACCGGATGGCCGACTTCTACTACAGCGACACCATGGAACAGCGGGACCCGATCGACCCGGCCGCGCTGGCCGAGGCCGGAACGGTGTCCACCGTCATCGTGCAACTCGGTGCGGGCAGCCGTGCGGGCGAACTCGCGGCCGCGCTGCCCGGTTCACGGCTCTACGTCGCCGATCCGGCCGCGGATTCGCTCGACGCCGACCTGGTCGCGAACCTGGCGGCCGCCAGGGCCGACGGCACCGATCGACTGCATGTCTGCCTCGTCGCAGGCACGGTCGACGACGATATGACCGCCCTGTGGACGTTGAAGCGTCTCGCGGTCGCGGTGGACGAATTCGCCAACCCACCCGTCGAGGGCGCCGATACTCCGCAATCGGTCTTCGGTGACGGCGTCGTCCACTGCACCCTGGTCACCGAGGGCGCGTTCACCCTGCCCGACAGCCAGGTTCCGCCGAATCCGTATCAGGCCGCGCTGGCCGGTGCCCGGCGCGTGCTGCTCAA
This sequence comes from Nocardia sp. JCM 38205, assembly GCF_058222935.1. Taxonomy (NCBI): domain Bacteria; kingdom Bacillati; phylum Actinomycetota; class Actinomycetes; order Mycobacteriales; family Nocardiaceae; genus Nocardia; species Nocardia sp. JCM 38205. The sequence goes on along the minus strand of NZ_JBYHFL010000006.1, from coordinate 405,349 downwards.
CGAGCAGACCCCGCTGCGGTGGCGGCTCGTCGACATCGAGCCGGGCACCGCGATCGCCGACCTGGTCGCCGAACTGGCCGTGCCGGGCGCCTTCTCGTATGACAACTGCGACGAGGTGCTGTTGCGCGATGGCACACGCTGGGCGCCGGTGGTCACCAAGCCGCTGCCCGACCGGCTCGAGGAACTCGATGCGACGACACCGCTGACCGATCCGGAGGCGAACTTCGCACTCGACATCCCACGCAACCGGCTGCTGTCGGCGCTGGCCTGGCGAGAATGCCCGCGCACGGCACCGGGCGCCGGTCAGATCGAGGTCCGTATGCGGGTCATCGGCTTGAACTACAAGGACCCGCTCAAGATCATCGGGCTGCTCGGTGAACGCGAGCTGGCGCCGACCTACTTCGGCACCGTGCCGGGTATGGAAGGCGTCGGGACCGTGGTGCGCGTCGGCGACGGCGTCGATGACGTCGCGGTCGGTGACCTGGTGGCGGTGGCCTCCAAGGGCATGATGCGCCGGTACGCCGTGGTGGACCGGCAGCTCGCGGTCGTGCTGCCCGCCGACACCGATCCCGCCCACTGCACCAGCACCATCGCCTTCGGCACCGCCGAATACGCGCTGCTGGATCTGGCGAGACTGGAGCCGGGGGAGACGGTGCTGATCCACGGCGCGGCCGGCGGCGTCGGCACCGCCGCCATCCAGGTCGCCAAGGCGCGCGGAGCTCGCATCATCGGCACCGCGAGCACCGACGAACGCCGTGCCCATGTGCTCGCCCTCGGCGCCGATTACGCGGTGAATTCGCGCTCGCTCAACTTCGTCGACGATGTGCTGGCCCTGACCAATGGCGTGGGTGCCGATGTGATCGTCAGCAGTGCGCCGGGGGAGATCCTGCGGCAGAACTTCAATGCCGCCGCGGAATTCGGCCGGATCGTCGAGGTCGGTAAGGCCGACATCTATACCGGCGGACTGCTGGAGCTGGCCAACTTCGACAAGAACCTCGCCTACTACTCGATGGACCTGGACCGGCTGGTGGCGGTGCAGCCGCAGCGGCTGGCCCGGCTGCTGGAGCGGGTGTTCGAGAAGGTCACCGACGGCACCTACACTCCGCTGCCGTACCAGCTGTACGAAACCGAAGAGGTGAGCAAGGCGTTCGAAGAGACGTTGCGCTCGTCGCGGCCGGCCCGGATCGCCCTGCGGATGGATTCACCCGAACCGCCGGTGCGGCCCTACCTGCCCGAGGTCGAGATCAGCGACACCGCGGGCTACCTCGTCACCGGCGGTTTCGGTGGGTTCGGCCTGGCGATCGGCCGCTGGCTGGCGCTGCGCGGTGCGCGCAGACTGGTGCTGCTCGGCCGGCGCGGCCCGGCCACCGAGGAGGCGCGTCAGCAGCTCGAGGCGTGGCGCACCGTCGGCATCGAGGTGATCGAGGAACTCGCCGACGTCACCGATGCCGATGCGATCGCCGCGGTGATCGCCCGCAACCACAGCGCCGAGCATCCGTTGCGCGGGGTGTTCCACGCCGCGGGCGCGGTGGCCGACAACCGCATCTCGAAGATGGAATACGAACAGCTGGACCGGGTGTACCGGCCGAAGGTGCACGGTGCGCAGGTGGTGCACCGGGCCGTCGCCGACGCCGGGATCACCCTCGACATGTTCGTGCTCTGCTCCTCGGGCGGCTCGATGTACGGCATCTACGGCCAGTACAACTACTGCGCGGCCAACGTCGCGGTGGAATCGCTGGCCGAGAAGTGGTCGCGGGCCGGTGAGCGGGCGCTGTGCATCGGCTGGGGCCACCTCTCCGGCGCCACCGGCGGCATGGCCTCCGACGAAACCGCCGAAAAATACCTCGACCTGGTCGGTTTCGGCCCGATCGACATGGCCGACGCCACCGCCTACATGGAGCAGACCCTGCGGCTCGGGGTGTCGCGTGCGGCGATCATCCCGACCGACTGGGCCAAACTGACCGGCACCTTCCCCCAGTTGACCCGCACCGGGCGCACCATCGCGCTGGCCAAGGCTTCCGCCAAGGACACCTCGGAACTGGCGCGGCTGCGCGAGGAACTGGCCGCCATGGAGGAGACCAAACGGGGCACCTACATCGCCCGCAAGATGGCCGAGGAACTGGCCGTGGTGATGGGCGTGCCGGTGGAGTCGATCGACATGACGGTCCCGGTGCCGGAGCTCGGTCTCGACTCGCTGATGGCGGTCGAATTGGGCGCTCGCGTCACCAAGACGCTCGGGATCGATCTGATGTCGTTGCAGATGGGTCGCTCGTTCAGCTTGGAACAGGCCGGTCCGAAGGTCGCGGAGCTGATCCTCGCCCACGACGCCGGGCAGACGCAGCCGGTGCCGGAAGCGCCGGTGGTGGTCGCCGCCGCCGCGAACGGCCACAGCGACGCGGGTGCCGCGCACCCGAACGGGAACGGTTCCGCGGTGAGCGACCTCGTCGACGAATCGTCCATGGCCGTGGCCCGGTAGGGAACGAGGACACCGACATGGTCGATTTCGGTCTCATCGATGAGTGGGAGCCGGCGCCCGGCCGCCTCATCACCTGGGTCGCCTCGCCGCGCTCGCTCGAACGTGCGCACCAGGCGCCGGAACATCCGGCGCCGCCGTCACTGCAACAGGAACAGTATCTGCGGCTGGCCGACCGGCACGCGCACGCCGAATTCCGGTTCTCCGGGCTGTGCCTGGTCACCGCGGAAATCCCGATCGGCGATCTGGACCGGGACGCGATGACCCGGGTGATCCATCAGTTCCTGTTGCGCCACGACACCTTCCGCACCTGGTTCGCCATCGAACCGGGTGGGGTGGTGCGGCGGCATCTGGTACCCGAGGACGCGGTCGAGTTCGTACCCATCGATTACGGCATGATCGACGACTCGGAATCGATTCGCACCCACGTGGAGAAGACCACACCGGGTCCGTTCCAATGGGATTGCTTCACCTTCGGTGCGATCGAACACGGCGAATCGACCACGGTGTACCTCGCCGTTGACCACCTGCACACCGACGGGTTGGGTCAGTACCTGTCCGCGTCCGATTTCGCACAGCTGTACGCGGCGCAGATGTGGGGCGAGGCGGAGCCGTTACCGCCGGCGGCGAGCTACCTGGACTACTGCCTGGCCGAGCGCGCGCACAGCGACCGGTTGACGTTGTCGTCGCCGGGAGTGCGCAAATGGCTGGAGCTGTTGCGGGGCAACGATAATCGGCTGCCGTCGTTTCCGCTGGATCTCGGCAAGCGGTCCGACGGATACAACCGCAGCGCGCACCGCAGCATTCTGCTGTTGGACGAGGACGACGCCGCCAGGTTCGAGCAGGTGTGCCGCGCGCACGACGCCGAATTCGTCGGCGGCGCGTTCGCGGCCGCCGCGCTGGCCGAACGAGAACTCACCGATTCCGATTACTACTTCGGCATGACGCCGATCAGTACCAGGACATCGGCGGCCGAAGGTAATTCGGTGGGCTGGTACGTGACCCTCGTGCCCGTCGCGTTCCCACTCGGGCCGAGCACCCCCCACACCCGGGCGCTGACCATCGCCCAGCGCGCCTACGAGAACGGGCTCCGGCTGGCGCCCACGTCCTTTCACCGCGTGCTGGAACTGCTGCCCGCCGATTCCGAGATCAAGGCCGAACCGGGCTGGGTCACCCCGATGATCTCGTTCATCGACGCACGGGATTTCACCGGGCACGAGTTCTTCGACGAGATCACCGCGGGCGTGTACGCCAACCGCGCTGCCTCCGAGGAAGTGCTCATCTGGATCAACCGGCTGCCGACGGGGACGTGGTTGAGCGTCATCTATCCAGGCACCGAGGTCGCGCACGCTTCGGTGGAACGCTACGTCGCCGCCATGAAATCGGTGTTCGTGGCCATCGCCGCGACCGCGGAACCCCGCTGACCCAGGAGGATATGTGCCCACCGTGTTCCGGGATCCGTGGATTCCCGACGGCGAGAAATCGGTGTATTCGGTCCGGCCCGCCGATCAGCCACAGGGCTTCGAGATGACCAACCTCATCGTGCGGGAGCCCGGCGGGTACCTCTCGACGGTCGAGGCCCGCCTCGGCGGGGCGGGGCGCGGTGGCAGCGATCTGTCCATGACGATCGAGCAGCGGTTCAAACGCGCGGGCGAGCGGTTGCGGGCCGAGCACTACCGAGCCGAAACCCGGTCCGGCAGCACGGTGGTCTCGCGGGAAGAAGCGAACTTCCTGCACACCACGCATCTGCAATTCGGTGCGGGACCGGCGCCGTTTCCGCTGAACATCATGCCGATCGCGGGCGGGTTGACGCTGCTGCGCGGTCTCGAATTCGCCGAGGGGCATATCGAGCAGATCGACGTCTGGCTGGCCTTCTCCGTGCATTGGCCGTTGCTCGCCAAGATTGAAAAGCGCATGACCGTCGAGGTGCCCGCGGGCAGCGTGCCATGCTGGCAGGTACGGCTGCGGCCCGGGTTCGCGCAGGTGAACATGCTGCTGGACAAGGTGATCGGCGGCATCCTGCCGCCGTTCATCGCCCATTTCGAGGAAGCGGCGCCGCATCGGCTGGTGCGGATGAGCTTCCCCACCCAGCTGGCGCTGTCGGGGCAGCGCGCGATCATGGAGCTCACCGCGTGACGATGGTGCCGGATCTGGCGACGCTGCGGGAGAAGGTCAGCGGCGAACTGCCGGCCTGGCTGGCCTTCGCCGGCTGCCTGATCGCGGTGTTCATGCAGATGATCGACGTGACGATCGTCAACACCGCGCTGCCCGAGCTGACCGCCGATCTGGGCGCCTCCCGGTCGGCACAGCTGCTGGTGATCTCGGGGTATTCGCTGGCCTTCGCGTGCACGCTGCTCACCGCCGCCCGGATCGGCGCCATGGTGGGCAGGCGGGTGATGTTCCTGGCCTCGGTGGTCGCCTTCACCGCCGCATCGCTGTGGTGTGGGCTGGCGACCGGTGCGACGGAGTTGGTGCTCGCCCGCGTCATCCAGGGCGCGGCGGGCGCGGGGATGGCGGCACAGACCATTGCGATTCTGACCGCGAGCTTTCCACGCGAACGTCATCCACTGGTCTTCGCGCTCTATGGCGGCGTCGCTGGTTTCGCCGGAATGCTCGGCCCGATCGTCGGTGGTGCGCTGATCACCCTCGATATCGGTGGCTGGGGGTGGCGGTCGGTGTTCCTGATCAACCTGCCGATCGGCGTTCTCGCCTTCGTGCTGGGCTGGCGGTACCTGCGGATGGGCCGGCCGGAGGGCCGCGACCGGCTCGATCTCGGCGGTGTGGTGCTGTCGACGGCCGGCTTGTTCGCGCTGATCTTCGCCCTCGCCCAGATCCAGGAGCACGGCTGGAACCCGGAGCTGATCGCGGTGGGTGCGGCCGGGCTCGCCCTCGCAGCGGTATTCCTCGCCCATCAACGCAGGCAGGCGGTGCGCGGCGCGAGCAGGCTGGTTCGCCTCGAGCTCTTCGACGACCGAGGCTTCCGCATCGGCTCGATCCTGGTGTGCGCCTTCTTCGGCCTGTTCACCGCCTTCGTCTTCGCCGCCTCCATCACCATGCAGGATGTGCTCGGCTATTCGCCGTGGCGCACCGGCCTGGTGATGAGCCTGTTCGCCCTCGGCGCGGGCGCCGGTGCGATCGGCTCGCTGATCCTGGTGCAGCGCTGGGGGATCCGCGTTCTCGCCGCAGGCATCGCCCTGTTCGGCGGCTGCATGGCCGCGGGTGCGATCTACCTCCACCTCAGCGGGGGCGAGATCAACGCGCTGCTCTGGGCCGGGCCGGTGTTCGCCTCGGGGTTCGGCGTCGGCGTTTTCGGCGTGCAACTGCAACCGATCATGCTGTCCGGTTTGGACGCCGACCGGATGGCGGAAGCTTCCGGTGTGCTGCCCACCATCGAACAGATCGGCAACGCCGTCGGTCTCGCGGTGCTGACCACACTGTTCTTCGGTTCGCACACCGTCGCCGGCACCATCACGATGATGGCGGCTATCGCGGTGGTGGCCATGGGTATCGGATTGCTGACACTCGCCATGCCGGAGCCCGGGGACCGCAGGGAGACCGAGTGAGTGCCGGTCCCCGAGTGTCGTAACCCGCTCAGGCGTCGACCGGGCTGTTCTCGCGGCTGTCAACCCCGAAATTCGCACCCTGGATGTCGCACCAAAGGAGGATGCTCGGCCGAGGGAGGTCGCGGATCATCGGGTGATGCGGTGGGCGAGAGTTGTTCTTGCGGTGATGTTCACGGTGACCGTCGCGGGATGCGCGGCCACCGGAGAGCGCGTCGATCAGGCGTCGGCGATGGTGGCCCGCTTGGCCGCGGAGGCCGACGCCGTGCCCACGCCGGAGCTCAGGTGGGATGCGTGTGCGGAGCCGGGGCTCGACGGCCATCAGTGCGCTCGGGTGCGGGTGCCGGTGGACTACGCGCGGCCGCAGGGGCGAACGGTGTCGTTGGCGCTGGTCCGGCAGCCCGCCGCCGATCCGGAGCAGCGCATCGGGACGGTTTTCGCGGCGGTCGGTGGGCCGGGCGGCTCGGGATACGACTGGGCCCGCGACACCGAGATTCTGTCGGGTGAGATCGCGCGACGCTTCGATGTCGTGACCTTCGATCAGCGGGGCATCGGGCGCAGCGGACAGGTGCGATGTTTCGCCGACGATGCCGCGCAACAACAGTTCTGGGATGGCCTGCGCATTCCACCGGTGAACGGTGAGCAGGACAGGGCGGCTGCGGCGGCGGCTCGGCAACTGGCCGCCGGGTGCGCCGAGCACAGCGGTGCGATGCTTCCGTACCTGACCACCGTCGACGCGGCGCGCGATCTGGAACTGTTGCGTCGCGCGGTCGGCGAGCCGCAGATGACCTACGTCGGTTACTCCTACGCCAGCTACCTGGGCCAGGTGTACGGCGCGCTGTTCCCCGACCGGGTGCGCGCCTTGCAGCTCGGTTCCATGATCGACCCCCAGCGGTATACCAACGACAGCGTCACCGCCCTCGGTGACGCTGCCACCGGCACCGAGGAAGTGCTCACCGAATTCCTGCGATTGTGCGAGACCGCCGCGCCCGGCGCGTGCGCGTTCGCCGGCGGGAATCTCCGTCAGCGGCACACCACGCTGCTCGCGTCGCTCGAACGGGCTCCGATCGTGATCGGGTCGGGCGCCGACGCGCTGCCGTTCAGCTACCACGATCTGATGCTGGTGCACGCGGCTCTGCTCTACGATCCCGATCAGGGCTGGTCCGCACTGGCCCGGCTACTGTCCGAGCTCGAACGGGCAGCGCTCGGTGATCCGGCCGCTGCCCGCGCGATTCTGGCGTCGGCGCCGTTCGACTACGACTTCCTCGAGTCCTACGTCGCGATCAGCTGTGCCGACAACTCACTGCCGCGCGATCCGGACCGCTGGCCGGAACTCGGGCGCGAACTCGACCGCACCGCACCCACTTTCGGCGGTTACTGGCTGTATCCGCTACAGGCTTGCGCTGCCTGGCCCGCACCCGAGTCGGGCTACCCGCAGCGTTATCTCGGACCGTGGACGTTGCGCACCAGAACGCCCGCGCTGCTGATCAACAACCGTTTCGATCCTGCCACCCCGCTGCCTGCTGCCCAACGCGCACAGCAGGCGCTCGGCAACGCACACCTGATGGTGATTCCCGGATACGGGCACGATCCGACCAGCCCGTGCGTGCGCGCTGCCCAGGAGCGATATCTGATCGAGCTGGAACTTCCCGCTGCCGGATGCCCGGCCGCTCATCGGCCTTTCACCGCTTGAGCGGCAGTCGGCGCACGAGTGCGACGGCCCGCGGCGTCCACCTCCTACCGCGGGCCGACACGAGCAACCGCGTCGTCGGAAATCTCTCGATTACGGCGTCGAGAACCCGATGAGCGCGCCGATGCCAGCGCCGATCGGCACGGTGACCAAGGCGCCGACTCCGCCGAGGAAGAAGCCGAGGACCGCGCCGATTCCGGCGCCGATGAGTGCGCCGACGCCCGCGTTGTGCTGCTTGCGGGCGAGGGTGGCCGCATCGTCGTCGACGAAGGAGGCGAGGCGGTCGGTGGTGGCGGCCGGGGCGCCGACGGGGGTGAGGGTGAGGGTGCGGCCCGCGTCGCTGATCTGCGGCGCGAGGCCGAACTTGTGGCCGTCGGCGACGAAGGCCATCGGAAGGGTGGCGACCACTCGGCCGGTGCCATCGGCGAGGGTGACGGCCTTTCCGTCCGCGGTCAGCGCGAAGCCGCCCTGGGCGACGGTGGCCGACACGCCGGTGCCGTCGGCGGTGGGTGCTGCGGTGTAGCCGATGCCCTGTTCGGTGCCGTGTACCGCGATAGCGTCGGGGGCCGGTGCTGCCGGGTGGGCGTGCACGACACCCGCGGAAGCGCCCAGTACCCCGATGGTCAGGAAGGCGGTGGCGGTGAAACGCTTGAATCTCATCTGAATCCCCACTTAGTCCGATGCGGCACGACGGCCGACACGTCCCCTCTGCGCCGAAGGCTTCGTTCATTGTGATCGATAAGGTATTGCGCTGCAAGGGTATTCGCTCATAGATAGCTGGCGGCCGAATACTCGGCGCGGATCGGGCGCACTGCGCAGCGGTGTCTTGGCACCCCGGCCACCTCGCTCGACGCCGAGGACCGGGACTATCGTGGAATATCCTGCGCCCGCCACCACGTTCTACTGGTCGACCAGAGGCGCGGACGGCGCTATCCGGAAGCAGTGAAGGAGACGGTGTGAGCAATCCACGGAAGGCGATTCTGGCCGGCGGATGCTTCTGGGGGATGCAGGACCTGATTCGCAAGCAGCCGGGGGTGCTGTCGACGCGGGTCGGCTACACCGGCGGTAGCAACGACCACCCGACCTACCGCAATCACCCGGGCCACGCCGAGGCGGTGGAGATCGTCTACGACCCGGATCGGACCGACTACCGCGCCCTGCTGGAATTCTTCTTCCAGATCCACGACCCGACGACCAAGAACCGCCAGGGCAACGACATCGGCACCAGCTACCGGTCGGAGATCTTCTACCTCGACGAGGACCAGCGGCGCACCGCGCTGGACACCATCGCCGACGTCGAGGACTCGGGCCTCTGGCCGGGCAAGGTGGTCACCGAGGTGTCTCCGGCTCGCGAGTTCTGGGAGGCCGAGCCGGAGCACCAGGACTACCTCGAGCGCTTCCCCGACGGCTACACCTGCCACTTCCCCCGTCCGGGCTGGAAGCTGCCCAAGCGCAGCACGGCGAGGCAGTAACTCTCGGTTGTATCGCGGTGGCAGGCCGTCGGCGTTGCCATCGCTTGCCGTTCCGCCGGGCACGCGCATTCCGCATTGCTGTCCCGTGGCCGGTCGGCCGGGGACCGAGGTGCCCGCTGTGATGGGGGGAGTAGGCGTCGGTGCGGCAAGTCCACGGCAAGGAGCCGCTACCAGACGCCGGGCTCCGGTGCCCGAATTTCGTTGCGTGAACCTGGGTCGCAGTGGCGTCGAGAGGTTCGCTGCCGAACGGCCGTGCCGAGCGTGATGCCAACGGCCGATCGGGGCGAAGCCGGGCAATCCGCGGCGAAATACCCTGTCGCCTAGCATAATAGGCCGTGCTCACGCGGAGATGACGGCTGGGACTGGGGGGCGATGCTGACCCGTAGGACGGTGTTGCATGCGGCGCTGGTGGCGCCGCTGGCGGCGTGTGGCGACGGTGTGCTTGGGACGCCGGGGGCGGTGCGGATCGCGGTGGCGTGGAGCGGGTCGGAGCTGGCGGCGTTCCGGCGGGTGCTGGAGGCGCTGGGCTTGTCGGGCTCGGTGGATGTGATTCCGCTCGGTGATGAGATCGGTACGGCGTTGACCGGTGGGCGTTCGGCGCCGGAGTTGGTGATGTTGCCGCTGGCCGGGCGCGTGCGTGAGCTGGCGGCCCGGGGTGCGCTACGGGATGTGCCCGAGTCCCTGTGGGCGGATGAGGCGCTGGAGCCGCGCTACCCCGCGGTGTGGCGGGGGCTGCTCTACCACGACGGACGCCCCTACGGTGTGCCGTTCAAGGCCGCGGACAAATCGCTGGTCTGGTACGACCGGGAATCGGCGCGCGACTACGAGCTCGGCGATCCGGCCCGGTGGACCCTGGAGGACTGGCTCACCCGCATCGAGTTCCTCGCCGGCAAGGACATGCATTTGCTCGCGTTATCGGCGGGAGACGGCTGGGCATTGACCGACCTGTTCGAAAACCTGCTGTACGCCGAATCTCCGGACACCTACATCGCGCTCGCGGACGCAGGCCCGGACGCGGTCTGGGAACGCGACGCGGTGCGCGCGGCTCTGCACCGGCTCGGCACCTGGTCGGTGCACGAATCGGCCTATCCCGGCGGCATCGGCACGGCACTCACCATGCAGTTCTCCGATGCGGTGCGGGAGGTGTTCGAACGGCGCCGGGCGGTGATGGTGGTGGCGCCGGATTTCGCCGAGCCGGTGGTGCGCAAGGCCGTCGCGGCCTCGGGTCGCAATCCGTACGACGTCGTCGGTGTCACGGGTTTTCCCGCGGTCGAGGCCGACGGTCCCGCGCCACTGATCTTCGGCGGCGACGCGCTCGTGCTGAACCGGGCCGCCGATGAGCGGGCCGAGCGGGTGCTCGTCGCGCTGGCCGCGCCCGCGGCGCCGTTGCAGTGGATCAACTCGTTTCACGGGTTCCTCGCCCCGAATCTGGCCACCGATGCCGCCTATTCGCCGTTCCTGCGGATGTCGGCCCAGCGGCTGCGCGGCGAGGTGGTCTTCGAACTGCCCGACCGATTCGGCCCGGCCGGCGGCCGCCATGAATTGTGGCGGGTACTGACTGAGTACCTGATCGCCGTCGACGCGGACCGCGCCCACGTCGTCCGCGCGGTCAACCAGGCCGTCCTCGCTCTCACCGGGCGGTGAGATGAACACGATCCCCGGTTTCTCCAGCAACGGTGTGCGGCTCGAGCTCGCGACGCGGCGGATGCGTGGCGCGCTGATCGGCGGCAGGCATCCCTGGCGTGGGTGGGAACGAGCCCAGCTCGTGCCCGCCGTGCTGCTGCAGGTGCTGTTGGTGGTCGCCTCGGCGTGGACGGTGGCGACCGCCGGGCCGCGAGTGGGTGTGCCGCTGGCTGTGCTCGCCTGCGGGGTCGCTGCGGTGTTCGTGCTGCGGAAGGCGGTGCGTCCGCAGCCGCGGGCACTCATGTGGACCGTGTATGCCGTAGTGCTCGCGCCGGGTCCGTTGCTGTTCTGCCGCATCGCGAATGCCGACGAGCTCGGGGTGTATGCGCGCACGCTGCTGTTCGTGGCGGCCGGGCTGGTGTTGATGGCGCTGGCGCTGGCCGCGGCGTGGTTCGGGCGCGGAGTGCGCTGGGTGTGGCTGCCGCTGGTGGTGCCGTTCGGCATCGCCGCGTTCGTCTCGGGTCTGGCATTCCGGGTGATGTTCGACCAGGCGGTGCCCGTCGGCGACGTCGGCACCTTCCGCACGGGGTACCGATGGATGCCGTTGTTCGCCTTCTGGTGGACCTGGTTCGGTTTTCTCGCAGGCATCTTCTCGGCGGCGCTGCGCGCGATCGAAGCGGACTCGGTGCGCTGGGGTTACCTCACCGGTCCCACCACCACGTTCCGGCCCGCGGTGCTGATGTGGCGGCTGCTGAGGCTGATGCAACCGGTGCTGCTGGTCACCGGGATCGCCGTGGTGGTCGCCGCGGCGCGGGTTTTCGACGTGATTCTCATCGGCGTTCCGGCCTCCTATCAGTACCAGCGCGACAGCGCGACCGTGCGCTGGTGGCGGTTGGTGACGGGGGAGAGCACCGCCGCCGAGGCGGCGATGTATTCGGTGCCGTTGGCGGTCCTGGTCGGCATGTGCGCGTTCGCGCTGTGGAAGGCGGGCGGCGCCAGGGAAATTCGCCTGCCATTGCGCCCGAATCCGCATGAGCCGTACGGCGTGCCACGCACGGCGTGGCCGACCACGGTGTTCGCGGTGCTGGTTGCCGCGGTGTTCGCGACGCCGCTGCTCATGCTGCTGTGGGTGTCGACGCGTCGTCCGGGTGGCCACGGCTGGCCCGCGCTCGGCCGGGTCTGGGAGGCCGGTCTGCCGTCGACGCTCGGCCTGACAACCCTGGTCGCGACCGTTGCCACCGTGCTTGCGGTTTCGGCGGCGCTGCCGGTGGCGCGCTGGCTGTCGACCACCGCGCCGGGCAGCTGGCGGTTCCGGATCGCCATCACCGGGCTGGTGGTGCTGGCCGTGCTGCCCGCCCAGATGTATCTGGGGCCGATCGACCAGGTGAGTGGGGCGCTCGGGTTCTCGGGGACGCAGTATCCGTTGATGCTGGTCCACGCCGCGGCCGGTATCCCGGTCACCGTGCTGATCCTGCGCGGTGCGTTACGGGCCGCCGCCGAGAATCCGCGCACGGCCGCGATCCACGGGCTGGCTCGCCCCGGGGCGGTGGCGCGGCGTTTGTGGGCCGGGGTCGGCGGCGCGGTAGTCGCCGCCGCGGTGCTGGAATTCGTTCAGGTGTGGAACGACTTCTTCGTCAGCCTGATGATCAGCGGGGCCGGGGTGAGCCCGTGGTCGCTGCTGCTGTGGGGCGAGGCCCGCCACTTCGAGGAGAATCTGCCGCAACTGGCGGCCGGATCACTGGTTTTCGCGATCGTGCCGGTCACGCTGTTGCTGGCCACCTGGCGGCGATTCCTGGTGCCGGCGCTCACCGGAGGAGTGCTGCGGTGACCGATCAGACGCCGCGGCCGCGATCCCCGGTAGTGCGTGCGGTGCCGTCCACCGGGATCCGCCTGCGGTTCGGCGGCGGCGCGCTGGCCGGCGCTATCCTGCTCGGACTGGTCATCAATATCGTGTCCAGTCTGTTCCTCGAACGCGGTGTGGGACTGCTGATCTCGGTGGCGCTGCTGGTGATCGGCGTGACCGTCGTCGTGGTGCTGGTGATTCGCTGGTTGTCGGCCGAACAGCGCAGACTGCGCGAAAGCCCGTACACCGCACGAGAACTCGAACTACTGGCGCAATTCGACGATGCCGAGACCCCGGTCGGCGTGCATACGTGTGCACCTCGCCCGCTGACGGTTCACCATGGCTCGGGCGTCGAGGCGAGGGTGCTCGGCGCGCTGCCGGTGCACGAATACACCGCCGCTGCCCTGCTCGATGTGCTGACCGCGATCCTGGACGCACCCACGCGCATTCCCGACGCGGGCGAGCCCGCCTACACCGGCGCGCCGCTGCTGCTAGCCGAACTCGAGCGCCAGGGATGTGTCGAGAACGCCGGAGTGCAGCAGTATCGCGTCGTCGCGGTGCCGCCGCCCGATGCGATGGCCGAGGTACGGGCGCAGGTGCAGTGGCAGGCCGCGATCACCGCACTGGCTCGCCACCACGCCGACCAGGCCGAACGATGGGCGATCGGCCTCGGCACGCTGCGCTTCGCCGCCGCAGCGCGCCGCTGGTTCGAGGTGGAAGAACCATTCCTGCGGCGGTTGGTGCTCGGCTGCGCGGAGCTCGGCGTGCGGCTGCCCCGCAGCGCGACGCCCGGACTGATCCGGATCACCGACGCCCTCGACGTATGGCACGCGCGCACCGGCGGCTACGACGTGCCGCTGGCCGAGGCGGTGGCCCGGCTGCCCGGACTCGACACCTTCGGCGCGCACGCCGCCCAGGTGCGGCTGCGCGCGGGCCGGGCCGAACGGACACCCCGCAACGGCCAGGGCGGCCGCTACGCCGATCTGGCCGCGCGCCGCGAACACGCAACGGCCCTCGCCGACCTCCCCGACCCGGCGGCGGCGGGCCCGGAGCACCTCGAACAGGCCCGCAAGCGCCTCGAACGGGTCTGGTGGATGCTGCCGCGCGAAGACATCCCCGGCGAGGTCTGCGCACTCGTCAACCTCGGGGTGGTCCTGTTGTGTCAGGGCAGGCTCGACGACGCGCAGGATCGTCTCGAACTGGCGGAGGCCCTGACCAGTCAAGGCCGCGACCCGGGCGGCCGCGCGCACATGCACGAAATCCTCGGGCATGTGTGGTGGGCGCGCGGCGAGGGGATCCGCGCGCTGCGGTGCTGGCGGCTCTCGCTCACCGCCAACCGCGCGCTGTGCGACGACCGTGCCGTCGCCCGCTGCCTCCAGCATCTTGCCGCGGCGGTGATCGTGGACCCGCGCTGCGCCGACGACGTCCTCGGACCCGACTCGGCCCGCCTACCTCGCGCGGCCGTGAAGGAGGCGACCGGCTGGCTCGCCCACGCGCTTCGGCTCGATCCTCGCGCCTCGACCGCCGGTCACTACCGCGACCTGGCGATCAGGCAGTACGGCATCGTGCCGCTGACCAGCATCGGCCATTGGCCACTGGCACTAGAGGAGAGTGTGCCGGGGGAGTGATCAGTCCGGCGGCTCCTGCGCACCGTCGGTCTCGGCGATCTCCGGAGCCACCTCGCGGGTCGCCATGCCGCCGTCGCGGCCCTGATCGGTGGGACCGGGGCGTCCGCCCTCGGGCTCGTCGGCGTCGTCGGTGTCCTTCTGTCGGGGCATGGGAATCCTCCTCGGTGTTTTCTTGGCAGTACCCACTCCCACCGAGTTCGATCACGCACGAGCCACGAGCTTCGTGGCGAGCACAGTGACTGCGCTACCCCGGTGCGGGCAGCCGCGTCAGGCGGCCTGGTGGATTGCCTGCGCGGAGTCGCCGACGACGGCGGTCTCGGCTCCGGTGAGTGTGCGGATGAAGGCGATCTGCGCGGCACGCCCGCGCGCGGCCGAGCGTGCGAATTGGCCGGGGACGACGCGTGCCCACGCTGTGCGAGCGAGGTTGATCGGCGCGCGCAGCATCGGGTACCACGGCAACGTGTAGGCGGGGAGGCCGAGTTTCTTCATCGCGTCGGGGCCCAGCAGCATGGTGGCGATCGACAGGTGCTGCGAGCGGGCGATGCGCCGGCGCGGTCCGGCGAGGTGGTCGTAATGCCAGCCCAGCGGTTCGTCGCGCATCGGCAGTGCCAGCTGGGGCGAGGTCTCGTCGGGGTTCGTGATGGCCGTCATCGTGTGGTAGAGGATGCGGACGCTGTCGCGGAAATCCTTGGGCAGGAAGCGTTCTTCCACGCCCATCACCCAGCCGACGTAGCGGGTGAAGTGCGCGACGGCGTCGGCGTCACGCGGGGTCACCAGCCCGCCCATGCCGATGGCGCCGATCATCGGAGCGATGAGCGCGCCGATGATCGTGGCGGCCATATCGGTCTGGTTGATCGGCAGACCCCATTCCTCGCCGCGCCAATCCGGTTGTGCCGCGATATGGCGGCGGACCATCGAATGGATCATCCGCACGTGCATCGTCGACCGGTAGCCGAGGCCGCGCGGCCGCATGCCGTCGGTCGAGGTGACGTCCATCGCCCACTGCGTCGTCTCGGCGAACCGCTTGGCCGGTCCCTTCTCCAAAGCCCCCGTGCGCAACAGGGTTTTGTTGAAACCCGAGGCGAGGTAGCCGCCGAGGAAGGACATGTCGCGCGCGACGTAGAGCCCGTCGCGGCCGCCGAGGCCGAAGACGAGTTCGGCGTGCCGGATCTTTCGCCAGTCGACCCAATCGGGGACGGCTTCGACGTACTCGAAGAACTCCCGCAGCGGCGCGGGAGCCTCCGGCACGGCGGCGATGCCCTCCCGCAGCGCGCGCTCGAACAGTGGGCGGGTGTTCGCCATCCCCTCGCGGTACATCCAGTCCACCAGCTCGTCCATCGGCTGGTCGCCGATGGTCAGCGCCGCACCCAGTTCATCGAACTGAGCGGGTGTCGGCTTGCGCAGCCCGAGCAGGCGGGCGAACGGGGCCAGCCCAAGTCCGGGGACGGTCTGCGGCGCGTCCGGGTGCCGGCCGGGGATCGTCGAAGCCATGGTCACTCTCCTTTGAGTAGGCGCGCACGGCGGGAACCCCAGGGATCGGCTGGAGCCCGCGTTCGCAGCTTCTGGCAAGAGTCTCTACCAGAATGAAGGTTTTGGCAAGAGTCCCTACCAAAGTCTGGTTCGAGTCAGCAGCGTCTGGCCCGGTTCGCAGCATCGGGGCCGGGCGGCACTTCACCCGCAGCGGGTGAGCCGTCCACCGCCGTCGGCTCCTAACGTCGCTATCGCGTGCAGTGAGCGGCCGTTGCGCCTGCTCGCCAGGTGGGTGGTCCGGCAGTCGAAAGGGGTGCCCGATGAACGGCATCGTGGTCGCGGTCGTCGGCGTACTGCTGTGCTTCTACGGGATCCGTTCGGTCCATCTGGGGATCCTGGCGATCGGGTTCGGCCTCGGCTGGATGATCGCCGACCTGTTCGACGCCTCGTTCTGGTGGTTGCTGCTGGTCGCGCTGATCGGCGCGATCTCGTCGTGGGTGGTGACCTCGCTGATCTTCCGGTTCGCGGCCTACTTCATCGGTGGGCTCACCGGCGCCATGATCGGCACCAAGCTCGCGATGGTGCTGCAACCCGGCGACAAGAACTGGGCACTGAGCATGATCGTCGCGCTCGCGGTCTGCGTGGCGGGCGCGTTCCTCGCGCAGAAGTTCCGCGCCCGCGCCCTGCTGTGGCTGACCTCGATCGGTGGCGCCAGCATGATTCTCAGCGGCGTCGCCCGCATGAGCGACTCGCTCGAATTCCTGCGCAGCCCCGAACCCGGCTGGCAGCAGATCACCTCCACGCTGGCCTGGATCGGGCTGTCGGTGCTCGGCTGGATCACCCAGCGTCACCTGTTCGCCGAGAAGCTCGGCATCGAGCATCTCGCCGGCGACGACGACGCCAAGGCCGACATGCGCCGACGCAACGGAGGCTGGCCTGCCGGCTGACGGCCGTACCTCGGTGCGCGCCATCAGCGGATCTCACAATGCGGTATCCGGCTCCGGTGATGTCACCGGGCCTGACTAGCATTTATGCGGCGAACCTTTCGATCAAGCCCCGAGGATCTGCGTTGACGACTGAACAACTCGACCGCTGGAACAGCCAGGAAGCAGCCGCAGAGGCGATGATCCCCATCATCGGTACGTTGTATCGAGACAAGGGCGTGACGATCCTGCTGCACAGTCGATCGCTGGTGAACAAGTCGGTGATCAGCATCCTGCGCACGCATCGGTTCGCCCGTCAGATCGAAGGTGAGGAGCTGTCGGTCGGCGAAACGCTGCCCGTCCTCCAGACCCTCACCGAGCTGGATCTGGGGCCGTGCAAGATCGACCTCGGCCAGTTGGTCATGGCCTACCGCGCCGACGATCGCGGCCTGTCGATCCGCGAGTTCACCGCCGCCATCCTGGCCGACGTGACCAACGGCAAGGTGCAATCGAACGGTCCGAGGGACGTCGTGCTCTACGGCTTCGGCCGCATCGGCCGGCTGGTGGCCCGGCTGCTCATCGAGAAGGCGGGCTCCGGGAACGGCCTGAACCTGCGCGCGGTGGTGGTGCGCCGCGGCGGAGCCGACGACCTGGTCAAGCGTGCGTCGCTGCTGCGAAGGGATTCGGTGCACGGCCAGTTCAACGGCACCATCAAGGTCGACGCCGACAACGACACCATCATCGCCAACGGCAACGTCATCAAGTTCATCTACAGCAACGATCCGGCGTCGGTCGATTACACCGAGTACGGCATCAACGACGCGATCCTGATCGATAACACCGGCAAGTGGCGCGACCGCGAGGGCCTGTCGAAGCACCTGCGCCCCGGCATCGCGAAGGTCGTGCTGACCGCGCCCGGTAAGGGTGACGTCCCGAATATCGTGCACGGCGTCAACCACCGCAGCCTGGACCTGTCGCAGCAGATCTTCTCCTGCGCCTCGTGCACCACCAACGCGATCGTGCCGCCGTTGAAGGCGATGGACGACGAATTCGGCATCCTGCGCGGCCACGTGGAGACGGTGCATTCGTTCACCAACGACCAGAACCTGCTGGACAATTACCACAACGCCGACCGCCGCGGCCGCTCCGCGCCGTTCAACCTGGTGCTCACCGAGACCGGCGCCGCCTCCGCCGTCGCGAAGGCCATGCCCGACTTCAAGGCCAAGATCACCGGCAACTCGATCCGCGTCCCCACCCCGGACGTCTCGATGGCGATCCTGAACCTGCACCTCGAGCGCGAGACCACCAAGGCCGAGGTGAACGAGTACATGCGCCGGGTATCCCTGTCCGGCCCGCTGAGCCGCAACCTCGACTACACCGCCGCCACCGACGTCGTCTCCAGCGACTTCATCGGCTCCCGCGCGGCCTCCATCATCGACGCCAACGCCACCATCGTCGAAGGCGACACCGCAATTCTGTACGTCTGGTACGACAACGAATTCGGCTACTCCTGCCAGGTGGTGCGCACGGTGCAGTACATCTCGGGCATCGAATACCCGACCTACCCGCAGCTCGAAGCAGCACAGGAGGTCGCCGCCGTCGCGGGCTGAGCGCCCGCTTCGGTCCGCTCGAAATCCGGGCCGAGTTCCGGGGATGCCGGCTTCCACGGCTCCCCGGAACCGGCCTTTCGCGGCCTCGTCATAGTGACGCCGAGAGCTCATTGCTTGCCCCACGGACCGGGCAGCGCTACGGCCAGGACCAGCACGGCCAATGGAAGGCCTACTGCGATGACATATCCCACCGCGATCACAGTTGCGGCTCGGCTGGCACGGCGACTATCGACCATCGGGGATACCGCTGCGTGCGGGTGATGAGTTCGGCTGGCTCGGTCACCACCCACCACGGAGTGCGTGCCTGGAGCGTGCCTAGATGGGGGACCACCACCACGTCGGCGAGGTGCTCGATGGCGTGCTGCACCGACTGCCTTGTCGAAATCCGAGAATGGGACGTTATGCCGATCACCGATCAGCAGGTGGCCACACACCATTTTCTTCGTCTCCTCGACGAGGACGATTACTATCCCAGCCGACTGGTGGAGCGAGGTAAAGCGATCCTGCTCGGGCTGTGCGAGCGCATCGAAGTCGAGCAGCCCGCCGACCTCTCGGCGCTGTACGTCCTCACCCACGCTGCTACGGAGGATTTCAATGCGCTCGAGCTCGAATTCGACTCGGCGGGAAGCGAATTAGATACTGTGGCACGTGAAGAAATAGGCGAGGACTTCTGGTTCATCGCCCGCGCCTATGGTTTCCACGAGGCGGACCTGTCGGAGCTGATCGCCGCCCGCGAGTGGTGAACCGAGTGGCTGGTTATCGCGGGGCGCGAAGGTGTCCACCGTGTGCGCCGGGACGGAAGCCGGCGGAACTCGGCCCGGGCGGAGCGGCGGCAGCTCGCCCCGGATGTCGCCGCTCACCCCTCGCGGCCGAATTACTTTGCGGTTCGCTGGAATTCGAACGAACCCGGCTTGTGTAGCGCGTTCGTGGTGAGTGTTCCGACGATCCGGCCCGGCCCCGGATCGAAGCGGATCTGGGTGCCGCCGGTGCCGTAGATCTGCTGGTGGACGGTCCCGGCGGCCCCGGTATCGAGGTTGCGCCAGTTCACCGCCACCTCCACCGAGCACGGCCCGATCCCGTGCAGCGCGCTGACAAGCCCGAAGTAGGGCGTGTCGGGGCCATGCGTTTCCTCGTCGTGTCGGTTGGATCGTTCAGCGATGTTCAGGGTTGGCGAAGTCGGGGCGGCAGCCGGCGTCCCATTCGCTGCGCCGGTTGCCTTCGGTGGGGAACCCGCCGGCATCGCGGAGCATCGCGGCCAGGTGCATGAGGTTGTAGGTCATAAAGGTCAGGTTGCGGTTGGTGAAGTCGTTGTCCGGGCCGCCGGAGCCCGGGTCGAGGTAGGAGGGCCCGGGTCCGGCTTCGCCGATCCAGCCGGCGTCGGCCTGCGGCGGGATGGTGTATCCGAGGTGCTGCAGGCTGTAGAGCAGGTTCATCGCGCAGTGCTTGATGCCGTCCTCGTTGCCGGTGATCAGGCACCCGCCGACGCGGCCGTAATAGGCGTACTGCCCGGCCTCGTTGAGCAGGCTCGAACAGGCGTAGAGCCGTTCGACCACCCGTTTCATCACCGAACTGTTGTCACCGAGCCAGATCGGCCCGCACAGCACAAGCATGTGCGCCGCCATCACCTGCTCGAACAACCCCGGCCAGGCATCCCGCGCCCACCCGTGCTCGGTCATATCCGGCCACACCCCGGTCGCGATGTCGTGGTCGACGGCTCGAACGACGTCGACGTGCACACCGTGCTGCCGCATGATCCCCGCCGAACGCTCGATCAGCCCGTCGGTATTACTGATCTCGGGCGAAGGTTTGAGCGTGGCGTTGATGAACAGCGCCCGCAGCCCGGTGAACCGGTCGGAGATCGCACCTTCCACCCGGTCCATGCTCAGCTCCTTTCATCGAAGCAGCCGATCACTCCTCGAACTATCCGCGGGGCCTACGGGCTTGGCATTCCTCGAACGGCACGCCGGACTGCACGCAGTCGTAGAGACCGCTTTGGACATCGCCGGAGGTGGGTGGCTCACCGCAGAGCAGCCCGCAGCGCTTGTAGCCCGGCACGTCTGACCCGTCAGGGAAATGGCAACCCGAGTCGTCGCAGGTGTAGTCGCGCAGGTTGGGGTCGTGTGGCATGAGACTTCGTGACAGTGACCAGACGTAGGCATCGGTCTGTGCGACACGCGTGCAATAGACCGTTCTGCCGTCCGCAAGTTGAGCGACCGCGCCGGGATCTTGGCAGTAGTCGTTCAGATTGACCTGCTGGGTCACGGTGCCACCGGCGGAGCCACTATCCACCAAGGGAGCGGCGGTCGCAGCGCCGGCGGATGCCGCGATGAGGGCGGCACCGAAGACGGCTCCGGCAAGTCGGGAGCGGACGGTTGTAGGTGGTGCGGCGGACTGCATCGGATCAATCCCGTTCTGTCGGCCCCGACCCGGTTCTTCGTCGACTCTAACGCTGTCCGATCACCGACACGCGCAGTTTCGGCTGGGCGGAAACTTTACCACCAGCCCATACCCGGCCGGGCGAACTGTTGGTCCGCCTCACGGCTTCCAGGTGATGCGCCCACCCTGGAAGTCCTGCGCTTTCCCGCCCTGATGGTCGTATTCGTCGCTGGTCGGGTACCCGTAGCGGCCGTTTTCGGCGCCGGCGGCGAGCCAGGTGTCGCGGATGGAGCCCCAGATGATGTGGGCGCCGGTGGCGGGGGACCAGTAGATGTCGCCGCCGTTGAAGCGGTTGAAGCGGCCGTTGTTCTTGGCGGTGGCTTCGTCGGTGATGGGGAAGCCGAGCGGGCTGTTCTCCCAGCCGACGGTGCCCCATTTGTCGCGGATGGCGCCGCCGATCTGGTGGGCGGCGGTGCCGAGGGACCAGTAGATGGAGTTGTTGCGTTCGAAGGCCTGGAACTTTCCGCCGTTGGCGTCGAGTTCCGGGGTGATGGGATTGCCGAAGGTGTTGTAGCCGCCGGCCTGGTCGTATTTGACCTCGATGGCCCCGCCGACGTCGAAGGGGCCGATCGGGCGGGCGCCGGCGGTGGTGGCGAACGCGGTGGTGAGGGCCAGGCCGGTGGCGGCAAGGGCGGTGGCGGCGGTGATCTTTCGGCGTGCCAAGTGAGCCTCCTAGGTCAGCTGGTGCGCGGTCGTTGTCGCGAGCCCGTGCACGGTGGCCGTCGGCCCGAAACCAGCCCCTGCGCCGGTCGGCACAGGTGAAGGGCGCGGACTGCGGCGCCGCGATGCACGGACGTTCTCCTTCGGCAGATGTGGACGTGTGGCATCCCCGAATGCTCTCCAGCCCTATCGGACCACTGGCGGGAGCCGTTAGCGTGGCCGTCGTCTCGCCGCGTGAACCGGCGCGGCGCTATCCCAGCCGACCGGCTCAGTCCGGTGGGTCGATCCGGAACCCGATCTTGACCGTGACCTGGGTATGGGCGATGGCACCGTCGACGATGTGGCCGCGCACGCTCACCATCTCGAACCATTCGAGATTGCGCACGGTCTCGCCGGCCCGGGTGACCGCATTGGCGATCGCGGCGTCGACGCCGTCTGGAGAGGAACCGACCACCTCGATAACGCGATAGACGTGATCACTCATGAGAAGAGTGTGGCACCTGTCACACGATGCCGCGGGAGAGTTGGGTGATCAGATCTCGAGCACGTCGGCGACCGGCCGTCGCGGCGTCGAGGTGAGCGGCGCGGCGGTGTGCGCCATCCAGCCCACCCGGACCATCGCTTGCGGATAGGCGCAGTCGTGCAGCAGGCCGGCTCGGATCTCCTGGCGGGGATCCGCCATGCCGAGCGGTTCGGTCTGCAAGCTGGTGGCCAGGCCGCGATCGGTCGCGGTGAGCAATACCGCGCTGGTGGCCTCACCGGCGCGTAGCTGCGATTGCCGATCGTCGCGAGCGGTGCCGACGACCAGCCACACGGCGGCGTCGGGCTGATCGGCCGAGTCGGCCAGCGTGGCATCGGCGAAGGTGCGGACCGGAATCTCGCCGGCGGCGCGGGGCGGTGGGGCGTTACGGCCGGGTACGCCGTCGGTGCTGCGCTCGCCACTGCTCCATCGGGCGAGTTCCGCCTGGTAGGCGGAATCCGTGGCGTGCGAGGCGGCGGCGCGGCGCATGGGCCCGGCCAGCCGTGGCAGCCACGGTTCGGGGATCTGCCGGACCACGGCGCCACAGTCGGCCGCCCGCTGGGCGAGCGCGCGGATCAGCCTGGCCGGAACGGGGCGGTGCAGGTAATGGCGCCGGTCGGTCTGCCGCATCAGGATGGCCGCGGCGAGCTCGATATCGGAGTCGCTCGGCGGCCTGCGGGTGACGTCGATATGGGCCAGATGGTCCGGGTCCCGCGGATCCGGCCGGCGCTCGACGCTCGTCGCCCATCCCAAGGCGGCGAATGCCACGCGCAGGTGATGGAGCACGACGCCGCAGCTGACGACCAGCGCGCGCTCGTGGGGGTCGGTGGCACCGAGTCCGCGGCTGGTATCGGCGAACAGATCGATCCCGCGGCGACCGATCCGCCACCGCCACGGCTGGGTGTTGTGGATCGACGGTGCGCGGACCGCCAGGTTCAGCGCGATATCGGCGGTGTGGAGATCGAGGCTCGAGCAGGGCATCGGTGGGTATCCTTCCGGCCGCGAGCGTCCCCGGAGCGGCCGTAGTCATCGGGTCAGCGCCCGAGGGTAGGCCGTTTTCCCAGTTCACGACGTCGCGTGCACGACCGCCGCCCGGTCGGCCGAAGGGTGCGCACAGCGCCGCGGTCGGACCATGGGAGGCGAAAGGGCCGGGCGCCGAATGACTCTGGGTACCCCTGAACACCGATCGACAGCTCGGCTATGAATTCGCTCATAGAGAGGTTTCGATCGGCTCGAACCGGGGTCGTGCTGCACGGCGCCGGCCTGGACCGAGGAACTCAGACATCGAGCACATGCGGCAACCCCGCCCGGAAGCGGTCCGCGTCCAGCTGCTTGGCGGCCGCGAAGATCGGCAGGTCGACGAGTGGGTGGATGACCGCTCGCGGCGCGGGGTCGTCGGCGGCGTCGAGGATGGCGTTGGCGGCCGCGCGCCCGGCCTCGTTGGCACCTTCCATGGTGGCGAGGTCGATGTTGGTGCGCACATGGTCGCCCCCGAAGAACAGATTCGGGATGGCGCAGCGCGCGTCGGGACGATGCTGGTAGGAGCCGACGGTGTTGACCAGCAGTGGAGTCTCGTTGTAGGTGGTGCCACCGGACCAGCTGATGCCCGGATCCAGGTGCCAGGAGTGGATGTCCTCGGCCCGCAGCCAGCCGGTGCCGGTATTGAGCCACTGCTCGAGCTGGGCCCACACCTCGCGGGCGATCTCGTCCTTCGAGCACTGTTTGGCGGTTTTGCCGAAGAGGATGCCGGGGGTGTCCCAGTCGGAGACGTCGACCGACAGGCATTCGACCGCGCGCCCGTCACCGTAGCGCTGCGCGAAATCGCCGACCCACATCGGTGCCTGACGCAGCGCGGTGATCGCCCACGGCGAGCCGAGCGCGGCGATATGGCCTTCGGGGATCTCGGTGGGCCGGGTCAGGTAGTACTGGATGCCGACCATCCAGTCGGTCACCAGTTCGGCCATCCCCGCCAGCCGCGGATCTGCGGCCAGGATCGCCGGGCTCAGCAGCGGCACCGTTCGCTCCACCGGCATCGCGCAGATGTACCAATCCGCCTCGACCCGCGTGGCGGCGCCGCCGGAATCGATGACGGTGGCACCGGTGATGCGTCCGCCCTGGAGGTCGAGCGCGGTCGCGCGCTGATCCATCACGAACCGCACGCCCCGCCCGCGCAGGTACGTGACCCACGGATCGATCCACGCCTCATTGGTCGGGCGATTGAGGATCCGGTCGATTCCCGCCGCGTATTGCGGGATCAGCCCGGTGCCCGCCAGCACCAGCGCCTCACCGATGGTGCCGATGGTGCGCGCCGAGCTCATATGCGGTTTGGCGGCCACGGTGATGCGGGTCAGCGCCGACACCAGGTAATCGCGGTAGGCCTGTGATTTTCCGTCCGCGCGCAGAATCTGTTCCCAGGTCAGGTACTCCCACTGCCCGAACCGCCGTTCGGTGGACGAGGTGAACCACATCATCATCTGTTTGGTGAAGAACGCCAGCTCGGCGGGCGGCAGCTCGGGGATGAAGCCGAAGGCCGTGACGAGGGTGTTCTGCAACAGTTCCGGCGTGAGCTGCCCGATCGCGGCCGGCTCGACCGGAAGGAACACCGGTGGCCTGCCGCGGAATCCGGCGACGGTGCCCTCGACCCGCACCAGATTTCCCGCCACGCCGTCCGGATTGCCGGGAAACGGTATGCGCCGCATGGTGTCCGGGAGATTCTGATAGCAGCCGGGGAAGAAACGGAAGCCGTGCTCGCCGGGCAGATCGAGCCTGCCGTCGGTGGCGGTACCGGGAACGCCGAGACTGCGGGCCTTACCGCCGAGATAGGCCGGCTCGTACACAGTCACCGTGTAGCCGCGTTCGATGAGCTCGTGTGCGGCCGACAGCCCGGCCACCCCGCCGCCCAGGATCGCGACATCGCGGTTGCCGCGTGCACCGGGGGAGCGGCGGACAGGGGTCGCACCAGAGGTGGCGGCACCGAGCGATAGTGCCGCTCCCGCTCCCGCGACGACGGCACCGCGCAATACATCGCGACGGGTCCAGGACGGGGCCGTATTCGATGGCGATTCAGACATCTTCGTCTCCAGCGCGGGAAGGGTGAGCGATCGGTGCGGGTGTGAGCGGAGGTGCGGGGGCGCGGTAACGATTGGCGCGCAACGCGGTTCGTGCCTCGTGCCAGTCGGCGGCCGCCTCGCGCAGTTCACGGGTGACGTCGGCCAGCACCGCGCCTGCGGCGGTCGGCGTGTGCCGGAGCGCACCGGCAGCCAGCCCGACCGCCCGGCGCGGCGTGAACACCGCGCCCGGTTCGGTGGTGCGGGAAAAGATGCCGGTCACCGCGGCGGCCAGGGACGGGTCGCGGGTAGCGGTGCGATAGAGCTCGATCTCCAAGGGATGCATGTCTTCTGCCCGCGCGAGCCGATTGGTCCACTGGTAGATCGGCAGGCACTCGCGAAGGCGTCGATCGGCCCAGTGCGACATGGCGAGGTCGAGGGCTTTCGGATGCTCGAGCAGCGGGGCAGCGGTGTCGGCGAGCAATCGGCCGTAGCGCAGCGCATCGCGAATGCCCTGGGCGGTGACCGGATCCTTGAAATGTCCCGCGTCCCCGGCCAAGGCCCAGCCCGGTCCACTCGAGCGCCGGAAGTACGAGGCGATCCCGGTGGCGGCCCGGACCCGGCCCACCCGCTCGCATTCGCGCAGCCGCTCGGCGAGGCCGGGAATCCGGGCGATCGCCTCGAGGTAGCGCTGTTCGGCGCGGCCGGGTCCGAGGCCGGGTTCCTCGCTGACGGGTGGCTGGACCAGCGACAGCAGCAGCCCGTCGTCGCAGGGAAACGCCGTGCCCAGGTCGCGTCCGGCACGCCACTGGGCGGCAACGTGACGCCACGATGAACTGTCCTCGCGCCAGTACGCGTAATAGCATTCCCGGCCGCTCGGGGCGTGCAGGAACGGCTCGAGTGCTCCGCACAGCCGCGCCACCGTGCTACGCCTGCCGTCGGCGCCGATCACCAGCGGGGCCCGCAGCTCGACGAGCGTGTCCGCGTGGTCGCGATACCGCACCCCGGCACATCGATCGTGCTCCCACACCAGCTCCACCACCCGGCAGCGCTCGCGCACGTCGGCGCCGGCCGTGCGCGCCGCGCCGACCAGAACCGCGTCCAGCCCGGTGCGGCGCACGCACATCGCGTAGTCGATTCCGCCGGCCGGAGTGAATTCTGAGGGCACCCGATAGCCGGCACCCGCCGCGAAGGCCGACGTCAGGCGGGGCGCGCCGAGTGCTTCGACCTGTTCGAGCACGCCGAGCGCGTGCAACTCGGCGAGTCCACCCGGCCAGAGCAGGTGGGTCGAGAGCGTGTCGGACGGGAAGTGCGCACTGTCGAGGACGATGACGCGCCGCCCCGCCCGGGCGATCGTCATGGCGACGGCGGAGCCCGCGCAGCGCGCGCCCACCACGATGACATCGGTGTATTCGACCGCCGTACTGGAGGAATCGGCCATTTCTCACGCCTCGGTCATCGCGTCTCGGACACTATGTCCGATTGATGGTGAACGTCTGCCGCCCCGCTGTCAACGGGCGATGGTGCTTCGGCCGGATATCCGCGCCCCGAGGCACAATGGCCGCATGGAGCCCTCCGAGCGAGCCAGCAGCCGATGCCGTCGCTGACGCGCGTCCCGCGCGGCGGCCGCAAGCCGTCCGACGATCGCCGCGCCGAATTCGAACGGCGCGTGCTGGCAGCCGTCGAAGAGCTGCTCGCCGACGGCACCCCGTACACCGAACTGGCCGTGCAGAAGATCGCCGCCGCCTCGCAATCGGCGAGATCGACGTTCTACCGGTACTTTCCGGACAAGAGTCAGTTGCTGATCCGGATGGCCGACCTGGCCACCACCGATCTGTTCGATGCCGCCGAACAGTGGTGGACCGCCGATCACAGCGACGGCGTCGACGGTGTGGTGCAAGCGATCCGGGCCATGATCGCCGGCTTCCGCACCCATCGCTACTTGCTCCTGGCGCTGACCGAGGTTTCCGCCTACGACCGTGACGTCGGCGCGTATTGGCGTTCGCGGGTCGCTACCTTCGCCGCGATGGTCCGGGCCCGCCTCGACAGCGACCGCCGGGCCGGGAAGATCAGCTCCGCCGTCGACCCGACGGCGACCGCGGTGGTGCTGACGTCCATGGTGGAACGCTCCATCGCGGTCGCGTTCTCCGCCGATACCGGCATCTCCGACGACGTCCTGGCCGACTCGCTCGGACGCGCGATCTGGCTCGTCGTCTACGGCGACGCGCCGCGCGCCACGCCGTGACGCGCCGCTGGATCGTGTGTCTTCCCTCGGATCGCGAAGGCGTGCTGTTCAATTGATCCGGTCAGCGTGTTTCCAGCGACGAGCGCACTAGGAGACGACATGGCACGGCCCCCGATGAACATCGGGCACCGGGCGGACTGCATCGTCAGCCGCAGATGATTCCGCGGCGTCGCGGTCGGTCGTTTCCGCACATGCCGCGATGCCAGGAGTCCTGAGACGGAAATCTCCAGCATCACTCAGCATCCGAAAAGGAGCACGAACGTGAGCATGATTCTCGTTGCGCTGCACGACAGCTACGGCGCGGTGGTCGCACAGATCGGCAACCCCACCCCGGAAGCACCGCCGTTGGCGGACAAGATCATGCAGATGACCCGGTACCTCACCTGGTTCGTTCTGCTGTCCGGCGTCGCCGCGATCACCTACGGCGGCGGCCGATTCGCCTGGGAGAAGTGGAGCGGCGGCGGGCTGCAATCGCCGAAGATGGTGGCCGGCGCCATGGCCGGCGGTGTCGTCGCCACCAGCGCGGGCACCATCATGAACGCGGTGATCGGCGCCTGAGGCCGATCACGGGCCGGTATGCGGGTGGCGGCGCGCCACGGTGCCGACACCCGCATACCGCCGCCGATGGATCGCCGGGCACGCCGGCGACTCGAACGACCATTGTGGCCGAAACGTAACCTGCATCCACCGGTTCGGAACCGCGGAACCCGCGCCGGCATGTTCTGCTGAATCGGTGACGTCAGTTCCCGCTGAATCGCACACCCCGCGCGGCCCCTGCCGCTGAACGGACGTTTGCGGCGAAACCGTACAGCGGACGAGAGGCAGACTCACGTGGCGTCGAACGAACACACCGGTGGTTCCATCGAAGACCTGCTGATACGCAGCGGACGATTCTTCACTCCCGGCGACATCTCACCGGATCGCCGCACGGTCACCAGGGAAGGCGGCCGCGAAGGCGACGTCTTCTACCGCGACCGCTGGAGCCACGACAAGGTCGTCCGCTCGACCCACGGCGTCAACTGCACCGGCTCCTGCTCGTGGAAGATCTACGTCAAAGACGACATCATCACCTGGGAAACCCAGGAAACCGACTACCCGTCCGTCGGACCCGATCGCCCCGAATACGAACCACGCGGCTGCCCGCGCGGCGCCGCATTCTCCTGGTACACCTACTCACCCACCCGCGTGCGCTATCCCTACGTGCGCGGCGTCCTGCTCGACCTCTACCGCGCCGCGAAAGCAGAACACGGCGACCCGGTGACGGCATGGGCCGCGATCCAGACCGACCCCGCCCGGCGAAGCAGCTACCAGCAGGTCAGAGGCAAAGGCGGACTGGTACGGGTGAGCTGGGAGGAAGCCACCGAGATCATCGCCGCCGCGCACGTGCACACCATCAAGACCTACGGCCCGGACCGGATCGCCGGATTCTCGCCGATCCCCGCCATGTCGATGGTGTCGTTCGCGGCGGGTTCGCGCTTCGTCGAACTGCTCGGCGGGGTGATGACCTCCTTCTACGACTGGTACGCCGACCTGCCCGTCGCCTCACCGCAGGTCTTCGGCGACCAGACCGACGTCCCGGAATCCGGGGACTGGTGGGACGCCGCGTATCTGATGATGTGGGGCTCCAATGTGCCCGTCACCCGCACCCCGGACGCGCATTGGATGGCGGAGGTGCGCTACCGCGGCACCAAGGTGGTCAGCGTCAGCCCCGATTACGCCGACAACACGAAGTTCGCCGACGAATGGATGCCGTGCGCGGCGGGCACCGACGGTGCGATGGCGATGGCGATGGGGCATGTCATCGCCACCGAATACTTCGTGCGACGGCGTGAACCGTTCTTCGTCGACTACGTTCGCCGCTACACCGACCTGCCGTTCCTGATCAAGCTGGAGGAGCGCGACGGACGGCTGGTACCTGGCAAGAACCTGACCGCCGCCGATCTGGGGGAGAGCTTCGAGAACGCCGCCTTCAAACCGGTCCTGCTGGACGGCGCCACCGGTGAACCCGCGGTGCCGCATGGCTCGCTCGGGTTCCGTTTCGGCGCCGAGGGCGTCGGTAAATGGAACCTCGACCTCGGCGATCTGGTGCCCGCGCTGACGGTCGCCGCGCGCGACGGCGACACCGCCGTCATCACGTTGCCGCGGTTCGACAGCCTCGACGGCCGCGGCAGCACCATCGAGCGCGGTGTTCCGGTGCGCAGCGTGGCCGGCCACCGGGTCTGCACGGTCTTCGACCTGATGCTGGCCCAATACGGCGTGGCACGACAGGGCCTGCCGGGACGATGGCCCAGCGGTTACGACGACCCCGATTCACCCTGCACGCCGGCCTGGCAGGAGCCGATCACCGGCGTCTCCGCCGCTCAGGTGATCCGCATCGCCCGCGAATTCGCCGACAACGCCATCGCATCCGGTGGGCGCTCGATGATCATCATGGGCGCGGGCATCTGCCAGTGGTTCCACGGTGACGCCACCTACCGCGCCATCCTGAGCCTGCTGCTGCTGACCGGATCGATGGGCCGCAACGGCGGCGGGTGGGCCCATTACGTCGGGCAGGAGAAGTGCAGGCCGGTGACGGGCTGGGCAACCGTCGCCATGGGCACCGACTGGCATCGGCCGCCTCGCCAGATGGCGGGTACCTCGTACTGGTACGTGCACACCGACCAGTGGCGTTACGACGGCTACCGCGCCGACGCCCTGGCCGCGCCGACCGGCCGCGGCAGGTTCCGCAGTAAACACACCATGGACGTGCTGGCCTCGGCCGCCGCGATGGGCTGGACCCCGTTCTATCCCCAATTCGACCGCTCCACCCTGGAATTGGCCGACGAGGCCCGCGCGGCCGGCGCCGACCCGGCGGCGTACGTGACGCAGCGATTGGCCGATGGGGAGCTGACGTTCGCGCTCGCCGACCCGGACGCCCCGCAGAACTGGCCGCGGGTGTTGAGCGTGTGGCGGGCCAATCTGCTCGGATCCTCCAGCAAAGGCAACGAGTACTTCCTGCGGCATCTGCTGGGGACGACGTCGAATGTGCAAGCCGAACCGGCCGGACCACATCTGCGCCCCGCCGACGTCACCTGGCACGAGCAGGCCCCCGAGGGCAAGCTCGATCTGCTGATGTCGATCGACTTCCGGATGACCTCGACCACGATGCTGTCCGATGTGGTGCTGCCCGCGGCCACCTGGTACGAGAAATCGGACCTGTCCAGCACCGATATGCACCCCTACATTCACGCCTTCACCCCCGCCATCGACCCGCCGTGGGAGGCGCGCTCGGATTTCGACGCCTTCGCCGCGATAGCCCGCCGCTTCTCCGTCATGGCCGAGAAACACCTGGGCAAGCGCACCGATCTGGTGCTCGGGACGTTGCAGCACGATACGCCCGGTGCGATGGCCTATCCCGGTGGTGCCGAGAAGGATTGGCGAACCACCCGGGTGGCGCCGGTGCCCGGCGCGACGATGGGGCCGCTGGTCGCGGTCGAGCGCGACTATCCGGCGCTGGCGCAGCAGTGGGCGGCGCTCGGTCCGCTCGTCGAATCGGCGGGCCTGACCACCAAAGGCGTGACGGTGCACCCGGATCAGGAGGTCGCCGAGCTCGCCCGTAAGCACGGTGTGATGAATTCCGGTGTGGCGGCGGGCCGTCCGGCCCTGGATAGTGCCGAGAAGATGGCCGAGACGATCCTCGCGCTCTCCGGCACCTCGAACGGCAGGCTCGCCGTACAGGGGTTTCGCGAGCTCGAAAAGCGCACCGGGCGCCCGCTCGCCCATCTGGCCGAGGGCAGCGAGGAGCGCCGGATCACCTTCGCCGACACCCAGGCCCGTCCGGTGCCGGTGATCACCAGCCCGGAGTGGTCCGGCAGTGAGACCGGCGGACGACGGTACGCGCCGTTCACGGTGAATATCGAACAGCTCAAACCATTCCACACGCTCACCGGCCGCATGCATTTCTATCTCGATCACGACTGGATCGAGGAGCTGGGTGAACAGTTGCCGATCTACCGGCCGCCACTGGATATGGCGCTGTTGTTCGAGGAGCCCCGGCTGGGGTCCGGCCGCGACGGTGTCGGGCTGACGGTGCGCTATCTGACACCGCATTCCAAATGGTCGATCCACTCCGAATATCAGGACAACCTGCTGATGCTGTCCTTGTCGCGGGGTGGTCCGACGATGTGGATGAGCCCCGGCGACGCGGCGAAGATCGGTGTCGCCGACAACGACTGGGTGGAGGCGGTCAACCGCAACGGCGTGCTGGTGTGCCGCGCCATCGTCTCCCATCGGATGCCCGAGGGCGTGGTCTATGTCCATCACGCCCAGGAACGCACCATCGACGTACCGCTCACCGAAACCACCGGCAATCGCGGCGGCATCCACAATTCACTGACCCGGCTGCTGATCAAACCGTCCCACCTGGCCGGCGGCTACGCGCAGACCTCGTTCGCTTTCAACTATCTGGGCCCGACCGGCAATCAACGCGATGAGGTGACCGTGGTGCGTCGCCGCAGCCAGGAGGTGAGGTACTGATGAAGGTGATGGCGCAGCTGGCGATGGTGATGAACCTCGACAAATGCATCGGCTGCCATACCTGTTCGGTGACCTGCAAACAGGCATGGACGAACCGTTCGGGCACCGAGTACGTGTGGTTCAACAACGTGGAAACCCGCCCGGGACAAGGCTATCCACGAACTTACGAGGATCAGCGACGCTGGCGCGGCGGCTGGGTCATCGACCGTAAGGGCCGCCTGCGATTGCGCGACGGCGGTAGGCTCGCCAAGCTCGCGCGCATCTTCTCCAACCCGAAGATGCCCGCCATGGACGACTACTACGAGCCGTGGACCTACGACTACGACAACCTCACCAACGCACCGCTGGGTGATCAGATGCCCGTCGCGCCGCCGCGCAGCTTGCTCACCGGTGAACGGATGAAGGTCGGCTGGTCGGCCAACTGGGACGACGACCTCGCCGGCTCACCGGAGATCGTGCCGGGCGATCCCGTCCTCGCGCAGGTCAGCGAGAAGATCCGGCTCGAGCTGGAACAGACCTTCATGTTCTATCTGCCCCGGATCTGCGAACACTGCCTCAACCCGGCCTGTGTGGCGTCGTGCCCGTCGGGGGCGATGTACAAGCGCACCGAGGACGGCATCGTGCTGGTGGATCAGGACAAATGCCGGGGCTGGCGGATGTGTGTATCCGGATGCCCCTACAAGAAGGTGTATTTCAACCACAAGACCGGCAAGGCCGAGAAATGCACCTTCTGTTATCCGCGCGTGGAGGTCGGCATCCCCACGGTGTGCGCGGAAACCTGTGTGGGCCGGCTGCGCTACATCGGACTGATGCTCTACGACGTGGACAAGGTGCTCGCCGCCGCGTCCGTCGCCGATGACCGCGACCTCTACCGAGCGCAGCTCGACACGTTGCTCGATCCCAGCGATCCGGAGGTCGTCGCGGGCGCCCGCGCCCAAGGCATCCCGGACAGCTGGATCGAGGCCGCGCGACGCTCGCCCGTCTACGCCCTGATCACGAAATACCGGGTGGCGCTGCCCTTGCATCCGGAATACCGGACCATGCCGATGGTCTGGTACGTGCCACCGCTGTCGCCGGTGGTGGACGCGGTCAGCCGGGACGGCCACGACGGCGAAGACGCCGGCAACCTGTTCGGTGCGCTGGAAGCCCTGCGGATACCCATGGAATACCTGGCGGGCCTGTTCACCGCGGGCGATACCGAGGTGGTCGCCAACGTGCTGCGCAAGCTGGCCGCGATGCGCTCGTATATGCGCGACATCAACCTGGGTCGTGAGCCGCAGGGCAGTATTCCGGCGGCGGTCGGGATGAGCGAGGAGCAGATCTATGAGATGTACCGGCTGCTCGCGTTGGCGAAATACGAAGACCGGTATGTGATTCCGTCCGCCTACGCCGAGGAAGGGCATCGGCTCGAGGAGGCGGTCAGCGACTGCGCGCTGGATTTCGACGGCGGGCCGGGCATGTACGGGGAGGGGCCGTTCGGGGAATCCAGCGGGGGACCGGTACCGGTCGCGGTGGAGACATTTCACGCGTTGCGCCAACGCCAGACCAGTGAATCCTTCGGCGCGACCGCGCGCAATCCCTCCCGGGTCAATCTGCTCAACTGGGACGGCAATGGCGTTCCCGAGGGCATGTTCCCGCAGCGCAACGGCCACCGGGGGACGGACCGATGAGGTGGCGGCGCCACCATGACAACCGGGCCGCGCATCGACTGGTGTGGCAATCGGCCTCGCTGCTACTGGCCTACCCGGACGACGCGCAGTCCGCGCGGCTCGCCACCGTCGAGACCTTGTGCGATCGGCTCGGTGATGAGCGCGCCGAACCACTGCGTGCGACCGTCGGATATCTGCGGCGAACAGCGTTGTCGGAGGCGGCGCGGCACTACGTCGACACCTTCGACCTGCAACGACGCACGACCTTGCTGCTGACCTACTGGACCGACGGCGACACCCGCAACCGCGGCACAGCCATGCTCGCCTTCGCGCAGGCCTATCGGGCGGCCGGTGCCGCACCGCCGAAGGGGGAGGCCCCGGACCACCTGGCCGTCGTGCTCGAATTCGCCGCCACCGTCGACCCGCACACCGGCGGCGAGCTGCTCACAGCGCACCGTCCGGCAATCGACGCGGTGCATACCGCCCTCGCCGAACGGCGCTCGCCCTACGCCGGTGTCCTCGGTGCGGTGGCCGCGACTCTGCCCGCCGCAACTGATCAGGACGTGCGCCGGGCTCGCGAACTGGTGGCGGCGGGCCCGCCCGCCGAGCAGGTCGGGCTGCAACCGTTCACGCTGACCGTGCCACCACGCCGCGCCGCACCAGAACGAGGAGGTCGCTGATCATGTCCGCCGGAGAGATCTTCTGGGACGTGATTCCCTATGTGACACTGGCGATCCTGGCCGTGGGGACCTGGTGGCGCTACCGCTACGACAAATTCGGCTGGACCACCCGGTCCTCCCAGCTGTACGAGAGCAAGCTGCTGCGGATCGGCAGCCCACTGTTCCACTTCGGCATTCTCGTCGTGATCGTCGGGCACATCATCGGATTGGTGATCCCGCAATCGTGGACCGATGCCCTCGGCCTGAGCGAACACGCCTATCACGTGCAGGCCTTGACCCTCGGAACCATCGCCGGTGTCGCCACCCTGACCGGCGCGGCGCTGCTGGTCTACCGGCGCCGCGCCACCGGCCCGGTCTTCACCGCGACCACGTGGAACGACAAACTGATGTACGTCGTGCTGATCGCGGCCATCGTGGCCGGCCTCGCGACGACGCTGATGGGATCGGGCGTGATCGGCGAGGAACACAACTACCGCGAGACCGTCTCGCCGTGGTTCCGGTCGATCTGGATCCTGCAACCGCGCGGCGACCTGATGGCGCAGGCGCCGCTGTCGTTCCACATCCACGTCCTCATCGCGTTGACGCTGTTCGCGCTGTGGCCGTTCACCCGCCTGGTGCACGCGTTCAGCGCGCCCGTGGCCTACCTGTTCCGGCCCTACATCGTCTACCGCAGTCGTGGACATGCCCGTCCGGGGGAGCTGGTGGGTTCGCGGCCGCAGCGGCGCGGCTGGTGAGCGAGGCGGGGCGGGCCGAGCACAAGCGGCGGCGCCCCGGTCGCGGCTCACCCGGCGAGTGCGCGGCGGGCATAGGCTCGGACGTCGGCGTCGGGGTCGTCGACGGCCTGTTTCAACGCGATCCGCGCCGCATCCAGGCTCGCCCAGCTCGACAGCGCCAGGACCGCGGCCTTGCGCACATCCAGATGCGGATCCGACAGCGCCTCGGTCAACGCGGGCAGGGCGAGCTCCGGGTCGGCGCCCGCCAGTCCGCGCGCCGCGCCGACGCGCACCTGCCAGGCCGAATGACCCAGCGCGGCGACGAGTTCGGTGGCCGAGTCGATATCGGTCCCCAGTGCGGCGTACGCCGCGAGCGCCGCCGCGCGCACCAGCGGGTCACGGTCGGCGGCCAGGGCGCGGATGGCCTCGGCGCCGGTGCCGATGGTGGCCAGGCCCTGGGCGACCGCGATCCGCACCTCCCGGTTCGCATCGCCGGCGAGGGCGGCCACGGCCGGACCGTCGTCGAGGGAGACCAGCGCGCGCACCGCCTCGATCCGCACCCGATGATCGGGATCGGCGAGCGCGGCACCGAAGTGCGCGGCGGTTCCGGCGCGCAGCGCCCGCAGCAGATCGACGACGGTGGCGCGGACCACCGGATCGGCGGAGCGCAATCGCTGTGCCAAACCGTCGGCCGAGGGCAGCACCTCGACCAGTTCACGCAATCCGGCCGCGGCCGCGGCGCGCACGGACGCGGCGTCGTCGTCGAGTGCGTCGATCAAGACGCCGGCGAACCCGTCCGGGGTGTGCTCGGTGAGCACCGATAGGGCGGCCACCCGGACCACGGGGTCGGCATCGGACAGATACTCCGCCAGTTGCGCCACCGTCGGTGCGTCCAACCCGAGCAGGGTGACCAGGCGCGGGGAGGGCGGTGCGGCCGGTTCCTTCTCGACGGTCACCACGGTCGCTGCCGAAGGCGCGCGGCGCGCGACCAGTTCCGGCTGCTCGACGACTTCGATCGCGGCATCGGCCGACGGCAGGTCGTCCAGCCCAGGCACCGGCACGAGGTACGGCGCCACCGGACGCTTCAGGAACTCCATGTCGCCGTCGGCGGTTTTGCGCAGATTCAGGTGGTAGCGCCAGCCCACATCATCGCGCTCGGGCAGGTCGGCGCGCTCGTGATAGAGCCCCCATCGCGATTCGGTGCGGGTGAGCGAACTGCGGGCCGCCATCTCCGCGCAGTCGCGGATGAACGACACCTCCACCGCACGCATCAGCTCGTGTGGGGTGCGCGCGCCCATCTCGGCGATCTCCCCGCGCATCCGTTGGAAGGTTTCCACCGCGATCGAGAGTTTGGCGGCGGTCTTGGGTGGGGCCACATAGTCGTTGACGAAACGGCGCAGCTTGTATTCGACCTGCGGCTGCGGTGGCCCGTCCGGGTGGCGCAGCGGCCGGTAGATCAGCTCGTGCGCCTCGGCGAGCTGCTCCTGCGGAAGCTGCTGCGGTGCCGCCACCTCGGTGAGCGTGGAGGCGGCGTGTGCCCCGGCGAGATCGCCGAAGACGAAGGCGCCGATCATGTAGTTGTGCGGAACGCAGGCCAGGTCGCCGGCGGCGTACAAGCCGGGAACGGTGGTGCGCGCGTTCTCGTCCACCCAGACGCCGGACGCGGAATGCCCACTGCACAAACCGATTTCGGAGATATGCATCTCGATATCGTGGGTGCGGTAGTCGTGGCCGCGGTTGGCGTGGAAGGTGCCGCGGGTGGGCCGCTCGGTGGTGTGCAGGATCCCCTCCAGCGTCGTCAGCGTCTCCTCCGGCAGATGCGACACCTTGAGATAGATGGGTCCGCGCGCGGATTCGATCTCGCGCTTGACCTCCGACATCATCTGCCCCGACCAGTAGTCGGAATCCACGAAGCGTTCGCCCTCGGCATTGACCTGGTACCCGCCGAACGGGTTGGCCACGTATGCACATGCCGGTCCGTTGTAGTCCTTGATCAGCGGATTGATCTGGAAGCATTCGATGCCGCTGAGCTCGGCGCCGGCGTGATAGGCCATCGAGTAGCCGTCGCCGGCGTTGGTCGGATTCTCGTAGGTGCCGTACAGGTAGCCGGAGGCCGGCAGCCCGAGCCGCCCGCACGGCCCGGTCGCCAGGATGACCGCCTTCGCACCCACCGCGACGAACTCCCCGGTGCGGGTGTTCAGGGCCGCCGCGCCGACGGCCCGGCCATCGGCGGTGAGCACACGCACGGGCATCAGCCGGTTCTCGATCCGGATCCGTTCCCGCATTTTGCGCTGGCGCAGCACCCGGTACAGCGCCTTCTTGACGTCCTTGCCCTCGGGCATCGGCAGCACATACGACCCGGACCGATGCACCCGCCGCACCGCGTATTCGCCGTATTCGTCCTTCTCGAACTTCACTCCGTAGCTCTCCAGCCGCTGCACCATGGCGAAACCGCGGGTCGCGGTCTGATAGACGGTGCGCTGGTCGACGATGCCGTCATTGGCGCGGGTGATCTCGGCGACGTAATCCTCCGGTTCGGCCTTTCCCGGGATGACGGCATTGTTGACCCCGTCCATTCCCATGGCCAGCGCACCGGAATGGCGCACATGCGCCTTCTCCAGCAGCAGCACATTGGCGCCCTGCTCGGCGGCGGTGAGGGCGGCCATCGTGCCCGCCGTTCCGCCGCCGATGACGAGCACATCGCAGTCCAGACGGACGGCGTCGGCGAGATCGGGTGCCGCGAACAAGGTCGGAGCGGTCACGTGAGAGCCTCCACGATCTGGGCGCGCTCGACCGGCCGGGCGGCGGCCGTGCGCGGATTCGGAACATCGATGACGGCGCGCAGCGGCTGCCCGGCCCG
The DNA here is from genome assembly GCF_058222935.1 of Nocardia sp. JCM 38205. NCBI lineage: Bacteria > Bacillati > Actinomycetota > Actinomycetes > Mycobacteriales > Nocardiaceae > Nocardia > Nocardia sp. JCM 38205. Next base: position 367,732 of record NZ_JBYHFL010000006.1, on the reverse strand, counting down.
GCCGAGCACCGCGACCCGATCGCCGAGCAGCAGCGCCTCGTCCACGTCGTGGGTGACGAAGACGACGGTCGTCGGGTGCGTGCGCCAGGTATCGATGAGTAAGCGCTGCATGGTGTTTCGAGTTTGGGTGTCCAGTGCCCCGAACGGTTCGTCCATCATGACCGCGCGTGGTGCACCGGCCAGGCCGCGCGCGAGCTGGACCCGTTGCCGCATCCCGCCGGACAGGCTCTTGGGCAGGAAATCGGCGAATCCGGCCAGCCCGACCTCCTCGATCCAGCGGTCGGCGGACGCGCGGCGACCCGGTTTCGGCTCGCCGCGCAGCTTCAGCGCGAGCTCGATATTGGCGCGCACACTGCGCCAGGGCAGCAGCGCGTTGTCCTGGAAGACGACCGCGCGGTCACGGGAGGTCGTCGTCACCGGCTCGCCGTCGGCGAGCACCCGGCCGGAGTCGGGCGCCAGCAGTCCGGCGAACGCGCGCAGGACGGTGGATTTCCCGCATCCGGACGGTCCGGTGAGGACCAGGATTTCGCCGGGCCGCACCTCCAGGCTGAGCCGGCTGATCACCGGATCGCCGGTGTAGGACAGCGACACTTCGTCCAGGCGCAGACTCATGCCGGTGGTGATCGCGGTGGTCATCGCGCGTTCTCCGCTCCGCGCGGCAGCCAGCGGGTGACGCGGCGGCCGAGCAGTTCGATCGCCGCCGACGTCGCGAATCCGAGGACGCCGATGGTGATGATCCCGACGAACACACCCGGATAGTCGACGATGGTGTAGGCCTGCCAGGTCCGGTAACCGACACCGAGACGGCCCGAGATCATCTCCGCGGAGATGAGGCAGATCCACGCCACCCCGATACCGACCGACAGTCCGCCGAAAATCCCGGGCAGCGCGCCGGGAAACACCACACGCACCAGCACATCCCACCGGTTTCCGCCCAGGGTGCGCACCGAGTCCTCCCACAGCGTCGGCAGCGCGCGCACCGCATGGCGGGTACTGACCATGATCGGGAAGTAGGCCGCCAGCGAGGTGATGAAGACGATGCCCGCCTCGTCATCGGGGAACAGCAGAATCGCGATCGGCACCACCGCGATCGCGGGCACCGGCCGGGCGAGTTCGGTGAGCGGGCCGAGGATATCGGCGAACAGCCGGGACCGGCCGAGCGCGATGCCGCTGGCCACTCCGAGCACCGTCGCGACGGCGAAGCCGGTGAGGATGCGGATCAACGATTGCCCCAGATCCAAGTAGTAAACCTCGGTGCCCAGTTGGCGGCCGAACGCGGTGATGATCTCGGTGACCGTCGGCAGGGTGTCGAAGCGCAACCACAGGCGAACATCGTTGGCCGTCAACACTTGCCACAGCAGAACGGCGGCCAGCACCGAAACCGGACGCAGTGCCCGCGATGACCACACCGAGCCGGCCACCGAACTACGTCCGGTCACCGGTGTCGTGGTGGCCGGGGGCGCCGAGGGCGAACCCGATTCGATGCCATCGGTTGCGCCCGGGTGGGCGCCTGAGCCGACGGCCCCGGCCGACTCCCGGATTGCACGGGGGATGGCATCGGACGCGACGTCCGAGACGCGACGCTCTGCCGCAGGCTCGGCGACCGCCGGTGACTCGGCGTGTGACCGTGTCATGACCTGACCTCACTGACGGCCTGGTCGTAGCTCACCGGCTGCGCGCCGGGGTGGGCCTGGCGGTACCGGCCTGCCGCGGCCGCGGTGGTGAACGGCAGGAACGTCTCACCGTCACGCAGCCAGACCGCCTTGTCGGCGAACCAGCGGGTGCCGAGTTCGGTATCCACGATGTAGGCGGAGCGGATGGTCGCACCCTGTGACCGTGCGGTTTTCACCGCGCGCAGCAGTGCGGTGGCGTCGGCGGCGGGCTGGGTGGCGGTCTGCCCGTCCAGCCAGACTTCGGTGCCCGAACCGGTGGTCTGATTGGTGGTGTCGGCCAGGGCGCTGTCGTAATCGCGGCCGCCCCGGGCGGCGAAGGCGGCGCGGATGCGGGTGTCGTCGACGAAGGCGTCGATATCGAGGTCGGCGAAATCGCCGATCGACTTCAGATACCGCACATCGTCTTTGAACGCACTGATCAGACTCGGTTTGAGGGTGGTGTCGAAGGAGGTGCCGCCGGGCCCGTTGTACAGGTACACGACCTCCTGCGGCAGACCCGAACCCTCGGCGACGATGCGCGCGGCCTCCAGTGGTTCCCGCCACAGGAATTCGGTGGCGTCCAGCTGGGCCTGCAAGAAGGCGTCGACCACCTCCGGATGCTCGGCGGTGTACGCCTTGCGGGCGACCACGCCGTGGAAGGTGGGCACATTCAGCTCGGCGCCGTCGTAGAGCAGCTTCGCCTTGTCCTGGAACACCAGCAGCCCGGGCCACGCCACGAACTGCGACAGCGCGCTCACCTGACCCGACTCCAGCGCCGAGGCACCGACCTGCGGTTGCTGATTGAGAACCTCGACGCCGCCGACGGGGTCGATGCCCGCCCGGGTCAGCGCTTGCACCAGCGTGCCGTGCCCGGCCGAACCCACACTGGCCGAAACTTTCTGGCCGGCCAGGTCTTTCAACTCATCGGCAGGTGAGTCCGGCGCCACCACCACCATGTTCAACGCACCCTTGGGGTTGTATCCGGTGACGGAGATGAACTCGGTGCGCGAACGCTCGTTGGCCTGCGTGCGCGACCCGTTGATCAGCAGCGGGTAATCGCCCATCGAACCGATATCGATCTTCTCCGCCACCATCTGCGCGGTGATCGGCGCACCGGTGTCGTAGTCCTGCCATTCGACCTCGTACTTCGCGCCGCCACTATCGGTGATCTGCTGCAGGCGCTGTTCCAGATAGCCCTGGGCGCGCAGCAGCGTACCGGCGGTGACGGTGTTGATGGTCTTGGACTGATAGCCGATGACCACCTTGACCGTGTCGCCGGAGGTGGCCTCCTCGAGCGAGCATCCGGTGAGCGTGAACGCCGCCGCGGCGGCGACAGCGACCAGGCGTTTCCACTGTTTCATGATGTGAACTACCTCAGGAGATACGGCATGTTGACGGTGACGGCGCCGGTGGGGCAGCGGGCGGCGCAGGGGCCGCAGTACCAGCACTCGTCGACATGCATGAAGGCTTTGCCGTTGTCGGGATTGATGGCGAGTGAGTCGAGGGGACAGATCTCGACGCACAGCGTGCAGCCGGAGATGCACAGCGATTCGTCGATGGTCACGGGGATATCGGTGCGCTGGTTCGCCAGAGCCATCTAAAGGACCTTCCATTCGGGGATGCTGCGAGACAGGCTGCCGCGCATGGTGATCCGGTCACCGCGCATGCGGACGTACTCGAGATCGACCGGGGTGCCGTCCTCGAGGCGGGTGAGACGCTCGAGCATCAGCAGCGCGGCGCCTGCGGGGATGTCGAGGGTGGCCGCGGTGTGCGGATCGGCGCAGAGGGCTTCCACCGCGAGGTCGGCCGAGCCGAGCGACCGGCCGCTGATCTGCTCCAGCAGCACGAAGATGTCGGTGTGTTCCAGGTCGTGTTCGAGCACCGCGTCCCCGATGCCGGGCGCGAGGTAGGTGAGATCAAGGCTCAACGGTAGGTCCCCGAGGTAACGCAGGCGCTCGAGGTAGACCACCCGGGTACCCGGTGCCAGCGCCAGCCGGCGCGCCACGGCGGGCGGTGCGCTGATCCGGGTCGCGACCCTGACCTCATTGCGGACCACCCCGTGACCCTCGAAGGTCTCCTGCAACCCGAGCAGGGTGTCGAGGCCGTGGTCGAGTTTGCGGCCCGTCACCTTGGTGCCGACCCTGGGCGCGCGGTCGATCAGGCCCTCGTCCTGGAGCAGCGCCAGCGCCTCGCGCACGGTATTGCGGGAGGCCTGATGTTCGGCGGCCAGGACCTGCTCACCGGGCAGGGTGTCGGCGAACGCGCCGGTGTGGATCTGTTGGCGCACGATGTCGGCGACCCGGCGCGCATCGTCGGCCCGTAACCGGCGCACCGGAGAAGGCGACTCCGAGTTTCTGTCGCTGACCTGCATGAACAGCGACGATAGCGGCGATTCCGGCCGCCCTTTCGCCGCTGATCGTGCGGCTCGCGGCAGGTGTGCTGATTACGCCGGGTCGGTGGGTCGCGCGACCTGGGCAAACACGCGCGCCGAGCGCCATTGCGCCACCTTCGCCGGGCCCGGGACGGTTGTGATCACGCCGATTCCAATGAACGCCGCGGCGCGCGGATGTCCTCGCCCTCGGGGGTGAGTCCGAGCAACGCCGCCTGCACCTGACGCAATCGGTCGACGTCGCCGCGCAGACCGGTGACGTTGTCGCTGTAGAGGAAGGCCTCGGCGAGCCGGACCAGGGTGTAGGCCAGCAGCGAACGCTCCAGCGGTGGCCGGTAATCGTCCTGTTCTTCCGTGCGGGCGATCAGGTCCTCCACCGCGGCGACCACGCGCGGCTGCACCGGACCGTCGCCGGTGGTGAGGATGCGCAGACCGGCGATCGGCTCGTTCTCGAAATAGCGGCGGAACGGTTCGTTGCCCGCCATCCACCGGTTGACCCGGTAGAGCACGTCGAGGATCCGCTGGGCACCACTGGCCCGGCGGCGGGCATCCGCCCGTTCGATCAAATTCTCGAACTCACCGGCCAGCACCGCGCCGAGCACGCCGTCACGTGAACCGAACCAGCGATACACCGAGGCGCGGCTGAGCCGTAGTTTGGCCGCGATGGCCTGCACATCCACCCGCTCACCGGCCAGGAACGCCAGCCGCGCCAACTCCACGACCTCTTCTCGGGTCGCGGAGGCCGGACGCCCCGGTGGGCGGGATACGGTAGGTTCGTCGCTGGTCACCCAAGAATGATACATTCGGTAAGATATGTATCTAATGGGGGTGTCAGAACCAGGCGTCGCGCATCTCGAGTGTGGTGGTGTCGCGGGCGGCCAGCAGCTCGAGCTGAGGTGCGGTGCGGGGGAGTTCATAGCGGAAGAAGTACCGCGCCGCATGGCGTTTGCCGTCGTAGAAATCGCCCTCGCGTCCGGCGGCGGCCAGGGTCTGCTGCAACCAGATCCACGCGAGGGTGATGTGCCCGAACGCTTCCAGATAGATCGAACTGTTGGCGAGTGCGGCTTCGATGTCGCCGTCGGCGAACAGGCCTGCGGTCACCTCGACCAGTCGCTGCCACGACGATTCGAGCTGCGCACCCATTTCGGCGGGCTCACCGGCCTGTGCGCGGGCCTCGCCGATGGTCGCGCGGATCCGTTCGTCGAGCGCGCGCAGGCGCGCCCCGCCCTGCTGGGTGACCTTGCGCCCGAGCAGGTCCAGGCCCTGAATGCCGTGCGTACCTTCGTGAATCGGATTCAGCCGGTTGTCCCGGTAGTGCTGCTCGACGTTGTACTCGCGGGTGTAGCCGTAGCCGCCGTGCACCTGGATGGCCAGGCTGTTCGCCTCCAGGCACCACTGCGACGGCCAGCTCTTCGCGATGGGGGTGAGGATGTCCAGCAACAACGTCAGCGCGCGGCGTTCCTCATCGGAGGAGGCGGTGCGGTGCTCGTCGACCAGGCGTGCGCAGTAGAGCACCAACGCGAGCGCGCCTTCGGCATAGGCCTTCTGCGCGAGCAGCATTCGCTTCACATCGGCGTGCTCGACGATGGGCCGCTGCGGCGTGCTGGGATCGGCGGCACCCTTGGTCCGGCCCTGCGTGCGCGTGCGTGCGTACTCGAGCGATTCGAGATAACCCGTGTAGCCGAGTGCGGTGGCCACCAGGCCGACGCCGATGCGCGCCTCGTTCATCATCGTGAACATGTAGCTGAGCCCGCGGTGCTGCTCGCCGACCAGATAGCCGATCGCACCCGGTGCGCCGCCAGGGGTCCACTTGCCCTCGCCGAAGTTCAGCACCGTGTTCACGGTGCCGCGGTAGCCCATCTTGTGGTTGAGTCCGGCCAGCGCGACGTCGTTGCGTTCGCCGAGGGAGCCGTCGTCGCCGACGAGGAACCGGGGCACCACGAACAGTGAGATCCCCTTGGTCCCGGCCGGTCCACCGGGAATCTTCGCCAGCACCAGATGCACGATGTTCTCGCCCAGCTCGTGATCGCCGCCGGAAATCCACATCTTGGTGCCGAAGAGCCGATAGGTGCCGTCGGGCTGCGGCTCGGCGCGGGTGACGATATCGGCCAGCGACGAACCGGCCTGCGGTTCCGACAGGCACATGGTGCCGAAGAATCGGCCCTCCACCATCGGGCGAACGAATCGGTCGATGTGCTCGCGGCCATGGGTGAGCAGCAGGTTCGCATTGGCCATGGTGAGGAACGGATAGCCGGAGGTGCCTGGATTGGCGGCTTGGAACCAGGCGAAACTGGCCTGGGCGACGCTGGCCGGAAGCTGTGAACCGCCGAGTTCGTAGTCCATCGCGGCACCGGGGAGGCCGGCCTCCGCGAAGGCCCGCAGCGCGGCGCCCACCTCGGGAATGAGGGTGACGCGCTCACCGTCGAACGTCGGTTCGTTGGCATCGCCGAGCTTGTTGTGCGAGGCGAAGTACTTCGTCGCCAGCTGTTCGCTCAGATCGAGGACGGCGTCGAAGGTCTCCCGGGAATGCTCGGCGTAGCGCTTGCGCTCGGTGAGCCGCTCGACGTCGAGCCATTCGTAGAGCAGGAAGTCGAGATCACGCCGGGACAGGAGAGTAGACCGCATCGAGCATCCCTTCGGTACAAGTTGCCTCCTGTGTACCATACTGTGCGCGGTGGCACCCGGCCCGGTCGCCAGGGGAGCGTGACGACCGTCCGCGGCGAATCAGTCCGCGGCGGGCCCGTAGTTCAGGTGCACCACGCCGTTGTCGTAGACGTCGGTCGATACCAGGGTCAGCTTGGTGGTGGCGTCGTCGAAGAATCGCTCACCCGTGCCCAGGGCGATCGGATACACGAACAGGTGCAGATTGTCGACGAGGCCGTCCCGGAGCAGGGCACGGACCAGCCGGCCGCTGCCGCTGATGTAGAGGATGCCGTCGGTCTCGGCCTCGAGCTTGCGGATGACCTCCGGGTCGTACGGGCCGAGGCGGGTGCTGTTGGCCCACTCTACCGCGGGTTCCTGCGCACCGACGACGTACTTCATGGTGTCGTTGAAGAACGGCGCACCCGGATCGTCGTCGACCGTGCGCGTCGACCAGGCCGGTGCGAACATCTCGAAGGTGTTGCGCCCGAGCAGAATCCCGGTCGCGGCGCCGGTGATCTCGGCCAGTGTGTCGCCCATCTTCGGATCGAACCCGTAGGCGAAGGTGAAGCTCGGGTCGTCGTACATCCCGTCGAGGGAGATGAATTCGTGTACTGCGATGGTGCCCAAGGCGCTCCCTTTCGATGATCCCGCCGCCCCACCGCACGTGGTGCGGCTCGAAGTGTCCGGTCCGGCTCTGCCGGCGCGTCATGTGGTGCATCGACGGCCGGGGAGAGTCGGCGTTCTCGCCCGACGATAGGCGGTGCCGCTCCGGTGCGCGGAGGCTTTACCGCGATTCGCGGCCCCGATGGCCGCCGGGCGGCGGGTACGCCCGGCGGCCATCGCCTCCGGTGTCAGTCCATGCTCGTCAACAGGGTGAGCACGGTCGACGCCATCGCGGCCGGATCGCCGTCGGCGGGCCGGAGCACCAGGCCCGGTGTGAGCGGATGCTCGTACGGGGCGTCGACGCCGGTGAAATCGCGGATCTCACCCGCACGGGCCTTGGCGTACATGCCCTTCGGGTCGCGCGATTCGCAGATCTCGAGCGGAGTATCGACGAAGACCTCGAGGAAGGGGATGCCCGCGGCCTCGTGCACGGCCCGCGCCCGGTCCCGATCGGCGCGATACGGGCTGATCAGCGACACGATGGCGATGACACCGGCCTCGGCGAACAGCCGCGCGACCTCACCGACCCGGCGCACATTCTCCACCCGGTCCTCGGCCGAGAACCCGAGATCGGAGTTGAGGCCGTGGCGCAGATTGTCGCCGTCGAGCAGGAATGCCGGACGCCCGGACGCCACCAGGCGCCGTTCCAGTTCCACCGCGACCGTCGACTTGCCCGAGCCGGACAGGCCCGTCAACCACACCGTCATCCCACGAGTCGCGCGCTCGGCCCGCTCGACCGCGGTGGAATGCCACACCACCCGCGATGACGGCAGGCTCGGGCCGGTGATCATGCCGCCGGCGACGGTATTGCCGGTACTGTCGTCGACCAGCAGGAAACTGCCGGTCGTGCGGTTGCGCCGGTAGGGATCGAACAGCAGCGGTTGCCGGGTGTGCAGCTGCACCCGGCCGATCTCGTTGAGTGACAAGGTGGTTGCGGCCTCGTCGCGGTGCAGGGTGTTGACATCGAGACGATAGTCCAGCGTCCGTACCTGCACCGGGGTGGCCCGGGTGGTGTGGCGCAGCGTGTAGGACGCGCCGGGAGTGAGTTCGGCGTCCTCGGCGAACCAGCACACCATGGCATCGAGATCGCGTCCGACCTGTGGCCGGTTGGCGGGACGGCAGATCAGGTCACCGCGGGAGACGTCGAGCTCGTCGGCCAGCTGGACCGTCACCGCCTGCGGCGGGAACGCTTCGTCGATGGGCACTCCGCCCGGACCGAAGATCGACCGGACCGTGGTGTTCAGGCCCGAGGGCAGTACCGTCACCTCGTCACCCGGTTTGAAGACGCCGCCGGCGATGGTTCCGGCGTAGCCGCGGAATTCCGGTGTGTGACTGCGGATCACGTACTGCACCGGCAGCCGGGCGTCGATCAGATTGCGGTCGGAGGCGATATGCACCTCTTCGAGATGATGCAGCAGCGGGGTGCCCTCATACCAGGGCATCGAGGTGCCGCGGTGCACGATATTGTCACCGTGCAGCGCCGACACGGGCACGAAGGTCAGATCGGTGACGTCGAGTTTGGACGCGAAACCGGCGAACTCCTCCCGGATCTCGGTGAACCGCTGCTGCGACCAGTCCACCAGATCCATCTTGTTCACGCACAGCACCAGGTGCGGGATGCCGAGCAGCGCGGCGACGAAGGCGTGCCTGCGGGTCTGCTCCACCACGCCCTTGCGCGCATCCACCAGCACCAGCGCCAGATCGGCGGTGGAGGCGCCGGTGACCATGTTGCGGGTGTACTGGATGTGGCCGGGAGTGTCGGCGATGATGAATTTGCGGCGCGGCGTGGCGAAATAGCGGTGCGCCACGTCGATGGTGATGCCCTGTTCGCGTTCGGCGCGCAGGCCGTCGGTGAGCAGTGCGAGGTTCGGGTAGTCCTCGCCGCGATCGCGGCTGGTGCGTTCCACCGCGTCGAGCTGGTCGGTGAACAAGGTCTTGGAATCGAACAGCAGCCGTCCGATCAGGGTCGACTTGCCGTCGTCGACGCTGCCCGCGGTCGCGAGGCGCAGCAAAGTGGTCATCAGAAGTAGCCTTCTCGTTTGCGGTCTTCCATCCCGGCCTCGGAGATGCGATCGTCGGCGCGGGTGGCGCCCCGTTCGGTGACGCGGGCGGCGGCGACTTCGGCCACCACCTCGGCCGGGGAGGCGGCGCTGGATTCGACGCAGCCGGTGCAGGTGGCATCGCCGACGGTGCGGAACCGCACGGTCGACTCGTACGGCGTCTCGCCGTCGAGCAGGTGAAGAAAACGAGTGTGTGCCAGCAACATTCCGTCGCGCTGCACCACCGGCCTGCGATGCGCGTAGTACAGCGAGGGCAACTCGATGCCCTCGGCGGCGATATAGCTCCAGATGTCGAGCTCGGTCCAGTTCGACAGCGGGAACACCCGGATGTGCTCGCCGGGCCGGTGGCTGCCGTTGTAGAGGTTCCACAGCTCGGGGCGCTGTCGGCGCGGGTCCCACTGGCCGTATTCGTCGCGGAAGCTGAACACCCGCTCTTTGGCGCGCGCCTTTTCCTCGTCGCGTCGCGCGCCGCCGAATACGGCATCGAAGCGGCCCTCGCGCACGCTGCGCAGCAGGGTGGTGGTCTGCAGCCGGTTGCGGGTGGCGCGCGGACCGCTGTCCTCGGTGACGCGGCCGGCGTCGATGTCGTCCTGGACCCGGCCGACGATCAGCCGCAGACCCAGCCGCGCCACCGTGCGATCACGGAACTCGATCACCTCGTCGAAATTGTGCCCGGTGTCGATGTGCAGCACCGGGAACGGTAGCGGCGCGGGCCAAAATGACTTGGCCGCGAGGTGCAGCATCACCACCGAATCCTTGCCACCGGAAAACAACAGCACCGGGCGTTCGAAAGTCGCTGCGACTTCACGGAATATATGTGCCGACTCGGCCTCGAGCGCGTCCAGATGGGGAAGCTCGTAGGTGTTCGCCGCCGACTTTGCGTACTGGCTCACGATGCAAAACTAGAACACGTTTCGGGATTTGGTCAACGGTTGGCGTCCGCCGGACTTTTCGGTGACGGCATCGGCGGCGGCCACCAGGTCCGCGCCGCGCCTGGCGATCTCCGCGCCGGTGATCGACGCGCCGACATACATCGTGAGCACCATGTTCTGCCTGCCGTCGGCGTCGAAGGTCGGTGCGGCGAGCAGGCTCACCGGATGCTGTTTGCGTGGCCGCAGATCGGTGCCGAGATACACCCGCTCGCCCAGGCTCGTGACCAGCTCGGCGACCACTTCGCGGAGCTCGTCGGGCAGTTCGCGGGCGGCGACGCCGGCCAGCAGCGAATACAACCGCCGTCCGGCCGCCGTCATGGATTCCACCAGGTAGCCGCGCTCGCGGCATTCGGCGACGATCTGCCGCAGCCGGGCCTCGTCCTGCTGCAGCGGCACCGTCGCGGGCATCGCCAGCCAGGCGTCGAAGGCCGCGTCGGTATCCCAGAGCACGTACATCAGGCCGACCGGTGGCGCGAAAGGGTAGGAAGCGCCCACCTTGACCATGCCGGGGCCGGTGCTCTCCAGCACGATGATCTGCTCACCGACCAGCGCCGATGCCGTGCAGGTGGTGCGGTAGGCCCGGCTGAGCCGGGCCAGCTCGGGGTGGGCGACGCCGGCGATGGCGAAGCTGTCCTGCGCGACCCGGCCCGCCGCGATCAGCGCGGGGCCGGGCCCATAGGTGCGGGTGCGCGGATCGCGGACCAGGTAGCCGCCCGCGGTGAGCTCGGTGAGGATGCCGAGTGCGGTGGGTTTGGCCAGGCCGAGGGTGCGGGCGAGCTCGGACAGGCCCACCCGCTTGCCCTGCTGCTCGACGATGAAATCCAGCACCTGCACCACGCGCTGGGTCGGCGCGGATCGCCGTTCGACCATTGACCACTCCTAGAACACGTTCTAATGTCTCTGGTATCGGAATGTACCAGAGCGGTACATATATGGAACACCGGAGAGTCTATTGCTGACGCAACCGTTCGCGGACGCCATCGCCGCCGCCGAGAAGATCATCACCGAAGCGCCGCACATTCGGACCGAACAGGATCTCGTCGAGGGCTACGACTATCTGGCGGGCAGTATTCGAGCCGCCATTCAGATGGCGTGGGCGTATGAGCGTGATTTCCCGTTCTTCGTCCAGTCGACGGGGCCGTACACGAAAATGGGGCTGGACAATCCGGACACCCTCTACTTTCATTCGTATCTGCGCCCGGATGCCGAATATGTGGTCACCGGAACTCGCGGTTCCACTCGCGATCTGAGTTTTCAGGTATTGAACGGCGATTATTCGCCGGTCGATGTGCCCGACAGCACCACCGCATTCGACGATCGCGCGATTGATATCGCCGCGGACGGATCTTTCGAGGTTCGTTTCGGTCCGGGTGAAGCCGGTCCGAACTACATCACCCTCGCGCCCGATTCGGCCATGCTCGTGGTCCGTGAGGTGTTCAGCGACTGGGGCGCCGAGAAGCCGGGCACCCTGCGCATCCATCGGGCGGACAAGGCCGGTGCCGCGCCACCGCCGCTGACCAAGGACCTGATGACCAAACGCTACGGCGTGGCGGGCAAGACGCTGGTGTCGCGGTTGCAGACCTTCCTGGCCTTCCCGCAGTGGTTCTACCTGAACCTGCCGGTCAACACCATGACCGAGCCGCGCAGCACGCCGGGCGGGCTGACCACGCAGTTCTCCTCGGCCGGGCACTACGAACTCGCCGAGGACGAGGCGATGATCATCACCGTCCCGAAATCGGACGCGCCCTACCAGGGCTTCCAGCTCGGCAGCATGTGGTACCTGTCGCTGGACTACATCAACCACCAGACCAGCCTCACCGCCGATCAGGCGCACGTGGATCCGGACGGGATGATCCGGCTGGTGGTCAGCGAACGCGATCCCGGACTGGCCAACTGGATCGAATGCACCGGCCACGCCCGCGGCTACCTGCAGTTCCGCTGGCAGCGGCTGTCGCGGGAGATGAAACCCGAGGACGGGCCGACGGTCGAGGTGGTGAAATTCGATGAGATCGACGCCAGGCTGCCGTATCACGAGCAGGCTCGGGTGACGCCGCAGCAGTGGCGCGAGCGCATCGCGGCCCGGCAGGCGGCGGTCGCGGAAAGGATGCTCGGCTGATGTTGTTGCAGGACAAGGTAGTCGTCGTCTCCGGGGTCGGTCCCGGCCTCGGCCGCGCCATCGCGGTACAAGCCGCGGCCGCCGGCGCCGACGTGGTGCTCGCCTCGCGCACCGAATCCCGCCTGGCCGAGGTGGCCAAGGCGATCACCGACCTGGGCAGGCGTGCGGTCGTGGTCCCCACCGACATCAACGACGAAGCGGCGGCGGCGAATCTGGTGGAAACGGCGCACAGCGCGTTCGGCCGGGTGGACACCCTGGTGAACAACGCGTTCGCCATCCCGCCCATCGTCGATCTGGCCGACGTCGAGCTGGACGCGGTGCGCGCCGGCTTCGAGACCAATGTGCTGGCGGCGCTGCGCCTGACTCGGCTGTTCGTGCCCGCCCTCGCCGAAGCCAAGGGATCGGTGGTGATGATCAACTCCGCCGTGCTGCACCACTCGCGGCGCACCTTCGGTCCCTACAAGATGGCCAAGGCGAGCCTGCTGGCCTTGGCGCAGAGCCTGGCCACCGAGCTCGGCCCGCGCGGCATCCGGGTCAATTCCGTTGCCCCCGGCTATATCTGGGCCGACAACCTGAAATGGTATTTCAACTACCTGGCCGAACAGCGCGGCATCACCCGCGACGAGGTGTACGCCGAAACCGCCGCGACCATCGACCTGCGCAGACTGCCGGAGCCCGACGAGATCGCCGATGCGGTGGTCTTCTTCGCCTCACCACTGGCGCGGGCGATCACGGGGGCGTGCCTGGATGTCAACTGCGGGGAGTACCACAATTGAGGAGCGAGACGAACATGATCGGCAGGGACGACGTCGGCACCATCGACGATCTGCACGCCTCGGCGAGCAAAGTGGTCGGGCTGAGCGATTTCGGCACCGACGACTACCGCGAAGGGCTGCAGGTCCTGCTCGATTCCTACGCCAGGGATGCGGAACTGACCCCGTTCGGCAACAAGGTCAACCGTGCCTTCCTCCGCGGTGCGCTCATCGCGCGGCTGCTGAGTGAATCGGCCTGGCAGCAGTACCCGCAGCATGCGCAGGTGTCGATCGAGCGGCCGATCTTCGTCACCGGGTTGCCGCGCTCGGGCACCACGGCCGTGCACCGCTTGTTGACCGCCGACCCCCGGCATCAGGGGCTGGAGATGTGGCTGACCGAGATGCCGCAGCCGCGGCCACCGCGCGAGACATGGGAGCAGAACCCGATCTTCCAGCGGTTGCAGGCGGCCTACCACAAGCATCACGTCGAACACCCGGAATTCATGGGCGTGCATCATATTTCGGCCGACCAGGTCGAAGAGTGCTGGCAGTTGCTGCGTCAATCGGCGATGTCGATCTCCTATGAGTGCCTTGCCTATCTGCCGACCTATTCGGAGTGGTTGCGCGAGCAGGACTGGACCGGCGCCTACCGCAGGCACCGCCGCAACCTGCAACTCATAGGGCTCGACGACGTCGACCGGCGGTGGGTGCTGAAGAATCCGAGCCACCTGTTCGCCCTGGACGCGTTGCTCGCGGTGTATCCGGACGCGCTGATCATCCAGATGCACCGGGCGCCGAGCACCATCATCGCCTCGGTGTGCAGCCTGAACGAGCAGGCCTCGGCGGGCTGGTCGGACAAGTTCCACGGTGGAGTCGTCGGGCGCACGCAGCTCGAGCTGTGGTCACGCGGCGCGCAGCGGTTCCTGGACGACCGCAAGAATCATGACGCGGCCCAGTTCTGCGATGTGTACTACGACGATTTCGTGGCCGACCCCATCGGCACCGTCGAGGGGATCTACCGCCACTTCGGCCTGGACCTCACCGACGAGGCCCGCGCGGCGATGACCGCCTTGCATTCGGAGTCGACCTCGGGTGCGGCGCGCCCGGCGCACAAGTACACCCTCGCCGATTTCGATCTCACCGCCGAAGCCGTCGACGCGAGCTTCGGGCCGTATCTGGAGGCGCATTTCCCGGCGCGCTGAACCGTTCCGGCCGGTCGTATCGCGGCTTTCGGCTCGCGGCGGCCGGCCGGATTGTCGCGTTCAGGGCCTTCTACGGCACGCTCAGGGCTGGCCCGGCTTCAGGACGATGAACAGCCCGTTGGCCTCCGCGCACAGCCGCTCACCGTCGTGCAGCGTCGCCCGCACGTACACCTTGCGGCCTTCCCGGCGGTCGGCCCACGTGCGCAACGACAGTTCCTTGTTGAGCGGGGTGATGGAGCGATAGTCGACGGTCAGTGACGCGGTGCGGGTGACACCGCCCGCGTAGAGCGCCGCTGCCATACCCAGCAGGTCGTCGAAGCCGACCACGATCTGGCCGCCGTGCGCGGCGGCGTTTCCGCCGAGGTGGAAGGTGCGGAAGGTGATCCTGGCTTCCACGCCGTCCTTGCTCGCCTTGTCGATCACATACGGCGGGATGGTGATGTTGCCGCGCGCGGGCAGATCCGCCCTGGTCCAGGTGGGGGCCGACCATTCGTCGACGACGGCCGCATCGAGCCGGTCGTTGAGCTGTTTGAGCACCCCGATCGTCTCCAGCGCGAGCTCATCGGACGGACACGACAGCCGCGCCCGGTCCATCAGCTTGCGGACTTCCTCGATGAACGCGCCGTAGTGCGGACCGCCACGGGTGATGTCGGCGTTCTTGGCGGCGTCGATGAGCTCCGACATCGGCCGGAAACCGCCCTCGTGATGCTCGGCGTCGGGCAGTGCGCTGCCGGCCAGGTCTTCGGTCATGAGAACACGTTATCGGTAGCCCGCGGAATGCTCGGTGACCGGGGCGTCCGGTTCAGCTGCGGCGGTAGGACTCGAGCAGCGTGCGCGCGGCGGCGGTGACGTCGTCGTCGAGCCACTCCGGGAGTTCGGGCGCGTGGGCGTGTCTGCGCAGCGCGGCGTACGGCAGATCGGCGATCGCGCGGGCGACCGCGTCGACTTCACGTTCTCCGGCGCGCCCGAACAGCCCTGCGGCGATCCGCCGTAGCTGCTCGATCAGCGGCGCGTTCATGCCGGCCAGCCGGGCACCGAACTCCTCGTCGGGGCTGCCGTCGAGCAGATCGCTCGGACGCAGGCTGAGCAGCAGCCGGGCATCCTCGGGCAGGTCACGGCCGAATCCGAGCGCCGCACGCACCATGGCCACGCCGGCCTCCAGTGGGTCCGGCTCCTCGGCAGCGGCCTCGACTCGGTCCTGGAACCGTTCGAGCGCGCGGATCCACGCCGCGGTGAGCACACCGTTGCGGTTGCCGAAGCGGTGGTACAGCGTGCCGACCGGAGCGCCGCTGGCGTCGGCGATCGCGGCGACGCTCGCCGCGCGCGGTCCGTCGGCCAGTACCAGAGCGCGGGCTGCGTCGAGGATCACATCGGTGTCGTGCTTGCGGGGCGGAGCCATGTACTAGTACGTTCCTTCCATATGGAGCGATTGCCCTATATCGATGAGCATGCCAGATCGGTCGACGCGAACCGCGACCGGACGTGGAAGGCATTGCGGAAAGTTGTCTGTAAGGATCCGGCCGATCCGTCGACCGTGCCCGGCGGGTTCGCAGTGGAAGAGGCCGATCCGCCGCGTCGGCTCGCCCTCGCGGGCAGCCATCCCTTCTCCCGGTACAGCCTGACCTTCGAACTCGACGACGACGGCCCACGCCATACCGTCGTGCGTGCGATCACCCGTGCGGAATTCCCCGGCCTCGCGGGTTCGATCTACCGGGCGCTGGTGATCGGCACCGGTGGGCACAAGCTGGTGGTCCGCCGGATGCTCGCCCGCGTCGTGGCGGCGGCATGAACGCCGGACTGGTGTGGGGCGCCACCGAAGCCGAACGCGAGGCGCCGCTGCCGTGCGATGACCTCGAACCCGATGCCCTGGTCGCCGACCGCGCCATCAGCATCGCCGCCCCGCCCGCCGCGGTGTTCTCCTGGCTGTGCCAGCTGCGGGTGGCCACCTACAGCTATCGCATCGGCAATCGCTGGAAATCCAGTCCGCGGGTGCGTGATCCGCAGTTGACCGAACTCGCGGTCGGGCAGGAGTTCATGGGGCAGTTCGTGCTGGAATCGTTTGCCCTCGGCAGGCATGTGACATTGCGCGCCGACGATATCTGCGTGACCTACGCGGTGCGACCGGAGGGGTCGGGCTCCAGGCTCGTCGTCCGGGTCCGGATGGGCGGTCCGCGCCTGGTGGGCCGGGTGCTCGCCCTCGGCGACGTGATCATGATGCGCAAACAGTTGCGGACGCTGAAGGAACTGGCCGAAGCCGAGGCCGTGCGCGCCTGAGGCGGGGCGATCCGGGACGGCTTTCGCCGATCCGCTGCGGCCGGCCCGGACGGCCGTGCAATGATGTCACCCGGAAAAGCGGCCGCCACGGCGGGTGATCGAGATGCCGTCGGCCCCAACCGGTCGCAGCACCGGGCTTTTCCGCGTCACACCGATCGACACTGCTCGACCACGCACCGTCGCAGACCTGATCGAAAGTTCGGAGCGCCACACTGTCCGCCGCGATTCGCGCGGGCCGTGCGCTGGATCGGGTCCACGCGGGGCACACGTCAGAACTGTTCGAACGTGGAAAGGACTGTGGCACGTGCACTCCCTGGATTCATCGCCGGACGCGGCAGCGCGGGACGGTGGTCGTTCGTGACGGCCGCACATCAGATTCTCGAGCTGACCGACGAGTTCTATCAGGATCCGCACGCCGTCTACCGGACGCTGCGCGAACGCGGACCGATCCACCGTATTCGGCTGGACGGGGTGGTGGGCTGGCTGGTCGTCGACCACGAGGTGGCCAAGCAGGCCTTCGTCGAGCCGAGCATCAGCAAGCGGATCGGATCACCGGAAGGCCAAGCGGTACTGGCCAAACACGGTGCCGCCGAGATGTTCAATGCCGCCATCAATGACAACATGCTCTTCGCCGACCCACCGCAGCACACCCGGCTACGCAAGCTGGTGTCGAAAGCGTTCGCCGGCCGTGCCATTCGCGAGCTCGGCCCGCGGATCACCGAACTGGCCGATGGTCTGCTCGACGAGATGGCCGGACACCACACCGTGGATCTGCTCGACAGCTACGCCTTCCCGCTGCCGATCGCGGTGATCTGCGAACTGCTCGGCGTACCGGACGACGACAAAGACGACTTCCGTTCCTGGACAGCTGTTCTGGTGAACGATGCCGCCCCGATCGAGGACCGCACTACGGCCGGGATCAGCTTCTTCACCTACCTCACCGAGCTGATCGCCGCCCGCACCGATGATCCGCGCGAGGACCTGCTGTCGGAGCTCATCATCGCCAAGGACGACGACGACCGGCTCGATCAGCAGGAACTCATCGCGATGCTGTTCCTGCTGCTGGCCGCCGGTCACGAAACCACCGTCAACCTCATCGGCAACGCGGTGCTCGAACTGCTGCGCGACCCGGCCACCGCGGAGCGGCTGCGGCGCGACCCGGAGGGCATCCCGGCCTTCCTCGACGAGGTGCTGCGCTGCCAGGGCCCGGTGCACCTGGCCACCGCGCGCTACACCACGGCGCCGATCACGTTGGGCGGCCAGGATATCGAGGCCGGCGAATTCATCATGATCTCCCTCGCCGCCGCCAACCGTGATCCACGCCTGTTCAATGATCCGGACCGGATGAATCCCGGCCGCACCGACCATCGGCATATCGCCTTCGGCCACGGCATCCACTACTGCCTCGGCGCCGCCCTGGCCCGCACCGAGGCGACCATCGCCCTCACCAGGCTGCTCGACCGCATCCCCACCCTGTCGCTGAACGCCGGGTTCGACGACCTGGTGTGGCGCAAGAGCCTGCTCATCCGGGGGTTGGCCGAGCTGCCCGTGCGGATCGCGCCGGCGTCGGATTCGCCTGCGCTCGCGTTCGCGATGGAATCTTCGGCACCGTGACGGCGCGGTGCGATGCGGGCGCTGTCGCCCGCATCGCACCGAACGGGACCGGTCGAGTGGAGGCGCGATCTGCCTGCGACGTACGGTGCACAGATGTCCCAGAAGCTGTCTCATGGTGTGTCGGGTGCGCTTCGACGTTTCGCCGGGTGGGTTGCCCGCGGATCGGTCGGCCATCCGATGCTGGAAGGCATCGACTACTGGGATGAACTGAAGGACTCGCCGTCCCAGATGGAGATCTGTTTCGCCATCTTCGTGAATGTCCTCGAACTGGACGAATCCGGCGAGCCGATCAACGAGAAGTATGCCGAGCGGCGCGCTGCCACGTGGCTGTATCGGTACTGCACCGGTGAGCTCCCGCCAGGTGAGCCGGCGCTGGAGTCATGGGAATGTGAGCTCTATTGATCCGAGGGGAATACCGGGCACCGGCCCCGGTCTTGCACCGAACATGACCAGTGCTGAGCTGTTGATCGACGGGTTCGGGCGGATCCGGGAGAACGTGCGCGGGGCAGTGGAGGGGTTGACGGGGGCCGAGCTGGGGGCGCGGCTCGATCCGGAGGCCAACTCGATCGCCTGGCTGGTGTGGCACCTGACCCGGGTGCAGGACGACCACATCGCGGATGTGGCGGGGACCGAGCAGGTGTGGACCCGCGATGGCTGGGTGCGGCGGTTCGGGTTGCCGTTCCCGGCGGCCGACACGGGGTACGGGCATTCCGCGGCCGAGGTCGATGCGCTCGCGCAGGTGCCTGCGGAGCTGTTGCTCGGCTACCACGACGCGGTGCACGCCCAGACGGTCGACTACGTCGGCGGGCTCACCGATGCCGATCTGCCGCGCGTGGTCGATACCCGGTGGGATCCGCCGGTCACGCTCGGTGTTCGGCTGATCAGCGTCATCGACGACGACATCCAGCACTCGGGCCAGGCGGCGTTCATTCGCGGGATTCTCCTGCGCCGCCGATAGCGCGGCGCGACCAGCACCCGCCGCTCTGTCCGGCACCCGGGGGCCGCGATATCGCCGCGCCGCCCGCCCGCAGCGCTGTGTGGCACAAAATGTTCAGGAGCGGTTGAGCTCGGGGATGGGGGAGCGGGCAGTCCAGCGGTTGTGGGTGCGGTGTACGTCGACCGGGTGGGCGAAGGTCGCCGAGATCGTTTCGGTGGTGATGGTCTCCTCGGCGGTCCCGCACGCCACGGTACGGCCCGCAGCGATCAGCAGGGCGTGGGTCGTGGTGCTCGGCAGCTCCTCGAGGTGATGGGTGACCAGGATCGACGCCACTTCCGGATGGGTCCGGTCGAGCGCGTCGATCGTCTCCAGCAGCTGTTCGCGAGCGGCGACATCGAGGCCGGTGGACGGCTCGTCGAGCAGCAGCAGGCGCGGATCGGCGATCAGGGCGCGGGCGATCAGGGTGCGGCCGCGCTCACCCTGTGACAGCGTCGGCCATATCTCGCCGGCCTTACCGGACAGGCCGACGGTGTCGATCATGGCGTGCGCGCGAGCCAGATCGTCGGCCGATGGGCTCCAGCGCATCGGGGTATCGATCGTGCCGGTGAGCCCGGTGAGCACCACCTCGCGCACCGTCAACGAATACCGCAGGGGATGGCGCGGGTTGACATGCCCGATGGATCGGCGCAGCCGCTGCAATTCCACCCGTCCCAGCTGCTCGCCGAGCACATGGACCGTGCCGGAGGTCGGGTGGGTGACAGCGCCGCACAATCCGAGCAGGGTGCTCTTGCCCGCACCGTTGGGCCCGAGTAGTGCCCAGTGTTCGCCGGCGTGCACGGTCAGCGAGATGCCGTCGAGGATCTGTTTGCCCTCGCGCCGGAAGGTCACCTCGGTCAGATCGAGCACCGGTGTGGTCACGAGAACGCCTCCTTCAGGGCGGTGAGGTGGGTGCGGCTGAATTCTGCTGCCGCCGTGGGGTTTCGGGCCGCGATCGCGTCCGCGAGCTGTTCGTGGGCGGCGTGATCGGCTCGCTCGGAGGGGACCGGGCGGATCTCCAGCATGTCGATCATCGCCAGTCGCAGGCGCGGCAGGAATGCGTCGAACAGCTGCACCAGGATGTCGTTGTGGGCGGCGACGAGGACCGCGCGGTGGAACTGCATGTCCGCGTCGACGTGCTCGGCGACCGTCTGCCCCGGCACGTTCCGGCCGGCCAGCGCGCGCCGGATCGCCCGCAGGTCGGTGGGGGTGCGCCGGTGCGCGGCCAGGGCGGCCGCCTCGGCTTCGATGGCGATGCGGGCCTCGATCACCGAGGCGATGGTGGCGCGACGCAGCACGATGTCCCATTCCTCGCTGACATCGAGTGCCGTGACGAACACCCCCGCGCCCTGTCTGCTGGCCAGCACGCCCTTGCCCGCCAGCTCGCGGATCGCTTCGCGCACCGTCGAGCGGCCCACACCCAGTTGCGCGGCCAAGGTCGTCTCGCCGGGGAGCCGGTGTCCCAGCGGCCATTCGCCGCCGCGGATGCGTGCCAGCAGCAGTTCGGCTGCCTGCTCGGCCAGCGGATGCCGGCGTACCTGGTTGTCCATTCGCCAACCTCTCTACTTGTCTGAGGAGTTGTGTATAGTCTAGGCCATGCTCGCCTACCGCCTGCTCCTCGACCGCCACGGCGGGGCCTGACCGATCGGCCACCCCGCCGTGGGGTTTCGTCGTCGGCCGGTCACCTCCTTTCGTGACGGCCGCACGGCCAGGAAGCAGAACCATGACATCGCGTGCATTCCCCACCATCGACACGCCGGCGGGCCGCATCCCCGCGCAGGCTCCCGCGTGGAACCGGCAGCGGCATTCGCAGATGCCCTCGCACCGCTACCGCAACGTCTACGAACGTGTGGATGTGCCACTGGTGCACCGTGATTGGCCTTCGGCGCAGATCGTTCAGGCGCCGCTGTGGGTGCCGGTCGACCTGCGTGACGGCAATCAAGCGCTGGCCGAACCGATGGATCCCGCACGCAAACGGCGATTCTTCGAACTGCTGGTCGCCATGGGATACAAGGAGATCGAGGTCGGCTATCCGTCGGCCTCGCAGACCGAATTCGATTTCGTGCGGTTGCTGGCCGACACCGATATCGCGCCGTCCGACGTCACCATTGTGGTGTTCACTCCCGCCCGGCGGGATCTGATCGAACGGACCGTCGCATCGGTGCGTGGACTGCGCAACGAGGTCGTCATCCACATGTACACCGCTACCGCGCCGGTATGGCGCAACACCGTGCTCGGCAAGGACATTCGTGAACTGCGCGACATGATCCTGGCGGGCGGACGCGATGTGCTCGAATTCGCGGGCGATCTGCCCGATGTGCGCTTCGAGTTCTCCCCGGAGGTGTTCAACCTGACCGAACCGGGTTATGTGCGCGATATCTGCGATGCGATGACCGAGCTGTGGGATGCCAGGCCCGAACGGCCGGTGATCCTCAACCTGCCTGCGACGGTGGAAGTGGCGACGCCGAATGTGTACGCCGATCAGATCGAGTACATGCATCGCACCTTGGCGCGGCGTGACGGCATCATCCTGTCGGTGCATCCGCACAACGATCGCGGCACCGGCATCGCCTGCGCCGAACTCGCCGTGCTGGCCGGGGCGCAGCGGGTGGAGGGCTGCGTGTTCGGCAACGGTGAACGCACCGGCAACGTCGACATCGCCACCCTCGCCTTGAATCTGCACGCCCAGGGTGTGGACCCGATGATCGACTTCTCCGATATCGACGAGATCCGCCGCACCGTCGAACACTGCACCCGGCTGCCCATCCCCGAGCGCCATCCCTACGTCGGCGATCTGGTGCATACCGCGTTTTCGGGCACCCACCAGGACGCCATCAACAAGGGCCTGGCCGAGCACCGTGCCCGCGCCGCCGCCACCGGCCGCCCCGAACGCGAGCTCGACTGGCAGGTCCCGTATCTGCCGATCGACCCCGCCGACCTCGGCCGCAGCTACGACGCGGTGATCCGGGTGAATTCCCAATCCGGCAAAGGTGGCATCGCCTACCTGCTGAACAGTGAATTCGGCATGGACCTGCCGCGGCGCCTGCAAATCGATTTCGCCCGGCACGTACAGCAACACACCGACGGCACCGGTGCCGAGATCACCGCGGCCGAGCTGCGCGAACTGTTCGACCGGACCTACCTGGCCACCGGTTCCGCCACCGTCACCCTCGACCACTGGCAGTCCGGCGAATCCACTACCACCATCACCCTGACCGCCGACGGGCGCACGCACACCACCGACCATCACGACGTCGGGCCGATCGACGCACTGGCCTGCGCGCTCCGGGACATCGGCCGCCCGGTGGAAGTCCTGGCCCTGCATCAGCAATCGCTCGGAGCAGGCAATGCCGGTCCGGCCATCACCTACCTCGAGTACCGGATCAACGGCCGAACCGGATGGTCGTGCGGCCGTAGCGATTCCGTGCTGACCGCGTCCATGGCCGCGGTCATGGTGGCCGCGAACACGGCCGTGCCCTCGATGATCTGACGGTCGGCGGTGCGGTGGTCGCTCGCGATCATCGCACCGCCTGGTTCGCTCCGGGGCAGCTCGGTGCCCGGGGGAGTGCAGCCGGCCGCACTCGGCCGCGGCGCAGCCGGGCGGATGTCCTACTCGCCCGTCCGCCCGTCGATGCGTTCGCGGAGGAAGTCGGCGTGGCCGTTGTGGCGGGCGTATTCCTCGATCATGTGCAGGTAGATCCAGCGCAGGGTGTATTCGGTGCCGGTGACGGGATGGTGGCAGCGGTGGTCGAGGGGGAGGGCGGCCACGGCGGCGTCGGCCGCTTCGATCTCGCGGTGGTAGGTGGCGAGGTCGGAGGCCGGGTCGGCGTCCGGGACGTCGTCGAAATCGCCGTCGGGATTGTCCTCGGAGCAGTAGAGGTAGCCGAGGGATTCGCCGGCGGCGGTGACGCGGAACCAGCCGCGTTCGTTCTCGGTGAGGTGCCGGATGAGACCGTGCAGGG
The DNA here is from genome assembly GCF_058222935.1 of Nocardia sp. JCM 38205. Lineage (NCBI taxonomy): Bacteria > Bacillati > Actinomycetota > Actinomycetes > Mycobacteriales > Nocardiaceae > Nocardia > Nocardia sp. JCM 38205. The sequence goes on along the minus strand of NZ_JBYHFL010000006.1, from coordinate 344,500 downwards.
ACATCTTCGACGGGGCGACGCACCGTTGCGCGAGCTGAGCGGCGTCCAGGCCCGCGCATTTCAGCAGCAGCGTCTGGCGGTGGTAGGCCAGCCAGGACTGCAACATCGGCCGTTCCTCGGCCACGGACAACGTCTCGATCCGATCGATCTCGGGGGCTATCCATGCCACCGGGGGACTGTACCGCGCGGGCCACGCAAGCGTGGGATGAATTTTCGGCGGCGCCGGACTCACCGGGCGGCGCTGAACCGATCCGCCGCAGAACCGCGCAGATGACCTGCCGGGAGGCTGCGTCCGCACAACACCAGCAGCAGGTCTTGGGCGCGGCCGGTGAGCGGGGCGCCGGTGCCGTAGGTCCAGTCGAGGTCGTCGGCGCGCAGCTGGATGCCGTCGAGGTCGACGCCGAAGTACTTCACCTGCTTCGGCCGCACCGATTCCAGCACCGGTCGCAGCCGATGTTCGGGCAGCACGTCGTCGAGGCCGAGGCCGACGGTGATATCGAGGCCGTGGATGATGTCGTGGCTGAGGGCGCCGACGTAGCCACCGCCGGGCGGCTTCCATGGGTGGTGCACGTTGTCGTGCAGGCAGGTCAGCAGCTGTGACGAGGTCATGTGCGCCGCGTCGGCGCGGGCGCTGCGATCGGACATGCGGTTGAAGTTGCCGCCTGCCCTGATCATGCCGAGGACGAACCGCGGCAGCGAGAGCCGGTACGGCATGGTGATGTGGGCGACGACTTCGCGCACCCGCCACCCCTCGCACAGCGTCGGCGCGTCCCAGCCCGTTTCGTCCAGCCCGCCCAGCACCTCGGTGAGATATCGGCGTTGCTCGGCGACCACCGCCCGGACATCGGTTTCGGTCATTGTCGACTCCTGTTCGTCGCGCATCGGCCGGTCGCGCACACCGGCCGTTCAGGGATAGGACCGGTCGAGAGGACGGAATTCATCGGCGAGCGCGGGATGAGGCCGGCGCCGTCCTGTCCCGGCGCAGCTGCCCGGTCGGCGAGGCGATCGCGGTGAGTGCGGGCGACCTCGGCGCGCGGGCGGGCGCGTTCTGTGCCAGGATTCGAGGTCGGTTGCACGCGAGGAGCGACTCGGGTCCGAGCCGGTCGCCGGGAGGAACACCGATGCCGACGAGAGCGCTCACCCAGCAGACCTTCGACCAGGTCATCGCGAGCAACCACATCGTGCTGGTGGAGTTCTGGGCATCCTGGTGCGGCTGGTGCACCCGTTTCGCGCCGGTCTATCAATCCTCGGCCGATACCCATCCGGACATCGTGCACGCCACCATCGACGGTGAGGCCGAACCCGGCCTGGTCGCCGCCGCCCAGGTCGACAGCTATCCGTGGCTGATGGGTTTCCGTGAAGGCCTGCTGGTGTACTCGCAGGCCGGCTACCTGCCCGCCGACCACCTCGAAGAACTGGTCCAGCAGATCCGCTGGATGGATATGGACGCCTACCGCCGCACCATCGCCGACGCCGCCCGCACCCAGGCATCCCTACCGCAGCCCGCGCCGCAGGAGGCCACCCAGCCCCGGCTGGCGGGCTTGGCGCCCGGTTCCTCCCGGTACGGGTGGCCCGGTCTCTGAGCCGAATCCCGTCGCACGCACGATCCACACCCCCGCGCCATGAGAATTCGTGGCGGTCGGCGGGCCCCGCCCATCCGCTAAGGTGTGCGGCAGTTTCGTGGAGGGATTGCGGGTGGATCGACGGCTGGCGGTGGGGCAGGAGTTCGCCGGTTATCGGATCGAACGGCTGCTGGGGGAGGGCGGCATGGGGCAGGTGTACCTGGCGCATGACCGGGATCTGCCTCGGATGGTCGCGTTGAAGCTGCTCAGCCCCGTAATCGGGGACGACGACGAGGTGCGCGCACGATTCCTGCGGGAAGCCGATACCGCGGCGCGGCTCGCGCACCCGAATATCGTCGCGGTGTATGCCAGGGGGCAGGAGCAGGACCGGCTGTGGATGTCGATCCAGTACATCGAGGGCACCGATGTGGCGACCGCACTGCGGGAGGGGCCGATCCGGCCCGCCGACGCCGTCCGGATCACCGAGGAAACGGCGAAGGCCCTCGATCACGCGCATCGGTTCGGTGTGTTGCACCGAGATGTCAAACCCGCCAACATCCTGCTGGAATGGGGACCGCAACGGCAGGTCTACCTCACCGATTTCGGTATCGCGAAGGCCCTCGACCGCGTCGACGGCCTGACCAGGACCGGGGAGCTGTACGCCAGTTTCCATTACGCGGCGCCGGAGCAGTTCGAATTGCGCGCCGACACCGACCACCGCGCCGATGTGTACGCCCTGGGCTGCACCCTCTACTACATGCTGACCGGGGAGCTGCCCTATCCCGGGGCCAGCACCGGTCAGCTCATCGCCGCCCACCTCAACGCACCGGTGCCGCGTCCGAGCGCGCGCAACCCGGCGGTTCCACCGGCCTTCGACGACGTCATCGCGAGAGCCATGGCGAAGAATCGCGACGAAAGATACGGCAGCTGTGGTGAATTGGCGGCCGCTGCCCGCCGGGCATTGACCGCGCCGCGCGCGACCGGCCCGACAGCGTTGTCTCCGAACGCCGCGCCGGGAGCCGGATCCGGCGACCGGCCCGCGGTCGCCACTTCCGCGATGAACCGGGCGCCGGCATCGCGATGGCGCACCGCACGCAAACCGCTGGCCGCGGCGCTCGCCGCCCTTGCGCTCTTCGCCGCCGCCGCCATCACCGCGGTGGTGCTGCGCGGCGGCGGCGACCCGCAGATGCCCGCACCGCCCACGCCGCCCGCCGGGGCACAGGCGGCCGCCGAACACGCGGCCTGCGAGTACAGCAAGCTGATGGCCACCTACGACTACGACGATCCCGACAGATGGGAGCAACGCGTCTATGACGGTGCGACCGGCGAATGGGAAACCCAGGCGCAGGGGGTGCTGCCGGTGGTCGGGATGCTCGTGGCCTCCGACCCGATCCGGTCACGTGCCGCCGACGCCGCATGCACCGCCACCATGAGCGCTGCCGACACCGTCGCCGACGTCGATGTGCTGCTCACCCAGATCAACTCGCCGCCGGGCAAACCGGAGGAGACCGAGCAGATCTCGATGTCGGCTCGCATGGAGCTCGTCGATGGCCGATGGCTGTGCAGCAGGCTCATCACCCCGCTGCTGCCCAACTGACGGCGACCCGTGATACCGAGACCGGCCGGTATGTGATCGTGGTCTCGGCCGGCCGAATCCATACTGCCCGTGGGTGCACCGCTCCTAAGCTGTACCCGCTGCACGATGGAGGTTGATCTTGACGGTCGAGGTGCCGACTCACCCCGGGACCGGCGCGTTGCGGGCCGGTCGGGATCCGGTGCCACGCCCCGAGCCGCCGGTCTCGATGATCGAGCGGATGACCCTCATCCTGGACGCTTTCGACGGTGCCACGCCGATACTCACCCTGCACCAACTGGTCGAACGCACCGGCTTGCCCCGCTCCACCGTCCACCGCATCCTCGATCAGATGATCCGGCTGCGCTGGCTCGCGCACGGGCCCGGCGGCTACCGGCTCGGCCTGCGCGTGCTCGAACTCGGCGGACTGGCCGCGGGGCACAACGAGATCCGCGACGCGGTGAGCCCGCTGCTGCACGACCTGTGCAGGCACAGCGATCTCGAACTCGTCGGGCACCTCGGTGTGCTGGACGGGCGCGAGGTCCTCTACCTGGACAAAGTGGGCGGCCGGCATACCGCGAACGTCCCCACCCGGCTGGGCGGGCGCATGCCAGCGCACAGCACCGCTCTCGGCAAGGCCATGCTGGCCGCACTGGAGCCGAGCGTGGTCGACGCTTCGTTCCGGGAGCGGCTTCCGCAGCTCACCGCTCGCACCATCGGCGACCGCGTCGAACTGCACCGTGAACTGGCCCGTATCCGGCACCGGCAGGGCGTCGCGGTCGACAATGAGGAATCGGTGCCCGGAATAGGTTGTGTCGCGGTGCCGGTGCGCAGGCGGGGGATGGCGGTCGCGGCTCTGTCGCTGAGCACCCGGGTAGGGGCCGACCGGTCCGCCACCGATATCAGCAGTCAGGCCCGCATGCTCATGAGTCTCGCGCGGGAAGCCGCGAATGTGCTGGCGTCTCGTTTCTGACCGCGGCGTCACCACGCCCATCGGACGGCCGGGTCGTCACAGCGGAGTAGTCTTCGTCGCAGAAACCGTCCACACCGCTCGTCGTCGAGCACGAGGAGTGCGATGGAGCAGCATGTCAGCGACAGGTATCGCCGATGCTGGCGAGTGCGCACGCCGGGCCCGATGGGGAGCGGTCCGCGGGCATTCACCTCAGCGATGTCCCGGCCCTGAACTATCAGCGGCATCTGTTCCGGGAACGCGAGATCCGCTCCGTCACCGCCAATGCCCGCGACGACGCGCACGAGTTCCTCGCCGCCGCGGGCCGGCAGCGCATCCACCTGGCCACCCACCCCTATCCGCTCGACGCCGCCGATCGCGCCCTCGGCGACCTCGCGCACGGACGATTCGCGGCGCCGCGGTGCTCGTTCCGTGACGGATCAGGACACGGTTGGGCGTTGAGTCGATATCGGTTGGCGCATCCGGCTTGACCCGGTAGGGCACCGTTCGTACCTTCGCGGATACGGCCGGGCCGGTGTGCCGACACCGTCTCCCCGGCAGGCACTTTCGGGTGTGAACGGCGGTGATCACGATGGCCGGACAGTGTGGTCGGACCATTATTCGTACTGCGGCAACATTATTCGCGGCAGTTCTGCTCGCGCTCGGTACCGGGTGCTGGAGTGCTGCGGCCAGGGGAGACGGCTGTGCGGCGGCGGAACTGGTCGTCGCCCGCGGCACCCATGAGCCGGGATATCTCGGTGCGGTGGTGGGCGATCCGCTGTACGCCGCGGTGACCGAGACGGTGCCGGTGAGCGTCGGGGCCTATCCGGTGCGTTATCCCGCCGACCTGCTCGACCCGGGGTCGGTCGGCCAGGGCACCACCGATCTGGTCGGCCACCTCGTCGACCGTTCCGCACAGTGTCCGGGACAGCGCTACATCGTCACCGGGTACTCACAGGGTGCCCTCGTCGTGCACGGGGCGCTGGGCACCGGAGTGATGGCCCTGATGCCGGGAATCCGGCAGCTGCCGCCCGCGCTGGCGCCACGGATCGCCGCGGTGCTGCTGTTCGGTGATCCGCTGCGGCTCAACGCATGGTCGGTCACCGACATCTATGCGGCCCGGACCAGGAGTTATTGCGCGCCAGGCGATCCGATCTGTGAGCTCGGCGCGATGAACCCGGACGCGCACGTCGGCTACCGCGACACCATCGCCGCGGCAGCCGACTTCGCGGCTCGCCTGCTCTGAGCTGCCGGATTACCAGTGCAGGCCCGGCACCACCCTGGCCATCCGCGCCGCCGGACCCGGCAAGGCCATGAGCGGCAGCAGGACCGGCGACAGCGCGGTCAACGGGTTGCGCGGCTGCTCGGCGAACTGATCGGCGGTGGCCGCACCGGGGCCTTCCGGCCGCGGCGCTACCCCAGCGGCGGCCTTCGATTCACCGAAGATCCGGTACCCCTGGTGCATGATCGTGCGCTTGACCGACGGCATCAGCAGCTCCACCGCCTGCGCGAACGTGCCGACCGGCGTGTCGATCCGGTCGGGGCGTTCGACCAGTGCCCGCACCACGATAGCCGCGGCCTGCGCAGGGTCGGGGACCGGCAGTGAACGGTAGAGATCGGTCGGCGCGATCATCGGCGTGCGCACCAACGGCATCCGCACCGAGGTGAACGTGATGCCCGCATCGCGATTCTCCACCGCGGCGATCTCACTGAAATTGTCCAGCGCCGACTTGCTGGCGACGTAGGCGGCGAACCGCGGCACCTTCGTCTGCACCGCGATCGAGGAGATGTTGACGATGTGGCCGAAGCGGCGCTCGCGCATCGACGGCAGCAGCGCCAGGATCAGCCGGACCGCGCCGAAATAGTTGACCGCCATGGTCCGTTCGAAGTCGTGCATCCGGTCGGTGGAATTGACCACCGAGCGGCGGATCGACCGGCCGGCATTGTTCACCAGGTAGTCGACCCCGCCGTGGTCGGCGAGAATCGTGGCGACCAGGGTGTCGACGGCCTCGGCATCGGTGATATCGCATGGATAGGCGTGCGCGTCACCGCCATCGGCACGCACCGCCTCCGCCGCGGCCGCCAACTCCGCGCGGCCACGCGCCACCATCAGCACTGTCGCACCGCGCCGCGCCACCGCATGCGCGGTGGCCAGCCCGATTCCCGACGACGCGCCGGTGATGAGCACTACCCGGCCGGTGAAGATCTCCTCGGCGGAGGCGGGCCGGTGACGATCCGGATCGAGGTTGGCGCGCCAGTACTCCCACAGCCGGGCCGCGTAGCTGTCGAACTCCGGCACCGGCAGCCCGCGCAGCAGCGCGCGGGTGGAATCGGAGACGAACTCCGCCGAGAACGACACGTGCGGCGCGACCGCGGCCGGAATGCCCACCCGTTCCAACAGGAAATCGCGCACCGCGGGCACGCCGGGCAGATGCGACAGCCCACTCAACGCGCGACGGCTGCCCGGCAGCGGACCCACGCCCGAGGGCGCGCCGGCCGCGGCGGCGAGCGCGCCGTAGATCTCACCGAAGGGTTGCGGGCGCGGATTCACCAGGTGGAACGTGCGCCCGTCCAGGCCCGGCCTGCGTACCAGCTCGACCATGGCCGCGCCCACGTAGTCGACCGGAACCACGTTGGTCGCGCCGAGATCGGGCAGCGGCAGCGGCAAGTCGGCGGGCAGCCCGCCGAGCGCGGCAATGGCGGAAAAGAAGTAGTAGGGGCCGTCGATCTTGTCCATTTCGCCGGTACGGGAATCGCCGACGATGATCGCCGGCCGGTACACCCGCCAGCGCACACCCTGGGATTCGCGCACCATTTTCTCGGCCGCGAACTTGGTGCGATGGTAAGGCGAGGTCAGGCGCTGCCCGAGATCGAAATCCTCTTCGAAGAACTGGCCGCGATGATCACCGGCCACCGCCACCGAAGAAACGTGATGCAGCACCGCGTCGAGTTGTTTCGCCAGTGCCAGAACCGAATACGTGCCGCGCACATTCGCCGCGTGCGCGGTGGTCTCGTCGGCGGTCATATCGTAGACGGCGCCGAGGTGGATGATGTGATCGGCGGCGGGTGCGGGCTCGGTGAGTCCGAGGCCGTCCGCGGTCAGGTCGCCGACCAGCGGGTGCAGCCGTTCGCTGCCGCGCCAGCGAGTCGCCAGCGAGGCGAACTTGGCCAGCGATTCGGGGCGAACCAGCACGTGCACCTGTGCGTCCGGTTCATTGTCCAGAATTCCTTGCACGACACGACGACCCAAAAATCCGGTACCGCCTGTCACAATAAAAGAGACCACTGTCTACCCCTGCTGTTCACTCGAAGCCGTTGTCGCACAGAGCTGTCCGGCATGCAGCGGTGAATGCGGACAATCGAAGATTTCGACCCCCCGAAAGATTTCGCCGGGCCGAAAGTAGGAACACCTTCGTCCTGACTGATCGGAACAGTAATCGGGGTTACCCGTCGGTAGCAAGCCGGATGGGCGCGGAGTCGTTGTGGGAATGGTCACGACGGCGCCGACGGGGATTTTGTGTGTTACAACAGTTTTCAGATAAGGATTATGAAACCGAGGGTGACAGATAATCGAATCGCGCGTCCAGAGTGGACAATCGGTCGCTTGACCAGATGTCGCCTACCGGATCAGGACGGCCGTCGCGTAGGGAATTCCTCGGCCAGCTCCTCGAACACGGCGGTATTCATCGCGAAGGCCCGCTGACCCTCATCGAGGACGCGGCGACGCTCCAGATCGTCGAGCGGCATCCGGTCCAGCAACGCCCGGTATTCGCGTTTGAACGCGGCCGGGTTGCCGACGCCGTCGAAGACGTAGAACCGCACACCATCACCCCGGTGGGGCAGATTCCACAGTTTCTCTGCGGTCCCGCGGATGACCTGGCCACCGGACAGGTCGCCGAGATAGCGGGTGTAGTGATGGGCGATATAGCCGCCCGGCCACTCGCGCGCGCACTCATCGATGCGCGCGGCGTAGGCGGCGGTGGCAGGCAGCGGTTCGAGCCCGTCACGCCACCGCGGGCCGGCCAGATGGGCGAGGTCGCGCTCGAGTTCGGCGGTGCGAGCCAGCTCGGGACGGATGAACGGCCCGGCGATCGGGTCATCGGCCAAAGCGTCCCAGCGGCCCTCCAGCGCGCGGTAGATGAACCAGAGCTGGCCGGTGTAGCGCAGGTAGGACTCGACGCCGAGTTCGCCGCCGAGCATGTCGGAGATGAACGAGGAGTTCTCCGCCTCTTCGTGCTGACGGGCGGTGGCGCTGCGGATCTGCACCGAGAACGGCAGCGGCTCCGCGGTAGCGTGATCGGTCTCCGACACATTCGGACCGTGCGACATATCCGAAACCACCTCACCCTCACTGAAACCGTCTGCGCGGCCGGCCGCGGGCCCGGGCACGCCGTGGCGGGACCGCGCCGCGGCGGACCGATCGCTTCGACGATACCGGCTCACCGATATTCCCGCGATGGGCTCACTTCTGCTTGCGAAGGTAGGGCGGGATCTCCTTGCGCAGGTACGGCGGCAGTCCGGCGGGCCTGCGACGGCGCCGGACGATGGGCCGGCGCAGGTTGCCGAAGCGGCGCAGCACCGGCGGGCGCACCACCGTCCGGTCGAACCATTCGCCGAGGGTGACACCGGCGGCCAGCGCACACCCGACACCGAGGGCGGCCAGCAATTGATTGGCCCCGATCAGCAGTTCGTCGTTGAGCGTGCCGTACAGGCCGCGATAGACGCTGAGGCCCGGCAGCAGCGGGGTGATGCCCGCGACCGCGACGATCAACGGCGGGGTCAACGCGCGCCGCGCCATCAGACCTCCGGCGAGGCCGATGATCGTGGCCGCGGCGCCGGAGGACACCACCGGCCCGAACCCGGCGTGCTGAACCAGCAGGAAGACGACGGTGCCCACCGCGCCGCTGAGTGCGGCGGCGGCCAGTGCCCGGCGCTCGGCGTAACAGGCCAGCGCGTAGGCCAGCGCCGCCACCGCACCGGCGAGCAGTTTGGCAGGCAGATCGGTGAAGACCCGGGCCGGAGTGAGATCCAGCGGGGGTGATGTGGCACCGAGGATCTGGCCCATCCGCAGCGCCAGCGCGATCCCGGCGACGATGCCGCCGGTCATCATCACCACCTCGAGCATGCGTGCCGCCGCGGTGATCGGGCTGCCGGTGATGGCGTCCTGCACCGAACCGACCAATTGCAGACCACTGAGCAACACGGTGATACCCGCCGCGATGATGAGCGTCGGGTCGACGTCGATGCCGAGCGGTTCGGCCAGCGTCGCCAGCACGATCGCGGGTGCGGCGGCGATTGCACCGCCGACCATGTGCTGGAAGAAGAAGGGCAGTCCGTATCGATTGAGAATCCGGTTGACGCGGTCGATCGCCGCCGTGGCGGCGAAGCTGATCACCGCGACCAGCGCACCGGCACCGAGCAGCACCGCGATCGAGGCGGCGAGCAGTGACCAGCCGAAGGTCGCCACCCAGCGCGGGTAGGGGTGTGGCGCCGAGGTGATGGCGTCGAGCGCCGCACGCGCGTCTTCGGGGTCGACGATCTGGGTGCGGATGCGCCGGGTCAATCGGTCCACCGCCGCCAGCCGGGTGAAATCCATGCCCCGGTAGTGCACGATGCGCATGCTGCTGGCCGGCGGCAGCGAGCGGCCACGGTCGGCCCAGATGCGGATGGCGTCGAAGGTGACATCGACATCGCAGCGCGCCAGACCGTAGGTGGCCGCGATGAACCGGACGGTCGTGGTGGTGTCGTTGACCGAGGTACCGGAGGCGAGCACCACCTCACCCATCCGCACGGCGAGGTCGAGCACCTCGGCGACCTTGGCGTCGTCGGTGAGGTCGATCGGCTGCAGCGGCGTCGGCGCGGCGACGATGGTGTCGGCGGTCGCCTGCCGGTCACCGACCAGCCGCCCGACGGCCTGCGTCACCACGGGCAGCCGCAGAATTCTGCGTCGTCGTGGACCACGCGCCGCGAAATCGTCGACGCGTGGTTCGCCGATGTCTCCTCCCGAGGGCGCGCCAATAGCCATAGCCGTGAAGGTAGTCACCCCGACCGGGCCCGCGCATCGTGATACCCGCAACCGCAGGCAGACGCGGTATCCGCCGTCCCGGCGGCCGGGGCGAACCGTGCTGTGGTGACCGATCTCGCCCCGCGTTCTTTCGGCCCGGCGCCGACGGATGCGGCTATGGTCGGGTCATGGCTACCGGCAGCGCATCGACGGCAGATCACCTTCGTGAAGCCCTGGACGGACCGTGGGGCGAGGTCCGAGAACAGGCAAGGGAACAACTGGCGGGCGACCGGTTCGCCGGCGACCCCGAACTCGACCACCGCGCCGCACGGGCCAGGGTGCTCGAGCAGATGCGGGCGCTGGCCGGGCTCGGTATCGCCGAACGCGGCTTTCGCCGGGAGAACGGCGGTACCAGTGAGCCGGGCGCGGCCGTCGTCGGGCTGGAAATGCTGGCCTACACCGACCTGTCGCTATGGGTGAAATCGGGCGTGCAGTGGGGCCTGTTCGGCGGCGCGGTGGAAAACCTCGGCACCGAGCGGCATCGCGATTTCATCAAACGGCTGATCTCGCTGGATCTGCTCGGCTGCTTCGCGATGACCGAATCCGGCCACGGCAGCGACGTCGCCAATCTCGAAACCACCGCGACCTACGATCCGGCCACCCAGGAATTCGTGGTGCACACCCCGACCCCGTCGGCGCGTAAGGACTACATCGGCGGCGCGGCCGAACACGCCCGCATGGCAGCGGTTTTCGCGCAGCTGATCACCGCCGAGGGCAATCACGGCGTGCACTGCCTGCTGGTGCCGATCCGCGACGAGCAGGGCAACGACCTGCCCGGCGTCACCACTTCTGACTGTGGGCTCAAGGGCGGGCTGCCCGGCGTCGACAACGGCCGCATCGTCTTCGACCACGTGCGCGTGCCCCGGGAGAACCTGCTCAACCGCTACGCCGACGTCGCGCCGGACGGCACCTACAGCTCCGAGATCGAGAACCCGAGCCGCCGGTTCTTCACCACCCTCGGCACCCTGGTGCGCGGCCGCGTGAGCGTGGGCGGCGCCGCGGCGGCGGGCGCGCGGGTGGCGCTGAGCATCGCAGGCCGCTACGCCCTGAAGCGCCGGCAATTCGGCGACCCGGACGACGGCGGCGAGATTCTTCTGCTGGACTACCGCAATCACCAGCGCAGACTGCTGCCGCTGATCGCACGGTCCTACGCGCTGGCCTTCGCGCAGAACGACCTGGTCCGGCGCATGCATCTGGTGCAGACCGGCCAGGACCTCGATCCGGGCGCCCAACGCGCGCTGGAGAAGCGCGCCGCGGGCCTCAAGGTGGCCCAGACCCGGCACGCCACCCGTGCCATCCAGGAATGCCGCGAAGCCTGCGGCGGCGCCGGCTACCTCACCGAGAACCGCCTGGTCACCCTCAAGGCCGATACCGATGTGTTCACCACCTTCGAAGGTGACAACGTCGTCTTGACCCAGCTGGTCGCCAAGGAACTGCTGACCGCCTACTCCGATGAGGTGCGCGATCTCGACGCGCTGGGCTGGGTGCGCTTCGCCGCCACCATGGCAGGCGATGTGGTGCGCAAGCGCTCGGGGGTGCGTCAGCTGATCCAGACCCTGCGTGATCGCGGCGACGAATCCGTCGACGAGGGCGATCTGTCCAAGCGCGCGGTCCAGTTGCAGTTGTTCGCCGACCGCGAGGACTATCTGGTCCGCACCGCGGCGCACCGGCTGCGCGCGCGGGCCGAGGAGACCAGCCCGTTCGAGGCGTTCAACAACGCGCAGGATCATATTCTGGCCGCGGGCTCGGCCCATATCGATCGGCTGGTGCTCGAGGCGTTCATCGAGGGCATCAGCGGAATCGAGGATCCCGACGCCCGCGCCTTGGCGGAGACGGTGTGCGATCTGTTCGTCTACGCCACCCTCGAAGAGAACCTGGCGTGGTTCATCATGCACAGGTTCATGTCGGTCGAGCGGGGCAAAGCGGTGCGGCGCGGAGTGAACGAACTCGTCGACCGGTTGCGCCCGGACGCGCTGACGCTCATCGAGGCGATGGGCGTGCCCGAATCCATGCTGCGCGCCGCCATGCTCGACGACGCGAGCGTCTACGAGCGGCAGTGAGCGAGTAAGGGGGCTCGGCCGCGCCGGGTGGGCACGACGCACTCGGCGCGGGTGGGTCCTGCGCAGTGTGCTCGGTGCGGATTCGATTCGGGCCGCACCCGCTCGGAGCGCGGGTCGTCACCCGGCCTGCGCCGTACGACGCTGCACCTGCGCGATCCCCGAACACAGCAGCACCGACATCGCGATCGCCGCACCGGCGCCGCCGATGATGTCGGTGGCATGGTGATAGTCGAGGGCGATCATGCCGATAGCCGCCGATACCCACGCCACCACCGCGCAGCCGGCGATGATCAGCCGCGCCCTGGTGGATTCGATCAGCACCAGAAACGTCGTCGCGACCGCCACCAGATGCACGGTGTGCCCGCTCGGATAGGCGAGATAGTCGTGCAGTGGACGACCCCAGAACGGTTTGAGCGCCCAGGTATTGAGCCCGGCGGCGACCTCCGGCACCGCCACCATGCTCGCGGCGCGCCACCAGCGCTGCTGCCAGCCGAACCAGGCGGCGCCGGCCAGCATCAACGCGATCACCACCCAGGTGTTGCTCGCCAGCGCCAGCACCTCGGCGACCCACGGCCGGGGATCGAGGGCGGCGCTGATCGGTTCGCCGATGCGCTGATCGAGGCCGGTCGGCCCGCCGTCGGGCGGGAAGCTCAGCGGAATCGCGACGGTGGCCGTGCCCGCGACCGCGGCCGCACCCCACGGGCCGGTTCGGTCGGGCATCGGCGCGTCGGGTGCGGTATCCGGTCCACGCGCCGCGGGTTCGCCCGTTCCGGGTGCTGCGATCACCGCAACGACGATAGTCATTGCCGCCGACAAGCGCCTACGGACCGTAGGTGAGGATGGCGGTGATCACCATCCACAGCACCCAGGCGAAGGCGATGACCATGCCGACCGCGAGGGTGGATCGCATGAACGCGCGCCCGAAATCGACGTCGCCGCGCTCCGGCGGATACAGCTTCCACGGGCTGTACCAGGGCGCCTGCAGCACCTTGGGCTTGGCGGCCTCGCGTTCGGCCTGCGCCAGCTCCTCGGCGTAGGCCTCGGCCTGCGCCTGCGCCGGACCGCCGTGCCACAGCGTGATATCGATGGGGCCGAGGAATCCTTCGTTGAGCAACTCCTGTGGGGCGGGCAGGTACGGCAGGATGCCGAGCCCGCGGAAGGCGATCGCGACGTCGTTGGCGGTCCAGAGGTGGTTCTCGGCCTGGGCCAGGGTGTCGAAGTAGTGCCGCAGGCGTTCCGGATCGTCGCCGAGAATGGCATCGAAACTCGGGTCGCTCCATGCTTGTTCGAGCTGTATCCGGGCGCCGCGCATCGGCACGATCAGCGCCACACCGTGCACCGCGCGCTGGCCGAGCCCGCGGGCCGCCAGCCAGTTCTGGAGCGCGAAGGTGTGATCGCGGGAGCGTTCCAGGGGGGTGCGCCGATCCTTGTTCTCCCAGACGGCGGGCTCACCCGAGACCGTCCACGCGCCGTTGAGCGGGATCTGCAGCACGCCCTCCTGGCGTGCCATCAGTGCTTCGGCCTCGATTACCACGCAGCTGGTCGGCGTCCAGATGACCGCATCGAACTGATGCAGGGTGTCCTGATGGAACAGGCTGCAATTGATGGTCGCGACCCCGTGTGGGCTACCGGGGTCCTTCCAGGTGCGCAACCAGTCGATCAATGCCCGTTCGGCATTGGTGCCTGCGCTGTTCTGCACTCGCACGAGCATTGGCGACCGCCCTTCACGTCGACACCCGGTACCGGACAGGATACGAGGCGGGTCGGCGCCGACCCGAGATTTGCGGCTCCGCGCTGTGTCCGGGGCGGACGGGCGTGGCGCCGGTCCGAAGGCTACCCGTCCGCGGGCTCCGCGGGAAGTTTTCCGGCGCGCACCGCGGCGACCAGCTCGGCATGATCGGCTTCGGTCCGGTCGGCGTAGCGCACCGCGAAATCGGCCACCGCCTCCTCGAAACGTTCGTCCTCGCCGAGATATCCGGCGGTGGCGCGTGGGTCGAGCGACCGGGTGTGCGCACGGGCCAGCAGTGCGCCCGCGAGCCTGCCGTAATCGTCGAGATCCTTCGAATCCAGTTCGGCAGGGTCGATCGCGCCCTTGAAGTTGCGGAATTGGCGCACCACGAACGGCAGTTCCCGCTCGGGTTCCTCGGCGGTCGCGGGCACCCGCATGCTCGTCCAGCCGAGCAGGATGTCGGTCTCGGCCTGAACCAGCCTGGCGCCCTGCACGATTCGCTCACCCTCGTGGCGCGGCGGGGCCGGCGCGACGAAGGGCGTCAACGCCGACGGATTGGCCTGCTTCAACTGCAGCACCAGCACTTCGCCGTCGTTGCCGTGCAGCAGTGCGACGTAGCTGTGCAGGCCGACGCTGCCCGTCCCGACGATACGAAACGCGATGTCGGACACCGAGAATCGGACCAGCAAACCCTGCCTGGACTCGCGCAGCGTGCTCCCGTAGTTCTCCAGCGCGTCGATGGCGGCCTCGGCCACCGCCTCGTCGACATGGGTCAGAATCGGCGGATCGTTGACGAAACGCTGCTTACGAATGCCGGTTTCGTGGTCGTCGAGGTGCTCGGTCCATTTGGCGACCACCTTGGCGCTGGTGTTCTTACGGGCTTTCTTCGCCGCCTTCTTGAAATCGTCGAGCAGATCGTCGGCCTTGGCCTTGCTGATCATCGATTCGTCGGGCAGGGCGGTCCAGGACTCCATGAACGGCATCTCGGCCAGCGCGGCGATGGTGCGACGGTAGGAACGTACCGCGTCTCGCGCGGCATCACGGCAGTCGTCCTCGCTGGAGCCGCCCTCGCGCCCGGCCAGCACCAGGCTCGCCGCCAGCCGCTCCAGGTCCCACTCCCATGGCCCGGCCACGGTCTCGTCGAAGTCGTTGATATCCATGACGATGTCGCCGTGCGGGGTGCCGTAGAGGCCGAAGTTGGCGGCGTGCGCGTCGCCGCACAGCTGGGCGGTGAGCCCGGTGACCGGCCCGGCGGCGAGGTCGGCGGCCATCAGACCGGCCGCACCGCGATAGAAGGTGAACGGCGAGGTGGTCATCCGTCCGATTCGCAGCGGGACCAGGTGCGCCAACCGGCCCGCATTGCTCGCCGCCACGAACGGGAGCACGCCGGGGCGATCCGGGGCGGCGGCCTCGCGATCGCGGGCGCTGAAGGGCACCTGTTCGCGCAGTGCCGCGCCGCGGGCGCGGACGTCGTCGGCGGAGACGTGGCTGCGGAGGTCGATTCGACTGCTCATCACCGCGTACGCTACCGACTCCGGCGCCGCGTACGGGTGCCCGGTACGGGAGTGAGCCCGCACGCACCCCGCACCGGGCCATGCGCTGCCCCCCAGGTGCGGGCCGGATGGCGCGTGAGAGCGCCGATGCGGTATGCACGGGGCTGTGACAAGCGAATCGGGGACGACCGAATCCGGCCGGGGTGCCGAGCGCGAGGTGTTCGGCGGCGTCTTCGCCGACCGCATCCTGACCGTGCCCAACGCGCTGAGCGTGCTGCGGCTGATCGGCGTACCGGTGTTCCTGTGGCTGATGCTGGTCGAGCATGCCGACGGCTGGGCCTTCGCGCTGCTCGTCGTCAGCGGCGTCACCGACTTCCTCGACGGCAAACTGGCCCGGCTGCTCGACCAGTCCTCGAAGCTGGGCGCCCTGCTCGATCCGTTCGTCGACCGGCTGTATCTGGTGACCACCCTGGCCGCCTTCGTGATCCGCGGGCTGATCCCCTGGTGGGTGGCGGCGCTGCTGATCGGCCGCGACCTGATCCTGACCCTGACCCTGTCGGTGTACCGGCGCCGCGATCTGGATCCGCCCGAGGTCATCTATCTGGGCAAGGCCGCCACCTTCGCGCTGATGTCGGCGCTGCCCTGGCTGCTGGCCGGGCAGATGGACTGGCCGGGCGATGGTTTCGGCCGGGCCTTCGGTGGGGCACTACTGGTCTGGGGCACCGCGGTCTACGTCTGGACCGGCGTGCTCTACACCGGTAAGGCCATCGCCGTAGCACGGGCGATACCGCGCAGGACCGACCACTGATCCACGCTCGGACCGGCGCTCGCTATAGAGTTGCGTGCACCGTGCACAACGAAAGGATGCCTTGTGACCCAGACGCCCGAGGACCTGCGCTACACCGAAGAGCACGAGTGGGTGCGTCGGATCGGCCCCTCCAGGGTCCGGGTCGGCATCACCGACTACGCCCAGTCCCAGCTCGGTGACGTCGTGTTCGTTCAGTTGCCTGCCGTCGACGTCGATGTCGCGGCCGGTGAGAGCATCGCGGAGGTCGAATCGACCAAGAGCGTCTCCGACATCTATGCTCCCCTGAACGCGAAAGTTGTTGGGGCGAACCAGGAATTGGAGAACGCACCGGAGACCTTGAACACCGACCCCTACGGTTCGGGGTGGCTGTTCGAGCTCGAGGTGAGCGATGCCGCGGCGCTGGACACCGCACTCGGTGAACTGCTCGATGCCGCAGGTTATCAAGGAGTTATCGGGGGCTGACCCGGCCTTCCCAGTTCTCCCTGCACGGGTCCGCCCCGGCAGGGTACGGTCAATGCCAACGGATGTGCTGCCGGCCGCTGGTGGGTTGTGCGGCCGCGACTCGAGGTCGCGGCGGTCGAGGCAGCAACTGCCTTATCAGGTTCGAGGAGGAGAGAAACGGTGAGCGAGAACAAAGACCCGGGTTACGGGGAGACCGCGGCCGAGACGACGTCGGTCTTCCGCGCGGATTTCCTGAACGAGGTCGACGCGTCACGCTCCGGAGAGGCGACCGGCGAACAGCCGGTCCAGGGTGTCGAGGGACTGCCCGTCGGCGCGGCCCTGCTGGTGGTCAAGCGCGGTCCGAACGCGGGCTCGCGGTTCCTGCTGGACCAGCCGACCACTTCGGCCGGACGTCACCCCGACAGCGACATCTTCCTCGACGACGTGACCGTCAGTCGCCGTCATGCCGAGTTCCGTCAGGACGAGGATTCCTTCCAGGTGGTCGATGTGGGCAGCCTCAACGGCACCTACGTCAACCGGGAGCCGGTGGATTCCTCCGAGCTGCAGAACGGTGACGAGGTCCAGATCGGCAAGTTCCGGCTGGTATTCCTCACCGGTCCGCGCGCCCAGACCACCGATTCGGCGGCGGGTGCGGGCAGCTTGTGACAGGCGGTGCGCCGGTACACGTGATCGGCGCTCTCACATGAAAGACTCGATGTCATGACGGGCGCGGCGCAGTGGGCTCGCGGAGGCATGTCGATCGGCTCCGTGCTCGACCTGCTGCGGCCGGATTTCCCCGACATCACCATCTCCAAGATCCGTTTCCTGGAGGCGGAGGGGCTGATCCGGCCCGAACGCACGCCCTCGGGCTACCGCAGATTCTCGGTGGCCGACTGCGAGCGGTTGCGTTTCGTGCTCACCGCGCAGCGGGATCAGTACCTGCCGCTGAAGGTGATCAAGGAACAGCTCGAAGCGATCGACAGTGGTGCGGCGACGCTCGGTGTGCGGGAAGCCCGCGCCCGGGCGCACTCCGTGCGCACCGAACCCGAACGTGCCGCCGGCGAGGGCGAGCGTGCCGCGGGGGAGCGGGCCGCGGCCCCGCGCAGGCTCGGCGTGGTTCCCGGCGAGATCTCCCCGGATGAGCTGCGCTTCGACCACGAGGTCCGGCTCACCCGCGCCGATCTGCTCGAGCAGGCCGGTATCGACGAGAAATTCCTCAACGACCTGATCCGGGCCAATCTGATCACCCCCGGCGCCGCCGGTTTCTTCGACGCCGACGCGGTGACGCTGGCCAAAACCGCTCGCGCGATGTCGGAGTTCGGTTTGGAGGCACGGCATCTGCGGGCGTTCAAACTCGCCGCCGACCGGGAGGCGGCCCTGGTCGCCCAGATCGCGGCCCCCATCGCCAAGAGCCGCGACGCCGGTGCGCGCGCCCGTGCGGAGGAGACCGTGCGTGAGCTGGCGGCGTTGTCGCTGACCCTGCACACCAGCCTGGTGAAGGCCTCGGTCCGGGCCTCGCTCGGCAACTGATCGCGCGGCGTTCGAGAGGGTCCGCAGCGGTGCTCGACGACCGCGCAACGCCGTGAACTCAGCCATCGCGGCACCGTCGGGAATTCGCTTAGACTCGTGTTACGGCGAGCTCGGGTAGGGACACGGCGGGCTGTCGGCGAGTATTGGGAGGCAGTGCGATGAGCGAAATGCGCGTGATCGGCATCCGTGTCGAGCAGCCACAGAACCAGCCCGTGCTGTTGCTCCGGGAGGCATCCGGTGACCGGTATCTGCCGATCTGGATCGGGCAGGCGGAGGCGACCGCCATCGTGCTGGAGCAGGAGGGCGTCACCCCTATCCGCCCGCTCACCCACGACCTGATCAAGATCTTGATCACCGATCTCGGGCACACCTTGAAAGAGGTCAGGATCGTCGATCTGCAGGAGGGCACCTTCTACGCGGATCTGGTCTTCGACAACGATCTGCGCATCTCCGCACGTCCGTCGGATTCGGTGGCGATCGCCTTGCGCGTGGGCTGCCCGATCTTTGCCGAGGAAGCGGTGCTCGACGAGGCGGGTCTGGTGATGCCGGACGAGCGCGAGGACGAGGTGGAGAAGTTCAAGGAGTTCCTCGAGTCGGTCTCGCCCGACGATTTCAAGGCCACCGACAGCTGAGCGCGAAAACTATTTTTTAGACCTTAAGTACAGGTCGAGACTCTTACCGCGCGTCGCGTTTGGTCGGACGAGACCGCTCCCGAGACAATCGAGAAGAGTAATCTCGATAGTTGGGCCACGTCCGTTTCGGCAGGATCGCGCCGGGGTACCGGTGCTCGATTCGTGGGCCGTGACGGAGCCGGGTCATCGATGAGGCTGAGAACGCGTCGGCGGAACAAGGGAGTGGTCAGTGGCAGAGCATTACCAGGACGAGGTACAGCCAGGACTGTTCCCGGACGACTCGGTGCCCGACGACCTGGTGGGCTACCGCGTGCCGAGCGCATGCCAGGTGGCCGGTATCACCTACCGGCAGCTCGATTACTGGGCGCGCACGGGTCTGGTCGTCCCGTCGATCCGCGGGGCGGCCGGCTCGGGGAGTCAGCGGCTGTACTCGTTCAAGGACATCCTGGTCCTCAAGATCGTCAAGCGACTATTGGACGCGGGCATCTCGCTGCAGAACATCCGCATCGCGGTCGACCACCTGCGCAGCCGCGGCGTACAGGATCTGGCGGGCATCACCCTGTTCTCCGACGGCACCTCGGTCTACGAGTGCACCTCACCCGAGGAGGTCGTCGATTTACTGCAGGGCGGGCAGGGCGTCTTCGGTATCGCCGTCAGCGGTGCCATGCGTGAGTTGACCGGCGCGATCGCCAACTTCCCGGCCGAACGCGCCACCGCGGCCAGCGACCGACCCGAAGACGAGCTCGCCTACCGCCGAAAAGCACGGATGAACCGTAAGACGGGCTAGTTCCCGTCCGGTCACACCCGCGCACGGTCGGGCCGCCGACTGTGCCGAAACGATGGTCCCGACGCCGGGGATGCGCCGGGACCACCGTGTTCTCGAGCACACATCAAGATCACACTCGCGTGTGCCCTGCTATGGCCGCAGCTCTCTTCGTGACCGGAAACCGCCAGGTAGACCGCGTGGTTTCTGCCCGGTTCGGGTTTCGGTGGCCGCAGCGTGCGTGCCGCAGGCGCGAGTCGCGGCCGCCGACACCCGAGCCATCCGGGGGGCCGAAAACCGGCTGTTCTGCAGCTGCGGCCTAAAATGACAGGGCGTCGCCGCCGTGCGGGAGAGTTCCGGGCCTCGAGTCCGGGCGCCGAAGGAGCAGCACCTCCCCGTCAATCTCTCAGGCAACAGGGACCGTACGGGCTTCGGCGCCTCTGGAAAGCGGTGGCTGCGGGCTGCCCGCCCATGGGGAAAGGGGGCACGGCCGTCCGGTCGTCGCCACCGAATCTCTCAGGCGCCACGACAGAGGGGGAGGGCTGGAACCCGTCGACCACTGGGTCGACCCGCCCGACCTGGGAGTTAGCCGTGAGACGCACCTTCGCCGACCGCCACATCGGACCCGACAGCGCCGAACTCGACCGGATGTTGCCCGTCGTCGGCGTCGATTCGCTCGATGATCTGGCCGCCGCCGCGATTCCCGCCGGGATCCTCGATGGCTCCGCCCTGTCCGGGCTGCCGCCGGCCGCCAGTGAGCACGAAGTGCTGGCCGAGCTGGCCGCGCTCGCGCAGTCCAACACGGTGGCGACCTCGATGATCGGGCTCGGCTACTACGACACGCTGACGCCGCCGGTGCTGGTGCGCAATCTGCTGGAGAACCCGGCCTGGTACACCGCCTACACCCCCTATCAGCCCGAGATCAGCCAGGGCAGGCTCGAGGCCCTGCTCAACTTCCAGACCATGGTTTCGGACCTGACCGGCATGGAGGTCGCCAACGCGTCCATGCTGGACGAGGCCACCGCCGCCGCCGAGGCGATGACGTTGCTGCGCCGCGCCAACAAGTCGGCCTCCCCGCGCCTGCTCATCGACGCCGACCTGTTCCCGCAGACCCGCACCATCCTCTACACCCGCGCCGAGCCGCTGGGCATCGAGATCGTGGAAGCCGACCTGGCCTCCGGACAGCTGCCCGACGGTGAATTCTTCGGGGTGCTCACCCAGGTTCCCGGCGCCTCGGGCCGGATCGTGGACATGGCGCCGATCATCGAGGCCGCACACGAGCGGGGCGCACTGGTCGCCGTCGGAGCGGATCTGCTGGCACTGACCTTGATCACGCCGCCGGGCGAGCAGGGCGCCGATGCCTGCTTCGGCACCACCCAGCGTTTCGGCGTCCCGATGGGCTTCGGCGGCCCGCACGCCGGCTATCTGTCGGTGCACACCAAGCACGCCAGGCAGCTGCCCGGCCGGCTGGTGGGTGTGTCGGTCGACGCCGATGGCGCGCCCGCCTACCGGCTGGCCCTGCAGACGCGCGAGCAGCACATCCGGCGGGAGAAGGCCACCTCCAATATCTGTACCGCCCAGGTGCTGCTGGCCATCGTCGCCGCCATGTACGCCAGCTATCACGGTGCGGACGGCCTGCGCGCGATCGCGCGACGTGTGCACGGACATGCGGCCGCGATCGCCGTCGGTCTCGACGGCGCCGTGGTGCACGAGCGGTTCTTCGACACCGTGCTCGCGCATGTGCCCGGCGGTGCGGAAGCCGTTGTGGGCAAGGCGAAGTCGCGTGGCATCAACCTGCGGCTGGTGGATGCCGATCATGTCGGCATCGCCTGCGACGAGGCGACCACCGAGGCCCACGTGGCTGCGGTGCTCGAATCCTTCGGTACCGCACTGCCTTCGGAGCAGCCGGGTGGCGAGCCGGTGTCGATCGAGAACCGCACCTCGGAGTTCCTGACTCATCCCGCGTTCACCAGCTACCGCACCGAAACCGCGATGCTGCGCTATCTGCGCCGGCTCGCCGACAAAGACATCGCCTTGGACCGCAGCATGATTCCGCTCGGTTCCTGCACCATGAAGCTGAACGCGACCGCCGAGATGGAGGCGATCACCTGGCCCGGATTCGCGCGGGTGCATCCGTACGCGCCGGTCGAGGACGCCCCCGGCCTGCTGCGGCTGATCGCCGATCTGGAGGGCTGGCTGTCGTCGATCACCGGCTACGACTCGGTGAGCCTGCAACCCAACGCGGGCAGCCAGGGCGAGTACGCGGGTCTGCTGGCGATTCGCCGCTATCACCTCGATCGCGGCGACACTCACCGTGACACCTGCCTGATCCCGTCCAGCGCGCACGGCACGAACGCGGCGTCGGCGGCCATGGCGGGGCTGCGGGTCGAGGTGGTGGCCTGCCGCGACAACGGCGACGTCGACCTGGACGATCTGCGCGCCAAGATCGCCGATCACGCCGACCGGCTGGCCTGCATCATGATCACCTATCCGTCGACGCACGGCGTGTACGAGCACGAGGTCGCCGAACTGTGCGCGCTGGTGCACGAGGCGGGCGGGCAGGTCTACATCGACGGTGCGAACCTGAACGCGCTGGTGGGCCTGGCGCGGCCGGGCCGGTTCGGCGGCGACGTCAGCCATCTGAATCTGCACAAGACCTTCTGCATCCCGCACGGCGGCGGCGGTCCGGGCGTCGGACCGGTGGCGGTGCGTTCGCATCTGGCGCAGTATCTGCCCGGCGATCCGCTGGAGCCCGGTTCGCACGCGGTGTCGGCGGCGAAATACGGTTCGGCCTCGATTCTGCCCATCACCTGGGCCTACATCCGGATGATGGGCGCCGACGGCCTGCGCCGGGCGACGTTGTCGGCGATCGCGTCGGCCAACTACATCGCCCGCCGGTTGAACGACTACTTCCCGGTGCTCTACACCGGCGAGAACGGCATGGTCGCCCACGAGTGCATTCTCGATCTGCGCGAGATCACCAAGCAGACCGGCGTCACCGTCGATGATGTGGCAAAGCGGTTGGCCGACTACGGTTTCCACGCGCCGACGATGAGCTTCCCGGTGGCGGGCACCCTGATGGTCGAGCCCACCGAGAGTGAAGATCTCGCGGAGCTCGACGATTTCATCGAGGCGATGATCTCCATCCGTCGTGAGATCGATCAGGTCGGCGCCGGTGTCTGGCCGGTCACCGACAACCCGCTGCGCGGTGCGCCGCATACCGCCGCGAGCCTGGTCGGGGAGTGGGAGCACCCCTACAGTCGTGAAATCGCGGTGTATCCGCGCGGTCTCGGCCACGCCCGCGCCAAGGTATGGCCGCCGGTGCGCCGTATCGATGGCGCCTTCGGCGACCGCAATCTGGTGTGCTCCTGCCCGCCGCTGGACGCCTACACCGACTGACGAATGCGCGACCGCCGCCACGGGTCATGCCGTGGCGACGCGGGAATCCTGTTGTGGTGCACCCACATTGTCGAGATCAGGGCTGCGACGCAGAGCCGGGAAGCGCCCCCGACCGGAGAACGTACGGCCCGGTGGTCTCAGAGCGCGCCGGCGCGGGCAGCAGCGATGGCGGCACGCGCGGCGGCTTCGCTATCGGCGACGGTGACCGGTTCGTGTGAGACGAACAGCCGGTAGTAGATCGGGGCGACAGCGAACCGGATCACCGCGTGCGCATCGACGGTCGCAGGCAGTTCGCCGCGGCCGACAGCGCGCTCGATCACCCGCGCGGACTGTTGATGACGTGCGGTGAAGAAGGCGTTCAGCGCTGTTGCCGCCGAAGGGTTCTGCATGGCAGCGGTAATGAACGCGGTGGAGATCGGGCCCGCCTGCGGGTCGGCGAAGCCGGTGCGTACCAGTTCGACGATGGCGCGCAGATCGCCCTCGATGCTGCCGGTGTCCGGGATCGGCCACGGTTCGGTGGCGGCGAGGTCGAGCGCATCGGCGATGAGCCCTTCCGGGTTGGTCCAGCGCCGGTAGACGGTGGTTTTGTGCACGCCGGACCGTTTGGCGACGTTCTCCATGGTCAGGCCTGGATAGCCGTGCTCGGCCAGTTCGGCGATGGTCGCCGCGCGCACGGCATCGCGGACACGTGCACTGCGCCCGCCCGGCCGCTTCTTGACCTCCAAAGACAACTCCTATTGCGTTAGTGTCTCAATTCCACTAGCTTAAGGCTACACAAGTTGTGATTGGAATCGGCACGGCGGCTACGGACAGGCGTGACGAGGACGATCGAGAAGGGAACCCGCAAGTTTGACCGACACTATCCAGACGATCGACGTACCCGGCGCGCCCTACGGGGTCACGATCGCCTCCGACGGCACGATCTGGTTCTCCATGGCGACAACCGGTGCCATCGGCCGCTACCGCGACGGCGTGGTCGACACCTTCGGCCTCGATCCCGCCGACGGGCAGCCGACCATCATCATCGAAGGCCCGGACGCGGCGATGTGGTTCACCGAATTCCGCGGCAATCGGATCGGGCGGATCACCGCCGACGGCGAACGGACCAGCATCGACGCCGACGCGCCGTACGGTCTGTGCGTCGGCCCGGACAAGGCGCTGTGGTTCACCGAACTGCAATCCGGACATATCGCCAGACTCGGCGCCGACGGCGAGATCGCCCGCTTTCCGGTGCAGGGCATGCCGTCGATGATCGTCGCGGGACCTGATGGGGCACTGTGGTTCACTCTCAATCAGGCCAACGCGATCGGCCGCTGCACCACCGCGGGCGAGATCACCGTCTACCCGCTGCCCACCGAGGCGGCGAACCCGGTCGGCATCACGGCAGGCCCCGACCACGCGCTGTGGTTCGTGGAAATCGGCGCGGGTCAGATCGGCCGCATCAGCACCGACGGCGCCATCGAGGAGTTCGCCCTGGCCGATCGAGCCGCGCGTCCACACGCCATCACCACCGGCCCCGATCAGGCGCTGTGGTTCACCGAATGGGGCTCGGGCCGGCTGGGCCGGATCACCACGGACGGCAAGATCAGCAGCGTGGACCTGCCTGGCGCCGAACCGCATGGGCTGGTCTCCGGACCGGACGGAATCATCACGGTGGCAATGGAATCGGGCGGTTTGGCGCGGCTGCCGATCGGCCTTTCGAAATGACGAGCGAACCCGGACGTTGGCAAGGTCCGGGCATGCCGCCGCTGCGAACCGACCTGCGCGGCAGTGACGGCCGTATGTTCGCAGCGGGCGGTGTTCCGGTGTCGATCGGGATCGGTCGGGCCGAGGCGGGCACCGGAGGGTGAACCGCTACGTCGTCGTGAGAGCCTGCACCATCGCCGTGCCGAAGCTGATGTCATTGGACGTCGGGACGCGGGTGTAAGTTCCGCCGGTGCGCTCGGTGACCGTACGCAGGGTGTCGGTGCCCTCGCCGCCGATGACGATCACATCCACCCGCACCGGGGTGGCCGGATCGCCTGCGGCTGTGAGATCGGCGAGTAGCTGCGCGCCGGTGAGTGCCGAATCGTCTTCCGGGCCATCGGTGATCAGCAGCACCGAATTGGTGCGGCCGGTGGTGTATCCGGAGACGGCGGCACGGTACGCGGCCAGCAGCGCGGGATAGCACTGATCGGCCCGAAGATCGGAGGGCCGGATGGCGTTCAGCGATCGGGTGACCTCGGTGCGGTGTTCGGCGGCCAGCGGTGCGGTCGCCGCCTGCACTCGATAAGGCGTGTTCCCGTCCAGGTTCTTGCCGAAAGTCCAGACACCGAGGCCGAAGTCGGGCGGCATGACGTTCATGGTGGAGCGCAATGCGCCGAGGGTATTGGTGAGCCGAGTGGAGGATCCATCGCTGCCCGCCATCGACGCGGACACATCGAGCAGCACGGTCGCCGAGACGCCGAGCACCGGATCGGCGAGTGTGGCACCGATCTTGTCCAGCGCGGCACGCGTGGGTACCGCAGCGGTGGCGGCGGGCGCGGGGCCGAACCCCGCGGCGGCGAACACGGCCGCCTGCTGCGGAGCGCGCAGATAGTCGGCGAAGACGCCCGCGGCCATGTTCTGGGTGGTGTCGACCCAATGACCGGTCATCAACGCCGCCGGATAGTCGGCGACGGGCGCGGCGCCGGCGGGAACGAAGGCGGTGAGCCCGCCGTGCGCGTTGATTTGCTGCTCGGTAGCGGCGACCGCGTGCAGGGCGGCGGCCGCCGGTGGAGCGGAGGTGAGCGCGCCGAGCGCGGTGCGGGTGTCGGCAACCTCCGGTGCGCTGGTGGCCAGAGCGGACACGGCCGCGACCACCTGACCCGACCGTGCGGCCTCCTCGGTGAGCGGCTCCGCCCCCGACACCCCGGAGGCGACGGCCGTCGCGGCGGCCAGCGTGGCATCACCAGGCGGCATCGCCATTGCGAGCCCACCCCACGGCAATTGCAGCTCGTCGAGTGAGCTGCGTTGCAGGCGAGGCAGATCCGCCCAGGTGATGCCCGCACGCTGCAAGGCCGCGCCGAGTTCACCGGGGACCGCCAAGGCGATCGGACTGACGGCTACAGACGCGGGCGTGCCCTGAATGAGCCCGGGCACCCGCACCGATTCGATCTGGCGCATCGACTCGGGGATCCACAGCGCGGGCTGCGGGCCGAGCGCGGGATCCCACGGGGCGTTCGCGGTGAACGTCGCGACCACCGCCGAGGCCGGCCTGCCCTGCACCGCCACCGTTACACAGTGATCGCCGACGATCGGCTCGGTGGCGTTGTACCGATCGGCGATCGCGCGTACCGGCGCCTCGAGCGACGGGTCCACGGTCACATTGAGGACGGTATCGCCCTCCACGCATTCCGCGGCCGCCGCACTGCTGTCGCTGCTCGAGCGGTCGCGTAACTGGAACCAGCCGAACACCGCGCCGACGAGTAACAGCACAGCCACCACGGCGATAACCGGACCTTTGCTGATGCCCCGTGACCTGGAATGGCTGCGATGTGTACCCACGGGGCACGAGTGTATGCGTGTGTGGGCCGCCACACCCGGGCTGTGGCCCGCCGCCGGTGGACGACGACGGGCCACAGCTCCGGATCATTCGCGGATCACCCGCCCGCGATCGAATTCGTGCCCACCCCACACACCGGACTGTCCGGTGCGCTCGGCGAAATCGCCGCAGGCCAGGCGGATCGGGCAGCCCCCGCAGACCTCGCGGGCGTAGGCGAAATCCTGCGACGGATACGGGAACCACGCCTCATGGTTGGGGTCACCACGGCAGGCGGCGCGGTGCCACTCCCGGCTGTCCGACAGCGGGAGCAGGTCGGTCAAGGTGGTGACGGTCATGGCGATCCTCTCCTTTCTGCGGATCTCGTCAGGTGGTGGCGGCGAGCTGCTTCCAGATGTGGCGCTGCCGCTTGGCCAGCGGATCGGGTGCCTTCGGCTCCCACAGCAGCCGCATTCCCGCCTCCTCCGGGGTGCGGTCGGCCTTGCTGGTGTTGCACGGCGCGCAGCAGGCGATGAGGTTGGCCCAGGAGTTGGGCCCACCCCGGCTGCGCGGACGGATGTGGTCGACGGTGCGCGCCCACCCCGCGCAGTACCCGCAGCGGTGCTTGTCGCGGCGCAGGACACCGGCCAGGGTGGCCCGGCTCTCGTCGCGCACCTGGGTCACATGGTCGAGGTAGACGTAGCGCAACAGCCGAATCGTTTCGGGCAGAACGATTTCCACATGATTGGAGCGAATCGGGAAACGCGGCTCCCGCTCGGCGATCGACTCGGCGGCGCCGCTGAGCAACAGCACCACCGCGCGGTCGGCGGTGATCTCGTCGATCGCCTCGTAGCTGGCGTTGAGCACCAGCACCGGGGTGTGTATCCAGTTGTCGGCAGACGGGGCCACCACGGTGGTGGCATGGCGTATCGGCATGGGAATCACCATGTTTCGGCAGAGCGAGAAGGAAGGTCGAACAGCGAAGAGGGGAGCAGGGGCTCGGGGTCAGCGGCCGTCCTGGAGGCGGCCGGACTCGAGTTCCGCGCTCGCGATGCCGGGCATGAGCCGCGGCTGGGCGAGTACGACCGGAGCGCACAGTCGCACGGGTTTCTGCGTCGAGTACAAAGCCACCTCCTCTCCTGAGTTCTCGTCGATCACCGCCGGATGCGGTCGATCGGCGTGGAGATCATGGTGGCACACCGGATGTGGTGTTGTCGGGCCATTTTTCGGCCGCCCGGTCACGCGCGGCGGCCGTACCTCACGCCTGTTGCAGCAGTGCCGCGCCGAAGGAGACGTTGAACCGGTCGCACCAGATGGACACGCTGGTCAGCTGGGCCAGATCGACCTCGGCCGGGAGGGGGTAGTTCTGATTGCCCTTGTTGCCACGCAATTTGCCCAGGTCGCGGTAGGCGCCGTCGTCGAAGACGCCCCACCCGTCTCGACCGGACAGCACCGGCGCGTCCGACAGCCACACGTGCAGGTCGGGGCCGTCGGAGGTGTCCAGATTCTCCAGCCGCAGTACCCGGCTGCCATCGGGCAGGCCGAGCACGACCACGGTCCCTGAGGTGTCGTGCTCATGGGAGATGAGTGCGCCGCGGGCGAGCACCCGGGGCTCGGCGGGCGGCGCACCGGGGGTGACCGGCACGCTGACGGTCGGAGCCGCTTCGTCGACCGTGGTGTCGGTGAACAACCGCCAGGGCTGGAAATACGCGAGCCCGATGCCGATGCCGGTGACCACGATCAGCGTCAGCATCCAGGTCAGTGGCGAACGGGCGAGTCGTTTCACGGCCATCTCCTCGGTGTCTGTCCGCTCCGCTGCGAGGACGGGCTCTGCCACCATTCAACTCCACCGGGGCGGGGGGACCCGCCCGAATCGGGTGTCATCCCATCGGGCCGTGCCCGAGCAGCACGCGCCCGGTGAACCGGGTCTGCTTGGCGCGGGGCAGCGGATGGAACAGGCAGCCGTGGATGTCGCGGTAGTACATCTCCAGCTCGCAGGTGCGCGAGTAGCCGACCCCGCCGACGGTCTCGATGGCCAGGCGCACCGTGTCGATCAAGGCGGTCGCGGCCACCGTCTTACGGCTGAGGATCCGGGCCGCGTACTGATCGGTGGCGGCGAATCCCAGGTTCTGCGATGCGGTGAACATCGCCTCGATGAGGTCCTCGGCGGTGGTGTGGGCGTTCATCATCTCCCCGGCCAGTTGCAGCGTGTGCGGGTCGGCCCGGCCGGAAACCTGCGCGACCGTCAGCTCGACGGCGGCGTCGGCGATGCCGAGATAGGCCGACATGACCAGCGGCATCGCGGCGCCGATCACGGTGTCGAGGATCGGCGGCCAGGTGTCGGCGGGCCGGATCATCGCCACGGCGGCGTCCGGGACGAACACCTCGTCGAAGACGAGGGTGTGCGAGCCGCTGGCCCGTAGCCCGAGGGTGTCCCAGGTCTGTTCGATCCGCACACCGGGCGCGTTCATCGGGATCGCGCAGTGCAGCACCTGCGGTCCGTCGGGCGCGCTGTCCCAGCGGATACTGGTCACCGCGATCGTGCCGACCTCGCAGCCGCTGGCGGGGGCCTTCCGTGCGCTGACCAGGTAACCACCGTCGACGCGCTCGGCGCCGCCATTGGAACCCACCCAGTCCGAGGCCCCGGTGCTCACCAGGATCGCACCCGACACCACCTTGCCGAACACCGCGCTCGCGTCCATCCCGTGCTTGTGCCGCCACACCTGCGCGGCCACCAGATGCGAATGCATCGCGAACGCGACGGCGGTCGAGGGATCGTGGCGGCCGAGCTCGCGCAGGATCGCGCCCATCTCGCGGTGGCCGGCGCCGCCGCCACCGAATTCGCCCGGGACCAGCGCCGCGGTGAGACCGGCGGCGCGTAGTCGATCGAACGCCTCGGTGGCCAGCAGGCCGCTGCGGTCGCGTTCGGCGACGCCGGGGCGCAGTGTTTCGCCGATCTCGCGGGCTCGGGCGATCCAGTCGGTGGTTTCGAGGAGGTCTGTGGTGACAGTCATGGACGAAGCTACGAGCGTGCGTCGCACCTGGTTCGATCGCCCGGTGTCCGGGCAGGTCGCGCGCCCGGGGCGAAACCCCTGCCGACCAGGCGCGATGGCGCCGGCGGGTCAGAGATTGCCGACGATGTGTTCCAGCCGCTGGGCGATGTGCTCGCGGGCCTGCTCACGCAGCGCCGGCCGGTACCCCGATGGATACACCGGGTCGCCGGGCGCGTAGTTCTTCAGCACCTCTTTGGCGAGGGTGATCTTGTGCACCTCGGTCGGACCGTCGGCCAGGCCCATCACCTCGGCGTAGTTCATCATGTCGACGAACGGCAGATCCTGGCTGACGCCGATCGCGCCGTGCAGATGCAGCGCGCGCTGGGCGATATCGTGCATCACCCTCGGCATCGCCACCTTGATCGCGGCGATGTCCTTGCGCACCTTCAGATAGTCCTGCTCCTTATCGATGCGCCAAGCGGTGCGCAGCACCAGCAGCCGAAACTGCTCCATCTCGATCCAGCTGTCGGCGATCCGTTCCTGGGTCATCTGCAAGCTGCCCAGCGGGCGGCCCTGGCGCATCGGACGCGAGACCGCGCGTTCGCACATCATGTCGAAGGCCTTGCGCACCAAGGCGACTGTGCGCATCGCGTGATGCACCCGCCCGCCGCCGAGCCTGGTCTGTGCCACGATGAAACCCTGTCCCTCGGCACCGAGCAGATGATCGGCGGGTACGCGGACATCGGTGAACCGCAGGTGACCCTCGTGCTCGCTGAACCCGTGCACGTGGAAGTTCTTGACGATCTCGAGGCCGGGTGTGTCCGCGGGCACGATGAACATCGACATGCCCTGGTACGGGCTGACATCCGGGTTCGTCACCACCATGACGATGTGGAACGCGGCGAATTGGGCGTTGGAGTTGAACCACTTCTCGCCGTTGATCACCCAGTGGTCGCCGTCGCGTACCGCGCGGGTCTTGAACAACGTGGGATCAGAACCGCCGGTGGGTTCGGTCATCACGTAACAGGAGCCGATCTCGCCCGCCAGCAGCGGTTCGAGGTACTGCCTCTTCTGCTCCTCGGTGCCGTAGTGGGCGAGGATCTCCGCGTTGCCGGAATCGGGGGCCTGGCATCCGAACACCGACGGCGCCCAGACCGAGGTGCCGAGCACCTCGTTGAGAAGTGCGAGCTTCATCTGGCCGAACCCTGGACCGCCCAGCTCAGGGTCGAGGTGGCAGGCCCACAGCCCCTGCTGCTTCACCTTCTCCTTCAACGGGCGCATCAACGCCATCGCCTCGGTGTCGGCGCGGTCGTAAGGGTTCGGGTAGAGCAGGTCCAGTGGCTCGACTTCGGTGCGGACGAACTCCGCGGCCCAGTCCAGTTTCGCCTGGTACTCCGGATCGGTCTCGAAATCCCAAGCCATGGTCGGCCTTTCGTCGGCATCTGCGCTGCCGCGGCGGATCGCCGTGGATCGCGGGTGTTCCGTAGAGCACACTATCCACCGCCGCATACCGCGGCAAGGGTCGCCGGGAGCACCGGCTCCTCGTCGGCGAGTGGTAAAACGCCCGGTAGGGTCGGGTGGCGGCGGAACATACCGGCCGGTGCCGGTGTTGACCCCGACGCACGGTCGTAGCACTACCGACGGGTAACATGGCTGCGACTTTTCCTACTCGTTTCTCGACAAGTGAGGCTTAGATGACAGAGCGGATTCAGGTCGGCGGGCTACAGGTGGCACGCGTTCTCCACGAGTTCGTAGAGAACGAGGCGCTTCCGGGTACCGGCGTGGATTCCGCCGCGTTCTGGGCCGGTGCGGAACAGGTGATCAACGATCTCGCCCCGCGTAACCGTGCCCTGCTGGCCGAGCGCGACGAGATCCAGGGCAAGCTCGACGCCTGGCACGGCGAGAACCCCGGCGCGAACTACGACAAGGCCGCCTACAAGAACTTCCTCACCGAGATCGGCTACCTGCGTCCCGAGCCGGCCGATTTCCAGATCGCCACCCAGAACGTCGACGACGAGATCGCCACCACGGCCGGCCCGCAGCTGGTGGTGCCGGTGATGAACGCGCGCTTCGCGATCAACGCCGCCAACGCCCGCTGGGGTTCGCTCTACGACGCCCTCTACGGCACCGACGCCATCTCCGAGGAGAACGGCGCGGAGAAGGGCAAGGGCTACAACAAGGTCCGCGGCGACAAGGTCATCGAGTGGGCGCGCAACTTCCTCGACGATTCGGTCACCCTGATCACCGGCTCGCACATCGGCTCCACCTCGTACAAGATCGTCGACGGTGAGCTCGAGGTCGGCCTGGAAGACGGCACCGAGATCGGCCTGGCCGACGCCTCCCAGCTGGTCGGCTACAAGGGCGACCTGGAGTCCCCGAGCTCGATCCTGCTGAAGCACAACGGCCTGCACATCGAGATCCAGATCGACCCCGAATCGCCGATCGGCAGCACCGACAGCGCCGGCATCAAGGACGTCGTGCTGGAGTCCGCGGTCACCACGATCATGGACTTCGAGGACTCGGTGGCCGCGGTGGACGCCGAGGACAAGGTGCTCTGCTACCACAACTGGCTGGGCCTGATGAAGGGCACGCTGGCCGAAGAGGTCAGCAAGGGCGGCAAGACCTTCACCCGCACCATGAACCCCGACCGCGTCTACACCGCGCTCGACGGCTCCGAGCTGGTGCTGCACGGCCGTTCGCTGCTGTTCGTGCGCAACGTCGGCCACCTGATGACCTCCGACGCCATCCTCGACGCCGAGGGCAACGAGGTGCCCGAGGGCATCATGGACGGCCTGATCACCTCGCTGATCGCCAAGCACTCGCTCAACGGCGACACCGAGCTGAAGAACAGCCGCACCGGCTCGGTCTACATCGTGAAGCCGAAGATGCACGGCCCCGACGAGGTCGCCTTCACCAACGAGCTGTTCGGCCGCATCGAGGACGTCATCGGCGTGCCGCGCAACACCCTCAAGGTCGGCATCATGGACGAGGAGCGCCGCACCACGGTCAACCTCAAGGCCTGTATCGCCGCCGCCAAGGACCGCGTGGTCTTCATCAACACCGGCTTCCTCGACCGCACCGGCGACGAGATCCACACCTCCATGGAGGCCGGGCCGATGGTCCGCAAGGCCGATATGAAGGCCCAGCAGTGGATCGCCTCCTACGAGGACTGGAACGTCGACACCGGCCTGGCCACCGGCCTGCCGGGCAAGGCGCAGATCGGCAAGGGCATGTGGGCCATGCCGGACCTGATGGCCGACATGCTGGTGCAGAAGATCGGCCACCCCAAGGCCGGCGCCAACACCGCCTGGGTGCCCTCGCCCACCGCCGCCACCCTGCACGCCACCCACTACCACCTGGTTGATGTGTTCAAGCGGCAGGCCGAGCTGGCCAAGGGCGGCGCCCGCGCCACCGTCGACCAGATCCTGGAGATCCCGCTGGCCGCCGACATCAACTGGTCGGACGAGGAGAAGCAGCAGGAGCTCGACAACAACTCCCAGTCCATCCTCGGCTACGTGGTGCGCTGGATCGACCAGGGCGTCGGCTGCTCCAAGGTGCCCGACATCAAGGATGTCGCGCTCATGGAGGACCGCGCCACCTTGCGCATCTCCAGCCAGCTGATGGCCAACTGGCTGCGTCACGGCATCGTCTCCGCCGACGACGTGGTGGCCAGCCTGGAGCGGATGGCCCCGGTCGTCGACCGGCAGAACGCCGGCGACCCGAACTACCGTCCGATGGCCCCCGACTTCGCCGGCAGCGTGGCCTTCCAGGCCGCCAAGGAGCTCATCCTGGAGGGCACCAAGCAGCCCAACGGCTATACCGAGCCCATCCTGCACCGCCGCCGTCGCGAGGCGAAGGCGCTGGCGAACAAGTGATGCTCAGTGACTGACAAGTAGCTCCCCGCAGCTGTTTCGGCGCAGGCCCCGTAACGGAGACATTCCGGTACGGGGCCTTTGTCATCTCTGGAGTTCAGCTCGAATACCGGCGTGTCACGGTCGAAACGGACACAAAAAGGACACACATCTAGGTGGGCAATCGTGCTCGAGAAGAAGGGCTGATCAGCAGGTTTGCGCCGCTCCTGAAATAGCCCGCGGCGGCGCATGCCGAACGTCACGTGATGGACTCGGCGGGTCGGTCGCAGCCCGCTGGTTGCCTGGGCTGGCTGAGCTGAACGCCGCGTCGACAGCGCGGGTGCGCTCTCTACGAACCCTTCCGAGTGGTCGGACGTGGGGGACGCTGAAGAACACGGTCGGCCGAGCGTCCGGCCCTACGGATCACCGAAGTCGACCAGCATTCCCCGGCCCACTCGACACCAGACTGACCCTGATGGCACACACGCCAGGCGGAATCGTGCCAGTGAAACCAGTGCGCCGGCGATTTCCCGGGGGTCCGCGACGGTTGTGATTCGACCACTCCGTAGCGCCGCTCGTGTGTGCGGATCATCCGCTCCGTACGGCTTCAACCGTGCGCAGTGACGTCATTTTTCACCGTCACGGTCACGCGTGACAGGCTCCGCGCGACGCCGAACTTCCTTGATAAACGGTGTCGGAATTCACTGGGACAGCCGACCAGGGGTGGCAGTTCGGCGGCGTTTATGACGAGGTCATCATCGATCATGAGGCAGAGTTCGCGGTGGGCACGCACGCGGCGCGAGGCAGCCGCATCGACTACTCGTCTACCACGACGACGGACATCGAACCGGCGTCGAGGTGAAGACGGCGAGCCTGTGGACCGCCGACGCAGTGCACGAGCAGCTCGTGCGCTACCGCACAGACCGAGCAGGTGGACTCACAACTGCTGCTGACCGCAGACCCGGAACTGACCGATTTCGACTGGCCCCGCGATCTGAAGATCCACTGTTCATGGTATTACTCGGCGGCCGCCGCGGCCGCTGGTAGCAGCCGCGTACGGCATCGGCAGCCCCCGTGTGCGGCGGTCGGGCGGCGGTGCCGATATCGATGCCGTGGTCGTCGATGTCACCGGCGGCGGCTTGTTCGACTTCGTCGAGGGTGTAGTCCCCTCCTGCGCCGGCGCCGACGCAGGCGAGCAGATACAGGTATGCCGGAGTCGTGGCCGGGTGGTCGTGCCACAAGCTCTTGCCGAGTGGGGTTTCGTGCGTCGCGATCACCATCGCGAGCGCGATTACCCAGGCGCGGTTGACCGGTGCGTCGGCGATGGCTTTGGACAACTGCTCTCGACACGGCGCGGTCCCGGGGCCCCACATCGCCAGTGGTGCACGCACACCCCGGTGTGGTGTATCGGGTATGCCCAGCTGCAGGCCCGGGCACTCCTCATCCGCTGGCGTCAACAGCCGCGCACCCAGGCGGGGCCTGCTCGAATCGCTCGGCCGTCAGATCCCCCGACACGGACGCCGAGCGCCTTGCTCACACCGATGGTGGCTACGGTTGTCGTAATAGGGGATTCAGGTGCAGTAGGGGGGCGCTGCTGGCCGATCACCATGGGCGGCGAGGTAGGTGTTGAAGAAGGCAGCGAGCGTGCGGTGTTGAACAGCGAGGCTGTGGGTGGGGTCGATGGTGCCCACGAATGTCGGATCAGGCTCACCTAGCTGGGGTAGCAGGAGTTGGTAGTCGGTGTAGCTGAAGTGCTCACCGTCGGGGAGGTGGACCTGGCAGAGCGGACCGCGGTGGGTGGCGAGGAACTGTTGCCAGGACGCGTCGTTCGCGGCGCTGTGATCGCCCGCGCTCATCAGCAGGAACGGACGGTCCAGACCGTCGTCGGCGACGCGGCCGAAGTCACGGGCGGATTGGGAGTAGGCCATGCTGCCGTCGAGATCGGCTCCGGCACGAATGCGATGGTCGGCGGTCATGACTTCGCCTGTGGTGAAACCGCCGGCGGAATGACCGAACATGCCCATCCTGGAGAGATCCAGTGAGGTGTGCAACCCGGCTGGCAGACCACGCCCTTGGGTCCCGGGGTTGTCGCCGCTGGCCACGTTTTCGAGCTGGTCCAACACGAATCGGATGTCCTGCACACGAGTGGTGATGAGGCGCTTGGACACTTCGATGGTCGGTGCAGGCAATGCTCGCCGTTCAACGCGGTTATCGGGGAATGCGACGGCTTCGGCTTCGTGGGTGTGGTCGATCGCCACGACGATGTAGCCGTCGCTGGCGAGTTGTTCCATCTGGACGGTGCCGTGTGCGCGCGACAGGGTCGCTCCCGGCGAGTACAGCAGAACGGGCCATCGGCCTTCGGCCACGGGTGCTCCCAGGCCGGCGTGGGTGGGAAAGCGGAAGTCGAGCAAGCCAGGATCGATGTCGAGTTTTCCGGCGTCGAGCTCGGCTGTGGTCGAGGCGACCCCGGCCGGCATGTACGGAGCTTTCGGCTCGGTGTTCGGTCGTGCCGGGTACCGCACGGTGATCATCAATTCCCGCGGGCTGCCGACAACCCACGGGTCATGCCGGTCCGGATCAACCAGGTGCAGATCGACGCTCCCTACGGGATAGGAACCGGTCGGGGCGGGCAAGGCGAAACGTACCGGTTCCGCGGATGCGGTAGCAGGTACGGCGGTCACTAGGAGGGCGATCACAGTCGCGCCGACCCGGCGCAGCGCGGAGGTAGCGGTCATAGACAAGAACCTAGAAGCGGAACCGGCGCCCACGCATCAGGGAGATCACCTGTTGTGCCCCCGAAATCCTGGCGAGCATCGTTGCCCTCTTCACTGAGTAACATTCCCGCTACAGGTGCGGGAGCGCGCTCAGCTACAAAGATCCGATTCGGCCTGACCAAGCGCCTGGATGCGATCTGCATGACATCGAGGTCGCACGTGCAGGCGCTCCACGCGACCAGCGCGCAAGCACCTGTACCTTGCTCAACGGGAGCCGCGACACCGGCTGCTGGGGCGAAACCCGCATCGTCTCGATATCATTGTGTCCGTTGATATCTCTCGACACCGCACCACACTCAGATGGATTCCGGATGCGCGCTGGAGCGCTCACTGGCCGCGACGGGCCCGCGACGCCTTCGATGTGCGAAGGTTTCCTGCCGTGGGCGCTTCAGATGATCGCGGTGGCTTTACGCGTGATCGCGGTCGGAGTTGCGTTCGATTTCGTCGTCGCGTTCGCGGTCGCGCTGATAGTCGGTCTTGGCGTTCGCGTTCCACGTGACCGGGTGCGCGCCGGGGCCGCAGTCCTCGCTCAATTGGATTGTCGATTCGGGACGCATTCGGACCTCCCGGACCAGCACGGCGAGGTTGCTGCACGTTATCAGCGCTCCGACGGTCGCGGGCCCCACATCGGTGTTCGTGCATGTGATATCGACGCGGCTGGCGACCGGAACCGATGTGCAGAAAGCGTCGGCGGGCGGTCGTGCCTGAGCCAAACCCACGCCGACGGTTGCCGATACCGGCGCGGCCGCGAGAGCGGAGATCGCTGCGCCCACGATATATAGCCGTCGGGAACTTCTCCTGGGGATGGACACCAAGCTTCTCTCTTTCGCTGTGCCGAACAACAGTTCCCGAAATCGTAGGTGTATCCGAGTCGAGTTCCCAGAGTGGGGAATTCCCGAGTGTAGTCGCCGGAGGTGTTCGGCAGCGTGGTGCCGACGTCGGCGCACTGTGTTGTCGATGGGTCGTCGGATCCTCGCCGGGCTACCTCTCGGCCCGGTCGAGCTGGTCGAATATGCCGTCCAGGATGTGCGCGGATTCCCGCCTTGGCGAGCGCACCACGCAGGACGACCCACGGGCCGCGCTGCGTCCGAAATCCGCGAGCGCTAGCTTGGTCTCCGACATCTAGATCATTCAGGGGATGACACTGCTCATCCGCCGGTAGAGGGGAAAACGTGCGCATCCTGCTAGTTGCCAGTGCCTTCAACAGCCTCACCCAGCGCGTGCACGCCGAACTGCGCGCACGCGGCCACAAGGTGGGAGTGGAACTGGCGCTCGGTGACGATCTGCTGCGCGCGCGGGTGGCCCACTTCCGGCCGGAGCTGATCGTGGCGCCCATGCTCACCACCGCGATCCCCGAGGACATCTGGACCGAGCACACCGTGCTGATCGTGCATCCAGGCCCCAAGGGCGACCGCGACCCGTCCTCGCTGGACTGGGCCATCGCCACCGGCGCCCAGGAGTGGGGTGTGACGGTTGCAGGCCGTCGCGGAAATGGATGCCGGGCCGATCTGGGCGTCGGTGCCGTTCGAGATGGCAGCGTGCGGCAAGAGCGAGCTGTATCGCAACGAGGTGTCCGACGCCGCGGTGGCTGCGGTGCTGCTGGCGGTAGAGAGGTTCGCGGCCGGGACGTTCGAGCCCGAACCGCTGGACTACGGACGCCCGGATGTGCGGGGACAGTTGCGGCCGTACCACTCCCAGCAGTACCGCCGCATCGACTGGTCCGCCGATTCCACCGCTGATGTGCTGCGCAAACTGCGTGCCGCCGATTCTCAGCCGGGGGTGCTCGACGATCTGCTCGGCCGTGAATACTTCGTCCACGGCGGGCACAACGAGGACCAACTGCGCGGCGCCCCCGGCGAGCTGATCGCCACCCGCGACGGCGCGATCTGCCGGGCGACGGTGGACGGCGCGGTCTGGCTGCCGCAGCTGCGGCCACGCCGGCTGCCCGGCGGCCCCGCGACGTTCAAACGCCCGGCCGTCGACGCACTGGGCGCCGACCTGCCCGACGTGCCCGAAGTGCCGGTGACGCCGGCCGAGGCGGCGGTCCGCGACACCTGGTCCGAACTGCGCTACCGCGAGGAGGGCGCCGTCGGCTTTCTGGAATTCGCTTACAGCGGCGGTGCGATGAGCACGAGCCAGTGCGAGCGACTGCTGGCCGCCTACCGGCAGGCCTGCGCCCGGCCGACCGCCGTGCTGGTGCTCGGGCCCGCCCGCGACTTCTTCTCCAACGACATCCACCTCAACGTCATCGAGGCGGCCGCGGATCCGGCGCTGGAGTCGTGGCACAATATCAACGCGATGAATGACGTGGTCGAGGCGATCCTGACCACCACGGACAAGATCGTCATCTCGGCACTGGCCGGCAATGCCGCGGCCGGCGGGGTGATGCTGGCGCTGGCCGCCGACGAGGTGTGGTGCCGGGAATCGGTGGTCCTCAACCCGCACTATCGCCTGATGGGCCTCTACGGCTCGGAGTACTGGACCTACTCGCTGCCGCGCCGCGTCGGTGAACCCGAGGCCGCGCGGCTCACTCGCGAGACGCTGCCGGTGGGTGCCGCGGCGGCCGCCGAGATCGGCCTGGTGGACCGCGTGGCGCCCGGCAGCACGACGGCCTTCCGTGATTGGGTGCGCCGCGAAGCCGCGGCGCTGGCCGATTCGCCGGAGCTGGAGGGCCGGTTGGTGGCCAAGAAGCAGCGGCGCGAAGCCGACGAACTCAGCAAACCGCTCGCCGACTACCGCGCCGAGGAGCTGACCGAAATGCGCCGCAACTTCTACGGCGACGGCGAGCCCTACCACCGGCTGCGCCGGGAGTTCGTCTACGGCGTCGTACCCGCCGCTACGCCCGCGTACCTGCTCGGCTGACCGGCTCGCCATCCGGTGGCGCAGTAGAGACACCGATTGGCGACTCCCAGCACATTCGTGGTGAACTTCTCACCTTGAAATCCTCATTTCGGTGGTTCGCACACCTCGTGCACCCGATCGCGGATCGGAAATCGACTAACGCAACATCGGAGTAGCACTTCAGCAATGGGTGGGTAACCCCTGCCCTGGCTTATCTCATGTCCTTCATCGGGTCGGTCCTCGGCCTGCGCTGCGCGGCGCACGCGCGCACGGCGAAGTCGCCGATCGGCTGGCTGGTCGCGGCGGCGGTGGCGCTGGGCGGCGCGGGTATCTGGGTTATGCACTTCACGGCGATGCTCGGGTTCGCCATCGATGGCGTGGACATCCGCTACGACGTGCCGCTGACGCTGTTCAGCGCGGCCATCGCGGTGGTCGTGGTGCTGGTCGGGCTGGCGATCGTGGTGCGCGGGCATCGGGAGGCGATGGCCCTGCCGTTGGGTGGTGCGATCACCGGTTTCGGAGTCGCGGCGATGCATTATCTGGGCGTGGCCGCGATGAACAGCGGCGCGACCATGGAGTACGACGCCGGTCTGGTCGCGCTGTCCATCGCCATCGCGGTCGTCGCCGCCACCGCCGCGTTCTGGTTCATGGTGCATGTGCGCGGCTGGGCCAACACGGTCGGCGCCGCGGTGATCATGGGCCTCGCGGTCTGCGGCATGCACTACACCGGCATGATGGCGATGAGCGCCCACCACGGTGATCACCAGGCGACGCCGGTGGGTATGGCGCCGGTGGATCTGCTGACGCCGCTGATCACGACCGTCGCACTGGTCGTGGTGGGTCTGGTCGTGCTGGTCGGGGTCGCCGAGTTGGACGTCCGCAGTACGGCAGCCGCGGCCGCGTCCCTGGAATCCGACCGGCCCGTCGCCACCACGCTGGCCACCACCGATCCGACGACGCTGGTGAGCAGCGGCCGGCAATGGCCGCGTCAGCCGATCGAGCACTGACTGCCGACGCTCACGGCAGGGGCCGGGCGTCGCGTTGGCCGAGCAGGGCGGCCATCACCCCGGATTCCTGGGACTGGGCGTGGATCATCGACCGCGCGGTCTCCTTGACCGGTCCGGATTCGATGAGTTGATCGGCCGCCTGCGCCATCGCCACGCCGCCCTGGTGGTGGCGCAGCATGAGTTGCAGGAACAGGATCTCGGCGGCGCGGCCCCTGGCGGCGGACAAGGCATCGAGCTCGGCCATGGTCGCCATCCCGGGCATGGGGTGCCCGGCCGGGGCGTGCGCGCCGGCCGGTCCCGTGCGATGCGCCGGTTCGGCAGCGGCCCGCATCCAGTCCATCGGCTGTGGGGACAGCGGAGACGCGTTCGCCAAGCGCAGCCATCCGAGCATGGTGCCGATCTCCAGTCGCTGGGTGTCGGCCATCTGCTGGGCGAGCCGCGCGACGGCGGGGTCGACGGCCGGATCGAGTCGCTGCACCATGATCACGGCCTGCTGATGGTGGGCGGTCATGTCCTGGACGAAGCCGATCTCGACCGCGTCGAGCACCGGATCGGCCGGTCGGTCGTCATCGACGAACAGCGGACGCAGCGCCGCGCCGATGACGAGCAGCAACACCGCGACCGCCGCGTACCCGGCGATCCGCATTCCACGCGGCATGCTCACGATCCGACGATCGAGGACTGGTTCGGCGGCGGCGTGTACACGCCGTTGTTCAGCTCCAGCACCATGAAGCCGTTATCCGAACACGCCACATACAGCTTGTTGCCGCGCCATTCCGGCGGGGAGAAACACCAGTCGGTGGAGACGTCGCCGAAGGCGAGCCGCCCGGTACGCGGTGTGAGCGCGTCCATCGGGTTGAACTGGCCCTCGAGCACCGCGCGCACGGCGTTCGGCGCGCTCATCAACGGCACGCCGATGATGGACGCCAGCGCGTGCGGTGAATTCCACAGCTCGAGGTTGCGTCCGGTGCGGGCCGGGGGATTGAAGTAGGCGATCTCGCGGATATTGCCCGGATCGCGTACGTCGAAGACCCGGATGCCCGAGGAAATCCAGCCGCAGGCGAGCGCGGTCGGGTTCTCCTGCCGGTCGGC
This sequence comes from Nocardia sp. JCM 38205, assembly GCF_058222935.1. Taxonomy (NCBI): domain Bacteria; kingdom Bacillati; phylum Actinomycetota; class Actinomycetes; order Mycobacteriales; family Nocardiaceae; genus Nocardia; species Nocardia sp. JCM 38205. Next base: position 303,440 of record NZ_JBYHFL010000006.1, on the reverse strand, counting down.
CGCGCAGTAGTGGGATTCGTAGGCGAAGGCCGAGCCGCCCATCGAGGAGCCGATATTGCTGTCGATGTGCTGCGGCAGATTGATCTCGAGCTTGAGTTTGGCCGCCACCTTCGGCGCGGTGTCATCGGAGATGTCGATCAGCTTGACCCCGCCGGATCCGCCCTCGTCGACGGTGTAGAGATACGGCTTGCCGTCATAGCTGACCGGCACGCTGTGCTGGGTCGCCCAGCCGTCGGTCCAGAACACCCGGCCGATGTGATGGACCTGCGGATTCGGGTCGCGCCGCTGCACGGCGCTGATGTCGAGCACGGTGAAGCCGCCGAGCGCGGAGATGTACATGCGGTTGCCGTCGGGGCTGATGCCGAAGCCGTGCGCCTCGATGCCGGTGAGGCCCTGCCACACCACATGCGGATTCGACGGATCGGTCAGGTCGACCGCGCTGACGAACCCGGGTGCGATGCCCGAGGCCCAGTAGGTCCGGCCGTCGGGGGAGAACCCGCCCTCATGCGTGGTGATCGGCAGCGGCATGGCCAGATTCGTGCCGGGCCCCGGATTCAGCAGCCGCGGATGCGCGCAGTCGGAGATGTCGTACACCGACAGATAGCCGACGCCGATGCCCACCGGGACACCGGTGCCGACCAGCAGTTTGCGTTCCTTGTTGACCTTCAGGCTCTCCCATGTGCCCGCGAGCATCGCCGGCTCGGTCAGGGTGGCCGTCGGCCGCGGATTCGCCGGATCGGAGACGTCGAGCACCTGCACGCCACGACCCTCGCCGAGCAGATTGCCGGGGAAGAACGAGCCCATGTACGCGCAGTGCTCGAAGCTGGTGGAGGTGATACCCGCACCGCGCCCGGCGAACTGGCCCACCATCGACATGTTGCAGCGGTAGCCCTGGGTGCTGCGCCCGCTGTCGCGATCGGCGGCCGGAACATCGCCCTGGAGGCCGGGTTCGGGCATCGAGCCGGGGCCGCAGTCGGCGCGCGGCACCGAGGTCCGGCCGACGTCGAGGAATTCGCGCACGCCAGTGGCGATATCGGATTGCAGGTCGGCCGACGCGCCCGCGGGCAGCATCATCGTGGCGATCAATGCCGCCGCGGCCAAGGCGAACGGCCTGGCCTGGCGCAGCTTCAACGGACGCCTCATCGCATCCCCCAACTTTCTGTTGTCCGACTCACGTCGGCCCCGCAGCGGGTTGGCTAGCGTCCCAGACAGCAGGGCCGACGTTACTGACCGGAGTTTAATAAGGGCGCGTCGGGGCGGGAGCGTTTTCGCGGAATTGCCCGCCGCGACCGGCGCTCAGCGCGAAGGCATCGGCTCTGACCAGGTGGAACGCTGTGCTGCATGGAGGGATACGGTGCTGGACGGCGGGACCGAGCCAGGGCCTGTTGATCGACGTCGGTGCTCGGATGTGGTGGTTCCACTGTCTGTGAAACTCGCACAACGAGCGCCTCGGTCGAGCCGGCTACTCAGTGGGTGGGCGCCGCCGCTGCCTCGAGCAATCGCTCGCACGCCCGCAACAACCGGGCCCGCAACGGGGCGGCCCGCTCCGCGAGCGCGGACTGAGCGCGCGCGTATTCGCTTCGCCCGGCTGCGGTTTCGATGGTGACGGGCTCGTAGCCGTACTCGGTGAGATCGTAAGGACTCGCTCGCATATCGAGCTCTCTTGCAGCGCAAGCGAGTTCGAAGCAATCAGCCAGCAGGTCCGAGTCGATGAGCGGGACGAGTTTGAAACCCCACTTGTACAGATCCATATTCGCGTGCAGGCAGCCCGGCTGTTCCCGCAGCGGTTGATCATCGCGGGTGAGCGCTTGGTTGTTGCGGCCGACAGCGTCCGCGGTGAAGAACCGGTAGGCGTCGAAATGCGTGCAGCGCAACGACATCGACTCGACCACCGCATCGGTCCCCGCCCGGCCCAGACGCAACGGCACCGCCCCGTGCCGCACCTCATCCGAGCGATACACCATCGCCCATTCGTGCAGCCCGAAACACGACAGCTGCGCCGGCCGCCCTGCCGTCGCCCGCAGCAACCGCGCCACGAACTCGACGGTGTCACGCCGCTTCGCCAGAAATGCCGGATCGGGCGTCGCGACCATTCCCGAACCGATATCCACCTGGCGATACCCGCGCGCTCCCGCGTATTCGGCAGCCTCCGCTAGGCCCACCCCGAAGCCGGGATGCCACCTCCGCAATTGCGCCGGCTTATGCCCGTAATACGTGAACAGGAAATCGATGACCGGATGCGCCGCGCCCGCCGCCCTGCGCCGCAGGTACGGCCCGACCAGCTCGTCGATGCGTTCCCGATGCGCCCGCGCCCGCTCCCGCCACTCGACCTGCGGCAATACCCGCAGGTCGGGGGAGTGGTCGAGATCGTTGGGCGTACTCACCCGTTCATTTTCCCGCACCCGCCCGCGACGGACGACGCGCCCTCGACCCGCGCCTCGACCGGATTCGGGCACCTCCATACACCGCTATCATCGGGGCAACGATAATATTAGCGCCGTTAACTAGTGCTAGGTGGTGCCATGGCAACGTCGAATACGCCGTACCATCACGGCGACCTTCCTGCCGCGCTGGTTCGGGCTGCGATCGAGCTGCTGGAGGAGAACGGCGAGCTGTCGCTGCGGGCGGCGGCGCGGCGGGCCGGGGTGTCCACGGCGGCGCCGTATCGGCATTTCGCCGATCGGGAGGCGCTGGTGTCGGCGGTGGCCGCGGTGGGGTATCGGGAGCTGGCTGCCGCACTGGCGGCCGCGAACCCGGCGCCGAAGACGGCGGAGGATTTCTCCGACATCGCGATTGCCTATGTTCAGTTCGCGTTGGCCCGCCCTGGCCTGTTCCGGGCCATGTTCTCCGAGCCGTGCGATCCCACAAGTCCCGAGCGCGTGGCGGCCACCGAAGCCATCCACGAATACGTGCGGTCGATCGTGCGTGAGGCGTTTCCGGACGCGGACGTGGAGGCGCTGGCCACTGCCATGTGGTCGATCGTGCACGGGTTGGCGTTTCTGTTCCTGCACGGCAAGTTCGACGCCGACGCGCCGGGGGAGCCCGCCGCCACTGTCAGCGCGGCGGTGCGCTCGGTGCTCGGGCCGGCGGTGCGGCCCCGGTCCCGGCGAACGGCGCGGTCGGCCGTCCGGTCGCATTCCTGATCAGGGTTCGCGCACCGTCAGCAGCACCTTGCCGACCGTCTGCGCCGAATCCAGCAAAGGATGCGCATCGGCCACCTCGGAAATCGGGATCTCCGCCGAAACAACCGGCCGGACAGCACCTTCGGCGATACGCGGCCACAGGTCCCGGCGCAGCGCGGCGATGATCTCCGCCTTGGATCCGGGGCCGCGTTCTGGGCGTCGGCACAGGTTTGTCACGTGGATCGACCCGCGTTTGCTGAGCAGGGTTCCGAGGTTGACCTCGGCGACCGCACCGTCCTGCAACCCGATGATGGTCAGGTCGCCGTCCTCGGCCAGCGCATCCACATTGCGCGCCAGGTAGCCGGCGCCCATGATGTCGAGAATCACGTCGGCACCGCCGTATTCCTCCGTGACGGCGGAGACGAAATCCTGTTCGCGGTAACTGATCAGCGTGTCCGCGCCGAGCTCGCGGCAGCGGTCGAGCTTGAACTGTGATCCGGCGGTCACCGCGACCCGCGCGCCCAGCGCCTTACCGACCTGGATCGCATGCGTGCCGATCCCACTGCCGCCGCCGTGGATCAGCAGCGTCTGCCCCCGCCGCAGGCCCCCGGCCATGACCACATTCGACCAGACGGTGGCTGCCGCTTCGGGCAGGGCCGCGGCGGCCGTCAGGCTCACACCGTCGGGCACTGGCAGCACCTGCGTGGCCGGCACGTTCACCCGTTCGGCATAACCCCCACCGGGTAGCAGCGCGCATACGGCATCACCCGGGCCCCATTCGGTGACGCCAGCACCGACCGCGGCCACGATGCCGGAAACCTCGAGGCCGAGGATGTCGCTGGCACCGGGCGGCGGCGGATAGACGCCCCACCGCTGCATGATGTCGGCGCGGTTCACCCCGGCGGCGACCACATCGATCGCCACTTCGCCGGGGCCGGGTGCGGGCAGATCCTCGACCTCCCGCCAGTTCATGACCTCAGGTCCTCCGTAGCCGTTCAGCGTCACCGCGAACATATCGATCCTTCCGATCGGGGTATGTAAACAACGCTTACATTACCCGTGGTGGCGGTGGCGTCAACACGGTGGAGTCGATGATCACATCCGTCTCACCGGCCCGCGGAGCTGCGGTGGCGCGAGGCGGGCTCGCCGCGCCAATGAAGAATCTCCAGTGCGGCAGCCACAGCAAGGATGTTGTCCGACAAGGGTTTCGGCGTGGCATTCCGTTACTTCGACGGGAAACTCCACGCGGCCTCGCCCGGGCGCGTGGCCGACCAGCTGCGGGCGCCGGTGCTCGCGGGCGTTCGCCACGAAGAGGTGCTGACGGCGCGGTCGTGAGCCGCTTGCGGCCGCGGTTCGACGTGGCAGCTACATCTGGTCGACCAGGCGCAGCGTGGCGGCGAGCTGATCGAGTAATGCCTCGACGACCTGCTCGGTGGTGACCTCGCACCGGGTGCTCTCGATGGCGATCTCCTCGCCCATCGCCAGCCAGCCGCGCACCGCCAGGGTCTGCCAACTGGTGGGGGCGGCGATGCCCGCGGCGTTCATGACGCGTTCGGTGAGTTCGGAGCGCACGTCACGGAAGGCGCCGACCACCCGTTCGTCACCGCCGGCACCGCCGCGCACCAGCGAGACATAGTTGCGGGTCCGGCGCCGGATGAACGCCACATAACCGGTGGTGATGGCCCGCAGTCGATCCCGGCTGCTGCCTTCGCCTGGGTCGCGCGCCTGATCGAGCATCCGGCGCGCCGCGGCGACGACGACCGCGACGTAATAGTCGGTCTTGGTGTCGAAATAGTGGAACAGCAGTCCGCGCGAAATCCCGGCCTGTTCGGCGACCCGATCGATGGACAGCTCATGAATCGGGGTGTCGACGAGCAGGCGCAGCCCGATCCCTACCAGCTCGGCGCGCCGGTCCTGCGCACTCTTCCTGCGCCCGCCGGTCGTTGCCGGGCCGGCTGTTCGTGCGCTCGCCTCCGTCATGGCCTCACCATAGCCCTTGTTGAGCGTTGCTCAGTAATGTAGGTTTTGAGCAATGCTCAACAAGGACGTGCGAGGAGTTCGTTGATGAAGCGGTCGAAGATCTTGATCACCGGCGCCAGTTCCGGATTGGGGATGGGCCTCGCGCGCGAATTCGCCGCCCGTGGCGCGACCCTGGCGTTGTGTGCTCGCCGCACCGATCGCCTCGAGGCGCTGGCCGCGGAGCTGCCCTCGGCGCACCCCGGATGCCGGGTGTTCGTGCGGGCCCTGGATGTGAACGACCATGCCGCGGTGAACGAGGTGTTCGCCGCCTTCGCCGTCGATCTGGGTGGAGTGGACCGAGTGATCGTCAACGCCGGCATCGGCAAGGGCAAAGCGCTGGGGACGGGTGGATTCGAGGACAACCTCGCCACCCTGGAGACGAATCTCGTCGCCGGATTGGCGCAGATCGAGGCGGCGATGTCGATCTTCCGCGCCCAGCAGCACGGGCATCTGGTGGTGATGTCCTCGGTCAGCGCGTTTCGCGGGATGCGCCGCGCGATGACGACCTACGCGGCCAGTAAGGCGGGCCTGGCGATGTTGGCCGAGGGCCTGCGCGCCGAACTGTCGGGGCGCAGCCCCATCAGGGTGAGCACGATCTACCCCGGCTACATCCGCACCGAACTCAACGAGCAGGTGGCGAGCGCGCCGTTCATGGTCGATGCCGAAACCGGCTGCCGGGCGTTGGCGAAGGCGATCGAGAAGGAACCCGACACCGCGGTCGTGCCGGCCTGGCCGTGGGCGCCGATCAGCGTGGCGATGCGTGTTCTCCCGCTCTCGCTGGTACGCAGACTGAGCTGACCGTCCCGCCCGCCCAACATCAACCGAACCCTGAGGAACCACGATGCTGCTCTCACCGTCACCGCGCGGGGCCGAATTGGCCGCGCGGGTCAAGGAATTCATCGACACCGAGATCACCCCGGTCGAAGCGGCCTATCACGCCGAGCTGGCCGAGGCCCGCGCCGCCGGCACCGCGTGGGAACCGCTGCCACGAATGAAGCAGCTGCAGGCGAAGGCGCGCGCGGCCGGATTGTGGAATCTTTTCCTGCCCGCCGGGCACGGCGACGGCTACGCGCAGCGCTTCGGCACCGACGGTGGCGCGGGCCTGACCAACATCGACTACGCGCCCATCGCCGAACTCACCGGCCGGTCGCTGATCGCACCGTATGTGTTCAACTGCAACGCACCCGACACCGGTAACGCCGAGGTGCTGCTGCGCTACGGCAGCCCCGAACAACAGCGGCAGTGGCTGGAACCGTTGCTGGAAGCGAAGATCCGCAGCGCCTTCTTGATGACCGAGCCGGGCGTGGCGTCCTCGGACGCCACGAACATGGCGGCGACCGCCATCGTCGACGGCGACGAGATGGTGCTCAACGGCACCAAATGGTGGTCCACCGGAATCGGCCACGCCGACTGCGAACTGCTGATCTTCATGGGCCTCACCGATCCGGACGCGCACCGGCACCGGCGCCATTCGATGGTGATCGTGCCGCGCAGCGCACCGGGCGTGGAGGTCGTCCGCATGCTTCCCACCATGGGCTGGTACGACGAACCGCACGGCCACGGCGAGATCCGGCTCACCGATGTCCGGGTGCCGCTGTCGAACGTCATCGCGGGCCCCGGCCGGGCGTTCGAGATCGCGCAGGGCAGGCTCGGCCCCGGGCGGATACACCACTGCATGCGGCTGATCGGTCTCGCCGAGCAGGCGCTCGAGCTGGCCTGCCGGCGCGCCCTGTCACGCACCGCGTTCGGTAAACCGCTGGCCAACCTCGGCGGTAACCGGGAACGCATCGCCGACGCGCGGATCGCCATCAACCAGGCCCGCCTACTGGTGCTGCACGCGGCCTGGCTGCTGGACACCGGCGATCTCGCCGCCTACGGCGCCGTCAGCGAGATCAAGGTGGCCGTGCCCACCATGGCGCAGCAGGTCATCGATATGGCCATGCAGCTGCACGGCGGCGCCGCGTTGTCCGAGGATCTGCCATTGGCGGCGGCATGGTTGCAGGCGCGGGCGATCAGGTTCGCCGACGGCCCCGACGAGGTGCACCGCGGCGTGGTCGCCCGCCTCGAGCTCGGCAAATACCAGCGGAAGGCGGACGCGTGACGCGCGCCGGCGAACTCGACCCCGCTCGCACGGTGCGCGAGGAGGACTCCTTCGACGTCGAGGCCGTCGCGCACTGGCTGCGCGAGCACGCCGCGGATCCGGCCGGCCTGGATGGTGTGCCCGAGGTGCGGCAGGCGTCTCCAACCTCACCTATCTGCTGCGCTACCCCGGGCGTGAGCTGATCCTGCGGCGTCCACCCGCGGGGAGCAAAGCCAAGAGCGCCCACGATATGCACCGCGAATACCACGTGCAGCAGCTGCTCGCGCCCGCATACGACTATGTCCCGGGCATGGTCGCCTACTGCGACGATCCCGCGGTGATCGGTTCCGACTTCTATGTCATGCAGCGGCTGACCGGCCGCATCCTGCGCCGCGATCTGCCCGAGGACCTCGCGCTCACGCCCGCGCAGGCGCACGAGCTCAGCCGCGTCTTCGTCGACCGGCTCATCGACCTGCACCAGGTCGATCTCGCGGCCACCGGCCTGGACGAATACAGCCGCGGGCCCGGCTACGTCGAACGCCAAGTCGGGGGCTGGTCCAAGCGTTATCGCGCGGCGCGCACCAAGAACGTCGGTTCGTTCGAGAAGGTCATGTCCTGGCTGGCGGACAACCAGCCCGCCGACCGCGGCCTGTGCTTCATCCACAACGACTACCGCCTCGACAATCTGGTACTCGACCCCGAGAACCCGCTGCGGGTGGTGGGGGTGCTCGACTGGGAGATGGCCACCGTCGGCGATCCGCTGATGGATCTCGGCTCCGCGCTGGCCTACTGGCTGGAGGCGGGCGACAATCGGATCTTCCGCAGGTTTCGCCGCCAGCCGAGCGATGTCGCGGGCATGATGACCCGCGCGGAGATCGTCGAGTACTACGCCACGCGGACCGGTCAGACGATCACGCCCGAACAGTGGCGGTTCTATGAGGTGTTCGGCCTGTTCCGGCTCGCGGTCATCGCCCAGCAGGTGTACTACCGCTATTTCCACGGCCAGACCACCAATCCCGCCTTCGGGCAGTTGCGAGCGGCGGTCCTCGTGCTCGAGTGGCGATGCACCGAACTGATCATGGGCGGCCCGTTCGCCCGCCTGCGCGCCCTGCCGGGACCGCTGGCGCGGTTGGCCGGGTTCGGCGCGGGAAGGTAACGGACCGCGGCCCGCACGAGTGGCGCGGCACCGATCACTTTTCTTGACGACGAGCAGCCCGGCCGCTAATGTAAGCACTAGAAACATTGACGGTCGGGATCGTTTTCACTCCCCGGCTCCCGGCCCGGTCTTATCGTGGACGCAGCGAAGGTTGCGCAGGCCGAATCCGATATCCATACCACTGACGAGCAGGGGTACAGAAATGACGAAGGTGCTGTTCGTAATTTCGGCCGCCGACCGCTGGACGTTGAACGACGGCGAAGTGCATCCCTCGGGCTTCTGGGCCGAGGAAGTGGCGGTTCCGCATCGGATCTTCGCCGAAGCCGGATGGGACATCACCGTCGCCACCCCGGGCGGCAAGGCACCGACGCTGGATCGGCTCAGCCTCGGCATCGCGGGCGGGATGCCGTGGAAACGGCGCGAGGTCGAACGGTATCTGGACAGCATCGAGAGCGTGCTCGACACGCCGGTCCCGCTCGATTCCGTCGACGCCGACGACTACGACCTGGTGTTCTACCCGGGAGGCCACGGCCCGATGGAGGACCTGGCCTACGACGAGACCTCGGGCGCGCTGCTCGCGCACCGGCTGGCATCCGGCAAGAAGCTCGCCCTGCTGTGCCACGCGCCCGCGGCTGTCCTCGCCGCGACCGGGCCCGACGGGCACTCACCCTTCGCGGGTTATCGGATGACCGGATTATCCAATCGTGAGGAATTGCTCAACCGGTTCGCCAAGAAAGCGCCGTGGCTGCTCGAGGACAAGCTGAAGGAAGCCGGCGTCGAATACTCCAAGGGCCGGATTCCGTTGCGGCCGTATGTGGTTGTCGACCGGAATCTGTATACCGGCCAGAATCCGCAATCGTCGGAAGAACTGGCCCGCCGGTTGGTCGATGAAATCGGTGCGGGACAGTCCTCGAATTAGTTCGTGCACTGATTGTTCCGCTGCGCTTCGCGCGCACCTCCGGCACGAGCACGCAGGCGGATCCGGCGGCCCGGGAGTCTGCCGCACACGCGCAGCAACCAGGCGGCGGCAAGGTAACCGGCCGATGACGGTGGCGGCCATCACAGCGGCCGCCGCCCACCTTGTTGCCCTCCCGCGTCATCGCGACGCCGGGTTGTGATCGGCGACAGGAAACGCTTTCCGTTGTGAGCGGAGACGGTTTCGGCCGTTATGTTCTGTGCGGCCTACAGGACCGCTTGCGGTCGCGGCCTCCCCCCATCCACTCGGCCGGGTGCGATGCGACACGAAAGATGTTGCGGCGCACCACCGGCCATGCGGTGCTGCCCGAAGGAAAGTCTTGTCCAGATCTGTCTTCCGACTACTGACCCTGGTGCTGAGCATTGTCTGCCTCGGCTTGCTCTGCGCCCCGGCCGGTTCCGAACCGAGGTACCCCGATCCCGACCCGGATCCGTTCTACGCCCCGCCCGCCGATCTCGCCGCACGCCACCCGGGGGACGTGGTGCGCATCCGCAAGATCGACACCGGACCCTATCTGGGGACCGAAGGATGGCAGGTGGCGTTCCGGTCCACCGATTCCACCGGCGACCCGATCATGGGGATGACCACGGTGCTGATGCCGATCGGAGTGCCGAACCCGCCGCTGGTGTCGTATCAGGCGTTGATCAATTCGCTCGGTACGCGGTGTAATCCGTCCCGGTCGCTGTTCAACGGCGAGTTGCAGGACGCGGTCGGGTCCATGTTGCCGATCTGGCGGGGTTGGGCCATCTCACTGCCGGACTACCTCGGGCCCAACGTGGCCTACGGTGCGGCGCGGTTGAGCGGCATGGTCACCCTCGACAGCGTCCGCGCCGTTCAGCGGGTCGCCGAGCTCGGCCTGCACGATGCGCCGGTCGCGATCGCCGGCTACTCCGGCGGCGGCATGGCGACGGCCTGGGCCGCCGCCCTGCAACCGAGCTACGCACCCGAACTGGAGCTCACCGCGGCGGTGGCCGGCGGAATCCCGGCCGATCTGGAACAGATGGCCCTCGGTCTCGGCTTCGGCCCGCATCCAGGGTTCGGCCTCGCCTTCGCCGCGGCCATGGGGCTGGAACGGGAATACCCTGAGCGCCTGCCGATTTCCGAGCAGCTCAACGACCACGGACGCTGGTTCCGCGAGTTCACCCATAACGCGTGCCGTCGCTTCCTGCTCTTCCATGGGGTCTTCCGCAGCGCCGAGGAGATGGCGGCGTCCAAGAGCCTGATGGACAGCCCCGAGGCGCGCGCGGTGCTCCACGAGAACAGCCTCACCCATTTCGACGGCGTACCAAGCGCACCGACCTACCTGTGGCACGGCCGCTACGACACGCTGACCCCGTATAACGCCATCTCCACCGTCGCGGACCGGTACTGCCGTGCGGGGGCGCCGGTCGAGCTGGTCACCTACGACATCGCCGAGCACATGACCGCCGCCGTCGCCGGATTCGCCGATGCCTGGAACTTCGTCGAAGCCCGCTTCCGCGGCGACCCCTTGCCGAGCGGGTGCTGATCGATGCGGGACCGTGCGGGTCGGCGGTCCCGCATCGACTTCACCCCGATCGGGTGAGGAGGGGCGGCCGGGCCGGCGAATACCGTCGGTGACGGCGTCGAACCACACCGGTTCCGATCGACGGTCGATATCCACACCGGTATCGAGCGGCGGAACCGGTCAGCGTCCGGTCAGCGTGGACCGGCCGCGATGCCGGCACACGCGATCGACGCCGGCACACCATCGACACGATCGACGCACACCCGTGTCGACGTCGATTGCGATGGAGGGATCATGAGCATCTTGGCCGCCGATCTGCGCACACTGAGTCGCGAAGCCTACATCTATCTGTATCCGCTGGTAACCACCGACGAAACCCGCCGACAGCAGATCAACGGGGCGGCGGGGTCCAAGCCCAGCTTCGGCCCGCCGAACCAGTTCCACCACATCCGGGAATTCCCGGACGCGGCGTTCCGGACGGTCGTGCGGCCCAACTTCGACACCCTGTACTCCTGCGCCTGGATCGACCTCGACCAAGGCCCGGTACAGGTGCACGCACCCGACAGCGGTGATCGCTTCTACATGCTGCCGATGCTCGATGCGTGGACCGATGTGTTCGCCAGCCCGGGCAAGCGCACCACCGGCACAGGACCGCAGGACTATCTGCTGGTCGGGCCCGGATACCGCGGGGACCTACCGCCGGACATCCCGGTCATCCACGCACCGACGCCCCATGTGTGGATCATCGCCCGCCCGCAGACCAACGGGCCCGGCGATTACGCGGCGGTCAACGCCTTCCAGGACGGTCTCCGGATCATCGATATCGGCGAGCGTGCTCCGTTCGAGCCCGACCCCACCGTCGACAGCAGTGTGGAACCGCTGCACGTGGTCGAATCGTTGTCGGCGGCGGATTTCTTCCGGCGCGCCTGCGCCGCGCTCGCCGTCGATCCGCCGCACCTCACCGACTTCTCGCAACTGGCCAGGATCGAACCGCTCGGAATAGTCCCGGGCCGCCAGTTCGATGTCGCGCGGTTCGGCGCGGCCGAGCTCGAAGAGATCGAGGCGGGTGTGGCCGACGCGCGGATGGCGATCACCAACGCGCCCCGAACGGTCGTGCCGCCGGTCGACGGCTGGGTGACCCTCGGCACCGGTGTGTACGGCAACGACTACCTCACTCGCGCGGCCATCGCCAAAGCCGGACTCGGCGCCAACCCACCAGAAGATGCCATCTACCCGTTGCTGCTCGCCGATGCCGAGGGGAAGCCGCCCATGGGCGATTCCGACTACGTCATCCATTTCGACGCGGACCGGCTGCCGCCCGTCGACGCCTTCTGGTCGATCACGATGTACGACGCCGAAGGATTCCAAACACCGAACGAGCTGAATCGCTTCGCCATCGGCGATCGCGACGAGCTGCGCTACAACCCCGATGGCTCCCTCGATATCCACATCTCGCATACCAACCCGGGGCCGGACCGCGAATCGAACTGGCTTCCCGCTCCCATCGGGCCGCTCGGCATCACCCTGCGCCTGTACGCACCGCACACCGCCGCACTCGACCGCACCTGGACGCCACCGCCGGTGCACAAGGTCGGGTGAGCAGGGCGCCGCTATTCGATCACGCGGTGGGTGCCGTCGCGCACGGTGCCGACGAACTCCTCCACCAGATCCTCGAGCGCCACGATGCCGACCGTGTTGCCGCGGTTGTCGACCACGCGGCCGAGGTGGCTGCTGGTCCGGCGTAACCGGGCCAGCGCCTCGTAGAGCGGGGTTCCGGCCAGCACCGTCGGCAGTGGGCGGATGTCGGTGCGCGGGATCGGGGTGTTCGGGCCGGCGGTCTCGTCGGCGACCAGGTCGAGTACGTCCTTGACGTGCAGATAGCCGACCAGTGAGCCGTCGTCGGCGGAGACCGGGTACCGGGAGAACCCGGTTTCGGCGACCGCGGATTCGATATCGCCGAGGGTGGTGCCGTCGCCGTGCAACGGCACCGTCCTGGTGGTGTCCAGCCCCACCATGACGTCGCCGACGACACGCTCGGAGGTACCGAGTGCCTGGGTGAGCCTGCGGTGTTCCTCCTCGTCGAGTAGGCCCTCCGAGCGGGACTCGCCGATCATCTCGGCCAGCTCCACACTGGAGACGGTCGCGTCGAGTTCGTCCTTCGGCTCGATCCGCAGCATCCGCAGCGACAGGTTCGCCGCCAGGTTGTAGACCGCGATCAGCGGACGGGCCAGCCGCAGCCACAGCAGGTGGATCGGCACCAGCAGCAGGGCCGTGCGTTCGGGCCCGGCCAGCGCGATGTTCTTCGGGATCATCTCGCCGAACAGAATGTGCAGCACCACCACGATCGCCAGGGCGATGGTGAACGCCACCGGATGCAGTAGCTGATCGGGTAGCCCGGCCAGATGGAACGGACCTTCCAGCAGGTGCGCGACGGCGGGCTCGCCCACCCGGCCCAGCAGGATCGAACAGATCGTGATGCCCAACTGGGCCGCCGCCAGCATCATCGACAGGTTCTCACCCGCCCGGATGACGGTGGTGGCGTTGCGTTTGCCTTGTGCGGCAAGGGCTTCCAGCCGGTCGCGGCGCGCCGAGATCAGTGCGAACTCGGCGCCGACGAAAAAAGCGTTACCGGCAAGGAGCACGACGGTCAGCGCGACTCCGAACAGATCACCGCCCATGGTCGGCCTCCTGCCCGTCGAGCACGTCGGCGGTGACCGGGATCAGTCGCACCCGATCCACCCGTCGTCCGTCCATCCGCTCCACCCTGGCCAGCCAGCCGCCCTGCCCGTCACCCGGATGACGTTGCTGCGAGCGTGGATCGGGCAGCACCACGGTGTCGCCGGCTTCGGGAATGCGTCCCAGCCGGATGAGCACCAGCCCGCCGAGGGTTTCGTATTCCCCTTCGGGCGCTTCATATCCGGTGGCGCGGGAGACCTCGTCGATGCGCAGCAGACCGGAGCAATCCCAGCCATCGGAGACGCGGCGCACGTCGCGTTCCTCTTCGTCGTGCTCGTCGCGCACATCGCCGAGGATTTCCTCGATCACGTCCTCCATGGTGACCAGTCCCGCGGTGCCGCCGTATTCGTCCACCACCAGCGCCACCTGCATGCCATCGGCGCGGATGCGTTCGAGTACTTCGTCACCGTCGAGGCTGGCGGGCACGATCGGAACCGGCCGGGCCAGCAGATGCAGCGCCAGTCCGCGCCGGGATTCGGCGGGAACGGTGAAGGCCTGCTTGACGTGCACCACGCCGAGGGTGTTGTCGAGGTCGCCGTCGATCACCGGGAACCGGGAGTAGCCGGTGCGGCCGGCGGCGGCGATGAGATCGGGAATCGTATCGGACTTGTCGAGCGCTTCGATCTTCACCCGCGGCGTCATCAGCTCCTCCGCGCTGCGTTCGCCGAATTCCAGCGAGCGGTCCATCACCTGCGCGGTGCGCTGATCGAGGGCGCCGCGCTGGGCGGAGGTACGCACCAGCGAACCCAGTTCCTGCGGCGACCGGGCCGAGCGCAGTTCTTCCGCCGGCTCCACACCGAGGCGGCGCACCACCCAGTTGGCGGTGCCGTTGAGGAAGTGGATCAACCATTTGAACACCACCGAGAACGCGACCATCGGACCCGCGGTCATCCGGGCGGTGCCCAGCGGGGCGGCGATGGCGATGTTCTTGGGCACCAGCTCGCCGTAGATCATCGACAGCGAGGTGGCCAGGATCAGCGCCAGCGCGAGCGAGACACCGCGCGCGGCGCTGTCGGAGAGACCGACGGCGGAGAACGCGGGCGTCAGCAGCCGCGCCAGCACCGGTTCGGCGATATAGCCGGTGATCAGGGTCGTGATGGTGATGCCGAGCTGGGCGCCGGACAGCTGAAACGACAGCGTGTGGTGGGCCTTGCGGACCATTCGGGCCCGGACGTCACCGTCGCGCGCGTGCGCTTCGACGGTGCTGCGTTCGAGGGCGGTGAGGGAGAATTCCGCGGCCACGAACAGCGCTGTCCCCGCGGTCAGTGCGATGAAACCGATCAGGCTGAGCACAGTGAGCACGACGGACACGGTCAGCACCACCCGGGCCGGTGATCGGTGGGCACGGTCGTGCGTACTGCGGTGAGCTGGACGGCTGCGAGATGGAGGACGCCGGGTTGGTCACCCGGCTCGATAGAGGAGCCCTCCTGTGCGGCGTCCTCGGACGCGGGTGACAACTGGTTCCTTTCGCATGGGGAATGGGGGCCGGCGGTGCCGGCAACCCTTATGCTACCGGCCCACGCGCGTCTCGCGTGGGCCGGTCCGTGGTTGATTCACCAACCGCTGGGCAGCGGCCGGCCCTCGGCGAATCCGGCGGCGGACTGCACACCGAGCACGGCCTTGTCGTGCAATTCGGCCAGTGAGCGCGCGCCCGCGTAGGTGCACGCGCTGCGCACACCCGAGCAGATGTGGTCGATGAGGTCCTCGACGCCGGGACGTTCGGGGTCCAGCCGCATCCGCGAACTGGAGATGCCCTCCTCGAACAGCGCCTTGCGGGCCCGGTCGAAGCCGCTGTCGGCGGCGGTGCGGGCGGCGACGGCGCGCTTGGAGGCCATGCCGAAGCTCTCCTTGTAGGCGTTGCCGTCACGGTCGATGCGCAGGTCGCCGGGGGATTCGTAGGTGCCGGCGAACCAGGAGCCGATCATCACGTTCGATGCGCCCGCGGCCAGCGCGAGCGCGACGTCGCGCGGGTGGCGCACGCCGCCGTCGGCCCAGATGTGCACTCCGAGTTCCCGGGCGGCGCTCGCACATTCGGCGACGGCGGAGAACTGCGGGCGGCCGACGCCGGTCATCATTCGAGTGGTGCACATGGCGCCGGGGCCGACACCGACCTTGATGATGTCCGCACCCGCTTCGGCCAGGTCCCTTGTGCCCTGCGCCGAGACGGTATTGCCCGCGACCAGCGGCACCCCCAGCCCGAGATCGCTGATGGCGCGCAGGGTTTCGAGCATCTTGACCTGATGACCGTGCGCGGTGTCCACCACCAGCAGGTCGGCGCCTGCGTCCACCAGGGCCTTGGCCTTGGCGGGCACGTCACCGTTGATCCCGACGGCGGCGGCGATGCGGAGCTTGTTCGCGGCATCCACGGCGGGGGTGTAGATGCCGGTGCGGATGGCGCCGGTGCGGGTGAGCACGCCGGCCAGGGTGCCGTCCTCGGCGAGCAATACGGCCAGACTCGAATGCGCGGCCTCGAGCAGGTCGAAGATCTCACGCGGGGCGGCGGTGACGGGGGCGGTGACGAAATCGGTGGCGGCCACATCGCGCAGCCGGGCGAAGCGGTCGACGTCGGCGCAGGCGGCTTCGGTGACCACACCGACCGGGCGGCCGGTCTCGTCGACCACCACCGCGGCACCGTGCGCGCGCTTGTGGATCAACGCGACGGCCTCTGACACCGACTGCTCCGGGCTGAGCGTGACGGGGGTGTCGGCGGTCAGCGACCGGCTCTTGACGAAGGCGATGGTGTCGGCGGCGGCATTGTTGGGCAGATCCTGCGGCAACACCACGATGCCGCCGCGCCGGGCCACGGTCTCGGCCATGCGCTTGCCCGCGACCGCGGTCATATTGGCGACGACGATGGGGATGGTGGTACCGGACCCGTCGATCGTCGACAGATCGACGTCGAACCGCGACGCCACATCCGTCAGGTTCGGGACGAGGAAGACGTCGTCGTAGGTCAGGTCGTACGGCGGCTGATGTCCAGGGAGAAACTGCACTGCACCGATGGTAATCGCGCCGCACCGAACGTGCGCCGTACTCGGCGCCGGCCGGGGCGGCAGCCCGGCCCGGCCCGCCACGCGCCCGCAGGTGGTTGCGCCGCACGGCCGCATGAACGATCGTCGATCCAGGCTCACCGCCGGCTGTGCTTTTCGCCACGAGGAAGGAAGTCGCCGCATGTCGTTCACCGAGGACGAGCTGGCCTATCTACGGTCGCAACCGGTAGCCAGGGTGGCCACCCTCGGCGCGGGCGATCAGCCCGATGTGGTGCCGCTGGCGTACGAATTCGACGGCACCCACTTCTGGATCGGCGGCGTCGGCGCGTCCGTGCTGGACACGCGCAAGTTCCGCAATGTCCGGGCGGGGCGGCGGAAGGTGGCGCTGGTGGTCGACGATCTGGTGTCGATGGACCCGTTCATCGCCCGCGCGGTCCGGGTATACGGCGAGGCGGGCGACCCTGTCGAACGAGTGGGCATGGTCGGACCCGGTGTTTTCGTCCCGATCACGCCCACCGTGTCGTGGAGTTGGAATATGGCGGGCGAGCCGGCGGGGGAGAGCTGGTATCCGGCGCGGAAAGCGGTGCACCGCCGGCCGGACTGAGCCATGCGTTCCGGCACTGTGGCCGGATCCTCTCGGCAGGTCCGTGGTCGGCGCTCCGCATCCGGTGCTCGACCAGATCATCGGCCCGGGCAACCGGGTGTCGGGCGGATTTGGAGGCCTGATCGGCATCCCTGCAACCCGCGTGGCCGCCTTACCGGCCTCGGACACCACGGGTACCGGGCGGCTGTGCCGAGTCGGCATAAGTGGGGCACCGGTTGCCGATGTACACGCCGTGCCGGATTGCTCGTGCGGCACGTCCTGGTTGCCCTCGACGGCGGCGCGCATCAATGGCGCGCGACGCCGAGTTCGGGGATGGGCGATGCGTTGACCGGATCGTCGGCCCGGAACAGCGCCGATCAGTTTGCGCGCCGGTTGCGGCCCGGTCGCGAGCGTGGCGAATTTCCGGTGTGGCGGCGTGTTTTCCCGGGCGTGTCGTGGGGACGTCCGGCGCGTCGCGGCTTGGCCGAAGCCGTCGGCGCGGCTGGTTCGGCCGCAGGCTGCGGAATCGGGACGCCCGGCGGCGTGCGGGCACCGGTCAGTCGGCGAAGAAACCGATCGCCGGGCGTGACGGTGGCCTCGGCGGCGTGGATGCCCGCCCGGCGGGTGAGGGCGGCGACCTCGTCGCGCTGGTCCTCGGTGACCAGGGTGACGACAGTGCCGGTGGCGCCCGCGCGGGCGGTGCGGCCGGCGCGGTGCACGTAGTCCTTGGGATCGGCGGGCGGGTCCACGTGCACCACCAGCGAGATGTCGTCGACGTGGATGCCGCGGGCGGCGACATCGGTGGCGACCAGGACCGGCACCGAGCCGTCGGCGAACGCGGCCAGCACCCGGTTGCGGTTGTTCTGCGATTTGCCGCCGTGCAGGGCCTGGGCGTCGACCCCGATCTCGCGCAGCCGCGCGGTCAGTTTGTCGGCGCCGTGCTGGGTGCGCACGAACAGCAGGGTGCGGCCCGTGCGGGCGGCGACTTCGGCCACCACATCGCGCTTATCGGCCTTGCGCAGAAACAGCAGGTGGTGCGTGGCGGCGGGAGCCGCGGCCGCGGTCTCGGGCATCGGCTCGGAGGCATGGGTGACCGGGTCCCGCAGGTACCGGTGCACGAGATCATCGACGGCGTCATCCAGGGTGGCCGAGAACAGCAAGTGCTGAGTGCCGGCCGGGATCTGATCGACCAGCGTCTGTACCTGCGGCAGGAAACCGAGTTCGGCGAGATGGTCGGCCTCATCGATGGCGGTGATGCGCACCGCGTCCAGTGCCAGCGCCTGCTGGGCGATCAGATCGGCGAGCCGGCCGGGTGTCCCGATGAGCAGGTCGACACCGCGCGCCAGGCGCTCGGCCTGACGTTTGATGGGCAGCCCACCCACGGCGGTGCCGAGCCGAAGCCCCAGCGCGAGCGCCGCCGGATCCAGCGCACCCTCGATCTGCGCCGCCAGTTCGCGAGTGGGTGCGAGGATCAGGCCGCGCGGACGGCGGGGTGCCGACGGCGCACCGGCCAGGCGTACCAGCATGGGTAGCCCGAAGGCCAGGGTCTTCCCGGACCCGGTGGGTGCCCGGCCGAGCACATCGCGTCCGGCGAGCACGTCCGGGATGGTCGCCGATTGGATCGGGAACGGGGTGCGGATGCCTTCGCGGCCCAGCGCGTGCACCAGCACGACCGGCAGCCCGAGCGCGGCGAATGTGGCCGGGGCAGTGGATGGTTCAGGCACGGAACAGCCGAGTCAGCTCGACCAGCCACGGAATCGCGACGGCCAGCGTCGGCACCACCAGAATCGCGATCGAACCCAGATACGCGGCGGCCGCGATCTTCACATCGCCCAGCGGCCCGGACAACCGCTGAATCCGGATCAGCGTGCTCGGACCGCCGACGGCCAGCGCGCCCTGCGGCGCCGTCGACTTCGAACAGGCCACCAGCGCCCGGGCCAGCGGCTTGGGTCCGGTGACCTTGACCGCGGAATCGTCGGCGAGCAACTCGATCAGCAGCTTCACCGAATCGAGCGCCGACTTGCTGCGCACGAAACGGGGGAAGGCCTCATGGGCCGCGGTGAACGCCTCGAGCACCAGGTCGTGGCGAGCCCGCAGATGCGAACGTTCGTGGCTGAGGATCGCGGTGAGTTCGCGCTCGTCGAGATTGTCCAGCGTGCCCGCGCTCACCACCACCCGCTGGCGCAGGCCGGGCAGGCAATAGGCGATGGGTTCGGAGGCGGCGAGCACCCGGATATCGGCGGCGCGGCGTTCGGGGCCGCTCTGGTCCAGCAGGTCGACCAGCATCCGATGGCGAGCGCGCCGGCGCCGGGTGTGCACGCCGACCCGGATCGCGGCCCAGATCAGGCGTGCGCCGACCATCAGCGTCAGCGCGAAGACGAACACATAGGCCAGCCACAGCGGCAGCCCGAGCGCGTCGATCTCGTCGGTGGGTGAGGTGGTCGGCCGCCCGTCCGCACCGGGCACCAGCAGCTCACTGGCGATCGCCAGTCCGGAACCGAACGCGCTCAGCACGGCGGCCAGCGCGATCGCCTGCCACAGCACCAGCGCGGCCCGGGGTGTGCGGTATGTCCACTTCGACCGGGCGAGCAGGGCTGGGGCAGGCCCCGCGAGAAGCAATGCGAGACCGGCGAAGACCGGCGCGGTTGCGTTCATCGACTCAGCTCACTGCGTTGTGGGGCCAGGGGTCGAAGACACTGCGGTCACGGCGACGGTGCGGTGTCCTCATCTGCTTCGAGCTTAGCGAGTGCCTCGCGCAGCGCCGCAGCCTCGTCCTTACCGACCTGTTCCACGAAGTGCACCAGGGCGGCGGCCTTGCTGCCCGCTTCCTCGGCCTGCTGCAACGCATCGACCATGAGGCTGGCCACCAGCTCGTCGCGGGTATGCACGGGAGCGTACCGATGGGCGCGGTCATCGCGCCGCTGAACGACCAGGTTCTTCTTCGCCAGACGCTGCAGAACCGTCATCACCGTGGTGTACGCGAGCTCGCGGCGCGCCGACAGCGCTTCGTGTACCTGCCGGACCGTTTGCGGTTCGTCGGCCGACCACAGTTGGTCCATGACCGCTTTCTCGAGTTCACCAAGTCCTGCCATTCCACAATTTTACGGACTCAACGACGCGGATGCGTACTACAGGGTGTCGTAACTGGCTGGTAGCTGGTGTGGTATTGGTCATACTCCGTCGGCGGCCTCGGCGGCGACCGGGCCGCCCGCCGTACCGAGCACATGCCTGGTGCCGATCGGCACGATCATCGGCCGCCCCGACATCGGATCCTCCAACACGGTGGCCTCGAGCCCGAACACCTCGCGCAGCAGCGGGGCGTCGATGATATCGGCCGGTGCGCCCTTGGCGATGATGCGCCCGTCGCGCATGACGATCAG
Organism: Nocardia sp. JCM 38205; assembly: GCF_058222935.1. Taxonomy (NCBI): domain Bacteria; kingdom Bacillati; phylum Actinomycetota; class Actinomycetes; order Mycobacteriales; family Nocardiaceae; genus Nocardia; species Nocardia sp. JCM 38205. The sequence goes on along the minus strand of NZ_JBYHFL010000006.1, from coordinate 282,912 downwards.
CTGGTCGCTGTAGCGGATGGCCAGGTTGAGATCGTGCAGCACCATCACCACGGTGCGGCCGAGCTCATCGTGCAACCGGTCGACCAGATCCAGCACCTCGAGCGAATGCGCCAGATCGAGGTAGGTGGTCGGCTCGTCGAGCAGCAGGATGTCGGTGCCCTGGGCCAGGGCCATGGAGATCCAGGCCCGTTGGCGCTGGCCACCGGACAGTTCGTCCAGCGATCGGTGCGCCAGATCGGCGATGCCGGTCTGTTCCAGGGCGGTGAGCACCTCGGATTCGTCGGTGGCCGACCACTGTTTGATCCACGACTGGTGTGGATGACGTCCGCGCGCGACCAGATCGGCCACCGTCAGGCCCTCGGGGGCGACCGGAGTCTGCGGCAGCATGCCGACGATGCGGGCGACGTCCTTGGTTTTCATCGACGAGATCGCCTTGCCGTCCAGCAGGACCTGCCCGGCGCTCGGCTTCAACAGCCGGCCCAGTGACCGCAGCAGGGTGGATTTGCCGCAGCCGTTGGGTCCGATGACGGTGGTGATCACGCCGGGGGCGATGTCGAGACTCAATCCGTCGACGATGACCCGTTCGCCGTAGCCGAGCGTCACGCCGTCGGCGGCCAGCTGATGCGAGCCGTTCTGCGGGGCTTGTCCGGTCTTCACAGCGTGGCCTTCCGATTCAAACGAATGAGCAACAACAGCAGGAACGGGCCGCCGATGGCCGCGGTCACGATGCCGACGGGCAGTTCGACCGAGAACAACGTGCGCGAGACGATATCGGCGCCGACTACCAGGATCGCACCGATCACCGCCGAACCGATGAGCGGTTCACCGGGAGTGCGCAGCACGCGGCGGGCGATCTGCGGCGCGGCGAGCCCGACGAACGCCACCGGCCCGACCGCCGCGGTCGCCACCGACGCGCCGATCACCGCCGCGCCGATGAGCACGGCCTGCTGGGTCTGGATCCGCACGCCGAGCACGCGCGTGGTGTCGGTGCCGAGGCGCAGCGCCGCCAGCGTCCTGGCCGAGCCGACCGCGACGACCAGCACCACGGCCAGCGCGATCGCGGCGGGTACGAGTTTGGAGTCGTCGGCCGAATTGAGCGAGCCGGTCAGCCACAGCTGGGCGCGGGCGGCGTCTTCGAGGCTGGCGCTGGTGAGCATCCAGCTGATCGCCGACAGCAGCAGCGAGTTCACCCCGACGCCGATGAGCACCAGCCGCATCACCGTCACCCCGCTGCCGCCGAGCGGGTTGCGTCCCCAGGCGAGTAGATAGATCACAGCGGCCGTGCCGAGCCCGCCGACCATGGCGGCGATGGGGGTGCCGAGCGAGATCGCCCAGCCGGTGGTCGCGCCGCCGGTGCCGACCATCACCGCGACGGCGCCGAGCGCGGCCCCGGAGGTGATGCCGAGGAAGTCCGGCGCGGCCAGTGGATTGTGCAGGATCGACTGGGTGATGGCGCCGGCGATCGCGAGCGCCGCACCGACCACGACAGCCGTCAGGGCGCGTGGCAGCCGGGATTCGAACACGATGAACCGTTGCGAGCGGGTGCCGCCACCGGCCAGCACATCGAGCACCTTGCCGAAGCCCAGATTGGTTTCCCCGATGGCGATGTCGAGGCAGAACAGGCCGAACAGCGCGACGGCGAGCACCGCGATGATCACGACCATCCTGGGCCGCAGCACCAGCGAAACCGGGCCCCACCGCAGGGCCGAACGCAGCCGCGGCGCGGTGGCCTGCTCGGACTCGGGCAGTGAGATCGTCATACGCTCACCAGCTTCCGTCGCCGGACCAAGGCGATGAAGAAGGGCGCGCCGACCGCGGCCAGCATCACGCCCACCTGGAGTTCGCCCGGACGCGCGACCACCCGGCCCGCCGTATCGGCGACCAGCAGCACCAGGGCGCCGAACAGGCCCGAATAGGGGATCAGCCAACGGTTGTCGGGCCCGGTGAACACGCGCGCGATATGCGGAACCACCAGGCCGATGAACGCGATCGGCCCGACGGCGGCCGTCGCGGCACCGCACAGCAGCACCACCGCGGTCAGGCCGAGTGCCCGGCTGCGGCCGATGTTCACGCCGAGACTGCGCGCCACATCGTCGCCGAGGCTGAGCAGATTGAGTCCGGGTGCGGCGATCAGCGCCAGCACCGCGCCGGCCGCGAGGAAGGGCAACACCTGCCAGAAGACCTCGGCGCCGCGCCCGGAGACCTCGCCGACCACCCAGAACCGGTAGCTGTCGAGGGCGCTGGTGTCGAGGGTGACGATGGCGTTGGTCAGCGCCTGCAGGAACGCCGTCACCGCGGCGCCCGCCAGCACGAGACTCAACGGGCTCGCCGAGCCCGCGCCGATCGAGGATGCGCCGAACACGATCAGCCCGGCGATGAGCGTGCCCGCGAACGCGAACCAGATGTACTGCTCCGGGGCGGTGAACGCGAACAGGTACATGCTCAGTGCCGCGAGGAACGCCGCACCGGCGTTGAGGCCGAGCAGTCCGGCGTCGGCCAGCGGGTTACGGGTGTAGCCCTGGATCAGCGCACCGGCCATGCCGAGGGCGAGCCCGGTGACCAGCGCGAGGACGGTGCGCGGCAGCCGCAGCCCGCGCACGATCTCTTCCTCGGTGGACAGCGCGGCGCAACGGAAGGGCCCGTCCGCGCAGGACAGGGCGTGGTCGAGGGCGTCGTAGACCGTGGTCGGGGCCAGCGATCGGGTTCCGATCGCGACGCTGGCGATCAGCGTCAGCCCCAGCAGCGCAATGAGCAGCAGGAGACCGGTGATACGACGCCGCCTCATGGTCGCAAGGGCGGTCACGGCGGCGAAAGACTCCTCACTGTGTTCGACGCAATACTTGCTAGGTCTGGTAAGGCTAACCTATCTTCCGAGTGACACCGCGACGGAGTCCACCCCGAGGAGGTTCGATGCCCGAACTCGCGACCACTGGCACATTCCGTGCCACCCAGCCGGCCTTCGGGCGCGCCTGTACCCGGCTGCGGGCATTGCAACCGGAGCATCCGAGAGTGTATGCCGTCGCCGCGATGGCCGAACAGGGCAAACGCCGCTGGTGGCGGCTGGCCGACGGGCTGCGCGAAGGCAGGATCGAACTCATGTACCGGCGCCATGCCGCCGAGATGATCAGCGCCGACATCGCCGCGGAAGTGGTTGCCACCGCGCTCATTCACGCCGTGCTCGGCCGGGTGGTCGCGCTACTGGTCGCCGAGGGCAGAGCCTGGGATCCGGGTCTGGAGAACCTCTGGATCCACACCGACAACGACGGCGGCATCGACTGGGCCGGCCTGGTCGACACCACCATCCGCGCGCTCGACGACGACATCCATGCGGGCGAGCGGGGTGTGGTCGGGTTGCCGTGCGAGGAGGCGATGTTCGTCTGGCTGGCCCATCGCTGCGAGCCGTCGCTGACCCTGATTCAGGAGTGCCTGACCCGGTGCTCGGGTCTGAGTGCCCGCCGTTTCTGGGGCCTGGTCGGTGAATCTGTGTCGGGCGCAGCGACTTACGTGCCCGATCTGGCGCGCACCGATGCTGCGGTCGGCATGCGCCGTGGGCAGGGTGTGCTCATGGCACTGGAGGAGCGCGGGCTGCCGGTGCGCCGTGCGGCAACGGGGGCACTGGTCCGGTAGGGCGCTCGACCCGGCGCGATGCTCGCGCGCCGGGTTTCCGGGCGTTCGGCTGTGCCGGGCGGGTCATGACGCGGGACCGAGGTGTCCGGCGTTGTTCCTGCCCGGTGCGGCGCTAGTGGGCGGGAGCCGAGCGGTCGAGGACGGCCGCACCCACGGCGGCCTGCATCGCGACCCCGTCCACATAGGAATGCTTTTCCTTGACGGCCCCGTTCTCGACCAGCACGAAGTCAGCGAGATCGACGGCCACCGGATTACCGGTCGCGGAGGTGCCGCGCAGCTGCCACCGCACCACCCAGAAGTCTTCGCCGACGCGCAACGAGACCAGATCGAAGACCAGGTCGGGCACCAGGGCGAAGGTTCCAGCGGCGGCGTCGCGGATCGCGGCCCGGCCGCGGGCGGGCTCTTGGCCCGAATGCAGGTGGAATATCGAGTCCTCGGTGTGCAGGGCGACAATGCGATCGGGATCGCGGTCGGCCCAGCAGGCGTGATAGCGGTCGAACAGCTCACGGGTTGCGGTGCTCATGGCGAGGAACTCCTGTCGTGGTGCGTCGGATGCGCGCGATCGGCGATGGCGCCGGGAATCGGTGTGCCCACCGCTGGAATTCGATGCTGATCGCGGACGTCCAGTGTCTTCGCCGCGGGCCCGTCGTGGCGACGGGCGTACGCCCCCGCTTCGGGCATTCCCGATGTGCGGCCGCACAACGGGAATTAGACTCGCCGGGTGACCTGGGACTCATCCGCCGGGCCTGCCGCGCTGTTGTCGGGCCTGCGGGCGGACCTGGCCGCGATTTCCGAAAGGGTCACCACCAGAATCGAATCCGACGAGCAGGATTACAGCGCCGCCGCGTTGGATCACGACGAGCTGGCAGCCGTCGTGACCGGCAACATCGCATCCATGCTCGACGCCATCGGGGGCGTGCCGTATTCCCTCGAGCCCGCCCGCCGCACCGGTCGTCTCAAGGCCGAACGCGGGGTCTCGCTGGACAGCCTGTTGCACGCCTACCGGCTTGCCGGGCTGGCGTTCTGGGAGATCATCGCCGAACGAGCGGGCCGGGCCGACGGCGCCGAGCTGTCCCGGCTGTCGACCGTCGTGTGGGCGACCGTGGACGAATACTCGGTCGCCGCGGCGGACGCCTACCGGCACATCGTGGCCGCCGAAGACGAGCGGCCCATGCCACGGCTGCTGCGCGCACTGCTCGATCCCGGGCTCCCGGCGACACGCCGTGCGCGGCTGTGTGAGCGGATGGGCCTGCCCGCACGTGGCGCGTTCCTCATCCTGGTCGGCGATGTTCGCCTCCAGGCCCCGGGCGTGACGACGGTGCGGACCGTGGTGGCCGACGATCGCGTGACGCTGGTCGCCGCGCGGACCCCCGACGTCCTCGATGACGCCGTACGCCGGGTGCGGTCCCGGGCGGGCGCCAGCAAGCCGTTCGACGATCTCGCCGCCGCACCCGGCGCGCTCGATCAGGCCCGGCTGGCTTTCCGATGCCTGGGCCCGGACGATCTCGGCGTCCACCGGTACGCGTCCTCGCCCGCGCGTGCCCTGATCGCGGCCCACCCCGCGCTCGCCACCGATGTCCTGGCCGACACCCTGGCCGCATTCGACGGACTCCGGCCCGACGACGCCGACGATCTCGTCCGCACCCTGTCGGCCTGGTTCGAACTGGCGGGTTCGACCGCCGCGGTCGGACAGCGAATGCACTTGCACCGCAATACCGTCCTGCACCGGCTCAAACGCGTGGAGAAGCTCACCGGTATCGCGCTGGCGGTGCCTGCGGAGGCTGCCCTGCTGTACCTGGCCGTGCAGGCTCGGTTGCTCGGGGCTCCCGGCAACGGGTTGCTCAGTTAGGTAAGCCTGACCTATACTCGGTCCTGGCGTACGGATCGAGCGAGAGTCCCGAGGGCTGCGGTGACCCCCGATCCATTGCCGCGACGGGCTCCACTCCGGTGGAGCCCGTCGCTCTGTTCCCGGACCCGCTGACGGGATGTGCCGCGAGCGGCCGAGACCGGTGGTGTAAAGGTGGATCCATGACCGAACAGCAGACCCACGCGCTCACCTCGCTGGCCGATATCACCCCCGAGCTGATGACGAAGTACAGCGAAGGCACCTTCACCGATCTGATCGGCCTGCGCTACACCGCCGTCGGCCCGGATCTGGTGCGCGGCGAATGGGAGGTCACCCCCAAGCTGCACCAGCCCGCGGGCATCCAGAACGGCGGCGTGCTCTGCACCGTCATCGAATCGCTGGCCAGCGTCGGTGGCGGCGTCTGGTACGGCGAGCGCGGCAATGTGGTCGGCGTGAACAACAGCACCGACTTCCTGCGCGCGGTGCGCGAGGGCACGCTCACCGGCGAGGCCACCCCGCTGCATCAGGGGCGGCTCCAGCAACTGTGGCAGGTCGTGGTCACCGACGAGACCGGGCGCGTGGTCGCGCGCGGTCAGGTGCGGTTGCAGAACCTGCCCCATCAGTCCTGATCCTCGCGGCCGGCCTTCCCGCCCGAGCGCTGTCGAGCGCGGAGCGGGGCACCGGAACCCGGCGACCCGGCTAACTTTCAGCGACCTCGGCTGCGGCGGTGCCGCGCAGATGGAAACTCTTCTCGCTCAGCGGCTTTGCTGCGGGGATTGTTAGGATCGCGCGGGCGTCGGCCGCGACGCCCGGTGGCCGTTGTCACCCGACGTCGACGTGGAATCGGCGGCGCCCAGCAGCTGGGCGCGGCCGCGCGGGAGTGAGGGAAAACGCTGTGTTCGGACTGACCAGGCGGCGCAGCCGGCAGATTCTGGCCGTGTTCGCGGTGCTCGCACTGGCCATGGGAATGCTGAGCTCGACCCTGTTCGACAAGGTGCAGGGCGGCGGATATATCGCCCCCGACAGCGAATCCAGCAGGGCCACCGAGGCGCTGGCCGACGAATTCGGGCAGGCCCCGCCCAACCTCGTCCTGCTGGTCGAGGCCGACCGGCCCGTCGAGGACGATGAGGTCGCCACCGCCGCAACCGAACTGGTCGATCAGCTGAAGGGTGAGGCAGGCGTCACCGGCGTCGCCTCCTACTGGACCGACAAGACGCCCGCGTTGCGCAGCGCCGACGGCCGCAAGGGCCTGATCGTGGCCAGCATCCTCGGCGACGAGGCCGACGTCGATCGCCGGGTCGGCGATATCGCCGAACGGTTCGAGGGCAGCCACGGCCCGGTCGAGGTCCGCATCGGCGGCTACGCGATGCTGCTGCGCGAAACCGTGCAGCAGAGCGAAAAAGACGTCGTGATGGGCGAATCCATCGCCTTCCCGATCACCCTCATCGCGCTGCTGTTCGTCTTCGGCGGCCTCGTCGCGGCCAGCCTGCCGCTGGTGGTCGCCATGGTCACGGTGATGATCACCATGGGCACGCTGTGGCTGATCGCGCTGGCCACCGATCTGGCCGCGACCGCGACCAATGTCGCCACCCTGCTCGGGCTCGGTCTGGCGATCGACTACAGCCTGCTGATGATCAACCGCTTCCGTGACGAACTGGTCGCGGGGACCGATCCGGGCCCCGCGGTCGCGGCCACCATGCGCTCGGCCGGTCGCACCGTGGCCTTCTCCGCCGCCACCGTCGCCGTCGCGCTGTCGGGGCTGCTGTTCTTCCCGCTGCTCGCGGTCCGCTCGATGGGCTACGCCGGGCTCGCCGTCGCGCTGATCGCGGCGACCGTCTCGCTCACCGTGCTGCCGGCGATCCTGTATCTGGTCGGCACCCGCATCGACAAAGGGCAGCTGGGCTGGTTCTTCCGGGCGCCGCGGCCCGCGCCCGGCGAAGGTTTCTGGCATCGCCTGGCCACCGCGGTCATGCGCAGGCCCGTCCCGATCGGACTGGCGGTCGCGGCGCTGCTGCTGGTGCTCGGAGCACCGTTCCTCGGCATCAAACTGGGCTTCCCCGACGAGCGTTCGCTGCCGGAGTCGATGAACAACAGGCAGGTCACCGAGGCGATCCAGCGCGATTTCACCGTCACCGAACAGAGCGGGCTGTTCATCGTGCTGCCCGAGGGCAAGTCCGGTCTCGACGCCTACGCCCGCCGCGTCTCCGACATCGACGATGTGCAACGGGTCGACACCGCGACCGGCAGCTACGCCCACGGTGGCCTGCTGGCCCCGGCCACCGACACCCACGAACAGTTCGCCACCGACTCCGCGGCCTACCTGTCGGTGGTCCCCGACACCACCGATCCCGAGGTGCTGGATCGGATCGTGGACGATGTGCGCGCGGTCGAGGCGCCTTCGGCGGTCCTGGTCGGCGGCGTGGCTGCCGCCAATGCCGACGCCATCGACGAGGTGATCTCGACCCTGCCGATCGCGCTCGGGTTCGTCATCCTGGTGATGCTGGTGGTGCTGTTCCTGCTCACCGGCAGCGTGGTGCTGCCGGTGCTGGCGGTCGTGCTCAGCTTCCTCAGCCTCACCGCCACCTTCGGCGCGCTGGTCTGGATCTTCCAGGACGGACATCTGTCCGGGCTGCTGGACTTCACCGTCACCGGGGATCTACCGGCCACGGTGCCGGTCATGCTCTTCGGCGTCGCCTTCGGCCTGGCGATGGACTACCAGGTCTTCCTGCTGGCCCGGATTCGCGAGGAATACGACCAGACCGGCAAGAACGAGGTCGCGATCGCGGTGGGCCTGGAACGCATCGGCCGCATCGTCACCGCCGCCGCGGTGCTGATCTCGCTGGTGTTCCTCGGCTTCCTCGCCTCCGACATCACCTTCATGAAGGCCTTCGGCATCGGACTGCCGCTGGCGGTGCTGGTCGATGCGACGCTGGTGCGCGGATTCCTGCTGCCCGCGGCGATGAAGGTGCTCGGCGACTGGAATTGGTGGGCGCCGGGACCGCTGCGCCGACTGCACGAGCGGTACGGCCTGGACGAGGGGCCGTCGCTGCCGCCGGCCCCGGTGGACAAGGACAAGGACGACTGGCGTCAGCCGGTCGGGGTCTGACAGCAACGGCGGTGTCCGCGACGACGCGGACACCGCCGAGTTGTTCGCCGGGTCTGTCAGATTCCGCCGGTGGAGAGCAGACCGCCGTCGACGCGCACGGTCTCGCCGGTGATCCAGCCGGATTCCGCCGAGACCAGGAACCCGATCAGCCGCGCCACATCCTCGGGCGCACCCAGCCGCTTCAACGGATACACCTTCGCGGCGGCCTCTTCATCGGCCGAGTAGAGCGCATCGGCGAAGGACGTCTTGACCACGCCGGGCGCCACCGCGTTCACCCGGATCTTCGGTCCCAGCTGCCAGGCCAGCTCCTCGGTGAGCCGGATCAGCGCGGCCTTGGACGCGCCGTAGGCGGCGATCACGCCGGTCGACCGGATGCCGGCCACGCTGGCCACGTTCACCACCGCGCCGCCGTGCTCACCCATCCAGGCCCGGTGGGCCTGCTGGATGTAGCCGAGCGCGGCCACCACGTTGACGTCGAAGATCTTGCGCACGGCATCGAGGTCGGCGTCCATGAGGGAGCCGTAGACCGGGTTGATGCCGGTGTTGTTGATCAGGATGTCGAGCGAACCGAACTCGGTCACCGCGCGATCCACCGCGGCTGCGCGCGCGTCGGCGTCACCGGAGTTGCCCGCCAGCGCCACCACCTCGCCCTGATGGCCGAGTTCGCGCAGCTGTGCGGCCGCCTGCTCGAGGGGTTCCGCCTTGCGCGCGGTGATCAGCACGTTCGCGCCCCGGCGCAGCAATTCGGCGGCCACCGCGTGACCGATTCCGCGGCTGGCTCCGGTCACCAGTGCGCTTTTGCCCAACAGATCCGTAGTCATGTGACGTCACGTTACTTCAGTCGCCGTGCCCACGGTGCCTGGCTGTGCGGCCGTCGCGGGCGACGGTAATGCCTCTCACGTCCGCCGGGTGTCCGGGGCGGGGCGGGCGGCAGGTAAAATCGGTGGTTCTTGTGCGCATCCCGTCGCACAATCGAGCAGCATTCCCACCACGCGCCTAGGAGACATCTGTGATCACCGCGACCGACCTGGAGGTCCGGGCCGGAGTCCGCACACTGCTGTCGGCCCCAGGGCCGGCCCTGCGCGTGCAGGCGGGCGACCGGATCGGGCTGGTCGGGCGCAACGGCGCGGGCAAGACCACCACGCTGCGCATCCTGGCCGGCGAGGGTGAACCCTATGCGGGCAAGATCCTGCGTTCCAGCGATATCGGCTACCTGCCGCAGGATCCGCGCGAAGGCAATCTCGATGTGCTCGCCCGCGATCGGGTGCTGTCGGCGCGTGGCCTGGACACGCTGATCCGCGATATGGAAAAGCAGCAGGCGCTGATGGCCGAGGTGGCCGACGAGGCCGAACGCGATCGCGCGGTCCGCAAATACGGCCGGCTCGAGGAGCGGTTCTCGGCGCTGGGTGGTTACGTCGCGGAGAGCGAGGCCGCGCGCATCTGCAGCAGCCTCGGCCTGCCCGATCGGGTGCTCGGCCAGGCGCTGCGCACGCTGTCCGGTGGTCAGCGGCGCCGCATCGAACTGGCGCGCATCCTGTTCGCCGCCTCCGACGGCAGCGGCGGCCGCTCCGATACCATCCTGCTGCTCGACGAACCGACCAACCACCTCGACGCCGACTCCATCACCTGGCTGCGCGGCTTCCTGCAGAACCACGAGGGCGGGCTGATCGTGATCAGCCACGATGTCGAGCTGCTCGCCGACGTGGTGAACAAGGTGTGGTTCCTGGACGCGGTACGCGGTGAGGCCGACGTCTACAACATGGGCTGGCACAAATACCTCGACGCCCGCGCCACCGACGAACAACGCCGCCGCCGCGAACGCGCCAATGCCGAGAAGAAGGCCTCGGCCCTGCGCGCGCAGGCCGCCAAGCTCGGTGCGAAGGCCACCAAAGCCGTTGCCGCGCAGAACATGGTCAAACGCGCCGAACGACTGATGTCCGAACTCGACGAGGTGCGCGTGGCCGACAAGGTGGCGCGGATCAAGTTCCCGGAACCCGCGGCCTGCGGCAAGACCCCGCTGATGGCGGAGAACCTGACCAAGGTCTACGGCTCGCTGGAGATCTTCACCGGCGTCGATCTGGCCATCGACCGCGGCAGCCGGGTCGTCGTGCTCGGCCTCAACGGCGCGGGCAAGACCACGCTGCTGCGATTGCTCGCCGGGGTGGAGAAGCCCACCGCGGGCGGACTGGTCGCCGGGCACGGACTGAAGGTCGGCTACTTCGCCCAGGAACACGACACTCTCGACGACAACGCGACGGTGTGGGAGAACATCCGTCACGCGGCGCCCGATGCGGGCGAACAGGATCTGCGCGGCCTGCTCGGCGCGTTCATGTTCACCGGCCCGCAGCTCGAGCAGCCCGCTGGCACCCTGTCCGGCGGTGAGAAGACCAGGTTGGCGCTGGCCGGTCTGGTGTCCTCGGCGGCGAATGTGCTGCTGCTCGACGAGCCGACCAACAACCTCGACCCGGTCTCGCGCGAGCAGGTGCTCGACGCGCTGCGCACCTATGCGGGCGCGGTCGTGCTGGTCACCCACGATCCGGGCGCGGCCGAAGCCCTGGCCCCCGAGCGGGTGATCCTGCTGCCGGACGGCACCGAGGACCACTGGTCGGCCGAGTATCTGGAATTGATTCAGCTCGCGTGATTTTCATCAGGGGAATCCGTTGATCACGGCCTCCGGAGTGCTTAGCCTGGAATGACGCTGCTCGGCGACTCGGAGGAAGCCATGAGCGACAGGCCGGCACACAGAGCCACATCGGGAAAGACCACCCTGGGTAAGGGCACACGCGTCACGGGAAAGTCGCGCGACCGCCTGCAATCGCAGTTGAAGAAGCAATACGAGGCGGGCGCGAGCATCCGCTCCCTGGCGCGCGCGACCGGCCGCTCCTACGGCTTCATCCACAACGTGCTGGTGGAGTCGCATGTGCAGCTCCGCAGCCGTGGCGGGGCCAACCGGCGCAAAGCCCAGTAATCACACCGGGGCGTTGCCGCGCACCCATGGTGGCGCGGCGTCTACCGGTGCGCGCGCATCAGCGCTCGGCGACGGCACCATCGCCGAGCACCAGCAGGTTCGCCAGGCTGGTGAAGATGGGCAGCCCGGTCTTGATCTCCAGGTAGGCGAACTGGCCCTGCGGATTGACCTCGAGGAAGTAGTACTCGCCGTCCACGCCGAGGCGCAGATCCAGCACGCCGAAGCTCAGACCGAGTGCCCCCATCAGGATCGCCAGCGATTTGCTCACCGAGGCCGGCAGCTGATCCGGGGCGAACTCGACCGAGGTGTCCAGCCGCGAATCGACGTGCCCGGCTCCGGCCTGAGAGTCGATGCGCACCGTCCACGCCACCCCGTCGACCCACACCACCCGCAGATCGCACCGGGCGACGACGTAATCCTGGAAGATGGTCGGCGCGCTGCGGATCCCGGCGAGCCTGGCCAGATCGGATTCGCCGACGATCCTGGTCTCGGCGAACTCGGCCCTGCTGGTGCCGGTGCGTTTGTAAACCACTGCGCCGGGCCGGGATTCGATGAAACTGCGCGCCTCGTCCGGATCGTTGGTGATCAGCGTCTCCGGGATGGCGAAGCCGGCCCGGTGGGCGGTCTCGAGCTGGACGATCTTGCGGTTGGCGGTGCGATCGTTGCCGGGGTCATTGACCCACAGCGCCGGGATCGACCACAGCAGGCCCTGGATGAATCCATCGCATTCGGCCTGCCGGAAGGCGTCGTCGGTGGCGCGCACGCCTGCGGGCACCTGGGCGGGATGCGGACGCCGCCACCACACCGAGCGCACCTCGTCGAGGCCGATGAGATGGGACATCGACCGTGTGGTGCCGAGCCGGTCGAGCCGGAAACTACCGGACTCGCGCGGAAAATCACGCAGATCCAATTGAATCGGGTTGACGCCGTGCTGTTCTCGCAGCGTCACCGCCATGGCGGTCGCGTGCAGATCGTCGGATTCGGACACGATCAATACCGAACCCGTCCGGGGAGCGGCCACCTGCCCGCCGCTCAGTCGAGGCTGTCGCAGTTGATGCCGTCGTCGCTGCCCGCGTGCGATTTCGTTTGGCAATAGGTGAATGTCGCGCCGGAGCCCGGTGCGTCGAGCAGCTGGAGTTCGTCGGCCCAGGACTCGGTGAGCTCACGTAGTAGATCGTCGCCGAAGGCCGGTGACGGTGGCGCGGCCAGCGTCATGGGCCGGTCGACGACGTCGATGCGTAGCCTGCGGGTGAAGTCGGCGGTGGCGCCGGGGCGGATGTCGACCAGCACCGGACGCCCCGGCGCGGCAGCGGTGGCGTCGGATTCGAGTACCCGCAGCACATCGGCGCGCCGGAAGGTCCACGTCCCTTCGGCCACCCGGACGGTGATATCGCGTTCCGACTGGGCCACGAGCATGCCCTGCAGTGCGGGAACACGGTCACCGGTCGCCGCGGCGCCGGGGAAGTGGATGGCATCGGTCATGGTGGAAACTCCGATCTGCTCACGATTTGCCAGGACCCCCGAGCGTGCTCTGGATCATATCGCGTGCGGGGTTGTCCCCGGCCCGGTTCGCGAGATTTACCGCGGCTCCGGCAAACCGGAATTGCGCGCGGGAACCGCTAGCGCCGAAAGATTTTCGGTGCGGTGGGGCGAACAGGCGCGCAATCACATGGCTATCGTGGGCGCGGCGCACCCGCCTGCGGGTATTGCCCGAAGGTGGCGTGCGCCCGGTCTCCGGGCGCAGTCAGACCCGTACGAGTTTCACAAAGACGCGGAGCCGGATGCTGCGTCCCGATGCGGTCCGGGTCGGCGCAGCGTCGGCGCCGGGTTGTCAGAGCCCGAGCAGTTCGGCGCGATCGGTGAGCGCGCGGAAGCGTTCCCGGGGATCGGCCACGAGTTTGCGCGCGGACAGATCGAGCAATCCGCCCACCACCCGGAATTCCGCCGCGACGGTGCCGTCGAGTTTGCGGATCTGCTGGAGCAGGCCGTAGATCTTGCCGTCCTGCCAGTCGAACTCGCAGGTGACCTCGACCTCGTCGCCGCCGCGCAGTTCGCGCAGGTACTTGATGGTCTGCTCCAGTACCACCGGGCCGACGCCGCTGGCGATCAGCTTGTCCTGGCTGACACCGGCCGCGCGCAGCAACTCCCAGCGCGCGTGTTCGGCGTACTGCAGGTACACGGCCTGGTTCAGGTGGCCCTGCGTGTCGAGCTCGTATCCGCGGACGATGACGGGGACGGAGAAGGTCATGCCTTGGCGAACCCCGGCGCGGCCCGCGATGTTCCCCGGTCCGGTGATATTCGTGTCACAGCGCGGGATTCAGCGGCGGCCCGCGGCGCGTTCATCCCACCACCGCGGCGCGTCGAGGAAATGGTTGTCGAACTCGTCCTGAGTGGCGGCGAGGTCGGCGAGCGTGGCCTCGCCCGCGGCGATCGGGTCCAGCAGCCGGAAGTAATCGAACCGCTGCACACCGGGCATCAGTGCGATCAGGATGCGGGCCCCGCTGTCGGGCGTCGCGCCGAAGGCGTGCGTCATATGCCGTGGGACCACGATCGACCCGCCCGCGCCCACGGTGACGATCTCCTCGCCTGCGAGCAGTTGCAATTCGCCGTCGGCGACGTAGAACAGCTCGTCGGAGCGGGTGTGAAAGTGCGGTGCCGCACCGTCGGCGCCGCGGCTCAGGGTGACTTCGACCGTGCTGACCGAGCCGCCCGTTTCGTCGCTGTCGATGAGCAGGCGCACCCGGGTGTCCTCGGTGCCGAGGAGTTCGGTCTCGTGCGGCTGACGGATGGCGGCGGCGCGTTCCGGGATCGGTATGACAGCTCCAGTTGTTCGTTGGTTGATAATTCGGTACCGAACTATATCCCAGCGAATAGAATGCTGTCCATGAACCAACCGATCGCCGACGCGGTGGACGCGATCGCGGCGCAATGGCGCCGCGAACGGCCCGACCTCGACCTGGAGGCGATGGCCGTACTCGGACGCCTGGCCCGGTTCGAAGCGCTGGCGCGCCGCGAGATCGAAGCGGTGTTCACCGCGCACGGCTTGCAACGCGGCGAGTTCGACGTGCTGGCGACGCTGCGCCGGGCAGGCGAGCCGTTCGAACTGAACCCCTCCGTGCTCGCGGACACGCTCATGCTGTCGCGGGCGGGCATGACGGGGCGGTTGGACCGGCTGGAATCGGCGGGTCTGGTGCGCCGCATCGCCGACGCCGCCGACCGCCGCGCCATCCGGGTGGCGCTGACCGACGCGGGCCGCGCGCTGATCGATACCGTCGTCACCGCGCACACGGAGAACGAAACCAGGCTGCTGTCGGTGCTTTCCGCTGCCGACCGCGGTGAACTGGACCGCATCGTCCGCGCCCTGCTCGCCGGATGGGAAGGCGATTCGCCCTAGCCGACGGGCTGGGCGCGGGCACAATTGGGGTAGTTCGCTACTCGGGCGCCGCTCGTGGCCCGGCCATACCGTTGGGTGCCCGCCGAGCAACGGCGGGCCGGTGAGGAGGGACTGGCGATGATCGACATCATCACGCTGCGCGGGACCGGAGAGCCACGCGATCCCGGCGGCGCCCCGACGGGGATGCTGCGCGACGTCACGAAACTGCTGGATCCGCAGCGGTTCCGGTGTTTCGAACCGGACTGGCCCGCCTCGGTGGGTCCCTCACCGGATGTCTGGGGGCCGTCGCTGGACACCTCGGTGCGGATCGGCACCGCCGCAGGCGTCGAAGCCATCCAGCAGTCCCCGAATGTCTGTGGGCTACTGAGCTATTCGCTGGGATCGATCTGCGCGAGTCGGATCCTCGAGGGCGTGCGGGCTGGCACCTACACCAATACCGACGGCAGCCCGCTCGAGATCGCCTTCGTGGTGAACTTCGCCAATCCGCTGCGCCGCGCGGGGGAGTCGGTGGGCGATCTGTGCCCGCCCGACACCTTCGGCCTGCACGGTCAGCGCGGCGACTGGCCCGATCTCGCGGTCCGCGAATACGCCAACCCCGGCGACATCATCACCTCGGTGCGCGCCGATTCACCGCTGCGTATCATCGATGTCGGGATTTCGCCGTTCTCGTTCGTCGAGGGCGCCAGGTTCGGCAACGCGGCGCCGCTGATCTTCGCCGAACTGCTGCGCTTCCTGCTGGCCGACCCGCTGGCCAATGCCGCCCGCTATGCCGAAGCGGTGCACGGGGTGATCGGTTACCTCACCCCGTGGCCCGATGGCCAGCACGTGCTGTACTCCGGCCACGATATGCCGGGCACCGGCGTGCTGTGGACGACGCACGCCGCCAATTATCTGAACGCGACGTTCTGACACCGCGGGCCATCATTCCCTGCGGCGCACCGATGCTTCGACCAGATCCAATACGGCGGACAGGTTTTCGTTGGTGTGCCCCGACGCGATGCGCGCGATGAGCCCGTCGAGCACCAGATCCAGATAGCCGAGCAGGACATCGGTCGGCACATCGTCGCGCAGCGCGCCCGCGGCCTTGCGGCGTTCCAGCCGCGCCAGCGTCGCGGCGGTCAACTCGGCCGAGCGCTGGGTCCAGCCGGCCCGGAACTCGGGATCGGTGCGCAGCCTGCGCGCGATCTCGAGCCGGGTGCCGAGCCAGTTGAACTGCTCGGGATTGGCCAGCATGTCCCGCATGACCTGCACGATGCCCTGATTGGCCGCGACATCGGCCATCCGCTCGGCGTCTTCCTGGGCCAGCGCGAGAAACAACGCGTCCTTGTCGCGGAAATGATGGAAGATCGCACCGCGCGAGAGCCCGATGGCCTCCTCCAATCGGCGCACGGTGGCGCCGTCGTAGCCGAATTCGGCGAAGCAGCGCCGGGCACCGTCGAGTATCTGGCTGCGCCGGGCAGCGAGGTGATCGTCACTGACCTTCGGCATGGTGCGAACTCCCTGGGAGTGGGGTGCGAACGAGAAATGTCGAATCGAAGGAATGCGCGAAGGTCCGCGCACCGCGGGCACGGTGCGCGGACCTCACTCTGCGCGACGACCGGAACCGGTCGCGAGGGTCATTCCCGCGTGCGCGGAGACCTGGCCTGATCAGCCACGAATCATGTTGCGCAGCACGTACTGCAGGATACCGCCGTTGCGGTAGTAGTCCGCCTCACCGGGGGTGTCGATGCGGACCACCGCGTCGAAGACGATCTTCTCGCCGTCCTCCTTGGTGGCGGTGACCTTCAGCGTCCGGGGAGTGACACCCTCGTTGAGCTGGGTGATGCCCTCGATGTCGAAGGTCTCGGTGCCGGTCAGGCCGAGGGTCGCGGCCGACTCGCCCGCCGGGAACTGCAGCGGGATGACGCCCATACCGATCAGGTTCGAGCGGTGGATGCGCTCGAAGGACTCGGTGATGACGGCCTTGACGCCCAGCAGGCGGGTGCCCTTGGCGGCCCAGTCACGCGAGGAGCCCGAACCGTACTCCTTACCACCGAGCACGACCAGCGGGATGCCGGCCTTCTGGTAGTTCTGCGAGGCGTCGTAGATGAACGCCTGCGGGCCACCCTCCTGGGTGAAGTCACGGGTGTAACCACCGGAGACGTCGTCGAGCAGCTGGTTGCGCAGCCGGATGTTGGCGAAGGTGCCGCGGATCATCACCTCGTGGTTACCACGACGCGAGCCGAGGGAGTTGTAATCCTTGCGCTGCACACCGTGCGCGTCCAGGTACTGCGCGGCCGGGGTGCCCGGCTTGATCGGACCGGCAGGGCTGATGTGGTCGGTGGTGACCGAGTCGCCCAGCAGTGCGAGCACGCGCGCACCCTTGATGTCCTCGACCGGCGAGGGCTCGAGCTGCATGCCGTCGAAGTACGGCGCCTTGCGCACGTAGGTCGAGTTCTCGTCCCATGCGAAGGTGTCGCCGGACGGGGTGGACAGGTTCTGCCAGCGCTCGTCGCCCTTGAAGACGTCGGCGTAGGACTTGCGGAACATGTCCTGGCTGATCGCCGACTTGATGGTGTCGTCGATCTCCTGCGGGGAGGGCCAGATGTCGCGCAGGAACACGTCGTTGCCGTCGGTGTCCTGGCCCAGCGGGTCGGTCTCGAAGTCGAAGTCCATGGTGCCCGCGAGCGCGTAGGCGATGACCAGCGGCGGCGAGGCCAGGTAGTTCATCTTCACGTCGGGGGAGATGCGGCCTTCGAAGTTGCGGTTACCCGAGAGCACCGCGGTGACCGACAGGTCGTTGTCGTTGACCGCCTTGGAGATCTCCTCCGGCAGCGGACCGGTGTTACCGATGCAGGTGGTGCAGCCGAAACCACCCAGGTAGAAGCCCAGCTTCTCCAGGTACGGCCACAGGCCGGCCTTCTCGTAGTAGTCGGAGACGACCTGCGAGCCCGGCGCCATGTTGGTCTTCACCCACGGCTTGGACGACAGGCCCTTCTCGACCGCATTGCGGGCCAGCAGCGCGGCGCCGATCATGACCGACGGGTTGGAGGTGTTGGTGCAGGAGGTGATACCGGCGACCACGACCGCGCCGTGGTCGAGCACGAACTCACCGCGCTCCTCGGACTTGACCAGCACCGGCTTGGAGGGGCGCCCCTCGGAGCCGTTGGCCGCCGAGGTGACGTCGATCGCGCCGTCGTCGGCGAAGGACAGCTCGGCCGGATCCGACGCCGGGAAGGACTCCTCGAGCGCCTCGTCCAGCTTGCTGTGCGGGGTGGCGACGGCATCGTCGGTGTAGTTGTAGATGTCCTTGCGGAAGGCGATCTTGCTCTCCGACAGCAGGATTCGGTCCTGCGGGCGCTTCGGGCCTGCGATGGACGGGACCACGGTGTTGAGGTCGAGCTCCAGGTACTCGGAGTAGGCGGGCTCGTGGTCCGGGTCGTGCCACATACCCTGCTCCTTGGCGTACGCCTCGACGAGCGCGAGCTGCTCGTCGCTGCGGCCGGTCAGGCGCAGGTAGTTGATGGTCTCGCCGTCGATCGGGAAGATCGCCGCGGTGGAACCGAACTCGGGGCTCATGTTGCCGAGGGTGGCGCGGTTGGCCAGCGGAACCTCGGCCACACCCTTGCCGTAGAACTCGACGAACTTGCCGACCACACCGTGCTTGCGCAGCATGTCGGTGACGGTGAGCACGACGTCGGTGGCGGTGACGCCGGGCTGGATCTCACCGGTGAGCTTGAAGCCGACGACGCGCGGGATCAGCATGGAGACCGGCTGGCCGAGCATGGCGGCCTCGGCCTCGATGCCGCCGACGCCCCAGCCCAGCACACCGAGGCCGTTGACCATGGTGGTGTGCGAGTCGGTGCCGACGCAGGTGTCGGGGTAGGCCTGGCCGTTGCGGACCATCACGGTCGGGGCCAGGTACTCGATGTTGACCTGGTGCACGATGCCCATGCCCGGCGGGACGACGCGGAAGTCGTCGAAGGCGCCCTGGCCCCAGCGCAGGAACTGGTAGCGCTCGGCGTTGCGCTCGTATTCGAGGTCGACGTTGCGCTCGAGGGCGTCGGCGCGGCCGAAGACGTCCAGGATGACCGAGTGGTCGATGACCATGTCGGCGGGGGAGAGCGGGTTGACCTTGTTCGGGTCGCCGCCGAGGGTGGTGACGGCCTCACGCATGGTGGCGAGGTCGACGACACACGGCACGCCGGTGAAGTCCTGCATGATCACGCGGGCCGGGGTGAACTGGATCTCGACGTTCGGCTCGGCCGACGGGTCCCAGTTGGCGATCGCGCGGATGTGGTCGGCGGTGATGTTGGCGCCGTCCTCGGTGCGCAGCAGGTTCTCCGCGAGGACTTTCAGTGCGTAGGGGAGTTTTTCGGTACCGGGCACGGCCGAGAGCCGGAAGATCTCGTAGGAGTTGCTTCCGACCTCGAGGGTGCCTTTGGCGCCGAAAGTATCGATACTTGTCGTCACGTCAGCTCCACTCATCTGTGAGGGTTGCCGTCGGCGGGGCTGTGCCGACGGCCTACGTCTTCGGAGGGCTGCCCGCACCGCACGGTGCCGGTTCCTCGCGCCTTCGACTCTAACAGTACGCTTGTCCTATGAACGCGGCGGGGCGTCGTTGCGGCGCCGGTCGGCGTGGCGAGTGGCGCCGATGCGACACTGCGTCGCGTACTGTGCCACCGTGAGCTGTCGGGGCGGCCGGTCCGGACGGACGGCCTCTCGGCGTGCTCATCCGCAGTGTAGGAGACCCCGTCGCCTCGCGTGCCGATGCGGCTCGACAAGACCGGATGGAAGATGACCGTCTCGCACACCTGGGCTTTTTCTCTCGTCGCCACCGGGCTGCCGGAGAACACCGACCTCGGCGAGATCCGCGCGGATCTCGCCGACGACGGCGTTGCCGCACCCGAGGGCAAGGATCAGTCCGAGCTGGCCGCCCTCGTGGCTCAGGCGCGCGCCGATGGCATTCCGCTGAGCGTGGTCGTGGTGCAGGGCAATCCGTGGCACGACTCGAGCCTGCGCGATCTGGCTACCGAGGTCGGCAAGTTCCAGCACGGCACCGTCGCGGTCTTCAGTGATGACTGGATGGGCACCTACAGCGATTCGATCAGTCGGGTGCACCTGGAATGGGCCGAGGACGCCGCGAAGTGGAAGGGCGGTAAGTCCGAAGAGGCCGTGCAGATCTTCGCCGACCGGCTGCAGCAGCCGGAATCGGTGCCGTGGACCGGATTCACGAGCGTGCTGCTGGCCGGCACCGTGGCCGCCGTCGGCGGGCTCTACTGGGTCAAGCGGCGTCGTGCGGCGAGCGCTGCGGCCGGTTCCGCCGACGATTCGGCGTCGGCGTCCGCCTGAGCCTTTCACTCGGCTCGCATCTCGATCCGCGCCGCATTTCCTGACGGTCGGTTTGTTTTTCGGGGCCGAAGCCTGTGCCGCATTCGGCTAATTTCGAGCAAAGTGCAAATTACGCACCTGTGATTCCGTCGCTGTAGTTCCGCGCGTGACGCAAGTGTCGTACGGTTCGAATGATCGCTGTTGGGGAAAGAGTGTTGACAGGGCAATATGCCGACCACAGTGCTCCATGGGTCGGCTGGTGCTCGTGATGCCACGCCGCAGTCGGATCGTCTGGAGGTGCGATGCGCAACATGCGAGGGCCCAGCCGTCGTCGTCCGCTCTCGATCGCTCTCGGTTTGCTGGTCGCGGCGGCGATCGTCGTCACCGGCGCCCCGTCGACCGCCGTGCCGCCGCCCCCGCCGAACCCGAGCGACGGTGAACTCGCCGACGCCGGAGCACGCGTCGACGCAGGCATCGGCCAGGTGGGTGTGCTGATCAATCAGGTCGCCGCCGTCGACGAGCAGGTGCGTCAGCTCGACGATGCGGTCGCGCTGCGCCGCGAGCAGGTCAACAAGGCGCTGGTCGATCTGCAGAACGCTCGCGATGCCGCCGACGCCGCGGCCGACCTGGTGGCCACCACCCAGCGCGAACTCTCCGACGCGGGCACGCGAGTGGACCAGGCGCGCACCAACTTCGACGCATTCGCCACCCAGGCCTACACCCGGCCCGGCACCGGCACGATGATGACCTACCTCTCGGCCTCCGACCCCGACGCCGCCCTCGACCGTGCGCAGATCATCGGCCTGGTCACCAAGAATCAGCAGCAGGTGATGGACGGCCTGCGCCGCGCCCAGATCGATCAGGGCAACAAGAACGCCTCGGCCCGGCACGCCAAGACCGCCGCCGACGCCGCGGCCGCCGACGCCGAGCAGAAGAAGACCGCCGCCGAGGCCGCCGTGAGCGCCGCGACCGCCGAGCTGAACCAGCAGACAGCGGTGCGCGATGACCTGCTGCGCCAGCGCGCGGATGCCCAGGCGCGGCTGGACGCGGCGCGGATGAACGTCACCGGGTTGCAGAACCAGCGCGATGCCTATCAGGCCTGGGATCAGCAGCGCCGGGCCGAAGAAGCGGCGGTGCTGGCCGCGGCGGCCGCTGCGGCGGCGCGTGCGGCCGCCGATCAGGCCGCCAAGGACCGCGCGGCCCAGCTCGGCGCGGGGAAACGCCCGCACACCCAGCTCGACGACTCCCCGCGCACGACCAAGCCGACCCCGAGATCCGGGACCGACGACGATGACTCCGAATCCGAGAGCGAATCCGGATCAGAGGACGGCGACGTCCCCTCGGTCACCGGCAGCGAGGCCATCGAGATCGTCGTCGACCGGGCCATGTCCCAGCTCGGGGTCACCTACGCCTGGGGCGGCGGCGACGAGGACGGCCCCACCCTCGGCATCCGCGACGGCGGCGTCGCCGACAGCCACGGCGATTACAACAAGGTCGGGTTCGACTGCTCCGGCTTGATGATCTACGCCTTCGCCGGAATCGGTGTCTCGCTGCCGCATTACAGCGGCTACCAGTACAACGCGGGCACCCGCGTGCCGGTCGACGAGCGCGAACGCGGCGACATGCTGTTCTGGGGGCCCAACGGCAGCCAGCACGTCGCGCTGTATCTGGGCGACGGCAAGATGATCGAGGCCCCACAGTCCGGCGATGTGGTCAAGGTTTCTCCGGTGCGGGAATCGGGCATCATGCCCTACGCGGTCCGCATCGTCACCGCCTGATCGGGCGCGAGTGCACGTACGGTGGACGGCGTAACGTCGCCAGGAGCGCGGATTCCGGCGCCGAATCCCGGCATATCGGGTCCGGTTGCGGCGAATGCGGTCATTACCTGGAATAGTTGTGGCAACACGCACAAGACCAAGGCGAAAGCGGGGATGTTGGTGACTTCGACGGACGGTGTGAGCGGGGCAAGTTTGGCGAAAAAGGCGCCTGCACCCGGGTCGAGCACCCTCGAGCGTGATGTCCAGACTCTCGAGAAGGCGATCTACGAGGTCAAGCGGGTCATCGTCGGACAGGACCGGCTCGTCGAGCGGCTGCTCGTCGGCGTGCTCGCCCGCGGCCACGTGCTGCTCGAAGGTGTTCCCGGTATCGCGAAGACCCTTGCCGTGGAGACCTTCGCCAAGGTCGTCGGCGGCTCGTTCTCCCGCGTCCAGTTCACCCCCGACCTGGTGCCCACCGACCTCATCGGTACCCGCATCTACCGGCAGGGCCGCGAGGAATTCGACACCGAGCTCGGCCCGGTGGTGGCGAACTTCGTGCTCGCCGACGAGATCAACCGCGCTCCCGCGAAGGTGCAGTCGGCGCTGCTAGAGGTGATGGCCGAACGGCATGTCTCGATCGGCGGCAAGACCTATCCTATGCCCGATCCGTTCCTGGTGATGGCGACCCAGAACCCGATCGAGAGCGAAGGTGTGTATCCGCTGCCCGAGGCGCAGCGCGACCGCTTCCTGTTCAAGGTCGTCGTCGACTACCCCTCGGTGGAGGAGGAGCGCGAGATCATCTACCGGATGGGCGTCAGCGCGCCGGAGGCCAAACAGATCCTGGAGCCGGCCGAACTCATCCGGTTGCAGCAGCTGGCCGCCAACACCTTCGTCCACCACGCGCTGGTCGATTACGTGGTCCGGGTGATCGCCGCGACCCGCACCCCCGCCGAATTCGGCATGAACGACGTCGCCGGTTGGATCTCCTACGGCGCCTCCCCGCGCGCCAGCCTCGGCATCATCGCCGCGGCGCGTGCGGTGGCGCTGATCCGCGGCCGCGACTATGTGGTGCCGCAGGACGTGGTCGAGGTGATCCCGGACGTGCTGCGGCACCGGCTGGTGCTGTCCTACGACGCACTCGCCGATGAGATCAGCCCCGAAGACGTCATCAAGCGGGTACTGCAGACCGTCGGCCTGCCGCAGGTCGCCCCCCAGGCCGTCGGCCAGGGTGGACCGGCCGCGCCCGCGCCGGTGCCCGCCAACGGCGCCCACCCCGGTAGCCCCGCGCCGCAGCAGCCGCAGCCGGCGCAGCAGCCGCCGGTGCCGCAGCAGGCGGGCCAGGTGCCGCAGGCCGCCGGCAACAGCCCGTCGAAGTGACCTCGACGCCGGAGCCGGTCGACCGAGTACCGATGTCATCGCACGCACCACCGTCGTTCCGATCGGGCGAGCTGACCGACCCGAAACTGTCGGCAGCCCTCAAGACCCTCGAACTCACCGTGCGCCGCCGCCTCGACGGCGTACTGCACGGTGATCACCTCGGTCTCATCCCGGGCCCCGGTTCCGAACCGGGGGAGGCCCGCGCCTACCAGCCGGGTGACGATGTGCGCCAGATGGATTGGTCGGTGACCGCGCGCACCACCCATCCGCATGTGCGGCAGATGATCGCCGACCGCGAGCTGGAGACCTGGATGGTCGTCGACCTGTCGGCCAGCCTGGATTTCGGCACCGCGGCCTGCCAGAAGCGCGATCTCGCCATCGCCGCCGCCGCCGCCATCACCCACCTGACCAGTGGCGGCGGTAACCGCATAGGCGCCGTCGTCGCCACCGGTGAGCACCTCACCCGGATTCCCGCGCGCAGCGGCCGGGTGCACGCGCAGTCGTTGCTGCGCGGCATCGCCACCACCCCGCACGCCCGTGATGGTGTGCGCGGTGATCTGCGCGGCGCCATCGAATCGTTGCGCCGCCCGCAGCGCAAACGCGGACTGGCCGTGATCATCAGCGATTTCCTCGGCGATATCGACTGGCAGCGTTCGCTACGCGCCATCTCCGCCCGCCACGACCTGCTCGCCGTGCAAGTGCTGGATCCGCGCGATATGTCGCTGCCGGATATGGGTGATGTGGTGCTGCACGATCCGGAGACCGGCCGCACCCGCGAGTTCAGCGTCACCCCCGCACTGCGCGCCGACTACGCGGCCGCGGCCCTGCGCCACCGTCAGCAGGTGGAGCAGGCGCTGCGCAGCTGCGGCGCGCCGGTGCTCACCTTGCAGACCGACCGGGACTGGATCGCCGACGTGGTCCGGTTCGTATCCACCCGGCGCCACAGCCTCGGCGCCCCGACCGGGCGGGTGCCACGTCAGTGAGTATTTCCAACTTCACCGCGCAGATCTGGCTGGGTTTCCTCGCCGTCGTCGCGCTCATCGCCCTCGGCTATGTGCTGGTGCAGCGCCGCAAACACCGGCACATGCTGCGGTTCAGCAACATGGAGCAGCTGGAGCGGGTCGCGCCTTCGCGGCCGAGCCCGCTGCGGCATGTGCCGGTGGCATTGATCCTGGTCGGCTTGGTCTTCTTGACCATCGCCGCGGCCGGACCCACCAAGGCGCAGAAGGAACCGCGTAACCGCGCCACGGTCGTGCTGGTCATGGACGTGTCGCTGTCGATGGAAGCGACAGATGTCGAACCGAACCGGCTCGAGGTGGCGCAGAAGGCGGCCAAGAAGTTCGCCGAGGGTCTCACCCCTGGCATCAACCTGGGGCTGGTGGCCTTCTCCGGCACCGCCTCGGTGCTGGTGTCGCCGACGACCAACCGCGAAGCCGTCAAGGCCGCGATCGACAACATCAAGCTCAGTGAGCGCACCGCCACCGGCGAGGGCATTTTCGCGGCGTTGCAGTCGATCGAGACGCTGGCCTCGGTGCTCGGTGGCGCCGAAACGCCGCCGCCTGCGCGCATCGTGCTGATGTCGGACGGTAAACAGACCGTGCCCGACGATCAGGACGTCGACAACCCGCGCCACGCCTTCACCGCGGCCCGGCTGGCCGAGACCAAGAACATCCCGGTGTCGACCATTTCCTTCGGCACCGAATGGGGTGTGGTCGAGATTCCGGACGAGGACGGCGGGCGCCCGCAGCGTGTTCCGGTGCCGGTGGACGACGATTCGCTGCGTGAAATCGCCAAATTGTCCGGCGGCGATTTCTATACGGCGTCCAGCCTGGCCGAACTGACCGCTGTTTACGACACTCTCGAAGAGCAGATCGGCTACGAGATGACGATGGGCGACGCCAGCAGACCGTGGTTGCTGTTCGGCCTGGTGTTCATCTCCGCCGGTGTGGTCACCGGTCTGGTGACGCGGCAGCGGCTGCCGTAGTCGCAGGCTGTGCCGGGGACCGTGCGGTTCCCGGCACGCCGCGGGTGCGTCGGCTGCTGCCACCGCGGTGGTTTCGCCGATTCTCGTTGCGCCCGAAATGGCATCCCGCCGGCGGTCTATCGCAGCGGCTCCCGTCACGTGCGATTGGTGGGTTTCCACGGCCGGTCGATGCTCATTCTGTGAATCGCGACAGTGGCCTGTGCGATCGAACTGTGACACCCGTCCCCGGCGGTTCACGAGCACAATTGTGATCGACTCCGCCGATCCGGACGTGTTTTTCGGTGGCAGGAACCATCGGCTAGATTGTCCGCATGTCGAACTCTGTCGAGGACAGTCGTAAGTCGGAATCGCAGAATGCGGAGCGGGCCTCCCGGTCGGTACTGGTGACCGGTGGTAACCGTGGCATCGGTCTCGCGGTCGCGCAGCGGCTCCTCGCCGATGGACACAAGGTTGCCGTCACCCACCGCGGCTCGGGTGTGCCGGACGGATTGTTCGGTGTGAAATGCGATGTGACCGACAGTGAATCGGTCGATCGGGCGTTCTCCGAGGTGGAGGCGCATCAGGGCCCGGTCGAGGTGCTGGTGGCCAATGCCGGTATCACCGACGACACGCTGCTGATGCGGATGACCGAGGAGCAGTTCACCCGGGTCATCGACGCCAACCTCACCGGCGCGTTCCGTTGCGCCAAGCGTGCCAACCGGGCCATGCTGCGGGCTCGCTGGGGGCGGATGATCTTCCTCGGTTCGGTGGTCGGCCTGGGCGGCGGGCCCGGCCAGATCAACTACGCCTCCTCGAAAGCCGGTGTCATCGGCCTGGCTCGCTCGGTCACCCGTGAGCTCGGTTCGCGCAATATCACCGCCAACGTGGTCGCCCCCGGTTTCATCGAAACCGATATGACCGCCGAGTTGCCGGAGGAGATGCGCGAGACCGCCAAGAAGTTCATTCCGTTGCAGCGTCTCGGCGCGCCCGAGGAGGTCGCCGCGGTGATCAGCTTCCTGGCCTCCGAGGACTCCCGCTACGTCTCCGGCGCCGTGATCCCCGTCGACGGCGGTATGGGCATGGGGCACTGACCCGACCGCCCGCCCACCGAGAATTCGAAAGCCGCGCTAACGAAATACGGCGTGCAGCCGACAGTCCTCGCGGACCGCGGCCCACATCCACACTGCAGGGAGAACCCAGAACTCATGAGCGGACTGCTCGACGGTAAGACCATCCTGGTCACCGGCATCATCACCGATGCCTCCATCGCGTTCCACGCGGCGGCCATCGCGCAGGAACAGGGCGCGAAGGTGATCATCACCGGCATCCCGGAGCGCCTGCGACTGATCGACCGGATCGCCAAGCGCCTGCCCAAGGAGGTGCCGCCGGCGATCGGCCTCGACGTCACCAACGAAGAGGACTTGGCCGCGCTGGCCGGCAAGATCGGCGAGCTGGCTCCGGAGGGTCTCGACGGTGTGCTGCACTCCATCGCGTTCGCGCCGCGCACCCTGATGGGGCCGGAAGCCAAGCCGTTCCTCGAGGGCCCGGGCCCGGATGCGGCCAAGGCGTTCGAGATCTCGGCATGGAGCTACGCCTCGCTGGCGCGGGCGGTGCTGCCGGTCATGAACGAGGGCGGCTCCATCGTCGGCATGGACTTCGATCCGCGCACCGCGATGCCGTACTACAACTGGATGGGCGTGGCGAAGGCGGCGCTGGAATCGGTGAACCGCTACGTCGCGCGTGAGGTCGGCGAGGCGAAGAAGATCCGCTCCAACCTCATCGCCGCCGGTCCGATCAAGACCCTGGCCGCCAAGGCCATCGCGGGCACCGCCACCGACGACGCCGCCAAGCTGAACCAGCTCAACACCTATTGGGACGGCGCCTCGCCGATCGGCTGGGACGTCGACGATCCGACCGTGGTCGGCAAGTCCGTGGTCGCGCTGCTCTCGGATTGGCTGCCCGGCACCACCGGCTCGATCATCTACGTCGACGGCGGCGCCAGCCACAACACGTGGTTCCCGGAGAACATGCCGGTCAACTGACCCTGCACCCGCGACAGAGGAGACACTGTGGGCCGCTCGGCCGATGCGTTGCTACTGCTGTCGTTCGGCGGCCCCGAACGCCCCGAGGACGTGATGCCGTTCCTGGAGAACGTCACTCGGGGCCGGGGCGTGCCGCGGGAACGTCTCGCCGAAGTCGCCGAGCACTATATGCACTTCGGCGGGGTGTCGCCGATCAACGAACTCAACCGCCGCATCATCGCCGATGTGGAAGCCGAATTGCGCACTGCCGGAAAAGATCTGCCGGTCTATTTCGGTAATCGCAACTGGCATCCGATGGCCGAGGACACCCTCGCCCGGATGGCTGCCGACGGGGTGCGTTCGGCGCTGGTCTTCCCCACCTCGGCGTGGGGTGGCTATTCGGGGTGCTTGCAGTATCAGGAAGACATCGTCCGGTCCCGCGCTGCAGTCGGCTCGGAAGCCCCCGAGCTGATCAAGTTGCGTCAGTACTTCGACCACCCGCTGCTGATCGAATCCTTCGCCGATGCCATTCGCGCTGCGGCACAACAGATCCCGGCTGATCGCCGCGACCGGATCCGAGTGGTGTTCACCGCCCACTCGATTCCGGTCTCGGCCGATCGCACCGCCGGACCGCCGGGCGAGGGCGGCGGGCTCTACAGCCGCCAGGTCGCCGAAGCCGCCCGCTTGTGCGCGGCGGCAACGGGTTTCGGAGACTACGACGTGGTATGGCAGTCGCGCTCGGGCCCACCGCAGGTGCCGTGGCTCGAGCCCGACATCGTCGATCACCTGGAGGAGCTGTCCGGCAAGGGCGTCGACGCCGTGGTGGTGTGCCCGGTCGGGTTCGTCTCCGATCACCTCGAGGTGATCTGGGACCTGGACAACGAGGCCGCCCAGAAGGCCGCCGAACTCGGCATGGCCTTCGCCCGCGCGGGCACACCGGGTGCCGATCCGCGGTTCGCGCGCATGGTCGTCGAGCTGAT
The DNA here is from genome assembly GCF_058222935.1 of Nocardia sp. JCM 38205. Classification (NCBI taxonomy): domain Bacteria; kingdom Bacillati; phylum Actinomycetota; class Actinomycetes; order Mycobacteriales; family Nocardiaceae; genus Nocardia; species Nocardia sp. JCM 38205. Next base: position 254,563 of record NZ_JBYHFL010000006.1, on the reverse strand, counting down.
CGGTGAGCACCTCGACGATGTGCCGCCGCGGCGGCTCGGGTCGGTGCCGGGATACGGGTGCACCGTCGATGGCGCGCCGTGTGCCGTCGATTGCTGTAAGCCGGCTACGCGGCCCGGGCGCTGACCACAGCCGGAACCGGCGCAGGTCAACCGGGCGGAGCGAAGGCCGCGACATCGACCGGGCGCCGATGCCAAGGGTGCGGTAGTAGCCGGCAGCCTGGCGGTGCTGCCACGATCGACTCGGTGGCGGCGAACAATGGATCGACACGGCGTCCAGTGGGTCCGGTCGGTACGCCGCTATCAGGCGGTTGCCGCCCTGCCGGGCCGGCGGGAATCAGGCTCGGCGAGCCGAGGCGTGCACGGCGACCAGCCGCGCCGCCCGAATGGCATCCCACAGCGGCCGCAGCAGCGATTCGTGCTCGATGACCGCGCTCGCGGAGGTGGGGGAGGAGGCCGGTTCACGCTGGGCCACGGTGAGGATGGCGGCCACGTGATCGGCGCTGTCGAGGATGCGGCGCGCGCGCAGCGGAATCGATTCCGGGTAGTCGTGGCGGGAATAGTCGGCCAATTCGGCTTCGATCAGCTCACGCGGATCGGCGTCACCGGATCCGAGGCCGGTCGTGTGCAGACGCATGAGCGCGTCGGCGGCGTCGCGGACCGCCTCGCGCATAGCGAATTCGGCTTCGCCCAGCGACATGTCGATGCCCGTGGTGGCCGGGATGGGGGCGCTGTACACGGTCCATTGCAGCGTGTCCTCGCTCTCCCACTGCGGGATCAAACCGGTGCCGTCCGCGCCGGGCACACCGATCAGGATCCCCTCGCCTGCCTCGATGGCGTCGGCGGCGAACGCGGTACCGACCGGCAGCCCGCGCACATCACCGGGCACCGGAAGCACCAGCCGCAGATGCGCGCCCGGCTCGGCGAGAGCTTCCCGAATCACCTTGAGCAGCGGCATGACTCCGGTGCCCGTCGTCCCACGCGAGGACCACGGCAGATCGGTGCGTGCGCCGCTGAACGGATCCCCGGCGGCGATGGTGTGCCGCGGAGCCCATGCGTGTAGCGCCTCCAGTACGTCGTCGGGCGCACTGGAACCGGCCAGCCAGGAGCCGGCCCACACCGTCAGCGTGGCACTCGGGGAGCACATAATCTTCGAGCATAAAGGTTCGCCGCGACACGTGGACATCGGTGCGCCCGCTCGATCACGGCGCCGCCGTGATCGGGCCGCCGTCGTGATCACCGATCAGGTGTTGCACCCCTGCGACGGATCGCCGGAAGCCGACGGGGGCAGCTGGATGAGGCAGACGATCAGGTCGAGCAGCGCCGGCGCCAGATCGGCGGAACCGGTCGCGGCGGGGTGGCGGTGCTCGGTGCCGGGCGTGGCGCTCGCGGCCGGAGCAGCCAAGGCCGGCAGAGTCAGGGCGGCGGCTACCAGAAACGCCGACAGCGGCTTCACGGACATGTTCACCTCCGAATCCGGGCCGGCCGGGCGTTCCGGCCGGGCCGGCCGACCGCGCACCGGCGGTCGGCGAACTCCTCGAACGCCGGACGCTACCCGGGTTCGGTGACGAAGTCGATGAGCCGCTCGACCGCGCCGATCAGCGGCGCCTCGAGATCGCGGAACGAATCGACGGCGTTGTAGACCCGGCGCCACCCTTGCTGCGGTGTGCCCCAGCCGAGGCGGCGGCACACACCCGTTTTCCAGTCCTCCCCGCGCGGCACCTGCGGCCACTGCTGGATCCCGACCGCAGCCGGGCGCACCGCCTGCCAGACATCGATGAAAGGATGGCCGGTGACCAGCACATGGGGGCCGAGACCGGTGGTGAGCTGGGTTTCCTTCGAGCCGGTGACGAGATGGTCGACCAGCACCCCGACCCTCCGGCCCGGTCCCGGACCGAATTCGGCGAGTCGCGCCGCCAGATTGTCCAGGCCCTCGAGATGCTCGACCACCACGCCCTCGACCCGCAGATCGTGGCCCCATACGCGCTCGACCAGCGCGGCGTCGTGCACGCCCTCGACCCAGATCCGGCTTGCCGCCGCTACCCGGGCGCGCAGGCCTTCGACTCGGGTGGAGCCCGATGCGGAGCGTGTCTCGCGCTCGGGTGCGGCGCGCGCGGGCCGCACCAGGGTCACCGGCTGTCCGTCGATCAGGAACGCGGCCTCGCGCATCGCGAACAGCCGCACCGCGCCGCGAGCGTCCTCGAGTTTGACGAACTCGCCGTCGTAGCTGCGGTCGAATCCGACGACGGCGCCGCAGAATCCGCTCGCCGCGTCCTCGACGACGAGGTCACGCTCGGCGTCCACTCGCGGGACCGCGCGCTTGGTGGCGCGGGAGTGGCCGGAAAAGATGTCACCGCCGTACATGTCACGCGAACTCACCTGCCCGAAGCTACTGCACCGGAATCGCTTCGAGGGTGCGGCGCACCGGGGTCGCGCCGTGGCGGGCCGCACAGCGAACACGCCGGGTGCGTGCGGGTGAACGGGATGATCTTGCGCTGTAGGGCACCGGAATCGGCTCCGGCCACTACAGTGGAGACGTGGCCGCAGTTATCTGGCTGGTCGTGGGCATCCTGCTCGTGGCGGCCGAGATGTTCGTCGGTGAGCTGACCTTGCTGATGCTCGGTGGTGGGGCACTCATCACCGCCGGTATCAGTTTCGCCGCCGACACCAGTGTCGTGGCCGATGCGATCATCTTCGCGATCGTGTCCGTCGCGCTGATGCTCGGTGTGCGCCCGATGTTGTTGCGGCGCTTCGCGACTCCGCCGCCGACACTCACCAATGTCGATGCGCTGCCCGGTAAGACGGCGCTGGTGATCGATGACGTCGGTGCGCACAGCGGCCGGGTGAAACTCGGTGGTGAGGAGTGGACGGCGCGGCCGTTCGATCCGGCCGAGGAGTATCCGAAGGGAACCACGGTGTACGTGATGAAGATCGACGGCGCGACCGCCGTCGTCTGGAAAGGGCCGTAATGGCTGTATTGATCGTGGCCGCCGTCCTCGTGCTGCTGGTCGTGGTGGTGGTGTTCAAATCGATCGCGCTGGTGCCGCAGGCCGAGGCGGCGGTGATCGAGCGACTCGGCCGGTACTCGCGCACGGTGTCGGGCCAGCTGACCTTCCTCGTGCCCTTCGCCGACCGGATCCGGGCCAAGGTCGACCTGCGTGAACGGGTGGTCTCGTTCCCGCCGCAGCCGGTGATCACCCAGGACAACCTCACCCTGCAGATCGACTCGGTGGTGTATTTCCAGGTCACCAGCCCGCAGGCGGCGGTGTACGAGATCAGCAACTACATCGCCGCGGTCGAGCAGCTCACCGTCACCACACTGCGCAACGTGGTCGGCGGTATGACCCTGGAGGACACGCTGACCTCCCGCGATCAGATCAACAGCCAGCTGCGCGGTGTACTCGACGAAGCCACCGGACGCTGGGGTCTGCGGGTGGCGCGGGTGGAGCTCAAGGCGATCGATCCGCCGCCGTCGATCCAGGAGTCGATGGAAAAGCAGATGAAGGCCGACCGCGAGAAGCGCGCCATGATCCTCACCGCCGAGGGCCAGCGCGAATCGCAGATCAAGACCGCGGAGGGCGCCAAGCAGGCCCAGATCCTGTCCGCCGAGGGCGCCAAGCAGTCGGCCATCCTGTCGGCCGAGGGTGAACGTCAGAGCCGCATTCTGCGCGCACAGGGTGAACGTGCCGCCTCCTATCTGCAAGCCCAGGGCCAGGCCAAGGCGATCGAAAAGGTCTTCGCCGCCATCAAATCCGGTAAGCCGACGCCGGAACTGCTGGCCTACCAGTACATGCAGACGCTGCCGATGGTTGCGCGCGGCGACGCCAACAAGGTGTGGCTGGTGCCGAGCGATTTCGGTAAGGCCCTGGAAGGTTTCGCCAAGAACTTCGCCACCAAGGGCGAGGACGGCGTTTTCCGCTACGAGCCGCCGGAATCCGACGGCAGCGAGAGCAAACCCGAAGACGATTCCGAGGACGTCGCCGACTGGTTCGACACCGCACCGGATCCGGCCATCGAACGCGCCGTGCGCGCGGCCGAGGCCACGGCCCGCACCCCGGTCGAAGGTTTGGTGCCCGGTGTCGACCCCTCGCCCGCGAACCTGAACAAAGCCGCACCGACGGCGCCGCAATCGCCCGCGCGGCCGGAGCCGCCACAACCGCCGAGCGCCGGGGACATCCACGGCCGGCCGTGGCAGCCGCCGGGGGCGCAGCAGTAGCTCTCCGAACGCGCTGCGGCGGCGCAGCGTTATTCCCGGCGTCGATGTCGGATTGTGCACAGCCGAGGCGGAATTGCCTCGGGCCCGCGCGAGGTTGCTCTGCTGCGACAGGTTCGCGGACAGCGGATCGCGCGAGTGAGGGAACGCAGATGATCGCGTGGAGAAAGCGGCGCACGACCGCGCAGACGAGCACGATCGGCAGGCGGCGCGGCACCGTGGTGGCCGCGCTGCTGGCCACGGCGGCACTGGTACTCGCCGGCTGCTCCGACGACGCGGATGCCGAAGCCGCGGCCTGGTCCGACAGTTGGGTGAGCGCGCAACAGCCGGCGGTCGATCTGTGGGAACCCAATTGGTCCACCGGCGGATTCGACAACCACACCGTCCGTCAGGTGATCCGCCCGACCCTCGGCGGTGACGAGGTACGGATCAAGTTCTCCAATCTCTACGGTGAGCGTCCGCTGCGCATCACGTCGGCGACCATCGCCGAGCCGGGGCAGGGTGCGCAGGTCCGGGCCGACACCGTGCGTCCGCTGCTGTTCGGCGGGGTGGCGTCCACCGAGATTCCGGTCGGCGCGGAATCGACCACCGACGCGGTCGATTTCGCCATCACCGCGCTGCGGCCGGTGACGGTGACGATCTATCTGGCCGAGGCCACCGGGCCGGCCACCTTCCATCAGACCGCCAACGCCACCAGCTATCGGGCCGGCGGTGATCACGCTGCCGACCCGACCGCCACGGCGTTCACCGAAACCACCCGATCCTGGTACTACCTCGCCGATCTCGAGGTGAACAGCACGGCCGCCGAGGGTGCGGTGGTGACCTTCGGCGATTCGATCACCGACGGCGCAGAAGCCATCGCCGACGCCGACAACCGCTACCCGGACGTGCTGGCCACCCGGCTGGCCGCCGACGGATCCGGCCGCGCGGTGCTCAACACCGGCATCAGCGGCAACCGGGTGCTCACCGACTCCGAATTCACCGGCGACAGCGCCAGGACCCGGTTCCGCCGCGACGTGCTCGACCGGGACGGGGCGAGCACCGTCATCCTGCTGGAGGGCATCAACGACATCGGCGCCAGTGAACTCGACGAGCCGTGGGTGTACCCCAACCCGGAGGTCAGCGCCGAGCAGCTCATCGCCGGATACCGCGAACTGATCGCGCTGGCGCGCGCGGACGGCCTGCGGGTGGTGGGTGCGACGCTGATTCCGTACAAGGGGGCGCCGTACTACAGCGAACGCGGTGAAGCCGTGCGCGATGCGGTGAACGCGTGGATCCGGTCCTCGGGCGAGTTCGACGCGGTCATCGATTTCGAACGCGCGGTGGTCGCCCCGGACGATCCGGACGCGATCGCTGCGGCCTTCGACAGCGGCGATCACCTGCATCCGAGCCCGGCCGGATACGCCACGATGGCGCAGGCCATCGATCTGGCCCGACTCTGAGCGGAGCTTCGGCACCCACCTCAGCAGACGCGGGAGGTGGGATGGTCGGTCGGTGGTGCCGGACCGGTGTGACGCGGCCTCGGAGGGACCGCTCAGTGGCCGCGCGCCGAGACACGGGACCGAGCGAGCTTTCCGCGGCGCACAGCGTGGTCCCGGCAATTCGAGTGTGCCCGCCGACATGACGATTGCGCTTCTGGTGAACACGCTGCGTGCGCCCACACAGCTCGGCATCCTGGAGATATCGGGGTGCGAAGCAGGCGGTGATCAACGTGGACGATGCGGCGATGGATGCGTACTCGCGCACGGTGATCGCGGTGGCGGCCTCGGTGACACCGCATGTGGCCAGTGTTCGGGCGCGGCGGGGGAGCGGATCGGCGGTGGTGGTGTCCGGGGACGGATATCTGTTGACCAACGCGCACGTCGTCGGGTCCTCGCGCGGGGGTGAGCTGGTGTTCGCCGATGGCGCCGACACTCGGTACGACGTGGTCGGGACCGATCCGCTATCCGATCTCGCGGTGCTGCGCGCGCGGGGCGCGGCCCCCGGCGCCGTCACTCTCGGCGACGCCGACGCCCTCGTCGTCGGGCAGCTGGTGGTCGCCGTCGGCAGCCCGCTGGGGTTGGCGGGTTCGGTGACGGCCGGGGTGGTCAGCGCCCTCGGCCGGGCGGTGCCGGTGTCCTCGCGCCGCGCCGGACGGGTCATCGAAGACGTCATCCAGACCGACGCGGCGCTGAATCCGGGCAATTCCGGTGGTGCGCTCGCCGATTCGGCCGGGCGGGTGGTCGGGATCAATACCGCCGTCGCCGGCATCGGCCTCGGCCTGGCGATCCCGATCAACGCGACCACCCGCATGATCGTGCGGACCTTGCGCGCCGAGGGCCGGGTCCGCCGCGCGTATCTCGGACTGGTGGGTGTTCCGGCGCCGCTACCCGACGACGTCGCCGAACGCACCGGGCAGGACGGTGGCGTCCGCATCGTCGAAGTCATCGGCGGCGGCCCCGCCGATCGCGCGGGCCTGCGCCGTGGCGATCTGGTGCTCAGTGTCGCTCGCGCCGAGGTCAGGGACGCCCAAGGGATCCAGCGGCAGCTCTTCGCCGAGGCGATCGGGTCGCAGCTGCCGGTCACCGTGTTGCGCAACGGCGCCATGGTCGACGTGATCGCGGTGCCGATCGAACTGACCGTCGACTGATCGCCGGTGCCGCGTCAGCTGCACACCACGAGCAGCCGGTCAGTCGGTGACGGGGACCGGCTCGGCGGCGTTCTCGCGCGGCGCGGGGGTCCATCGGGCATCGAGGACCAACCCGATCACACCGATCGCCAGGCAGGTTCCGGAGATGACGACCATCGCCGGATGACTTCCTCCGGTCAGCGCATCCGCGAGCACCACCGTGGCGACCGTGCCCGGCAGCGACCCGAGGACGGTCGCGATCAGGTACGGCCAGAACCGGATCGAGGACAGGCCACAGCAGTAGTTGACCACCGAGAACGGGGCGAACGCGATCAAGCGCAGTGAACCGACCGCCAGCCAGCCGCGGCGCTCGAGCCGCTCGTCGATGGCGCGCACCGACGGATGGGTCAGCCGGGACGCTACTCGATCCCGGTCGAGGGCGCGTACCAGCAGCAGGGCCAGCGCGGCGGCGACCGCGGTGGCCGTGAGCGCCACCGCGCTGCCGAGGCCGGCGCCGAACAGCACGCCGCTGCTCACAGTGAGCACCGTCCGCGGCACCGGTGCGACAGCGACCAGCGCGTAGCCGAGGAGGAACAGCAGTGGGAAGATCGGGCCCACGCCCTCGGCCCAGTCCTGGATCTGCTCCGGACTCGGCAGCTCGATCAGCAACGCGACGACGAAAAGCGCGCCGACTCCGAGGATCAGCGCGACGACGCGTCGATCACGAATCAGTCGAGTCACCCGGGCAAGGTTACCGGTTGGTAGTGGTGGCCTCGCTCGAGCGCGTATTGGCGTCGGGCTAGCATCGGAGGAAACGAGTCGAATACTCGTTAACCAAAGTGTCCGCTGAGCTGGGCGGATGCACAGGTGCGGGCGTGCAGGAGTGGTGCGCCCGTACTCGAATGGAAGAGGGAAAGCAGCGTATGCCGATAGCTTCAGAGCCGGTGCCCGAGTACGCCGCCTGGCGTCAGGGCGTAGCGGGTGTGCTGGCCAAGACCCGCAGGGTCGATGCCGCGGAGCTTCCGGACGAACCCGAGAAGCTGCTCGAGGTCACCACCTATGACGGCCTCACCATCGCCCCGCTCTATACCCGTCGCGACGAGCTGCCCGAGCAGCCGTTGCCGGGGCAGTTCCCGTTCGTGCGCGGCCGCGACGCTACCCGCGATGTCCACCGCGGCTGGTTCGTCGGCGATCGGTTCACCGGAACCGATGGTGCGAGCGTCAACCAGGAGATCCTGGCGCGCCTGGAGAACGGCATCAGCGCCGTCTGGCTCAGCGCCGGCGAGCGCGGCGTGCCGGTCGCCGAGCTGCCCGCGGCGCTGTCGGGACTGCTGTTCGAGCTCGCCCCGCTGACCCTGGACGCCGGTGCCGCGGCGACCCAGGCCGCGCAGCAGGTGTTCGACGTGCTCGACGGCTACGACACTTCCGCCCGCGCCGATATCCGCGTCGGCCTCGGTTGCGCCCCGCTGACCAGCCGCTTCGCCGGGACCGATGATCTGGACCTGGCCGAGGCCGTGGCGCTGGCCGGGCAGGCGAACGGCCGGACGGAAACCGTGCGGGCGATCACCGTCGACGGCCGCGTCTTCCACGACGCCGGTGCCGCCGACGCCCAGGAGCTCGGGGCCGCGGTCGCCGCAGGTCTGGAATATCTGCGCGCACTGACCGGTGAACTCGATGTGGTCGCCGCGCTCGGCCAGCTGGAATTCCGCTTCGCCGCCACCGACGACCAGTTCGCCACCATCGCGAAATTCCGTGCCGCCCGCACGCTCTGGGCCCGCGTCGCGCACGTGTGCGGCGCGCCGGATGCCGGTGGCGCACCGCAGCACGCGGTGACCTCGGCGGCGATGATGAGCCGCCGCGATCCGTGGGTGAACATGCTGCGCACCACCCTCGCCGCGTTCGGTGCCGGTGTGGGTGGTGCCGATACGGTGACGGTCCTGCCGTTCGACGTCGCGTTGCCGCCGGGGGAGCTGGGCGTCTCACGTTCCTTCGCCGATCGGATGGCGCGCAATACCCAGCTGCTGCTGCTCGAGGAATCGCATCTGGGCCATGTCCAGGATCCGGGCGCCGGCTCCTGGTACGTCGAGGATCTCACAGCGGAGCTCGCCGCCAAGGCGTGGGAGTTCATGCAGGAGATCGAGGCCGCGGGTGGTTACCTCGCGGCTCTGGAATCGGGTCTGCTGGCCGAGCGCATCGCCGCCACCAAGGCCACCCGTGACGCGGATATCGCCCATCGCAAGACCGCGGTCACCGGCGTCAACGAGTTCCCGAATCTGGCCGAGCAGCCGCTGTCGGAGGCGGCCAGGCGCATCGAGTCGACGAGCTACGGCGCGGCATTCGAGGCGCTGCGTGATCGCTCCGACGCGTACCTGGCCGCGCACGGCAAGCGCCCGACGGCGCTGCTGGTGCCGCTGGGCACGGTGGCCGAACACAATGTGCGGGTCACCTTCATCGCGAACCTGCTGGCCTCCGGCGGGATCGCATCGATCAACCCCGGCCCCCTCGATATCGACGCGATCGAGGCCGCGGCCACCGAATCCGGCGCCCCGATCGCGGTGCTGTGTGGTTCGGACGCCCGGTACGGCACCGACGCGGGCCCGGCGACCGAGCGGCTGCGGGCGGCCGGTATCGAGACAGTGCTGCTGGCGGGCCCGGACAAGGCCGTCGCCGAAGTGGACGGCGCGCAGCGCCCGGACGGATTCCTGACCGCGCGCATCGACGCCGTCGCCGCGCTGTCGGGTCTGCTGGAGAAGGTGGGAGCCTGATGACATCGCGTATCGAGCATCTGATCGGCAGTTTCGCCGCGGTACCGCTCGCCGAGCGGGCGCCCGAGCCCGCCGCCGTCGACGCCGCGCAGGTCGAGCAATTCGTCCGCACGGCCGCCGCGGCCAACAACTACACCCCCGAACAGCTGGTGTGGGCCACCCCCGAGGGCATCGACGTGCCGCCGGTGTTCACCAAGGCCGATCGGGATGCGATTGCCGCGGCGGGCTTCCCGCTCGACAGCGTCCCCGGTATCGCGCCGTTCGTGCGCGGGCCGTACCCGACCATGTACGTCAACCAGCCGTGGACCATCCGCCAGTACGCGGGCTTTTCCACCGCCGCCGATTCCAACGCCTTCTACCGCCGCAACCTCCAGGCCGGTCAGAAGGGCCTGTCGGTGGCCTTCGACCTGGCCACCCACCGCGGCTACGACTCCGATCACCCGCGCGTGCAGGGCGATGTCGGTATGGCGGGTGTGGCCATCGACTCGATTCTCGACATGCGTCAGCTCTTCGATCACATTCCGCTGGACCAGGTCAGCGTCTCGATGACGATGAACGGTGCGGTGCTGCCGATCCTGGCGCTGTACGTGGTCGCCGCCGAAGAGCAGGGTGTCACCCCCGAACAGCTGGCCGGAACCATTCAGAACGACATTCTGAAGGAGTTCATGGTCCGCAATACCTACATCTATCCGCCGAAGCCGTCGATGCGGATCATCTCCGATATCTTCGCCTACACCAGCGCGAAGATGCCGAAGTTCAATTCGATCTCCATCTCCGGCTACCACATCCAGGAGGCCGGTGCGACGGCCGATCTGGAGCTGGCCTACACCCTCGCCGACGGTGTGGAGTACATCCGCGCGGGCATCGACGCGGGTATGGAGGTCGACAAGTTCGCCCCGCGGCTGTCGTTCTTCTGGGCGATCGGCATGAACTTCTTCATGGAGGTCGCCAAGCTGCGCGCGGGCAGGCTGCTGTGGAGCGAGCTGGTGGCGAAGTTCAACCCGAAGAGCGCGAAATCGCTGTCACTGCGCACTCATTCGCAGACCTCGGGCTGGTCGCTGACCGCGCAGGACGCCTACAACAACGTCGCGCGCACCTGCATCGAGGCGATGGCCGCCACCCAGGGCCACACCCAGTCGCTGCACACCAACGCCCTCGACGAGGCCCTGGCGCTGCCCACCGACTTCTCCGCCCGCATCGCCCGCAACACCCAGCTGCTGATCCAGCAGGAGTCCAACACCACTCGTCCGATCGACCCGTGGGGCGGTTCGTACTACGTGGAGTGGCTGACCCATCAGCTGGCCGAGCGTGCCCGCGCCCACATCGCCGAGGTGGAGGCGCACGGCGGTATGGCGCAGGCGATTTCGGAGGGGATACCGAAGCTGCGCATCGAGGAGGCGGCCGCACGCACCCAGGCGCGCATCGATACCGGCCAGCAGCCGGTGATCGGTGTCAACAAGTACCAGGTGGAAGAAGACCACGAGGTCGAGGTCCTCAAGGTCGAGAACTCCCGGGTGCGCGCCGAGCAGATCGAGAAGCTGCGGCAGCTGCGTGCCGAACGCGATTCCGCCGAGGTGGAGCGGGCGCTGAACGAATTGACCCGCGCCGCAGCGTCTTCCGACGGCGGGATGGAGAACAACCTGCTGGCGCTGGCCATCGATGCCGCCCGCGCCAAGGCCACCGTCGGTGAGATCTCCGATGCGCTGGAGAAGGTGTACGGCCGCCATCAGGCCGAGATCCGTACCCTGTCGGGTGTGTACCGCGACGAGGCAGGCAAGGTCACCAACATCACCACCGCCGGTGCGCTGGTGGAGGAGTTCGCCGAGGCCGAGGGCAGGCGTCCGCGCATCCTGGTGGCCAAGATGGGCCAGGACGGCCACGACCGCGGCCAGAAGGTGATCGCCACCGCCTTCGCCGACCTCGGCTTCGACGTCGACGTGGGCCCGTTGTTCCAGACCCCCGAAGAGGTGGCGCGCCAGGCCGCCGACAACGACGTGCACGTTGTCGGTGTGTCCTCGCTGGCGGCGGGCCACCTCACGCTGGTGCCGGCCCTGCGGCAGGCACTGGCCGATGTCGGTCGCCCCGACATCATGGTCATCGTCGGCGGTGTCATCCCGCCCGGTGACTTCGAGGAGCTCTACGCCGCGGGTGCGGCGGCGATCTTCCCGCCGGGCACCGTGATCGCTGACGCCGCGATCGATCTGCTGAAGAAGCTGGCAGCCGAACTCGGGCACGAGATCGGGGGCGGCGGCGCCGAATGAGCGGTCAGCCTGGCCGCGGTCGTGCTCAGACCAGTGGTCCCCGCGTACGCGGGGGTGATCCGCGCGTCATCGATATCGATGCACTAGCCCAGGCGGTCCGCTCTAACGAGCGGGCCGCCTTGGCGCGGGCGATCACCCTGGTCGAATCGACCCGCGCCGATCATCGGGAACTGGCGCAGCAGCTGCTGTTGCGTGTGACGCCGTCGACCGGTGCGGTGACCTCGAACCGGGTCGGCATCACCGGTGTGCCCGGCGTCGGCAAATCGACCTTCATCGACACGCTCGGTATGTATCTGATCGAGCAGGGGCATCGGGTCGCGGTGCTGGCCGTCGACCCGTCCTCGACCCGGACCGGCGGCTCCATCCTCGGCGACAAGACCAGGATGGCGCGGCTGTCGGTGCGGGAGGAGGCCTTCATCCGGCCTTCGCCGACGGCGGGCACGCTCGGCGGCGTCGCCAAGGCCACCCGCGAGACGATCGTGCTGCTCGAGGCCGCGGGCTACGACGTGATCCTGGTGGAGACCGTCGGCGTCGGCCAGTCCGAGGTGACGGTCGCGAACATGGTCGACGTGTTCTGCTTCCTCACGCTGGCCCGTACCGGCGATCAGTTGCAGGGCATCAAGAAGGGCGTGCTCGAACTGGCCGATCTGGTCGCGGTCAACAAGGCCGACGGCAAACACGAGATCGAGGCGAAGAAGGCCGCCAGGGAACTGACCGGCGCCATGCGGCTGATCCATCCGCACGACGCGCTCTGGCGACCGCCCGTGCTCACCATGAGCGGGCTCGAGGGCATCGGACTGGAGAAGTTCTGGTCCACGGTGCTCGAACACCGCCGGGTGCTCACCGACGCCGGTGAGTTCGACGAGAAGCGCCGCCGCCAGCAGGTGGACTGGACCTGGACCATGGTGCACGACCAACTGCTGCGCCGCCTCGCCGACAACCCACGGGTGAAGGCGATCCGCGACGACGTGGAAAAGCAGGTCCGCGAAGGCGCCCTCACCGCCGCCCTGGCCGCCGAGGAACTGCTGCGCGCCTTCGACGAAGGCTGATCGTTCGACGGGCTAGACAGCGCCGCTGTCCTTGCCGCCGGCCACGACGTCCGGCAGCTCGAATACCCGCACCGCGTTGTCGTGGCAGACGGCCCGCAACCAGTCGTCGCCCAGCTCGAGCCGTTCCAGAGCGATGATCGCCTGGTGGTACGGGTAGGGAATGTTCGGGAAATCGCTGCCGAAAAGGATGCGGTCGCCGAGATCGCGCAACCGGGGGCGGTCGGCGGCGGGGAACGGGACCTCTTCCTCGGTGAAGTCGGTGAAGGCCATGGTGGTATCGAGGCAGACGCCGGGGTAACGGTCGGCCAGATCCATGAACTCGGCGTACTCGGGCATGCCCATGTGCGCGACGATCAGCCGCAGGGCGGGATGGCGGCGCAGCAACTCCGCGATGGGCCCTGGACCGGTGAATTCGCCGGGCGCCGGGCCGGAACCGCAGTGGATGACGATCGGGGTGCCGGATTCGGCGAGCACGCCCCACACCGGGTCGAGCAACGGATCGAGCGGCGAGTAGGCGCCGACCTGGATGTGCGACTTGAATACCCGCGCCCCCTGCTCCAGCGCGGTGGTCACATAGTCGGCCGCGCCGGGCTCGGGGTAGAAGGTGGCGGTATGCAGGCAGTCGGGAACCTCGGCGGCGAACTCCGCGGTCCAGGAGTTGAGCCACGCCGCCATCAGCGGCTTGTGCGGATAGACCAGCGCCGTGAACGCGCGTACACCGAAGCCGCGCAACGTCTTCAACCGCACCGCCTGATCGTCACGGTAGGCGATCGGCCATTCACGTCCGGTGAGCGGGCCGACCGCATCGAAATAGGCCCACACCTTGCGCATCACCTGATCCGGCATGAAATGGGTGTGCACGTCGACGATGCCGGGCAGCCCGAGCCTGCCGCGGAATTCGGTGAGATAGCCGACGGTGTCATCGGTCATGGCGCCTCCTGTGCATGTGCGGGGATCAGACCGGTCCGCGCTGGGTACACCGCGGCCGCGAAGTCGCCGACGCGGCTGATCAGCCGGTCGAAGAACAGCTCGGGATCGGTGCCGACGACGATGTCGGCGTTGGGTTCACGCCCCCACATGCCCGCCCAGTCGGCCACCGTGGTGGCGCGGGTGAGGGTGCCGGTCAGCTCGACGTCGACCGTCGCGGGCCTGGTGCGCGCCAGCGCCGGGTCGAGCGCGACGGCGGCGGCGAACGGATCGTGCATATGCGCCAGGTACCCGAGGTCGTAGGAGTGGTGGAAATCGAAGTAGAAGCGCACCGCGTCGGTCAGGTGCCGGATAATCGGGTTGCTGGTGGCCGAGCGCGCGCCCGGCGGGTCGCTGGGCGAAACCCGTTCGGCGGGCACACTTCCCGCGCGTTCGGCCAGCCGCGTCAGATGCTCGGGCCGCATCTCGATGGTTTCGGTGATATCGAGGGCGCAGATCAGCGGACGCCGGTCGGGCGGTGCGGCGGAGAAGGCGTCGAAGACCTCTTTGGCGGCCTCGGGATCGACATGGATGTTCCACTCGTTGGTCGGCGTGGTGTTGCCCGGATGGTTGAACGCGCCGCCCATCACGACCAGCCGGCGCAGCAGCCGCGGCAGCGCCGGTTCACGGCGCAGCGCCAGCGCCAGATTGGTCAGCGGACCCGTGCACAGCCCGATGATCTCCCCTGGATGTTCGCGGGCCGATTCCACCCACAGATCGGGGGCATTGCGGTCGGAGACCTTCCGGCTCGGCGCCGGCAGCTCCGCATAGCCGACACCCTGCGGGCCGTGCGTGTCCTCGGTCGTGCGCAAGGCGATGACCAGCGGTTCGGCGGATCCCAGCGCGACCTCGATCTCGGGCGCGCGGCACAGCTCGAGCCAGGCCAGATTATTGACCGCGACCTGTGCGGCGCCGACATTGCCTGCGGTGGACACGATGCCGAGGATCTCCGCCTCGGGACTGGCCAGCAGATACAGCAGCGCCAGCGAATCGTCCACCCCGGTATCGACGTCAACGATGATCTTCTGCCGCACGGTTCGAGCCTATCGAGCGGGGCCGGGCCGGTGCCCGCCCGGACCCGTTCACACCCGCCGCAGCGGCGCCGGATGCGACCAGGTCGGCCGGTCGCATCCGTAGCGGCGGGCAGGCGCCGGATAATCCGGATACTCGGCGAGGGCGGGGATGGCGGTGGTGACGTTGCCGTGCGTGAGGGCGCAGTGCGGATCCGGTTCGGTGGCCGCGGGGTGCCGGGGCGTGCGTTCGGGCGCGGCGAGCAGCCAGGACGCGGTGCGCGCCAACGACACCCGCACATCGCGGCCGATGCCGTCGTCAGCGCGGGCGACGAGCGCGTCGATCACCCCGGCGGCGAGCAGATACCCCGAGGCGTGATCGAGTGCCTGGGCCGGCAGCGCGCTCGGCACCGACGGCGCGCCTTCGATGATGGCGATGCCGGTCGCGGCCTGCACGATGCTGTCGAATCCGCGGCGCCCGCCCCAGGGACCGAGTTCGCCCCAGGCGCTGACCCGTGCGTGCACCAGGCCCGGCCGGATCGTCAGCCCGGCGTGTTCGAGCGCACCGGGCCGGTAACCGGTCACCAGCACATCGGCGGTGTCGAGCAGGGCGTCGACTCGCGCGCGATCGTGGCGCAGATCGAGCACGGTGGTGCGTTTGCCCTGGCAGGTGTCGCGGAACTGCCACGCAATCTCGGGCAGTCCGGGCGGGTCGATCCGCAGCACGTCGGCGCCGAGCAGCGCGAGGGTGCGAGTGGCGACCGGACCGGCGATCACCCTTGTCATATCGAGGACGCGGATGCCGCGCAGCGGTTGGAACGGCGTCGCGCCGTCGGGCAGGCCGAGGCCGCGCGCGTCGGCGCGGGCGGTCGTGGCGACCAGCGGGCCGGCCGCTGCGGCCCGCGCCTGCGGGGTGGCCGCCCATTCCCGTTCGGTGCGCACCCGCACCGCGATGGCGCCGGTGGCGGCGGCCGCGTCCTCGATATCGGCGGCGCGGCTCATCGCGATCTGCGCGACGGCGAGGTCGACCGGGGCGTCGGCGGGCAGGTGCAGCGCGGCGAGCAATCGCGCGCGGTGATGGGGGTAGTTGGCGTGGGTGCGGACCCAGCCGTCGAAGGTCGGGAAGAAGCCCGACAGATCGGCGAACATCGCCACCGGCGCGTTGTCGATGCGCAGCAGCCGCTCGCTGGCGAAGGCGGCCGCCACCCGGCGCGGTTCGATGCGATGGTGCACCGGATCGAGTCCGCGAGCGCGCCGCAGCCGATTCGCCGCACCGATGACCGCGCCGATCGCGCCCGAGGCGAGCCCCGCCACGGGCAGCGCCGCCGCCAGCGTGGCACCGAAGTCCGGTGCGGGTGGCACGTACCGATCGTCGATCCCGATGCCATCCTGATAATCACGGACCAGCCGCTCGTGCACGCTCACCGCACCCAGCGTAATGGCCGGCGAGACGAACGGATTCCGACGTGAGCACCCCCACCGGGCCGATGCCGCGGTGGCGCGTGGCGGGTTCACCAGGGGGAGGGCCGGTAATCCTTCAGGAAGCAGCCGAACAGGTCGTTGCCCTGCTCGCCCTGCACGATCGGGTCGTAGACCCGCGCGGCACCGTCCACCAGATCCAGCGGCGCGCGGAAGCCCTCATCGGCCAGCCGCATCTTGGTGTAGTGCGGCCGTTCGTCGGTGATCCAGCCGGTGTCGACGGCGGTCATCAGAATCGAGTCGGTCTCGAACATTTCCCGGGCACTGGTGCGGGTCAACATGTTCAACGCCGCCTTGGCCATATTCGTGTGCGGATGTCCCGCACCCTTGTAGGCCCGGCTGAACTGCCCCTCCATCGCCGAGACGTTGACGATGTACTTGCGCCGCGCCTGCGCCGCCGCCATGGCCGGCCGCAGCCGCGAGACCAGGATGAACGGCGCGACCGAATTGCACAGCTGCACCTCGAGCAGCTCGGTCGGATCGACCTCGCCGACGGTTTGCACCCAGCTGTTGGTGTGCGCGAGGTCGGGCACCAGGCCACCGGCATCGATGGCGACCCCGCGGGAAATGCGTTCGGGGGTGGCCGAACCCGCCACCAGCGCCAGCTCGGCCACATCCGCGGCCGACAGCGTCGGGGTCAGCGAGGCCGTCAGCGCGCTGGGGTGGGCCTGCATCGTCTTGCCGAAGGTCACCACATCGGGCAGTTCACCGGCGGGCAGCGGCATGGATTCGGCCTCGACCAGTGCGCTGTAGGCCCCGGCCGAGCGCCGCACCGTCTGCGCGGCGTTGTTGATCAGGATGTCGAGCGGACCCTGCGCGGCGACGTCGTCGGCCAGCGCCACCACTTGCGCCGGATCACGCAGATCGATGCCGACGATGCGGACCCGGTGCAGCCAGTCGGCGCTGTCGGGCTGGGCGGCGAAACGCCGGATCGCGTCATTCGGGAAGCGGGTGGTGATGGTGGTGTGCGCGCCGTCGCGCAGCAGTCGCAGCGCGATGTACATGCCGATCTTGGCGCGTCCACCGGTGAGCAGCGCCCGCCGGCCGGTGAGGTCGGTGCGGGCATCGCGACGGGCGTGGCTTTCGGCGGCGCAGTCCGGGCACAGCTGGTGGTAGAACGCGTCGACCTGGGTGTAGCGCTCCTTGCAGATGTAGCACGGGCGCGGCCGGATCAGAGTGCCCGCGGTGGCGCCGGTGGCGCTGGAGCTGATCGGGATGCCTGCGGTCTCGTCGTCGATGCGCTGCGGCGAACCGGTCGCCGTGGCGGCGACCACCGCGCGGTCGGCCGAGGAGACCGCCTGCCTGGCCTCGGCGCGCCTGCGCTGCTTGAGCTTTTTGAACATATGCCCGACAGCGCGCTGCACCGCGACCGAATCCGGATGATCCTTGTCGAGCTGTCCGGCCTGCTCCAGGACCCGCAAACAGGTGGCGAGCGCGTCCGGATCGATCGTGGTTTCGGCCATCGGAGCTGGGATCATCCTTCATGAGCTGGGCGAGTATCGCGTCCATTGTCGCAAATGGCCTCCGGTGACCGGCCCCTCACCTCTGCTCGGAACCGGTCTCGCGCGCCCGGTTCAGTCGCGCAGCGCGGCCATCGTGGACTGCGCGGCGTCGGTGAGTTTGTCGATGACCTCCGATTCCGGCAGTACCTTCGCTTTACTCGTCGACGACGATGAGGTGGACACATACTGCGACCAGGTGAAGTATCCGATCACCCACCCGTCACGGACGCGGATGGTGACCGTGGGGGAGGGATCTCCGGCCTTGCTGGGCTCGACGGCCACCCACGCCTCATCACCCAGGCCCGAGATCTTCTCCTTGCGGCCGTCGCCGCTGTCATCCGACCGTGAGTTCTCCCAGGTGTCGAAGCCCGCGGTGAATTCCGGACCCGGATCGCTCTTCTTGTGGATCGTGACGCCGGAATACATGTACGCGTCTTCGTAATCGTCGTCGTCGACACCCTGCGGAAGGAACCGTTGCGCACAGAACATGGAGTCGCGTGCGGCGTGTTCGGAGCCTTCGAAGTTCGGGTAATCGTTCTTGCCGGAGGAGGACCTCGTGGAGACCGTGTAGCCGGCCTCGGTGAATGGCGCGGTGTCGGCGAGGTCGCAGAAATCGGCGGAATAGGTGTAGCCGCGCAGGTCGGGCACGCCCGGCGGGACACCGGCGGCGCTGCTGCCACCGAAGCCGCCGAATGCCAGCACCGCGCCGCCCCACACGGCCGAGGCGAGGACGATGCCCCCGAGCCCCCACAACCAGCCTTTGCCCGCGAGCCCCGAGGATGCGGGGGCGGCGGGTCCGGTCGAGCCGTAAGCGGAGGCGGACTGAGCGAAACCGGGACCGCCCGGCCCGAACCCCGCGGGGACGTTCTGGCCCTGCGGCGCGAATCCCTGGCCCTGGCCGAAGTTCTGGCCTTGCGGTGCGAACCCGTGGCCCTGGGGTGCCGAGGCGTGGCCTTCGGGTGCGAAGCTCTGGCCCTGGGCAACGCCATGTCCCTGCTGCGCGAAACCCTGGCCCTGTGGCGCGAAACCCTGGCCCTGTGGCGGGAGGCCCTGGCCCTGCGGCCCGAATCCCTGGCCTGGCGCCGCGAAACCTTGGCCCTGCTGTCCGAAGCTCTGATCCTGCGGTGGGTAGCCCTGTCCCGGGGCGGCGAAGCCCTGGCCCGGGGCGAAACTCGGGTCGGCGGTGAAACCTTGATCGGAGGTGCCACCGGGCTGCGCCGCGGCGGGCACGGCATAACCCGGCCCCGACTGCTGCGACGGCGGGAAAACCGGCTGCCCGAAACCCTGCGCGGGCGGCGGTGCGGCGGGTGCGAACCCACCCTGAGGCTGATCGAAGGAGCGCAGTTGAGTGGGATCCTGCTGCGGGTCCGGCGAATTCGGCTGCCGCAGAATCGTCGGATCCGAAGGCGCTACGTGCTGCTGCCCGGCATCGCCTGCCGTCTGCGGCTGATCACCTTGCGCGCCCGGCTGATTCGAAGAGTCCCCCGATGTCGTCATGGCGGGGAACGTACCACCGCAGCCAGGTGAGCGGCCATTCGACAGTGTCCGCGGCCGGACTCGGCAGTCGGCTAGTCGACTCGCAGTGCCTCGGCGAGCCGGTCACGCGCGGAGGCCGACCCGTCCCCGGCGGAGGCGGGCCGGGACGCGCTCGCTGCGTCGTCGGGCTCGGTCATCACCGGCAGCGCGGCCAGCCGGCGGCGATCCTCGTCCGGCAGCGCGGTGGCGAGGGGGATCACGGCCTCCCACTGGCCCGCGGCCCCGGCGCGGCGCAGCAGATCATCGAGCCGGTCCTCGGGTTCGGCGGCGATCCGGTCGGCGACGAAGGCCAACGGCTGCGGGGGCAGATAGCCGGTCAGCGGAAGCAGATCCAGCCACAGTTCCTCGCGCAGGGCGACGTCGACGCACGCGGCGAGGAACTGCTCGTCGTGCACGGCGGGCCGGGACGCCAGCGCCGCGAGCGCCGTGGCGCTCATGGCACGGGTGACCGGAAGCAGCGTCGATAGCGCATCGAGTTCGTAGGCAGCGCGGACGAGTCCGTCGAGGACCTCGTCACCGAGCCCGGCGACGATATCGCCGAGCCGGGCCTTGTTCGCGTCGTTCACGGTGGCGAGCAGATCCAGGCCCTGCGCCCACAACCGCTCGGTGTGCGCGGCGCGGATGATGGCGGGCAGCCGGTCGGCCACGATATCGATCAAGGTGTTGATCGAACTCTTGTCCTCCATCAGGAAGCCGATCCGCAGCAGGTCGGCGTCGTCGGTGACGGCGGCGGCCGCGCGCAGCGAGGGCTCGGGCACCACGCCGACGAACCGGCCCATGGTGACGTGCTCGTCGCGGCCCAGCAGTTCGGTCGCGACCGCGGCGACCTGCCGCGGCGGAACCTGGGCGATCACCGCGGCGGTGCGCCGCGGATCCAGGGCAATGGCCGCTTCGGCCAGGAACGGCGCGGGCAGGGCGGCCGCGATGTCCACGGCGCGCCGCGGCTCGACCGAGGCGGCCACCGCGGCGCACAGCACGGGCCCGAACGCGCGGGTGGCGATCTTCGCACTGATCGCCACCGGTACGAGATTGGCCGCCGCGGCCACCATCGCGAGTTTGGCGCGGTCGCGGTCGAAGAGCATGTCGGTGCTGCGATCGCGGAACTCACGGATCGCCGCAGGCGGCAGGTCGACCAGGAAGTCGAGCCGCTCGGTCTCCACGCCGAGCAGCCGGGCAAGTTTGGTCGTCTCGGCGAGCGCGAGCAGATGGTTGCTCACAGGCCGAGCGCCTTCTTCACCGCGGGACGCAGCAGTCGCGGGATCATCTGCAATCCGGATTCGAAGGCCGCGTGCATCTGCGCGGCCCGGCGCTCCGACGCCGCGCTCAGCACATGATCGAGCTCGGTGAGTTGTGCTTCGGACAGACGGGAGAACGCCTCGGGCAGGCGAGCGCCCAGCCTCTCGGACAAGGTGTCGGCTGCGGTGGTCATGATGCCTTTCGTCGGTGAATGGCTCGTCGCCGGTGGATGCCGGTCGTTTCAGTGCGTGGTGCGGAAGACGGGGTCGCTGTCGGCGCGCAGATCGCTGACGAAATTGGCGATGGCCTCGCCGACCAGCAGCGGTTCGGTCACCGGAAGCCAATGGTCCGCCGGCAGCGTGTAGCACCACAGCCGATCCACTCGTTCCTGTACGGCGGCCCGCACGCCCGGCCGCGCGGCCGGGTCGGCGGCATCGAGGAGCAGCTGCACGGGCACCGCGGCGTGCTGATCGCGGGGATGACGGAGATGGTGGCCGAGATTGGCGCGGACGATCCGCGCGCCCGCGAGGAGATCAGCGCGCCAGGTGGGCGCGATCGGCGCCACCGTATGGGCGGAGCGGTGCGTGAGCTGCCGTAGGCCGGCGTGGACCCGCGGCTGGTAGAGCGCCCGGCGCAGCATCGACGGCGAGCTGTGCAGCGTCAGCAGCGCCTCGTCCAGTGCGGACGCCATCGGCGCGCGCCGGCGCGGGCGTCGCGCCCGGGAGTCGGGTGCGGGTGCGGTGTCGCGTGGTGGGGCGGCGCCGTCGATCCCGGCCGCGGTGCGGCGCTCGAGCGGCGGGACGGCCGCGAACCGGCGCACTGCGCGGGATTGCACCCGATGCGCGGTGCGCCTGGTGCGACGACGCAGCTGATGCAACCACAGTCCGAGGTGGTCCAGATGGGGCGCCGACAGGGCCGTGAACGATGCGATGCGGGTGTTCGCGCGCGGATCGAGCACCGCTTCCCAGCCCTGCACCGCACCCCAGCCATGACCGGCCAGATGAACCGGCTGGTGCGGGGACGCGGTGTCGATGACGGCGTAGAGGTCCTCGGCGAGCCGGTCGAGCCGGTAGGCGGCGAGCTCATGGGGCGCGCCGGACCGGCCGTGCCCGCGCACGTCATAGGTGATCACCCGGAATTCGTCGGCGAGGATCACCGCCACCTGTTCCCAGACACGGTGGGTGTCGGAGGCGCCGTGTACGAGTACCAGGGGCTGCGCCGCCGGGTCTCCCCATTCGAAGCCGGCGAGCTCGACGCCGTCGACCGTGATCCGCCAGCGGCGGTCGGGTGCGGGCCCGTCCTGCGGGTGGCGGGCGGGATCGCGCGGTTCGGTCATCACGTCACCTCGTTCGAGCGTACTGGCGGTACGGTCGACGATACTGCCAGTACGTCGGCCGGAGAAGTCGGATACCCCAGGTAGACGCCGATGTGTGATGGATCACGTGAATCGCGGGTTTACTAGGCGAGCGGCCGAGCTCGGCTCGCGCGTACCAGGAGTACGTGTATGCTCTCGCACCAGGGTCGGTGGTGTTGCTCGAGGGGTGAATGCCGCCGCACTCGCCAACATCGACGTCGCCGGCACCCGGAGATGACCAGCGTGAACCGCTCCACCGTGCGCGCCGCCCCGCGATCCATCGGCCGCGACGAGATCGTCGACGCCGCCATCAGGGTGATCGATCGCGACGGCCCGCGGCCGAGCATGGACGACATCGCGCGCGAGGCAGGCATCACCAAACCACGCCTGTACCGGCGTTTCGCGGACAAGGCCGATCTGTTCACCGAGATCGGCGGCCGGATGGCGAAATCGGCGTTCGCCGCCGCGGGCAGCGACTTGACCCTCGTGCTGCAGCCGCCGCGGCAGGCGCTGCGGACGGTCCTGCGTGCCTACGCCGACAGCATCCTCGAACACCCGAACGTCTTCCGTTTCCTCGGCCAGGCCCCGACCGGACACGACCGCGACGGCTCGGTGGTGCAGGTGGACCTCGGCCGTCAGGTCGCCGGGCGCCTGGCGCGGCGGGCCGGCGCGGTGGCCGAAGCGGTGCCCATCGACGACAGCGGCGTCGACTATCTGGCGCGCGCCATCACCGGTGTGGTCGTCTCGATCACCGACCTGTGGCTCGGCGGCGATGATCCGGCCGACGACGCGAACGAATTCGTCGATCAGACCACCGAATACGTGTGGGGGCTCATCGACAGCTTCCTGCGTCGCCGTGGGATCGAGGCCGATCCGGCCACGCCCATCTTCACCACCCTCGCCGCGGTCGAACCCGACCGCTGAGTTCCCGTGCGCGCACTCGCGGCACCGCTGCGCGCGGCTTGTTGACAGAACGCCAATAGTGGGTGAATCTGAGTGCACGAGCCCCGGCGCGGCCGGGCGGGAGAGCGGAGGATGCGAGATGGCACGCGCGATGTGGAGTGATGACGAGGTCGAAGCGGTGCGGGATCTGGCCCGCAATTTCTTCGAGCGCGAGGTCGTTCCGCACGAGGAGAAATTCGTCGAGCAGGGTCACCCCGACCGCGAGCTCTACCGGACCGCGGGCAAGCTCGGCCTGCTCTGTGCGGCGCTGCCCGAGGCATTCGGCGGTGGTGGCGGCACCTTCGCCCACGAGGCCGCGATCATCGAGGAGCAGGTCCGCGCCGGTGACGGCGCCATGGGCATGCCGGTGCACAGCGCGATCATCGCCCCCTATCTGGCCGAATTCGGTTCCGACGACCTCAAGCAGCGGGTGCTGCCGCGGGCCGCGAGCGGCGATATGGTGCTCTCGATCGGCATGACCGAACCCGGTACCGGCTCGGACCTGCAGAACATCAAGACCCGCGCGGTGCGCGACGGCGACGACTACGTCATCACCGGATCGAAGATCTTCATCACCAACGGCTGGCTCTGCGACGGCATCATCGTCGCCGCCAAAACCGATCCCGAGCAGGGCGCTGCGGGCGTCTCCCTGCTGTTCGCCGAGGTGGGCGAGGACACTCCGGGTTTCACCAGGGGCCGCATCCTGTCCAAGATCGGCGGCAAGGGGCAGGACACCGCGGAGCTGTTCTTCGACGGCCTCCGGGTGCCGGCGGCGAACCTGCTCGGCGGCGTCGAGGGCCAGGGCTTTTACCAGATGATGCAGATGCTGGCCCAGGAACGACTCGTCACCGCGATCATGGCGGTCGCGATGATGGAACGCGCGGTCGAGCTGACCGTCGAATACACCAAGGGCCGTGCGGCGTTCGGCAAACCACTGTTCGCCATGCAGAACACCAAGTTCGAACTCGCCGAATGCGCGACGCTGGCCACGGTGAGCCGCACCTTCCTCGACGACTGCATCACCAAGCACCTGCGCGGCGAACTCGATATTCCCACCGCTGCGATGTCGAAGTACTGGTTGACCGACCAACTGGGTATCGTGGTTGACCGCTGCCTGCAACTGTTCGGCGGCTACGGCTACATGACGGAGTACCCGATTTCCCAGCTCTACACCGGCGCTCGTGTGCTGCGCATCCTCGCCGGGAGCAACGAGGTGATGAAGGATCTCATTGCGCGATCTCTCTGATACCCCAGTCTCGGCCACCGACGGGCAACCGCGCCGCCGGCGGCTCGAGCCAGACGAACGCCGGGCCCAGATCCTGGCCCAGGCGATCGAGATGTTCGGCGAGCGGCCCTATGCCGCGGTGTCGACGGCGGAGCTGGCGCAGCGCGCGGGCGTCGCGCGCGGGCTGATCAATCACTACTTCGGCAACAAGCGCGATCTGTATCTCGCGGTGGTGCGCCGGATGGTGACCCTGCCGCGCATCGACGACATGATCGTGCCCACCGGCACCGAACGCGAACGGGTCGAGGCCAGTGTGCGCTGGCTGCTCGACACCATCTCCGAACACGGCAGCACCTGGGTCAAGGTCACCAGTCATGAGGGCGTCGGCGACGATCCGGATGTGCAGCAGATCCTGGATCAGGCCGATGACGCCGCCGCGGAACGGCTGCTGCTGATGATCGGGCTCGCCGATTCGGCACACAGCGCCTCCATGCGCGCGATGGTGCGCGCCTACGGCGGATTGGTGAAAGTGGCCGGACGGGAATGGATCACCCGCGGCACGCTGTCCCGCGACCAGGTGCACGGACTGCTGGTGGACATGCTGCTCACCCTGGTCACCGAATCGCTGCCGAAGGTCGAACGCGGCCGCTGAGCTGCCCGCGTTCGCGGGACGGTTCAGCGGTGGGCCTCTATCCTTCTCATGTCGGGGCGGGTCCGGATCTGGCGGGGTTTCGCGCGACGGTGAGTGTGAGAGGTACCTCGGATGGCAGATTCGCAGCGCTGGGCAGATGAGCGCTGGCCGGAAGTTCGCGACGACACCACCGCGGCCCCCCGCCGTGGCCGAGGCGTCGCCGTCGACGAACCCGACGACGACTACGACTGGCCCCGCGGCTACGACGAACCCGCCACCCGCCGAATCGTCAACCCCTACGCGGTCATCGCGCTGGTCGCGGCCCTGCTGCTGTTGATCCCGGTCGCGATCGTGTTCGGGCTCATCGCCTTCAGCCACCCGCGCGGCCGGGTGATGGCGTTGTTCGCGCTGCTGCTCGGGCTGGCCGAGGCCGCGGTGATCGCGGCCTTGCTGGTACTGCCCGGCGACCTGCTCTCGGACGTGGTCTCCCGGACCGAGGACCTCGCCTCCACCCAGACCTCCCAGACCGCCTGGGCGACAGCGGCATCGGCGACCGGACCGGCCGCCGGTGGCCCGCCGGAGCACGCGGGTGCGCCGGAGGCGACCACCGGCCCCCCCGCCTCCGGTGCCGAGCCCGCCGGGCCCGCGGCGCCGACGGCCGTCCTGCGCACCGCCTGCCCGGAGGCCGGACTCATCGGCACCGCCGCCGACGGATCGACGCTGCTGTGCCTGACCGCCGCCACCTCCACCACCGGATTCCAGTGGAAGGGGCCCTACACGATCTCCGAGGTGGTCGGCGAAGGCGGCACCAGCTGCAATCCGGGGGTCGCGGCGACCGCGCGCACCGCCGACGGACGCGCGTTGGTCTGCGAAGGCCAGGGCCGAAGCGCGACCTGGGTGCTCTGGACCGCCTGAGCGCGCCGGATCGTCGACGGTGCGATGTCCGAATGTGACAGACAATCGTCATTGCCGTCATCGGTGCCGCGGGTGAGGATGGGTTCGTGCCCAGTTCCCATCAGGTCGTCATCGCGGTCTTCCCCGAGGTCGACCTCCTCGACGTCACCGGCCCGGCCGAAGTCTTCGCCCTGGCCAACCGCGAGACGGCAGGCCGCGCGGGCTACCGGGTCCGCCTCGCTGCTCCGGCGCCCGGCCCGGTCACCACGTCGGCCGGCGTGCGGGTACTGCCGGACCTGACCTTCGACGAAGTCGACGGCCGCGTCGACACCCTGTTGGTGCCCGGTGCCGTCGAGATGACCGAGGGCGGGCCGCTGGCGCGCATCGATACCGACGTGGTGGAGTGGCTGGCAGCGACCGCCCCGAGCGCCGGGCGGGTGGCCTCGGTCTGCGTCGGCGCGCACCTGCTCGCCGCGGCCGGGCTGCTCGACGGCAAGACGGCCACCACGCACTGGTCGACCGCCGCCCAGCTCGCGGCCCGCCATCCCGAGGTCACCGTCGATCCGGATCCGATCTTCGTACGCACCGACCGGGGCAGGCTGTGGACCGGCGCGGGCATCAGCGCCTGCCTGGACCTGGCGCTGGCCCTGGTCGCGGAGGACCTCGGCGAGCAGACGGCGCTGGCCGTGGCGCGTCAGCTGGTGATGTATCTGAAACGACAGGGCGGGCAGAGCCAGTTCTCGGTGCCGCTGAGCCGTCCCGCACCGGCCCGCCGCGATATCGACGAGCTCCGGCTGTGGATCGCCGAGCATTTCGACGAGGAACTGTCCACCGAGGTCCTCGCCGCGCGGATGCGGTTGAGCGAACGCCATTTCGTCCGGGTCTTCACCGCCGAGACGGGGGTCGGGCCCAGCGCCTACGTCGAAGCGACCAGGGTCGAAGTCGCCCGACGACTGCTCGAAGCCACCGACCACAGCCTCGACCAGATCGCCGCGAGCTCGGGACTCGGCTCGGTGGAGACCCTGCACCGGGCCGTCAAACGTCAGCTCGGTACCACACCGGCGGCCTACCGCCGCCGCTTCCGCACCCGGACGGCCTGAGCCCTCCGCCCCCACAGACCTCCCTCGGCCACCGCGCCGGGAGGAACTTCGCCATGCCCACATCACTGTCGAAAGGCTGTCATGACCACACCCCGGCCCTCGGATACCCTGCGCACCGTCGTCGGACTGAACGATTCGGCGCCACGGTTGCGCGATAGCGCCCTGATCATGATCGATTTCCAGAACACCTACCGGACCGGCGTGATGGCATTGGAAGGCGCCGAGCCGGCGTTGGCGGCCGGTGCCCGCTTGCTGGAACGTGCACGGGGTGCGGGGATTCCCATCGTGCACATCGTCAACGACGGCGGCGAAGGCACTCCGTACGACATCCGCGCCGAGATCGGCGCCATCAGCGCCGAAGTCGCGCCCATCGATGGTGAGCCGGTGGTGGTCAAGCTGTTCCCCGATTCCTTCCACCGCACCGAACTGGAACAGACGCTGCGGGATTCGGGTGTCGAGCCGGGCGGCGATCTGGTGCTGGCCGGGTTCATGACGCACATGTGCGTCGGCCACACCGCGCAGGGCGCGTTCAACCTCGGCTACCGCCCGACCGTCGTCGCCGAAGCCAGCGCCACCCGCGCCCTGACCGGCCCGGACGGTGCGGTCGTGCCCGCGGCCGCACTGCACACCGCGGCCCTGACCACCGTCACCGATCTGTTCGGCGTCGTCGTCCCGACCGTGGACGCGCTGCCGGACTGAGCCTCAGTCGGCCTTCTTGGCGCGGCTGGGCTGGACGCGTGGTGGCTCGTTGGGCATCTTCGGATACTGCGGCGGCCACGGCGCGTCCATCAGACCCGAGGCCATATCCCGCTCCGACATCTCCAGCAGCGGTTCGATCGACTGTGGCGGCCGATCGGCCCATGGGTCGCCGCGTTCGGCCAGCCGGGCCGGGACGGTGGCGATGGTCAGCTCCTCCGGCACCACCGTCGCCAGATCATCCCAGGAGATCGGCGTCGACACCTGGGCGCCGACTTTGGGCCGCACACACCACGCCCCGAAAACCGTTTTGTGCGGGGCGTTCTGGTTGTAGTCGACGAAGACGCGGCGGCCGCGCTCTTCCTTCCACCAGTGCGCGGTGATCTCCTCGGGATGGCGACGTTCCAGCTCACGGGCCAGCGCGACCGCCGCCGCACGCACCTGGTAGCCGTCCCAGCGCGGCTCCAGTGCCACATAGAGATGCAGCCCGCGCGATCCGGAGGTCTTGACCCGAGCGTCGATACCGAGTTCGGCGCACAGTTCCCGGGTGCGCACGGCAGCCGCGCGCAGATCGTCGAAGCCGATACCGGGGGAGGGGTCGAGATCCACGCGCAATTCGTCGGCGATGCGGAGATCGTCGACGTGATTGGGCCACACGTGGAACCCGAGACAGCCCTGATTCACCGCCCACAGAATGTGGGCCAGATCGTGGGCGACGAGCGCGTCGCTGGTGGTGCCGTTGGGGGTGGACACCTCGACCGTGTGCAACCAGTCGGGCGCGGATTTCGGCACCCGCTTCTGGAACCAGGATTTGCCCGACGCACCGTCGGGATAGCGCTCCAGCAGCAGTGGCCGGTGGCCGATGACGCCGAGCAGTGGTTCGGCCACGGCCTGGTAGTAGTGCACCAGATCGAGTTTCGTCTCCCCGCGCTTGCTGAAATACACCTTGTCGGGGTTGGAGATGGTGAGATTGCGGCCGTCGACCTCGATCTCGACCGAGCTGCTCATCGCGCCACCTCGGAACCGAAGATGGCGGCCAGTTCGGCCGGGGCGACCTCGTCGAGCTGGCCGTAGGTGCACGATTCGGGCGTGCGGTCGGTGCGGAACCGCACCAGCCTGCCGCCGTGGCGGAACCGCCCCGACTGCACATGCTCGTAGCGGACCTCGGCGACGAGCTCGGGCCGCAGCGCCTCCCAGGACAGATCCTTGCCCGCACTCCAGCGGCTCATCCCGCCCGGCATCTTGCCTTCGGCCGATGCCTGGGCAGCCGCGTCGGCCCAGTCGCGCCACGGATGGTTGTCCAGCGCGCCCTCGCGCCAGGGCGCGAGCTCGTCGATCAACTGCTTGCGTTTGGCCGCGGTGAAGCTGCTCGCCACCCCGACATGATGCAGGTTGCCCTCGTCGTCGTAGAGCCCGAGCAGCAGCGAACCGACCCCCTCGCCGTCTTTGTGCCAGCGGAATCCGGCGACCACGCAATCGGCGGTGCGTTCGTGTTTGACCTTGAGCATCACCCGTTTGTCCTGCTGATACCGCTGATCGTCGGCCTTGACCATCACTCCGTCGAAGCCGGCGCCCTCGAAGCGGGTGAACCAGTCCTCGGCGATATCGGGATCGGAGGTGATCGGCGTCAGGTGCACCCGGGCGAGTTCGGTATCGAGGATGGTCTCGAGCAGGCGCCTGCGTTCCCGGAACGGCTCGCCGGTCAAATCGTCGTCGCCGAGCGCGAGCAGATCGAAGGCGACGAAACTCGCCGGGGTTTCCGCGGCGAGTTTGGCCACCCGTGAGGCGGCTGGGTGCAGCCGCAGCTGCAGGGTGTCGAAATCGAGGCCGGCCTCGGTGACGATGACGATCTCGCCGTCGACCACGCAGCGCGGCGGCAACGCGTCCTTCAACAGCTCGGCGACCTCGGGGAAATACCTGGTCAGCGGGCGATCGTTGCGGGAGCCGAGTTCGATCTCGGCGCCGTCGCGGAACACGATGCACCGGAATCCATCCCATTTGGGTTCATAACTCAGCCCGGGTTCCCGCGGTACCGCTGGGGCGGATTTGGCGAGCATCGGCCGCACGGGTGGCATCACCGGTAGGTCCACGCGATCCTCCTCGGAGTCGGTCCTCACCGATGTCGACGTCGCGACCGACGATGATTCATCGGTGGGGCCGATGGATTCATCGGTGTGGCGATCGTATGTGGCGGCACCGACAGCGTGCGGGATCCCGGGCAGAACGGCGGGCGTGCCGGACGGGCGCGAGTGGCCGGGGTCAGTCGTCGAGCCAGCCGTGTTCGGCGGCGAAGGCGGTGAGTCGTTCGCGGATGGTGATGATCTCACCGGCGGTGAGGGCCGGGCTCGCATCCAGGAGCAGTTCGGTGACCAGCCGGGTGTGCTCGGCGGGGCTCAACACCACCACCCCCGCCCGGTCTTTGATGCGGACGCGAGGAGCGGGGCCGAGCGCGCCGCCAGCGGCGGCGAGATTGATCGCCTTCGGCCCGCGGTCGCCCTCGGTGATCTCGAACTCGAACACCCGGCCCTGGCGCAGTTCGTCCTCGTCGAGACCGATGTCGTTGACGTGCACGAAAACATCCGGGCCACCGTCTTCGGGGCGAATGAAACCGAATCCGCGCGAGCTGTCGAACGACACCAATTTCCCGATGGCCACCACACCCGCTCCTCGTCGCCGACGCTACCGGGCCACTTTAGCCCGCATTTTCTCCATCGTTGGAGGAAAGCGCCTTTTGCAGCGATGAGAACACCGTCAGGCCCTGACCGACCATCCCGTTGACCAATTCGCTGACCCCATCGGGTCCGTTGAGCACGGTGAGGTTGGCATTGGACAGACCGTGCGATGCCTGGCGCACGATCTCGGGCAATTGCTCGATGAGCAACTGGTCCAGCGCGATCCGGTTGTTGGAGGCCGCGGCCTCGGCCTGGATCCTGGTCCGGTCCGCCTCGGCCTCGGCGAGAATGCGCACCCGCTCGGCCTCGGCAGCGGCGGGTTTCACCACCTCGGCCTGCAACTGCTGTTCACGCAGTTCGGCTTCCTTGCGTGCCTGTTCGGCCTTTGGCGATGAGCACCTCTTGCTGGGCCAGCGCCTGCGCCAGCGGGCCGGCCGCGGCCGCCTCGGCTTCGGCCTTGTCGATATCGCGCTGGTACTGGGCCTTCAGGATCGAGGTCTCGCGCTGGTATTCGGCCTGCCGGCGCAGCGATTCCTGTTCGGCTTCGGCCGCCCGCTGCGCGGCCTGCGAGCGCGCGATCTGCGCGTCGCGCTGCACGGCGGCATTGTGCGGTGCGGCGAGGGCGTTGATGTAGCCGAGGTCGCCGTCGTCGATGGACATGATCTGGAACGAGTCGACCCACAGGCCGATATTGCCCATCTCGACCTTCGACGCCACCAGCACCTCGTCGGCCAGCTTCTGCCGTTCCCGGATGATTTCCTCCACGGTCATCGAACCGACGATGGAACGCAGATGGCCGGAGAAGATCCGCCCGGTCAGCATCGACATCTCGCGTTCCTGTTCGGACAGGAACCGTTGCGCGGCATTGACGATCGAGGCGGTGTCGTTGGCGACCTTGAACGCGACGACCGCGCGCACATCGAGCTGGATCGCCTGTTTGGTCTCGCAACGCTCCTTGATCTCGGCCTCGAACATGGCCAGCGACAGGTACCGCACCTTACGGAAGAACGGCACCACCCAGGCGCCGCGTCCGATGATCACCTTGAACGGCGCGTTGTCCTTGCTCTTGGCGCCGCTGACCAGCATTGCCTCGTCCGGATCCGGAACGTGGTAGCCCAGCACTGTGTCTCCCTTGCTGTTTCGAACACCTCATTGCGGCGGATCCGGGAGCGGGATCCACGGCACCACCTCGGCGATGCGGCCGGAGTCGACAGCGATGATCAGCACGGTCGCCCCGGCCGCGATCGGCTCGGTGGCGCGCGCGATGTAGAGCTCGGTTCCCCCTCGGACGGCGACCAGGACCTCACCCAGCATCCCGGCCCCCCGGATCGGCGACATCAGCGTACCCGTACAACCCACTACCGCATCGGTCAACGTTCGAACCTCCTGCGGTGAGCCTACTTTTCGCGGGGCCGGCCGAGCCGGCCGTCATGGATGATGACAGCGGCCCCGAGAAGTCCGATGCCGGAAACGATCTGGGCGGCCGACGCCAACGCCGGGCGGGGCCACTCGATGGTGAGCGGTGCCGCGGCCGCGATCAGTGCCGGTACAGCCCGCGGTAGGCGGTGATCATCGCGACGAGATGATCGACGATCTCATCGCGATCGGCCCGCAGGGATCCGTTGAGCCAGGCCGAGAACATGCCGGCATTGCCGCTGGCCATGGTGACCGCCGCCAGACGCCGCCGCACCGGGTCGTCGATATGGGAGAACAGGTGGTCCTGGATGAGCCGGGTGAACGCGGGCATCACCGCGATGGTGGTCTGCCCGAGGCCGGTACTGGAATACGGCTCCACCAGGAACAGGCGTGACTTGCGCGGATCCTCCAGCACCTTGTCGACCAGGACTTCCGACAGGGCGCGGTCCCTCGACGGATCGTCGGCCACGGCGAAGGCCGTCATCGGTTCCAGGAATTCCTCGGCGACCTGCCGGTAGAGCACGTCGAGCAGTTCGTCGCGGCTGGCGAAGCTCTCGTAGAAGTAGCGGTCGGTGAGAGTGGCCCGGCGGCACACCGCCCGCATGGTGACTCCGGCTGCTCCGGATTCGCCGATCAGATCCAGCGCCGCCTCCAGTAGCGCTGCCCGCCGCACCTGCTTGCGCTCGGTGAGGG
This sequence comes from Nocardia sp. JCM 38205, assembly GCF_058222935.1. NCBI lineage: Bacteria > Bacillati > Actinomycetota > Actinomycetes > Mycobacteriales > Nocardiaceae > Nocardia > Nocardia sp. JCM 38205. Next base: position 222,318 of record NZ_JBYHFL010000006.1, on the reverse strand, counting down.
TGGTTCCGCCCCAGATCCGGGGTCCGGCGAGTGGATCCGCGTGCGGGTGGTCTGATTCCTGGCCTGTCTGCACCGTTCCACCCTAGTGCCGGCCTTCGCGCCGCTCGGCCACCCCGCCGGATCTCCGACTCGGCGCCTTCACGCATCGGTAACTGTCGGTTAACTCGACCCGGTTACCTTTCCCGCGAGATCGAGCGTGTTGGTGAGGTGCAGGTGGTGGACTCCGCTACGAGGGCCGGGTCGAGGAGTTCGGGTGACCGGCTCGGTACGGGTCCGATACCGGTGTTGCGATCCGGGCACGCGCTGCCGGCGGCGGCGCGCCCGCCGGTGTTGATGCGCCGTCCCCGTCCGGCGCATCTGCCGCTGGCACCGGCGCAGGAGCGGATGTGGCATGCGGCGCGGGCGGGCCGCTCGGCGGACTGGAACGTGGCGCGCGCGGTCCGCATCCGCGGTGCCTCGATCGACGTCGACGCGCTGGTCACCGCGCTCACCGATGTGGTTGCCAGGCATGAGCCGTTGCGTACCCGCTACCCGGCCACCGAACACGGGCCCGAGCAGGTGGTGGTCCCGATCGCCGAGGCCGATCTGGACATCCGGGTATGCCCGGTATCGGAGGCCGATCTGCCCGCCCGGCTCGCCGAATTCGCCGGCCGCGAGTTCGACCTGGCCGCGCAGCTGCCGCTGCGGGCGCGGGTGTACGTGCTGAGCGAGGACGACGTGGTGCTGCTGCTGGTGGCCCATCACATCAGCATCGACGGCCGCTCGGTGGCCCCACTGATGCGCGACCTGGGCGCCGCCTATACCGCCCGCGCGTGCGGCCGGGCGCCGGTTCTGCCGCCGCTTCCGGTCGAGTACGCCGATTACACGGTGTGGAAGCACGCCAAGCTCGGTGAGTACGCCGACGAGTGGAGCCGCGCCACCCAGCAGCTGCGCTACTGGGCCAACACCCTCGCCGGACGGCCCGCGATGCTGCGGTTCCCCTACGATCGGCCCCGTGCCGCGGTGCCGTCCGCCGACGGCGCGACCATCGCGGTGGCTTTCGCGCCATCGGTGCACGCCGCCCTGCTCGCACGCGCCCAGCGGGGGCGGGCCAGCCTGTTCATGGTCGTGCAGGCGGCGTTCGCGGTGTGTGTCGGCTGGTTCGGCCGCAGCGACGACGTCACCGTGGCGACCGCGGTGAGCGGACGCGACCACCGGCTGCTCGACGATCTGGTCGGCAACTTCGCCGACGACGTGTTGCTGCGAATCCGCTTGGACCGTGCCGCGGATATGGACGAGCTCATCGAGCAGGTCCGCAGGGTGGCGCTGGCCGCGTTCGCGCATCCGGACACACCGAACCCGCGACTGAAGCGCTGCCTGCTCGAGGACGCGCGGACCCCGCTGTTCCAGGCCACCCTGATCCTCGAACGCGCGGCCGCGGCGCCACCGTCGGCCGGCGCGCGGACGCCCACCGTCACCGAGGTGCCGGTCGGGGCCCCGCGGGCCAAACATGATCTGGAGTTCGGGCTGGTCGAACGCTACGACGACGCCGGAGCCCCGGCCGGCGTCGACGGCGTGTTCCTCTATCCCACCGCGCTGTTCGATCCACCGACCGCGGAATCGTTCGTTGCCCGCTTCGAGTCCGTGGTACACGCTCTGGCGGCCGGCTACCGCGGGCCCATCCGAGCCGTCGTCGATCATTCATCGACCGCAGTGGCGTAACCGCACGGAACCTGTTGGCCATTAGGAGAATTCACAACCGTAACGTCCAGTCGCTTCCGGCCGGTACGTTGGATGACGTCCAACAGTGCTGGTATGAGCGGAAAGGACCCGGCCCCTTGGCAATCGGCGTGCTGGTCCGATCGGATCGACGAGATCGTCGCGGGCGCGCCGGAGTGTGCGCCGCCGTACCCGGGATCGGGTGATGTTCACTCGCTGGGGGCAGCTGGTGTACCGGTGGCGGTTCGCCGTCATCGTGGTGGTGGGCGCGGCGATGCTCGGCCTCGGCGCGATCGGCACCGGCCTCGACGACCACCTGACCTCGGGTGGTTTGGACGATCCCACCTCGGAATCCGCCGTAGCCGCACGCTTGTCCGACCGGGCCTTCGGCCGCAACCATGACGTCGACGTGGTGGTCCTCTACACCGCGCCCGACGGCGGCACCGTCGACGACCCGCAATTCCGCGATCGCGTCGTGGACAACCTCAACCGCCTGCCCCGCGAGCACCCCGACGAGATCCTCGGCATCAATGCCGCCTATTGGCCGACCGAGACCGGCAAACTGAGCGGACCGCAGGCGGCGACCGACGATCGCACCCACGCCGTCGCCGCGATCGCCATTCGCGGCGAGACCGACACCGAGATGGTGCAGAACTATCGCAAGGTCAAGGACGCCTTCGCGATTCCGGGGATCGAGGTGCAGGTCGGCGGCCTGCAAGCGGTCGCGGGCACCTTGAACGACACCGTCGCCCACGACACCAGGCGCTTGGAGATGCTGGCCATCCCGGCGGTCGCGGTGCTGCTGTTCTTCATCTTCGGCGGCGTGGTGGCGGCGGCGCTGCCGTTGATCGTCGGCGGGCTCACCGTGTTCGGCGCCTACGGCATTCTGCGGCTGCTCACCATGGCCACCGACGTGAATACCTTCGTCTCCCCGGTGGTCTCGATGATCGGGATCGGGCTGGCGATCGACTACGGCCTGTTCGTGGTGAGCCGGTTCCGCGAAGAACTGGCCGCGGGCCATGACACGCCGACCGCGGTGCGCCGCTCGGTGCTGACGGCCGGGCGCACGGTGGTGTTCTCGGCGACGATGATCATCGCCAGCCTCGGCGGCATGCTGCTGTTCCCGCAGGGTTTCCTGAAATCGATGGCCTACGGCGCCATCGCGACCGTCTCACTGGCGGCGCTGGCCTCGATCACCCTGTTGCCCGCGATGCTCGCGGTGCTCGGGCCCCGGGTGGATCTGCTCGGCTTCGAGCGGTTCCGTCGCACCAGGTCCGCCGACGAGATCGAGCACGGATTCTGGGCGCGCAGCACCGCGTGGGTGATGCGGCATCCGCGGAAGATCAGCATCGCCCTGTGCCTGGGGCTGCTGCTGTTGATCCTGCCCATGCGCAACCTCGTCTTCGGCGGTTTCAGTGAACGCTATCTGCCGCCGGACGATCCGACCCGAGTCGCCCAGGAGCGGATCGACGCGCTGTTCCCGGTCCGGAAATCGGATCCGCTGGAATTGATCTTCGTCTCCGACAACAGCACCGCGGTGGGTGATCTGTGGGATGCGGCGAATACCGCCCCCGGCCTGGCGGGCGATTTCGAGATTCCGTCGCGCTCGACGGTGCAGGGCGACGTGTACCGCACCAAGGCCACCCTCGTCGACTCGGCCGAAGCGGGCGAGACCATCGAGTACCTGCGCGATCTGGAACGGCCCGACGGGGTGACCATGCTGGTCGGCGGGGTCCCCGCGATTCAGAAAGACAGCATCGACGCGTTGCTGGTGCGTATCCCGTTCATGATCGCGCTGGTGCTGCTGGTGACCACGATGCTGATGTTCTTGACCTTCGGTTCGCTCGTGCTGCCGATCAAGGCGGCGTTGATGAGCGCGCTCGGGCTCGGCTCCACGCTCGGCATCCTGACCTGGATCTTCCTCGACGGGCACGGCGCCGACCTGCTGAACTTCACCCCGCAACCCATCCAGGCCAACATCCTGGTGCTCATCATCGCCATCATCTACGGGCTGTCCACCGATTACGAGGTCTTCCTGCTCTCGCGCATGGTGGAGGCCCGCGCCAAGGGCGCCTCCACCGAGGAGGCGGTGCGCACCGGCACCGCGCACACCGGGCGCATCATCACCGCCGCCGCGCTGATCCTGCTGGTGGTGACCGGCGCCTTCGCCTTCTCCGATCTGGTGATGATGCAGTACATCGCCTTCGGCATGATCGCCGCGCTGATCATCGACGCCACCGTGTTACGCATGATGCTGGTTCCGGCCACGATGACCCTGCTCGGCGACAGATGCTGGTGGGCGCCGGAATGGATGACACGGCTGCAGCGGCGCATCGGATTGGGCGAGCCCGTGCTCGCCGATGAACCACCGCAACCGACACCCATCGGCAAGGGGTGAGCGCCCGTCGGCGTCGCCGGGCTCTGGGCGAGATCGGCCGCCGCGGGTCCACGATGGCGTGAGCCGGCCATGCACAGCGCCGAATACAGTGGCGCGCAGCGGAACTCGACGTCTGCACCGCCGGTTGTCCAGCCCGGATTCGGGCGTGGCGCGTGCCGGGTCGCTAGACTCCGACAGTGCCGTGGCCGATGCCCGGTGGCCCGGCGAGAAGCGAGGTAAGTAGTGAGTGCGGTGGATCGGTGGCTGATAGCGCGTAGTGCCGACTTACGACCCACACCGGCGGACCGGGTGCTGCGCAAACTGAGCCGGATGGCCGACCGCAACCTGCTGTGGGTGGCCATCGCCGCGGTCATGTACCTGGTGGGGGACCGGGCGCAACGCCGGGCCGCGGTACGCGGAGTGCTGTCGGTCGGGCTGGCCAGCGGTATCGCCAACGGTATCGCCAAGCCGATGTTTCCGCGCCGCAGGCCACCGGACGCCTCCGTGCCGTTCGTGCGCAGGCCGGTCAAACCGCCCTACTCGTCGTCGTTCCCGTCCGGGCATTCGGCGTCGGCGGCCGCGTTCGTCACCGGCGTCGCGCTCGAAGACCGCCGCGCCGCCGTCGCGGTGGCACCGGTCGCGGTCGCGGTCGGCTACTCCCGCGTGCACATCGGGGTGCACTGGCCCTCCGATGTGGTCGCGGGCGCGATGCTCGGCTCGGCGCTGGCACTGGCCACCCGGCGCTGGTGGGCGGTGCACGCCGGTGAACCGGCCACCATGGGGCCCACCGAATCCACCACACCGTTGCCCGACGGCAAAGGGCTGCTGCTGGTGGTCAACCGGTCCTCCGGGCTGGGCAACGGCGACCAGCTCGACCCCCTCCGCGACAGGCTTCCCGCGGCGCAGATCCTCGAACTGGATCCGCGCGCCGATCTCGGCGCACAGATCGCCGAGCAGGTCCGCGCGGGAGGAGTGGTCGCACTCGGTGCACTCGGCGGCGACGGCACCGTCTCCGGTGTGGCCGAAGCCGCGCTCCGCCACGACCTGCCACTCGCGGTCTTCGCCGGCGGAACCCTCAACCATTTCGCGCGCGACCTCGGCGTCGACGACCCGGCCGCGACGGTGGCAGCGCTGGAATCGGGCGAGGTGATGCGCACCGATATCGCCCGCGTGCGCTTCGGTGGCGACGGTGAACGCACCTTCATCAACACCGCCAGCCTCGGCGGCTACCCGGATTTCGTGCGTCTGCGCGAGAAGCTGCAATCGCGACTCGGGAAATGGCCGGCCGCGGCGGTCGCGATGCTGCGGGTGCTGTCGCGGGCGCAGCCGTTGCACGCGATCATCGACGGGGAACGGGTCGAGATCTGGATGCTGTTCGTCGGCAACGGCACCTATCTGCCCGGCCACCAGATCCCGACTTCGCGCCCGCGCCTGCACGGCGGCACCCTCGACGTCCGCTACCTGCGCGCGGATCTGCCGCTGTCACGAACCCGGCTGATCTGGTCGACCATCACCGGCAGCCTGGAGCATTCGCACACCTACGTGCACCGTCGGGTGGCGCAGATGCGAGTGCAGGTGGTCGGCTCGGATGTCTCCCTCGCCACCGACGGCGAGGTCAACCATCGGGTCAGCGACCTCACCATCAGCAGCGAGCCCGGCGGGCTCGGCGTCTTCCGGTCCGCCGCCGTCGAGAGCACCACGCCACGCTGACTCCCGACGAGGCACGACCGCCTCCGGCGTCGGTGTCGGCTCCCCGGTGGGCTGCCGCACGGCGACAGTCACCGGTGTCGTCAGCCGGTCGGCGGCACGCCGAGGGTGGGCTTTCGCGGGCCGGCGCGGGCAACGCCTAGGCTGATTCGATGGTGTGGTTGGCGATCGTGCTCGCGGTGTCGGCGGTGAGCCTGACCTGGTTCGTCCTGCACGGCGGCGCCGAGGCGGCGGTGGATGTGCCGATCATGGACTGGGTGGTCGCGCACCGGGTCGACGCGCTGACCCCGGTCGTGAAGGTGATCACCCACTCCGGCGGCACCATCGCGATGTGGTCGGCGGCGATACTCGCGTGCGCGGTGCTGGCCACCCGCCGCCAGTGGCCCGAACTGACGCTGGTCGCGGTGACCGGAGCAGGTTCGGCGCTGCTGATTCCGCTGCTCAAATCCGTGATCGATCGCGAACGCCCGCCGATGGCGGACCGGCTGGTCGTGGTCACCAGCCACTCCTATCCGTCCGGGCACAGCCTCGGGTCGGCGGTCGTGGTCGGCGTCATCGCCGCCGTGGTCATCGCCGGCCTGCGCCGGCCCGGCCCCAAACGTGCCGTGGCCGTCGCCGCCGCGACGTTCGTCGCGCTGGTCGGCCTGTCCCGCGTCTACCTCGGCGTGCACTGGCCCACCGACGTCCTGGCCGGCTGGAGCATCGGCCTGCTCTGGTTGACCATCATGCTCACCGGCTACGCCCGCTACCGCCGCACCCTGCCGCCGGTCCAGGAGGATCTACCGGTCTCAGCGGCGGCTGCCGGCCGCGAACGCAGCACCGGCACACAGCGGGGCGCTCCCGTCCGGCGAGCTGCCGAGACCGGCCGCCGCGCCCACGACCATCGAAACGTCCGATCCGACAGCGGTGCCGACACCGAGCCGGACAGCGCAGGCACGCAGCGAAGCCTTCCCCGCTAGCCCGATCTCGCTCAGGCGACGGATGCGCTGAGCGCGCTGTGCAGCCAGCGTTGCGCGGTGCCGGTGGTGTGCTCGGTCCCGAGTATCGCGCCGGTCAGCGTCCAATACCGGCTGGTCGCCGGGTGAGTATCGGGGATGCCGAAGGCCAACTCGCGGCGGAAGGCCGTGGTGTCGGCGCGGCCGCGCACCTCGGCGTGCACAGCGACGAAACGGTCGAGTTCGGGGCCCGCGCACGGTGGGTGGCCGTCCAGTACTCGCTGCGCTACCGCGGCGTAGGCGTCGGCGACCCCGAGCAGCAGGGCCCGCCTGTCCTGGATCCGTTCGGTGTCGGTGCGCCAGAGCTGGCGTGCGATGACCCGATCCAGCTCCGGTGTGCCGACCAACCGCACGAGTTCGGCGAAGGCGATTACGTGATCCGGCGTCGGATGCGCCGGTACCCGCGGCACGTCCATCTCGACGAAGTCATCGAACAACTCGGTCGGCATGGCCGCGAGTACCCGTCGCCAGAACGAGATGATGGCGCTCCGGGCGGCGGCTCGATCCGGTACCTGCGCGAGCAGTTCGAGGCGGGCGGCACGTTCGCCGGGTGCGGCTCGTTCGATGGCGAGCAGCGAGGCGTGCCGCCACGACAGCGCGTCGAGTCGGCCGCTCACCTCGTGGCGGGCATCGGCGATCGCGTCCTCGATCGTCATGTCACCCGAGAGGATTCCGGCGATCTCGGCCAACCCGAGCCCGAGCGCGCGCATCCGACGCATCGATAGCACCTGGTCGACGACGGCGGGTTCGAACACCCGGTGTCCGCCCGCGGTGCGGCGCGGTGCGAGAAGTCCTTCGTCGCAATAGAACCGGAGGGTGCGCACCGCGACACCGGTGCGGCGGGACAGCTCACCAATGCTCACCAGATCACGAGGATGTGTGTCGTGCGTCACTTTAGCTGGAACCTCCACCCGGCTGGAGTTCCTACGGTACCGGTAGTCGAGCAACCAGGAGGAACACCGATGACGCAGGTATCGACCCCATCCGAGGAGCAGATCTGGCGGGCGGTCGCCGCCGAGCGCGAACGTTTGGCCGATCTGCTCGCGAGCTTGCCCGGCCATGCCTGGGATCAGGACTCGCTGTGCGCGGGCTGGCGGGTCCGTGAGGTCGTCGCGCACGTCGTGATCAGCTCTGAGGCATCCCTCGGCCGACTGCTATGGGAGCTGGTGCGGGCGCACGGCAGTCTCGACCGGCTCAACCGCGACACCGCGATTCGGCTCGCCACGCAGCTCGACAGCGCCGGCTTGCTGCGGCGGCTGCGCGCATCCGCCGACCGCCGTATCACCCCGATCGGCACCACACCCACCGATCGGCTGATGGATCTGCTGGTCCATGGCCAGGACATCGCCGTCCCGCTGGGCCTGCGGTACGAGATACCGGAGGAACCGGCTCGCTGGTCGCTGGAACGGATCTGGACGATGGGCTGGCCCTTCCATGCGGCGCGCAACTTCGCGGGCTATCGGCTGCGCGCCACCGACGCCGACTGGTCGGCGGGTGACGGTGTCCTGATTGCCGCACCCGCCTCGAGGCTGTTGCTGCTGCTGACCGGGCGGATCGCGCCGACGAGCCTGATCGCCGACTGAATCGCGCGGCCTGTCCGGTAGGTTCGGCGGCACCCGAGCAGCACGGTCGCCCGCGGAGCCCGCGCGCCGACCGGCCCGCGCCCACTCTCAGCTGCCGCGTTCCAGCGGCAGCCCCGCATCCCGCCAGGCGATCAGGCCGCCGTCGAGGCTGTAGGCCCGATGTCCGGTGCGCTGGATGGTGGCGGCGAAGTGACGGGACATGTCGCCGGTGGGGCAGATGAACACCACGGGACGGGTCACGGAGAAGGGGGTGGCGTGGGTGAGCAGATCGGCCAGGTGGTCGTCGGGGATATTGAGCGAACCGGGAACGTGGCCGATCCGGTAGGCCATGGCGCCTCTGGTGTCCACCAGCACCGGGTGCTCGGTGCGGTTCAGCTCGGCGAGTTCGGTGGGCGTGAGGACCGGTACGGCGGCCAGCTCCTGCGGTGTCGGTGTGTAGCGCCGCTTCGTCCCGCCGAACAGGTCGGGCCTGCGCTTCTTGATATAGGACAGATACGGTTCGATCCGATCGCAGACGACGACGACCGCCACGATCGGTTCGGTGCCCGAACGCTCGACGTCGGCGAGGCTGTCCACCGCCGCCGCGTATGCCGCGCCGCTCGTCGGGCCCGCGAGCACGCCGTAGCCGTGTGCCAGCGTCAGCGTCGCCTCGATCGCGCGGGCCGAATCCACGGTGACGATGCGGTCGTAGAAATCGGGCTGGAACAGCCCCACATCCCACATCTCGTGTTCGGAACGAATCCCCGGGATGAAATCCGACCGCTCCGACACCACGGCGATAGTGCGCAGCTCCGGATGATGTTTGCGCAGGTAGGTGGCGGTGCCGCGGGTCGAACCGGTGGTGCCGAGCCCGCCGACGAGGTAGTCGACGCGGTCGATGCCCACGGCGGCGAGGTCCTCATGGATCTCGCGTCCGGTGCCGTCGTGGTGGGCCTGCACGTTCTTCTCGTTGGTGTACTGCGACGGATGATGGAATGCGCCCGGCCGCTCCGCCATCGTCGCTTCGATCACCGAGTAGACGTCGTTGGGTGTGGTCGGATCCGGGCATTCGGACAGACCGGGCAGTTCCACGATCTCGGTGCCGAGCAGGCGAAGCAGATCGCGCACCTCGTCGACCTTGATCCGGTTCGTCACCGCCCGCAGCCCGACGCCGTGCACCGCGCCCAGCATCCGCAACGCCTTCGCGGTATTGCCGCTCGACGCTTCGATGAGCGTGCGCTGCTCGTCGGCGAGACCGGGGAGCTCGTCGCGAATCATGGCCCAGGCGACCCGGTCCTTGACCGAACCGAACGGGTTGTGCGACTCCAGTTTCGCGTACAGCTGCACGCCGTCGAGCCCGTGCACGGCGGGATCCAGGCGCAGCAGCGGAGTGTTGCCGATGAGTTCGGCGACGTGGTCGTAGAGCATCACCGCACCTCCGACAGTCCGGCCGTCGACTCGGCCCCGAACGCCGCGTCGGCATATACCCGGAACCCGCCGCTGTCACCGATGACGGCGACCTTGGCGGCGGGCGGGTGCATCGATGCCGTCGCCGCCGACAAATCCATGTGGTAGGCGGCGGTATTCGGGAAGACCACCCGATCTCCGGGGCGAGGCAGCCAGGGAAGGGCGACGACCCGGTTGGTGATCAGATCTCGCTCCAAACACAGCCGCCCGGCGAAGAACACCCGTACCGCGCCCGGATCCGGCGTCTCGCGCGCGTCACCGGGCAGCACCAGCGGATCGACCATGACCTCCTGATCGGCCGGGGTCACCGCGTCCCGGCTGATATCGAGATCCACCAGCACCGAACCGTTCGCGGCCTCCTTCACCACCTCGACCGTCGCCACCGTGATACCGGCGTGGTCGACGAGCGCCTTACCCGGTTCCAGCCACAGTTCGAGCAGATTGTCGGCCGCCACCTGCGCGACGGTCCGGCCACCGTGCCGCTCCAAGGGCGTATCCAGCAACTCGGCGAGCATGTGCTCGGCGGCAACGGTATTGGCGTACTTGTGGAACACCGGCACCCCGCGCACCGTGCCGCCGTCCACCTGATAGCCGAAGGTGGTGTTGCCCCAGCTCATCGGCTCGCCCAGACCGGCGAGCGAGGCGCGCAGTGCGCGCACGTACTGGTCGAAATCCGTGGCGTCGGCGGTGAATACCTGGCGCAGACCGCCGCCGATATCGAGCACCGACGGGGTGAGGTCGTGCTCGTAGGCGCGTTCGATCAGCGCCAGGCAGGCATCGAACGCGCGTACCCGCTCGCCGACATCACCGGAATCGAGATGGAACGCGAAGCCACGCAGGTCGATCCGACCCCGATGGGCCGCCAGCGTCCGCAGGGCCGGATCCATCCGCGCCAGCGCGATGCCGAACCGGCTCACCCGCGCCGGATCGAACCCGGACACCCGCACCAGCACCGGAACCGGCGCGCGCCCTTCCGCCAGTTCGGCGATCGTCTCCAGCTCCCACTGGTTGTCCACGTTCACCGTGACGCCCGCCTCGATCAGCTGCCGGAGAAATCCGGCGCCCTTGGGTCCGGTGGCCTCGATTCGCTCCGGCCCGAACCCACCGCGTCGCGCGCTGGCCAGCTCTCCGGCCGAGGCCACGTCGATGCCGATGCCCGCTCCGGCCGCTGCTCGGACGAAGGCCCGCGCCTGGTTCACCTTGTGCGCGTAGCAGATTCGGTACGCGATGCCACGCTGGTCGAGCACGCCGCGGAGTCGGCCCAGGTTGTGCTCGAAGACCTGGGGAAACACGATGTTCAGCGGGGAGCCGTACTCGGCCAGCGCGGTCTCGAGGCTCGCGCGTTCGGCGAGGAACGCCCGCACGATCGGAGCGATCAGTCCGGGCAACGCGGGTGCGGTCATCGACCGGATTCCGCCGCCGCGGCCGGCACACCCGCACCGGACTCGGACTGTGCGGGCACCGCCGACGGGTTGTACCCGCCGTCGCGCAGCGCCTCGAACGCGCGCGCCCGATTGCGGGGACTGCGGAAATCCGCCACCACCCGCTTGCTGACCAGATCGATCTCCGACACCCGGATACCCATGGACTCCAGCACGCCTCCGATGGTCCGCACACAGTGCTTGCAGGTCATATCGGGCACATAGAAGACCTGGTCGTCGGCGGCGAGCGGACCGTCACCGTCGAGCCCGTCCCTCTCATGCGGCAGCTCGCCGATGGTGAGATCGGAATGAATCCGGACGAAGGTGGCGACGAACTGCTCGGCCACCACCGGCAGAATGCTGTAGTGCTCGTCGCCGATCCGGTGCGGCATGGCGGCCAGACAGGCCGGTCGCGCACCCGAGGGCAGCAGCGCGTACTGGCGGGAGATGAGATCGAGGTCGTCGTGGTATTTCTCGATCGCCTCGGCCACGGTCAGACCCTCCGGCCCGGTGGCGCGTCGCATCACCGTGTGCGCGTCGGCGATCGTGGCGTCCTTCATCGCCCGCAGTACCGCGACCGTCTCGGCCGAATACCGCACCGTCGCATCCGGTTGCGCCCGCAACGTCACCGGGATCATGCCGCGCCGATACGTGGAGGCCTGGAGCTCCCAGTACCAGCGAGTCGCGACCGCGGCGAAAATGCCGGATCCGAGCAAGCCGTGGGCGAACTCGGCGCCGTCGCGGTAGGGGGTCTGCCGGGCCAGTAGCGCGTGCTGGGCCAGCGCTCGGCCGGTGGCCTCGATACCGACCCGGAAGATCTCGATCGGATCGTGATCGGTGGTCGTCGCCTCGAGCAGACCCTGCGCCGCGCCACCCAACCGCGAGATGCGTTCGGCCAGCTCATGATTGGCCGCGAGCCGATCCCAGAGCTCCAACACGGCCTCGCGGGCGGCGATCGGCATGATCGGGCCGAGGCCGTCATCGCGGTAGTGGCCGGTATTGGGGATGCCGTGGCTGTCGGTCCAGGTGATTCGATGGGTGGCGGTGGTGACCTGATCCGGGCGGCAGGGCCGCATGAACCGCTCCAGATACATCCGCTGCGAGACCGTGAGCTGGTGGCCGGGCTCGGGGGTCAGCGCTGTGCTGGTGTAGTCGATGTGCCGCGGCCGTGCCGGCGGTGCGGCGGCGAACAGGCCCGGCTGGGCGAGTTCGGCGAGGACCCGGGAGGCGCCCCTGCGGTCGTAGTGGAGCGGGGGGACGGCACCGGTCCCCGTCGATGCTTCCGTCATAGGACCTCCTCGGCGATCTGGCGGACGCAGTCGGTGAAACGATCGATCTCCGTGCGGGTGTTGTAGATCTGGGTGCTGACCCGCACCGATTCCGCCTCGCCCGGCGCATACCCCGGATCGGCGGGCACACAGTGGGCGCCGGTGCGGACCATGAACCCGGCTTCGGCCAGCACGAAACCGAGGTCACTCGCCGAGATCGCGTCGAGGGTGAACGCGGCGATCCCGTAGCCGTTCGCGCAGGGGGCGTGCGCGGGGCCGGGCAGCAAGCGCACACCCGGCACCGTGCGCAGGCCGTCGACGAGCCGCAGGGTGAGATCGCGATTGTGCTCGGCGATCGCCTGCATCCCGAACGACTCGAGCACCTCGAGCGCGGCACCCAGCGCCAGCAGCGCTGCGATATCGGGGGTTCCACCCTCGAGCAGGCCCGGCATCCGCGCCGACGCCGAGCCGCCGGGCCCGGAGCCACCGCCCGGCAGGAACGCCGTCAACTGATCGTGGACCCGGCGGTGGCAGTACAGGACGCCGGCGCCGGGTGCGCCGAACATCTTGTGGGCGGCGAACACCGCGAAGTCGGCCCCGAGTTCGACGACGTCGACCGGCAGGTGCCCGCCGCTCTGGCTGCAGTCGAAACACAGCAGCACTCGCTCCGGAATCCGGTCGCGCACCTCCTCGAGCGTGCTGACCGCCCCGTAGACGTGATGCAGGTGGCTGGTGGTGATCAACCGTGTGCGCGGGCCGATCTTGGCGGCGATATCGGCGACGTCGGCCTCGCCGAGCTCGGTCGTCCGATAGGGCACCAGCTCGATTCGCCGGCCGAACCTGGCCATGATCTCGCGCAGGTGCTGCCAGGGCAGCACGTTGGCGGCGTGATCGCGCGGACTGAACAGGATCTGGTCGCCGTCGTCGAGGTTCGCCAGACCCCACGACAGCGCAACGGCATTGAGCGCGGCCGTGGCCCCGGCGGTGAACACCACCTCGTCGGCATGCGCCGCGCCGATGAAACCCGCCATCCGCTCGCGCACCTGTGCGATCCGGGCGGTGAGCGTGGTGGACCACCGATAACTACCGCGCCCGGCATTGGCGGTGTGCGCGCGGTGATAACCGGTGACCGCATCGATCACCGGCCATGGCTTCTGAGTGGTGGCCGCGCTGTCGAGATACACCTCGCCGGTATCGCCCAACGACGGGAACAACGCGCGAGCGGTGTCGATCGCCCGCCGGGCGGGCGCGGGCCGATGGGCATGCTCCGGGGCCGGAGCCGGGTTCGACGCTCGCGCAGGTGACCCCACCGTGCCGCTCCCTCCGCCGGACGCGCTGAATATCGCTCAACGATACGCACAAACCGGAAAAGCTTCGAACTTTTCTCGTAGCCAACAGCTTTCACCACCACCCGGGGGCCTCGAGCACCGAAATGTGTCGGTGGGTCGGCGTAGTGTGCGGGCCATGCCGCTGACTTCCGTGGAACGCGAACAGTTTCTGGCCCAGCCGCAGCTGGCGTCGCTGGCCGTCGCAGGCCTCGACGGCCGCGGGCCGCTCACGGTGCCCATCTGGTACCAGTACAGTCCCGGTGGTGAGCTCTGGGTCATCACCGGCGCCGAGTCGCAGAAGCTGACCCATATCCGGGCCGCCGGTCGGTTCAGCCTCGTCGCGCAGCGTCTCGAACCGACGGTTCGGTACGTCAGCGTGGAGGGGCCCGTCACTCGGATCGCATCGATGACCGAGGAGCACAGCCGCGAGATGGCCACGCGGTTCCTGCCCGCCGAGAACGTGGAGGGTTATCTGCGCGTGTCGGCCCAGTTCGGGGAGCAGGTGGTGGTGTTCATGCGCCCCGAACACTGGCTGTCGGCGGATATGGGCGACACCTCGCAGCTGTGAACGCTCAGTAGGTGCCCTGCACGTAGCCGACCAGTTGTTCGCGTTCGGTGGCCAGTTCGGAGATCGCGCTCTTGACCACGTCGCCGATGCTGACGATGCCGATCAACCGGCCGTCGCGCACCACCGGAAGATGCCGGATGCGATGGTCGGTCATGGTGCGCCGCAGCCCGTCCACCAGATCGTCGGGGTCGCAGGTACGCACATCGGTGGTCATGATCTGCGAGACCGGGGCGTCGAGCAGTGCGGCGCCGTGCTGGTGCAGACTGCGCACCACATCGCGTTCGGAGACGATGCCGTTGATGCCGGCACCATCGGAGGAGACGACCACCGCGCCGATATTGTGCGCGGCGAGCGTCGCAAGCAGGGCACGAACCGTCGAGTCGGGCCGGACGGTCGCTACCTCACTGCCTTTTCTGCGCAGTATTTCCGCGATTCGCATGGTTCACCATCCAGAGGGGGACACTCCGCCTCTCAGGATCCCTCGTCGACGAGCGGGTGACCAGCACGAATCGGCATCACCTACGGGCGGCCGGCCGGACCGCGGTCCAGCTCGCGGGCCAGCAGCGCGATCGAGGCCTGGGAAATGCCCGCTGAGGTGGCCAGGTCGATCGTGGTGAGCTGGGCGATGCGACGTAGCCGGTAGTCGACGGTGTTCGGGTGCACATACAACTGCCGGGCGGTGAGCTGGCGGTTCATATCGTTGCGCAGATAGGCCCGCATGGTGGCGAACAGTTCGGGATGGTCGTCGAGCGGTGCCAGGATGGTTGCGAGCCGCCGGGTGGCGGGCCCGCCTCGGGTGAGCTGGTATTCCACCGCGAGATCGGTCATCTGGTACAGCCCGGGAGCGCGTTCGCCGGCCCGGACCAGTCCGAGCAGCTCATGTGCCTGATCGGCGGCTTCGGGCACCTCCGCGGTCGCGCTGACCACCATCGCGGCGGTGACCGGCACTTCCGCGGCGGCGGACAGCCGCACCAGTACGTCGTCGGTCAATTCGGCGTCGCCGTCGAGGGGGATGAGCAGGGTGCCGCCCTGCGGGCTGAGCAGCGCCAAGGCTTTGCCGTCGAAGACGATCGCCAGTTCGGACTGCACTCGGCGCAGCTTGCGGCGCGCCGCCACCCTGCGGTCGACCCTGGTGTCGAGCTCGTCGGGATGCGGCGGAATCGACAGCGCCGCCACCTGATAGCGCTCGGCCACCGGCATGCCGGATTGCAGCGCGAGTGCGGCGTGCGCGCGGCCGCTGAGCAGGGCGGATGCCAGCGTCTGGGTCGCGGTCTGGTGTTCGCGGGCCACCAATTGCTGTTCCTCGACATAGGCGTCCGACACCGCGGTGGTGATGGCCTCGAGCAGTTCCAGGATCAGGTCGGTCGCATCGAGCAGTTCCGGAATATCGGTGGCCACGGCGGGGGCGGTCACCAGTCCGAAGGCGAAGCGAATCCCCTCGTGATAGGCCCGCAGAATGGTGCCGAGCGGCACGCCTTCCCTGGCCCATCGCGCGGCCACCGAACGGAATTCGGCGAAGGCGGATTCGTCGGGCACCGCCCTGCGATCGAACATCTCGGCCACCAGGGCGAGGCAGTAGCGGGTGGCCTCGGTGACGTCGCCGCGCATCTGCTCGCCCGGCAGCGTGCGGCACGGTGCGACGCAGGTGGCGAAGTAGTCGACCATGCGAGAGGCGACCCGGTCGGCGTTCTGTAGGGGGACCGACGCGGGCCTGCCGCCGATCTCGACCGTGTCGTTGTCGCTGACCGACAGGTCGAGCGCGGAAAAGCTCATGTAGTTGCTCCGTTGCCACCTCGGATGCCGACCAGCAGCATCCGGTTCGTTCGCCTCACTATACGAGCGGGCGGGCAACGTGAAAGGGGTTCGTCTCAGATCGGCCGAACCGGTGGCGCGGCGGTAGATTTCGCCGGCGAGTAGCCGATCACTCGTCGTCGAGGCCTGCCGACAGGTATGCGGCGGCGGCGAGCCACTGCCTGCATCGCGGCCCGTGTACCTCATGGACCCGCAGGATTTCGCGGGCCTGCCGGTAGGTGAGACCCGGTGGTTCGAAATTGCAGTCGGCCGTGGCGGTTTCCGGTGCCGGGTAGTGGCGCAGGGCATCGGGAAGGTGCCGCAGGGTCTCGACGCCGGAGGATCCGGAGATCGCGACTCGGCGGGGAGTTCGGAATGGCTGGCTCATTTCGACCGCCCCTCGCATCAGAACGTGGGGGGAGGTGTGAATGGCGACGTCGGCGTGAACTCCGGCGTACCTCCCCGACTCTCATGATCGAGTTTAAGTGTCTGTCGCTTGCAAATGCAAGTACATTTGTAGCTTACATTGAAGAGAACACTTCGCCGCCGACGCGGTGGGCGGCCGATGATCGATGCTGTGTCGCAGGCGGATTCCCGATCGCCGGACACGCGCGAGTCCTAGTCATACACGGGGAATAGCCCACCGTCGCCGATCTGTGCGGCCGTCGTCGTTTCGTGACCCAGATGAGGCCGTGCGGCGACCGGTAGCGCGCATTCGTGCTGGTGGGGGCGCTGGTGGTGGTCCGGTGGCAGCGGGTCTGGCCTCGGCGGCCGCCCTCGGTGCGCGAACTGGACGGGTGATCATGCCGGCCGCCGCCACCGGTGATCGTGCACCTGTCAGGTTGCCGCGGTCGGGCAGCCGAACCTCTGTTGGCCTCCTTCGCCGAATCGCTGCCGTGTCGCTATTTCATTGCGGCAGCATGCAATTCGGTCCGGTCGGCGGCTCTGCGCGCGAGACTTACCGGATGCGGCTTCGCCGGCGCCGCAACCGGTGGTCCGGCCGGTTGCGCCGAGGTCGCGGAAGGGGTGTGAATCTGCGGGCGCGCGCGGGCGCGCGCCGTGCTATCGTCCAGATGGGTGTGCAAATGCAAGAACATTTGCGTGTGCATCTGCAAACACTGCGTCTAGGTAAACGTCGTAACCGAGGAGTGGGTCCAATGGCGGAGTCAGTCACCAATCGCGTCGCCGGAGCATGGCGCAAGAGCACTTTCAGCAATCCGAGCGGTAACTGCGTGGAAATGGCGGAGGCGACCAACAACCTGGTGGCCGTGCGCAATTCGCGCGAGCCCGACAGCGGCATCCTGTTCTACACCCGGCCCGAGATCGATGCCTTCATCCGCGGCGCGAAGGCCGGAGAGTTCGACGATCTGGCTAGCTGAGAGGTAGCATGGGCCGTCGGTGCGGTGTGTTCACGGTCTCAGTTGTGACACACTGTGGGTAAATCCCGAGTATCGGAGACGACTCCATGATCGCAGAGCCCGATGACGATGGTCGTGTGCAATCCGTTGTCGCGGAACGTGGTCCGACAGTGCTACGGATCGCCCTCGGTGGCCAGCTACGCAAGCTCCGGGAGGGCAAGGGCATCACTCGCGAAGCCGCGGGCGACGCCATCCGCGGCTCACACGCCAAGATCAGCCGGCTCGAACTCGGCCGCACCGGATTCAAGGAACGGGATATCCGGGATCTGCTGACCCTCTACGGCGTCCATGATCCCGAGGAGCGCGAGTCCTTCCTTGAACTCGCGCGCAAAGCGAACGAACCAGGATGGTGGCATCGCTACAGCGATCTGCTGCCGTCCTGGTTCGGCACCTATCTGGGGCTCGAACAGGCCGCCACCAAGATCCGCACCTACGAGGCGCACCTGGTGCCCGGCCTGCTGCAGACCCCGGAATACACGCGCGCCGTGGTCACCCTCGGCTACGAGGACGCCGACACCGATCGCCGCGTCGCGGTGCGCCAGCGCAGGCAGGAAATCCTGCACCGCTCCGATCCGCCCTTCGTCTGGGCGGTGATCGACGAGGCCGCGCTGCACCGCCCGGTCGGCGGCGCCGACGTGCACCGGGCCCAGATGCACCATCTGATCGAATTGGCCCAGCTGCCCAACGTCACCATTCAGGTGGTGCCGTACTCGGCGGGTGAACACGCCGCGGCGGGCAGCTCGTTCAGCATCCTGCGCTTCGCCGAGCCGGAGCTGCCCGACATCGTCTATCTCGAGCACCTGACCAGCGCCCTGTACCTGGACCGGCGCGAGGATCTGGCGCTGTACCTGTCGGTGATGGACCGGCTCAGCGTGCAGGCCGCTCGTCCGGAACGCTCGATCGAGATCATCAGTGACTACGCGAAGGGCCTGTGAGCGCAGCCCCGCGAACACCTCGGCCGTGACCGCCTGCCGGGCAGGCGGTCACGGCCGTCACGATCATCCGACAACGATGACGCCGGCCGGGAGCGGGCAGGTGGCATCGCGAGACGAGCCGGGCTAGGGCTACTCCTTGATGAAGCTGGAGGCGACGCGCCAGAACGTCGCGCTCTGCAACGAGGTGAAATCCCAGTCGTCGGCCAAGGCGTGCACCGTGGTGACGATCTGGTCGATATCGAAATCGTAACGAGTTGCCGCACCGGTGGATTCGATCGCGTCGATGACGAATTCGACGGCGCTTTCCCTGGTGGGGGGCTGGATTCGCTGGCCACCGCGGGCCGAGATCGTACTCATATCAATACCGTTCGCCGACCGGGCAGCCGGTGCGGGATCGGCAATCGCGAACCGGCCGCTGGGTAATGGTTGTTGCATGAACGCCCCTCACGTCAGGCGGCAGCGAACCGATGGTGATCTCAACCGCCGGCGCGCTCACGCGGCCTTCTTGGTTGTCCCCTGTAAAGCGTTGTACGGCTGAGTCTAAGTTCATGTGCCTTTCAGATGCAAGCACATCTGCACGATCTAATGTGCGCGCGCTCTTGGGTTTTGGCGGGCAAATCCTCAGCGTCGCAAGGCCGCGACCGCGTCCGCGACCGGCGTCGGGCCGCCGACCAGCTCCAGGGTCATACCTGCGGTGTGACCGGCGGGCAGCAGTGCCGCGAGCACCGCGGCGACGTCGGCCCTGGCAATATCGCCGCGCTCGATCCGCGGTGCGGCGAGGGTGACGCGGCCGGTGGCGGCACTGTCGGTCAACACGCCCGGCCGCAGGATCGTCCAGTCGAGATCGCGGGCACGCAGGTCGTCTTCGGCCTGGGTCTTGGCCTCGATGTAGGCAGCCCAGACGTCGTCCCGGCCGGGTGCGGGCGGCAATCCGGCGCCCATGGTGGAGATCTGCAGGAATCGGCGCACGCCCGCCGCCTCGGCGGCATCGGCCAGCAGTACCGAACCGTCGCGGTCCACGCTGTACTTGCGTGCCGCGGTGCTGCCCGGCCCGGCGCCGGCGGCGAAAACCACGGCGTCGGAGCCCTGGACGGTCGCGGTGAGGTCGGCGACGGCGGCGCGCTCGAGATCGATGACGACCGGCTCGGCGCCGACGGCATAGACCTCGGGGGCGTGTCCGGGATTGCGGATCAGCGCCGCGACGCTGTGGCCGCGCCCGGTGAGCAGTTCGGCCAGCAGGAGTGCGATCTTGCCGTGTCCGCCTGCCATGACGATGCGCATGGTCGTGTCCTTTCGCTCACCGTTCCGGTCCACCGGGGTTGCAGCGCGCCTCGACGGTGGCCATATAGCCGACGTCGGGCCGCCAGGGTTCCAGATTCCAGCTGGGCTTGTCGGGTGCGACGATGCGGGCCCAGTCCCAGTGGCAGATGAACTGATCGCGCATGCCTGGGCTGCCCGCCTGCGGCGACTGGGCGAGTACCTCCTGCCAGGCGCGTTCCTCGGATCCGGGGAAGGTGGTCTTGCGACCGGCCGGCGTGGGATGGACGAGTAGGCGGGGACCGTCGATGTTCTCGGTCCAGACGACGTTATCGATCAGCGGCTGACCAGCGTAGGGGTCGACGGTGGGCGCGGAGGCCAGCGGGGTTTCGGCGGGCGCACCGAGCGGCGCAGGAGCTGCCGGAGTGGTCGTGGTGGCGGGGGCGGCCGTCGTGGTGGACGCAACGGTCGTGGGCCGGGCGGCGGGGGAGTCGTCGGATCCGCATCCGGTGAGCGCGAGCGCGGCCGGGATGAGCAGAGCGCAGACCGCCCCTGCGCTTGGTCGCCCCATCTGCCGATCCTCCCGATCTCGTCACCGGCGCTCGTCTGCCCGGTCCGACCGAGCTTAGTGGTTGCGGTGGGCGAGGGCCCGATCGCGCCGCCACCCGCCGCGCGCCCCACCGATTGTGGTGTCTTGCCCGGCGTTGCCGGGTGCGGCGATAGTCGGTCGGTGAAACGGACTCGGATCTCGACGGTGACCGCGGGTGCCGTGCTGGCGGTGGCAGTTGTGCTGGCGAATCCGGTGGCCGCCTCGGCGGTGCAGGCGCCGGGCGCGGTCACCGACGCGGTGGTGTTGTCGGGACGCTTGTCGGTGCCCGCGGCGGCGTCGGCGCAACGATTGACCTACTGGTCGCGCGGCCCGCACGCGCCGATGCAGAGCACGGCGGCGGTGTACGTGCCGCCGGGTCCGGCACCGGCGGGTGGCTGGCCGATCGTGGCCTATGCGCATGGCTCGGTCGGGATCGCCGATCATTGCGCGTTCACCGAGAATCCCCGCGACTACTACCTCGACACCCTGTATCCCCGGCTGCTGGAGGCCGGGTACGCGGTGGTGATCTCCGATTATGTCGGGCTGGGAACACCGGGAATCCATCCGTATCTGGACGGTCCGTCCCAGGCGCGCAGTGTGATCGACGGCGTGCGGGCCGCACGGTCGGCGGTCCCCGAACTCAGCGCGCGGTGGGCGGTACTCGGCCAGTCCCAGGGCGGGCAAACCGCACTGTTCACCGCGCATATCGCTGCCGCCGACGCCCCCGAACTCGATTTCCGTGGTGCCGCGGCGACCGGGGCGCCGTCGAATCTGGAGTTGGCGGTGCCGCTGGCCGGGCCGTGGATTCCACGATTGCCGTTGCGCCGCACCACCACATATTTCGGTCTGCTGCTCGCCGGCCTGCGGGTCACCACACCCGAACTCGATATCGACAGCTACCTGACCCCGATCGGACACGATGTGCTGCGAATCGTGGAGTCCGAATGTGTGCCAGAAGCCGCCGCGCGAGTCGACGAGATCGCCATCGGTGCGATGCTGAACCGTCCGCTCGACGATCCGGCGCTGTGGGCGGCCGCCGAGGCGATGATGCGGATCCCGACTTCCGGCTATACGGCGCCGTTGTTCGTGGCCCAGGGACTCGGCGATCGGGAGGTGCCTGCGCCGTTGAGCGCCAAACTCATCGCCGAACTTCGGGCCTCGGGAACCGATATGCGGGTCGGGGTGTATCCGGGCGATCACCTCGAGGCCGCCGATCAAGCGTTACCGGACGTGCTGGTATTCCTGCATCGCCTCTTCGGAGGAGGATGAATCGGCCGGGCGCTGTCAATGCCAGAGCGAGTGGCACGGCAGGCGGCGCAGGCCGGGCCGGATCATGCCGTCGACGGTGACGGTGAGCCCGGCATGGACCGCGGCGGAGGTGAACTCCCATGCCTCGGTGGTGGTGGCCGCGTATTCGAGGATCGACGCGTCCTCGGGCGTCGGGCCGTCGAAGTAGACGGTGACGCGCCGGGTCGGCATCTCCGTGGGGTGGGTGCGGTAGGCGAATGCGTGTGCTGTGCCGTCCATGTCACCGTCTCCTTCCGCGGCGCCGGATCAGCGCCGCTAGGTGTGACGGTAAGTCCTCACCATTACCGAGAACATGTTCCAGCAGGCGTGCTGGACAATTCACAGCGGCACCCGTGGCAGTGTCGGAGATTCTCACCAGTGCGCGCCCCACCCGCTCACAGGGCGGTCGGTTCACACTTGTGAATTGTCAAAAAGTCTTACCGGACATGGGCCGGACGGCGCCGCCACGACAGAGCATGTTCACAAAACAGATCGCGAATATCGGGAGGCTCGACGTCGATGTGGCAGGCCAAACCTTCGACCGGAAAGGGACGGCCGCGTCGTCGGCTGCTGCGTGCGGCGGGCGCACTGGCCGCCGGGGTGATGCTGATCCTCGGCACTGCCGCACAGGGAAGCGCGGCGCCGCTGTATCCGGCTCCCGATCCCGACCCGTTCTACGCCGAACCGCCGGGACTGGCCGGCAAACAGCCCGGTGAGGTGCTCGCGGTCCGCCAGATGCCGCCGTTGCCGATGTTCCCGGACACCACGGTGACGGTGGTGCGTTTCCGATCGACCAACTCCACCGGCAAGCCGATCGCGGCGACCACCACGGTGCTGACCCCGCGCTCGCACCAGAAGAACGGCCCGCTGCTGTCGTTGCAGCACATCATCAACGCGCTCGGGGCGAAATGCTCGGTCTCGCGGGTGCTCTACACCGACGACCCCGATCTCATGGTGCGCGAGGCGCCGGCGTGGAACGTGCTGTTGCAGCGTGGCTGGAGCATCGCGCTGCCCGACCACCTCGGGCCGCAATTCGCCTACGGCGCAGCCAAACTGGGTGGCCAGGTGACCTTGGACGGCATTCGCGCGGTCAAACGGGTGGGTGAGCTCGGGGTCGAGCACAGCCCGGTGTCGATGGTCGGCTATTCCGGCGGCGGTATGGCCACCGCCTGGGCCGCGGCCTTGCAGCCGACCTACGCGCCGGAACTGACGATCGCCGGCGCCGCGATGGGCGGGGTGCCGATGAATCTGGTGAAGATGCTCGAGGGGCTCGGCTTCGGCTCGCATCCGGTGTTCGGGCTGGCGTTGGCCGCAGGCATCGGCCTGGAGCGGGAGTACCCGGAGCGTTTCCCGATCAGCGATCAGCTCAATGCGAAGGGCCTGGCCGCGCGGGCCGCGATGGCCAACAGCTGCACCAACGGGCTGCTGGCAACCGGTGCCGGGCACGGAGTGCTGGACTTCGCCGCGACGACCTCGATGGTCGACGACCCGCGGGCGCGGGCGGTCGTCGAGGAAAACAGCCTCGAGCTCTACGACGGTGCGCCGACGATGCCGGTGTTCGAATGGCATTCCCCGATCGACGGACTGGTCCCGGTCGACGCCATCGTCAACACCAACCGCCGCTGGTGCGCGGCGGGCACCAAGGTGCAGGCCGAGACCGTGGCTGTGCCGGACCATCTGACGGCGGCCGTGCTCGGTCTTCCCGCGGCGCTCACCTGGATCGATGCCAGATTCCGCGGGGAGCCCGCGCCGAGCAACTGCTGAGCCCACGGTAGGCGAATTCCGCTGGGCGAGGCCGTATCCGCACCGATCGTCACGATCCGGCCTCGCCACGCGCACAACTCGGGAACGGTGCGGTATCCCGGTGCGCGCAGCCGCGTAATCTGATCTTCCGGCCCCGGCGCACAAGGGGGTTTTCGGGGGTCGACTACCGCATCACCCGGGTGCCGGCATTCGAGGTCGCTGCAGAGGCGGGTGCCATGAAATCCTTCCGAGCCGTCGTCGTCGCGACCCTGGTCGCGGGGGTGGTGTCGACCGGTCCCGCCGCCGCGCAACCGACGTTTCCCGCCCCGCCACCGCCGGCGCCCGCCCTGGGTATCCCGTTGCCGCCGCCACCGATACTGCCCGATCCGGCGACCGTGCTGCCCGGAATCCAGCAGTGGATCGACCAGGTGGTGCCAGCGCCGCCGATTCCGGCGCTGCCCACGGGCCCGGCGCAATTGCCCACACCCACGATCACCTCACCTGCCGTGGCCGCCCTGCATCAGGCGGTGCTGCCGTCGCCGGTGGGCGACCCGATGTTCGACCTGTGGCCCGCCGACCTGGCCGATCAACGCAATGGGCAGGTGCTCGCGGTCCGCGATGTCACCGCCACCGCCGCACCACTGCTGACCGTGCCGATCGCCAGGGCACAGCTGGTGAAGTACCGCACCGAGGACGCGCACGGCAGGCCGTCGTTCGCGACCGCGACGCTGGCGGTCCCGGCCGCGGCGTGGACCGGACCGGGTGCGCGGCCGGTGGTCGTGAACAATCTGCCCATCGACGCTCTCGGGCGCGATTGCACACCGGGATACACCCTCGCGCATGGATTCTCGCCCCACACCGCGCTGACCGACTTCATCCCGCCGACCTCGCAACTGGCATTGCTGCGCGGCTACGCGCTGCTCATTCCCGATCACGAGGGCCCGCGCATGGCCTACGCCGAACCGTACGTCGCGGGCCATGCGGTGCTCGACGCCATCCGTGCGGTGCGCGCGCTCGCCCCGCACGAGCTCGGCACCAGCCGGTTCGCCCTCACCGGCTATTCCGGCGGCGCCATCGCCACCCACGGTGCGGTCAAACTCATCGACGGTTATGCCCCGGAGCTGGCGCCGGTGATCGTCGGTGCCGCGCTGGGCGGTGTGCCCGCCGACTACGAGATCCTGGCCCGCAGCATGAACGCCAATCTGGCGTCGGGGGTGTTCATGGCCGCCGTGCTCGCCATCGGCCGCGAGCGACCGGAGATCCTGGAACGGATGAATCATCTGGCGCAGTGGGTGGCGATCTCGCCGATGAAAGACCAGTGCGTGTCGATCTTCGCGCTGCCGGGCATCCTGCATCTGCCGATCGACATCGCCGCCGATATGGCCGACCCGCTGCGCTCACCGCTGGCCGCCGACATCTACCGGGTCACCCGGATGTCGGGTCTGCGCTCGGCCACCCCGCTCTACATCTACCACGGTGAACAGGAGTTCTGGCTGCCCGCCGAGGGGGCGAGGGCACTGTTCGACGAGCAATGCGCGCTCGGCGCGAACGCGGCCTACCGCAGCGTCTTCGGCGAACACATCATCGCCGCCGCCCTCGGTTATCCGGAGGCCATGCTCTGGCTCGACGAGCGACTGCGCGGGGCGCCCGCGGTCAGCGAATGCCCGCCGTGATTGTGACCGCCGACGACGCAGGCGCACGCGCGTTGTCGCCCGCCCCAGACTCGCCGCGCGGACCGGCGCAGTGCGCGAAGCGCCGATACCGTTACCCGGTCCCGGCGGCGTGTGGCCGGGTCGGAAGGCAGGCAGATGAACCCCACCTCGACCACGGCATCGGCACAGGCCGCCGCCCTCGTCGGACGGCACTACCGGATGGTCGACCACTATGAGGTCGGCCGGGAGAAGATCCGCGAATTCGCCCGAGCGGTGCAGGACCCGCACCCCGCGCATCGGCGCGAAGACGCCGCCGCCGCGCTCGGCTACGACGGTCTGATCGCCCCGCTGACCTTCCCGTCGGTGGTCTGGATGCAGATGCAGCGCGCGATGTTCGAGGCCGTGCTCACCGGCTACGACATCAGCCAGGTCCTGCAGACCGAGCAGACGATCCGGATGTACCGGCCGCTGGTGGCCGGTGACCGGTTGCGCTGCGACGCCTATGTCGAATCGTTTCGCCAGTTCGGTGACAAGGATTTCATGGTCACCCGCAACGTGCTCTCCGATGAGCACAAGGAGATCGTCCAGGTCGCCCACACCACGGTCGTCGCGGTCACCGGCGCGGTCGTCACCGATGAGCTGGCCGCCGCGGTGGACGGGGTGATCATGTCCGGGCATTCGAAGGCCGACCGGCTCGCCCTGGCGGCGCGCCGGGCCGAGGACGCCGACGAACCTGCGGTGCTGGAGTGTTTCGACGAGCTGACCCCGGTCGAGCTGGACCCGGCCCGACCCTCGCGGGCCCGGATCCGCTTCGACGACGTCGCGGTCGGCGACAGCCTGCCCGTGCGCACGGTGGCGCTCTCGCGCGGCGATCTGGTCAACTACGCGGGGGTGTCGGGCGATTCCAATCCGATCCACTACAGCGACCGGGTCGCCCGCGCGGCCGGTCTGCCCGACGTGGTGTCCCACGGTCTGCTCACCATGGGTCTCGGCGCCGGATACGTCACCGAGTGGCTCGACGATCCGGCCGCGGTCACCTACTACGGGGTGCGGTTCGCCGGGTTCGCGCCGATCGACGCCACCCGCGCGGGCGCGGTCGAATTCCGGGGCCGGATCAAGGCGCTGGACCCGGTCCGCCGCTGCGCGACGGTGGCGATCACCGCGACCTGCGGCGGCCGGAAACTGTTCGGCCGGGCCACCGCGGAGGTGCTGCTGCGCTGATCACGGCCGGTCGTGGCGTGAATGACGGTCGGGCCGAGCGGGTTTCGCGGACGCTGGGGCGCGCCGTTTCATGGGAGACTCGAAGGATGGGTGCCTCGGAGCTACGTTCTGTCCCTACCGACATCCCGCATACGGCGGGGGAGCGGACCCCGGCGATCGACGGCGGACCGACCGTCTTACGGATGGTGCTCGGCGGCCGGTTACGGCGGCTGCGGGAAGCGGGCAATATCACCAGGGAAGCGGCCGGTGAGCATATCCGCGGCTCGCATTCCAAGATCAGCCGCATCGAACTGGGCCGCACCCCGATCCGCGAACGCGATCTGCTGGACCTGCTCGCCCTCTACGGGGTGACCGACGAGGCCGAGATCGACGAATTCCGCAGGCTCGCAGAGCAAGCGGGCAGCTCGGGCTGGTGGCACCGGGACAGCGACTGGCTGCCGAAATGGTTCGACATGTATCTGGGCCTCGAACAGGCCGCGTCGATGATTCGCGGCTACGAGCCACGTGCGGTACCCGAACTGTTGCAGACCGCCGACTACGCCCGTGCCCTGATCCGGCTCGCCCATCCCACCGAATCCGAGGACGGCATCGAGCGCCGGGTCGCGCTGCGGATGCGCCGCCAGGCGATCCTCACCCGGCCCGACCCGCCCCGGCTGTGGCTGATGGTGGAGGAGGCGGCATTGCGTCGCCGCATCGGCGGCACCGCGGTGTGGAGTGAACAGCTCGACCGGTTGATGGCGGTGGTGGAGCAGCCGAATGTGACAGTGCAACTGCTCGCCGATCACGTGGGCGGCCCGGCCCTGACCGAGGGCGCGTTCACCATGCTGCGCTTCGCCGAGCCCGATCTGCCCGACATCGTCTATATCCAGCAGCTCACCGGCGCACTGTATCTGGACAAACGGGCCGATCTGGATGCCTACCGGGCGGTGGCCAACCAGCTGTCGGTGCACGCCACCCCGCCCGAACACACCCCGGGCCTGCTGCGCGCGTTGCGGCATCGGCAGCCGCCGATCCTGCGGCATCCCACCGGCGATTAGGTGCGCCCGCGACAGTGGCCTGCCCGGCGCGCAAGGGTAGGGAACGAGCGCGCCGGGCAGGCCGTGCACCCGGTCGACGCGGCGAACGAGAACCGGGCACGGCACCGACGTTAGGGCACATCGGCGGGCACGGCACGGTGCGCGGCCCGATCTCGGGAATTCTCCGGATCGGCGTGGAAACCGTTGTGAGCGAACACAACCGCCCGGCTACACCGGGAACAGGCTGTGCCGGCGCGGGTCGTGGTCGGCGACCGCGCCCTTCTCGCGCAGCAACCGCAACGCGCGCCGGATCTCGAGGCGGGTGTCGGCCGGTTCGATGACGGCGTCGATGTAGCCGCGTTCGGCCGCGATCCACGGCGTCGCGGTGGTGGCGTTGTACTGGTCGATCATGAACTCGCGCACGGCAGCGCGCTGGTCGGCGGGCACCATCGACAGCTGTTTGCGTCCGACGATGCTCACCGCGCTCTGCGCGCCCATGACCGCGATCCGGGCGGTCGGCCAGGCCAGGCTGATATCGGCGCCCAGCTGCTTACAGCCCATCACCGCGTAACCGCCGCCGTAGGCCTTGCGCACGACCACCGTCACGATCGGCACCGTCGCCTCCAGCACCGCGCGGAAGAACCGCCCACCGCGTTTGATCACGCCGCTGCGTTCCTCCTCCACCCCCGGCAGCACGCCGGGGGTGTCGACGATGAAGATCAGCGGCAGCCCGAAGGCATTGCAGAGCCGGATGAAATGGGTGGCCTTGTCCGAGCATTGCGCGTCGATGGCGCCGCCGAGGGCCATCGGCTGATTGGCGACCACGCCGACGCTGCGGCCGTCGACCCGGGTGAAGCCGGTGATCAGATTCGGCGCGGTGGCGGCGCTGATCTCGTGGAAATCGCCGTCGTCGAACAGGCGCACCAGGATGTCGTGCATGTCGTAGCCGTGGCTGTCGGCATCCGGGATGATCGCGTTCAGTTCGAGGTCGGATGCGGTGCGCTCGGGTTCCAGACCCGGGTTGACCACCGGCGGTTGTTCCAGGCAGCTCGACGGCAGGTAACTCAGGTAGCTGCGGGCCCACGCGAACGCGTCGTGTTCGGTGGCCGCGACGTGGTGCACGGTGCCGTTGGCGGCCTGCACCTGCGCGCCGCCGAGCTCCTCCATGCTGACCTCTTCGCCGGTCACCTCCTTGATGACCTCCGGCCCGGTGACGAACATGTAGGACTTCTCGGTGGCGATCAGTACATCGGTGTTGACCGGCGCATACACCGATCCGGCCGCGCATTTGCCCAGCATGATCGAGACCTGCGGGACGAACCCGGACAGTTTGCCCTGCCTGCGGCTCATCAGCGCGTACCAGGCGAGGGAGGTGACCGCGTCCTGGATGCGGGCGCCGCCGGAATCGTTGATCGCCACCACCGGGCAGGCGTTGTCGAGCGCGAAGTCCAGCGCTGCGGCGACCTTGCGGCCGAACATCTCGCCCACCGACCCGCCGAAAACGGTCTGGTCATGGGCGATGACCACCACCGGCCTGCCGTCGATCCGTCCGCGCCCGGTCACCACGCCGTCGCCGTACATGGCGTCGCCGGAGCCGGGTTGCCGCACCAGGGCGCCGATCTCGACGAAGCTGCCCGGGTCCACCAGGGCGCGTACCCGTGCCCGGGCGCTGGGAATGCCCTTCTGTTTGCGTTTGGTGATGCCGGCTTCGCCCGCGGGTTCTTCGGCGAGCTCCAGGATGGCCTGCAGCTGTTCCAGCTTTTCTCGGGTACCGCTCATCAGTTGTGGATCCAGCCCTTCACTCGCCGGCGCCGAAAATGACCGCGAGGCGGAGCCGTGCGGAGGCGCAGCGCTCGATGCTAATGGTGCGACGGGGCCGAGCACAGCGATGGAGCAGATCTGATGGGAGACCTCACAGCCGCGCACGCCCGGCTCTCAGCTGACCTCGGCGTGCGGTGGCGCGGCACCGACGGTTTTTGTGGGTATTCCCTGACAGAAAAGATCGGGCTGGTGATCGGTCCTCGAGGCGAACCCGGGCGCTGTGAACCGTTCTCGGGCGGCCGTACAGTGACCGCGACGCGGCGCCGGGAAATGCGCGGCCGGCGCCGCGTCGCACACATTTTCGTGACCATGACGACCGCTCGTGCGGATCATCGTACTCGTGGCCCGTTATCTGATTGTGATTCCGCCCAACCGGCCAGGATCGCGCTCATGACTTCTCCGATTCCCCGACGCTGTGGGCAATTTCGGCGCCGATCACCGATAACGTCCGGTAGTCATGATGGGCACACAGGCCGGCGCGGATATCTCGAGCCTGGAAGCGGAACTCGTGCGATTCCTGAGGCGCCGCAGAAACGGCACGTCCGGTGGCGACCTCGCGGCCACGGTGCGGCAGTGCCTGGCCGAAGCGGTGCAGCAGATGCATCCGCGCACCGCACGCCCTGGTGCGGGCGCCGCATCGATCGCGGGGTCCGCGGCACGCTGGGCACGGGAGGGGATCGCCCTCGAAACGGTGCTCGGCGCTTATCACGAGGGGATTCGGCAGGGGCTGGAATTCCTGGCCGATCACACCACCGCCGACGACGCGCCCGACGATTCGGCGCAGCGACTGCTGGCAGGCACCCAGCTGATGGTGCGGGTGCTGGAACTGGCCACGGTCACCGCCTCGGCGGCCTACCTCGACGAGCACCGCCTCGTCGCTCGCGAACATCAGACCGCCGCCCAGACCCTGGTCTCGGCGCTGCTGAGCGGTCACGGGGCCAGCGCGCTGGCCAGGCGCACGGGCATCGCGGTGGCCCCGGCCTACCAGGTGGTGGCCCTGGCGATCCCGCCGCATCCGGACGAACTCGATCCCGGGATCGGGGCGGTATCGGCGGGCAGGCGCAAATTGCGCCGCGTACAGGCCGCTCTGGCGGCACCGCTGGGGTCGCGATCGCTGTCGTTGCTGTCGGCCGACGGCGGCACCGTGCTGATCCCGCAGGATCCCGCCAGCGCCTTCGCGCCGTCGCCCGCGATGACCGGCGAGGTGCTCGAAGTGGTCGGCGAAGCCGCCGAAGTGGCGCTCACCGCGGTGGTGATCAGCGGCGCCACCGAGCGCATCCCCGAACTGGCCGGCCGTGCCCACGACGTGCTCGAACACGTGCGCGGCGCGGGGCATCCGGCAGGGCTCTACCGGATCACCGAAGGCAACGACGCGGACAGCGGCGAGGCGGGCCAATGGCGGTATCTGCCGGTCGGCGGCGCGGCGGCCGCCGCACGCATCGGCCGCTCCGCTTGAGCGGCGTCCGACGCCGAATCCGCCCCGGGACAAGGAGAACATTGTGACCACCGCGCTGACCGACCGCGATATCCTGCGCGAGTTGGAGCCGATCGCCGAGCGCCAGCTCGAGGACCATCTGCGCAAGGCCAAGGCCTGGCATCCGCACGACTATGTGCCCTGGGACGACGGGCGCAATTTCGCGGCTCTCGGCGGCATCGACTGGGAACCGGGACAGTCGAACCTGTCGGAAGTCGCGCGCGTCGCGATGGTCACCAATCTGCTGACCGAGGACAATCTGCCGTCTTACCATCGGGAATTGGCCGACACCTTCACTCAGGACGGGGTGTGGGGCACCTGGGTGGGCCGGTGGACCGCGGAGGAGAACCGGCATTCCATCGTGATGCGCGACTATCTGGTGGTGACCAGGGCGGTCGACCCGGTCGCGCTGGAACAGGCCCGCATGGCGCATATGACCACCGGTGTGGCGAAACCGGAGAAGGGCTCGCAATTCCTGCGCTCCACCGCCTACGTCACCTTCCAGGAGCTGGCGACGCGGATCAGCCATCGCAATACCGGAATCGCCTGTCAGGAACCGATTGCCGAACGGATGCTGCAGCGCATCGCCGCCGACGAAAACCTGCACATGATCTTCTATCGCACGATCAGCGGCACCGCACTGGATCTCGCGCCCGACGACATGCTCTGCGCGATCACCGATGTGGTGACCCGGTTTCAGATGCCCGGCCTCACCCAACCCGATTTCCGGCGCAATTCGGTGCTGTTGGCCAAGCACGGAATCTACGACCTGCGCCAGCACCTGGATGTGGTGCTGCGCCCGGTGCTGCGGGCCTGGCGGATCTTCGAACGCAGCGATCTCGGCGCCGCGGGCGAACGCGCCCGCGACGAACTGCACACCTTCCTCGACGATCTCGAGCGGCGTGCCCTGCGGTTCGAGGGACGGCGCGAGGCCGCGGCCGCGCGCCGGGCGGAACGGGCCGCCGCGGCCGGATGAGCACACGAATACCGGTGACAGCGGCGGCGATGGCGATGGTCGCCGCCGTCTGCGTGACGCCCGCGGCCGCGTTGCCGGCGCAGACCGCGCCGGGCCTGCGCTCGCCTGGGCCGAGCACCGAATCCGTCGTCACCCGAACCTCGCTGGTCCGCATCGAAGTGCTCGGCAAGCAGCGCATCCGGCTGCATATCGCGTCCGCGGCGATGCGGCGTGTCATCGCCATCGACACCCTGATCGGCACCGGCCCGGCGCCGCGTCCGACGCTGTATCTGCTCGACGGTGTCGACGGGGAGCAGACCTCGGGCTGGCTGACCAAGGGCGGGGCCGCGGAATTTTTCGCCGACAAACCGGTCGACGTCGTGCTCACCACCGGCGGCACCGGCAGCATGTACAGCGACTGGGTGCGCTCGGATGCGGCGCTCGGCCTGAACCGCTGGGAAACCTTCCTCACCGAAGAGCTACCGCCGCTGGTGGAAACCTATCTCGGCGGCACCGGCGTCCGGGCGATCGCCGGGGTGTCGATGGGTGCGCAGGCGGCGATGATGCTCACCCAACGGCATCCGGGAATGTATCGGGCGGTGGCGGGGATGAGCGGATGCTATTCGACCGCAGATCCGCTGGGCCGCGCCGTCACCACCATCACCGTCGCCTCCCGCGGCGGGAACCCGGAGAACCTGTGGGGGCCGCCATCGTCACCGGAGTGGGCCGCCCACGACAGCCTGCTCGGCGCCGAGCAATTGCGCGGCACCGCGATCTACCTGTCCGCGGCCACCGGCGCGCCGACCGGCGTCGATCTGACCGAGGTGGCGCGGGCGCCCGATATCGTCGCGGCCCTGGGGGAGATGGGCGGCGGTGCGGCGCTGGAGGCGGGCGCGCGCTCGTGCACCGAACGTCTCGCCGCCCGGCTGGACGAACTCGGCATTCCCGCCACCGTGGAGCTGCTGGACGCCGGCATGCACACCTGGCCCGATTTCCGGGCGCAGCTGCCACGCACCTGGCCGACGCTGGCGACAGCGCTGGAAGTGCCGCGCACTCCAGCGCGCTGAAACTCATTCGGCGAAGCGCACTTCGGCGGCGGCGTAGCCGAACAGTTTGCGCCCATCCGAGCGCGCGTCGATGGCGATGGTGCCGCGGCGCCCACGCGGATCGAGCGAGGTGATCCGTCCGCTGAACTCGATCGGGCTCGACGCCAGCGCCGGCACCCGCAGATAGTGGGTGTTGTGCGCGAATTGCGCGCGCAGCCGGGTCACCGCCGCCGGGTCGCCGAGCCAGGAGCTCAGATAGCCCGCGGCCAGACCGAGCTTGAGCATGCCCGGTGCCACCACGGTGGGCAGCCCGCATTCGATGGCTGAGCGTTCGTCGAACAGTACCGGGTTCGTATCCCCCGTGACCCCCGCGTAGTTCACCAGATCACCACGAGACAGCCACTGCACCCGGGCCGGTAGGACGGCGCCGACTCGTAGCGTCGAGGGATCGATGGCGGTGCGCGGGACATGGGGCGGCGACATGGCCGTGACGACCTCCGAACCGGCTTCGGTGATGGTGCCGGGCACGGTGTCCGCGCGTGCGTCGGTCATCGCCACCCGGCGCACCGCCTCACCCAGGCGCTCGGCCTCACCGGTGCGGGCCAGCAACGCCGTCGATCCGGTCTGCACCACCTGGCCCTTGGCATCGGTGAGGACGCTCTTGATCGCCATGACGTCGTAATCGGCGAAATGGCGGAACGATTCGAAGTAGATATCGCAGGTCAGCTCGTCGCCGGCGATGAGCGGGCGGCCGATGTCGATCACCTGATCGGCGTGCAGAATCCGGGCGGGGTCGTAGCCGGTGAGCACCGTGTCCAGGATTTCGCGGTGCACTCGGAGCAGGATGATCGACGCGAACGTCGCCGGTGCGATCAGGCCGGGATACCCCAGTGCGGCTGCGGCGGATTCGTGCCGATGGGCCGGGTGGCGGTCCTGCACCGCGCGGGCGTATTCACGAATCTTCTCCCGGCCCACGGTGTATCGGTGCGAGGACCGGTAGCGGTGGTCGAGCAGCGCCCGTACCTGATCGGCGGGGGCTACTGTCGTGGCTGCCTCGGACATCTGTGCTCCTCAGAATGCGCTCGGAACGGGGATGGGCAGGTCGGGCTCAGCGCATGGGGCCGAACACCCAGGCGGGAACGGGGTTGTGGTCGGGGGTGACGGCGCTGGCCACCGGGACGCCGGCACCGAGGAAACTGGCGACCGCACGGTCGATGTGGTCGGCAGAGGTGACCACCACGGCGTCACGGGCACCGATTTCCTGCATGATCCGCGCCGAATGGTGCGCGTTCTGCACGGTGTCGACGGCCGCCGCCTCCAGATGCACCCGCTCGGCCGGAATGCCGTGGCGTACCAGCCAGTCCGCCATCGCGACCGCCTCGCTGACGCCGTTGCGCGGGTTGCCGCCGGTGACGATGATCGGTGAGCCCGGCGCCAGCAGGGCCTGGACGTATCCGGCGCGCAGGCGCGCGATCAGCTCGGGCCGCATGCTGCCGTCGGGGAGTAGACCGTAGCCGAGGATCACGATCGCGGTGCCCGGCCCGTGCACCTGGGCCAGTGGACCGGAGACGAATTCGGCCGAGCCGGTCGAATCGGCCGCCGCCGCAGGCGGTTGCAGGCCGGACCCGATCACGGCGGCCGCGCCGAGCAACGTGCAGGCGGTGAGCCGCAGGCCGAGTCGTCGGCGCCGGGGCCTGCCTGCGGGCCGTGGGCGGGTCGGCGATGCCATCGAGTCGATCATGGGCGCTCCCAGAAAATGTGCCGAGTGGTTGCCACCGTCGGCGGAAATGTACTGCTCCATGATTCGGCACCGCGTGGTGAATATGTCGTGATCTGTTGGTTATCTGGAGGATTCACCGATTTTCGCGGCCGCTTTTCGTGTCGATCCACGTGCGGTTGTGATGGCGTACCTGCCGCGGCTTTGCGGCGCTGTGAAATTCACCGTGGCCGCGGGCGCGGGATATCTGTGCCCGGTCCCTAAGGGCGGGCAACGGCGTTCGTGAGGTTTCCAGACACCGTTGCCGCACGGCGGTTTCAGGGGCGTGCGGACTTAGCGTTGGCGCAGTTTCCGTGCCGTCGACCGGCACGTCGGCACTGGATCGTATGTTCAGGAAGGCATGTGATGAGACGTAGTACCTCTGGCCGGTTGTGGCGTTCGGTGGTGGTGGCGGGCGCGGTGGCGCTGGCGTTGACGTCGGTGGGTGGTCGGGCTGCGGCTGCGCCGACGGAGCAGGATTTGGCCGATTATATTGCGGCGGGTCGGTCGGTGGCGGGGCCGGTGGCTGATTCGGGGTCGAGTTCGGGGTCGGCGTGTGATTCGGGGTCGGGTGCGGGGTCGGGTAATGGTTCCGGTGATTGTTACGGCGGGTCCGGGAGTAGTTCGGGGTCTTCGGGTGGGTATGCCTCCGACACGGTCGGGTGGGGTCCGGCGCAGACGTCGTGGCTGGCGGCATTCGCCTATGGGCTGGCCAATGGTGATGCGGCGCCGCCGGGGGCCAATGACTGGAATTGCAAGCCGACGCCCGAGCATCCGCGGCCGGTGTTGTTGATCCATGGCACGTGGATGAACGCCTACAACGGTTACGCCTATATGGGTCAGCCGATCAAGGATGCCGGGTTCTGCACCTTCACCTTCAACTACGGGCGGTCGAACCTGCTCGAGGGTGGTGGCCTGGGGTCGGTGTTGCCGGGGGTGATGGGCACCGGCTACATCCAGGACTCGGCCAAGCAGTTGGCGGTGTTCGTCGATCGGGTGCTGGCCGCCACCGGTGCCTCCGAGGTCGATATCGTGGCCCACTCGCAGGGTGGGTCGATGTCGAACTGGTACACCAAGTTCGAAGGCGGTGCGGCGAAGGTGAAGAACCTGATCACCTACGGCGCCACCCATCACGGCACCAGCCTGGACGGGATCGGCGCGCTGGGGCGTGCGATCAACAACCTGGGCATCGATATCCTCGGGTTCATCGAGATCTTCGTCGGGCATGCCGGGATCCAGCAGACCATCGGTTCGGACTTCGTCAACCAACTCAACGCAGGTGGTGACACCGTGGCGGGGGTGGATTACACGATCGTGGGTTCCCGCTACGACGAGATCACCAACCCCTACGACCTGACCTTTTTGAAGCCGGGTCCGGGTGCCACCGTCCGCAACATCACCCTGCAGGACGGTTGCGAACAAGACATCTCCGACCACCTGACCATGATGTATTCCCCCCGCGCGCTGTCGATCGCGTTGAATGCCCTGGATCCGGTGCAGTTCCCGCAACTGCAATGCACCTTCAACCCCTGGCTCATCGGCGGCGGCGGACAACTCTGACCACCCCCCTAGACCGGCACCCACCGGACCGGATCGACTAGCGACTCCGGCGACCGGCCCGATGGCTGCCAGGCCGCCGTGCCCAGCGTGCCGGCGGACGGGAGACCCCTCAACCCGCCCCTGTCCGTCCTCCGCATCGAGCGCGCGGCGGAAAGTGCCCACCGAACGGCCGAAACGCACCCGGCCGTTCGGTGGGCATGCGGCGTTTCCGGGGTACGTCGAGAGCCGGTCCGATCGGGCCGGCTCTCGACGCCATGATGGACCGACACTGGGACCGAGGCGAGGCCGTCGGCCTCCATCGACCACCGATGGCGGCCGACGGCCTGTGTTGTGCGCATTTCGGCGCCGGAACAGGATCCGGCGGCGCACGCGGAATTCGTCGCCAAGTCTCGCTGCCGCCCTGACCCCAGACGTGGCGATGGCGGTAGGCGCGATGGACCGAACGCGGTGAGGTTCACGGTCGATGGACGTTCTCGGTTGTACTAAGTTACTGGGCATTGCTGGCGCCTATTGCCCCGTGTGCGGCTGGGGCCGCGGTGCCGGGCGGCCTCTCCGCATCACAGCGCACTTCATCTGCGGAACGCGGTTCTCCCTGGTGATGCGTGTCCGTTCAGCGTTGTTGATCATGTCCGTGCGGACCGACTGCTGACGGAAGGGGAGTGGACGCACCGTTGCTCCGAAAACGTGTACAAGGTTACGGCGCCCTGTTAAGTTAATGACTATTCCGCGATGTCGCGGAGGTGGCGTCCGGGCCGCCCTCCGCGTGATCGGGATCTGCTTGTACTCGATGAGGAGTGGACGTCATGGATGCAATCAACAGGCGTAATGCGTTGAAGGCCGGGGGGATTCTGGGGGCGATCGGCGCCATGGCGGTGGTCTCGCCTGCCCGCGCGCAGCCCTGGACCTGGTCGCCGAACGGTTCGGTCGCCGGATCCGGGACCGGCGCCGATCCGATGACGGTGTGGGATCCCGAGGCCGACGAACTGGTCGCTGGTCTGATCGACCGTGGCGAAGTCCCCAGGGTCAACGAGTTGCTGCGCACCTGGACCAGAAACGGTCAACCGCTGCCCGACGGGTTGCCGCCGCAACTGCGCGACTTCATGGAGTACGCCCGGCAGATGCCGCACTGGACCGATCCGGCGAAACTGGGCACCGCGATCGAGTTCAACAAGAAGCGCGGGCTCTACCTCGGCGTGCTCTACGGCTTCGCCAGCGGAATGATGAGCACCGTCATCCCGAAGGAAGCCCGCGCGGTCTATTACTCCAAGGGCGGCCACGACCTGAAGGACCGCATCACCAAGACCGCCAAACTCGGCTACGACATCGGCAGCAACAACGCCTACGCCCCGGACGGGGAAATGGTCGTCACCTGCGTCAAGACGCGGTTGGTGCATGCGGCGGTGCGGCATCTGCTTCCGCAATCTCCGCACTGGGTGCAGTCGGCCGAGGAAGACATTCCGATCAGCCAGAACGACATGATGGTGACCTGGCACAGCCTGCCGACGACCGTCATGAAGCACCTGACCAATTGGAAGGTGCCGATCCCGCCGCACGAGTCGGAGGCGTTCCTGCATTCCTGGCAGGTCGCCGGGCACATGCTCGGTATCCGCGACGAGTACATCCCCAATTCCTGGCCCGAAGCCAATTCCCAAGCGGCGCAGGTTCTCGACCCGATCCTCGCCGCGACCCCGGAAGGGGCGCGGCTGGCCGACCGGCTGCTCGGCCTCGGCGCCAACGTCGATTTCGCCATCCTCAGCAAGCCGGTGCTCGGCTCGTTCACCCGGTTCCTGCTGGGCGACCGCATCGCCGACGGGCTGGCCATTCCGCGTGAACCGGTCTGGGATCCGCTGCTGCGGTTGAGCTGGGGGCCGTTCATCGCGGTGCGCGAAGGCGTGCTGACCGTGGCACCGCCGACGGCGGAGGTGTACTGGCTGTTCGACGAATTCCTGCGCAAGGGCGCGCTGACGTATCTGTCCGAGCTGCGGATGCCGATCAGCATCGAAATCCCGACCATGAACCGCGATATGAGCAAGCCGCATCGCTGACCACCCGATTCATCGAATAAAGGAGCGCGACAGTGCGTAATTCCCTCCGTTGTGCCGCGGCCTCACTCGCGGCGGCTTCCCTGGTCGGCGCCGCGGCCGGTGCGAACGCCGACGCCGGGTCCGCGGCTTCGGTCACGCCGGTGGCCGAGGCAGGTACCGGATCGTCCATGCTCGACGCTGGCTCCTCGGCCGCGCGATCGGCCGGAGTCCTTGCGCAGCAGGGCGACATCATCGGCATCATCGTGCTGCTCGGCATCACCCCGTTCCAGATGCTCACCAGCGGCATCTGCGATCTGGCCACCGGTTCCGGGCTCGGGAATCCCTGCTCGCCCTCACGGTATTGATCCGCGGCGCCGATGGACCGCTCCGGCGCCGATCAGGGGATGACGACCGGCCCCTGGATCGGTGCCGGATCGTCGGCCCATCGCTGCCCGGCCTCGCGCGGGGTGAGACCCTGCTCGGCCCGGGCCGCCAAGAGCTGGGCGACCTTGGTGTGCATGATGGTGCGCAGCCGGTCGAACGAGGTGTCCGGGTTGTCGTCGACCTCACCGAGCAGCAGCCACCACGCCCAGGCCACCGCGCCGGCATTGGCGACGAAATCCGGCACCACCGGGATGCCACGGGCGGCGAGCATGGCCTCGGCCTCCGGTGTGGTGGCGGCGTTCGCGGCCTCGACCACGACCCGGGCCCGGACGCCGAAGGAATTGTCCGGAGTGATCGCGTACGAGATGGCCGCGGGCACCAGAATGTCGGCGTCGCAGGACAAGATCGCGCCACGCGGCAGCTGTTCGATGCCCGCGGGCAGCCGGTTGCGGTCGATCTCGCCGTAGCCGTCGCGCAGCTCGAGCAGCGCCGGAATGTCGAGGCCGGCGGCGCGGTAGAGCGTGCCTGCGGCGTCGGCGACGGCGGTGACCGTCATCCCGGCCTCGTGCAGGTAGTAGGCCGCGGCTCCGCCCATGGTGCCGATGCCCTGGATCGCCACCCTCGTCCGGGCCGGCGCCTGCCCCCACCAGACCGCGACCGCCAAGCAGGCGTGAGCGACGCCGTATCCGCCGATCACATCGCCGAGCAGGAAACCGCCGTCGACCGCCGCGTCGAGCCCGCGGCGCACCCGGGCCAGCGTGGCGGCCGGGTCGTCGGCGCGACGGATCGCGGCATGATAGCTCTGCCCGAGGCCGAGCTTGTCGAACACCGCATCGATCAGATGTTGCGGAACACCGAGATCCTCGGCGGTGACCCAATGCGCGTCCAGCCACGGGCGCATCGCCTCGCAGAACCGTTCCAGCACCTCGATCGCCCGCGGATCCTTGGGGTCGAAGTCGATTCCGCCCTTGGCTCCGCCGACCGGTAGGTCGAAGGTGGCGGTCTTGGCCGCCATGCCGCGCGCCAGGTCCTCCACCTCGCTCATCGTGCATCCGGCGCGCATCCGGGTGCCGCCGGTGGCCAGCCCGGCGCGCAGGGTGTGCACGACCAGATAGCCGGTGGCGCCGGTGAGCGAATCGGTCCATTGCAAGCGCAGATACGGTTCGGTCCGGCGAACAGCAGCGCTGGGCGGCGTCGGCGCGCATCCAGCGACATCGCTCACCGGTGCGGGACCGCCGACCGGTTCGTGCATTGTCGTCATGACGGACACCTCCCTGTTCGTGCTCGTTCCGGCCGTCGGGGAATCGCCGCGTCGCGCACACTCCGGTCCGGTTTCGATCCCACCCGATGTGGGTAGGACCTGTGCTGCCCAGCGTGCATTCGCACAGGTCCACCCGTCTATTTACGGTTGGTTCACGGCTGTGTTCACCGTTGCTGCACAGCGCTGCGGGCGGACGGAGCGCTTAGGCTCGGGGACATGGATCTGTCGCTGGCCCGCCTGCGGATGCTGCGCGAGTTGCATCGCCGCGGCACCGTGACCGCGGCCGCGTCGGCGCTGCACTACACCGCCTCGGCGGTGTCGCAACAGCTGGCGCAGCTCGAGCGCGATGTCGGCACCCGGCTGCTGGAGCGGCGTGGACGTCGGGTCCAGCTCACCGACCAAGGAGTGCTGCTGGCCGAGCATGCCGAAGAAATCCTGGCCTCGGTCGAACGCGCC
Source organism: Nocardia sp. JCM 38205 (assembly GCF_058222935.1). NCBI lineage: Bacteria > Bacillati > Actinomycetota > Actinomycetes > Mycobacteriales > Nocardiaceae > Nocardia > Nocardia sp. JCM 38205. The sequence continues at coordinate 182,281 of NZ_JBYHFL010000006.1, read as the reverse complement.
ACCCAGGCGCTCGAGGATGCGGCCGAATCGGTGACGGCGAAACTCACCGCCGGGGTGTGGGCTTCGGTGGCTTCCGGTCTGCTGCCCGACGCCCTCAACGCCCTCGCGCGCACCCACCCCGGCATTCTGGTGCGCACCCGTGAACTCGCCCCGGAATCGACCGCCGCGGCGGTCCGTGACGGGGCGCTCGATCTGTCGTTCGTGCTCGACTACTCCAATTACCCGATGGCATGGGACGGCGGCCTGGAACGTGCGGTGATCGCGGTGGAGCGGCTCTACGCCGCGGTACCGGCCGGTGCCGTCCCCGCCACCAGCGTGACGTTGGCCGAGCTGGCCGAATACCCGTGGATTCTGGCGCCGGCCCGCTCGCACTTCGGGCACGCGGTCCGGTTGGCGTTCCAATCGGCAGGGGTGTCGCCGCGGATCGACCACGAGGTGGAGGAGCAGGCCACCGCCATGGCGATGGTCGCTGCCGGGCTCGGCGTCACCCTGGTGTCCGATCTCGGCCTCGCCTTGCGGCCGCCGGGAGTCGACATCATCGCGCTCGGCGACATCCTCACCCGCACCGTGTCGCTGGCCTACCGCACCACCACCGCGCGGCGCGCGGCGCTGCTGCTGGTGGTGGACGCGATCAGGGCCGCTGCTCAGGACAAGGGCCTGGGCGCCGATACCGCGCTACCGGATTCGGCCGAGGCGCCGCCGCCGCGATGACGGGCAGCCGCCGGCGTCATGTCATCAGTTGTCCCAACCGGCCAACGCCGAGGCCAGATCCGGCACCTCCAGAATGTCGATGGCCTGTTGACGCACATCGGGGCAGGTCTGGGTGGTCACCGTGTCGACGATCGAATTGTCACGGATCACCTCGTCGTTGAGCCCTTCATTGCGTGCGGCCCAGTTCTGCACCGTGCCGTTGAAGCTCACCTTGGCCACGGTGGAGCCCTGGTCGCGCCAATTGTCGAGTTCGGGTTCGATCATGTCGCACAGCTGCTGCGCCGCCTGCGGGGTCACGGTGTCCTCGTCTCCGCCGGGTGAGGTCGTCGCCGCCCCCTGGGTGGTCATGGTGATCGTCGGCAGGTCCGGCGTCCGGGGCGCCGGATCGGACCCGTCGTCGTCACCACACCCGGCCAGCACCGCACCCGCCGCCAACGCGGCAGCCGCCACCGTCGATCGCATCAGATAGCCACGGGACCGTTGCATCACTTCTCCTCACAGATAGGGGTACCTGTCGTGGCTGTACCCGATCGATGTACGGGCAACCAGGGGCTGGTAACGCGCCGCCGATCGCGAAGACGATCCGCGCACTCCGAGGCTGCGTCGATAATCGTCCGCAGCGCATCATCGGCCATGGTGGCGCGGCGTATTCGCATCATCAGTGCCGCGCGTAGCGGTGACGCCGGACATTCGAATCGCAAGGAGTGAGGTTGACCCCGATCCAGGTAGCTGTGTGCGGGCCGCGCGAATGCGGCGAGGCCGATGCCGCCAACGCGCGTGCGGTCGGCCGGTTGCTGGCCGAGGCGGGGGCGACGGTGCTGTGCGGGGGTGGTGGCGGGGTGATGGCAGCGGTCGCCGAGGGGGCCTCGAAGGCCGGTGGGCTGGTCATCGGGGTTCGCCCGGGCACCGACCGGGACGGCGTATGCGACGGCTTGTCCGCCGTGCTCTACACGAATATGGGCCAGGCGCGTAACGCCATCCTGGTCTGGTCCGCCGACGCCGTCATCGTCATCGGTGGCTCATGGGGGACATTGTCGGAACTGGCGCTCGCGAACCACCGCGGCGCCGTCCGGGTGGTGACGCTGGGTGGGTGGCGGATTCTCGACGCGAACGGGAAACACGTCGGATCCGGCATCATCGCCACCACTCCCGAATCCGCTGTCGAAGCCGCGCTGGCCCGGGAGTAGCTCACCTGTCTCGCCGTCGGTTACGCGCCGCGCCGCGCCGCGCGGTGTGGTCGCCGGTGGCCGCGCACACCTGGACGACGACGCCGGATTGTGTTGTCTCTCTAGGCGTGAACTCCGCTGTTGGTGAGGTATCCAGAGGCGATCTTGTTCGCCCGGTGACGGCCTCCGCGCGCTCTAGGTTGGTCGGTGATTCACCAGCAGTCGACCAGCTGGACGGCGCCGCGACCGGTCGCCGTCCAGGACAGGAGCTTTCGCGTCTCATGATCGGATCAGGAATGGCCCGCCGTACGCGGGGACGCGTGCTTGCGGTCGCGTTCGCGATGATGGCGGTGGCGCCCGGTGCCGCGGCGGTGGCGCCGAACGCGACGGCCGAGCCCGCATCGTCGATCACCGGATCCTGGGAGGTCGACGACCGCACGGTGCAGCTGCGGGTGCACTCGGCCTCGATGGACACCGACATCATGGTGAACGTGCAGCGGCCCGCGGATCGGTCGGTGCCGCGGCCGACGTTGTATCTGCTCAACGGCGGTGGTGGTGGGCAGGACAGCGCGACCTGGCAGAAGAACACCGATGTGCTGCGGTTCCTGGCCGACAAGGATGTCAACGTGGTGCAGCCGATCGGCGGGCGATGGAGCTACTACACCGACTGGCGTGCCCGTGATCCGAAACTCGGTGTGTACAAGTGGAAGACGTTCCTCACCGAGGAACTGCCGCCACTGATCGACGCGGAATTCGGCACCACCGGCGTCAACGCCATCGCCGGGCTGTCGACCTCCGGTACCTCGGTGCTGCAGCTGCCCATCGCCAAACCCGGCCTGTACCGCGCCGTCGCGGCCTACAGCGGGTGCGCGCAGATCAGCGATCCGATCGGGCAGCAGTTCGTGAAGATGGCGGTGGAGTCGTGGGGCGGTGGTGACACCGACAACATGTACGGCCCGCCCGGAGACCCGATGTGGGCCGCCAACGACCCGTATGTCAATGCCGAGGGATTGCGCGGGCTGAAGTTGTTCATCTCCACCGGCACCGGCATCCCGGGGATGTTCGACGTGTACAACGGCACCCACATGCAGCCGGGTCCGCGTGGTTTCGCCAATCAGCTGGTGCTGGGCGGGTTGATCGAGGCGGCGGTGAACTGGTGCACCCACAATCTGCGCGACCGGCTGCATCAGCTGGGCATTCCGGCCACCTTCGATTTCCAGCCCACCGGCACCCATTCGTGGGGGTATTGGCAGCAGGCGATGAAGGACTCGTGGCCGGTGCTGGCCGACGGCCTGGGGTTGCCGCGATGACGGCGCGCGCACGAGTGGTCGTCGGGTGATGGGTATGGGTAGCATCGTCCCGGCCGCGTCGGCCCGGGAAAGCTGGGTCTTGCCCGGCCCGTGCCGTGCGCTGGATGGTGTGCTGGACCCGCCTGCCGTGTTCGGCGCGGCAACAGCGATACGAGACCGATAGGGGCGCCGAGATGCAACCGGCACTGCGATGTCTTGTCTGGGAACTGGACAACACGCTGTGGGACGGCGTCGTCTACGACGGCACGGCCGGCGCGTTGGATCGTTCCGCTCTGCGCACGCTGCGGATGCTGAGCGAACGCGGAATGTGGCATGCGGTGGCCAGCCGGGGCGACCGGACGCGCACCACGGACATGCTGCGCAGGCACGGACTGCTCGAGATGTTCTCCGTCGTCGAGATCGGCTGGGGCCGTAAGTCTTCGGCGATCGTCCGGATCAGCCACACCCTCGGGCTGCGATTGGACTCCATCGGATTCGTCGATCCCGAACCGGTGGAACGGGCGGAAGTGGCGCGGGCGTTGCCGCTGGTGCGTTGCTATGCGGCGCGCAATGCGGGCATGCTGCTCAACCATCCCGACTTCCGGCCGGTGGTGCGCCCCGACCGCGATCCCACGCCGCCGCTGGGATTCGCCCGGGTGCCCGCCCTCTGAACCACCCGCGCGCCACCTTCCCGCTCGCGACCGGGAGACCGGATCTCAGCGAGAACGCTGCCGCGCGACGCCGGCCCGGCCCGCCCTCGTGCGGTTCTCACCGAGATCGAGGGCGTGCCGCCCGGTTCAGCCGCGCGCGTCGCGCTTGATGAACGTCGCCGCCTGCTCACCGATCAGCACCGACGGCGCGTGCGTATGCCCGCGCACCAGCACCGGCATCACCGACGCATCGGCCACCCGCAGACCCTGTACCCCACGCACTTGCAGCTGCGGGGAGACGACGCTGGCCGAGTCGGAGCCCATCCGGCAGGTCCCGGCCGGGTGATAGAGGGTATGGGAGTAGCGGTTGAGCGACAGCTCCAGCGTCTGCTCGATATCGGCGGGCGGCTGCGGCGGGTAGATCAGCGGCCCGAGCACCGATTTCAGCGCGGGCGCCTCGGCCAGCCGCACGCAGGTGCGCAGCCCGGACATGATCGCGGCTCGGTCGGCGCCCTCGGCGTCGGACAGATAGCGCGGGTCGATGATCGGCTTGGCGGACGGATCCTTGGAGGCGAGGCTGATGCGGCCCCGGCTGTGCGGGCGCAGCAGGACCGTCGCCAGCACCACACCGTGCTCGGTGGGATCGACGAGCCCCTCATGGAAGAACGGGGCAGGGGCGAAGATCAGCTCCAGATCGGGCAGCTCCAGATCGGGGTCGCTGCGCAGGAAGCCGTAGGCCTCGCCGACATTGGAGGTGAGCATGCCCCGATGGCGCAGCAGATAATCCAGCAGCTGACGTGGCTTCTCGGCGGCGAACAGCGAATCCGATTCCACCCCGTAGCCGACCGCCGCCACCAGATGATCTTGCAGGTTCGCGCCGACCTCCGGTGCGTGGTGCACGGTCTCGATGCCGTGGCGCTCCAGTTCCGCACGGTCGCCGATGCCGGAGAGCATGAGGAGCTGCGGTGTGTTGATCGCGCCGCCGCACAGCACCACTTCGCGTCGCGCAGTCGCGGTGACCGTGGCGTCGCCCTGCCGGAATTCCACGCCGGTGGCGCGGGTTCCGTCGAAGAGCACGCGGGTGGCCAGCGCTTCGGTGCGCACGATGAGGTTCGGCCTGCGCAGCGCCGGACGCAGGTAGGCGTCGGCGGTGCTCCAGCGCCTGCCGCCGCGCTGGGTCACCATCGTCTGGCAGAAGCCCTCCGGCGCGGGCCGGTTGGGCGGCTCCACGGTGAAGCCGCATTCGCGCACCGCCTCCAGATAGGCGGCGGTCGATCGGCGTGGGCTGCGCTGATGGGCGATGTGCAGCGGACCGTCGGTGCCTTCGTCGGGATATTGGGCGCCTTCGACGTTTTCGATGCGACGGTACTGTTCGACGACCTTGGCGAAGCTCCAATCCTCGCCCGCCAGCAGCGCCCATTCGTCGTAGTCGGCGCGGAACCCGCGCACCCACATCATGGCGTTCATCGACGACGACCCACCGAAGGTCTTTCCGCGCGGCCAATAGATCTGGCGGCCGTCGAGCTCCGGCTGCGGTTCGGTCAGGTAGTCCCAGTCCACCTCGCTGCGGAACAGCTTGGCGAACCCGGCCGGAATATGAATGAACTTGTTCTTGTCCTGCGGCCCGGCCTCCAGCAGCAGCACCGTGGTATCGGGATCGTCGCTGAGCCGGGCGGCCAGCACCGCGCCCGCCGACCCCGCCCCGACGATCACATAGTCCGCAGCGACCTCACCTGTACCCACTGTCCATCTCCGATCTCACTGTGTAGGGCAAACATACGAGCACGTGAAGGTCACCGGGCCGGATTCCGTCCATCGCGGGCCGATTCGCGCCGCCGACGTCGCCGGATACGCCGTGCCCCCGCCGGCGAGGAGCCGACGGGGGCACAACGAGACGGGGGATCAGCCTGCCGCGGGAGCGTTGTCGGAGCGGCGACTCGGCACGGTCGGCAGCTTCAACGCGGTGGGGGCATGCGCCGGGACGACCGGGTTGCGCGGCGCGATGGGCGCGATGCGCTGATATGGGGCGTTCTGATCCGGACGCAGATCCTGCTCACCCTTGTTGGGCCAGTAGGCGGCGGCGCGTTCGGCCTGCGCGGTGATGGTCAGCGACGGGTTGACCCCGAGGTTGGCCGAGACGGCCGCGCCGTCGACGACGCTGAGGGTGGGATAGCCGTAGACGCGGTGGTAGGCGTCGATCACTCCGGATTCGCGGTCGGCGCCGATGGCCGCGCCGCCGAGGAAGTGCGCGGTGAGCGGGATATTGAACACCTCACCCCAAGTGCCGCCTGCGACGCCGTCGATCTTCTCGGCCACCCGGCGGGTGACGTCGTTACCGGCGGGAATCCAGGTCGGGTTCGGCTGGCCGTGCCCCTGCTTGGAGGTGAGCTTGCGGCCGAAGAGCCCGCGTTTGGTGTAGGTGGTGATGGAGTTGTCCAGATGCTGCATGACCAGCGAGATGATGGTGCGCTCACTCCAGTTGCGCACGCTCAGGAAGCTCAGCAACGTCAGCGGATGGCGCAGCGCGATGCCGAGGAAGCGCAGCCAGCGCGGGATGCGCCCGCCCCCGTCGACCATCAGCGTCTGCAGCAGGCCCATGGAGTTCGAGCCCTTGCCGTACCGCACCGGCTCGATATGGGTGTCGGGAGTGGGGTGGATCGAGGACGTGATCGCCACGCCCTTGGTGAAGTCCTGGCCCGGGATCACCTTCTTGGTGGCCGCACCGACGATCGACTCGGAATTGGTGCGGGTGAGCACGCCGAGCCGTTCCGAGAGGTCGGGCAGCACGCCCTGATCGCGCATGGCGTGCAGCAGCTTCTGGGTGCCGAGGGTGCCTGCGGCGAGCACCACCTTGCCCGCGGTGTAGGTGGCCGGGCTCTTGCGGACCCAGGCGCCGGTGCGTTCGGTCGCCACTTCCCAGCTGCCGTCCGGCTGCGGGCGCAACGCGGTGACGGTCGTCATCGGAATGACCTGCGCGCCCGCCTTTTCCGCGAGGTAGAGGTAATTCTTCACCAGGGTGTTCTTGGCGCCGTACTTGCAGCCGACCATGCAGTCGCCGCACTCCAGGCAGCCGGTGCGCTCGGGGCCGACGCCACCGAAGTACGGATCCTCCACCGTTTTGCCGGGTTCACCGAAGAACACTCCGACCGGCGTCTGCACGAAGGTGTCGCCGACGCCCATGTCCTCGGCGACTTGCTTGAACACCTCGTCGGCGGGGGTCATGTGCGGATTGCGGACCACGCCGAGCATCTTCTGCGCCTGCTCGTAGTACGGGGTCAGCTCATCACGCCAGTCGGTGATATCGCGCCACTGGGCGTCCTGGAAGAACGGCTCCGGCGGCACGTACAGGGTGTTGGCGTAGTTGAGCGAGCCGCCGCCGACGCCGGCGCCGCCGAGGATCAGCACATCGCGCAGCGGGTGGATGCGCTGAATGCCGTAGCAGCCGAGCTTGGGCGCCCACAGGAATTTGCGCAGATCCCAGCTGGTCTTGGGCAGCTCGTCGTCGGCGAAGCGGCGGCCGGCCTCGATGACGGCGACCTTGTACCCCTTCTCCACCAATCGCAGCGCCGTGACGCTGCCGCCGAACCCGGACCCGACGATGAGGACGTCGTAGTCCGTCGCTTGCTCAGACATGGGGAAACTCCTCGGTGGGCGTCGGCAGTGACGCCGGTTACGCTAATGACGACAGTTGGAACTGTCAACGAAGGGTGCGCTTGGTATCTATGCTGGTCGCGTGTCCCGATACAGCCGCACCCAGCTGGCCGAACTGAGCGGCGTCCCGGCGCGAACGATCCGCTACTACCACTCGCTCGGCTTGCTGCCCAAGCCCGAGCGAGTCGGCAAGGAAGCCCTCTACCGCACCGAACACCTCGACCGGCTGCGCGACATCCTCGCCATGCAGGCCCGCGGCCTGCGCCTGGACGCGATCCGCGAGGTCTTCGCCAGCGACGCCGGGGCGGGCGCGAGCGATTGGCGCGCGGTGTTCGACCCGCGCAAGCCGGGACATTCCGACCAATCCGCCGTCCTCGACGACGACGAACTCACCGAACTGCTCGGCGACCGCCGGCCCGACATCGTCGAGGAACTCTTGGCCGCCCAATACCTGGAACGGCACGGCGAGAACTGGGCAATCCCGGACCTGCCCATGCTCAAGGGGGCGCTGATCCTCTACGACGTCGGCACCGACGTCACCCTCAGCGGCGCACTGCGCAAACTGATCCGGGCGCGCATCGCCGAGCTCGCCGACGAAATGGTGCGCACCTTCCGCGACGCGGCCGCGACCAGTTACGGCGGCGAGGGCATCGGCAGCGACCTCAGCCGATTCCGCGACCGGTTCCGTGCCGCGGCCTGGGAGGTCGGTGGCGCCACGCTGGCCGACGAAATCGAACGCGCGGTCGCCGAGCTGGACGAATCCGGGCGCTGAGCCGGCGGCCGGCCACGCTGTGGGGGAGCGGTGATCACTGTTGTTGACATCGCTCTCGGCGATGGGTCAGGGTGAGCGCATGACCACACCGAGGGCCCGCGCACGCGCCCAGACGATGGAAGACATCAAACGCATCGCGCGCACCCAGCTGGCCACCGAGGGGGCCGCCGCGCTGTCGCTGCGCGCGGTCGCCCGTGAACTCGGCGTCGTCTCCTCGGCGGTCTACCGCTACGTCCGCAGCCGCGACGAGCTGCTGACGCTGCTGGTGGTCGACGGGTACGACGCCCTCGGCGATGCCGTCGACGCCGCGGTCGCGGCCGCCGCCGCCGATCCGGCCGCCCGGCTGCGCGCCGCGGCGCACGCCGTCCGCGACTGGGGTCTGGCCGAACCCGCCTGGTACGGACTGCTTTTCGGCACACCGGTGCCGGGCTACGCCGCGCCCGCCGAACAGACCGTCGCGCCCGGCACCCGCGTCATCGCGACACTGCTGCGCCTGGTCGAAGCCGCGCACCGCGACGCGGCACTCGACGAGCCGGCCGCGACCAAGCCCATTTCCTCGGCCACTCTCGGCGATTTCGCGCGCATCCGAACCGAATTCGGCCTGGAGATCCCCGACTGGCTGCTGGCGCGGGCACTGGTGCTGTGGAGCGCGCTGTTCGGCGCCGTCAGCTTCGACGTCTTCGACATGTACGGGCCGGGCACCTTCACCGACCGCACCGAGGTGTTCGACCTGCAGTTGACCGGCTGGCTAACCCTGCTCGGATTCCGCTGAACCCGCGCCGGGCCGCTGTGCACCGCACAGGATGAGTGCGGTCCTGGTGAACAGTGGCGCCAGGTCCGGCAAATGCTCGGCACCGCGCTCGTACAGGCAGGCGACGATCCGATCACTGATCCCGCCGAGCAGCATGTCGATCAGCGCCGGATCCGGATCGACGGGAACCTCACCGCGCTGCACACCGATCCGCCCGACCGCCACGATGTGCTCGGCGAAGAGCCGATGGACCCGCGCGCGATGCTCGATCAACGCCGGTCCGGCGGCCAGGATCTCGATGTAGAGTGCGCGCGTGGCGGCCGGGCGGGCGGCCAGGATCTCCAGGAACACCCGGAACGAGGTGTGCACCCGTTCGGCGAACGGCGTATCCGCGCCGAGGGTGATCGTCTCGGCGAGCAGTCCGAGGCAATCGGCCACCGCGCTGTCGTAGGCGGCGGCGAAGCATTCCTCTTTGCCGCCGAACAGTGCGTAGAAGGTGCGCCGGGCCACCCGGGCCCGCCCGACGATCTCGGTAACCGTGGTCGGGGCATAGCCCAGCTCACCCACCGCCTCCAATGCGGCCGCGCACAACCGCTGGTACTGCGAGTTCTCGACTTCTTCGCGGGTGAGGCGGTGCGGGCCATGGGGCAGCCGATCGGGCGGCCCGTCAGTCAGCACGGTCATGCGACCAGGATATGGGCTCGACGGACACGAGCTCTTCGCCGCGACCGGGCACCGGTGAGATCCGGGTCATAGTTGCCACGGAATGTGATCCATCCTATGGTTACCCGCGAGTCAGGAACGATGGAGTTCCGCTCTTGTCGGGATGAGGGGACACATGATCAGACATCGATGTCTCGTTCGGAGTGCCGTAGCCACCCTGGTGACCATCGTCGCGGTCACCACCGCGCTGGTGGCGGCCCAGACCGGGCAGGCACAACCGGACGGCGGCGCGCTCGGCGCGCACTGGACCGCCACCCATGACGGCCCACGCGCCTACCCGAATGTGCACATCGACTGGGATGTGCCCATCACGATGAGCGACGGCACCGTCCTCAAAGCCAACGTCTACCGTCCGGCCGACGCCGCGGGCAGGCCGCTCGAGGAGAAGACGCCGACGATCGTCAACCTCACCCCGTACACCAAACTCGTCGGCAACGTGCTGGATTCGGCGCTCACCTTCCCGGTGCTGGCCGACGCCCTCACCGAGCTCTTCAAGAGCTTCGACCTGTCCGCTTACGGCCTGGGTGGGCTCACCGAGATCACCAAGGCCATGCCCGCGGGCACCCTGCGATCGTTCGGCGTGGACCGCAAGCTCATTCAGAGCGGCTACACCCAGGTCGTCGTCGACGTGCGCGGCACCGGCTTCTCCCAGGGCACCTGGCAGGTCTTCGGCGAACGCGAACAGCTCGACGGCGTCGAAGTGGTGAACTGGGCCGCCGCCCAACCCTGGTCCACCGGCAAGGTCGGCATGACCGGCATCTCCTACTCGGCGATCAACCAGTTGCAGACCGCCGAACGTAAACCCGAAGCGCTGCAAGCGATCTTCCCGATCGTGCCGGGCAGCGACCTACTGCGCGACATCGCGGCCACCGGCGGCGGCGTGGGATTCGGGTTCCTGCCCGCCTGGCTACTGGCCGTCAACACCTCCAAACTGATCCCGGACGTGAAGTCGATGTTCGACGGCCGGTTCGACTGGAAATGGCTGGCCGACCGCGTCCAGGACCCATTGACCTTCGTCAACTACCTGCTCGCCGCGCTCACCGTGCCCAGCGTCGACGCCATTCCGCCGCACCTGCTCGAACTCATCCAGGAAGACAGCGCCATCCGGCAATCCTGGCTCGGCCACCCCGACAAGATCGACATCCCGACCTTCGTCTACGGCGGCTGGCACGACATCTTCACCTATTCCTCGCCCCGGGTCTACAACGCCGTCGACGTGCCCGACTCGCAGAAGAAGCTCATCATGGGCGACATCTACCACCTGACCACCGGCAGCGGAAACGGCCTTCCCGGCGCGCCACCGCGACTGGACGTGCTGCAACGCGCCTGGTTCGACAAGTGGCTCAAGGGCATCGACAACGGCATCGACACCTACGACAACGTCACCCTGTGGCAGCAGGGCGGCGGCTGGACCAGCACCACCGCCTTCCCCCGCCCCGGCATGGACTACCGCCGCATGTACCTCGACGCGGCACCGTCGGGCACCGTACGCAGCGTCCACGACGGCAGCCTGAGCCCCGCGCCCGGCGCACCCGCCCAGCTCACCGTCGCACCCGGACTGGCCACGCTGTGCTCGCGTGATTCGGCCACCGGCACCGCGGGCATCACCGGCATCCTCGACGCCTGCGCCAAGGACTCGCGGATCAGCGAAACCAGCGCACTGACCTTCACCAGCGCCCCCGTGCACGGACCGACCGAGATCTCCGGCCCGATCAGCCTGCACCTCAACGCCGTCCACGACGCCACCGACGGCTACTGGTCGGTGACCGTCAACGATGTCGCGCCCGACGGACGCTCTACCGTGCTCACCAGCGGCCAGCTCACCGCCTCACTGCGGACCGTGGACGAGACGCGCGCGAGCCGCTCGGCCAACGGCGACTACACCGACCCATACCCCGTGCTCACCCTCGCCACCAGGCAACCGCTGGTGCCCGGTCAACCCACCGTCATCGATATCGGGCTCACCGCCACCGACGCCATCCTGCAGCCCGGGCACCGGCTGCGCGTGGACGTCTACGCGATGAACTTCCCGCGCGGGCTGCCGCTGCGCCCACTGCTCAACGAGAGCGAGCTCAAACCGCAGCACGTGCGACTGGACCCGAACCAGCCCAGCTGGATCAATATCCCGGTCTCGGGCACGCCGGGGTGGTGAGCGCCGCCGTCAGAACCGGATACACGGTTCGGTGAGCTGTAGCCGGCGCGAAGTCGGACCGTGGAAATCGGTGGCCACGGTCCGCAACCCGCTCGGCGCCCCCGCATCCGGCACCCCGACCACCGCCCGATGCGCCGCCGGGTCGGGCGCTCCCGCCGCATAGTCGTGCGGCGGGAGCATGCCCTCGAAATCCACCGGCAACCCCGCGGCCACGGCCGTACGCAGCGCCGCCCGGTCGACGGTTCCCGCGGCCACCACCTTCTCCAGCACCGCCCGCATCGGATAGCTCAACGCCCAGCCGGCGTTGTAACCCCAATTCTCCGGGACCCGCGGCGCGGCGGCCCGCGCGCTCACCGCACCCGCACTGGCGCCGTCCCATCCGTCGAAGGGCGCGGTCGTCGCGTAGCGGGCGGTCAGCGCGGGCCCGGCGGGGGAGTCCAGCAGCGCCGCGTTCCACGTCGGCAGTGAACCGATGAACCGGCCGGGGTAGCCGCGCTGCACCAGCTTGCCGACGATCTCGCCGGTCTCCACCGGGCCGGTGGCCAGCACGATCGCGTCCGGCGGATCGGCCAGCAACTGCTGGACCACCGAATTCTGGTTGCCGAGCTCCCGATTGGACGCGGTAGTGATGTTCGCGGTGACCGGCACGTTGTTGGTCATCGCCCAGGTACGCGCTCCCGACGCGTAGTCCTCACCGTAGTTACCGGAATAGGCCACGACCGCGATCCGCTCGGGCCGACCGTACCGCTGCGCGAGCCAATCCAGCCCGAGGACCGCCTCGGTGCAGTAGGAGTAGCCGATCTCGAGCACCAGACCACGATCGGTCTGCGAGTATTGCCAGCCCGACCACAGCGTGCCCGCACCGGTGAGCATGTCGTCGCTGTCCATCTGCCCCAGAATCGTCTGGGTCTGCGAGGTGCCGAGGCTCATCGCCAAAGCCAGCACATGCGGCTGCACCTTCGCGTACGCAGCGGCGTAGCGCGTCGGGTCATAGCTGGTGTTCTCCACATAGGTGGTGTCGTCGACCTCGTAGCGGCCGCCGATCCCACCGGATCTGTTCACCGCGGACCAGAAGGCATGCTGGCCGTCCTGCAATGCGGTGCCGAGCGAGGCGAACGGCCCGCCGCCCAGATCCGACAGCACACCCAGATAGAGACAACCCTTGCTCTCGTCCACCGCCTGCGGACAAGGCGCACTGGTGACTCCCGGCCCCACCGCGTCCGCGCCGGAGCCCGAACAACCCGACAGCAGCAACACCCCCGCGACGGCCGCCGCGACCGCATCTCGCACGCGCCGCGCCGTCGTATTCCGCATTGTCAACGGTCACCTTTCACACCCCACCGAAACATCCGGTGGCCCTGGTGAACCGGGACTGTAGCGGCAGGCGGCAGGCGATGAGGGCGTTTTCGACCTTGGCGTGCGGCGATCAGTCCGTCGCGGGCGCCAGATCCGATCCCGGCTCCGCGTCCGCGTCCGGCGCCTCGGGCGGCGGTGTGGTGAACACATCGATCTGCTCGCCCACATAGCGGATCACCACCGCCGCCACCGCCGCCACCGGCACCGCCAGGAACGCCCCGACGATCCCGTAGAGGGCACCGCCTGCCGTCACCGACAGCAACACGATCACCGCGTGCAGCTTCATGCTGCGGCTCTGCAACACCGGTTGCAGCACATTGCCCTCCAGCTGCTGCACCGCGACGATGATGCCGAGCACGATCAACGCCGTGGTCAGGCCATTGGCGACCAGCGCGACCAGCACCGCGAGCGCACCGGCGACGAACGCGCCGACCATCGGGATGAACCCACCGAGGAAGGTGATCACCGCGAGCACCAACGCCAGCGGCACATCCAAGATCACCAGCCCCAGACCGATCAGCACCGCGTCGATCATGCTGACCACCGCCTGGGTGCGGATGAACCCACCGAGCACCGCCCAGACCCGGGCCAGCACCTCCTCGAGGTGCCGGCCGGCGGGGGAGCCGACCGTATTGTGCAGCCACGGCAGGAAACGCGGGCCGTCCTTGATGAAGAAGAACGACAGCACGAGCACGAGGAACAACGTGATCAGCGCCGACGTCGCCGCGCTGACGCCGGTGAACACGCCGGTCGCGATCTGCTCGGCACTGGACTGCAATCGGCTGACCACCGCGTCCACCGCGGAATCCAACTGCTCGTCGCGCACATTCAGCGGCGGGCCCTGCAACCAATCACGCACCTTGTTGATGCCCTCGGTGGACTTGTCCGCCAGCGCAGGCGCCTGATCGACCACCGACGGCACGATCAGCGCGATCACACCCGCCAGCACCCCGAGGAACCCGATCACCGTGATGGAGGCGGCCGCGGCCGGACGCAACTTGTGATCCATGAGCCAGCGGGCCGGCGGCCACAGCACGGTGGCGACCACGATCGCCAGCAGCACCGGCAGCAACACCACCCACAGCTTGGCGACCACATTGCCGATCACCCAGGCGCCCGCGGCGATCGCGACCACGCACAACGCCCATTTCGCCAGCCACAGCACCCCGACACCGATGGCGTCACCCCGATTCGGCGTGCGATCGCGAGCGGTCTTCTCGGGTGCGGTCTTGTCCACGTTCGGCCCGTTCACGCCGCCAGTCTTACACGGATCCGGCGCACCGGCCGGGCACGTCGAGGGTGACGCCCATCGCGGTCGACGGTCGGCGCGGTCGACGGTCGGCGCGGCGGGTGCGCGCCGCCGAACCCGCCGGTCAGCGCGGGACCCGCACCGGATCGGCGCAGCTTGCCACCGCATCCACGAACGAGCAGTTCGCGGGGCCGCGGGTGGGCCGGTAGCCGGGCGGCACGCCACCCGCGCGGGTGATGTCGGCGTAGGCGGGGACGGCGTCGGTCGGCCGCCTGGTCAGCGTGGGGTCGGTGCGGACGTCGACGGTGTAGAGACCGAAGCGCGGGGCGTAGGAACCCCATTCGTAGTTGTCGGTCAGGCTCCAATAGTTGTAGCCGATGAGGTTCATCCCGTCGGCCTTCGCGCGTTGCAGCCAGTACACGGTGTCGCGCAGCAGGTCGGCCCGGGTGTAGCCGTCGGCCCGCGGGCGCCCGTTCTCGGTGGGCATCCCATTCTCGACGATGTAGAGCGGTCGGCCGGGGAACCGGCGCGCATAATGCTGCAATGCGTAATAGATACCCTCGGCCTGCAACGGCATCGTCCACAGCCGGTTGATATCCGGCAGACCCGCCAGCAGCGTCTCGGGGGAGAAGCCGTAGTAGTAGTCGATGCCGATGTAGTCGAGCTTCGCGCCGATCCGGTCGATCAGTGGTCCGTTCACCACGTCCTCGGCGGTCGGAATATAGGCGACATTGCTGGAGACGAGCGCGCCCGGATGTACGCGGTGGATGTGGTCGTAGATGGTGTTGTGGGCCAGCGCGATACGTTCCTGCATGGCCGGAACATCGCCGGCGCCGATCCCGCCGTGGCGCACTTCGTTCAGCACGTACATCGCCGGCTCGTTGAACGTGATCCACAGCGGGTCGTGTCCGGCATAGCGATCGACGACGACGCGCGCGTTGGCCAGCCAGTCGTCCACGATCGCCGGATTTCGCCAGCCACCGCGGTCCACCTCCCAACCCGGATACACCCAGTGGTCCAGGGTGAGCATCGGCCGCATGCCCGCCGCTTCGATCGCGGCGATGACGTTGTCGTAGAACCGGAATCCCGCCGGATCCCATTCGCCCGGCCGTGGCTGCAGCCTGGCCCACTCGATTCCGATGCGGTAGACCCGCACACCCAGCTGCGCGGCCAGTGCGATGTCGGAGCGGAAACGACCATAGAAGTCGATCGAATTCAGGTACGGATCCTCGGTCTTACCTGCCGCGATATAGCGCATCCAGTTGCTGTCGGGCGCATTGCCCTCGGATTGGAAACCCGAAGCCGCTACGCCCCAGAGGAAATCGTCACCGAGCGGTGCCACCGTCTGCGGGGCCTGCGGCCTGGCCGCCGCTCGGCCACCGACCAGGGCCGTGGCGGCGACGGCGGTGAGCCCGGCGAGAACGTGGCGGCGGTTCGGTTGACGCAACTCGTGCTCCTCATAGGGAAGGGGGCCCGGGGTGATGTGCGAACAAGCCTAACGACCGATAGGGCAGTGGGGTGGGGAAGTGGAAGGTCCGCGTTGATTTCTCGTGGTGGGGCAGGGGAGAGGTTTGGTGCTGGGATTCGACGCTGGGGAGCGGGGCGGGAGTTCTCGGTTCAAGGAACTCGAAGGCGTCCGGCGCTCGACCCAGATGCATTTAATTACGCTACGTAGATATGCGCATCTACGCATGTGGGCCCATCTCGCTTACCTCACCCCAATCACCCGTCAAGACCAAAACACGCATAGACAGGAGGGGGTCGACGGTGAGCGAGGGTGGGGGATAGGCGATTCCGGACAGGGGTGGTCGTCGGGCGGGTTGCCGCCGGACTCGATTGGCGGTCGCCGCGCCGAATCAGTGGCGTGAATGTGTGCCGACGTGAATGTGTGCCGAGTCGCCTTGCGTGAGCGGTATTCGCGCTGACGGCCGGGGTGTACTGCGGCCCGTTTGATACGGAGCTCGCTGTGGGCGCGTCGGCCCCGACCTGCGTCAATTGCTTCTGGTGCAATCGGCCGTGACAATTGTTGCCCCATCTGGAATCCGTGCGTGTTCGCGATGGGTCTGTGCTGAGGCGAGGGTGAGACATTCGCCTTATTGCGCGGAGTGGGTACGCGATGGCTTGTGCGGGCGGGTTCGTCCGATCGCGTGGCCGTGAACTGGCGGAACGCGGGTGAGTTCGGCAGCCGACCGGCCGGCTCATTCGTTGTGGTTGTGTGAACTGGCATTTCGTGCCCTCTTCGGCCTGCTTCTAGCGTCGGCGGCATGGAGTGGAATTTTCGATCGGCCGAGGAGCTTTCGGCCGCGATGCATGCCGGTGACGTCACCTCGGTGGAGTTGACCGACGCGGCGATCGCCCGTATCGAGCGCGACGATACGACCATCAACGCGATCTGTGTGCGGGACTTCGATCGTGCGCGGGCGGCGGCGCGGGCTGCCGATAGGGCACGGGCGCGCGGAGTGGATCGTCCGCTGCTCGGTATTCCGGTGACGGTCAAGGAGTCCTACAACGTCGCGGGGCTGCCCACGACCTGGGGCATGCCGCTGGAACAGACGTATGTGCCGTTCGAGGACGCGGTGCAGGTGGCGCGACTGAAGGCGGCGGGTGCGGTGGTGGTGGGTAAGACGAATGTGCCGTTGGCGCTGCGAGATGTGCAGAGCTTCAACGAGATCTATGGCACGACCAGCAACCCGTGGGATCACGCTCGGACGGCGGGCGGGTCCTCCGGTGGGTCGGCGGCGGCGCTGGCCTGCGGATTCGGTGCGCTGTCGATCGGTTCGGATATTGCCGGTTCGCTGCGGACGCCGGCCCATTTCTGTGGCGTCTACGCACACAAGCCGACACTCGGGCTCGCGTCGATGCGCGGTATGGTCCCGCCGCGGGTGCCGGCCTTGCCGGTCGAAGCCGACCTGGCTGTCGTAGGTCCGATGGCCCGCACGGCTCGCGACCTCACGCTGCTGCTGGACGTGATGGCCGGACCGGACCCGCTGACGTCCGGTGTCGCGTACGAGTCGACTCTGCCGCCCGCGCGCCATGGGCGGCTGTCGGACTTCCGGGTGCTGGTTCTCGATGAGCATCCGCTCATTCCGACCGGTACCGCTGTACGGGAGGGTGTGCGCCGGGTGGCCGACGCACTGGTCGAGGCGGGCGCGCGTGTGGAGCGGCACAGTGTGCTGCTGCCCGATCTGGCCGAATCGGCCGCGGTCTACATGCGATTGCTGTTCGCGAGCGCCGTCGCCCACTACCCGCCCGACGCCTACGCGGAGCTGGGGAAACGCGCCGCCGAACTGGACGCAGCCGATCGCAGCCTCGCTGCGACGCGTCTTCGCGCGACGGTGTGCACCCATCGCGACTGGATGGAGGCGAACGCTGCCCGGGAACGCCACCGTCACGGCTGGCGGCAGTTGTTCGCCGAGTTCGATGCCGTGATGTGCCCGATTACGCCGACTCCCGCGTTCCCGCACGATCACGACCCCGATCTGTTCGCGCGTCGGATCGAGATCGACGGGGTGCGGTACCCGTACTTGGATCAACTCGTCTGGGCCGGTGTGGCGACGATGCCTGGTCTGCCCGCTACCGCGGTGCCCGCCGGGCGCTCGCGCGAGGGGTTGCCGGTGGGGGTGCAGCTGATCGGCCCGATGTTCGAGGATCGCACCCCGCTGCGGTTGGCCGAGTTGCTCGAGCAGCGGATCGGCGGTTTCGTCGCGCCGGAGTAGGGCGCTGACCTTTTACAGCCCGAGTTTGGTGACGGCGTTGTCGTCGAGGGGGTTGGCGGTGCGGATGTAGCGGTGCACGGTGCGGGGGTTGGACCAGCGACCCTGGCGCATGATCTCGCGGTCGGCGGCGCCGCCGAGGGCGGCTTGGGTGGCGAAGCCCGCGCGCAGGGAGTGGCCGGAGAACAGGGCGGGGTCCAGGCCTGCGCGGGCGGCGTAGCGTTTGACGAGTTCGGCGATGGCTCGGCCGGAGATCGGGGTTGCGCCGATGCCGCCGTGGCGGGTGACGGCGGGGAACAGCGGCTGGTCGGCGGGCAGGGTTGCCGGCGGGCCGGTGAAGCCGTGGCAGCGGTGGATTTTCGGGTCGGGGGGCGGTGTGGCGGTGAGGTGTTCGGGTAGCCGGTCGGGGGCGGTGTTGTGCAGGGTCAGCAGGGCGATCCAGTCGGCGAAGGCGCAGACGGGGCAGGTGTGCGGGCGGGTGCCGCGGGGGAGGGCGACGCGTTGTTCGGTGATGCCGGTGGGATCGGTTTTGGTGCTGGGCAGGTGAATGAGCAGGACGGGTTCGCCGGTGTTGTGGTCCTGGGTGACGTGCACGTCGTGGACGCGGAGTCCGGCGAGTTCGCTGCGGCGCAGTGCGCCGGCGAATCCGATGAGCAGGGCGAGGGAGTCGCGGCGGCGTGCGGGTTCGGTGGGCCAGCCGCGTTCGGGTAGTCCGTCGAGGAGTTGTTCGAGGGTGTGCAGCAAGATCGGGCGTTTGCGGACCGGTCGGGCGCGGCGGGTGCGGCGGATGCCGCGGAGGGTGAGCCGCACGACGTCCGAGCGGGTGGGTGAGGGTAATCCGTTGGCGGCGTGCACGGCGGCGATGGCGGCGGATTTGCGTTCCAGGGTGGCGGGGGCGAAGACCGGCTCGCCGTGCTCGTCGCGTGCGTCGGCCGCGGCGGCGAGGTAGACGGCGACGTCGAGGGCGTCGGCGGGTAGCGCTTGCCTGCCTTCTGCCGCGCACCAGGCCGACCAGGCGATCCAGTCGGTGCGGTAGGCGCGCACGGTGTTGGCCGATTGGGAGGCCTCGAGGTATCGGCCGAGGGTGGCGGCCTGGTCGTCGGCGAAGCGTTGCCGGACTTCGCGCAGCGCGGCGGTGTCGACGAGAACGCTGCGCACCCCGCGGTGCAGTTGGGCGCGTACCGCGTCGGGGATGGCGATATCGCGCTGGAGGTGAGCGGGCGGGTCCTCGGTCATCGCTGCCCTTCGGTTCGGTGCGTCGCACGCCGTATTCGTGTTCTGCCCGAATCTATCCGGTGCGCGGTGGTGTGCCGGGTCAGCTGTGCCGTCGCGGCCGAGGAGACAAGTTCGTTGGACTGCGCAGATCGCTGGTGCGGGCGGCTGCGCGGCCGGTGATGGCCGGCCGCGCAGCCTCCCGGTCGTGTCAGGGCGTGAGATCGGTGAGGGCTCGGCCGCCCGCGATGTCGAGTGGCACCGAGACCTGGTCGTGCGCGATCAGCCAGGTGTCGTCGATCTTGCGCATTCCGAAGGTGGCTCGCACCCACATGCCGTCCGTGCTGGTGCCGTCGGCGAGGGTGCCGCGCAGGCGTGCGAAGGCGTGGCCGAAGGCCACATCGCCGCCGACGGTGAGGGTGAGGTCGCGGATGTCGTAGATGATGGTTTCGAAAACCTGGAACGCGCGTACCCAGTTGTCGAGTTTCGCCGCGATTCCCACATGGTGCAGCGGCGGCTCGATGTCGAAGGACACGATGTCGGTGGTGTAGAGCTGTCGCACGGCTTCGAGGTCTTTGGCCTCGAGTGCTTCGATCAGCGTCTCGATCTGCTGGCGGATCTGGGCGTGGTCGGGGTGGAGTTCGTTGGATGTGGCCATGTTCGGCTCCTCAGGCCTCGATGAGGGCGGCGTCGGCGGACGCCCGTAGCGGCGCGAGTGCAGTGCTCCAGGCGATGAGCTGGTCCAGGGTCTTGTGCAGGGCGTCGGCGTGGTGTTCGCGTGGGGTGAAGGTGGTGTGGTCGGCGAAATCGGTGAGCAGCGAGATCGCGACCTGGTAGCCGACGTCGGCCATGCCGAGTGTGCCGCAGACCGTGCGCAGCTGAACCACTGCGCGGGCGCCGCCGCTCACACCGTAGGAGACGAATCCGACCGCTTTGTTCGACCATTCCGCGCTCAGGTGGTCGATGGCATTTTTCAGCACTCCCGGCGCGCCGCCGTTGTATTCGGGGGTGACGATCAGGTAGCCGTCGAAGGGGGCGATTCGTTCGGCCCAGGCGCGGGTGTGTGCGTGCGGGGATGGGCCGAACATCGGCGGTGCCGGCTCGTCGAGGTGCGGGAGTGGGTGGTCGCGCAGGTCGATCAGGTCGAAGTCGGCGTCGTTGCGTTGGGCTGCGGTGTCCAGTGCCCACTGCGCGACCTGGGAGCCGTTGCGGTTGGGCCGGGTGCTGCCGAGAATGATGCCGATGGTGGTCATTGCCTGATCTCCTGGTGTGCGGGAATGGTGACGACCTTCCCGACGATGCGGCGGCCCGGAATGTCAGGTCGCCTCACATACCGGGGTGCTGATTCGTCGGTGTGGGAGGGGACCCGCAGACCTGGAGGAGCCGAGGATGACCGACCCGCAACCGCCCGAGGTGTTCGCCGAGCGCCGTCAGCTGATCAATCTCGCGTACCGGTTGCTCGGTTCGTTGGCCGAGGCCGAGGATGTGGTGCAGGAGACGTTCGCGCGCTGGTATGCGCTGTCGGAGCGGCAGCGGGCGGAGGTGGTGGCGCCGGGGGCGTGGTTGACGACGGTGGCGGGCCGGATCTGCCTGGATGTGCTCGGTTCGGCGCGGGCGCGGCGGGAACGGTATGTGGGTGAGTGGATTCCGGAGCCGGTGCCGGGGCGGTCGGAGTGGCGCGATCGTGCGGGTGCTGCTGATCCTGCCGATCAGGTCACCCTCGACGAGTCGGTCAGCATGGCTTTTCTGGTCGTGCTGGATTCGATGACGCCGGCCGAGCGGGTGGCGTTCGTGCTGCACGATGTGTTTCGTTATTCGTTTGCCGAGGTGGCGGAGGTGGTTGGGCGTTCGCCCGCGGCGTGCCGTCAGCTCGCGTGCAGTGCTCGCCGCCGCATCGATACCTCGCCGCGTCCGTCGAGCACCGAGCGGGCGGAGGTCGTCAGGGATTTCAAGCGTGCTTGGGAGCGGGGCGATATCGAGGCGTTGATCGGGTTGCTGGATCCGCAGGCGAGCGCGACTGCCGATAGCGGCGGGCGGGTCGTGGCCTTTCGTGAGCCGATCATCGGTGGCGAGCAGATCGCGCGCGCCTGGATGGAGATCTCCGTTCGCGCGGGCGCGGTCACCTTGCTGGAGCGCACGGTCAACGGCCAGCCCGGTCTGGTGGCTGTGCAGGGGGACGCCGTCATCTCGGTGTATGCCTTCGACATCGTCGATGGCCGGATCACCCGCATCTGGGTGATGCGTAATCCGGAGAAGCTGCGGCCGTGGGCGGCGGTCTGACCCGGCCGGACGTGCTTCGGCCCGGCCCAGGTTTGTAGCGGGTGACCCACGTCACTGTGGGGTGTTGTCAGGAAATCGGGGGCTGTCTCGTTCAGGGTGCACACGAACCAGACAGGAGCCATCCATGAAGCACCGCATCGTTGTTCTCGGAGCCGGATACGCCGGAGCCTTCTGCGCGGGATACCTGGCTCGGAAACTGCACTCCGATGATGTCGAGATCAACGTCGTCAATGCCGAACCCGATTTCGTGGAGCGGCTGCGTCTGCACCAGTTGGCGGCCGGGCACGATCTGCCGCATCGGCCGTTGACCGAGGTGTTCGCGGGCACGGGCGTTGTGGTTCGCACGGCCCGGGTGACCGATCTGGACGTCGATCATCGCAGCGTCACCATTTCCGACGGTGCGGCGGTGGAGCGGATCCACTACGACACCGTGCTGTACACCCTCGGGAGTGCCGCTGCTGATCACGGTGTGCCCGGTGTCGCCGAGTTCGCCTTCGATGTGGCCGGACGGGCGTCGGCGCTGCGGTTGCGGGCCCGTCTGGGGGAGTTGGGCGGGCGCGGGCGGTTGCTGGTGGTCGGCGGGAACCTGACGGCGATCGAGGCGGTCACCGAGATAGCCGAAGCGCATCCGGGTCTCGAGGTCGCATTGGTCACCAGCGGTGAGGTCGGCGGCTGGCTGGGCCCGAAGGCGCGCCGCCACCTGCTGCGCGCCTTCGACCGGCTCGGCATCGCTCTTCATGAGCACACAACCGTTGAGCGTGTCGAACCGTCGGGAGTGGTCGGCTCCGATGGCAGCGTCTTCGCCGCGGATGCGACGGTGTGGGCGGCCGGGTTCGCGGTACATCCGATCGCGGCCGCCGCCGGTCTCGCGGTGCAGCCCAACGGCCAGATCATCGTCGACCGGCAGATGCGGTCGGTGTCGCATCCGGGGGTGTATGCCGCCGGTGACAGCGTGTTCGTCATCGGGGAGAACGGTCATCCGTTGCCGATGTCGTGTGCGTCGGCGGGGTTCACCGGGTCGCAGGCGGCCGCGGCTGTGGTCGGTGATCTGACCGGGCGCAAGGTCGCGGCGACGGCGTTGAGTTACGTCGGCAACCACATCAGCCTCGGACGCAGGGACGCGATCTTCCAGCTGGTCGACGACGACGCTCGCGCGAAGCGTGGAGCCTTGTGTGGGCGGCCTGCGGTGCTGGTCAAGTCGACGATCGTGGCGGTCAGCGGCTGGGCGGTGAGCCGGCCGACCTTCGGGATGCCGAGTCGACGGCACCGGGTGGCCGCTGCCGGTGCGCGTTCGGCCGAGGCGACCCTCGCCTAGGGTCGTGGTCGTGGACACTGCGGCCGTGGCGCGTTTCGAGGCCAGCCGGAATCGGCTGGCCTGCCTCGCCTATCGGCTGCTCGGGTCCGCCGCCGACGCCGAGGACACGGTGCAGGATGCGTTTCTGCGGTGGCAGGCCGCCGACCACGACTACGTGGAGGTGCCCGAGGCGTGGTTGACGAAGATCGTCACCAATCTCGCGCTGGATCGGCTGCGTTCGGCGAAGGTCAGGCATGAGCGCGCGGTCGGGGCCTGGATGCCCGAACCGTTGCTCGACGGTGATCCGATGCTCGGCCCGGCCGACACGGTGGAGCAGCGCGAATCGGTGTCGTTGGCGGTGCTGACGCTGATGGAGCGGCTGTCGCCGGTCGAGCGGGCGGTGTATGTGTTGCGGGAGGCGTTTTCCTACAGTCATGCCGAGATCGCCGAGATCCTGGAGATCACGGAGTCGGCGAGCCAGCAGCATGCCCATCGGGGGCGCCGCCGCATCGCCGGGGCGCGCACGCCCGGCGTTGTCGATCCCGCCGCGGCGCGGCAGGTGGTCGAGGCGTTCGTCGCCGCGGCGTCGTCGGGGCGCACCGATCAGCTGGTGGCGTTGTTGACCGCCGATGCCACGGCCGTGTCCGACGGTGCCGGCGGCATGGCCGCGACCTTGATTCGCTACACCACTCGGGAGCGTGTCGCCGAGGCGGTGCGGGCAGGGTTGCGGCCGACCGCGGCCAAGCGGCGTCTGGCCGGTGGTTCGCCGTCGATCCATGCCGCGGTGGTCAATGGCAGTCCGGCGATGCTGTTCGTTGTCGGCGACCGGGTCGTTGGTGTGGCGGTGCTGGAGGTTCGTGACGGCGAGATCGCCGCCGTGCGCGGTATCGCCGCCCCGCGGCGCATCGGCCGCCTCGCCGAGCAGTGGCAACGGCGCACGCATGAGGTTCCGGTGCGCGAATCCTGGTGATGCGCTGCGAATCTGTGGTGTGCGCGCTGGTCGGGGGTGCGGTGGTCGGCCTTCGCGGACCGCGACGTCTGTGCACAGCAGCAGGTCGGGAAGCGCCGCCGGGGGAAGCCGCGGCTGTTCCGCGCTGAGCTCGAACCCTCGATAGTGATCTAACTCACACCATGTCAGAAAGCTGGGTCCGCGCGGTGTCTTGTGCTCGAGTCCCACACAGCGAAGGAGACATCATGAGCAACAATATCGACGTCGTCGTGACCGGCGGCGGATACGCCGGGGTGATGGCGGCCAACCGGATGACCCAGCGCGCGGACGTGACGGTGACCGTGATCAATCCGCGTTCGGTGTTCGTTCCGCGATTGCGGCTGCATCAGTTGGTGGGCGGGACCCATGATGCGGTGGTGGACTACCCCGAGGTCCTGGCCGACGGTGTGCGGCTGGTGGTGAACAGCGTCGCGCACATCGATGCGGCCGGCCGCCGGGTGCACCTGGCCGACGACACCACGATCGGCTACGACTACCTGATCTACGCGGTCGGCAGCGGCAGTGCGGAACCACAGGTGCCGGGTGTGGCGGAATTCGCTTACCCGGTGGCGACCTTGGAGGCGGCGCAGCGGTTGCGGTCGGTGCTGTTCGATACCCCGATGACGTCGGCGGTGACCGTGGTCGGAGGTGGCCCGACCGGCATCGAGACCGCCGCGGAGCTGGCCGAGCAGGGCCGCTCGGTCACCTTGGTGTGCGGCGGCCGGCTCGGCCCCTACCTGCATCCGAGCGCGCGGCGCACGGCCCGGAAATACCTCGCGAAGCTGGGCGTAGCCGTGCTCGAGGGTGCCGAGACCGCGGTGACGGCGGTGGACGCCGACGCGGTGCGGTTGCGGGATGGGCGGACGGTGCCGAGCCGGGTCACCATCTGGGCCGTCGGCTTCGGTGTGCCGGATCTGGCCGAGCGCAGCGGGCTGCGCACCGACAGCGACGGGCGTCTGCTCACCGACGAGACGTTGACCAGCGTCGACGACGAGCGGATCGTGGCGGCCGGCGACTCTTCGGCGCCCTCGGGTCTGCCATTCCGGATGAGCGCCTACGCCGCCGGCTGCCTGGGTGCGCATGCGGCCGACACCGTGCTGCGGCGGATCGCGGGTGCGGCACCGGAGCCGGTCGACTTGGCGTTCCCCGCGATGTGCATCAGTTTCGGCCGCCGCGCCGGCATCTTCCAGCTCGGCCACAAGGACGATACGGCGATGCGGCTGTACTTCTCGGGCCCGGTGGGCAAGGCGCTCAAAGAGTTCTCCTGCCAGGCCAGCGTCAAACATCTGGTCACCGAGGCCCGCAAGCCCGGCGCGCATCACTGGCCCAGCGACGGCAAGCATCGTCCGAAGCTGTTGCAGACATTGCCAACCGATGCGCCGGCAGCCATTGCCTGAGATCCGGCAGCGCCGGTGTGTGGCAAGGCGGCCGTGAGGTGCCGCCACACACCGGTGGCGGTCGGCGAGAAGGCAACGGCAACACAGGAAGAGAACCCTCATGAGCACACCGGGTACAGCCGACGACCACACCACCGTCGACGCGACGCAGACGTTCGTCCGGCACCGTAATCTGTTGTTCACCGTCGCCTACGAGATGCTCGGTTCGGCCGCCGACGCCGAGGACGTGCTGCAGGAAACCTGGTTGCGGTGGGTGAAGGTCGACCTGACGCAGGTCAGCGATGAACGCTCCTACCTGGTGCGGATCACCACCCGGCAAGCGCTCAACCGGCTGCGTTCACTGAAGCGGCGCAGGGAGTCCTACGTCGGTTCGTGGCTGCCGGAGCCGGTGCTGACGGCGCCCGAGGCCGCCGCCGACGGCGAACTCGCCGACAGTGTGTCGATGGCGTTGATGCTGGTGCTCGAGACCTTGACGCCCACCGAACGCGCGGTGTTCGTGTTGCGTGAGGCATTCGGGTTCGGCTACGACGACATCGCCGCCGCGGTCGACAAGACCCCCGCCGCGGTGCATCAGATCGCGCACCGCGCGCGCCGTCACGTGGAGGCACGGCGGCCCCGGCGCACCGTCACTCCGGATCAGGCGCAGGCCGCGGTCGAGGCGTTCCAGCAGGCGCTCGAGACACGCGACCTGCAAGGTCTGCTGGATGTGTTGGCTCCCGATGTGGTGGCCATCAGCGACGGCGGTGGCATCAAGCAGGCCTCGCCGCGTCCGGTCGTCGGAGCGGACAAGGTGGCCAGGTTCATCGTCGGCGGCCTGACCAAACACGATGTGGCGCTCAGCGTGGAAGCGACGGTGGTGAATGCCGGGCCGGCGCTGGCACTGTTTGTCGATGGCGAATTCGACGGCGTCATCGTGACCCATGTGGAGGACAGCCACATCAGCGGCCTCTACTACGTGCGCAACCCGCAGAAACTCACCCACCTCGATTCCGCGACCCCGCTGACCTTGCGGTGACCGGGCCGTATGGGGTCCGTTCCGGGGGCGTCGGAATCGGCAGCAAGTAGTCGAGGCGACGGGCGCAGCGAACGCTTCGGAGCGGTCAGCTCGTAGGGGTGCTCCGTTCTGGGCCATGTCCCGCACATCCGCCCGGTGTTCGCAGGCGGGAATGCGCGGTGGTCTGTCAGCGAGCGGGTGCGGCCTCGCGGGCGGCAGGCCCGAAGATCGCATCGATGACCAGGGCGATCTGGCCGACAGCGCGCTCGATCGGGATGGTGGGCTGGAACAGGTGGCTCAGGGCCAGTCGGACGACGGTTTCGACTCTGCTGCCGAGTTCGTCATCGGCGAATGCGGGCAACCCGTACTGGGTGCGTACCACGATGGTGAGGGCGGTGGCAGCGCGCCCGAGGACGGGCTCGGGTTCGGTCATCAGCGTGGGCAGCAAGCTGGTGTCGGCGCTGGTGCGGCCGGCCAGTACGGCTTTGAGCAGGGTGTTCTCGGCGGCGGTGCGGAGAGTGAAGTCGACCGCGGCGGTGAGCGCGGCCAGGACGTCGTCGGGGTGGGTGGCGATGGTTTCGGTGATGCCCGCGAGGAAGGAGTCGAGTTCGTTGCTGATGACGGCGTCGGCGAGGTCTTGTTTGGTGCCGATTTCCTTGTAGAGCACAGGCCTGCTCACGCCCACTTCTTTGGCCACGCGCGACATGTTGACCGCGCCCCAGCCTTCGGTGCAGACGAGTTGACGGGCGGTGTCGATGACGCGGGCGCGCAGCAGTTGACGCATCTCGCTGTGAAAGTTCGGCGCTTCAGCCACGACAGCCATCGTACATCAAAGACGATTTCGTTCACTCGTTGACAAACCGCAGTCACGTGTTTCTAATGAGTACACATCACCTGAAAGTGTAAACGGTCCGGTCGCTACCGACGCCGATGAGGGCAGCAGCGACCGTGCGGGCCGGCTCACCGATCCGAGGAGAACGACGATGACGAGCTCACAGCTGGGGGAGCGCGCCGAAGCGAGCGCCCCGCCGTGGCGTGACCGCAAGCGCTATCTGTGGTTGTTCGGGCTGATCCCCCCGACGGCACTGGGGCTGGCGGCCGCGCTGGTGTGGGTGTTCAACCGGCTCGGCTGGCAGCAGGTGGCGCCGGTGTGGTGGTGGATCGGACCGCTGCTGCTGTATGTGCTGCTGCCGATCCTGGATCGGTTCTTCGGTCCGGACGGGCAGAATCCGCCCGACGAGGTGATCGAACAACTCGAACACGACCGCTACTACCGCTACTGCGTCTACGCCTACATCCCGTTCCAGCTGGCCAGCCTGGTGTTCGCGGCCTACCTGTGGACGGCGACGGACCTGTCGTGGCTCGGCATCGACGGCGGACTCGGCCTGTGGTCGAAGATCGGCGTCGCGTTGAGCATCGGCGTGATGGGCGGTGTCGGCATCAACACCGCACACGAACTCGGCCACAAAAAGGACGAACTGGAGCGGTGGCTGTCGAAGATCACCCTCGCCCAAACCGGCTACGGCCACTTCTATATCGAGCACAATCGCGGCCACCACGTGCGCGTGGCCACGCCGGAGGATCCGGCCAGCTCCCGGTTCGGCGAATCGTTCTGGGCGTTCCTGCCGCGTAGCGTGTGGGGGAGCCTGCGCTCGGCGTGGGAGCTGGAACGCACCCGGCTGCGGCGAACGGGCAAGGGGCCGTGGACCCTTCGCAACGACGTGCTCAACGCATGGTTGATGACGGTGGTGCTGTGGACCGGCTTGGCCATCGTGTTCGGGCCCGCGGTGCTGCCGTTCCTGGTGATCCAAGCGGTCTACGGGTTCTCGCTGCTGGAGACGGTGAACTATCTCGAGCATTACGGGCTGCTGCGTCAGCGCACCCCGGCCGGCCGGTATGAGCGGTGCACGCCGGAACACAGCTGGAACTCCGACCACATCGTCACCAACATCTTCCTGTACCACCTCCAGCGTCACAGCGATCACCACGCGAATCCGACTCGGCGCTATCAGATCCTGCGCAGCATGGACGGTGCGCCCAACCTGCCCAGCGGTTACGCCAGCATGATCTCACTGGCCTACTTCCCGCCGCTGTGGCGCACGGTGATGGACCACCGCGTGCTCGATCACTACGACGGCGACATCACCCGCGTGAACATCCATCCCGCCAAGCGGGACCGGGTGCTGGCCCGCTACGGGGTGGCGTGATGGCCGTCTACAGCTGCCCGGTGTGCGACTACCGCTACGACGAATCGGCCGGCGCGCCCCGCGAAGGCTTTCCGGCCGGCACCACGTGGCCGGCGATCCCCGACGACTGGTGCTGCCCCGACTGCGGGGTGCGCGACAAGCCCGATTTCGAGCCCGTATCCACCACAGGAGCCTGACATGACTACCGACTACACGCTGTTCCGTTGCGTGCAATGCGGTTTCGAATACGACGAGGCACTGGGCTGGCCCGAAGACGGCATCGCGCCCGGCACCCGCTGGGACGACATCCCCGACGACTGGTCGTGCCCGGATTGCGGCGCCGCCAAAGCCGATTTCGACATGGTCGAGGTCAGCCGCGCATGAGAGGCCGCATCGTCATCGTCGGCGCCGGGATCGCCGGCGCCAGCGCCGCGCGGACCTTGCGCCGGGAAGGCTACACCGGCCAGATCGTGGTACTCGGCGCGGAATCGATACCGCCGTATCGGCGGCCCGTGGTGTCGAAGGAGGCGCTCGCCGGCACCGTCGACCAGGCACGGCTACTGATCGATTCGCCCGAGGCGTGGCGTGCGGCCGAGGTCGAGATGCGCACCGGAACCTGGGTCGAGCAGATCGAACCCGAGCAGATGCGACTCCGGTTGGGCGACGGCGGGATCGTCAGCTACGACAGCCTGTTGCTGGCGACCGGGGCGAGGGCACGCACGTTGCCCGGTCAGCATCCGTCGGCGTTGACGATGCGTTCGATCGCCGATGCGCAGCTGTTGCGGGCGCTGGTGTTCGACGGCGGTTCGCTGCTGGTCGTCGGTGCCGGGCTGATCGGCTGTGAAGTCGCCGCCACCGCGCGCGGTCTCGGCGCCGCGGTGACCGTCGTGCACGCGGCGTCGGCTCCGCTCGAGCGGGTCGTGCCGCCGCTGCTGGGCGCGCACATGCAGCAGATCCACGCCGACCACGGCGTCGCCATCCACAACGACGTCATCCTCGACGAGCTCACCTACCACGACGGCCGGGTCACCGCGACCGCCGACGGCCGCAGCTGGAATGCGGCGGCCGTGCTGGTGGCCATCGGGTCGGTGCCCGACACCACCCTCGCCGAGACCGCGGCAGTGCAGATCGACAACGGGATTCGCGTCGACCAGCACTACCGGACATCGGTGCACGGCATCTACGCCGCCGGCGACGTCGCCAACCGCTACACCCCCGAGATCGGCGGCTACGAACGCAGCGAGCATTGGAACAGTGCCCAGGCCCAAGGAGTGGCGGCGGCGCGGTCGATGCTCGGCGCGGCACCGGGCGTCGCCGAGATCCCGTGGGGCTGGTCCACCCAGTACGGGGTGAACCTGCAGTTCGCAGGCCGCATCCGGTCCGGTGACGAACTCGTGGCTCGCGGCGCGGGCAGCGCGACACCCGCGGTGCTTGCCTTGCGCGCAGGCAGACTCGTCGGCGCGGCGGGTGCCGGCTGCCCGGCCGATATCCGCGCCGCCCGCACCCTGATCGCGCGCGGCGCCTCCCTCGACCCCGAAGCCTGCGCACAGGGGCCGCTCGAATCAGCTGTCCGCGATACCGAATCGGTTTCGGTGCGGTGATCCCGTGCGTGAGCGTCACCGCCTCCGACTGGTATCTGGCCAGTCAGCGGCGGCGCGAGCGTGGCGCCGGTGTCGGCGGGCAGCGTGGCGTGCGGCGATCGCGGGCTGGGCATGGAGCTCGCCCCACTGATCTCTGCAGGATGCTTTCGGGGGATGAAGTGGGCGTCCCACGGGGCGGTGCTGTTCGGCGGGTGCGCGAGGCTGCCGTCTGGCCAGGTGGTCCAGTGCTGCCGCTGGTGTTCGGAAACGGCTGAGCAGTACCGTGCCTGTATGACGTTGATCGATATCGAGGACCTGCCCACCGCCACGTCCGACGTCTTGCGGCGGCGTGCTCGCGCGGCCGGGCTACCGGTGCGCCAGTATGTGCGCCGAGAGTTGACGGCACTGGCGGGCCGGCGGGTACCCATCGACGCGGTCGTGCAGTTCCTTGCCGACGAGCGGCCGGGACACTCCGCCGCCGAGCTCGACGCGGGCGCCCTGGCCTTGATCAACATCTACGACCTACCCGCTGAGGCTTGGAGCGTATTCAACGCGCGCGCCGCGGCAGCAGGCATGCCGCTGAGTGCCTACGTGCGCAGCGAACTGATCACCTCGGCCCGGCGCAGCACCGTCGACGACGCCGTGCTCGAGATCCGTGAGATCGTCGACAACGCACCGGGCCTGGAACTGGACATGAAGACGGTGATCGAGTCCGTGCGCTATGCACGCGGCATGTAGCCGGCACAACCGAACACGACGCCCTGGCACTGCTGTCCATGGCCGCTCACAGCGCGGGTGCCCGGTAGCAGGTGAGAGCATCAGGTAGCGCTCGAAGCCCGAGGAGTTCGCCGCCGCGTTCGGAGCTGCACTGTGCTCCGGCCACAGATGCCGGCCACGGGGAGACCGGTCGATGGGGACGGATGTGCGGTCGCGGTCGGCTCCCCAAACCACCGCGAAAAATCCGTTGGCCGGCAACCGACTCCACTGCTACCGTCGCAGGGACCGTGCCAAAGGACGAGGAGGTGGTATCCGTGAACGCAGTATCGACATGGGTGCTCCCCTCAGGGGTCACGGTCGGGCGATAGGTCGTCCGGGAGCGCCGTTCGTGAGCACTCCCGAAAGGCACCATCGTGCAATTTCTTTCCGAACAGCGTCTCGACGACGACATCATCGAGCGCACCTTCACCCTCGATGAGATCCCCGGCATCCTGTGGACGCCGGCGGCCACCTCCGCGTCGGCCCCGCTGATCCTGCTCGGCCATCCGGGCGGACTGCCGGCGATGTACCCGCGGCTACTGGCCCGGGCCCGGCACGCCGTGGCCGACGGCTGTGCCGCCGCCACCATCGAGCTGCCCTGGAGCGGTGACCGGCCCCGATCGGTGGACGCCGACCAGGCCCGCGCCGACCTTCGCCAGGCAGTACAGGCCGGCGAGCCCGTCAACGACGACATCGTCGACCGGCTCGTCCTCCCGCTGGTCGAACAGGCCACCCCGGAATGGCGCGCCGCGCTCGACAGTCTCCTGGCGCTGCCCGAGATCGGCGGCCCGGTCGGGTATTCCGGCGGGGTGATCTCCCTCGGCACCCGGCTGGCTGTCGTCGAGCCACGGATCACGGCCGCCGTGCTCTTCGCCGGCAGTTACGTGCCGCGCGCCATCTTCGCCGAGGCACCGAAGGTCACCATCCCACTGCACGTCCTGCTGCAATGGGACGACGAGGGCAATGACCGGCAGATGGCGCTGGACCTGTTCGACGCCTTCGGCTCCACGGAGAAGACGCTGCACGCCAACATGGGCGGACACACCGGCGTGCCGGCATACGCCCAGGAGGAGGCGAACCGCTTCTTCACCCGGCACCTGAGGTGAGACCGGGGCGTCGGTCCGGAAACCGATAGCACTGCGGCGATCGCCGCGGTTACCAGCTTGCCTGCCGCTGGCGACAGTCGGCAGCGGCAGGCAAGTCGAGCCTCGGTGACGGTCCGGCCGGAGCGCAGTCAGTCGATGCCTTCGACGATGCGGAAGTCGCGCTCGACGCCGTCGGGCAGGGCCACCAGCGCCTTCTGATATGCCTCACTCTCGTATGCCGCGACGGCCTGGTCGAAACTGTCGAACTCGATCAGGACGACACGCTGCGCGAGGCCGGCCTCGTATGCGGCGACTCGCCCGCCACGGGACGGAATCAGCGACAGGACACGCCCACCCCCGGCCTGAACAGCGGGACCGGCCAGCTCGTCGTAGGCAGCCAGCCGGGCAGGGTCGGACATGGCGGGGTAGACACTGACCCAGTAGCCCTTAGCCATGGAAACCCCCTGTGCCGGGCCGGACACGTCCGGCTTGGAATCGGCAGTCGGATCGGCCGATCCCGGCGACGGGTGCTGCGGTCGGTTGAATCGTCATATCCGCAGGTTAGGGCTCGATATGCGGTCGAGGGAAAGACCGATCCGGGATAGGCTCAGAACGGATCGTTATCAATCGGCAGGGGAGGGCTCGTGGCGCCGGACACGGTGAGCCTGCGGTACTTCCTGGTACTGGCGCAGGAGTTGAACTTCACCCGCGCGGCCACCCGGATCGGCATCGCACAGCCCGCACTCAGCGCCCGGATCCGCCGATTGGAGAAGGAACTCGGTACCGCTCTGCTGGTGCGCAACACCCGCAGCGTCGTCTTGACCGCGGCCGGTACGGCTCTGGCCGAGTCGGCGCCGCCCGCGCTGGCGGCACTGGACCGGGCCTGGGACACCGCCCGCAGCGCCGCGGCCGGTGAACTCGGCACGCTGCGCATCGGATACAGCTTGTCCACTGGCGCCGAGACGGTACCGGCCCTGGTGGACAGGCTGATTCGCGGCAACAGTGGGCTCGAGGTCGCCGCGGTCCCGATGGCGACGCCCGACATCACGCCCGCGGTCGCCGACGGCCGTCTCGATGCCGGGATCACCCGCGGTGAACAGCCGGGCCGCGGCGTGCGCCGGTTTCTGCTGCGGCGGATGCGCGTCGGGGTCCAGCTGGCCCAGCACCATCCGCTGGCCGGATGCCCGGAGATCGAGATCTCCGACGCGGCCGCGTATCCGCTGCGCCTCCCGGACCGCGCGGCCAACCCCGTGATCCACGACCAGCTGGCCGCACTGTTCCGAGACACCCAGCCCCACCCCCGATTCCACACCCCCGCCGTCTCCTTCGACATGTCTCAACGCGACCTGCGTGACGGGATCACTCTCGCCCCGGCCGGAGAAGCCGCGGCCACAGTGGCACCGGTCGGTCTCACCTGGCGACCGCTGCGCGCCGCGCCCCGCCTGACCATCCACCTGGTCCTCCCACGCGAACAGTCGCCGCTGCACCGCCGCATCCGTACCGTCGCCAAAACCGTGGCGCACGAGCTGCACTGGCTGCCGGACTGACGCGAACCCAGGCGGCTGTCGGCGGCTCGCCGAACACGAGCCCATGCCCGTCATCGGCGCCGCCCGCCACCTCATGAACACGGGCATTGCTCTGCGCGTCGATGCGGCCGGCGGTCCAGGCCGATGAAGTCGAACTAGACGCCCTCGGCATGGCCCGACTGGCGCGGCATACGGGTGCCGTGTGCACGGGCCGGGGCGGCGTAGATGACGGCTCGGAGCGGATTCGCAACGAAGGCCGAGGGCATTCGTCCGCGGCCGGGACACCATAGGGCCGCAGAGAAACCGATCCAGGGCGGCCGAGCGGCGCGCGGCACCTGGCCACTGCCGACGCTGGGCGTGACGGACCGTCGCGCCCAGCCACCCGATGGGGGTGCTGATGGCAGGGGAGAGGGTGCACCGCACCGAACCCGCCGCATTGTGGGACGCGCGTACCAGCGACCCCAGTTTTCGCGTCGCCTGTGACTGCGGGGATCCGCGGGCGCGAGCCCGGTCGGCCGACTCCTCGAGCCAACAAGGGCGCCATTCCTGACCGCCGATAATGTTCACTTATCGGCGGTCAGGGTCGAGCCGATTCCCTTGGGATTCTCCGGATTTCGTTTCGTGTCATTACGTCGCTACAAACGAAACAAACGCTACGATTTTCCGGTGGCGAACGTATGTAACTTCCCGGGGTGTGCGCGACCGATCACGAAGGGCGGGGGGCCGGGGCGGCCGTCGGAATACTGCGACCTTCCCGAGCACACGCGGTGGCGGGCGTGGCGGGAACGTCAACGGCAGCAACAGGAGTCGACGACACCGGGAGATTCCGTCACTGTGACGCAGCCTGGTCCGGCGACGGCGGCGCGGGTGCGCGCCGATGAGCTGCTCGAACAGTTCCGTGGCCTGGCCCAGCAGTTGGGCACCACCCTCAACGCGGCCGTCGCCGAACTCGCCACGCTGGCCGACCCGTCGGTGGCCGAGGCGCAGATTCAGCAGATCCAGGCCGACGCCGCCCGCCGCATCGCCGAAGCCGAAGTGGCCGCCGCCGATGCCGAACAGGCCCGCCGCGCCGCCGACGAGCAGCGGGTGCGCGCCGAAGAAGCCGCCGAGGACGCTGCTGCGGCCGCCGAAGCGGCCGAGGCGCGCAGTGCCGCCGCCGAAGCCGACACCGCCCGGGCTCGCGCCGATCGCGACGAGGCGCTGCGCGAGGTCGAAGCGGTGACCACACAGGCCGCTGCCGATGTCTTCGCCGCCCGCAGCGCCGCCGACGCCGAGATTCGCGCCGCGCGTCAGGAATGCGCCGACGACATCGAACGGCTGCGCGAACAGACCCGCGAAGAGATCGAACGGGTACGCACCACCGCGGCCACCGAGATCGAACAGATTCGCCGCGCCGCCACCCAGCAGGTCACCGCGGCCGCCGCTGAACGTGATCTCGCTGTCCAGCGCGCCGCCGACGCCGAACGAGCCATCGAACGCACCGAACGCACGGCCGCCGAACGCGCGCACACGATCCAGGAGCTACGCGCCGAACTCGAGCGGGCGCGCACCGAACTCGGCCACGTCCGCACCGAACTCGCCGACACCCGCCGAACCGCCGCCACCGACCTCACCGCGGCGCGTGCGGAAGCGGCCGCCGCGATCGACAAAGCCCACGCCGACGCGGCTGCCCGCATCGCGGCCCTCGACGACGCTCGCGCGCAAACCTTGGCCCGCGCCGAACGCGCCGAACGCCAACTCGACGCGCTCCTGGAATCAGCCGGCAAGACAACCGATGTCGGGTAGCGGACCGGCCAGTGCTCGCATACTGCCGCGATCGAGGCGATTCCCGCAGCGGGATCACCGCCTCCGGCACGCCCGGCGGATATGCCGTCCGGCCAGGCGGTGCCGTGAGGTGGTGATCATCGAGGTGGCCCCGCGTGCTCGTCTGCGGTAAACGACTGCCGTCCTGCGGCCACTGCCCGTGGCGTGGCTCTCCGCGGAAGCGGCACCGCGGCGTTGTCAGTAGCCGACGGTGATGCGTTGGCGGAGGAATGCGTTGCGTTCCAGGGTGTCCACCGCGGCGGAGGCGAGGTCGCCGATGGTGATACGGCTGTCGCCGTTGGCGTCGGTGACGGGGGTGTCGCCGGCTTCGGTCCGGTAGACGCCGGTGCGCTCGCCGGGAATGAGGTGCATGGGCGGTGGGCTCAGGTAGGTCCAGTCGACGGCGGCGCCGTCGCGGCGGAGGATGTCGAGGGCATCGGCCTGGTCGAGCGCGGTCTCCCGGTATTGGGCGGGGAAACTCGGTGAGTCGACGAACCGTTGGCCGTTCGGGGCGAGCAGGCTTCCGCCGCCGCCGATGAACAACAGACGTCGAACGCCGGCCTCGATCAAGGCGGAGGCCGCCTTGGGAACGAGGTGGTCGGAGCCTTTGACCGAGGCGACCACGGCATCGTGGCCTGCGACCGCGGCGCGGATGGAGTCCGGGTCACGGACGTCGAGATCGGCGCTGGACAGCGCCGACACCCGGTGCCCGCGGGCGGTGGCCTCTCGGGCGATGGCGCCGCCCAGGTTGCCGGTCGCTCCGATGACGGCGATCTTCATGGTGAAATTCCTCAGGAATCGGTCGATGAGCGCGACGATGTCGGGCAGTTTGTCTTCCAGTGCGAAGTGGCCGGTGTCGAGGATGTGTAGTTCGGCGTCGGGCAGGTCGCGCCGGTAGGCGTGGGCGCCGGGTTCGGGGAAGAACGCATCGCCGCGACCCCAGATGATCAGCGTCGGCGGCTGGTGCCGGCGAAGCCACGCCTGCCAGGTGGGGTAGAGCTCGACGTTGCTGCGATAGTCCAGGGCCAGGGCGAGTTGGGCGTCCTTGCGTCCGGGAAGGTCGAGGAAGTGCTGATCGAGCGTCCATCCGTCGGGGGAGACGAGCGAGGGATCGCTGGTGCCGCCTTCGTACTGGCTCCGGGTGACCGGCAAGGTGAACAGGTCGCCGAGCTCGTCGGCCGCCGCGTTGATCGTGTTGCGGGCCAGCTCCGACAGGCCTTCCTCGTAGGCGTTGGCGTTCTGCACGATCAGCCCGGCGATCCACTCGGGGTGCCTGGTGGCCAGGCGCAGGCCGATGGGCCCACCGAAGTCGAAGGCGTAGAGCACGAATCGGTCCAGACCCATCCGTTGCACGAATCCTTCGACAGTATCGGCCAGGACGTCGAAGGAGTACACGAAACCGTCCGGGGTCTCGGTGTGCCCGAAGCCAGGGTAGTCCGGGGCGATCAGCCGATAGCGGCCGCCGAGGGCGTCCATGAGCCGCCGGTATTGGTGCGACGCGGACGGGAAGCCGTGCAGCAACAGCAGTGTCGTGCCGTCCGCCGGCCCGGCCTCCCGGTAGAAGACCTGCACCCCGTCGACGTCCACGAACCCGTGCCTGACCTCAGGAACGTTCATCACTAATGCCTCTCTCTATCAAGAACGCATTAGATCAAATCAGGCTAGTTCTAATGTGTCAACCCACTGAGATATCATTAGAACTATGGATCTGCTGATCGGTGAGCCACTCGCGTTGGACCTGCTCAACACTCGTGCGTCCACCCGCGACGGCGAGATCGATGCACTCGACAGCGTCGAGGCCTTCGAGCGCTGGCTGGCGCGGCAGGCCGACCGGATCACCGCACCGTCATCGGTCACGACCGCGACGCTGACCGCGGTCGGTGAACTCCGCGAACACATCCGCACAGCCGTCGAGGCGGCCCGACGCGGCGACCCAGTGCCCACCCAGGCTCTCGACGCCGTCAACCGGGCGATCCGCACCGCCCCCGCCTACCGGATCCTCCAGCCCGATCTCGGCGTCATCGCGGGTCGACACGGCGACAACCTGGCTCGCCTGCTCGCCCAGCTCGCCGAGGCCGCCGTGGACCTACTCGGCGACCCCGCGGTCGTGAAGGTCCGTGCCTGCGAGGGACCGCAGTGCCGGATGCTCTTTCTACCCACCCATCCGCGCCGCCGCTGGTGTTCCCCAGCGCTCTGCGGCAACCGTGCCCGCGTCGCCAGGCACTACCAGCGCCACAAGAACGCATGAACGGCGCCGCAAGCGTTTTCCGAGGGCCGGCGCAGCTCTCGGATCCGCGGCCGGCGGGCGCCGCGTGCGGGTGCCTGTCCTGACACGATCCGCCCAGGCACCCGAACAGGCGGCACGACATCGGATATCACGTGCGGACCGCCGGTGGTGGTCACTCGGTGCGCCCACCGGGTGTGGCTCCGAAGCAGGGCCGAGATCACCCGTGGCCGCGGCAGTGGAAACCGCCGTTGCGGCGGTCGGCGGCGACCGCATACCCGAAAGCAGCGCCTACGCATGCGCCGAGGACCGCTCCGGTGAGCAGACATGCGCCGAGCAGGGTTGCCGTGAGCAGTTCTGCACTGTCGACAATGGCCGACAATGTCAATGCAGGAGCCAGGTAGCAAGCGGCCACCGGGGAAATCAGCAGTGCTCCGACAACAGCGCCGACGAGAGCCCCGATCGACAGGGGCGAAGCTTTCACTCCCCACAATCTACCGCGCGCGCAACCGCTTCGGCAGAGAGTCGCCCGAGACTGCTCCGCCACAGTGAGCCGTGACCGCAGCCTCGGTGCCTTCGACGCGGGAGCACACTCGACCGAGCAGGGTGCAACGGGGTGAATGCCACCCTGACCGGGCGAATGTGGCAATCGTTCGGCAAACGGCACGGGTTGGCCATATCATGTCGCTATGCCCACCTACGAGGATTCGGGTCCGATGTCGGTGTTGGGTCGCGGTGTGCGGCAGACGGTCCTGGTTGTCGGCATCTGCTCGGTGCTGCTCGGGGTCGTGATCATGATGTGGCCGGGGAAATCGGTGGCGACGCTCGCCGCATTGGCCGGGGTGTATCTGCTGGTCGGTGCGGTACTGCAACTGACCATCGCATTCGCCTCGGGACTCGGCCGTTTTCCCCGCGTATTGATGTTCCTCGCGGGCGCGGTATCGGCGGTGCTCGGGCTGCTCGCGTTCCGCAGCGGGGACTGGGTGCTGCTGGTGGCGATGTGGCTCGGTATCGGTTGGGCAGTACGCGGGGTGGTGCATGCGATCGCCGCGGTATGGGACGACGACGATACTCCGGGGCGTGGTGCGCACGAGGTGATCGGGCTGGCGACATTGATCGCCGGGATCGTGGTGGCGATCGTGCCATTCGATTCGGCCGACGTGCTGGCCGCCACCGCCGGTTGCTGCATGATCGCTCTGGGGATCACCGAAATCCTCACCGCCCGTAAAGCTCCCGCCGAGCCGCCGTCGCAGCCGGCGGAAACCGAACCGGCTCCGCCTCGGCCCGCGCCGCCGCGCCCGGCCGTCGATACCACCATCGTCATGCCACCCGGCAGCGGACACGCCATGGGGCGCTGAAACGCCGAACCGCTGGCGGCCCGGCCGTCCAGCGGGTTGACTTGACGGTATGGGAACACCAGATCAGCGTCGTAATTCGCTCGGCCCGACCGGGTTCCAGCCGCCCCGCACCCCGGCCGAGCTGGTCGTCGTCACCCACGGCGCGGCCGCCGCCATCGACCCCGCCGCCCTGCGCGAGAACGCCTCGGCCGAAACGCGGCTGGGGGAGCTGCTACCGAACGCGGCCCTGTCGCGGGTGTTCGGTCCGCCGCGGCGACTGGAGCACCGCCTGGCGGGCACCCCGGTCGAACCCGCGGGCGCCGAACTGCTGAACTACTTCACCGTCGCCGGTGTCGAGGACGACCTGGATGCCGAAGCCGAACGGCTGCGCGCCGATGACGCCGTCGCCGCCGCCTATGTGAAACCACCCGCCGAGCCGCCGCTGGCACCGCCGATCAGCACCACCGTCGCCGATGTCGCGGCCCGAGCCCTCACCGAACCACCCGCGGTGACACCGGATTTCCTGACCCGCCAGGGATATCTGGGCGCGGCGCCGG
Source organism: Nocardia sp. JCM 38205 (assembly GCF_058222935.1). Lineage (NCBI taxonomy): Bacteria > Bacillati > Actinomycetota > Actinomycetes > Mycobacteriales > Nocardiaceae > Nocardia > Nocardia sp. JCM 38205. The sequence goes on along the minus strand of NZ_JBYHFL010000006.1, from coordinate 142,879 downwards.
ACGGGGTGAACGCGCAGTGGGCGTGGACTCGGCCAGGTGGCCGCGGCACCGGAGTCAGGGTGATCGATGTCGAGGGCGCGTGGCGGTTCACCCATGAGGATCTGCTCGACAATCAGGGCGGGATCATCGGCGGCAGTCCGTCACCGGATCTGGGGTGGCGCAATCACGGAACGGCGGTGGCCGGGCAGATCAGCGGCGACGTCAACGGTTTCGGCATCACCGGGATCGCACCGGAAGCCGGGATTCGCGCGGTATCGGTGTTCGGTGGCGGCGGTTCCGCGGCCGCGATCCGGTCGGCCGCCGACGCGTTGAGCGCGGGCGACATCCTGCTCATCGAGTTGCATCGCCCGGGACCGCGATTCAACTACGCCGGTCGCGGCGACCAGCGCGGCTACATCGCCATCGAATGGTGGCCCGACGACTGGGCCGCCATCCGTTACGCCATCGGCCGCGGCGTCGTGGTCGTCGAAGCCGCGGGCAACGGCGGCGAGGATCTCGACGCGGCGCTCTACGACAACAAGCCTGCCGAATTCCCGTCGACGTGGCGTAATCCGTTCCGCGGTGGCGTCGCCGATTCCGGTGCGATCGTGGTGGGTGCGGGTGCGCCGCCGCCGGGCACCCACGGGCGCGATCACGGCCCGGCCCGCTCGCGGCTGGACTTCTCCAACTACGGTGCCCGCGTCGACGCCCAGGGCTGGGGGCGTGAGGTCACCACCACCGGCTACGGCGATCTGCAAGGCGGCGGGGACGAAGACCTCTGGTACTCCGACACCTTCAGCGGCACCTCGAGTGCCTCACCCATCGTCGTCGGCACCATCGCCTGCTACCAGGGCGCGCTCGCGGCGGCAGGGGCCGGGCGCGGCACCCCCGAGCAGATCCGGGCCCGGTTGCGCGCCACCGGGAGTACCCAAACCGAGGCTCCGGGCCGCCCGGCGACACAACGGATCGGCAACCTGCCCGATGTGCGGGCGCTGCTCGGAGACGGCGCGGCGAAGGATGCCTGAAGTGATCTGCTGAAGTCGTGCCTGGTGTGGGTTGGCGGTAGCGCAAAGGTCGGCCGGTCGGGTTCGACGTGGCCGCAGCGGATTCAGCGCAGCAGCCCGTTTACGGTCACGCCGGCTCGAGTCCTTGGCGATCCCGAGAAAAATCGATTGCGGCCACACCGCGCATCGGCGACGCTGACCGCATGCTCGACGACGCACAGGTCGCTGACTTCATCGACAACGGCTTCGTCCGGCTCCGCGGCGCCTTCTCCCACGAACTCGCCGCACAATGCCGCGACATCCTGTGGCGCGATATCGACCCCGCCACCCGGACCGGACCAGCCCTCGGCCTCGGCGACTACCACCAGCAACCATTCCTCGACGCCGCCAACACCCCGACCCTGCACGCCGCGTTCGACACCCTCGTCGGCCGCGGCCGCTGGCAACCACGCGACACGCTGGGCGGGTTCGTCATCCGATTCCCCGGCGACGAACCCGCGGTCCTCGACGGCTGGCACGTCGACGTCAGCTACCCCGGCGAACACTCCACACCGGGCGACTACCTCACCTGGCGCGCCAACATCCGCTCCCGCGACCGCGCTCTGCTGATGCTGTTCCTGTTCACCGATATCGGCGAACACGACGCCCCCACCCGGCTGCGCGTGGGCTCCCACCACCACATCGCGCGCCTCCTCGAACCCGAAGGCGACACCGGCCTCGACGCCCGCACACTCGCCGCCCACGCCGACCCCGCCACCGCCCACCTACCCACCGCCTACGCCACCGGCCACGCCGGCGACGTCTACCTGTGCCATCCCTTTCTCGTGCACGCCGGACAACCCAACCGCGGCAACACCCCACGCATCCTCGGACAGCCCAAACTCGCGCCCACCCGGGCACTACGCATCGACGGACCAACCGAGCACCTCGCACCGGTCGAACTCGCCATCCGGCAAGCGTTACGCCGCTGATCAGGCGCGTTCCGATACCCTGCGACGATGGCGACCAGTGCAACCTTGCGGATCTCCCGCCTGCGCGCGCTCATCGAGCACCCCAACACCGGCGACAGCGAACGCGCCACCGCCCAGCGCATGCTCGACCGCATCCTCACCAAAACCGGCACCGGACCGGCCGTCGGTGACCGCACCTACGGCAACCGCCACCACCGGGTAGGCCGCCACGCCGACCTCGAACGCATCGCCGACATGATCCGCGCCGACATCGTCCTGGCCCGCGCCACCTTCGCCCCACGCCCGGCCCACCCCGGCGAACCCGCCCTGCGCGACCCCATCGGCGACGCCCCACCCCAGATCACCTACACCGTCGACACACCACACCACAGCTGCATCGACATCACCATCGACAACGTCCCACCCGAATGGGGATGGGTACGCGAGGACGGCATCGACATCATCAGCCCCGCCCTGCAAACCCTCGCCGACGAACTGGCCGACCTCATGAACGGCTACAACCACGACGGCAGCGACATCGACAAACGCTTCTTCGGCCGCGTCCGCATCCCCGACCTCACCCTCGTCTGGTAACCCGCGGACGACAATTCGCCGGCCAGCGGCGACAGCCCTCGACCAACCCCGGCGATTTGCCACCCGGATGCCGGGCCCGCATGCGATCGTGGAGGCAACCAGCATCGAACGGAGGACGTGCGATGAAGGCTCTGCAATACGCGGCGGTCGGTGCCGAACCGGAAGTCCGCGACATCCCCACCCCCGAACCGGGCCCAGGGCAGGTCCTGCTGAAAATCACCGCCGCCGGGGTCTGCCACTCCGACGACTTCGTCATGTCCCTGCCCGCCGAAGCCCTCACCTTCCCGCTGCCACTCACTCTCGGCCACGAAGGTGCGGGCACCGTCGCCGCCCTCGGCGCGGGCGTCACCGGTCTCGAACTGGACCAGGCGGTCGTCGTCTACGGCCCCTGGGGCTGCGGCACCTGCTGGTTCTGCTCTCGAGGCGCCGAGAACTACTGCTCCCGCGCCGCCGAACTCGGCATCTACCCACCCGGCCTCGGCGCACCCGGCGCCATCGCCGAATACATGATCGTCGACTCCGCACGGCACCTGGTACCCATCGGCGACCTCGACCCCGTCGCCACCGTGCCGCTCACCGACGCCGGACTCACCCCCTACCACGCCATCAAACGCTCACTGCCCAAACTGGTGCCAGGCACCTTCGCCGTCGTGATCGGCAGCGGGGGACTGGGCCACGTCGCCATCCAGTTGCTGCGCCACCTCTCACCCGCCCGGGTGATCGCCCTCGACGTCAACGACGACAAACTCGCCTTCGCCACATCCGTCGGCGCCCACGAAGCAGTACTCTCCGACGCCGCAGCCGCCGACAACGTCCGCGCCATCACCGGACCCGGCGGCGCAAGCCTCGTCCTGGACTTCGTCGGCTACCAGCCCACCGTCGACACCGCCATGGCCGTCGCCGGCGTAGCAGCCGACGTCACCATCGTCGGCCTCGGCGACGGGCAATCCGCCGCCCGCGTCGGCTTCGGCATCAGCCCCTACGAAACCGCCGTCACCGCACCGTACTGGGGCACCCGCGGCGAACTCATCGAACTCATCGATCTCGCCCACGCCGGCGTCCTCGACATCGCCGTCGAACGCTTCACCCTCGACGACGCGCCCGAAGCCTACCGGCGACTCGCCGCCGGCACACTGCGCGGACGCGCCGTCATCGTCCCCTGACACACCCGCGAACACAGGGGAGAGGCGACCGGCCCACCAGCCGGTCGCCGCCCTACTCACTTCAGATCGAACCGATCCGCATTCATCACCTTGTTCCACGCCGCCACGAAATCGGCGACGAACTTCTCCTTCGCATCATCGGTGGCATACACCTCCGCCAACGCCCGCAACTGCGAATTCGAACCGAACACCAGATCCACCCGGCTCGCCGTCCACTTCGGCGCACCCGACACCCGATCCTTACCGACATAGGTGCCGTCGTCGGCCTCCGACTTCTCCCACCTCGTACCCATATCGAGCAGATTCACGAAGAAATCGTTGGTCAGCGCACCCGGCGCCGAACTCAGCACACCCAACGGCGACTGCTGATAATTCGCGCCCAACATGCGCAAACCACCGACCAGCACCGTCATCTCCGGCGCCGTCAAACCCAGCAGATTCGCCTTGTCGACCAGCAGATGCTCGGCCGCCAGCAGATTGCCCTTGCCGTAATAGTTGCGGAACCCGTCGGCGCTGGGCTCGAGGACGGCGAACGACTCCACATCGGTCTGCTCCTGCGTGGCATCGGTCCGCCCCGGCGTGAACGGAACCAACACCGGCACCCCGGCGTCCTTGGCCGCCGCCTCGACCGCCGCACAACCGCCCAGCACCACCAGATCCGCGAACGACACCCGCTTGTTCCCGCTCTGACCGGAATTGAACGACTCCTGAACACCCTCGAGCACACGCACCACCTGCGCCAACTCATCGGGCTCGTTGACCTCCCAGCCACGCTGCGGCTGCAACCGGATCCGGCCGCCATTGGCGCCACCACGCTTATCGGTGCCACGGAACGATGACGCCGCCGCCCACGCCGTCGACACCAACTGCGCCACCGACAGACCCGACGACAAGATCTGCGACTTCAACGCCGCGATATCCTCGGCGTCGATCAACTCGTGATCGACCTCCGGCACCGGGTCCTGCCACAACTGCGGCTCCGGCACCCACGGACCCAGATACCGCGACACCGGACCCATATCGCGGTGCAGCAGCTTGTACCAGGCCTTGGCGAACTCCTCGGTCAACTCCTCCGGATGCTCCAGCCAGCGACGCGTGATCTGCTCGTACACCGGATCCATCCGCAACGACAGATCCGTCGTCAACATCACCGGCGGATGCGACTTCGACGGATCGTGCGCATCCGGCACCGCGTCCGCGGACGCACCATCCTTCGGAATCCACTGCCACGCACCGGCCGGGCTCTTGGTCATCTCCCACTCATGACCGTAGAGCGTCTCCAGGAACGTGTTGTCCCACTTCGTCGGCGTCGGCGTCCACGTACCCTCCAGACCACTGGTGATCGCATGCGCGCCCACACCCGTGCCGAAACTGTTCTTCCACCCCAGACCCTGATCCTCGAGCGGCGCCCCCTCCGGCTCCGGACCCACACCGTCCGCCGGACCCGCACCATGGGTCTTGCCGAAGGTGTGACCACCCACGATCAACGCCGCGGTCTCCACATCGTTCATCGCCATCCGGGCGAACGTCTCCCGGATATCGCGCGCCGCGGCCACCGGATCCGGCACACCGTTCGGGCCTTCGGGATTCACATAGATCAAACCCATCTGCACCGCCGCGTACGGTTTGGCCAGCTCCCGATCACCGCTGTAGCGCTCATCGCCGAGCCAGGTGTCCTCCGGACCCCAGAACACCTGATCCGGCTCCCAGATGTCCTCCCGACCGAACGCGAAACCGAAGGTCGGCAAACCCATCGACTCCAACGCACAGTTACCGGCGAACACCAGCAGATCCGCCCACGACAACTTCCGGCCGTACTTCTGCTTGATCGGCCACAACAACCGGCGCGCCTTGTCCAAGCTCGCGTTATCGGGCCAGCTGTTCAGCGGAGCGAACCGCTGGGCGCCCTCACCACCGCCACCGCGACCATCCGCGATCCGATAGGTTCCCGCCGCATGCCAGCTCATCCGGATGAACAACGGACCATAGTGGCCGTAATCGGCCGGCCACCAGTCCTGCGAGGTCGTCATCACCTCGAACACATCGCGTTTGACCGCCTCGACATCCAACGACGCGAACTCACGCGCGTAGTCGAAATCGGGTCCGAACGGATTCGACAACTCCGAATGCTGGTGCAGCACTTGCAGATCCACCTGATCCGGCCACCAGTCACGATTGGACCGCGGCCGGCTCGCCTTCGGGGTGGGCGAGGGGATTACCGGGTTCTCGCTCTCACTGACACTGGCAGTGTTCTCACTGGTAGGTGGCTTGTCAGACACGACGTTCCTTTCGAGGAGGGGTGAACCGGGCTGTGATCACCCGTGTGAGGGCATGGACGACGAGCATTCGGGGCACACGCCCCAGTAAATGACCTCGGCCTCATCGAGTACGAAACCGTTGTCATCGGACGCGGTCAGGCACGGCGCCGCACCGACCGCGCACTCCACATCGGCGATCGCGCCACAGCCGCGGCACACCACATGATGATGGTTGTCACCGACCCGGGTCTCATACCGCGCGACCGACCCCATCGGCTGGATCCGGCGCAGTAGTCCCGCCGCCGTCAAGGCACGCAGCACGTCGTACACCGCCTGATGAGAGACCGCGCCCAACGTCTGGCGCACCGATCGCAGAATCGAATCGGTATCGGAGTGGGGATGTTCGTGCACGGCCGACAGCACCGCCACGCGCGGCGCCGTCACACGCAGTGCAGCACCACGGAGCATGCGCTCGAAGTCCGAGGTGGTGGACACATTCAGAAGTATTACCCATTCAAGTGTCCGCCGTGCGGGGTTTGCGATACCGGGTTTCCCGTCCGAGCCGACGGGCGCAGGGGAGCGGTGCCGGGCGGCAGGCGCTCAGCGACTCACCGCGACCACACGCTCCATTCGCGACAACTTCTCCGGATTGCGCACCGCGTACATACCGGTGATCAGCCCGTCGTCGATCCGCAGCGACAACACGCTGTCCAGTTCGCCGTCCAGCCGCAGCACACCCGCGGGCCTGCCATTGACCAGCGTGAGCTCGAACGACGCTACCGGACCCACCCGTTTCCAGCCGTGCATCAGCAACTTCGCCACCGGCAGCGCACCCACCACCGGCCGCGGCAACGCCTGCTTGATGCCGCCGCCGTCGCCGAGCAGCACCACCTCCGGCGCCAGCACATCCAGCAGCGCCTGCACATCACCGGTGTGCAGCGCCCGCTGGAACGCCACGAGCACACTGCGGGTCTCATCCGCCGACACCGGCCCACGCGGGCGTCGCGCCGCCACATGCTCACGCGCGCGGTGGGCGATCTGGCGCACCGCGGCCTGGCTCTTGTCGACGGCCTCGGCGATCTCGTCGTAGCCGAGGGCGAAGACCTCACGCAGGACGAACACTGCCCGCTCGACCGGCGCCAGCGTCTCCAGGACCAGCAGCATCGCCATCGACACGCTGTCGGCCAGCTCGACGTCCTCGGCAACGTCGGGGGAGGTCAGCAGCGGTTCGGGCAGCCACGGGCCGACATAGGATTCGCGGCGGCGTCCGAGTGTGCGCAGCCGGGTCAATGCCTGCCGGGTGGTGATGCGCACCAGATAGGCCCGCCGGTCCCGCACCGTCGGCAGATCGACCTCGGCCCACCGCAGCCACGTCTCCTGCAACACATCCTCGGCATCGGCCGCCGAACCGAGCAACTCGTAGGCCACGGTGAACAGCAGATTGCGGTGCGCGAGAAAGGTCTCGGTGGCAGCATCCACCCGGCCACCCACATTTCCCGGTGCACTGTCCATCCGTCACTCCTGTCCGCTGATCGGCCCGTGTGTCACTCAACTAGACGCCGCGGGCCGTCGATCTGTGACACACGGTGACGATAGCGACCGGCTCGGAGGGGATGGCCCTGATCCCGACTAGTTGACGTAATGTTGATTATCGGTAGTTCTACGGCGCGGCCGGAAGGGGCGGATCAGCTCCGACTGCCGCACTGAAGATGACGTTCACGAGCAGGTGCCCGCCGAGGTTCCGCGCCCGCGAAGGGTCACTGCTCGACAACGCATGCACTCGTCGTCTGTATGCAGTTGCTGTCGTTCTTGGCACGCGCAGCCTGCGACGGCGTTATGTCAGGTCGCGGCGCTGTGGTGTGTGGTCGTTCGGATCTCTGTGGGCCGCCCCGTGCGAGGCCGGAAGCAGCGCACCGCCTCTGGAGCGCGGCATCGCGTGCCGATGTGCGCGAAGTGCCTACTCGACGCCCGATATCGCGCCGAGCTCGCACCACATTGTCGGGCAGGGCTCGGTTCGGCCCACTCCCCTGATGCAACAGAACCCTCCCTATATTCGTCACTGTGACAAATATAGGGAGGGTTCTCCGTCGCCGTGCCGACTACTTGCGGCCGGATATCACGATTGCCGGGTAGGCAGTCCATTCGGATAGGCCCACGCCAGGCGGGTCAGGACCAGGGCCGCGGCCATCAGGCCGAAGTCGCGCAGAGCGATATCGCCATAGCCGCCGACGATCAGCAGGTTGACGATGATCCCGCCGAGCCAGGCCGCGACGAGCGGCGCACCCAGGCGCGGGAACACGAGCACGGCGATCCCGGCGACGATTTCGATCACCCCGACGATGTTCATCGCAGTGGCCGCATCGCCGGGAACGAGGTCGTTCACGAATCCAGCGAGGTAACGAGTCCAGTCATCGGTGAGAACGTTGGCGAATTTGTCGAGCCCGAACAGGATGGGCAGTACGCCGAATCCGAGCCGCAAGGCCCAGAACGCTTGATAGCCGGGTTCGGTGAGGCCGGCGGTGTGCTGGGTGCTGGTGGCTTGCGCAGTCATTCGTTTCTCCTGACAACGATGCGAGGGACGACCGGCCCCGGTGGGGTGCGCTCGGCTTCCTGCCGAGCGCAACCGGTCCACAGTGTTAGTGGCGGCGGCGGGGCCGGTCTTACCTGCGAGCGGCGAAGTTTTCGCGCCGCTACTGCCGCGGTTCGTGATGTCCGGCGAGCAAATCGTGCAGGGCCGCTGCCTCTTCGGCGCACGCGCCGCATCCGGCCAGGTGCACGCGCATGGCGAGGTCGTCGTAGCTCGGGTCGGCGATGCGGCGTTCGACGTATTCGTCGATCCGCTCGAAGCATTCGTCGCAGGACAGGTAGGGGCTGGTATCGGCCAGCAGTGCGGCGATGATGTCGGCGCCGGGGCCGGTGTGCGGATCGGTCATGGGATGCTCCGATCGGTGCGGGTGTCGAGATGTCCGCTGGCGATGAGGGCGGTTCGCAGCCGGCGACGGGCGTCGTGCAGGGTTTTGTAGAGGGCGTTGCGGGTGCTGCCGAGACGTTCGGCCAGCACGTCGATCGGCACCTGCTCCACCACCAGGGCCAGCAGGATGCGCCGTTGATGCGGGGTGAGCTCGCCGACGATGGCGGCTTCTACCGCGCGGCCGAGTTCGGTGGCGTCGAAGACGGCGTCCGGCGTGGGCGATCTGTCGGCGATCGATGTCAGGGCGTCGGGCAGCAGTATTTCCCGGTGCCGCCAGGCCTGGCGGCGTACCGCGACTCCGGCGTGGTGTACGCCGAATTTGTAGGCCCAGGTGGTGAATCGGCTGCGGCCTTGGAAGGTCGGGAGTTGGCGCAGTACGGCGATCACGGCGTCGTCGGCGCATTGTTGGGCGAGATCTTCGAGTTCGTCGGCGCCTGCACCGGTCAGCAGGTGGCGTAGCCGCCAGATCTGGTGGCGGGTGGCGCGTAGCAGGACTTCGCGCAGGCGGGCGATGGCGTGGTGGCCGGCGGGGCCGTCGTCGGTGAGATCGGTCAGCCATTCCTGATCGGTCTGTGGGCGGGTGGCGTCGGCGGTGGTGGGGTTGACGGTGCTCACGGCGGGGTCTCGATTCCTGGCATCGGCGCGAGGATGCGCACCGCCAGTTCCGGTGTGCAGCCCTGGTCGACGAGTTGGGCCAGCGCGAGGAGGTCGATGGTGGGATCGGAGGCCACGGTGTCAGCCAACCACGGCGGGAATCCGGACGCCACCAGCCATCGTCTGCGCCAGTCGCGGATGTCGGTCGATGGGCACCGTGGTTGGGGCGGGTCGGGGTGTGGGCGCGTGGAAGTGGCCATGCCCTATTGGTGTCGCTCGACGGGGCGAGTCTTACCTCGGCGCCCCGCCGTCGGGTATCGGGTGTTCGGACGGCGGGCGGCGATGGGTGGGTCAGGCTCCCACGTAGTCGGCGAGGTGTTCGCCGGTGAGGGTGGAGCGGTCGGCGACGAGGTCGGCGGGGGTGCCTTCGAAGACGACTTTGCCGCCGTCGTGGCCTGCGCCGGGGCCGAGGTCGATGATCCAGTCGGCGTGGGCCATCACGGCTTGGTGGTGTTCGATGACGATGACGGTTTTGCCGGCGTCGACGAGCCGGTCGAGCAGGCCGAGCAGGTTGTCGACGTCGGCGAGGTGCAGGCCGGTGGTGGGTTCGTCGAGGATGTAGACCCCGCCCTTCTCCCCCATGTGGGTGGCCAGTTTGAGGCGTTGGCGTTCGCCGCCGGACAGGGTGGTCAGTGGTTGCCCGATGGTGAGGTAGCCGAGGCCGACGTCGGCGAGGCGTTGCAGGATCTTGTGTGCGGCGGGGGTGCGGGCTTCGCCGGAGCCGAAGAAATCTTCGGCTTCGGCGACGGGCATGGCGAGGACTTCGCTGATGTCGCGGCCGCCGAGCTTGTAGTCGAGCACTTCGGCGAGGAAACGTTTGCCCTCGCATTCCTCGCAGGGGGTTTCCATGGTGGCCATCATGCCGAGGTCGGTGTAGATGACGCCGGCGCCGTTGCAGGCGGGGCAGGCGCCTTCGGAGTTGGCCGAGAACAGTGCGGGTTTGACGCCGTTGGCTTTGGCGAAGGCTTTGCGGATGGGGTCGAGCAGGCCGGTGTAGGTGGCGGGGTTGGAGCGGCGGGAGCCTTTGATGGCGCCTTGGTCGATGACGACGACGCCGTCGCGGCGGGCGAGGTTGCCGTGGATGAGGGAGCTCTTGCCGGAGCCGGCGACGCCGGTGACGACGGTGAGTACGCCGGTGGGGATGTCGACGTCGACGTCGACGAGGTTGTTCTGGTTCGCGCCGCGGATTTCGAGGGCGCCGTCGGGTGTGCGCACGGTTTCTTTGAGGGTGGCGCGGTAGCCGAGGTGGCGGCCGGTGAGGGTGTCGCTGGCGCGCAGGCCGTCGATATCGCCTTCGTAGCAGACTGTTCCGCCGCCGGTGCCCGCGCCGGGGCCGAGGTCGATGATGTGGTCGGCGATGGCGATGGCTTCGGGTTTGTGTTCGACGACGAGCACGGTGTTGCCTTTGTCGCGCAGCCGCAGCAGCAGGTCGTTCATGCGTTGGATGTCGTGCGGGTGCAGGCCGATGGTGGGTTCGTCGAAGACGTAGGTGACGTCGGTGAGGGCGGAGCCGAGGTGGCGGATCATCTTGGTGCGTTGGGCTTCTCCGCCGGAGAGGGTGCCTGCGGGGCGGTCGAGGGACAGGTAGCCGAGGCCGATTTCGACGAAGCCTTCGAGGGTGTGGCGCAGGGTGGTGAGCAGTGGTGCGACGGAGGGTTCGTCGAGGTCGCGGACCCAGTCGGCGAGGTCGCTGATCTGCATGGCGCAGGCGTCGGCGATGGAGATGCCGTTGATCTTGGAGGAGCGGGCGGCTTCGGTGAGGCGGGTGCCGTCGCATTCGGGGCAGGTGGTGAAGGTGATGGCGCGGTCGACGAAGGCGCGGATGTGGGGTTGCATCGCTTCGCGGTCTTTGGACAGGAACGATTTCTGGATGCGTGGGATGAGGCCTTCGTAGGTGACGTTGACGTTGTCGACCTTGATGCGGGTGGGTTCTTTGTAGAGCAGGTCGTTGAGTTCGCGTTTGGTGTATTTGCGGATGGGCTTGTCGGGGTCGAGGAAGCCGGAGCCCATGAAGATGCGTCCGTACCAGCCGTCCATGCTGTAGCCGGGGATGGTGAGGGCGCCTTCGCGCAGGGATTTGCTGTCGTCGTAGAGCTGGGTGAGGTCGAAGTCGGAGACTTTGCCCATGCCTTCGCAGCGTGGGCACATGCCGCCGGTGATGCTGAAGCTGCGGCGTTCTTTGACGGTGTGCCCGGCTTTTTCGATGGTGACCGCGCCTGCGCCGCTGATGGAGGCGACGTTGAAGGAGAACGCTTGGGGTGAGCCGATGCGGGGTGTGCCGAGGCGGCTGAACAGGATGCGCAGCAGGGCGTTGGCGTCGGTGGCGGTGCCGACGGTGGAGCGGACGTTGGCGCCCATGCGTTCTTGGTCGACGATGATGGCGGTGGTGAGGCCATCGAGGGCGTCGACGTCGGGGCGGGCGAGGTTGGGCATGAACCCTTGGACGAAGGCGCTGTAGGTTTCGTTGATCATCCGCTGGGATTCGGCGGCGATGGTGGAGAAGACCAGTGAGCTCTTGCCGGAGCCGGAGACGCCGGTGAAGACGGTGAGGCGGCGTTTGGGGATGTCGACGCTGATGTCTTTGAGGTTGTTCTCGCGGGCGCCTTGGACACGGATGGTGTCGTGGCTGTCGGCCAGGGGCAGGGCGGCCGGTGCGGTGTCCTTGGTCGTGGCCGGGCTCATGGTGAGGTCTCCATCTGTTCGCGAACGCGGCCGGTGCGGGCCGAGCGGGTGTTGTGCGTGATCGTATGCGGTGCGCCGGTGGTGGCGTGCCGATTCCCCGCACCGGTGGATGCTGTGTGGTTGCTGCCGGTGCGGGGTCGGTGGGTCAGCTGATCTGCTGGATGCGCAGCAGGTTGCCCGAGGGGTCGCGGATGGCGCAGTCGCGGATGCCGTAGGGCTGGTCGGTGGGTTCCTGGACTACTTCGGCGCCGTTGGCTTGGAGTTGGTCGAAGACGCCGTCGACGTCTTTGGTGGCGAGGTTGAGGCTGGCGTAGGTGCCTTTGGCCATCATTTCGGTGATGGTGCGGCGTTCGTCGTCGGTGACGCCGGGGTCGGCTTCGGGTGGGTAGAGCACGATCGAGGTGGCCGGTTGGTCGGGTGGGCCGACGGTGATCCAGTGCATGCCTTGGTAGCCGACGTCGTTGCGGACTTCGAATCCGAGGACGTCGCGGTAGAAGCCGATGGCGGCTTCTGGGTCGGTGTGCGGTAGGTAGGTTTGGGCGATGGTGAGGTCGTTGGTCATGGTGGTCACGCTAATTGCTGTGGTGAGAGCGGCGCTTCTCGATTCCTGATCGGTCTGGTGACCTTTTTGGCGACGCAGGAGGGCATGCCGTCGGTGTGGGCGGCTTCGCGGCGGTAGGCGCTGGGTGGCATGCCGACGAGTTCGGTGAAGCGGGTGCTGAAGGTGCCGAGGGATTGGCAGCCGACGGCGAAGCAGACTTCGGTGACGCTGAGTTCGCCGGCGCGCAGCAGGGCCATGGCGCGTTCGATGCGGCGGGTCATGAGGTAGGAGTAGGGGGATTCGCCGTAGGCCTGTTTGAACTGGCGGCTGAGGTGGCCTGCGGACATGTGGGCGTCGCGGGCGAGGGCTTCGACGTCGAGGGGTTGGGCGTATTCGCGGTCGATGCGGTCGCGCACGCGCCGGAGCCTGGCCAGGTCGCGCAGATGTTGCTCGGTGGCGGGTGTGCTCACGGTGCTGATGCTGCCATGTGTTCGCGGTGCTGCCCAGCAGTGTGTTCGGGGGTCGGGCCGATGTTGTGTGTTCGGTATTCGGTGACTCCCCTGTCCCCCGGCGCCGCCCGCCTCGGGTGGGGGCGCGCGGTGCCGGGGTGTCAGCGGGCTGCGCGGCCCGCAACGAACGGCCGGTTACGCGGGACAGCAGATGCTCAGGCGTCGACGGGTGTGGCGCGGGAGTCGGGTGCGGTGCGGCGGATGGCGTCGGCGGTGGCGTCGTCGGGCTGGTGTTGGGCGTCGAGTTCGGCGGCGACGCGGGTGGTGTAGCGCTCGATTTCGCGGGCGATGTCGGTGCTGTCCCAGCCGAGGTGGGGTGCGGCGAGGGCGGCGGCTTCGGCGGCGACGGCGGTGCCGCGGTCGGGGGTTTCGATGGACAGGTGGGTGCGGCGGGTGAGGATGTCGTCGAGGTGCAGGGCGCCTTCGTGGGTGACGGCGTAGACGATCTCGGCGCGCAGGTAGGGGGTGGTGCCGAGGGGGCGGGCGAGGGTGGGGTCGACGGTGATGAGGTCGCGGATTTCGGTGACGGCGCTGCCGTAGCGGCCGAGCAGGTGGTCGATGGTGGCCGGGGGCAACCGCATCTCGTCGGCGAGGCGGGCGCGCGACAGTGACAGTTCGGTGTAGCCGTGGGCGCCGACGAGTGGGACGGTGTGGGTGCGGCTGGGGCCGATGCGTTGCGGGAGGCCGGCGATGGCGGCGTCGACGGCGTCGGCGGCCATGACGCGGTAGGTGGTGTATTTGCCGCCGGCGACGAGGACGAGCCCGGGGACCGGGGTGACGACGGCGTGTTCGCGTGAGAGTGCGGTGGTCTGGTCGGTGTTGCCCGCGAGCAGGGGGCGTAGTCCGGTGTAGACGCCGACGATGTCGTCGTGGCCGATGGGGTTTTCCAGTAGCCGGTTGACCTGGGTGAGGATGTAGTCGATGTCGGCGCGGGTGGCGGCGGGGTGGGCCAGGTCGTGGTCCCAGGGGGTGTCGGTGGTGCCGATGACCCAGTGTTGGTCGCTCCAGGGGCACGGGATGACGAACAGCAGGCTCTTGTCGGTTTCGGTGATGAGCCCGGTGGTGGCGTCGATGCGGTCGCGTGGGACGACGATGTGGACGCCTTTGGAGGTGCGGATCCGGAATTGGGGGGTGGCGTCGAGCATGGCCTGGATGTCGTCGGTCCATGGGCCTGCGGCGTTGATGACGCGGGTGGCGCGGATGTCGAAGCGGTGCCCGGTTTCGAGGTCTTCGACGACGGCGCCGGTGATGGTGTCGCCGTCGCGGAGGAAGTCGATGACGCGGGTGCTGGAGGCGCAGAGGGCGCCGTGGGTGGCGGCGGTGCGGGCCAGCATCATGGTGTGGCGGGCGTCGTCGATCTGGCCTTCGTAGAAGCTGACGCCGCCGCGGATGCGGTCGCGTTTGGCGCCGGGGAATCGGTCGAGGGTGGCGCGGCGGCCGAGGTGGCGGTGGTGGGCGGGCACGCCGCGGCCGGCGCCGAGGATGTCGTAGACGCCGATGCCTGCGCCTGCCCAGGCGCGGTCCAGTAGTGGGCGTTGCAGGGGGTAGACGAATTCGACGGGGGTGGCCAGGTGCGGGGCGAGGGTGTCGAGGATGAGGGAGCGTTCGCGTAGCGCTTCGAAGACGAGGCCGAAGTCGAGTTGTTTGAGGTAGCGCAGGCCGCCGTGGATGAGTTTGGAGGAGCGGCTGGAGGTGCCGGAGGCGTAGTCGCGGGCTTCGACGAGGCCGACGCGCAGGCCGCGGGTGACGGCGTCGAGGGCGGTGCCCGCGCCGACGACGCCCGCACCGATGACGAGGACGTCGAGTTCGGTGGTGGCCATGGTGTGCAGGGCGTGGGCGCGGGTGGTGGGGTTGAGCGGCAGGGGTGTGGTGAGCGTGCGGCCGGTCATGGGGGTGTCTTTCTGGTTAGTAGGTGGTGGTCAGGGGGGTGGACCGGTCGAGGGTGCGGCCGACGGCTTCGGTCCAGCCCGAGTAGCCGTCGGCGCGTTGCTGTTCGGTCCAGGTGGGGTGCCAGCGGGTGTCTTCGCGCCAGTGCCGGCGTAGTTCGCCGGTGTCGCGCCAGTAGCCGGTGGCCAGGCCCGCGGCGTAGGCGGCGCCGAGGGCGGTGGTTTCGGTGATGACGGGGCGGCTGACGGGGACGCCGAGGATGTCGGCTTGGATCTGCATGCACAGGTCGTTGGCGGTGACGCCGCCGTCGACGCGCAGTACGTGCAGGTCGACGCCGGAGTCGCTGGTCATGGCGTCGATGACGTCGCGGGTTTGGTAGCCGATGGCTTCGAGGGTGGCGCGGGCGATGTGGGCGCTGGTGGCGTAGCGGGTGAGGCCGACGATGGCGCCGCGGGCGTCGGAGCGCCAGTGCGGGGCGAACAGGCCGGAGAAGGCGGGCACGAAGTAGACGCCGCCGTTGTCGGTGACTTGCGCGGCGAGTGTTTCGCTGTGGGCGGCGGCGGGGATGATGCCGAGTTGGTCGCGGAGCCATTGGACGGCGGATCCGGTGACGGCGATGGAGCCTTCGAGGGCGTAGACGGCGGGTTGGTCGCCGAGTTGGTAGCAGACGGTGGTGAGCAGGCCGTTGGTCGATCGGACGGGGGTGGTGCCGGTGTTGAGGAGCAGGAAATTGCCGGTGCCGTAGGTGTTCTTGGCTTGGCCGGGGTCGAAGCAGACCTGTCCGATCATGGCGGCCTGCTGGTCGCCGAGGGCGGCGGCGATAGGGACGGCGGCGGCGAGGGGGCCGTCGGGGTGGGTGTGTCGGTAGTGGGTGGGGTGGGCGGAGGCGGTGATGGTGGGCAGCATGGCGCGGGGGATGTCGAACAGGGTGAGCAGTTCGTCGTCCCAGTCGAGGGTGTCGAGGTCCATGAGCATGGTGCGGGCGGCGTTGGTGACGTCGGTGCGGTGGATGCCGCCGCGGGTGCCGCCGGTGAGGTTCCACAGCAGCCAGGTGTCGATGGTGCCGGCGAGGGCGTCGCCGCGTTCGGCGGCGGCGCGCAGGCCCGGCTGGGTGTCGAGCAGCCAGCGGATTTTGCCGCCGGAGAAGTAGGTGGCCGGTGGCAGTCCGGTGCGGTGGCGGATGAGTGGGCCCGCGGTGGCGTCGAGTTCGGCGGCGATGCGGTCGGTGCGGGTGTCTTGCCAGACGATGGCGTTGTGGTGCGGGCGGCC
This sequence comes from Nocardia sp. JCM 38205, assembly GCF_058222935.1. Classification (NCBI taxonomy): domain Bacteria; kingdom Bacillati; phylum Actinomycetota; class Actinomycetes; order Mycobacteriales; family Nocardiaceae; genus Nocardia; species Nocardia sp. JCM 38205. The sequence goes on along the minus strand of NZ_JBYHFL010000006.1, from coordinate 126,418 downwards.
GGTGTGACGGTCCCAGATGACGGTGGTTTCGCGTTGGTTGGTCAGTCCGATGGCGGCGAGGTCGCTCGAGCGCAGGCCGTGGCGGTCCAGGGCGGTCCGGATGACGGTGCAGCTGCGTTCCCAGATGTCGAGCGGGTCGTGTTCGACCCAGCCGGGGCGCGGCAGGATCTGCTGGTGTTCGAGCTGGTGGCCGGCGACGACGGTTCCGGTGTGGTCGAAGACCAGGAATCGGGTGCTCGTGGTGCCTTGGTCGAGGGCGCCGATGAAGTCGGTCATCTGTTCTCCGCGGTCGGGGCTCGCTGCCCCGTCGCAGGAGCGGCCACCGCCGAACGTAGGCAGCCTCGCCACTGCCCACAACGGGGTGCGTTCGACAATGTCGAACGGTTCACCCGCTACGGTGGTGGGGTGCCCGGACCCATTCAGTCGATCGAGCGAGCCGCCGCGATCATGGCGCTGGTGGCGCAGGCGCCGTTCGGTATCGGGGTGAGCGAGGTGGCGGGTGCGCTGGGGCTGCCGAAGGCCACGGTGCACGGGTTGCTGCGCACCCTGCACGGGGTGGGGTATGTGACCCAGGATGCGCGCACCGGGAAGTACCGGATGGGTGCGGCGCCCTCCGGGGCGGGTATGGACACCAATGTGCTGCGCTCGTATGCGATGAACTGGGCCGACACTCTGGCTGCGCGGTCGGGGGAATCGGTGCGGATGGGTGCGGTACACGATGAGGGGGTGCAGATCGTGCATCACGTGTTCCGCCCCGATCGGTCGCCGCAGCGGCTGCGGGTGGGTGTGGTGCTGCCGTTGCATGCGACGGCGCTGGGCAAGGTGCTGCTCGCCTACACACCCGGCCTCGCCGAACGTGGCGGCGAACTGCCCGGCTACACCCACCGCACGATCACCGCACCGCGTGCGCTGCACGCCGAGATCGCGCAGGCGCGGGCGCAGGGGTTCGCCATCGACGTCGGTGAATTCGCGGCCGAACGCGCGTCGGTGGCGGCGCCGGTGCGCGATCCCGGTGGACGCGTCGTCGGCGCGATCGGTGTGGTGGGGTCGGTCGACCGGGTGAGCGGTGCCGCGCGGGCGGGGCTGGTTGAGGTGGTGCGGTCGGCAGCGGCGGCGATCTCGGCCGATATCGCCGCCGATCGGGCGCGGGTGCGGCGATGAGGGCGCCGCGGCGGGCAAGCAACCGGTATGTGCTGGCCGTCGATCAGGGCACGACGTCGAGTCGCGCCATCGTCTACGACGCGGCCGGGCAGCTGGTGTCGGTGCTGCAGCGTGAGCATCGTCAGCTGTATCCGGCGGCCGGGCAGGTCGAACACGATGCGAACGAGGTGCGCCGCCAGGTGCAGGCGTTGATCGGGCGGGCGATCACCGCGGCCGGGATCGGTGCCGGGCAGGTGGTGGGGATCGGGATCGCCAATCAACGTGAGACGACGGTGCTGTGGGATCGGCGCACCGGCCGCCCGGTGGGCAATGCCATTGTCTGGCAGGACACCCGAACCGACGACCTCGTCGCGCACCTGTCCGCCAGGCCCGGGGTCGACGAGGTGAGCGAACTCAGTGGGCTACCGCTGCTCGGCTATTTCGCCGCCCCCCGCATCCGCTGGCTACTCGACCGCGACGAACGCCTGCGCGCGGGCGCCGAACGCGGCGACATCCTGTTCGGCACCATGGACAGCTGGCTGATCTGGAACCTCACCGGCGGCGTGCACGTCACCGACGTCAGCAACGCCGGGCGCACCATGCTGATGAACCTGCACACCCTCGACTGGGATCGGCGGCTGCTGGAGTTCTTCGATATCCCGCGGGCGATGCTGCCCGAGATCCGTTCCAGCGCCGAGGTGTACGGCCGGACCGTGATCGAGCCGTCCGGTATCCCGATAGCGGCCGCGCTGGGTGATCAGCAGGCCGCGCTGGTGGGGCAGACCTGTTTCGCGGCCGGGGAAACCAAATGCACGTATGGCACCGGGGCTTTCCTGCTGTCGAATACCGGTACCGCGCCGGTGCGGTCACAGCACGGGTTGCTGACGACGGTGGGTTTCCGGCTCGGTGACGAGCCCGCCCACTACGCGCTGGAAGGTTCGATCGCCTCGACCGGTTCGCTGGTGCAGTGGCTGCGTGACCGGCTCGGGCTCATCGACTTCGCACCCGAGATCGAAACGCTCGCCGCCACCGTCGCCGACAATGGTGGATGCTCGGTGGTGCCTGCGTTTTCGGGATTGTTCGCGCCCCGCTGGCAGGCCGAAGCGCGCGGGGTGATCGCCGGGCTGACCTCCTACATCACCCGCGGGCATGTGGCGCGGGCGGTGCTGGAAGCCACGGCATGGCAGACCAGGGAGGTCGTCGAGGCATTGAACGCCGACACCGGAAGGCCCCTGACCGAACTGCGCGTGGACGGCGGCATGACCTCGAACAATCTGCTGATGCAACAGATCTCCGATGCGCTCGGGGTGCCGGTGCAGCGGCCGCTGTTCGCCGAAACCGTCTCACTTGGTGCGGCCTACGCGGCGGGGCTGGCGGTCGGGTTGTGGCCCGATGTGGATGGGCTGCGCCGTAACCGCCATATCGCCGGGCGCTGGGAGCCTGCCGTTTCGGCCGCCGGCCGCGACCGTGGTTACCGGCAGTGGAGCCGCGCCGCGGCCCTGAGCTACGACTGGACCGGACACCAGTAGCGGCACGTCACCGGCGGCCACGCTCACTCGGAAGCGACGGCCTCCTCATAGGCGCGGAGTGTGGCGATGACCAAGGCGCGCTGGTCGGCGGTCAGCGGTCCCAGCGCGGCACGCCATCCCCGATCCGCACCACCGAGCCAGGCCGTTACCGCTTCGCGGTGCGCGTCGGCGATGGCGACCAGGGTGCGGCGGCGGTCGTTGTCGTCGGTGCGGCGGTCCAGGACGCCTTGGCGGCTGAGATCGCCGACCATCAAGCTCACCGTGGTGGGCGCGACCTCGAGTCGCTTCGCCAGTTCGTTGACGGTGAGCGGTCCGTCGAACAGGACGTAGGTCAGCAGCGACAGGTGCCGGGGTGCCAGATCGAACGATCGCAGCGCTTCGGGCACCGGCAGGCGTTTCGCGCGGCCGACCAGGCGCGGCATGAGCAGCACCATGGCCCGGACACTGTCGTCCAGCGACAGAGCGTCGTCGGTTGACATACCTTTCTCCCTAAAATACCTTTGTTGTTAAAGCTATATCGGGGTGAACAGGGCCCATCGTCTCATGCGGACGGGCGGTCACACACCCTTCCTGGAGGTATCGACGAGTGTCCGAACCACCCGCCCGCCTGCGAGCCCTGACCATCGGATTGCATCCACACGCCATGGATTACGGTCGAAACCCGGGCCTGGACGAGGCCGAACTCACGGCCAGGGTCGACGCCGCCAACGCCGCCCTCCGCGACACCGAATTCGATGTCACGCCCTGCATGGTGCAGGCCTCACCCGCCCAGGCCGAATCCACAGTCCGCGAGCTGCTGGCCGCCCAGACGTTCGACCTCGTCATGCTCGGCGGTGCGGTGCGGGCCCTCCCCGAGCACACTCTGCTGTTCGAACGCCTGGTCAACGTCCTCGTCGAGGAGGCCCCGGGAATCCGGTTCTGCTTCAACACCTCACCCGAGACCACCCTCGACGCGCTGCGCCGCGCAGCCGCGTCCGCCTAGTCGCCCGGCCCGCACCGTCAGAGCCCGCCGCCGCCACCGATCAGCCACGGATTGAAGGCGCACACCAGCTCCGGGTGCGCGGCGGGGTCGAGGGCACGCAGCACCATCGACATCGCGCGCGGGGAGTACATCATCGTCAGGTGATCGGACAGATCCTGTTCGCAGCCGTCCTGCACCGTCAGGTTGGCGACGGTCGCGCCGGGGCCGGGCCGCAGGAACGTCAGATCGTAGGGGTTGACGATTTCATCCCAGCGGGAGGCGATCACGGTGTAGTCGACACCGGCGACAGTGTCACCGCCGGCATTGAGCGCGTGCAGAAATGGGGATCCGATGACCTGCTCGATATTGGCGGGGCCGACGAACAGCTGATTGAACCCGAGGATGTCCAGGCCGAGATCATTGATTGCGCGTCCGAGCGCGGCGATGCCGAGCAGGCTGGTGCCGTGATGGGTGGCGCCGAGGGTGATCAGCCGGTCCACGTCGGTGTCGCCGCCCTCGAATTTCAGGTAGTGGGCGGCCACGGTACCGCCCTGGGAATGGGCGACGATATCGACCGATTCCGCGCCCGTCTCCCCCAGCACCCGATCCACGAAATCGGCGAGCTGACGCGCCGATTGCGCCATCGGCCCCACCGCGTTGCGGCCCGGCATCAGCGGACCGAGACCGCCGCCCTCGAGCACACCCAACTGCCCGTAATTGAGGGCGAACACACAGAAACCCGCCCGCGCCAGACGCGCCGACAGGTACGCGAAACTGTCATAGGCGTTCATCCACGACCCGTGCATCAACACCACCGGACGCGGATGCTGCGGAGTGGGGCGGCAATTCCAGTCGTTGGCGCCCGGCGGCGCCGCATTCGGATGCAGCAGACCGTAGGCGAAGGCGGCCAGCGCGGCCGTCGCCTCCGGGCCCGGCCCGGCCGCGACCATCGACCGGCTGGCCGGCGCGCCCGCGCTACCCGACACCGCACCGGCCTGCGCTGCGCCCGGCTGTGTGGCGTTGATCTGGTCCGCCAGTTGCTGTTCGGTCACCGCCGGCTCGGGTGCCGCGTTCCCCGGTGGTAGCGGCCCGGCGGCCAGCAGCGCCGATCCCGCGAGCACCGCTGCGGCCTGCGCGGCCCGTCGTATTGCCCAACCCATGTGTCGTCCTCTCACGCACCCCGGCAAGCCACCGCATCGATCGCACTGGAACTCACCGGTTCAGATTCGAAACTCGTCGCGACGCTAGAAGTTCCGGACACCCGCGCGGACCGCATCGACCGCGAATCCGAGCATTCCCACCGCGACGCCCGGCACCGATTGGAGAAAGACACAACCGCATCAGGTCCCGGCGCGGAGGCGGCGGCGCGGGCCGCGTACAGCCGGTAGCCTCGTCGGGGAGCGTTGTCACGACGGACCAGGGGGCGTGCATGAGCGCGGACACGGCGCACATCGTGGGAAAAGTGTTGATGCAGCTCGCCGAACCCGAAGGCCGCGCCGACCCCTACCCGCTGTATGAGCAGCTACGGGCCTGCGGACCGGCGGTTGTCGCCCCCGACGGGACCATCGTGGTCACCGGATACCGTGTGGTGTCGGCACTGGCACGCGACCATCGGCTCCGCAAACGGCCGGAAACCTCGCTTGCCGCCAACGGATTCCCGCACTGGCAGCAGCGGCCGCCCGGGTTGCGGTTGATCTTCGGCAGCATGCTGGTGGCCAACCCGCCCGAACACACCCGGCTGCGGCGGCTGGTGTCCGGCGCGTTCACCAGCAGACGAGTCGCTGGGCTGCGGCCGGCGATCGAGAAACTGGTCGACGGGCTGCTCGACCGGATGCACACCGCCGCGATGAACGGCCCGATCGACTTCATCGACGAATTCGCATTCCCCTTGCCGGTCACCGTGATCGGTGAACTGCTCGGCATCCCCGCAGCCGACCGGATGCGCTTCCAGCCACTGGTGCGGGACTGGACCGCGGTCCTGGACCGGCTCGACGAACCCACCGTCGCCGCCGCCGACACCGCGGCCGACACCATCACCGACTACCTGCGCGAACTGATCGCCCGCCGCCGCCGCGAACCCGCCGACGATCTGCTCTCCGCGCTCGCCGCCCCCGACGACGGACTGCCCGACGACGAACTGATCACCATGGCCGCGCTGCTGTTCGCCGCCGGATTCGAAACCACCACCGGCCTGCTCGCCAACGGCCTGCGCGCCCTGCTCGACCACCCCGGCCAAGCCCAGCAGTTGCGTGAACGCCCCGAACTGGCCACCACCGCGGTCGAGGAACTGCTGCGCTACAACTCCCCCGTGCAGCTGCTCACCCCACGCACCGCACCCGAAGCCATCGACGTCGCCGGACTCCACCTCGACGCCGGCCGGCGCGTGGTCATGCTGCTCGGCGCCGCCAACCACGACCCCGACATCTTCGACCACCCACACCACCTGCGACTGGACCGCGACGGCGAACCACCGCTGTCCTTCGGCGGCGGCATCCACTACTGCCTCGGCGCGCCCCTGGCCCGCCTCGAAGCCCAGATCGCCTTCCCCGCCCTGCTACGCCGCTTCCCCGGCCTCGCCCTCGCCGCCACCCCCGTCCCCCGCGACGGGCTGGCCCTGCACGGGCTCGTGCACATGCCGATCCACCTGCACTGACCGCGACGTCACAGCGCCCCCGTCCTGGTCGGCGAGTACCAGCCACCCCGCCCGCTGGTGTGCCGCTCGAACAGGCAATGACCAGCTGTCACACTGGCGGCGGGCAGGTGGGAGGCCTAGATGAGTGTCGTATCAGCGGAATCGGCGCCGGCGACCGCATGGGCGCAGCACCGGCGGCGCCTGTTCGGAGCGAGCTGGGAGGCGCTCGAGGCGCACCTGTTCACCGACTATCCGCACATTCAGCTGCTGCTCCGGGTCCGCGGACGGGTCCTGCCGTGGCGTGGTGGCTGGTATTGCGCCGCCGCGGTCACCGTCGCCGCCGCCGGTGTGGTCGCGTTCTGGCTCGGCTCCGCGCACCCGCGCACCGCCTGGATGATCGCCGGCACACTGATGGGCGTCTGCGCCGGACTCCAGATCACCGGTTGGGTGCGCGCCTGGCGCGGCTACGGCACCGGCGCCGACGCGATATGGGGCGGCGTGGTGTTCACCGTCGGCTTCATCCCCGCTATCGGCATCGGGATGCTCGAAAGCCGGATCTGGGGCTCGGCCACCGGCGGCACCACCCCCACCCCCGTGTTGTACCTGACGCTCGTCGCGCTGGCGCTGGGATTCACCGGCTTGCACGCCACCTCACTCGGCCCCGCCCCGGGCAGCCACCGCTACCAACGCGCCCTCGACGCCGTCGCCGCGCTCCCCGACCCCGCCCGGCAGCGCCTCGACGCCGACCTCGCCACCGCGCTGCGCCTGCTGCGCGACCGCCGCGTCATCACCCCCACCGAGTACCGCGACGCCACCGCCGCACCACTGGGCGGGCTCGTCGCCGCGATGACCAACCGATCCCCGAACTGACCGCTGCTCCACAGGTCAGGCGTGGAGTCGGCACCACAGTCGCACGCCGCCGCGGTAACGCCGCAGCGCCCCCACCTCACCGACCACGAGAGGTGAACCATGCATGACACTCGGCCTCGACTTCCCCCGACCCCGACCCGGGCCTGCTGACGGTGGTGCGTGCACCGTCGCCGCCACTGGTCCGGATCACGCTGAGCACCGATCTGCCCGCCCGCACCCAAGGGTGGGCGGCGGGTCCGGGCGCGGACCGTCCTTGCCGGCATCGACTCGATCGACACCCTCGAGCAGCATCTGCGGCGATAACTCCGCCGCTGTCTCGGCACCCGCGGATCATCGCAGGCCTGCTCAGCGGATCCTGATGTGGCGCAACGACGCCGCTATCGGGTGAGAGTCTTCTCCACCAGGTCCAGGAAGGCATCGACTTCCTGTTCGTCGTATCCACGCTGACCGAAACGCGGCCGCCGGAACGCGATGTCACGAACCTCCGCCGGGGTCAACCGATCGGTACCACGCAAGGTGGCTTCGACCCGGTCGAGAAAACCATCCACCTCATCCTCCCGATAGCCGCGCGCACCGAACCGCGGCCTGCTGAACGTGACCGCGCGGACGTCGTCTGCGGTGAGTCTCATCGCTGCCTCCTCGACCGGCTGATCGATCCATTGTCGTCGCACCGCCGCTGGTTCGCCGTGCGAACCAGCGATCGACGGTGTTGCTACCGCGCATCCGCGCGATGATCGTCGAAGGCGACCGCGACATCGGGCAGACCCGACGCGTCGGCCACCACGGCGGCGGCCCGTTCGACGCGGCGCCGCAGACCCGCGGGCAGCGCGGCGAATCCGGTCACCGTGAGGAGGTTCTCACCACGCCGGTAGCGCCAGATACCCACCACCTCACCGGCGTCGAGTACCGCGCCGGGCGCCGACACCGGCCGCCACACCAGCCGGCGACGGGCCGGCTCGGGCACCAGCAGAACACGATCGGCGTGCCGCAGATACGGATCATGCGGCGGAACCAGCACCGTGCCCTCGGCCGCCGCCGCGGTGCGCAGATCGTCGACGAGGGCGGCGGGCAGGCTATAGCGTCGCCCGTCGACGGTGACCGGCACCAGATCGGCGGCCTTCCACACGCCGGCCACATCCGCCGGTTCGACCCCGAGCCATTCGGCGAAGAGGGCTCGGGTGGTCGGGCCGTTGATTCCGAAGAAGGTGTCGAGCAGCCGAGCGCGCGCCTGCCGCGGACGCTCACGTGGATGCGCGGGCGCGGGCCGCAACACGGTGCCGCGCCGATCATCCGAACCCACCAGGATCTGCGCCCGACAGCCCGCGGTCCGGAACAATGCGTCGGGCACATGCCGCGCCTGGCAGCGTTCACACCAGCTCACCAACGTGTCCGGCACGCATTCGGTGACCCGAGTGCTGGCGTCGGACTTCGAGATCGGACCGGTGACCACCGCACGCAACGCCTCGGCGACGGCCTCCACCGCGGCGACCAGATCCGCGCCTCCGGAGTCGGTGGGCAGCGGCGTATTGGCCGCGGTGACGAAGTCGAGGCGATCCAGCCGATGCACATGCGGTGCCCCACGTACCGACCACATCGCCACCAGCGGCCCGTCCGGACCGATGCCCGCCGACACGGAACGAGCTCGCAGCGATCGCAGCGCGCGATCGGGTCGCCCGTCCTGGATGCCGAGCAGCAGCAGCTCGTCCAGATCCGTGCCGTCGGCGCCGAAGCCATGGCGCTGCCAGCGGTGACCCAGCCACCGTGATCGGTCGACGACGAGCGCGCCCGCCATCACTCCACTCTACGAGCCTGCGCCCACCCGCCGGGCGTGGGTGTAGATGAGGCGGGCGTACTCGGTGAGCAGCCGGTCCAGTCCGATCGGCTGCTCACCGGTCGCGGTCTGCTGGAACCCGATCAGCATCGCCATCCCCAGTTCGGTGACCACAGCGGCGGTCTCGTCATCACCCACCACACCCTTGATCGCCTTGTGCACGGTGCGCCGACGGGATTCGTCGACCCGCTTGACCGCCAGATTCACCGATTCGTCATTGGCCGCCCACGCGCGGATGGCGGCTTCGGCGGCATGATGCAGGCCCAGCGCCAGATCGGACATGGCGCGGATGTCGTCGTCGGGATGGCCCTGATTGAAGTTCAGGGTGCGCAGGATCAGGACCTGGCGGTTTTCCCAATGGTCGAGCAGGGCGTCGACGAAACCCTGCCAACTGCCGAAATGATGGTAGAAGGAGCCGCTGGTGACACCGAGGCGCCGGCACAGCACACCGATATTGAGGTTTTTGAAGCCGAGTTCGGCCAGCACTTCCAGTCCGGTGTGAAAGTACTGCTCCTTGGTGACCACTCGTGACATACGGCGCCGTTCTTCTGGTATGGGCTGGGTGGAAGGACCGAACGGTACCCCATCGTGTCGTCGGCTGGCCCGAGGGTAGCCGAGTCGCGACGCCGATTACAGAGTGCCACCGGGTACCAGTTACCTGATGAAACATTAAGCGCGGGAAGGGAACAGGACGCCGCACACCCGAACGCCGCAGGGAACCGACGATGCGCGGCACCCGGGCAGCGGTACCAGCACTCGCCTACCTACGTGACGGCTGCGCCGATCACACCTCAATAACAGAGCACCCGCTCTGTTATTGTGGCGGCATGCCCCGCCCGCGCATCCACGACCCCGACGCCGTCCTCGACGCCGCCGAACACCTGGCCGCGCGCTCCGGTCCCGCCGCGGTCACCATCCGGGCCGTCGCCACCGCCACCGGGATCTCCAACGGCGCGATCTACCACAGCTTCGGCTCGCGGGCCGAGCTGCTGGCACGGACCTGGCTGCGGGCGGCACACCGGTTTCTGGACTTGCAGACCGCGCAGGTCGACGCCGTCCTCCCGGCCGCACCGCAGCCGGGCTCCGCCGCCTGCGTACGCGCCGTCGCCGCCGCCGCGGCCACGCCCGCACTGTTCGCGCGCGAGCACCCGGACTCCTCGGCGCTGTTGCTGACCATCTCCCGCGAACAGCTGCTCGGCGACGAACTGCCCGAGGCCATCGCCGACGAACTCGCAGGCACCGATCGAGCCTTGGTGGGTTTGATGATTCGGCTGGCGCAGGCGATGTGGGATCGCCGCGACGGCCGCGCCGTCGCCGTCATCACCACCTGCCTGGTCGATCTCCCCACAGCGATCCTGTTGCGCCGCCATCAGATCGACGCACCCCATGCCCGGCGGCAGCTGGACGCGGCGGTGCGCGCCGTCCTCGACGTCGGACCACCCGACCACATCCCGAAGAACAAGGAGCCCTGATGCCCGCCCTCGACTACCACGACAAGATCGCCGTCCTCGATCTCGGTGACGGCGAGAACCGCTTCTCCCCCACCTTCCTCGACGAGCTGAACGCCCACCTCGACACCGTCCTCGCCGACGGCGCCCACGCCCTCGTCACCACCGCGAGCGCCAAGTTCTACTCCAACGGCCTGGACCTGGAATGGCTTTCGGCCAACGGCGAACGCGCCGACTGGTACGTCGCCCAGGTCCACAGCCTCTTCGCGCGCGTGCTCACCCTCGGTGTGCCGACCGCCGCGGCCATGCCGGGCCACGCCTTCGGCGCCGGCGCGATGCTCGCCATCGCCCACGACTTCCGCGTCATGCGCGCCGACCGCGGTTACTTCTGTTTCCCCGAGGTCGATATCCGGATCCCGTTCACCCCCGGCATGGCGGCCCTGATCCAGGCCAAGCTCACCCCGCAGGCCGCGGTCGCTTCCATGACCACCGGCCGCCGCTGGGGCGGTGTGGACGCCGCGGCCGCCGGCATCGTCGACGCCACCGCACCCGAAGGCGAACTCGTCTCCGCCGCAACCCAGCTGCTCGCCCCGCTCGGCGCCAAGGATCCAGGTACCCTGGCCGCCATCAAGCAGACGATGTTCGCCACCGCCATCGAAGCGCTCACCTAGTCCCTCGGACGCGCCGGGATGTACCGGCCGGCGGTGCTGGATCGCCGCTCCGTCCGGCAGCCCTGTGGCGCCCGGACCAAGACGCCACAGCTCATCTCAGTCGTGGCCGTAACGCTCCCGGGCCTGCCCAGCATCGTGTGCCGGCACACCTGTTGCGGTGAACACTGTTGCCGGCGCACGGCATACGGCTAGGGTGAGGCGATGACGCAGTCGACAAGACCTGATGGGGTCCTGCGCTTTTGGCGGCTATCCGGGCCGGGGGCGAAGTTCTTGGCGCCGATCGTCCCGTTCTGGGTGGTGCTGGAAACCACCGGCAGGCAATCCGGTCTCCCGCGGCGCAAACCGCTGGCGCGCGGCATCACCGACGGTGAGCAGATGCTGCTGGTGTCGGTGCACGGGCGCCGCGCGGACTGGGTGCGCAACATCGAGGCCGATCCGCGGGTGCGGCTGCGCACCGGGCTGCGCTGGCGCAGCGGGAACGCCTCCATCGAGCCGCTGACCCCGCAGCAGCTGGCCCGCTTCAACAGCTACATCCGTTCGGCCGCGGCCCGATTCGCGATAGACGGCACCGAACAAGTCCTGGTGCGCATCGACACCGCGGCCTCCGCACGCTGAGCTGACGCCGGTTCGAGGAGGTTCCGTAGTTCACGCTGCCGGATCAGCAGTCCGTGCCATTCCTGCCCCGGCGCGCGGTACCGGTGTTCGACAGCAGGAAAGCCCCGGGATAGCTCGGTTCAGCTGCTCACAGGCGCACGCCGAGCAGGGCGTCCACCGCGGTCGCGATCGCGGCGGGGGCGTCGGTGTCGGTGCCGCCGTAGGTGAGGGCCTCATCGGTCCAGTTGTCGATGGCGGCCAGCGCCTTGGGGGTGTCGAGATCGTCGGCCAGGTGCTGACGCAGCCGGGCGATGGTGTCGGTCGCTGCGCCCGCGGCGGGCAGGGCGGCAGCGCGGCGCCAGCGGTCCAGCCGGGCCACAGCCTCGTCGAGCACGGCGTCGGTCCACATGCGGTCCTGGCGGTAATGGCCGGCCAGCAGCCCCAACCGGATCGCGGCCGGATCCACCCCGGCGCGGCGCAGCTTCGATACCAGCACCAGGTTGCCCCTGGACTTCGACATCTTCTCCCCGTCCAAACCGATCAACCCGGCGTGGACGTAATGGCGGGCGAAGCGGCGGCCGGCGACCAGCGCCTCGGCGTGCGCGGCCGAGTACTCGTGGTGCGGGTAGATCAGATCGCTACCGCCGCCCTGGATGTCGAACTCGGTGCCCAGCCGGTTCACCGCGATCGCAGCGCATTCGATATGCCAGCCCGGGCGTCCCGGCCCGAACGGCGACGGCCACGACGGCTCACCCGGGCGGGCCGCGCGCCACAGCAGCGCGTCGATGGTGTCGCGTTTGCCCGGACGGTCCGGGTCGCCGCCGCGTTCGGCGAACAACCGCTCCATGGTGGCCCGGTCATAGCCGGATTCGTAACCGAACTGTTCGGTGGCGTCCGCGCGGAAGTAGATATCGGGGAATTCGGCATCGTCGACGGTGTAGGCGGCGCCGGAGGCGAGGAGTTTGCCGACGAACTCGACCACCTCGTCGACCGATTCGATGGCGCCGATGTAGTCGCGCGGCGGCACGATCCGCAGCGCGGTCATGTCCTCGCGGTACAGCTCGATCTCGCTGGTGCCCAGCTCGCGCCAGTCGACGCCGTCGCGGGCGGCGCGTTCGAACAGCGGGTCGTCGACGTCGGTGACGTTCTGCACGTAGTGCACCTCATGGCCGCGGTCGCGCCAGATCCGGTTGATCAGATCGAAGGTGAGGTAGGTCGCGGCGTGGCCGAGGTGGGTGGCGTCGTAGGGGGTGATGCCGCACACGTACATGGTGGCGGTGGCGCCGGGAGTCACCGGGCGCACCTGCCGGTCGGCGGTGTCGTACAACCGCAACGGGGGTCCTGCTCCGGGGACCGTCGGGATCGGGGTATCGGACCAGGACTGCATTCTTCGAGGGTAAAGGTGGCGTCGAGGCCGTCGGCGCCCACCCCGGCGCACACGCGTGACACGGCATGCGATACGCGGGCGCGGACCTGCACGAAACCGGCCGCGCGGCGATGTCAAGGGTTTGGCTCAGGCAGAACCGATGCCCCGGGGAATGCTCAGAACGCCGGCCATGGAATGGGCCGCGCGGTCACCGGCAGAGGCATGACCGGCTCGTCGAGCAGCCGCTTGGCGCGATCGAGCAACGCGTCGATCTCGGCATCGGTGATATGCGCGGACAAGGTGTCGGCCAGCTCGCCCGGCAGGGCGTTGGTGAAGGATTCGATATCGGCGATCAGGGCGTCGTCGATGGGCCGACCGGCCCAGCCCCACAGCACGGTGCGCAGTTTGTGCTCGGTGTGCAGGCAGATGCCGTGGTCCACGCCGTACACCTGGCCGTCGATGCCTTCCAGGGCGTGCCCGCCCTTGCGGTCGGCGTTGTTGAGCAGCACATCCAGCACCGCCATCCGGTGCAGGCGCGGGTCGTCGGCGTGGATGAGTGAGACCTCGTTGCCTTCGGGATCGAGTGCGCGCAGCACCTCGCAGAAGCCCTCCGGTACCGCGCCCGGCGGGCACAGGTCGACCAGGTCGAGACGGTGACCGCGGTCGGTGTGGTTGTCGGCGGCGGTGATCCAGCGCTGCACCATGCCAGGCCCGAACGGGCCATCCCGCAGGATCGTCTCGGGGATCACCGACCAGCCCAGCGCCTGGGAGATCAGGTAGGAGGCCACTTCGCGGCCGGCGAGGGTGCCGTCGGGGAAATCCCACAGCGGCTGTTCCCCGCGCACCGGCTTGTACACCACCCGCAGCGGGGCTTCGCCGTCACCGATATCGCAGACGAGGGTGAGGTTGCTCGCGGTGGTCACGCGCCCGATCACCGTCAGCTCGCCGGTGGTGAACTCGTCACCTGCCGCGGGCACGGTTCACTCCTCCAGCTCGGTGGCGCCGAAGATGTCGCCGCGTTTGTAGCCGTTGGTGCGCACGCACATGTGCCCGCGCGCCGACAGCGGTTCCCCGCACAGCGGGCACGGTGGGCGTCCGGCCGCGATCACGCGCGCCGAGCGCAGCGCGAATTCGCGGGCCTGCATCGGGGTCAGGAACACCCGGACCGCGTCGGGGCCTTCCTCGGTGTCGTCGAGCACCACCGATTCGTCGACCTCGGTTTCGGTGATCGCCAGCAGTTCGACCACGACCGCGCCGGCGTCGGCGTCCCAGCCCAGGCCCATGGTGCCGACCCGGAACTCGGCGTCGATCGGGGTGACCAGCGGCGCGTTGTCGCTGACGTCGTCGGCTTGCGGGGGCACCTCGGCGCCGAAGCGGCGTGCCACCTCGTCCAGCAGCAGACCCATGCGGTCGGCGAGCACCTTCACCTGCTGCTTTTCCAGCAGCACGCTGACCACCCGGGGTTCTTGCACGGCCTGCAGGTAGAACGCGCGATCGCCCGGCTCACCGACAGTTCCGGCGACGAAACGTTCGGGGGTGCGAAATACATGGATTGCTCGTGACACATGCACCTCCTGATACGTGATCATGTTCGGCCCGCGGCGCCCGTATCGGGGTCGACGCGGCCGCGAGTGCCCGGTTCGGCCGACTACTCATGACAAGGAATCGCTGGGCCGCGCATTCCCATTATCCGTGTTCCCGGCCGCACCGATCTCACCCCCGGGCACCGGACCCGACTCGGCGGACGCACGAGCGGGTGCGGGGGCCAGGCCGTCGAGATCGGGACCGGTATCGTTGATCCGGGTCACATACGGCGCGGTCGGGGTGTAGCGGACCACGCTGATGGAGGCCGGTTCGACCACGATGCGCTGGAAGCCGTCCAGGTGCAGCCCGAGCGCGTCGGCGAGGACCGATTTGATGACGTCGCCGTGCGTGCACGCCACCCACAGCACGTCGCCGCCGTGCGCCTCGGCCAGGGTGCGGTCGTGTTCGCGGACCGCGGCCACCGCGCGGGTCTGGACGTCGGCGAGGCCTTCGCCGCCGGGGAACACCGCGCCGGAGGCGTGCCGTTGCACGACCTTCCACAGCGGTTCCTGCAGCAGTTCGGAAATCGCCCGGCCGGTCCACTCGCCGTAGTCGACTTCGGCCAGCCGAGCCTCCACCACCGGTTCCAGGCCGGTTTTCTCGGCCAGCGGGGCGACGGTGCGCTGACAGCGCAGCATCGGTGAGATCACGATCTGCTGGATCGGGAGCCCGCCCAGGCGTTCGGCTACCGAGCGGGCTTGTTCGGCGCCGCGGTCGGTGAGTTCGACGCCGGGGCTGCGGCCGGCCAGTGTGTGCGCGGTGTTGGAGGTCGACACACCGTGGCGCAGCAGAATCACCGTCATGGCGCCAGCCTAGCGATCACGTGGCCGACACCACCCCGCCCGCGAGCAGACCCATCACGACCACACCGAGGACGATGCGGTAGCCGACGAACCAGTAGAGGCTGTGATTGCTGACGAAACGCAACAACCAGGCGACCGAGGCGTAACCGGCGGCGAAGGCGATGAGCGTCGCCACCAGCAGCTGCGCGCCGCTGGCATTGAGGCCCTCACCTGCGGGTTCGAACGCGTCGGGCAGGCTGAACAGGCCCGAGGCGGTGACGGCGGGGATGGCGAGCAAGAACGAGAACCGCACCGCGGCCTCGCGTTCGAGACCGAGGAACAGACCCGCGCTGGAGGTGGCGCCGGAACGGGACACGCCGGGGATCAGCGCCAGGCACTGCGCCAAGCCCATGATCAGACCGTCGCGGGTGGTGAGCTGTTCGATCGGGCGGGTCTTGCGGCCGTAATACTCGGCGGCCGCGATCACCAGCGCGAACGCGATCAGCATGAACGACACCAGCCACAGGTTGCGGGCACCGGTGCGGATGATGTCTTTGAACAGGAACCCGAGCACACCGATCGGGATGGTGGCGATGATCACATACCAGCCGATGCGGTAGTCGAGTTCGCGTTGCGCGTCGGCGTCGGGGTCGTAGCCGAGTGGCCCGGATCCGGTGACCACGGGCAGTTTCGTGGTGACCTGTTCGCTGAGCGGCACGGTCTCGCGGGAACGCTGGGTCAGCTTCTCGAACACCGTTGAACACCACACCTTCACGATGCGCCAGATGTCCTTGGCGAAGAACACCAGCACCGCGGCCTCGGTGCCGAGCTGGGTGACGGCGGTGAAGGAGGCGCCCGCGTCGTCGCCGAAGAACACCGACGACACGATCCGCAGATGTCCGGAGGAAGAGATCGGCAGGAATTCGGTCAGCCCCTGCACCAGGCCGAGCACTATCGCCTGGAGCCAGGTCATCGACTCGCCTATCACTCACCCTCCTGTACTGCCGCCGAAATGTCCGTTCCGAGAAGATGATTGGTTCATCGGCGGGTGACCCCGGCGTTCGGACCGCTATCTCGCAGCGACAGTACCGTGTCGACCTCGACGACGCCGGACGGGGTTGGGCGCCTGCGGTGTGGCCCACACGACGCGCGACCCGGCGCGCGAGAGGGACCGCACCGGCGGATCAGGCTCTACGCTTGGCGCCGTGACGAATGCGCGGACACGGTGATGGAACAGCGGACGGTCGGTCGCAGCGGCCTGCGGGTGTCGCGGATCGGGTTGGCCACCCACACCTGGGGCAGCCGCACCGATGCCGACCAGGCGGCGGTGCAGTTGATGGCGTTCGTCGAGGCCGGTGGCACCCTGGTCGACACCTCCCCGGTCTACGCCGGCGGCGCGGCCCAGCGGATCCTGGCCGATCTGCTCGGCGATCTGGTCTCCCGCGACGATCTGGTGCTCAGCGGGTGCGCGGGTCTGCATCCGCGGCCCGCCCCGCCCGCCGCCGACGGCACACCCCCGCTGCCGCAGGTTCCGGGCATCGGTGTGGACACCTCACGCCGGACGCTGCTGCGGCAACTGGATCGCACCCTCCTCGAACTGGGCACCGATCATCTCGACATCTGGCACATCGCGGCCTGGGATCCGCGCACCCCGCTCGAGGAGGTGGCCGCCACGGTGGAGTTGGCACTGCGTTCGGGCCGGGTGCGGTACGCGGGGGTGCGTGGGTTCACCGCCTGGCAGTTGGCGAGCCTGGCCGCGATGGCGCCGATCACCGTCACCCAGACGCCGTATTCGCTGCTGGCGCGCAGCGCCGAGGACGACACCGTGCCCGCCGCGGCCCACCACGGCGTCGGCATGATCGCCACCGCACCGCTGGCCGGCGGCATCCTCACCGGCAAGTACCGCGACGGGGTTCCCGCCGATTCCCGCGGCGCCGATGAAGCCACCGCCGCCGAGATCCGCGGCAGGCTCGACGACCGCGCCACCCGCGTGGTGGACGCACTCGTGACCGCCGCGGACGGGTTGGCGACCTCACCGCTGGCGGTCGCGCTGGCCTGGATCCGGGACCGCCCCGGAGTGGCGAGCATGTTCGTCGGCGCCCGCGATATCGGCCAGTTGACCGGCGTGCTGGCCGCCGAGACCCTCGAGCTGCCGCGGGCCATCGCCGCCGCGCTCGACGATGTGAGCGCGCGCACCGACTAGCCGTGGTGGATTGCCCGCGCGCCAGGGGATTCGGCTGTGATCTGCCGGACCGAGGCCGCACCGCCGGCGGACCCGCCGTTAGGCTTGCCTTCATGAGGTATGACCGTGTCCGATCCGGGTGGGTCCGAGCGCTGCTCGCGGTGCTCGCACTCGGCGTGCTGGTGGTGGCGACCGGGTGCGATGCCGGCAGTCAGGGCGCCGTCGACGGCCGCCGCGGCCCGGCCACCGCGCAGCTGGCCGACGCGGCGCCGGTGCCGATCGGCCCGGAACCGACCCCGGTCCTGCCCGCCACGGTGCGCTCCTTCGACGGCACCGAGGTCACCGTCGGCTCCGCCGACCGCATCATCGCCGCCGACCGCTACGGCACCCTGATGCAAACGGTGTGGGCGCTCGGGCTCGGCGACAACCTCGTCGGACGCTCCACCGCCGGCGTGTTTCCCGAAGTCGCCGATCTGCCCAACGTCACCGGCGGCAACGGCTCACTGAACGTCGAATCCATCCTGGCGTTGCGCCCGACGGTGTTCCTGACCGACACCACCAGCGCCTCACCGGCGGTGCGCGAGCAGCTGCGCGCCACCGGCGTCACGGTCGTCTACTTCGATCCGCAGCGCACCATGGAAGGCGTCGTCCCGCAGATCGAGGCCGTGGCCGCCGCGCTCGGTGTCCCGGATCGCGGTCAGGCGCTGGCCCAGCGCACCCGCGACGAGATCGCCGCCGCCTCCGCCGCCGTGCCCGCGCAGAATCCGCCGCTCAAGATCGCGTTCCTGTACCTGCGGTCCACCGCCATCACCATGCTGGCCGGGCCGGGTTCGGGTGCCGATGCGTTGATCGCCGCCATCGGCGGGCGCGACGCAGGCACCGAAGCCGGGGTGAGCGAACCGTTCACCGCGATCACCAGCGAAGCCATGATCACCGCCGCCCCGGACGTGCTGCTGGTGATGACCGACGGCCTGAAATCGGTGGGCGGGGTCGACGGGGTGGCCAAGATCCCGGGGATCGCGCAGACCCCGGCCGGGCGCAATCAGCGCATCGTGGACATGTCGGATGCGGTGCTGCTGAGCTTCGGGCCCAACACCGGTCGCGTCATCGAAGCGCTCAGCGAAGCCGTCTACGGTCCGGCAGGCGCATGAGCGTCATCCCCGGACGCGGTGGGCTCGGCGGCGCGCGCCGCGGCAACGAACGGCCCGTCGGCGCGAAGGCTCGGCAGATCACCGGCATCTCACCGCGCCATGGCCGTCCGGGCCGCCGCGGGGCGGGCGCATGAACGAGCAGGTGAAGCTCGCCGAACGACGGCCGGCGACAGCCCGCTGGTCCCGCACGACCGTGGTGTTCGCGGCGGCGATCGCGGCGCTGATCGTGCTGGCGCTGGCGTCGGCGGCGATCGGACAGGTACCGACGAGCATCGCCGAAGTGACCGGGTCGGTACTGCACCGCATCGGCCTGGACTGGGGGCCGATGCCCGCGCATCCCGCAGGCGAGGTGACGCTGTGGGAGGTGCGGTTCCCGCGGGTGATGCTGGCGATCCTGGTGGGCGCCGCGTTGGCGACAGCCGGTGCGTTGTTGCAGGGTGTGTTCGCCAATCCGCTGGCCGAACCGGGCGTGATCGGAGTGTCGGCGGGTGCGGCGGTCGGCGCGGGCACCGTCATCGTGGTGGGCGGGGCGTTCGTGGCGGCCTGGTCGGTGGCCGCGGCCGCGTTCGTGGCCGGTTTGGCGACCACGGCGCTGGTGTATCTGCTGGCCCGCGCCAACGGCCGCACC
Source organism: Nocardia sp. JCM 38205 (assembly GCF_058222935.1). Taxonomy (NCBI): domain Bacteria; kingdom Bacillati; phylum Actinomycetota; class Actinomycetes; order Mycobacteriales; family Nocardiaceae; genus Nocardia; species Nocardia sp. JCM 38205. The sequence goes on along the minus strand of NZ_JBYHFL010000006.1, from coordinate 107,049 downwards.
GAAGTGGTGACGCTGGTGCTCACCGGTGTCGCCATCAACGCCTTCGCCAGCGGCCTCATCGCGTTCCTGCTGTTCGTCGCCTCGCCGGCGGCGCGCGACCAGATCGTGTTCTGGCAGTTGGGCAGCCTCAACGGCGCCACCTGGTCGGCGGTGTGGGTGGTGGCCGTGCTCACCGTCGTCGGGGTGTGCGCGGCGATCGTGGTGGCGCCGAAACTGGATCTGCTGTCGCTGGGTGAATCGGCGGCCCGGCACCTCGGTGTCGATGTGGAGCGGTTGCGGCGCAACGTCATCGTGATGGTGGCGATCCTGACCACCGCCGGTGTGGCGTTCAGCGGCATCATCTTGTTCGTCGGGCTGATCGTGCCCCACCTGGTACGCATGCTGGTCGGACCGGGGCATCGGGTGCTGATCCCGCTCAGCGCCGTGCTCGGCGCGGTGGTGTTGCTGGCCGCCGACGTGGCCGCCCGTTCGCTGGTCGACAATGCCGACCTCCCGCTGGGCATGTTGACCTCGCTGATCGGCGGCCCCTTCTTCTTCTGGCTGCTGCGCCGCACCCGGGCACGCTCGGGAGGCTGGGCATGATCGAGCGGCCTCGCGCGCCGAGGGGTCCCGGCGCGTCGCGCACCGCGCGCCGGGCGGCACATGATGCTGGGACCAACCACCCGCCCGCCGGCCGGCCACGCCCGGTCGGTCCATGCGACCGGCTCGTGTTCACCGATGCGGCCGGCATCGCCGTTGTGGCAACGCCCGAGAACACTGCGGGCCGCACACCGAGGATGGTCGCCGGATGACCGGGCTCAAGGCCGGATTGGACACGGTGTTCGCCCGGGCACATGAACTGCCGGCCGCGCCCGACCGCGGCTCGGTGACGTTGCGCGCGAGCGGGGTGAGCGTCGACCGCCGCGGCGGTGGCGCGAAGGTGCGCCGAGTGCTCGCCGAGGTCGATTTCGAGGTCGCCGCGGGCGAAGTGGTGGCGTTGGTCGGCCCCAACGGTGCCGGCAAATCGACGCTGCTCGCCGTGCTGGCCGGCGAACTGGATCCCACCGAAGGCACTGTCGAACTCGACGGCCGATCGGTCACCCAGTGGACGCCGCTGGATATGGCCCGCCGCCGCGCGGTGCTGCCGCAGAGCCACACCGTGGGGTTCCCGTTCTCCGCCGGTGCGGTGGTGGCGATGGGCCGCGCCCCCTGGCAGCGCACCACACTGCGCGAACGCGACGACGAGATCATCGCCGCGGCGATGGCCGCCACCGATGTCACCCACCTGGCCGAGCAGGCATTCCCCACCCTGTCCGGCGGCGAACGGGCCCGCGTCGCGTTGGCCCGTGTCCTCGCCCAGGACACCGCCACCCTGCTGCTGGACGAACCGACCGCCGCCCTCGACCTCGGCCACCAGGAGGCCGTGCTGCGCCTGGCCGCCCAGCGCGCCGAGGCCGGCGCGGCCGTCGTCGTCGTCCTGCACGACCTCGGCGTCGCCGCCGCCTACGCCGACCGCGTCGCCGTCCTCGACGCAGGCCGCATCGCCGCCGACGGCCCACCCCGCGAGGTCCTCACCACCGAACTGCTGACGCGGGTCTACCAGTACCCGGTCGAGGTGCTCGATCACCCGGTGACGGGTGCGCAACTGGTGTTGCCGGTGCGCGGCGGAATCGCCGGGTAGGCGGCTGGTCCGGGAAGCCGCGCCGGCGTTCGCGCCCGAGCTGCGCGCAGACGCCGCGGCCGAGTGATCGTACCGGCCTCGACAGTGGTTGGCGCCGTTGGCGATCGATCACACGGCGCGGCCTGCAGTATGTGGTCTCCGTAATCTGGCGGAATGGACGTTGTGGAGCTCGGCGGCGCACCGGCCTGGGATATCGCGGGCCCGGCCGCTGCCGCGCCCGCGGGTGCCGCCATCATCGGCTACCGCGATGTCGGTGGCACCGGATTGGATCTCCAGGTGGCCGGGGCGGCGGCGGTCACCCTGGTGATCCCGTTCGGGGACGCCGACCCCGTCGTCGAGGACGCCTTCGGGCGGCGCAGGGTCGGCGGCTTCCTCGCCGGGCTGCCGCTCGAAGCGATGCGCGTGCGCAGCGAACGAGCCGAATGCGTCGAGGTCCGTGTGTCGCCGATCCAGGCCTACTCGCTGTGGGGCGGTCTCGTCGCTGAATTGGGCCGCGGCGCGGTCGATCTGGAGGATCTCTGGGGTCCGCGTGCCCGGCGTCTACGTGCGCAACTGGCCGCCTGCCGCAGCTGGGATGAGCGTTTCGCGGTGACGAAAGCGTTCCTGGCGCAATGGGACAACTCGGCGCGCACCCCGGATCCGGAGATCCTGGCGGGTTGGCATCGCATCATCGGCTCCGGTGGACAGGTCCGCGTCGGTGAGCTCGCCGCGTCCGTCGGATGGAGCCACAAACGGTTCGGGGCGCGATTCGAGTCGCAGATCGGCCTCACCCCCAAGCGGGCGGCGATGCTGGTCCGATTCCGGTGCGCGGTCGACGCGCTGCTGGCCGGACGACCCGCCGCCGAGGTCGCCGCCGAGTGCGGGTACGTCGATCAGGCCCATCTGTGCCGTGACGTCTCGATCTTCACCGACCGCACACCGGGCGCGCTGACCACGCACTATCTGCCGCCGATCGCCCGGCACCGGCACCGGGCGTGGGGAGAATTTTTCCAATACCGGCAGGGGCGGGCCGGTCGATAGTGGTGGGGCCTCGGGCGCGGTCGGTGAACCGGCCGCGGCTCGAATCCGCACCCATCGACACCGAGAGGACCTTCGCCGTGACCGACACCCTCGAGCCCGCCGCACTCCAGACCGCCCTGGACGCAGTGCATCACGCAGGTATGCCAGGAGTTTTCGCGGAAGTACGTGCCGGCGAGCACACCTGGCAGGGCGCCGCGGGCATCGCCGATCTGGCCACCGGCCGCCCCGTCAGCGCCGACATGCGTCACCGCGTCGGCAGCCTCACCAAGACCTTCACCGCCGCCGCCGTCCTGCGGCAGGTCGAGGCAGGCGCGATCGGACTGGACACACCCATCGGCCATTACCTGCCGCGGCTGGTACCCGGCGAACGAGCTTCGGCGATCACGGTCCGGATGCTGATCAATCACACCAGCGGGCTCGCCGAATACCTCCCGCACGCCTACCCGTCGCTGGCAGCCTTCCCCGATCTGGCCGCAACGACACCGGCGAGCCTGGATGAGCAGCGGTTCACCCGCTTTCATCCGACCGAGCTGATCGAAATGGGCGTATCCGCACCCGCGACCGGGAAGCCCGGCGCCACACCGGGGGTGTACTCGAACACCAATTACCTACTGCTGGGCCAACTCCTGGAGTCGGTCACCGGTGTCACGGCCGAGAAAGTCATCACCCGTGACGTCATCGAGCGGGCCGGACTGCGCGACACCGAACTGCCGGACGGCCCGTACCTCACCGGCCCGCATTCACTGCACTACGAGGCATGGTTCGGCATGATCGACCCGCCCCGCGACTACAGCGTGTACGACATGTCGTGGGTCGGGCCCGCGGCATCACTCATCTCCACCGTCGCCGACCTCAACCGCTTCTACCGCCTGCTTGCGGACGGCGAGATCATCAGCCGGGAATCGCTGACGCAGATGCAGCGCACCGTCCCGGTCATCTCCTTCGAAGGCGAGCTCATCGACTACGGCCTGGGTTTGCAGAAGACGACCATCCCCGGTCACGGCACCTTCTGGGGCCACGAGGGCTCGGCCTGGGGTGCCGGCGCGGTATCGATGATCAGCGACGACGGCGCCCGCCAGATGTCGGTGATGGTGAACCTCCAGCGCTGGAAAACCCCCGGCTCCCTCCGCCGACCCCATCCCATCGATACCGCCCTCGAAGCTTTCACCCGCCTCGCCCTGTGTGATTGATTCCCGCTTATGGGCGTATGTGTCGGCGTCCGGTGGCAGGAAGGCGAAGCCTGACTTCGCCGAACTGCTGCTCGGATTCTTCGCTGATGCGGACTGGACGTGAGCGGCCGCGGCGGCGGTCATCTTCCCGCCGCCCTTACCACCGGGACTTGGACATTGACGCTCTCCTGCCTTGTGCCCCTGCTTCAGCCTTCGCCACGGTCGGCCCGGACCGCCAGGGCCACCGGCGCGCGTTGTCTCGTTACCAGGGAAGCGGAACGGCCGAGGTCATATTCCTATGGCATGCTGCTCGTATCCGCTGGCCGTTCGATCGCCTGCTGGGGCAGGATCGGGCTGTGCGTCATGATCTCCACGGGCTGGCCGAGAACCCCGCGCTGCCATCGGAGCTGGTCGATCGGCTCATCGCGGTTGCGGACACCGACCTCGCCGAGGTTCTGGCCTGCCGCCCGGACCTGATCGGCACACAGGTGGCCGCGCTCGCGCGCTTCGAGGGGGCCGCGGTACGGCTCGCTCGCGCTGGTCGATTCGCCGCCGAAGATGTTGATCCGCTGGCTCACCCGCGTGTCGCGCTCGCCCTGCTGGAGGCGGGCTCCGGCAGGCCGGAGTGGGCACGCCTACTGGCAGCCGATCCGTTAGTGGACAACCGGGAGAAGTTGGCGGCCTGTCCTGGTCTGCCGCGCGATGTGACGCAGACGCTGGCCTGCGATCCCGACGTCAGGGTCGTCGCGGAGCTTGCACTGTGGGCGACAACGGATGTTGCCGCCGAGCTTGCGGCGCATCCCCCATGCTTCGGTCCGCCGCGCGGTGGCGGCCAACGAGGCCGCGCCGCCCGCCGCGCTGGCAGCGCTGCTGACCGGTGTTGGGCTGCCGCCGGCACGCTCCTGCCTGGTCTGCGACCGCGAGCCAATTCCTTTCGTTCACGACCCGAACTGCCCGCGGCCCGACTGTGTTCTGCCACCGGGCGCTTCCTGTAGCGGCTCCCACGAATCCACCGTGCACGAGATCCAGCAGATGGCCCTGCGGAACCCGGCCACACCGGTCGACGCGGCGGTGGGCTTCGCCGACCACTCCTCGACACTGCTTCGCTGTGAACTGGCAGCACGCACCGATCTGCCGCAGCACCTCTACGCGAGGCTCGCCGAGGATTCTGTCCCATGGGTTCGCGCGCATCTCGCGGACAACCCCGCCATCGACGAAGGCACGATCCGTGCCCTGGCCTTCGACCGTGGCCACGATGTCCAGCGCCGACTGGCCCACCATCCGCGCCTGCCACTCGACGTCCTCTCCCACCTTGCCGAGGCCACCCGGATCGGCTCGACTCTGCTACCGCGTATCGGCTCAGCCTCGACGGCCGAGGCCGAGGAACTGGCCGCGTCCCCGAACTCGACCCTGCGGATGCTCATCGCCCAGCGACGCGATCTGCCGACCGGGCTGCGTGACGCGCTCGCCCGCGACCCGGATGCGAAGGTGCTCGAGTCCATCGCGCCGCACCCGGGCCTGTCCGAAGCCCAGTTGCGGGCGATGGTCGCATCGCACGGTGTCCGGGTGATGGCGAAGGTCGCAGCAAATCCTGACACCACGTCATCCCTGCTGGAGGACCTGGCACAACACCGGCCTCCGGTACGCAAGGCGTTCCGTGAGATCGCCCGCCACTCCAACGCGACGGCCGCAGCTCTGCTCGCGTGCCTCACCGATCGCCAGGCCAGACCATGGGCCGCCGGCCACCGTGCCCTGCCACCGGCGATCATCGTTGAACTGCTCGACGACGAAGACTGGCAGGTAGTGAAAGCAGCGGCAGCCAATCCGTCGCTGCCGCATGCCGCGATGGCCAGGCTCGTGCCCTGAGCGAAGCGGTTCGGTTCTATCGGTGAAGTATGCAGCGCAAGCACTTCTCTCCGGCTCGACGCCCTCGCCAACACCGGACTGCCCGACGAACGGATCTACATCGACAAGAAGACCGGTGACACCGTCGCCCGGCCCGGCCTGACCAAACTGCTCGAATACGCACCCCCCGGCGACACCATCGTCGCCTACACCCTCGACCGGCTCGGCCGAAACCTGCGCGAAGTACTGAACCTCGTCCACGACCTCAGCGAGAAAGGAATCGGCGTACACCCTCGCCGACCCCATCCCGATCAACACCGCCGACGAAGGCATGGCCCGCATCGCGTTCCTGCTGCTCGCGCTGTTCGCAGAGATGGAACGCACCTTCACCGCCGAACGCGCCGCCCACGCCCGCGCAGTCGCCGAAGCCAAAGGCCGCCACATCGGCCGATCCACCGCCTGGCCCGACGACAAAATCGACTACGCCCGACTGCTCCGAGACGCGATCGGCATTCCGGTGGCAGTCGTGGCGCTGGTGATCTGGTGGCCGAGCGACGACAACGATCCGCCGCGGTGAACCCGAATCCTTGTCCGGACGCCCGGCACGTGGTGTTGTTGCAGCGTGTGCGATGTGGCGCGGCGGTTGATGAGCAGGCGGATGATGCTGGGCGGTGCGCTCGGCGCGGGCGCGTTGGTCGCGCTCGGTGCGGGGGCGGCCGCGGGGGCCGAGCCCCGGACGGTGGCGGCGCGGCAGCGGTTTTTCGGTGGCGACGTCGTCGACCCCATGACCGGTGCGGTGCGCGCGGACCGGGTGGTGCTGTCGTGGGTGGGATGTGCGACATACGCGGTGGCGTTCGCCGGCACCGTGGTGTTGCTGGACGCGTGGGTGCCGCGGTTGAGCAGCGCCGGGTATGTGCCTGCGACCGCGCAGGATCTCGCCGATCTCCAGCCTGCGGCGATCCTGATCGGGCACGGGCATTTCGACCACGCGGGTGACGCGGGCCGGATCGCGCAGGCCAGTGGTGCGGTCGTGCACGGCACCGCCGAACATTGCGCGACGATCCGGGCGCAGGTGCCGGATCCGGGGTTCGGCACCATCGCGCTCGGTGATGCGGGCACGCCGCCGGGGCACATCCACGAGTTCCGCATCGGCGATATCGAGGTGACGGCGGTGCGGCATCTGCATTCCGGGCCCACCGCACCCGACCCGGTCAACGGTTCGGCACCGTTCTTCCCGGTGCCGGATCTGTGTGCGATCACCGAACATCCCCCGACTCTCGACGACCTGCGCGTCGGCCTGCCGCGCCTGCGCGACGAGGAGGGCGGCTGCCTGCTGTATCAGCTTCGCGCAGGCGGCTTCTCGCTGGTCTGGCACGACTCGGCCGGCCCACTCACCGAGAAGGCGCCGCACGTGTTCGACGTCTTCGCCGGCCTGCCTCCCACCGACCTGCAGATCGGCGCCATCCAAGGCTTCAACCAGCTCACCAACGGCCTGCGCGACCCACGCACCTACATCGAAGCCATCCGCCCCAAGATCTTCGTGCCCGCCCATCACGACAATTGGCTGCCCGGGTTCACCGCCCCCGCCGCCACCTACGATCAGCCGTTGCGCAGCGAGCTGGACCGGATACCGGCGGACAGGCGACCCGAGCTGCACGCACTGCTCGACCCCACCGACTACATCGCCCCGGCCCTGCTCACCTTCGCGCTCTGAGGCCGCGGGCCGTGACCTGCCCACGGATCGGCCGTTCAGCCGCCTATGACACCGGTGATGTCCAGTGGGATGGTCTGAACGAGGATGTCTGCTGCCGGTTCGCCGAGCGCCCTGCCACCTGACCTCCCACGGTCCGATCCGAACCCCTTCAGCGGTAATGCTCGTTCGGACCGCCGTCCACACGGCCCGTGATTCCCACGGATGCGAGGGTCCCGGGAGTGCGCATCGTTTCGCGGCTGAGACCTGCGCCTCTCGTATGACGGCAGGGGTGGTTCAGCGGTGACCGCCGGAGTGATCGTGGGCGCAGGTGTCGGTGCGGCGGCCGTCGGTGCCGACGGCTTGTCCGGCTCCGTGGCCTTCGAGGGCGGCGAAGGGGCCGCAGTGATGGGCGGTGATCCACACGTGCACCATCGGGTTGCCCGCGCCCGGGTTGACCGAACCCGGCGGGCACGTGCCCTGGTCGTCGGTGACACCGGCGACGACCGGACCGTTGTCGCCGCGCTTCCAGCACAGGTTGTCGTGCACATGCCATTGCATCAGCGGGCCGCCGAAATCCACCAGTTCGGGATCGTCGATCTTCTTGTCCTTGGCGATGTACATCGCCGAGACCAGAGTGCGCCGATCGCCGTCGACCTGGTACACCAGCGACTCCGGGTAGGCGGGATCGAGGAAACGGTCGTCGCGGATGTAGGCGGTGTTGATGTAGTGCTCGTGGCCGGTGGACGCGTCGCCGATGGAACGGAAACCCAGGGCGCCGATCGTGCTGACGTCGGCGAAGGCGGGCAACGTGTCCAGGGTGGTGCGGATCAGTTCGGCGGCGCGCTGCTCCTGCGCGGGCGTCACGCCGGGCACACCCGAGACATCGATCGGGTTCGCCGGATCCCACGGCCGCGGCCATGCGGCGCCGGTGTCGTGGTCGTGGCCGGTGTGCTCTTCGCCGGCGGCATGGGAGTGGCCGCCGGCGCCATGGCTGTGCACATGTCCGGCGCCGCCGAGCATCGCCGCCACAGCGAGGGCTCCGGCCAGGCCGGCGGCGGTCGCGGTCGACGTGGTGGGCAACGTCGCGGCGGGCCGCACCAGGGCGAGCACGGCACCGGCGATCGCCAGCGCGCCCAGCACCGCGCACACTGTGTCGAGCAACTGCGGTGATTCCGCCGCGGACAACCCGTCGGGCCACGGCAGCCCGGCCAACCGCGTGTACCCCCACACCGCGACGGCCACGAGGTTCACCCCGATCACCATGGCGGGCACGACTTTTCGTGTCGTGACCGTGGCCAGCAGGCCTGCCGCGCATTGCGCGGCCGCCAGCAGCACCATCAGCCGGGCCAGCGTCGCGTGCTCGGTGTGCAGCCCGGCCCCGAACAGGTGCAACGCACCCGCCGCGACCGAGGCCATGCCGGCCGGCAACAGGAATCCGTGGCGTCCACCAACCATGTTCGATCTCCTCGTCGTTCTCGGCGGACTCTACTGTCCCGGGCCGACGTCGAACTCCCCTGTCGTGTGAGAGAACTCTGTGGATTTCAGTCCGGCCGAACCCAGCCGCTGCGACAGCTCATCATTGCGGCGCTCACCCAACGACGGTCGCGATCGCGGTGGCCGACACCCTGCGGCCCCCGGACGTTCGCAATGATCAGCTCAGAGCCACGTCATCGGCTCCGAGACGACTCAGTACCTCCATCGCTTCGTGCTCGAGGCGAGACAGGTCGCCGAGCAGCGTGCCTGCCCGGTCCAGCAGGTGCCGATCCCCTGATCGGCCGGCCTCCGCGATCAGGGTGGCGACCTCCGTCCACCCGTCGGCGGCGTCGGTGTATAGCCGGTGACCGGTGCGCAGGTTGTCGCTATCGAGGATGTCGCGGCATTCGCCGAGAAAGTCGCGGTACAGGTTGCGGAACAGGGCGCCGCCGGTGCCGCCCCTCTCCATCAGCAGCGCGGCCTGCGGCAGGTCGCGCTGCGGGTTGTCGGTGCGGTCGAACCAGGTAGGGATCATCGTGCTTGCCTTGGCGATTCCGCGATAGCCGAGATTGGCGATCGGCGGGTGCAGGAAGGCGCGGGCGCAGGCGGTAATGGCGGGGACGATCCGGAGCCCTACCTCGGTCACCTCACTCGGGACGGTAAGGGTGAACGAGCGATGCTGGGCCGTCATCGGTCCGCGCGCGGCCCTGGCCTGGGCCAGGCTGTCCAGGCTGGTGGTGACGGCGCCGCCTTGCTGTTCGGTGTCCACCAGGTAGGCGGTGTCCGAGTCGTAGCCGTACAGGGCGACGATGTGCCCACCGAAGTGCACCCTCGACCCGAAGTAGTCCAGGTAGTAGCTGTCGAGCTGCAACCCGACGGGCCGGCCCGCCTCGATGTCGCACGCCACGTTCTGCCAAGCCTTGCGCGCGGACCTGGTTTCCCGCACCTCGAGCCCGAGCCCGAGCGTGCCCGCCAGGTTCCTGGTCAACTCGAACGGCTTGACCCGCCCGCCGAGGAACGGGAAATCCAATGTCTTGCTGCCCCAATAGACGAACGACAGCCCGGCACCGAGACCGAAGAGCATCGGCTCGGACAGTTCAAGCCCTTGATGCCGCAGCAGCACTCCGAGCGCGGTGGTCTCGCAGTGCTGCATGCCGCGCGCCTCGACACCCTCGACGATCATGCTCTGATCATGAGCCCTCCGGTAGCCGGAGAGTCCAGCGGCTCGCCGTCCCGGCCTATCGCACACGCGGCCGGTCGTGGTGGCCCCGGCATGCGAGGCCACCAGGATCAGCCGCAGTGACTCGGCCCCGGCGCGTTCCATTCGACAGCCCGTGCTGCACCCGGCTTGTGCGCGAGGCCGCCCCACCCGATGCATTTGCCGGGAGCATCCACCTTGACCGGTCCGGCGTAGTAGGCGTAGAAGCCCTGGTCGATCTGTGGCTGATCGGCCCCCCAGATGCCGACACCGGCCCGCAGGCCGGTCTTGGTGCCGATGTAGGCGGTCTTCCACGTGACGACGCAGTTGGTTCTGCCGTTGTAGAGCAGATAGATCGTCGCCAGGCCGTCCAGGTTGTGGCTATCGATGACGTGATAGCTGCCCCCGCCGCATGCCGCGACCGGGGATGAGGCGGCATTCGCCGGGGCGGCCATGGTCAGCGATCCAGTAAGAATCGCCGCGACGGCCAAGCCCAGGCGGGCTCCGCGCTTGATGACACGCATCGTTCGATTGTCCTTCCGAGGCACCAATGATCGACCACCTCACGGCGGCGGATGACCGCCGGCCGATCAATGATCTGTCAAGATCCTGCCCTGAACCCGACTGGACGGTTTCTCAGCAGTGGAGGGCCTCGGAGCACACCGATCGTCGACGCGATGTCTGACGGATCAGACCGGATCCGAAGCCTTTTCGACGTCAGCGACGGCCGGCTGCGCCCGGCCGGGTCGGCGTCGATCACGCCAGATGAGCTTCAGCAGTGCGGGCGTGAGCAGCATCCGCACCACCGTCGCGTCCAGGATCAGCGCCGCGATCATGCCGTAGGCGATGTATTTCATCAGCACCAGATCGGAGAACCCGAACGCTCCGGTGACGACGATGAGGATCGCCGCCGCCGAGGTGATCACACCACCGGTGTGGGCGATGCCGTAGCGGATCGCCTCGGGCGGGTCGGCGCCCTCGGCGCGCGCCTCCGACATCCGCGACAGCAGAAACACCTCGTAATCGGTGGACAGGCCGAATACCACCGTCACGATCAGCACCAGCACCGCGAACATCAACGGGCCCGGGGTGAAATCGAACAGCTCCGCGCCGTGTCCTTCGACGAAGATCCAGGTCAGGATGCCGAGGGTGGCGCCGAGGCTCAGCGCCGACATGGCCACCGCCTTGACCGCGAGCACCATCGACCGGAACGCCAGATACATCAACACCAGGGCCGCGGCCACCAGCAGCGCCGCCAGCAACGGAAGCCCTTCGATGAGGCCGTTGATGCTGTCGCGTTCGAGGGCGGGCACCCCGGCCACCATCACCCGTACACCGTCCGGTGCGTCGATGCCGCGCAGCGTGGCGATGGCGGTGTCGGCCGCGCGTTCGTCGACCAGGCCGGCGTTGAGGACGTTGATGCCGTCTTTGGTGGGCGCTGCCGGTTCGAACGGCCCGGTCAAACCGGGAGTGTGGTTGGCCTGGAAGCGGATATCGCTGAGCTGCTGCGGGTCGGCGCCCACCACCACCAGTTTCAGCGGTTCGGTGCGGAAGCCGGGGAACAGCTCATCGAACTGTTCCTGCGCGACGCGCGCGGGATTGTCGTCGGCGAGATAACGTTCGCTCAGCCCGCCGAATTCGATATGACGGAACGGCACGATCAATGCCAGCAGCGCCAGCACGATCGGCACGATCACCAGCCACGGCCGTTTCATCGCCAGAATCGCCAGCCGGGAGAAGAACCCCGCGTCGATCTCTTCGGCGGTTTTGGATTTGGCGAACCGATGCCAGCCCCACAGATCGATGCGGTGCCCGATGATGGCCAGCACCGCGGGCAGCGCCGTCACCGACAACACCGCGGCCAGCAGCACCGAGCTGATGCCACCGTAGGGCACCGACCGCAGCACCCCGTTCGGGTAGATGAGCAGCGCACCGAGGCTGACGGCGATGATCGCCGCCGAGAACAGCACCGTGCGTCCCGCGGTGGCGACGGTGCGCGCCACCGCGTCCTCGACACTGCGTCCGGCCGCCAGCTCCTCCCGGAACCGGGTGACGGTGAACAGCCCGTAGTCGATGGCCAGGCCGAGGCTCACCAATGTCACCACCGCGCTGGCGAACACGTTGACCTCGATGTGGTCGGTGAGCAGCCGCATGATGCCCTGGGTGCCGAGGATCGTCATCCCGCCGATCAGCACCGGCAGCAGGGCGGCGATGACGCCGCCGAACACGAAATACAGCAGGATCGCCACGATCGGCAGCGCGATCAACTCGGCGCGATGGATGTCGTCCTGCATGCCGTGGTTGATGCCCTCCACCACCGGTTGCAGCCCGGCGAGCTGGACGGTGGTGCCCGCGGGCCCGGCGCCGGGGACCCCGGCGTGCAGATCGGATTTGATGGCGGTGTAGTTGTCGACGGTGGCGGTGCCCTCGCCGCGCAGACCGACGCTGGCGAAGGCATGGGTACGCGAGTCGTCGGCGAACCCGCTGGTGAACGCGCTGTCCCAGTAGCTGTCGATCTTGAGGACGCGGTCGGGATGCTCGGCCTGCAGGCCGGCCAGCTGGGCGGTGACCGCGGCCCGGATGTCCGGGTCGTCGACGGTGCGGCCGTCGGGGGCGGCGTAGAGCAGGATCAGATCGCTGTCGGTGTCGCGGCCGAAGGTGGCGTCGGCCAGTTTCGACGCGGCGACCGATTCGCTGGATTCGTCGAACCAGCCCTCCTGGGTCAACCGGCCCGATAGGTCGCGACCGTAGAAACCCGAGAGGGCGACCGCGAGCAGGAAGACGGCGAAGACGAGATAGCGGTGGCGGTAGACGAACCGCCCCCACCGTTGCGAGCCAGTGGAGATCATCGGTATCGGTGCGGTCGCCGGGTCAGCCGCAGGCCGGGGTGCGGTAGTCGGCCGAGCGCAGGATGCCGCACAGATCGGTGCGCGAGATCTTCCACTTGCCGTCGAGGTAGACGAAATGCACGACGGTGGTGCGGATCTGGGTGCCGGTGCCGTCCTTGTCCAGGCGCATGGTGGCGGTCAGGGTGCCGTCGTGGTTGTCGAACACCGGATCGGTGACGCCGTAGACGGCGTGCGGATTGTCCTGCAACGCCTTGTACATGTCCGGGATGGCGTCGCGGAACGCCTCACCGTCTTCGATGAGCGCGGTGCGTTCCGCATCGGGCAACGCCGGATCCAGCGCCCGTTTGATCTGGGCGTCGAGTTCGGCGGCGGTCGGCAGCACCCGCGCGGCGACCGACGAGGAGGTGGCGGCCGCCGATGACGACAGGGCCGCGTTCGCCGCGGAGCGGGCGGCGGCGACGGCATCGTCGTCGACTCCCGAACCACAGGCCGAGGCGGCGGCCAGCGCGACCAGCGTCGCGGCCGCCAGTGCGGCGCGGACAGGTCGGACGGCGCGGGAGAAGGGTGTGTAACGCATCACTACCTACATACCATCGATCACGGAGCTGATTCGGCCGAGCAACGCCCGGACGGTGGTGACGTCGCGGTCGGCGACGGTGGGGACGGCCTCTGGCACCAGGTCACGCACGAGGGCGGTCACGCTGCGTTCGTCGTCGAGGTCGATATCGGTGACCTTGACCTCGGCGACGGCGACGACGTCTTCGGGGGCGGGTACCTCGGTGTCGAGGTCGGGGCGGTAGATCTCGAGGCGCAGCGTGGAGCGGACCGTGCGGAAGGCGAAGGGGCGGCCGTCGTCGGTCGTCCCGAAACCATGAGCAAACGAACCAATTGTTAAGTCATCGATCGAAAATCCCGAAGGATGTTCTGATTTCAACCGGAACTCCTGACATTGGACGCTGTGCTGGCTCAACCGTAACTCCCCGCCACAATTATCCGCCGGAGGCGGTCGCCAAACCCCTCCCGCGTGCTCACCGCGGCGCACGTGGTCAGATGGTGTGGTTCGCGGTTGTGTCACAAGGTAGAGGAGTTCGTGGATGCGCCCACGCGGCTCGGTCCCCGCAGTAGTGGCTGGTGTGACGGTGCTGGCGTTGCTGGCGGGCTGTTCGTCCGACACCGACCCGGACAAGGTGCCCACCCGCGATCCGGCCACCGCCGCCGTTTCCCCGGACCAGGGCGCCGCCCCCGCGGGCACGGTGCTGAGCGCGCCCGCGCCGATCGGGGCGCTGGTCGCCGAGGCGAAGACCGGCCGCATCGCCGCTCTGGACGCGCGCGCCGGCACCCCCGCGGTTTATCTCATCGACGCGGCCGACCCCTCGGCCGAGACACGCGCGCGCACCGTCGCGTTGGCGGCGCCCGGCGCCACCGTGGCCCAGGGCGCACCTGGTGAGGTGCTGATCCCGGCGCCCGGGCGGGTGCTGCGCGTCGACGTCACCAGCGGTGCGGTCACCGACGTGCCCGTCGATGCCGACGCGCGGTCGGTGCACCTGGGTGCCGACGGCGGGCTGGTGATCGGCACCGCCGACGGCCGGGTGCTCTGGCTCGACGCCGAGGGCGAGGTCACCGACAGCGTGGACGGGTTGATCTCGGCCGACGCGGTGACCGTTGCCGGCGACCGGGTGGCGGTGCTGGATCGCCACCAGACCTCGATCACCGAGATCGACCCCGCCGAAGACCACCTCGGGCTGGCACTGCGGGCCGGCGACGGGGCCACCAACATGATCGGCGACCGGTTCGGGCGCATCGTCGTCACCGATACCGCGGGCGGGGAACTGCTGGTGTACACGACCGGACCGCTCGTACTGCATCAGCGTTTCCCGGTAAGATCGTCGCCTTACGCGCTCGCCTATGACAACGAGTCGGACATCGTCTGGGTGACGTGCACGCAGAGCAACGAAGTCGTCGGTTTCGATCTGTCGACGGGTATACCGGAGGAAGTGGGCCGCTACCCCACCGTCGGGCAACCGAACTCGGTGACCGTCGATGAGCGCAGCGGCGATCTGTTCGTCGGGTCCGCGACCGGTGACGGTCTGCAGCGGATTCGCGCGGACGAGCGGAAGAGAGGGCAGTGATGGCAGCGAGCCGGCGCGCGGCGCTACCGGCCGGCTGGGAAACCAGCACCGACGATTACGAATACGTGCCGCTGCGGCTGCCACCGGATGTGACCAGGGTGACGGCGTCGATGCGGCTGGCGATCCAGGCCGAATACGGCGGCTGGGAACTGTCGCGGGTGCGCGCCTACACCGACGGCAGCCGACGGGTGTTGCTTCGCCGCCGCCGCACCCCGCTGAGCAGCCCGGTCACCGCCGAGCCGGGGATGTGAGCTCGATGCTGTACCGATTATTGCTGCGGGTGATGTTCCTGGTTCCCCCGGAACGCATCCATCATCTCGTCTTCGCCGCCCTGCGCGCGGCCACCGCCTTCCCGCCCTCGCGCGCGGTGCTGAACCGGCTGCTGGTCGACCACGATCCGATCTTGCGCAGCACCGTGTTCGGCGTGGAGTTCCCGGCGCCGCTCGGTCTGGCCGCCGGCTTCGACAAGAACGCCACCGGCGCCGACGCCTGGGGTCCGATGGGGTTCGGCTTCGCCGAGATCGGCACCGTTACCGCGCAGGCCCAGCCCGGCAATCCCGCGCCGCGGCTGTTCCGGCTGCCGGCCGACCGCGCGCTGATCAACCGGATGGGGTTCAACAACGAGGGCGCGGCCGCCGCTGCCGCACGACTGCACTCCCGGCGCCGTAAGACGGTGCCGATCGGGGCGAATATCGGTAAGACCAAGATCGTCGAACCCGAGCATGCCGCCGAGGATTACGCCACCAGCGCCCGGCTGCTCGGCCCGCTCGCCGATTTCGTCGTCGTCAACGTCAGTTCCCCCAACACCCCTGGACTGCGTGATCTGCAGGCGGTGGAGTCGCTGCGGCCGTTGCTGCGCGCGGTGCTCGACACCGTCGAGGTGCCGGTGCTGGTGAAGATCGCCCCGGATCTGTCCGACGACGATATCGACGCCGTCGCCGATCTGGCGGTGGAGCTGGGTCTGGCCGGGATCGTGGCCACCAACACCACCATCGGACGCAGCGGCCTGGCCAGCGATCCGGCGACGGTGCAGCAGATCGGGGCGGGTGGGCTGTCGGGTCCCCCGGTGGCCGATCGTTCGCTCGAGGTGTTGCGCAGGCTGTACGCGCGCGTCGGTGACCGGTTGGTGCTGGTGTCGGTGGGCGGCATCGAAACCGTCGATCAGGCGTGGGAACGCATCCGGGCGGGTGCCAGCCTGCTGCAGGGCTACACCGGATTCATCTACGGCGGTCTGTTGTGGACGCGCCGCATTCATCGTGGGCTGGCGCAGAAGCTGCGCGAGAACGGTTACGCGAGCCTGGCCGAGGCCGTGGGCTCCGAACACACCGCGCGCGCCTGAATATCGCGGCGCGATCAGCTCAGTACGCACGGCGGGCCGCCCGCGAACCGGAAGTCCTCGTCCAGGTCCGCGGGCACCGTCGCGCTCTCGCACAGCCGGGCGCTGAGCCGCTTGCAGAGCAGTACGACAGCGTGTTCCCACAGCAGCCCGAGCATGCCCGCGCACTGTGCACCGCGGGCGAGGGCCGCCTGGTCATAGACCAGCGTCGGATCGCTGACGATTTCGTCGAGTTCCATGCCGGCGCGGGCCTGCTCGGCGCTCAGCCGCCGATCCGGTAGCCAGCTCAGCCGCCAGGGCGTGCGGGACTCACCGGGTACCCGATGGGCTGTTTCGGGAGTGATATCGCTGGTCATCGACCAGTCGGTGGCGTGGATGGTCACAGCTGCCTCCTGACAAACTCCGGCACCGAGACCGGGCCGGGCATTCCCGGCGCGGCGTCGCTACCGTCGTGCGGAGCGGGATGGTCGGGCGTTATCGCGAGTTGCGGATGCGTCCGGGTCCGTCCCGAGGTGGCCGTCGGGCTGTGTGTGCCTGCGGCGGCTGCGGAACCTCAGCGTCGTTGTCATCACCAGGGCCTCCCGTCCGTCTGGTGCGGCGCTCTCTCACCATCCAGTCTGTCATTTGCCGGGAATGGCGGTCAATTGCCGTTGCGATATGGTAATTGCCGGAATGACTGGTGGTTAAACCTCGTTCACGACCGGGAAATGCCGAAAGGTGGGGACGCCATGGTCCAGCAGGACTCGGGCATGGTCGCCGTGCGCAACATCCTCACGCGGCTGTGCAAACGGTCCGGTCTGAGCCCGGAACGCTTGCGCACCACCGAAATCGACGTCGGACCGCTCCTGGATCTGCCCGCGGTGCGCCGCCACGCCCACCGCAGTGGCCTCGCACCGGAGGAGGCGGTGCTCCCGGTGGTCCGCGACCTCGCCCGTCATCTCCCGCCGACCCACCGCCTGATCACCGATGCCGAATTGTCACTGGGCCTGTTACGGGACGACACGCCCGAGGGCATCGATCCGGACCGCCTCTACGCGCAGGATCTCGGCGAGCGGCGCGAATACCTCACCCAGCAGTGGCAGCGGCTGCACGAGATCGCCGGCGCCGAGCAGATCCCGCCCACCCCGACCGTGCGCTCGTTGCGGGCCACTCCGGAACGCCGCGCGTTCAGCGCGCTGGCGGGACTGCTGACGACCGGCCCGGTGTTCGGCACTCCCGTCGACGCGGGCATCAGTGTGGACACCGGGGCCGCGCACGAGCCGGCACCCGGGGTGCTGACGGTGATCGGCGACGCCGTCATCGACCACATCTACCGCGTCGACCACGTCCCTGCCGCCGGCACGTCCACCCGCGGCAGTTTCGAAGCGCATCCCGGCGGCAAAGGTCTCAACCGCGCGGTGGCCGCCGCCCGCCTCGGCGTGGAGGTGCGGTTGGTGGCGGCCGTCGGCGACGACGAGGCGGGACGGCAGATCCTGGACTATCTGCGCGCGGAGAACGTCGACACCGAGCTGGTGACCGTCGTGCGCGACGCCGCCACCCCGGTGACCTCGGTGATGATCACCGCCACCGGTGTGGCGGCCAGCATCGGCTGCAAGGACGACCGGATCCGGCTCGGCGAACGCGAACTCACCGGCCCCGCCCTGCATGCCGCGCTCGCCGCCTCCGATGCGATCCTGCTGACCTTCGAACAGCCGTTGGCGGTGATCGAGCAGGTGATGGCGCGGGTGCGGCAGATGCGGCCGCGGCCGCTGCTGATGGTGCATCCGGCCCCGCCGGTGGACGCACCGCAGCATCTGTATCAGCATCTGGGGGCGGTCGACTATCTGATGGGCGCGACCTGGGAACTGGACGAAATGGTGCCGGAGGTCAAAGCCACCTCCGGCGATCACATCGCCCGCCATCTGCGCGCCCTCGGCGTCCGAACCGTCTGTGTCATCGACGATTTCGCGTGCACGGTGCGCTCGGAGGAGCTCGATCTCGACGTCGGCCGCTTCCCCGCCGCGCTCAGCGATTCCCCGGGAGCCCGGGCCGCGTTCGCGGGGGCATTGGCGTATAGGCTCCTGTCGGCGCGCCGCCCGGCGCAGGAACAGGACTACGTGTGGGCGACCGCTGCGATGGTGGCGACCCAGTCCTTCGGCGATATCCCGGGCGCCATGCCGCTGGCAGGCGAGATCGACCGACTCGTCCGGCTCGGCCCGGAAGAGCGGTGACCACACCACTTCAGGTTCGGTTCGGCGGCGATCGCGCAGCGCACCGAACCGGCGGGGCCACACCCCGTACGACACAGGAGGCGCGTTGACCATAGTTGCGGTACCGACCGGCGACACCGGTCACCGGTTCACCCGCGGCGGGCGCGATATCAGGGTCCGGGTTCTGGAGGTGGCGGGCGGCGCCGAGGACGGGCATGTGCTCGTGTTCGGTGAGCCGGCCAACGGCTGCCTGGTCCGGGTGCATTCGCGCTGCCTCTACGGCGAAGCTCTCGGTTCCCAGGATTGCGATTGCGGCCCCGAACTCGCCAAATCGCTCGACCACATCCAGGACGAAGGCGCCGGCGTGCTGGTGTATCTGGAGCAGGAAGGCCGCGGTTGCGGGCTGGTCGCGAAGGCGCACGGCTACCGCGAGAGCGAACGTTCCGGCGCCGACACCTTCACCAGCTATGAGCGCCTCGGCCTGCCCGCCGACGCCCGCACCTACACCCACGCCGCGACCAGCCTGCTCGAACTGGGCTTGACCCGGGTGCGGCTGCTCACCAACAACCCCGACAAGGTCGCCGCCCTCACCGACGCCGGGATCGAGGTCACCGCGGTCCCGCTGGCCACCACCCCGCTCAGCGACCGGGCGGCGCAGTATTTGCAGGCCAAGCGGCAGCGGCGCGGTCACTGGATTCCCGCCGACACCTCCGTGTGGGAACAGCAGGCGGCCGTGCTGGACCGGCCCGAGACCCAGCATCGGGGCCGTAACTAGCGCCGGCCCGCGCCGGTCCGGGTGCCGTCGTGCGCTCGGACCGGTTTCGTAACCCAGGTCACAAATGTCCGGTTTCCGGCTACCATGAGTGAGCCGCGTCACTCGGTGCTGCCTCGGTGAGCCGGTGTGCCGCACAGGCCGGCGCGCTGTCCAGTCAGGGGCTCCGCCGAGACGCTCGGTTCATGCAGCGACATCGGGAACGGAACATGACCACAACAGACATCGGCTACGCCCATCCCAGCGGCACCACCGTCTACACGGTGCCGCAAGCCTTCCAGCAGACCCTCGCCCTGCGCCCCGATCAGATCGCCTTGCGCACCGTCGGCGGCACCCAGGAGATCACCTGGCGTGAATACGGTGAACGCGTGCGCGCGCTGGCCGCTGGGCTGGCCGGGTTGGGCGTTGGGCACGGCGACACCGTCGGCATCATGCTCACCAACCGGCCCGAGTTCAACCTGATCGACACCGCGGCCCTGCATCTGGGCGCCACGCCCTTCTCGGTCTACAACACCAGCTCCGCCGAACAGATCACGCACCTGTTCACCAACGCCGCCAACAAGGTGGTCGTCACCGAACAGAAGTTCCTCGATGTCATCACCGGCTCCGATGTGCCGATCGAGCATTTGATCGTGGTGGACGGCCCCGTCACCGGCGCACTCACCATCGACGATGTCGAAGCCGCCGCGAGCGAGGATTTCGATTTCGACGCCGCCTGGCAGGCGGTGCAACCCGACGATCTGGCCACCCTCATCTACACCTCCGGAACCACCGGCCCGTCCAAGGGTGTGGAGATCACTCACCGCAATGTGCTCGCGCAGGTGATCGCGCTGGTCAACGGCCCGCTGTCGGTGGGCATCGATGACCGGATCGTGTCGTACCTGCCCGCCGCGCATGTCGCCGACCGCATTTCCGCGCACGCGATGAACCTGCTCACCGGCATCCAGCTCACCACCGTGCCCGACCCGCGGGAGGTCGCCGCGGCCCTCCCCGACGCCAAGCCCACGGTGTTCTTCGGGGTGCCGCGGGTGTGGCAGAAGATCAAGGCCGGTATCGAAGCCAAGCTCGCCGCCGAGACCGGGGTGAAGAAATCGCTGGCCGAGTGGGCCATCGGTACCGGTGTCGCGGCCGCGCGCGCCGATCTGGCAGGCAGCGGCCGCCCGCTGACGTTGCGCATCCAGCATCCGATCGCCGACGCGTTGGTGCTGTCGAAGCTGCGGGCGGCGCTGGGCTTGGATCAGCTGAAGGTGGCGTCCTCGGGTGCGGCGCCCATTCCGGCGGAGACCCTCGAATATTTCCTCGGGCTCGGGTTCACCGTGTCGGAGGTGTGGGGCATGTCCGAAACCACCGGTGTCGGCACCTACACCGAACTCGACAAGCCGCGCCCCGGCACGGTCGGGCGCCCGGTCGACGGCCTGGAGTTGCGGTTGGACGCCGACGGCGAGGTGCTGGTGCGCGGACCCATCGTCACCCGCGGCTACCGCAATATGCCCGACAAGACCGCCGAGGCCTTCGATGACGACGGCTGGCTGCGCACCGGCGATGTCGGCACCCTCGACGCCGACGGCTACCTGCGCATCGTGGACCGCAAGAAGGAACTGATCATCAACGAGGCGGGCAAGAACATCGCGCCGAGCAATATCGAGAACTCGGTGAAGGCGGTGTCGTCGCTGATCGGGCAGGTCGTGGCCATCGGCGACGCCAAGCCCTACATTTCGGCGCTCATCGTGCTCGACCCGGATATCGCGGCGGTGCGGGCCAAGGAGCTCGATGCCACCGGCACCGATATCGCCGGTCTGGCCCAGCGCCGCGAAATCCTCGACGAGGTGCTGGCCGCGGTGCAGGCGGGCAACAAGAAGCTCTCCCGGGTGGAGCAGATCAAACGGTTCACCGTGCTCGGCACGGTGTGGGAGCCCGGTGGCGACGAGTTGACCCCGAAGATGTCGCTGAAACGTCAGCCGATCGCGGCGAAATACGCCGACCAGATCACCTCGCTCTACGCCGAACCCGCCCCCGACAGCGTGATCAACGTCAAGTAGCTGTCCGAGACCTGCCGATGGCGCTGTGGCCCTGAGCGAGCACGCTCAGGGCCACAGCCTTGTCCTGCTCAGTTCTGCTCGTAGGTGGCGACCAGGGTGGCGCGGGCGAGGGTACGGGAGAACAGGTTGAAACCGAGGAAGGCCGGGCTGGCGTCGGCGGGGATGTCGAGGGAGTCGACGTCGACGGCGTGCACGACGATGAAGTAGCGGTGCGGTCCGTGCCCGGAAGGTGGGGCGGCGCCGACGAAGCCGGCGAAGCCGCCGTCGTTGCGCAATTGCACCGCACCCGTTGGCAGTTCACCGCCCTGGCTGCCCGCACCGGCCGGCAGCGACGTCACCGTGGCGGGGATGTTCGCCACGGCCCAATGCCAGAAACCGGAGGCCGTCGGTGCGTCGGGGTCGAAGACGGTGACGGCGAAGCTCTTGGTTCCGTCGGGGAAACCCGACCACGACAGCTGCGGCGACACATCCTTGCCTCCGGCCCCGAACACGCCGCTGACCTGGTCGTTGCCGAACCTCTGGCCGTCGGCCACATCGTCGGAGGTCACGGTGAAGGACGGGACCTGCGGGAGAGCGTCATAGGGGTTGTAGCTCATTGGCTCCTCATCTCGGATCGGTTCAGCTGTGCAACAGGAAGTGTTCCAGCACCTGGGTGCCGAATTCGAGGGCGTCGACCGGGACCCGTTCGTCGACGCCGTGGAACAGGGCCGCGAAGTCCAGTTCCGGCGGCAGCCGCAGCGGCGCGAAGCCGAAGCAGCGGATCCCCAAGCGGGCGAACGCTTTCGCGTCGGTGCCGCCCGACAGCATGTAGGGCACGGTGCGGCCCTGCGGGTCGTGGGCGAGGATCGCCTCGTTCATGGCGTCGACGAGGTGGCCGTCGAAGGTGGTTTCGTAGGAGTCGAGTTTGGTGATCCACTCCCGTTCCACATCCGGGCCGATGAGTTCGTCGACCTCGCGTTCGAAGGCGGCCTGCCGGCCGGGCACCACCCGACAGTCCACCACCGCCTCCGCCGTCTGCGGGATGACGTTGGCCTTGTAGCCGGCGTCGAGCATCGTCGGATTGGCGGTATCGCGCAGGGTGGCACCGATGATCCGCGCGATCGAGCCCAGTTTGGCCAGGGTGCCTTCGATGTCGGGGCTGTGCGGGTCGAAGTCCAGGCCCGATTCCTGCGACACCGCGGCCAGGAACTCCGCCACCGAATCCGAGATCACCAGTGGGAAGGTGTGGGTGCCCAGGCGTGCGACGGCGCCGGCGAGGATGGTGACGGCATTGTCTTCGTGCAGGAACGAGCCGTGCCCGGCGCGGGCCTTGGCCCGCAACCGCATCCACCCCAAACCCTTCTCCGCGGTCTCCACCAGATACAGCCGCCGCTCCCCGCCGTCGGGGCGCGGCACCGTCAGCGAGAAACCACCCACCTCCCCGACCGCTTCGGTGATGCCGTCGAACAGGTCGGGGCGATTGTCGACCAGCCAGTGCGAGCCCCATTTGCCGCCGTTCTCCTCGTCGGCGAGGAAGGCGAACACCAGATCGCGCGGCGGGACGGTGCCCTCGATCTTGAACTGGCGTGCCACCGCCAGCATCATCCCGACCATGTCCTTCATATCGACCGCGCCGCGGCCCCACACATAGCCGTCGCGGACCGCGCCGGAGAACGGATGCACGCTCCAGTCCTCGGCGCGGGCGGGCACCACATCCAGGTGCCCGTGCATGAGCAGCGCGCCCCGGGAGGAATCGGCACCGGGCAGGCGGGCGAAGACGTTGCCGCGACCCGGCGCACCGGATTCGACGTACTCGGTGGTGTAGCCGACCTCGCGCAGTTTCTCGGCCACCCATTCGGCGCATTCCTGTTCGCCTTTGGTGGTGGCCAGCTCGCCGGTGTTGGAGGTGTCGAACCGGATCAGCGCACTGACCAGATCCACCACCTCCGACACCGCGCGAGAACGTTGCTGTGAACCCGGTACTCCGCCAGTTGCCGACACGTACCCTTTCCTACCATCCGCGGGCGGGGTTGCCGGTGGTTCGGTCGGTCGCGCGGTGCCCGGGCAGCCGCCGATCCGCTGGTCGGGGCGTTCGGCGGGGTCCTGCGGGTTCGAGTCGCGGTGAGCCGAATCCGGCGTGCCGTCGCTTGTGCGGTCGAGCGCGCGAGGCGGGTGTGCGGCGTGGTCGTCGGCGACCGTGTCCGAGCCGGGCATGACACCTGAGCCAATTCCGGTAGCCGCAGGTCGTTCGCCTCGTACGCTGTCCACACGGAGCCGGCACCGACGGAGCGGAGAGCGGGTGAGCGAGAGTCCGGCCGAGATCAAGCGGCACGGCAAGCACTACACGCCCACCGATCTCGCACGGTTCCTGGCCGAGCGCGTCGTCGACCATCTCGACGACGAACGTACCGAACTGCGGATCCTGGATCCCGCCTGCGGTGATGGCGAGTTACTGTTCGCGGCCTACCGTGCGGTGACCGAACGTCGGCCCGGGATCGCGGTGCGGCTCACCGGCTACGACCTGGACCGCGACGCGCTCGGGGTGGCGCGGGTGCGGGCGGCGCGCCTCGGTATCGCGGTCGACCTGCACGCGGGCGATTTCCTGGACGCACGAACCGAACTCGATACCGCCGGTTTCGACGCCGTGATCACCAATCCGCCGTATGTGCGGGTCCAGCAACTCGGGCAGGTGACCGCCCGACTACTGGCCGCCCGGTTCGGACTGCGTGGCCGCATCGATCTCACCCACCCGTTCGTGGTGTTGCTGCCCGCGCTGCTGCGCCCGGACGGGGTGGTCGGGCTGCTGTGTTCGAACCGGTTCCTCACCACCCGGGCGGGCGCCAATGTGCGGGCGGTATTGCAGCAGTCGTTGCAACCGCTCGAGCTCTACGACCTCGGTGACACCAAACTGTTCACCGCCGCGGTGCTGCCCGCGATCGTCATCGCCCGCAACCGGGCACCCGATGGGGCGTCCCGGTGCGTCTACACCTCCGCCTACCAGGACATGCGCGCCGTGCCGAACAGTGCGATCGGCTTGTACGAGGCGCTGACCGCCGGTGCCGACACCGTCATCGACCACGGTGGGCGCACCATCGCCATCAGGTCCGGGCATCTCGCATCGGCCGTTGACGCGCACCTGCCCTGGCGACGCTCGCATGCCGCAGGCGATGCGTGGTTGCAGCGGGTGCAGGCGGGCACCTGGCGCCGATTCGGTGAGGTAGCGCGCATCCGGGTGGGCATCAAGACCACCGCGGACCCGGTGTTCATCTCCGACGCTTGGCACGAACGCAGTCCGCGCCCGGAGCAGTCGCTGTTGCGCCCGCTGCTCACCCAGCACGATGTGCTGGCGTGGCGGGTCTCGCCCGCACCGGCGAGCCGGGTGCTGTATCCGTACGTGCTCGACCACGCCAGACGGACGGTGGTGGATCTGGCCGACTACCCGGATACCCGCGCCTATCTGGAGGCGCATGCCGACCGGTTGCGCAGCCGCCGCTACGTCGCCGAGGGCGGGCGCGAATGGTATGAGATCTGGGTGCCGCAACAGCCTGCGCGGTGGGCGGCACCCAAGATCGTGTTCCCCGATATCAGTGCCACCGCGCGTTTCGCGCTCGACCGGTCCGGGGCGATCGTCAACGGCAACTGCTACTGGATGTCGGTGCCCGATATCGGGGGCGACGAGCTGGCCTATCTGATGCTGGCCGTCGCCAATTCGCGGCTGGGCCTACGCTTCTACGACGAAGTGTGCGGTAACCGGCTCTATTCCGGGCGCCGCCGCTGGATGACGCAGTACGTGGCCCAATTGCCGCTGCCCGCCCCGGAATGCGCGGCGGCCCGCGAGATCATCGCCCTGGTCGCCGACGTCCTCGCCGCCGGCGCGGTCCCCTCCGCGCAGCAGTGCGCGGCGATCGATGAGTTGCTCGACGCCGCGTTCGGTCTGTAGGCCGCTGCCGTCTCATCCAGTGGGAGCATCACCGACCGCGGGACGCCGTGGCGGGCGGTGGTGCGATGATGGCGGCGTGACTGCGTGGCTGCCCCTCATCAGTTCGGTTGTTGTCGTCGTTGCGCTGTCGTTGACGATCCTGGCGACCCACCGCTCGCATCGGCGCGCGATCATCGCCGCCGACGAGCGCGCGGCCGCGGCGGTGGAGGCGGCGCAACGCACCACCGAGGCCACCCACGGCGCTGCCGCGAGCCGCGATCATGACCGGTGGCGGCGGGAAAAGGTGCTCGACGCAGTCTCCGACATCCTCGCCATCTCCGAGGAGGTCACCGATCAGCTGGATCGGCGTGCGGAGTGGAGCGCCGAGACCGTCGACGACGCCGAGGCCCAGATCCTGCACACCTTGGACCGGCTTCCCGTGCTGTTCAACGTGATTCGCCTGCTCGCCGATGACGCTCTGCTCGAAGAATGCGACCGGCTCGGCCAGGCCCTGCACTCGGTGACCAAGGCCGCCGCGGCGACGGTGGCGCGGGAGCCGATCGGCTTCGACGAACACAAGAAGCTGATCGAGCACTACATCGCCAGCTACCGCGCGATCGCGGCCATCGAGGTCGACCTCGTGGCCGCGGCCCGATCCGAACTCGGCGCCACCGCCTTGGTGCGCGTGGAGTAACCCACACACCGATCACGCCTCCCGGGCGATCAACCCACGCCGCACCGATCCGCAGCCAGCACTGCCGCCGCGCCTTCGCGCAGGCCCTCGACGAAATACCGGGGAACCTCCAGCGGCGGGAAATTCCCGCCGTCCTCGGGGTGAGTGCCGGCGGACAACACGCCGGTGCCGCTGCTGCGCCCCGGGGCGTGGAGTCTTCTCGATATCGCCGGGGTGCATGGTGATTCGGGCGAATCCTGTAGCCGCGGGCGCTGGTTCGCGCCCACCGGCCGTCTTCGTTGTCCGGCGGTGGGCGCGCCGGTGCGCTACTGGGCGCGGTCGAACAGCTCGCGCGCCTGCTCGATGGCAGCATGTAAACGCTGCGGCTGCGGCACCAGCTCCGCGATGATGTCGTCGACAGCGCGCAGCCCGGCGCGGTTCAGCATCCGCTTCTCGTTGACCACCCAGGTGCCGCGGGCCGCGAGCACCGCGTGCGCGGTCTGCACCGCCGCCGTCGCCAGCGCCCCTGCCACTTCGGTGCGGTGTCCGCGTGCGGCATAGGCGTTGTCGGCGTAGGTGAGGGTGAGCGCGGCGCGTTCGCGCCACACCGGCGGCGCGGATTCGCGCAGGGCCCGCGGGTAGTCCGGGCGCGGCAGCGCACCGTGCAGCACGCTGTTGATCGCGAGTTCGGCGACCAGCAGATAGCTGGGGATGCCCGCCAGATGGAACATCAATGGTTCCCAATGGAATCGGCCCGCCTCGGCCTCGGTGAGTTCGCGGTCGACGGCGGCCAGGTCGCGGTAGTGGATGTCGACGCGGCGGCCGTCGACGGTGAGCCACGCGCCACCGTTGAACACCCCGCCGCCCCACGCGCCGAGGTCGAACACCTCGCCGGGCCAGCCGATGGCGCGCAGGTCGGCGGGGTCGAAGCCGTGGCGGTAGTAGACGGCAAGGTCCCAGTCGCTGTCGGGAGTGTGGGTGCCTTCGGCGCGGGATCCGCCGAGGGTGACCGCCTCGACGCCGGGCAGCGCGGCGAGGCGGTCGGTGAGGTGGGCGAGAAACTGCTCGTCGGTCATGGCTGTCCTCTGAATCGGAGCGATGAAAGAACCTGCGGGCAGCACCATCCATCACGCCCGGATCTCCGGGACGCGATCAGGGGTGCCGCGCTGTCATCACTCCACGACCGGCGATGGTACCGAGCACCAGCGCGATGTGCGCGGCATTATCCGCGGCGCCGATCCCTGTCGCGGCGCCGGTCGATGACCTGACTCCAGGCGCTCGCGTGATCGAGGCACTCGGCGACGCCGTCGCCGGTCCTAGGAGGCGACGTGGATCTTGTCCGCCCCGATCCGCGCGATCCGCTCGCGCCCCCACTCCCCCAGCGGGCCGAGCGCGGCGTTGAGGGCGGCGCCGAGTTCGGTGAGCCGGTATTCCACGCGCGGTGGCACCTCGGCGTAGACGGTGCGGTCGACGATCTCGTCTTCTTCGAGTTCGCGGAGTTGCTGGATGAGCATCTTCTCCGAAATACCGGGAAGGCCGCGGCGCAGTTCGCCGAAGCGGCGCATGCCGTGGTTGTGCAGCTCCCACAGGATCAGCGATTTCCATTTGCCGCCGACGACGTCCATGGCCGCGTCGATGCCGCAGAAGTATGGTCCGGATCTCTTCGCACCCATTGCCGACCTCGCTACCTGTTCACACACGGTGTGGTAAGTACCCGACCAAATAGTAGGTACTTGTCGGGTCTTCCGGTACACCGCAGTGTTGGGGCATGCGGCGCGCATCGGCGCGCTACCGAACCCAGGAGATGTCTTCCATGCCCGACACCACCCCCGCACCGGTCACCGTCCTCGGCCTCGGCGCCATGGGCCGAGCCTTCGCCGCCACGTTACTCAAAGGTGGCCGGTCCGTGACGGTCTGGAACCGCACGCCAGGCAAGGACGGCGAGCTCGTCGCCGCCGGTGCGAGCAGTGCCGCCGCGCTCACCGACGCGGTTGCCGCGAGTCCGGTGATCATCGTGCTGCTGCTCGACCACGCCTCGGTGCACGCCACCCTCGACCCGGTGGCCGAACAGCTGTCCGGTCGCGCGGTGATCAATCTGACCAGCACGACGCCCGAGGAGTCGCGGGCGTCGGCCGAGTGGGCCGCCGCCCGCGGCATCGACTACCTCGACGGCGGCATCATGGCCGTCCCGCCGATGATCGGGCAGCCCGGCGCGTCCATCCTCTACAGCGGCGCACAGACGGTCTTCGACGAGCACCGCGCGATGCTGGAACTGCTGGCCTCGGCCGAATACTTCGGTACCGACGCCGGGCTGGCCTCGACCCTGGACTTCGCGCTGCTGGCGGCGATGTACGGGATGTTCGGCGGCTTCTTCAACGGTGTGGCGATGACGCGCTCGGTCGGTGTGTCGGCCCAGGCCTACGCCGAACGCGCGGCCGCGTGGGTGGCGGCGATGGCGCAGCTGCTGCCCGACTACGGAAAACTCATCGACACCGGCGATTACCGCGATGGCGTGCAGGGCATCGCATTCCACAAGTCCGCCATCGACGCGATCGTGCGTGCCACCCGCGATGCCGGCGCCGCCCCGGATTTCCTGGCGCCGATGCAGCATCTGCTCGACCGTCAGATCGCCGAGGGCAATGGCGCACTGGCCTTCGAGCGCACGGTCGAAGAAATCGCCTGACCCCGGCCCCGGGCGACGGGCCTGCGCGGCGGCCGGTGGCGGCTGACCGGGACGTGTGGTCCGGGCCTCACCGCCGGTGCGGTTAGCGTGTGAGGTTCGGCCGGTCGTATCCGGCGGTGACCGGAGGGTCCGGCCGAGCAGGCAACGACGACGACAAGGAGTCCGCGGGTGGCTGTCCTGGACGCGAAGCTGAGCGACATCTACGACGAGGTGTTGCGCCGCAACCCCGGCGAAACCGAGTTCCATCAGGCTGTGCACGAGGTACTCGACAGCCTCGGCCCCGTGGTCGCCAAGCATCCGCACTATGCCGACGCCGCGGTGATCCGCCGGCTGTGTGAACCCGAACGCCAGATCATCTTCCGGGTGCCGTGGGTCGACGATTCCGGCGCGGTACAGATCAACCGCGGGTTCCGGGTCGAGTTCAACTCCGCGCTCGGCCCCTACAAGGGCGGGTTGCGGTTTCATCCGTCGGTGTATCTGGGGATCGTGAAGTTCCTCGGCTTCGAGCAGATCTTCAAGAACTCGCTGACGGGGCTGCCCATCGGCGGCGGTAAGGGCGGTTCGGATTTCGACCCGAAGGGCCGTTCCGAGGGCGAGGTGATGCGGTTCTGTCAGGCGTTCATGACCGAGCTGTACCGCCACCTCGGTGAGCACACCGACGTCCCCGCCGGCGACACCGGCGTTGGTGGTCGCGAAATCGGTTACCTGTTCGGTCAATACAAGCGCATCACCAACCGCTACGAGTCCGGTGTGCTCACCGGAAAAGGCTTGACCTGGGGCGGATCCCAGGTCCGGCGGGAAGCCACCGGGTACGGCGCGGTGTTCTTCGTCAACGAGATCCTGGCCGCGGCCGGCCGTTCGCTGGAGGGGCAGCGGGTGGTGGTGTCGGGTTCGGGCAATGTCGCGATCTATGCCATCGAGAAGATCCACGAACTGGGCGGCATCGTGGTGGCGTGCTCGGATTCGAGTGGCTATGTCGTCGACGAGCACGGCATCGACTTGGAGTTGCTCAAGGAGATCAAGGAGGTACGCCGGGCAAGGATCGCCGATTACGCCGAGGCCAGGCCGGGTGCGGCGCGTTTCGTGGCCGGCGGCTCGCTGTGGGAGGTGCCCTGCGATATCGCGTTGCCGTGCGCCACCCAGAACGAACTCGACGGTGTCGCCGCGGGCAAGCTCATCGCCAACGGCTGCCATATCGTCGCCGAGGGCGCCAATATGCCGTGCACGCCGGAGGCGGTGAAACTGTTCGGCGCGGCCGGGGTGACCTTCGCGCCGGGGAAAGCCGCGAACGCGGGCGGGGTGGCCACCAGTGCGCTGGAGATGCAGCAGAACGCCTCGCGCGATTCCTGGAGTTTCGAACACACCGAGCAGCGGTTGGCCGAGATCATGCGCGGCATCCATGACCGCTGCCTGGCCACCGCCGACGAATACGGCATGCCGGGCAACTATGTGGCCGGTGCCAATATCGGCGGTTTCATCCAGGTCGCCGATGCGATGCTGGCGCTCGGGGTGATCTGAGCGCCGTCTCGGCCGCGGGCGCCAAGGGCTCGGCGGTGGGTCCGTACCCTGGGTGCATGCCCGATCACACCGCCGGGCGGGCCGAGATCGAGCGGCTCGCGCAGATGATCACCGGCCGCCGGGTCGCGGTGCTGACCGGGGCCGGGATGTCCACCGACAGCGGGATCCCGGACTACCGCGGCCCCGGCTCCCCGCCCCGCACCCCGATGACCTTCCAGCAGTTCATCGGCGACGCCGCGTTCCGGCAACGATATTGGGCGCGCAACCATGTGGGCTGGCGGCGCATGGACGCCGCGCGCCCCAACCCCGGCCATCGCGCGCTGGCCCGGCTCGAACGCCTCGGTGTGGTGAGCGGGTTGATCACCCAGAACGTCGACCTGCTGCACACCAAGGCCGGCCATCGCCGGGTGATCGACCTGCACGGCACCTACGCGCGGGTGCGCTGCCTGAGCTGTGATCATCTGGTGTCGCGGATGTCGCTGGCGGATCGGCTCGAGGCCGCCAATCCGGGGTTCGCCGACGCCGCCGACGCCACCGGTGTGGAGGTGGCGCCCGACGCCGACGCGGTGATCGCCGATACCGCCGCGTTCCGCATGGTGGATTGTGTGCGATGCGGCGGCATCCTCAAACCCGACATCGTCTATTTCGGGGAGAACGTGCCCAAGCAGCGGGTGCGCGCGGCCTATGACGTGGTCGACGACGCCGAGGTGCTGCTGGTGGCCGGTTCGTCGCTGACGGTGATGTCGGGGCTGCGGTTCGTGCGCCACGCCGCGAAATCGGGGACGCCGGTGATCATCGTCAATCGTGGGCGCACCCGCGGCGACGAACTGGCCACCCACACCGTCGATGCCGGATGTTCGCCGACGCTGAGCGCGCTGGCCGACCACCTCGCGGCGCGGGTCGCGGTGGCCTGAGCGGCTGCGTCACCGGCCGGTGAGCGGGTACGCCCCGGGTATGACGTTGTTGGTGGGCACCTCCGGGTGGCAGTACCGCGACTGGCGCGGGGTGCTGTATCCGCAGGGGGTGCCGCAACGGCTGTGGCTCGAGCAGTACACGCGGTCCTTCGCCACCGTCGAGCTCAACAATGCGTTCTACCGGCTACCCAGCGCCGAGACCTTCGCCTCCTGGCGGGCCCGCACTCCGGCGGGGTTCCGGATCGCGGTCAAGGCCAGCCGGTTCCTCACCCACATCAAACGGCTGCGCGAGCCCGAGGAACCGGTGGCGCGGCTGATGGGCCGGGCCGCGAGCCTGGGTGAGCGCCTCGGACCGATCCTGCTGCAACTGCCGCCGACCTTGCGCGCCGATCCCGCGCTGCTGGAGGCGTGTCTGCGGTGTTTTCCGGATGGCACGCGGGTGGCGGTCGAACCGCGCCACGAGTCCTGGTGGACCGAGGCGACCAGGCAGGTCCTCGAACGTCAGGGCGCGGCGCTGTGCTGGGCGGATGCGGGCGAGCAGGCGGTCACACCGCTGTGGCGCACCACCGATTGGGGCTATCTGCGCCTGCACCACGGCACCGCCGAGCCCTGGCCACGCTATCACCCCGGCACCCTGGCCGAGTGGGCGCGCCGCCTCACCGAGACCTGGCCGCGGTCGGCTGAGGTGGAGGTGTATTTCAACAACGACCCGGGCGGTGCGGCGATCTACGACGCAACCGTTCTCGCGCGCTCGGCGGCCGCGCTGGGCGCCGAGGTCACCCGCACACCGGATATCCGGCCCGCGACCGCACCACCTGCCGTCGGCGGGGCGTGACCGCAACACTTCAACCGGGGGTCGGCCGACCGGGCTGAACGCGCGCAGACACAGCCGACCGACAGCTGCAGCCGATGTCGCGTCCCGGTGCCGCCGACGCCCGGCCGGGCTGCACCGTCCCCCGGTCGGGCGTGCAGCGGGTCGTCAGTCTTCGGTCGGGAAGAACGACTCTCCATCCTCGGGGGCGCCGTCGATTTGTCCGCGGTGTTCGCCGACGGTTTCGTCGCTGTCGTCGGCGGGCAGCTGGTCGATGTCGTCGCCTTCGTCGATGGTGCCGGATTCCCCGGCGGTGGGTTCGCCCGGCTCGGTGGCGCCCAGGTCGGGTTCTTCTTCGGCCAGCCGTTGTCCGAGTGATTCGCCGGCGCGCTGTTCGGCGGGTGTCATGCCGAACTTGTCGGCGCCGGTCCAGTCCTCGGGCGGGTCGACCACGATGTCACCGTCGTCGTTGCGCACCTCGTCGGAGTCGAGGCTCTCGGTGGGGCCCAAGGTGTCGCCTGGTCCGGTTTCTGTAGCCATATGCGCCGGATGCCCGGACACCGGCCGGGCAAACAGCTCACCCGTGCGGGGCGATCTCGGTCTCGTCGGGCGACAGGCATGCTGTCGGCGGCGGCGCCCGGACGCACGACGACAGCAGCGGGTACGCCGGTGAGCGCGCGGATCGGGCAGCTTTACTCGCTCGGCGAGCAACCGCACCCGTGGTGCGCGGTCGGCGGCGACGAGCGTGCTCAGCTCGATGGCGGCCGGCGTCCGGTATCGGTGCGCGGCAGTAGGTCGAAGGCGGTGTCGACCACGACGTCGCCGAGCCCGGCGGCACGCAGATTTCCGCGTATGCGGTCCAGGTCGAGCGCGGGCAGCGGTGGAACGTGCGAGGCCGGGCCTGAATCGAGTTCGGGTTCGGGTTCGTCGTCGCCGACGCGCACGGTGACGGGGTAACCCGGATAGTGTTCGCCGATGAACGCTCGATAGGCGGCATCGTCGACCGGATCCCAGCGGTCGACGCCGGCGTGGCAGTCGAGTGCGAAAGTGCCGTCTTCGAATCCCCGCACGATCGTGAACAGCCAGGCTTCCAGCCCGGGATGGGTGATAGAGCGGTATTCGCTGTCGTGGCTGAACTCGACGATCTGGCCGGCAACGCCATCGAAGGCGCCGGCGAGATCGACGCAGACGCAATCGCCCCAGCCGTTGTCCAGGAACGGGATCCAGTCCGGGCCCCACCACTCGGCCATGTCGTCGTTGTCGACCAACCACGCCATATCTGCCAGGGTGGACTCGATACTGTCGGTGGACATCAGCGACCACGTACCCAGCAGTGCGCCGCGATGGTCGGCGCCTTCACCGTCGTGCCAGCCGAGGAGTTCACGCAGCAGCGGCGGGAACCGGCCCTCGAACCGGGCGGCGAGGGCATCGATGGCGTCCGCGGACGCGCCGGGCCGCAACCCGGCTCGATAGGCGGGGCGGTTGAGCATGAGCCATCGGTCCAGTCGGGTGAGCAGCGGATGCATGACGCCGAAACTACCGCCGCACTGCGTGATTCGCGCATCGCGCCTGCCTCCGGGCTGTGAGTTGTCAGCTGTCGGCGCGGAGCAGGGCGGCGATCTCGGCCTGTCCGCGCGCGAGCGCGTTGTCGAGGGCGGTGTTGCCGTCGCTGTCCCGGATGTTCGGATCGGCGCCCGCGGCGAGCAGATCGGTGACGACCTGCTGGTAGCGGCTGCTGCCGTCGCCGTAGACGATCGCTTCCTGTAGCGCGGTCCAGCCCGGGGTGTTGAGGTGGTTCACCGCCACGCCGGCCTCGATGAGCCTGCGCACCGTGGTGACCGAACCGTGTTCGGCGGCCGGGATGAGCGCCGTGCCGCCGTAGCGGTTGACGCTGGTCAGGTCGGCGCCATGAGCGAGGGTGAGGTCGAGGATGGAGTCGAGTCCTTCGGCGCCGGCATACAGGTAGGCCGAATCCTGCAGGGCGTCCACGGCGTTCACGTCGGCCCCGGCCTCGATGAGTGCGCGGGCGGCGTCGGTGGCACGGTTCTTGGTGGCCTCGATCAGGGGCGTGCGCTCGTGTGGTCCGCGGGCTTCGATATCGGCGCCGCGGGCCAGCAGCTCGCGCACTCGGGTCGCGGCATCGGCGGCGGCCGCGGCGAACAGATCGTCGTCGAGGGCCGGGTCGTGCGGCGGGGTCGCCGGGGCGGTGCCCGGGTTCGGTTCGATCGAGGCCGGTGCGCCGGCGGATGCGGGCACGGGAGTCGAGACCGAGGTCTGCGTGGGCGCCGGGTCAGCGGTGCACGCCACGGTAGCCGTCAGGATCGCCGCCGACGCCGCGAGGGTGACGCTCGCCGGCAGCGAACGTCGTCTGCTCGAATGGTTGCGGGTCATCGCCGACTCCTCAGATTTGGTATACCAACGATGGTCGACTCGTTGCGGGAGTTTGTCCAGATGAAGACCGGAACTGTGGTTACCGACACCAAGGAGGCGACTTGTTGGTATACCAGAGTTGGTATCGTGGGGATATGAGCCAATCAGGCGAGGGCTACCAGATCACCGATCAGGACCGGCAGCATCTGCGCCGATGCGTCGACCTGGCCCGTACCGCGCTCCAGGACGGTGACGAGCCGTTCGGGTCGATCCTGGTCGACGCCGAGGGCGCGATCCGGTTCGAAGCCCGCAACCGCATCGTCACCGGGGAACCGACCCAGCATCCGGAGTTCGAGATCGCCCGCTGGGCCGGGATCCACCTGCCGCCCGAACAGCGCGCGAGCGCCGTCATCTACACCTCCGGCGAACACTGCCCGATGTGCAGTGCCGCGCACGCCTGGGCCGGTCTCGGTCGCATCGTGTACGCGGTCGGCTCCGAACAGCTCGGCCGCTGGCAGCGCGAATGGGGTCTGCCACCCGGGCCGGTGGCCGCGCTCCCCATCACCGCCGTCGCGCCGACGGTGCCGGTCGCGGGGCCGGAACCCGGCCTCGAAGCCGAGATCAAGGAGCTGCACCAGCACATGGCCGCACGGCTGCGCGGCTGACCGCGATCGCGCGGGCCGGTGTCAGTCCGCGCCGTCGCGGATATCGGCGGCGTCGCGTTGCGCGGCGAGGGCGCGGCTGGTGTCGATGTGGGCGGCGGCCAACGCCTCGACGCGGGCCAGATCACGGTTGGCGATGGCGTCGAAGAGCTGCTGGTGTTCGCGGGCCACGGTGGTCAGATCGTCGTGGCGGCCCAGCAGCCAGCGCATCCGGCTGCGCAGCCCGGCCTGCAGTTCGCCGAGCAGTTCGTTGCCCGTGAGCCGGATGACGGTTTCGTGGAAATCGGCGGCCGCCCGGCGCGCGGTGACGGCATCACCGGCGCGGGCGGCATCCCATTCGGCGTCGAGATCGCGGCGCAGTTCGTCGAGCCCGGCGCGGGTGGCGCGTTGCGCGGCGAGCCGGAAGGCCAGCACTTCGAACGCCGAGCGCACTTCGATCAAGTCGGCGATATCGGTGGCGCTGAACTGGCGCACCACGGCCCAACTGCGCGGGCGCGCCGTCACCAATCCCTCTGTCACCAGCGCTTTGAGTGCTTCCCGCACGGGCAGCCGGGAGACACCGAGTTCGGCCGCGAGTTCGCGTTCGACCAACTTGGATCCTGGTGCCCGCACACCGTCGAGGATCTGATCCCGCAGGATCCGGGTGACCCGTTCGGATTCGGAGGCGAACCCAGCCGACGCACTCATCACCGCATTCTCGCATCCCCTCGCCCACATTTGGTATCCCACCTGCGTCGGGGGTGGGTCAACGCCCGGGACGTCCCAGCTGCTGCAGGCGGGCTTCGTCGAAGTCGAGCATGTACTGGCAGCGGGCCAGCGCCTTGGCGCCGAAACGTTCGCCGTCACGGGCGCGCAGCAGCGCCGTCCGCTGCGCACCCAGTACCCGCAGCCGCAGCTGCCGGTACTGTTCGCGCGGGTCGGGACCGTCGGCAGGCAGATCCGCCTGCGCGGCCGAGCCCTTCCGGACGGTGTCGTCGCGAACCATTCCCACCAGGGCATCCGGGAACGGGTTGCCGTCGTCGTCGGCGAGACCGGGTGTGTCGAGGACGTGTTCGGCGGCCTCGGACAGCAGCGTCCGCAACTCGGCGAAGTCGTCGCGCAACCGCACCGGATCGTCGCCGGGTACGCGGACGAGGCGGATCACCGCGGGCAGGCTCAGCCCCTGCACCAGCAGCGTGGTGGTCGCGACGACGAACGCGATCAGCACCAGCTCCGACCGCATCGGGGTCTGCGCGGGCAGGGTTTGCGCCGCCGCGACGGTGACCGCGCCACGCATCCCGGACCAGGCCAGGACCGCTCCGCCGCGGGCACCGACGGTTTCGGTGAGCCGGAAGTCGACCGTGGCCGAGACCTTGCCGAAGCGGCGCAGCATCATCTGCAGGCGTTTGCTCTCCGGCGGCAGGCCGGTGTCGGCGATGCGCGCGCTGATCTGCTCGAGGCGCGGTTTGACTTCGGCGGCGCGGCGCTGGTCCAGCCGGAGAAAGGCCACCAGCGGCATGATGAACACCGCGCGGATCACCATCACCACCAGCGCGGCCAGCAGCCCGATACCGAAAGCTTGCGCGGCGCTGAGCTGTTCGCCGCGCACATCGTCGATCAGGCCGGACAGGCTCAGGCCCATGAGCAGAAAGATCGCACTTTCCAGCAGGAAGGCGACGGTGCGCCAGTTGGTGGCGTCGACGAGGCGGTCCTGGGCGCTGAGACGGCGTGGGCTCAGGTGCCCGCTGACCAACCCGGCGACGACGACGGCGAGCACGCCCGAGCCATGGAATTCCTCGGCCGGCAGGTAGGCCAGAAACGGGATCACGAACGACACCGCCGTGGTGGCCACCGGATCGTCGAGCATGGCCCGCGCCCGCACCCCGAGCCAACCGACCAGCAGTCCGGCGATCACCGCGACCACGACCGCGAGGACGAAATCGCCGAGCACCTGCCACAGCGACACCGTCGCCGCCAGCGCGGCCACCGCCGAGCGCAGCAGCACCAGTGCGGTCGCGTCGTTGACCAGCCCCTCCCCCTCCAGCATCGTCAGCAACCGCGACGGCAACCCGAGCCGTCGGCCCACCGAGGTCGCCGCGATCGGATCGGTCGGGCTGATCACCGCGCCGAGCGCGAACGCCGCCGGCCAGCCGATATCGGGCAGCAGCTGATGAAACAACCAGCCCGTGCCGAGGGTGGTGACCACGACCAGCAGCACCGCAAGGCCGGTGATGGGTTTGAGGTTGCGCCGGAAATCGACCGCAGGCATGTTCACCGCCGCCGAATACAGCAGCGGCGGCAGCACACCGGACAAGATGAGCTCGGGTTCGACCTGCGGATGCGGAATGCCCGGCACGAAACTGAGCGCGATACCGACCACCGCCAGACTCAGCGGCGCGGCCACGCCGAGCGTGTCGGAGAACGCCGCGACCACCACGATGGCGATGATGCCGACGACCACGACCAGGGTGATCTCCACGAACCCTCCTCAGCGCTGACGGCGTGTCCCGGTAGCACCGTACGACGTGGGCGGCGGCCGTGATTCGATGTCGGTGCAGCGTTTCCCTGACCGCGGCGACCGATCGGAGCTGACGATGACGGCAACTACGGGTATCAGCGAACTGTCCTTGGCCGAGAAGGCCGCCCTCGGCAGCGGCGCGGATTTCTGGACCACCAAGGCGGTGGGCCCGGTGCCGTCGATGCTGCTGACCGACGGCCCGCACGGGGTGCGCAGGCAGACCGGCGCCACCGACCATCTGGGGCTGGCCGCGAGCAGGCCCGCCACCTGTTTCCCGCCAGCGGTCGGGCTCGGGCAGAGCTGGGATGTGGCTCTGGTGCGCCGGGTCGGCGAAGCGCTGGGCCGGGAGGCGCGCGCCCTCGGGGTGGACGTGCTGCTGGGGCCGGGGATCAACATCAAACGGGATCCGCGCTGCGGGCGGGTGTTCGAGTACTACTCCGAGGATCCGCTGCTCACCGGTGTGCTGGGTGCGGCGTGGGTGCGGGGTGTGCAGAGCCAGGGGGTGGGCGCCTCGCTCAAACATTTCGCGGTCAACAATGCCGAACACGATCGGATGCGATCGAGCTCGGATGTGGACGCACGGCCGTTGCGGGAGATCTATCTGCGAGCCTTCGCCCATATCGTGCGCACCGCGCAGCCGTGGACGGTGATGTGTTCCTACAACCGGATCA
This sequence comes from Nocardia sp. JCM 38205, assembly GCF_058222935.1. Classification (NCBI taxonomy): domain Bacteria; kingdom Bacillati; phylum Actinomycetota; class Actinomycetes; order Mycobacteriales; family Nocardiaceae; genus Nocardia; species Nocardia sp. JCM 38205. Next base: position 68,980 of record NZ_JBYHFL010000006.1, on the reverse strand, counting down.
ACGGCGTCTACGCCGCGCAGAACCGGTGGCTGCTCACCGACGTGCTGCGCGATACCTGGGGTTTCGACGGGCTGGTTGTCAGCGACTGGGGTGCGGTGTCGGACCGGGTCGCCTCCGTCGCCGCGGGCCTGGATCTGCAGATGCCCGGCGGTGGCGGCGACCCGGACGCGCAGGTGGTGGCAGCGGTCGAATCCGGTGCGCTCGAGGTTGCCGCGGTCGATCGGGCCGCGCAGAAAGTGGCCGAGTTGGCGGCGAAGGTGCTCGCCGGGCGGGCTGCTGCCCCGGCGGCGCCGGATCCGGACGCACATCATCGGCTGGCTCGTGAGGTCGCCGCACGTTGTGTGGTGTTGTTGCGCAATGACGGTGAGCTGCTGCCGTTGCGTGCCGGGCAGTCGCTGGCGGTGATCGGCGAGTTCGCGCAGACCCCGCGCTACCAGGGTGGCGGCAGTTCGCATGTGAATCCGACCCGTGTGGATGTGCCGCTCGAGGAGATCGCTGCCGCGGCCGAGCCCGGGCAGGTGCGGTATGCGCGTGGATTCCGCACCGACACCAGCACACCCGATCCGGTGCTGGTGGCGGAGGCTGTCGCCGCGGCGCGTGCGGCCGAGGTGGCGGTGGTGTTTCTCGGGTTGGGCGCGGGCCAGGAATCGGAGGGCTTCGACCGCGAGGATATCGAGCTGCCCGCCGACCAGCTCGCCCTGCTGGCCGAGGTCGTGGCGGTTCAGCCGAAGACCGTGGTGGTGCTCTCCCACGGTGGGGTGCTGCGGTTGGCGCCGGTGGTCGAGCTCGCGCCGGCCATCGTCGACGGCGCCCTGCTCGGTCAGGCCGCGGGCGGCGCGCTCGCGGATGTGCTGTTCGGGCGGGTCAATCCCTCGGGCAGGCTCACCGAGACGGTGCCGCTGCGGCTTCAGGATGTGCCCGCGTATCTGAACTTCCCCGGCGAGAACTCCCACATCCGGTACGGCGAAGGTATTTTCGTCGGCTACCGCTGGTATGACGCGCGCGAGATGGCGGTGAGTTTCCCGTTCGGACACGGCCTGTCCTACACCAGCTTCACCTACTCGGACCTGGCGGTCGAGTCGAGCGCGAGCGGGCTCACCGTGGAGGTCACCATCACCAATACCGGTGACCGGCGCGGCCGTGAGGTCGTGCAGATCTACACCGCGCTGCCCGAATCGGCGGTCACCCGTCCGCCGCGCGAGCTCGGGGGCCATGCGGTCACCGATGAGCTGGAACCCGGTGCGAGCCAGCGGGTCTCGATTCCGATCGAGCGCGAGGCACTGGCCTACTGGGAGACCCGCACCGAGGCGTGGGTGGTGGAGGGCGGCACCTACCGGGTGATGGCCGGTGCGTCCAGCCGCGATATCCGCGCCACCGCCGACGTCGAGGTGCCCGGCGACGAGCTGCGCCTGCCGATCACCCGGCAGTCCACCCTCGGCGAGGTGCTGGCGAACCCGGCCGCGGCAGCGGTGCTGTCACAGATGTTCGCGGCGATGACCGGCGGCGGTGACGGTGACGGTCAAGCCCTCGGCGTCGACATGATGCGCATGCTCGCCTCCATCCCGCTGGACCGGCTCACCGGCTTCGGCATGTCCCCCGCCGACCTCGACGCCCTGCTGTCGGCCACCGACGACCACAGCCGACCGTGAGCCGTCGCCGTTCCCGCGACCCCGGCCACAGCCGACCGTGAGCCGTCGCGCCGTTCCGCGACCCCGGCCAGAGCCGAGCTGCACGAGGGGCTCTGTGACCGCCGCGCACGCCGCCGGGAGAAGGTGGCCGGCTTCGACGGGTCACCGCCGCGGTCTCGGGGCCGGCGCAGTCAGCAGGTCGCTATTTCCGCGCCGCGACGACGAACATCGGCACCGCGACGAAGATCCGGTTCGTGCGGGCGCGCTCGGCTTGCTCGGCGAGCCAGCTCTGCTCATCGGTGATGCGGCGCACCAGGGCGAGTGCGGTGTCGTCGGTGAACACGCTGGTGCGCACCTCGACGACCGGGTCGCTGAAACCGGCGTCGAGCAGCAGGTTGCGGTAGCGGCGGGCGATGCGCGGCGACGGCAGCGAGTCCGCCTTCGCGTGGACCAGCCGCCGGGTGGTCTCCGGCTGGTCGGAGTCGATGACCACCGTGTCCCAGTCCTGGCCGAGCAGCACGGCCCGCCCGCCCGGAGCGAGCACCCGGTGGGCCTCGGCGACGGCGCGCACCGGGTCGTCGACCGTGTGCAACACCTTGTCCGCGCGGTAGCCGGCCACCGACCCGGTGGCCAACGGCAGTTCGCAGGCATCGCCGACGTGGAACTCCCCGGCCGGCCAGCGCTCCCGGGCCACGGCGATCATCTCGGGGTCGGTATCGATCCCGACGGCGTGGCACCCACGCTCGGCCAGTTCGGCGACCGCGCGGCCACCGCCGCAGCCGACGTCGACCACGGTCCGGCCGGTGAGATCGCCGAGCAATGCGTAGGAACGTGCGCGCAGTTCCACAGACATCGGCTGCGCATCGATGGCGTCGAGGACATCAAGAAGAGTGGACATGCCCGCCATAATTCGACTTAATGTCGACATGAAGTCAAGTGTGCTGACGATCGGCCAGGTCGCCGACCGCTTCGGCCTGCCGACACACGTTCTGCGGCACTGGGAGTCGGTCGGCCTGCTGCATCCGGCCCGCGTCGCCGGCGACCGCCGCCGCTACACCGACGACGACCTCGTCCGGGTGGCGTCGATCATGATCGCGAAGCGGGCCGGCCTGCCGCTCGAGGACATCCGGGCGTTCCTCGCCGCCGCGGACCCGGCCGCCCGCAAGGACGTGCTGCAGCGCAACCACCGTGCGCTGCAGGCCAGGATGGCGGCACTGCGTTCGGCGCTGGATCTGCTCGAAGCCGGCATGAACTGCTCGCACGAGGACATCACGACCTGCCCGAACTACCGGGCCCACCTCGCAGCCGAGTCGACCCGAGGCCGATGACCGGCATGGTCGCCGCGCGGGAGGGTCCCGCTAGGTGATGTGCCCGCCCAGGGCATCGGCTGTGCGTGCGGTTGCGGCGAGGTGGGCGTTGACTCGCCCCAGCAGCGCGAACAGCTGTGCGCGTTCCTCGTGATCGAGTGGGGTCATGATCTGTTCGTTGACCGTGTCGAGGACGCGGTCGAGTTCGGCGAGGCGTTGTTCGCCGGCTGCGGTGATGGTGATGACGTTGCGGCGTTTATCGGCCGGGTCCGGGGCGCGGCGCACCCATCGGCCCTCTTCGAGGTCGTTGAGTACCGAGACGAGGTCACTCTTGTAGACGCTGGTTCGCTCCGACAGCGTCGCCTGGCTCGCCGGCCCGAATTCGGCGAGCGCGGCCAGCACCACGAAGTGATCCTTGCGCGCCCCCGTGGCCCGTAACGCCTCGCGCGACAGGCGCGTCATCTGGGCCGCCGTCATCGAGGTCAGGCGTGAGAGCTGCTTTTTCAGCCGCGCCGGAGTGGACTCGCCGCGGTCGAAGCGCATCTCCTCATCGGTGTCCATGCACCGAGCCTACCCCTTGCGTTAGTGCCACTAACGACCTACATTCATTCGTGGCACTAACGTTAGTGCTCCGAACAGATTGTAGGAGTTCCCATGACCCCCACCGAATCCCTGATCCGTACCCTCGCCGACCGCGCCGAGCTGGCCGATCTCGTTGCCCGCCACAGCCTCTGGATCGACGAGGGCTTGGCCGACACCGACCGCATCTTCACCGACGACGTCGTGGTGCGCTCCATTCGCGGGCAAGCCAAGGGCATCGACGCCCTCGAAGCTCTCGCCCGCGCAGGGCACGACACCTACACGCGCACCCTGCACAACAAGTCCAACCTCGTCATCGAGATCGACGGCGACACCGCGACTGTGCGCGCGCACGACGTGGCCGTCTTCGTCATCGACGACAGCACCGCGGCCGTCGCGGCCGGTATCGGCCGCTACCGAGCTCGCCGCACCTCGGCGGGCTGGCGCTTCGACGCACTCGACATCACCCCGGTCGCGCTGACCGACGCGCTGCCACGCACCCTGTAACCCGCCCGACTGGCCGAATATCTCGATTTTGTGGCCGCCAGTCGTTGCTGTCGGCGTCGCGCACCGCTCTACGCTCGAACAACAGGTCAACGGTGATGGAGGACACAGGCAGATGGCGTTCGACTACGACGTGCTGGTGATCGGTTCGGGATTCGGCGGCAGCGTGTCCGCGCTCCGGCTGACCGAGAAGGGCTACCGGGTCGGCGTGCTCGAGGCCGGACGCCGCTTCGCCGACGACGAATTCGCCGCGACGTCGTGGCGGGCACGGCAATTCTTGTGGGCGCCACGGCTGGGCTGCTTCGGCATCCAGCGGCTGACGTTGCTGAAGAACACCTTCATCATGAGCGGCGCCGGTGTCGGCGGCGGCTCGCTGGTGTACGCCAACACCCTCTACGAGCCGCCTGCGGCGTTCTACGCCGACAAGCAGTGGGCCGGTATCACCGACTGGCGCGCCGAACTGGCACCGCACTACGACCAGGCCAAACGCATGCTCGGCGTCACCACCAACCCGGCCACCACCCCCAGTGACCGGATCCTGCGTGAAGTCGCCGACGAACTCGGCGTCGGCGACACCTACCGCCAGACCCCGGTGGGTGTGCTGTTCGGCGGCGCCGGGGCCCGGCCCGGCCAGGAGGTGCCCGACCCGTTCTTCGGTGGTGTCGGCCCCGCGCGGCGCACCTGCACCCACTGCGGCGAATGCATGACCGGATGCCGCCACAACGCCAAGAACACCCTGGTCAAGAACTACCTGTATCTGGCCGAGCGGGCGGGTGCGCGCGTGCATCCGCTGACCACGGTGGTGGATGTGCGGCCCCGCCCCGGCGGCGGCTACGAGGTGCACACCCGCCGCACCGGACGCTGGGCTCGCACGGGAGCGCGCGTGTTCACCGCCGAACAGGTGGTGTTCTCCGCGGCCGCGCTCGGCACCCAGAAACTGCTGCACCGGCTGCGGGATCGCGGCTCGCTGCCCCACATCTCGCCGCGGCTCGGCTATCTGTCGCGCACCAATTCCGAGGAGCTGCTGTCGGTGCGCAGCCGCCGCCGCGACGCCGATTTCACCAAGGGCGTCGCGATCACCTCCTCGATCCATCCCGACGAGCACACCCATATCGAACCGGTGCGCTACGGCAAAGGCAGTAATGCGCTGGCGCTGATCACCACCGCGATGGTCGGCGACGATGGCGTGCGCCCGCGCTGGCGTCAGTACCTGCATCAGCTGCGGCGCAATCGCCGCGACCTGGTGCACATGCACAATCCGCACCGCTGGTCCGAGCAGATGATCGGGCTGCTGGTGATGCAGTCGGTGGACAACTCCATCACCACCTACACCACCCGCGGCGTGTTCGGCCGCAAGATGACGACCAAACAGGGCGAAGGCGAACCCAATCCCACCTGGATCCCGATCGGCCACGAGGTCGCCGAACGCGTCGCCGACAAGATCGACGGCTTCCCCACCGGCGCCACCAGCAGCATCGTCAATATCCCGGCGACCGGCCATTTCATCGGCGGCTGCGCCATCGGCGACTCCCCCGCCACCGGCGTCGTCGACCCGTACCACCGCCTCTACGGCCATCCCGGCCTGCACGTCATCGACGGCTCGACCATCTCGGCCAACCTCGGGGTCAACCCGTCGCTGACCATCACCGCCCAAGCCGAACGCGCGATCGCCCTGTGGCCCAACAAGGGTGAGCCGGATCTACGGCCCGAACTCGGCGCACCGTATCGGCGGCTGGCGCCCATCGCACCGGCCGCTCCGGTGGTGCCTGCCACCGCCCCTGCCGCTTTGCGGTTGCCGATCGTCGAGATCTCCGGCGGCCAGCCGCTGGTCGAACACGACAACTGACCGCACACCACGCGATCTCGACCGGTTCGCGACAACGTCGTCGCGTCGGTCACCGAGCCGGTCGCGTCGGATCGCGTCGGCGCGGCCCCTCCTGAACGGGCCGCGCGAGGACGCTGCCCGTGAACGCTCAGCCGTCGGTACCGCGTCGATCCCGCCGACCCGACGCCCGGCGCGGCACACTGGTGCGGGTGAGCAATGTCCCGGTCGCCGCGGTGGTGTGTGCCTTCCTCGCCGCGCTCGGGTTCGCGGTGGCCGCGGTCGCGCAGCAGCGGGCCGCGGCCGAGGTGCCCGAGGGTGCGGCTTTCCTGGCCGGGTTGGCGCGCAGTCCTCGCTGGTGGGCGGGGATCGTCGGGGACGGCGGCGCGTTCGTCTTCCAGATCGTGGCGCTGGCGTTGGGGTCGGTGCTGGTCGTGCAGCCGATCCTGGTGACGTCGTTGATCTTCGCGCTACCGCTGGCCGCACGCTACAACGACCGGCCGGTGACGCGGACGGCCTGGGCACAGGCGATCGCCCTGTCGGTCGCGCTGGCGTGTTTCCTGGTGGTGGGTGATCCGTCGCCGGGGGTGCGGGACGCGCCGTGGTCACACTGGTTCGGCCCGCTGATGCTGGTGCTCGGGCTCGTCGCCGCGGCGGTGGCGGCCGCGGTCGCGGTGCGGGCCACCGCGGTGCGGGCGCTGCTGCTGGGGGCGGCGGCGGGGCTGTTGTTCGGTGTGTCGGCGGCGGTGACCCAGCATGTGGTCGAACTGTTCGGCGACGGCATCGCCACCGTGTTGCGCAGCTGGGAGCCGTACACGATGGTCGGGGCGGGCCTGCTGGGGTTGTATCTGCAACAGCGCGCGTATCAGATCGGTGCGCTCTCGGCGTCGCTGCCGGCGTTCACCGTGGCCGAGCCGCTCGCGGCGATGTTCCTGGGTCTGACCGTCCTCGACGAAACACTGAACACCGGGACCGTTGGCGTCGTGGTGGTGCTGGCGTCGGTGGTGGTGATGTGTGTTGCGGCCGTGCAGCTTTCTCGCGCCCAGGCCGAGGCCGTGCCCGCCGAGCACGCCGGATGATCGCGCCGCCGGGCATGATGGCCGTCCGTGGACAGCGACAATTGCCGGTCGGTTGCCGATCTTTGTCGATCGACGCGCTCTGCATGGTGGTCGGTATGTGTCGATCCCGGCACCGGAGCTCGACGGTGAGGCCGGCCCGTTCCTCGAAGGTGGCGAAGTCCTCGTCCACGGCAACCACGTTTTCGTCGGCGAGTCCGGGATGGCCACCAACGGTCTGGCCATCGACGCCGAAACCTATATCACCGACCCGCTTTTCGAGCGCGACGGCCGCGACGTGCAGGCTCGCGGCACCACGGTCGAGTACGTGGACTTCGCGGTGTCGCGACTGTTCGGTGGCGCGTTCCGGTACTCGACCCAACCCCTGGGCCGCTTCGACTGAGACACCCCAGCGTTCGCCACACCTCCCGGTCTGGGTGGCGACGAACGACCACCGGCAACCCGTCGTTGCCGGTGGTCGCGCCGCGGTCATCGCACCGCAGTCCGAGCGAACCCGCGGACGCGCCGGATGTGGCGGACGTAGCGAGGACGACCGATCACGTACCAGATGACGCGCACCGGTGCCGGCAGCACACCCAGCAGCAGCGCACGTTCGGCCGAGTCGGCGTCCTCGAGGACGAGACCGAACAGCGTGAGCAGAGTCAGTTTCGGTGTGTTGGCCACCAAATGCTCACCCAGCGACGCCCATTCCTTGTCGGTGATGTGGTCGGCCGCGAGCGGAAGCAGCATGGTCTCTTCGTCATCGAGGTGCTCGACCAAGACCGCCCGGTGATCGGCCAGGACCGCGACCAGCGCGTCGCGTTCATCGGCACCGGCCGTTGCCTCCCACGCCGGGACCGCGCTGTCCAGGCTCGCCAAGGTGGCTTCGACGCGCTCATGCTGTCGCTGCATCCGCAGGATGACATCGGCGCCCAGATCGACGCGGGACAGCAGCGGCGGCCACAGCAGCTCGTCCTCGCCCTCATGATGGTTCTTCAGTCCCAGCCGATAGTCGCGGAAATGGCCGGCGATCACCGCTGCGCGCGCGGTGTCACCAGGGGCAACCGCCGCCACGAGCTCCATCAGCAACCGCGACTCGCGCCGGAACGCGCGGTGCACGATCTTCATGTCCTGGGTGTCGACGCTCATCTGTTCCTGCCTTTCAACATCGGTGGTGTTCGCTTGCGGTTCGATGCGCCTGCGGCGCTAGGCGCCGACGAGGGAACGTGCGACACGGCCGCGCGCCACCGGATCGGTGCCTGCCGGTTGCGTCCGCTCGGTCAGCAGCAGGACCGCCGTCAGCGCGACGACGACCACGGCCGAGCCGTGCACGATCAGCGCCGTCGACACGCTGCCGCCGTGCGACACCACCGCGAGCGCGTCACCGACCGGGATCGCGGCGTGGATCAGCACCACCCAGCCGAGAACGCGCCGCAGGCCGAGGCCGAGCAGCAGGAAGGTGACGGCCGCGATGGCGAGGTCGCGCACACCCTTGACGACGAAATAGCCGTCGGCGTTGCCGGTCGGCCACGGCTCGATACCGAAACCGGCGGGGGCACTGCCGGGAGCGAGCAGGAAGCTCAGCCCGAAGTACAGGGGCGCGGCCGCGCAGATCACGGCCAGCACGGTGGTCAAGCGATACTTCGTCATGATGGTTCTCCTCGGTTGGTCGGCGGATCGTTTCCGTCCGATGGGACCGTGTTCGGTCTGCTCCGAGACTGCGTGCGCGGGTTTGGAGGCCACCTGGAACCGACTTGGAACGCCGGTCACAGCGGTGGTGCGTACGATGTGCCAGGTCATGGTCTTCATCCGGGTATTGGGGTCGTTCGCGGCCGAAGCCGACGGCGAACCCATTCCCCTCGGCGGACCGCGCCAACGTGGCGTGCTCGCCCTGCTCGTCGCCGCGCGCGGCCACGTCGTGCCGGTCGACCGCATGGTCGAGGACCTGTGGCGCGGCGAGGCGCCCGCCCGCGCGCTGGCGTCGCTGCAGGCCTACATCTCCAACCTGCGCCGTCTGCTCGAACCCGGCCGCCCGCCACGCACTCCGGCCCGCCTGCTGGTGAGCGCCGCACCCGGCTACGCCTTGCGCCTGCCGCAGTCGGCGGTCGACGCCTGGCGCTTCGAAGAACTGCTCGACCAGGCCCGCACGCGCACCGACCCCGGCGCGGTCCGCGCCAGGCTGGACGAGGCACTGGCCCTGTGGCGAGGACCCGCGTTCGCCGAGTTCGCCGACGAACCATGGGCTGTGACAGAGACCGGCCGCCTCAGCGAGCTGCACCTGGTGGCCCGGGAACTGCACCTCGCGGCGCGCCTGCGTCTCGATCTTCCCGCGACGGTGGCGCCCGACGCCGAAATCCTCACCCGCGACCATCCTTTGCGCGAGGAGGGCTGGCGACTGCACGCGCTCGCCCTGTGGAGCAGCGGCCGCCAGGCCGATGCGCTCGCCGCGCTCCGCCGCGCCCGCGCCACCTTCGCCGACGAACTCGGCCTCGACCCCGGACCGGATCTGCTCGCGCTGGAAGAGGCGATCCTCACCCAGCGCACCGACATCCTCCGCGAGGCCGGCCCACCACCCCGAAACGACGCACCCCACGCGAACACCGTGCCGGACAACAGCATTCGAACCGGCACCGATCCGGGCACACCCGACGCGGGGACGTTCGTCGGACGCGACGACGAACTCGCCGCACTACTGGCGGCCGCGACCGATGCGATCGAATCCCGAGGGCGCGTCGCGCTCGTCACCGGAGAAGCCGGGCTCGGCAAATCGACACTGCTCGAACACCTCACCGCCCGACTCGAACACCACGGGTGGCTGGTGGCCACCGGGCGCTGCCCCGATCTCGACAGCGCCCCGCCGGCCTGGGCGTGGGTCGAGGTCCTGCGCACAGTGGCCGCGACCGTACCGGCCGGCGAGTTCGCCGACGACCTCGCGCCGCTGCTGTCGGATGCGGCAGCGGTCACCGGTGACGCGGCCGCCGGGCGGTTCCGGCTGCGGCAGGCCGTGTGGGCCTTTCTCGCCGCGGCCGCCGCCGAGCGTCCGGTCGCCATCGTCGTCGACGATGTGCACTGGGCCGACGCCGCCACGCTGGAACTACTCGGCGGCTGCCTCGACACGCGCGCCCCGATCTTCGTCGTCGCCGCCTACCGCGCCGACGAGAGCGAGCACCTCACCGCGACACTGGCCGCCCTGGCCCGCACCGCGCCGCTGCGGCTCGATCTCGCCGGACTCGACCGCGCCGCCGTCGCCCAGCTCGTGCGCGCCGAATGCCGGGCCGATGAAGCGACCGTGACCGGAATCGCCGAACGCACCGGCGGCAACCCGTTCTATGTGCGGGAGAGTGCGCGGCTGCTCAACGGCGAGGGCGCCTTGATCGCGTTGTCGGAGGTGCCCGACGGTGTCCGCGACGTCCTGCGGCGCCGCCTGGCCCGGCTCCCCGAAAGCAGTGTTGCTGTGCTGCGGCTCGCCGCGGTCGCGGGCCGGGAAAGTTCGGTGGACGTGCTGGTGCAGGCCGCCGACACCGACGAGGACGGCGTGCTGGACGCACTGGACGCCGGCGTCATCGCCGGGCTGCTCGACGAGCCCGGGCCGGGGCGGGTCCGATTCGTCCACGCATTGGTCAGGGACACACTGGTCACCGACGTCAGCCGACTGCGCATCACCAGGATGCACGCCAGGATCGCCGCCGCTCTGGAAGGCACCGGCGATATCGCCGCCCTCGCCCACCACTATGCGCGCGCCGGCTCACCGAAGGCCGTCGGCTACTGCGTGCGCGCCGCCGAACTGGCCGAGGCCCGCTACGCCCACGACGTGGCGGCCACACTGCTCACCGACGCCGTCGCCAACTCCAGCGACCCGGACGAACGCATCGACCTGTGCGGCAGGCTGCTGCGCGCCCAGGTCAGAGCCGGGGACGTCGCCGCGGCCAGACAGACCCGCGAACACGCCGTCACCTACGCCGAATCCCTTGGCCGCGACGACCTGATGATCGCGGCGTTCACCGCCTGGACCGAACCCACCCCCTGGCTTGCCCGCACCTACGGCACGGTCGACCATCCCATCGTCGACCGCCTCCGCCGACTGCTCGACCGCACCGACCTCGCCGCAGAGGTGCGCGCCCACCTGCTCATCGCCTATACCCACGAACTGGTCGGCGAAGCAGACCCGACCGTCATGGCGGCCGGGCGGGAAGCACTGGCACTGGCCACCTCACCGCGCCTGCGCGCCGGGGCGCTCCTGGTCCTGGCACGCGACTCGGGCCGGGAAGAGTACTCCCGTGAGCTGGTGCGGATCGGCATCGAGCACGATCTGCCCGTCTACCGGGTGACCGGGCTGCTCAACCTGGCCGCCAATGCCGCCGGGGCCAACGACCCGGCCACCATGCGCGAGCTGATCGGGCAGGCACTCGAACTGGCCCGCACCTACCGGATGCCGGAGGCGATCGGCGCCGCCGAGATCGCGCTGGCCTCACTGCTGCTCATCGAGGGCCGGTTCGCCGACGCCGAACACTGCTACATCGACGCCACCGAACGCCTGGAACGCGCCGGATCGGTGCACGCCACCGGCTTCCTGCGCCTGGCGCTCGCGGCGACCTGGCTCAACGCAGGCACTCTCGGCGACCACCTCGACGACATCCGCGCCCTGCACACGGCACTCGGCCCCATGGTCGCCGACCTGCACACCCTCGCCCTGCACGCCGCCGGCCACACCGAGCAAGCGCGCCGAACCCGCACCGCACCGACCCCGATCCGCCCCGACTTCTTCTTCACCTTCCTGACCAGCCTGCGCGCCATGGCCATCCTCGCCGTCGGCGACCGCGCCGCCGCCGAGCAGATCTACACCGACCTGCTCCCCCACCGCGACGGTCCCCCGGCCGGCGCGGAAAGCCTGTCGCTGGCCGTGCGTCCGGTCGCCCACACCCTCGGCGAACTCGCCCGATTCCTCGGCCGCGACGCCGAAGCCGACGCCCACTTCGCCCGCGCCGACGCCATCGCCGGATTGTGGAACGCGCACCTGAGCTGATCCGCTCCCCGGCACCGGCACGGCGTTCCAAGCCGGCTCCAAGCGCCTTCCAAAGCCCCGGGACCACTGTCGAGCCATCAGAACCGAACTGATGGAGGAGTCACCCATGAGCAGCACAGCAACTTTCCGGGCCGCCGTCGTCCGCACGCCGAGCGGACCTGATTCGATCGAGATCATCGACGTACCCGTCACCGAGCCCGGACCAGGCGAAGTACGGGTGGCGGTCGCGGCGGCGCCGGTCAACCCCACCGACCTCGGCGTCGTCAGCGGCTTCTTCCACGAACTCGGCATGATCGACCAACCCGCCCACACCGGTCTCGGCTGGGATTTCGCCGGCACCGTGCTCGCTGCCGGGCCAGGAGTGGACCTGACGCCCGGCACCCGGGTCGCCGGCGTGGTCCTCGGATTCGACCGTGACTTCGGCACGTATGCCGAACAACTCGTCGTGCCCGCCGCCGAGGTGGCGGTGGTGCCCGACGGGCTCGACCTGGTCGCGGCATCGACAGTGCCGCTCAACGGGTTGGGTGCGGCGCGGATCGTCGACCTGCTCGGCGACGCACCCGCCGACGGCAACCGGCTGCTGGTGACCGGCGCGGCCGGTGCGATCGGCGCCTATGTGGCCGCGCTGGCCCCTGAGCGCGGCTGGAAGGTGACCGGTCTGGCCCGCCCCGCCGACGAGGCGTTCGTGCGCGGTCTCGGCGCCGACTTCGTCACCGAGGCCGCACCGGGCTGGGACGCGGTCGTCGACACCAGCTCACAGCAGACGTGGGGCCTGACCCCGGTCCGCGACGGCGGCGCCTTCGTCGGTGTCCGGCCCAATCTCGCGCCCGCACCCGAACGCGGCATCACGGTGAACGCCCTGCTGACCCAGTCCGACCGCACGCGACTGGAGCAGCTACTCGCCCTCGCCGAGTCCGGTCGCCTGCCCGCCCGAGTGCATGCGGTCCTGCCGTTGTCCCGAGCCGCCGACGCCCACCGGGCGATGGCCGAGGGCGGGACGCGCGGACGCTACGTGCTCCAGCCCTGACCGAGCAGCCCGCCCCGGAGACGCCGATGCCTCACGGGATCAGCCCGTGCCATCGAAGGTCGCCCAGGTATTTGGTGATCAGATCCGCACTCAGGTGCGGGATGTCGGCGTCCGGGCCGAGTTGCGCGGCGCGCACCGCGGCCCGGAACTCGGCGGCCGGAATGGCCGAACCCGCGATCGCCGGCGCGGGCCGGGCGAAGGCGTGCAGCAGCGGCAGCACCGAGGCGCTGCGCTGCGGCTCGGGCAGCCCACGCAGCGCCGCCTCGAAACGGGTCACCCAGTCGGTGTAGTCGTCGACGCGTTCGATCGCGACACCGGCCTCGATCAGCCAGTCGACCACCGTATCGAGCGAGATCCCGTCATCGTGCGGGTTCACCACATGGAAGCTGTGATGGCCCGCGTCGACGGCGGCGCCGAGCACGGTGATCGCTTCGGCGGTGAAATCCGCTGGTAGCCCGTCGTAGTGGGCCCGTGCCCGCGCACCGTCGCCGGCGCGGCGGTAGAACGAGGCGGGCGCGAGTCCGGTGGCGGCCAGCCCGATCAGCAGCCGGGTGAACATGTCCGGCACATTGAGCTGCCCACGGTAGCGCGGATGGGCCAGCACCATATCCGAGCGGAACACCGCCACCGGCAGGCCGCACAGATCGTGCGCTTCGCGCAGCAGCACTTCCCCCGCCCATTTGCTGTTGCCGTAGCCCGCGGCGTACCCGGCGCCGTTGCGCCGCACCGGGCTACCGGCCCGGATATCGCCGCCCTCGGTGAACACCGTGCGATCGACGTCGGCGGCCACCGCGACCGTCGACAGATAGGTCACCGGCTTGAGCCGATGGGTGAGCGCCAACCGGATCACCTCGGCCGTACCGACCACATTGGGGCCGAACAACTGCTCATACGGCAACACATGGTTCACCAGTGCCGCACAGTGCACGACACGGTCCACGCGCCGCGCCAACTCCTGCCAGGCCGGTTCGTCGAGCCCGAACCGGGGCGCGCTGATATCGCCGGCGATCACCTCGAGGTGGGCATCGGCCGATTCCCGGTAGCGGCGCAGCAACTCGGGATCACCGGAGTCGAACGCCGCGTCGAGCCTGCGGCGCGCGCTGTCGGCGTCCTTGCCACGCACCACACACAGCACCCGCCCGCCGACGGCCGCCATCCGCTGCAACCACAGCAGGCACAGCCACCGCCCGAGGTAGCCGTTGGCGCCGGTGATCAACACCGTCGACGTCGTCGCAGCCAGCGGTAGCCCTGGCGCCGCCGCCACGGTGTCGGCGCCGATGAATTTCTCCAGCGTCAGGTCCGCGGCCGCCACCTGTTCGGCCCCGGCGCCGTGCACGCTCGCGAACGACACCACCTGCGCACCGGATTCCCTTGCGGTGCTGATGTATTCGGCGAGATCGCCCAGCGTGGTCGCCGGGCTCGTCACCACGCTGACCGGCACCTCGACGCCGAAGATCTCGGTCAGCAGCTTCGCCAGCGACAGCGCCGAGAGCGAATCACCGCCGAGGTCGGCGAAACCCGCCTGCGGGCTCGACTGTTCGGGCGTGCAGTCCAGCACGGCGCGCGCGGCTCCCAGCACCGTGTCCACCACGGCGACCTCGCCCGCGCTGATGTGCAGGTCCCGCAGCTGCGCCGAACGCCCCTCGGCGCGATCGCGGTACATCTGCTCGAGCCGCGGACCATACCGGCGCTCGAGCGCCGGGCGCAGCAGCTTACCGATTCCCGACAGCAGCCCGTTCTCGATCGTGAACGGCTCGGTCTCCACGATGAACTCGCGCGGAATCTCATACGGTTCCAGCCCGGCCTCGGCCGCCACCGCACGCACCGAGGCGGCGATCGACGCCATGAGCTCACCGGTGTTCGCTGCCGCGTCGATCGCGGCCTCGGTCGGCACCACCACCGCGAGCAGATAGGCGCGCACACTACTGCCGTAGACGAAGATCTGCCGGATCAGCGGGCTGCCCGCGAACACCGCCTCCAACTGCGCGACAGCGACGAACTCCCCTTGGGACAGCTTCAGCACATTATTGCGCCGATCCAGATACCGCAGCCGATCCGGGCCGATCTCGGCGACGATGTCGCCGGTGCGGTAGAAACCGTCGGCGTCGAAGACCTGGGCGGTGATATCGGGGCGCCGGTAATAGCCGGGAATCATGGTCGTGGTCTTGAGCAGCAGCTCACCACGCGGATGGGGGGTATCGGTGGTGCGGTAGCCGAGTTCGGGGACGTCGACGAGCTTGTAGTCGATCACCAGCGGCCTGCGCACCCGGTTGTCGACCACCAGACCACCGCCGGCCTCGGTGGACCCATAGGCGTCGTGCACCTCGATCTCGAGCAGCGACTCCAGGAACGTCTTCAGCTCCGGCGCCAGCGGCGCGCTACCGGTAGAGGCCGAAATCAGCCTGCCGCCGAGCACTTCGCGCCGCAGCTGCGCCCGCACCTGCTCCTCGGACCGGCCACCCGCCACCTCGCTCTGATACCGCTGGTAGATCATCTCGCTGACCCGCGGCACCAGCACCATCTCGGTGGGCCGCACCAGCGCGATGTCGTCGAACAACGTCGACATGTCCGCCGCGGCGGTGAAATACGCGGTGCCACCGCGCACCAGCACCCCGGCCAGGGCCAGCCGTCCGGCGAGATGACTCAACGGCATGTAGTTCACACTGATGGCCGGCGGGTTCGAGCCCGCCTTACGGGCCAGCCCCTGCAACCAGATCCCCGCGGCCAGTCGATCGGTGTACATCGCGCCCTTGGGCGTGCCGGTGCTGCCAGAGGTGTAGATCAGCATTGCCAGCGGGTCGGTATCCCGGTCCGCGAAATACGGTGCGACCCTGGGCATATCGCGGCCGGCCTCGATCACCTCGGCCAAGGTTTCGAGCGTGATCGACGTGCCGGCCAGTCGCTCCCGAGCCGTGGCCAGCGCGGACCGGTGCGCATCGAGCTCGGCGACGTGATCGATCACCACCAGCCGCCGCAGCCCCGGGCCGGCCAGCGCGCAGTCGACCGCACGGTCGAGCAGTTCGGGCGTGGATGCCAGCACCCGCGGTTCGGTCTCCGCGACGATCTGGGCCAGCGCCGGACTCGGCGCCCCTGCCTGCAGCGGCACCACCACCGCCCCGAGCCGCACGCAGGTCAGATCGACGATGGTCAACTCGACGCCGGTCACGCCGAGAACCGCGATCATCGTGCCCGCCTCGACTCCGGCCGTGCCCTGCCACGCGGCGGCTATCGCCTCGACTCGATCGGCCACTTCGGCATAGCTGAGGGTCTCGAAACGGTCGAGCCAGCGGCGTTCGGGCTGCCCGGTGACCGGATCGCGCACGATGTCGAACGCGCGCTGCCCGAGCGCGGGACGTTCGGCGTAGCCGGTGAGCACACTGGCCACGATCTGGGCGACACCGGTGCCGGGCGTCCGCACGGCATCGAGCACTGTCTCATCCGGCGCCGCCGCGCGGGCCTGGTGATCATCGCTGTACAGCTGAGCGATGCGCTGCCTGCGCCGAGCAGCCGGCGTCTCGATCGACATGGTGTTGGTGCCTCCCCTGGCCGGCCGAGCACGTCCTGAACGTTAGCGTGCCTAAGCAAGATGCCAGCCGGGGAGCGCTTACGCAGCCGCAATCGGGTGTGATACCAGTCACAAGGGTGCTGATGTCTCAAACGCGGCAGGGGACCGGTCATTCGACCGAGCCGGACACGAGCTAAGCGGCAGCCGGTTCGGCCAGTGCCTGCTCCCGCAGACTCGCCAGCGTGCGCGACAAGATTCGCGACACCTGCATCTGGGACACACCGAGCCGTTCGGCGATCTGGTTCTGGGTCATCGACCCATAGAACCGCCACACCAGCACCTGACGTTCCCGCCGCGGCAGCGCGGCGATCAGCGGCCGCACCGCCATCGCGTCCTCGAGCAGGCCGTAGCAGGGTTCCTCACTACCGAGCCTGCGCTGCACCGCACTGCCCGCGTCATCGTCGTCACGAGCGATCGACTCCAGCGAATTGCTCGTATGCCCATTCGCGGCGACCATCGCCTGCGTCAGCTGAGCCAGCTCCACCCCGAGCTCGGCGGCGACCTCACGGGCGGTCGGCACCCGTCCCAGCCGCTGCGACAGCGCTTCGGTGGCCGGACCTATCCGCAACTGAATGTCTTTCATCGTGCGCGGCACCCGCACCGCCCAGGTGCGGTCGCGGAAGTGGCGGCGCACCTCACCCATCATGGTTGGCACCGCATAAGCGAGAAACGTACTGCCGCGGCTGAGATCGAAACGGTCCACGGCCTGGATCAAGCCCACCCTGGCCACCTGCTGCAAATCGTCGAAGGACTCACCGCGTCCACTGAAACGACGCGCGATGTGCTCGGCCAGCGGAAGGCACAGCTCGATGATTTCGTCGCGAACATGCGCGCGATGCGGATCGTCGGGGTCCAATGACTCGAGTTTGTCGAACCACGGCTCGATGTTCTCGTAACTGTCCGAAGAATCTCCGTATTTCCCCGCACCGGCACCGACTGATCGGGCCGCAGGAGCGGTTGTGGTGGTCTGAGCGTGCTTCGACTGGTTCATTGGGCCTCCTCGGTTCCCCAATCGGCTGACGTTCGGCTCGACCTGACTGAGGGGTACCCAATTTCCCGTAATCGAAAAGTGATCGCCCACGCCGCCGTTCGCCCCCGCGACGAACTGCACGGACGTGTCGGCGCCGCACACCCGGGTATGCCGGAAGCGAGTCGCATGATCCGCGACCAGAGCGCCGAACACGCGCACCGGGCATCGACAGGAAGGAACCGCGCATGGCAGGCACCGATCTCACCCAGCGCCGCATTCTGGCGATCGTCACCAATTACGGCGTCGAACAGGACGAACTCATGGTTCCCGTGCAGCATCTCCGCGACGCCGGCGCCACGGTCGATATCGCCGCCGAATCCGGCGACGCCATCCAGACCCTGGTGCACGACAAGAATCCCGGCACCACCGTCCAACCCACCGTCACCCTCGACGCGGTGAACCCGGCCGACTACGACCTGCTGCTGATCCCCGGCGGCACCGTCAACGCCGATTCGCTGCGCCTCAACGCCGCCGCCGTCGACATCACTCGCCGGATCGCGGCCGCGGGCACACCGATCGCCGCGATCTGCCACGGACCGTGGCTGCTCGTGGAGGCCGGCATCGTCGGCGACAAGACCCTCACCTCGTTCCCCTCCCTGAAAACCGATATCCACAACGCGGGCGCCGCCGAGTGGGTGGACCGATCGGTCGTCGTCGACGACACCCACGGCTACCCGCTGATCACCTCACGCTCCCCCAAGGACATCGGCGACTTCATCGAACGCATCGGCCTCACCCTGGCCGAGCGAGCGGCCTGACCGCCCGCTCAGCCGTTGCCGCGACGACGCAGCCGCGCCAGATCGGCGTGCAGGGCGGCATTGGCGTCTTCGAGTTCGAGAATGCGGCCGATGCCGGCGAGGTTCACCCCATCGGCAGCCAGCGCCGCGATCCGATGCAGCCGCGCCAGATCGTCGCCGCTGTAGCGGCGGGTTCCGCCGTCGCTACGGGCCGGGGTGATCAGACCGTGCCGCTCGTACAGGCGCAGAGTCTGCACGCCGATGCCGGCCAGGTCGGCGGCCACCGAGATCGCATAGACCGCCTGCGTCGAGTCGGGGAGACGAGGCTCGAAACTCTCCTGCGTCATCCGTTCTCCTCACTCCTGCCATTCCTTTCAGATTTTCTATCCTAAGCCCTTGCGTTCATCTCACCGCCGAGCTATAACGAATCTATGTCAGATGACATAGGTTATCTGCTCATCGATACAGAGAATGGAGTGATCTGGAGGTGGCGACCATGCTGATGCGCACCGATCCGTTCCGTGATCTGGACCGACTGACGCAGCAGGTGTTCGGCACAGTGGCCCGCCCGGCCGTCATGCCGATGGACGCCTGGCGTGCGGGCGACGAATTCCTGGTCGAGTTCGACCTACCCGGCATCGACCCCGAATCGCTGGATCTCGATGTCGAACGCAATGTCGTGACAGTCCGCGCCACGCGTCCAGAACTGCAAGGCGACCGCGAGATGATCGCCGCAGAACGCTCCCGCGGCGTCTTCAGCCGACAGCTGTTCCTCGGCGACGGCCTCGACACCGACCACATCCGCGCCGACTACACCGACGGCGTACTGCGCCTGTCCATCCCGGTCGCGGAGAAGGCCAAACCCCGCAAGATCGCGGTCGAGCGGGCCGAACGGCGTCAGGCCATCGACGCCTGATCCGGCACGGCCCGGCACTCCTTCGAGGAGACAGGGCAATGATCGGAACGGACTCGCGCGAGGACCTGCTCGACACCGAACTGCTCCTGCTCGACCCCGACATCGAGCAGCTCTTCGCCGAAATGGACGCCATTGTGGCCGAAGCGCTGGCCCGTTGGCCCGCACCACAGCACCCCGGCCAACGGGTCCGGCCCGAGCGACCACCGCGCGCACCGACGCACCCCGCGCTCGTCGCGACGCTACGCCGGCGCATCCCGCCCGGCGTGCAGCCGACTCAGCGCGGCCCGCCGCACCGCGCGGTGTCCCCGCAACCGGCCGAGATCGACACGAGTGAGGTGATGCCCCTGTTCGCCACGGTCTCACAGCAACCCATCTCGAACACAGTCACTCTTCGCGGGGCGACCCGGAACCCTCCGGGCCGCCCCTGGCCCGTCACCCGATCGGACGCAGGGAGGTAACGCGATGACCCCGTTCCCCACCGGCAGCGACGCCGACCGCAGCGACCAGCACACCCTCGCCTACGCCACCGACGTCGACGCCGGACTCGACACCGCGGTACCCCCACTCACCACTCGCATCCGCGAAGCCTTCGACAACGCCGATACCGCCGACCGCATCGATCAAGCCTGGATCACCCCGCTGCCCGACGACGAGTACCCCCTCGCCTACTGACCGCGGGGACACCGGGCCATCAGCGATTACCGGCCGCGACCCCGTGCTCCGCCAGAATCCGTTCGCGCTTACGCGGAGCGATATTGGCCTTGGTGACATCACCGCCGTAATGCGCGAGCACCCGCGGATCCATCACCCGCCGCCACAGTGGAGGGACAGCGGCCAGCAAGATCATGGTGGCGTACCCCGCGGGCAGCTGCGGGGATTCGGCGGAACTACGCAGCGTCTGATACCGCCGCCCCGGGTTCGCGTGATGGTCGCTGTGGCGCTGCAAATGGAACAGGAAGATATTGGTCACCAACCGGTCGCTGTTCCAGCTGTCACGCGGCGAGCAGCGCTCGAACCGGCCGTTGGGGCGGCGCCTGCGCAGCAGACCGTAGTGCTCGACATAGTTGACCGTCTCCAGCAGGGCCGCGCCGATCACCGCCTGCAACAGCAGCCACGGCAACACCTCGAGCCCGAATGCCGCGATCAGCGAACCGAACAACACCACCGTCATCGCCCACGCCTGCACGATGTGGTTGTGCGGTGACCACCAACCCTGGCCGTGCCGCTGCAACCGCTCACGTTCGAGCGCGATGGCCGAGCGGAACCCACCCGAGACGGTGCGCGGCAGGAACTCGTACAGCGACTCCCCCAGCCGCGCGCTCGCCGGATCCTCGGGCGTCGCCACCCGCACGTGATGACCGCGGTTGTGTTCGACGAAGAAATGCCCGTAACCGGATTGGGCCAAGGCGATCTTGGCCAGCCAGCGCTCCAGATGCTCGGCTCGATGCCCCAGCTCGTGTGCCGCGTTGATCCCGATCCCGCTGACGAATCCCAGCGTGACCGCCAAGCCGAGCTTGTCGACGAAACTCAGCGCATCGCCCGCCCACATCGAGGACGCGATCACCAGTCCGAGCAATTGGATCGGCAGGAACATGTAGGTGCACCACCGGTAATAGTGGTTGTTCGACAGCGCCTCGTAGTCCTCGTCGCGGGGGTTGCTGCCGTCCTCGCCGACGATCAGATCGAGGACCGGAATCACGATCAAGACGATGATCGGACCGATCCACCAGAACACTTCGGATCCCGTGCGCAGCACCAACTGTGAGGGCAGCAGCGCACACCCCGGGGCAATCAGCCCCAATACCCACAGATAACGCTTCCGATCCTGAGGACCCCGCGATTCGCCCGCTTGCACTGAGACCAACTCCGAGTGTTGCCTTGTGGCCCCCCACAACGAATAAATCCGGATGCTCACCCGGCCCGTTACAGCCGGCGCAAATCATTGGCATCCCGATTCTCGCACCCGCGACTCGAGTAGATCAATACAGATGATCATGCCCCTTGGATCAACCAAGCGACCGTTCGGATAGGGCCCAATAAAAAGGGCAGACGCCGTTCAATTTGCGGAACGGCGTATCGCCCGGCGCCCTACTTTTCCCGCAAACCCGCTGAGCCACATCGTGATCCAGTCGATACCGCTATATTTCGAAAAGATCCGTTCCCACATCGACCGGTGCTTTGAAATGCGCGATCCGATCGGCACGCCCGGCGAGCTCAGCCGTGGGCGCCGCAATTATCCGCTCGTGCAGAAACCACACCCATACCGCCGAATCGAGCCACCGGATCGTCGAGCAAACTACAGTTTGCAGTGACGACGAAACCAAGGGGCCGAGACCGATCGCGCCCGACCGGCCGGGCACCCTCGGGAAGGGACCGCACCGATGCACCGCGGCCGAATCAGCTCACCCGGGCGAGCTCCCGGAGCCCTCCCATGACCCGCTGGTTCACCGACACCATCGTCGACAACGGCCGCCTGCCGCTGCTGTTCATGATGGTTGCCTTCCTGCTGACGTTCCTGTTCATCCGGATGAGCACCCGGATGATCCGCGCCGAAGTCTCCTGGTGGCCCGGCAACGTCACCCCGGGCGGCCTGCACATCCACCACGTGATCTTCGGACTCGTCACCATGCTGGTCTCCGGCCTACTGCTGGTCGCGCTCGCCGCGCACGAAACACCGGTCCTCAACTGCGTGCTCGCCACCTTCTTCGGCATCGGATCCGCGCTGGTACTCGACGAATTCGCCCTCGTGCTGCACGTACGCGACGTCTACTGGAGCGAGGAAGGCCGCAGCAGCATCGACGCCGTCATGGTCGCATTCGCCATCTCGGTGCTGTTCCTGCTCGGCATCCACCCCCTCGGCCTCGCCGACGACTTCGACGAATACACCGACGACGGCGAAGTCGCCACCCTCATCGCCTCGATCGCCGGTCTCACCATCCAATACGGCCTCGCCGCCATCACCCTGCTCAAAGGCAAATACTGGACCGGCTTCCTCGGCCTGTTCTTCCCACCACTGCTGATCGTCGGCGCCCTCCGGCTCAGCAGGCCGACCGCGCCCTGGGCGCGGTGGCGCTACCGCCCGGACTCATCGAAATTCGCCAAAGCCACAGCCCGCGAAACCCGCTACCGGGAGCCGGTGGTCCGCGCGAAGATCACCGCCCAGGAATTCGTTTCGGGTCGCTTCACCACACCCGAACCGGCTGCCGAACCGGAGACGAGCAGAGTTGGGCGAACCGGCAGCGGACACGAACTCTGATGCGGCGAAGGCTCGGACCGTCCGGCGGCGGGCCGCCGGCTAGGCGGTAGTCCGTACTCGACGCCCTCCTCCCCTCGCGGCATACTGTCCCGCCGGCTGTAGCTCGGCCCCTCGAGGACTTGGGCCGACCGATTCTGATGAACCGCACCAGGCCCTCACGCCTCCTTGCTGTTTTTACGGAGGGTCGTGTATGGGCGACGTTGGCTATTGGGTGAGGCACATTCATAGATGCGCATATCTACGTATCGGCAAGATTAACACAGCGAGATTATCGGACCCCTTCTCATACCGAACTTCAGCCCCCACTCGCTCAAACCGGTAGCCGAGCTACGCCGGACCTCACTTCCCTGGCCGACATAGTTTGCGTGTCCACCGCCCCTCCCCCATGTCGCCGTGGACGACAACTACACGCCTCAGCTCCCCCGGTCGAACGATCCGAGTCCCTCCTGGTCGTAATACTCGAGCGTGAGCTCATCACCGTCGAAGGTCGCCTTGGAGACCGAGCCGGGGGCGGCGTTCTCCCCGGAGGGTGTGAAGACGAAAGTGTCGCCATCCCAGTGAGTCAGCGGGAAGGCCGTATTCTTCGGGCCGAGCGTCAGGGTCAACGCGCCCGCGGTTTCGGTGATGGTCGCCGGGCCGTAGTACGGGTTGTCGTAGACGCCCGCGTAGTCGGTCAGCGGGCGGGCCGGAGCCGGGTCGGCGGGCGCGGTGGCTCCGGCCAGTTCGCCGGTGGGCGCGCTCATCGGCGCGAACGCTTCCCGGTAGAGGGCTCGCCAGTCCTGCCGGATCTCACCGAATTGCACCAGGTCGGCGAACTCGGCGTTGAGCGTCTCGGGTACGCCGATCGGTGCCGCGTTGGTCAGCGTCACGATGCCGACGTCGGCCGAGGGAATCAAGGTGAACGCGGTCGCCGCTCCGAGTTCGAATCCGCCGGAATGGCTGAGCATCACCCGTCCGGCCGCGGATTCGGAAACATTGAAGCCGAAGCCGTAGAAGCTGGCGCGTGCGTCGGCCGATTGCGGTGGGTGCGCGACCGACTGCGGTGAGATCGCGGGCAGCAAGTCCTGCGGTTCGATCAAGGCGCGCCCGTTCACCGAGCCGTCCGCGAGCACCATCGTCATCCATTTCGCCATGTCCGCGACCGAGGAGCTCACTCCCCCGGCCGGCGATTGCGCGTCGGGCTGTCGTCCCGGATTGGTGACCCGGTATTCGCCATCGACGAAGGTGTGACCGTCGGCCCGGTTCGCGCGTTCGGCGAATTCGCTGTAGAGCGAACTCGTGGCGGTCATGCCGAGCGGCTCGTACAACTCGCGGGCCGACAGTGTTTCCCAGTCGGTGCCACCGGCGCGCGCCACGGCCATGGCGGCGGCGGTGACCCCGAAGTTGGTGTACTCGTACGAATCGCGGAAGGGTCCGAGCGGCAGCAGACGCAATCGCTCGACGACCTGTTCGCGGTCATAGCCGAGATCCTCGAGCAGGTCACCGGCGTGATCGGGTAGTCCGGACCGATGGGCATACAGGTCGCCGACGGTGACATGGTCGGTCACGTAGGGGTCGCCGAGAGCGAAGGACGGCATCAGCTCCTCGAGCGGCGAATCCCACTCGACCTTGCCCGCAGACACTTGGTGCGCCACCACCGTCGCACCAACCGATTTCGACACCGACGCCAGCTGGAACACCGTGTCGGGCCCGACCTCGCTCTTGCTGTCGACATTGCCGACGCCGAAACCCTCGCTGTAGACCACCCTGCCGTCATGCACGATGGCCACCGCCATCCCGGGGATTCCGGAGGATGCCATCAGCTCCTCGGCCAGCCCACCGACCCGATCGACCGCCTCGCCGACTCGGCCATCCGGGATCGCGACACCCGCGACCTGGTTGGGCAAGATCGAATCGGTCGCCGACGGCGTCGTACTCGCCGACTCCGCCGGTTCCTCACCCCCGCAACCGCTCACCACTAGTCCCGCGGCGACAACAGCCGCGAGAGCCCCGAACCTCGACCGCCGACGCTTCATTACGTCGCCTCCTGGGTGTGGCACGCCCCCGTCCGACAGTAATGCACCCGGGTACCCGGCGGAAGATCACCGATGCGGGCCGCTACGCCGGTGACGTCCTCGACCGACCCCGGCGGCTACCGGCGCTGTGTGCCCGGATCTCTTCGGTGGCCGCTCGGAAAGCAGGTGCGGCCCGAGCGAAATAGTCGAACAACAGGGCGCGCTGCTCGGGGGTGTAGTGGTCGAGGACTTCGGCCAGGTGCCGGCGGGCAGGGCCGACGACCTGCTGGATGCGATCGAGGGCTTCGGGCACCGGCTCGACGAGCACACGCCTGCGGTCATTCGGGTCCGCCGTTCGGCGGGCGAAACCGGACTTCTCCAGCCGGTCGATCAGGCGGGTGGTGGCGCCTGTGGTGAGCCCGGCCCGGGTGGCGAGCTCTCCCGAGGACAAGGCGCCGTGGAACGCAATCAGGCTCAGCGCGTACCACTCCGAGGTGTGCAGACCTGCGGCTTCCGCGCTGGCGAGGCCTTGCAGGCCCACCGCGTCCAGGTACTGCCGGAAGATCACATGTTCGCGGTCACCATCCGCCGTACTTGCCATCGGGTCGCCTCGCCTCGTACATTCAATTTATCTGCATCTGAGCAGATACTTCTTGCATGCAGTATCTGCGCCATTCTAACCAGCGAGGGAGTGATTCACCATGCAGCAGGACATCGCCGCGGTGAGAGCGGTCATCGACGGTCTGGTCGCCGCCTGGGCCGACCACGACGCCGAGGCCTACGGCGCACTGTTCACCGAGGACGCGAGCTATATCAGCTTCGTCGGCACCGTCTACCGCGGCCGGCGCGATATCGTGAGCAGCCATCGCGCGCTGTTCGCGAAGTTTCTCGCGGGCACGAAACTCGCCGACGAGGTTCTCGACATCCGATTCTGCGGAACCGATACAGCCGTGGTCACCAGCCGGGGCGATACCTACAAAGGCGGGCGGCCGCGCAAGCTGAGCAAGGTCCAGACCTACACGATGGTCCGTGACACCGACGGACAGTGGCGCGTGGCCGCCTTCCAGAACACCCAGCGCAAACCGGTCATGGAGAAGATCTCGTTCCTCGTCTCCCCCGACACCGTCCCCCGGGCACAGCAGTGATCATTTCTCAGGACGGTTGTCCATAACAGGCGACCAGCGCGGCTGCGCGATCGTGAAGACGGGTGCGCAGCCATTGCGGCGCAAGAGCTTCCGCGTCCGTGGCGAGCTGCCACAGGGCCCATTCCGCATGCCGGGCATCTTGGAAACTCACCTCGAGGCGTAGTCGACCGTCCGTGTCGGAGTCCTCGGCATGCACGGCCAGGGCGGTGCCGACCAGGTCCTCGCGCCGTGCCGGATCCACCAGCGCCAGCACGGTGACCTGGTCGCCACCGGCACGAAAACGTGTGCTGCGCTCCTGCCAGACGCGATCCAGATCGACCCGGCCCGCCCGCTGCGCGGGTTCGGGCAGTTGCTCGGCAGCCAGCACTCGCGACAGCCGATAGGTGCGATCCGCACCCGCTCGGGTGGCCAGCAGATAGACGTGATCGCGCACAGTGACCAGGCCGATCGGGTCCACCGTTCGCCACGTCGGGGCCTGGTCCACGGCGGCGTAGTGGATGCGCAGTTTGTGTCCGGTGAACACAGCACGGCGAACCTCGGCGGCCACGGCCTCGGGCACCTCGTCCTCGACCAGCCGACGTGAGAGCAGATCGGTCTCGGGATCGACGAGCAGCCGCCCGGCCACCTCGTCGGCGGTGGCCCGGTAGCTGTCCGGCAGCGCATCGACCACCTTGAGCATTGCCGAAGCCAACGCCGAGCCGAGACCGAATACCTGTGCGCCACGCCGGGATCCGGCCACCAGCAGGGCGAGTGCCTCGTCATGGTTGAGTCCGGTGAGCTCGGTCTGGAATCCCGGTAACAGCGCGAAACCGCCGTGTCTGCCGCGTTCGGCGTACACCGGGACGCCCGCCGTCGACAGCGCTTCGATGTCGCGCAGGACCGTGCGCGTCGACACCTCGAGCTCATCGGCCAGCTCCGCCGCCGTCAGCCGGCCACGCCGGCGCAGCAGCAGCACCAGCGATACCAGCCGATCAGCGCGCACACCGGA
The DNA here is from genome assembly GCF_058222935.1 of Nocardia sp. JCM 38205. Lineage (NCBI taxonomy): Bacteria > Bacillati > Actinomycetota > Actinomycetes > Mycobacteriales > Nocardiaceae > Nocardia > Nocardia sp. JCM 38205. Next base: position 42,404 of record NZ_JBYHFL010000006.1, on the reverse strand, counting down.
AATCTTCCCAGAAATACCTGACACAGGATGTCGTGAATCGTTGGAAGGCTCGTCAACACGGCGCCTAGAACAGGCGGCGGTAGGTACCTCGACAATGCGAATGGAGCTGAAGTGGTAGCGCAACGAACGGCAGTGAACCCGGTGACGTGGTCGCTGGAGATGGGGTTCAACCAGGGCGAACTCGTTTCCGGGCACACCCGGACGCTGTACTGCTCCGGCCAGACCGCGATGGGCGAGGACGGCACTCCCCAGCACGACGGCGACATGGCGGCGCAGTTGGCCCTGAGTCTCGACAATGTCGAAGCCGTGCTCGGCAAGGCAGGAATGTCGCTGGCGAACCTGGTCCGGCTCAACGTTTATACGACCGACGTCGACCTGCTCTTCCAGCATTACGGCGTGCTGGCCGCGCGATTGGGCGCCGCCCAGGTAGCCCCGGCCACCACGATGCTCGGCGTCACCCGCCTCGCGATCCCCGGCCAGCTGGTCGAACTCGAGGCGACCGCCGTCGACTGATGCTCGCCCCGCCGCCTCTGGTTGCGATGCCGGAGGCGGCGGGTAGCCGGAAGGTGACGATCACCCGTCGTACGACACGTGGGGCGTCCAGTCGTCATCGGGCCGCTGCACCGCTGCCCACATGGCTTCCGCGATGGGCGGCGGGGAGAACGGACCCGTCTCGGCCAGCAGGCCGTTGATCTGGACGGCGACGGCCCTGATCCCTTCACCAGCCAGGGCGGCGTCGAGACTGATGACGAGATTGCGTACGCCGGCCTTCTGCACACCGAGCGAAGCCGCGCCGTGCCACGGCTTGTCGGCGGCCGCGCTGCCCGTCACCAGGATGCGCGCCCCGCGCGACATGAAGCGGTATGCCGCCTGTACCGCGGGCAGCAGTGCCGCGACACCGAAAGTGACGTCCTCGAGCAGTTCGGCCACGGTCAGGTGCAGCGGATCCTTCTCCCGCCACGCGCTGGGATTGAAATGCAGCAGATCGATGCGGCCGTGGCGGGACCCGATCTCGGCCACCACGCGGCTGATGTCGCCCGCATCGAGCAAGTCGATGGCGGCACCCTCGGCAGAGAGGCCGTCGGCGGTGAGCATGTCCGCCAGCCCGGCGGCATCCTCGGTCGTGCGAGCGGTGAGCGCCGCATGGTAGCCCGCGCGGGCGAATCGGCGCGCGACCGCGACACCGAGACCGGGCCCTGCGCCGATCGTCAGATGGACGGGAGTGGTCATCCCGCCAGGCTAAGTCGCCGGAGCCACTCCTGCGAGGACGCTCCCCACGCCGGTTACTTTCACACGCGTGAGTGCTCCCCCAAGGCAAGCTGACGGCAGGGCCCACCACCTACCGCCCGGATCGCCGGCATCGATAACTCCGCAGCCGCAGCAATCCCACTCGCAGCCACCCCGGCGCCGACAGACGCCCGGTACGCACCCCAAGCCCCTCTCCTCAGTAAACCACCAGGTCAGGGCGCGATTTGGCGCTTACCCTGAGCATCCGATAATCTTGCTGGGCACACCGGTCCGGGTGGCGGAATGGCAGACGCGCTAGCTTGAGGTGCTAGTGCCCTTTATCGGGCGTGGGGGTTCAAGTCCCCCTCCGGACACAACCACTACGCCCACGGGCGGTTGTGGGCTGGTTTCGGCCACCACCGTTCGTGTGGCGTGGTTATAGGTGAGCTTCAGGCCAAGCTGCCGATAGATCTCGAGTTTCTCGGCTGGGTCGGCCTTGCGTATCACTTTCACCAGACCCCCGAGCGAATCGATGAGGCTGGCGATCTCTTCCTGTGTCATGCGCTGGTTTGAAACGTGCCGGCTTTCTAGTGCCGCCATCTGTGCGGTGACGAGTTGCCGCTCTCGCTGCACGTCGTCAATCCACCCAGCGACAAGTCCTGGGTTTGCCCCCGCTTCCAAGGCTGCACGGTGTCTGGCGAGTTTCTGATCGATGGTGGCCAGTGATCGACGTGCCGCATCCAGTCCTGGTGCATCATCCGGTTGGGCGGCTTCGAGCATAGAGAGGGAGTGTGCGAGCCGATCGGGATGAAAGATATCTGCCAGCCATGTGTCCAGAGGACCGGTGAGTTGGTCTTCGCGCAGGTAGACCGACGGCGGGTGGTCGAGCTGGTTGGCAATAGCGTATTCCGAGGGGTATCGGCATCGGTAGTGGGCTCGCTCGTGGTTCCACGTACCCTGCATCCTCCTCCCGCAGGACTCATGAAACAGCAGCCCTTTGAACGTGTAGGGATGCTGTCGTCGAGTCACAACCCGGCCGGTCGATTTCGGGCCCCGGGAGGCCAGTCGTAACCGGACGTGTTCGAAATCAGTTCTGCTGACCAACGCCTCGTGAGCAGGTCGGTCGGAGTAGACCCACTCGGTTTTCGGATTCCAGGTCAGCCGGGTGTGATGGCCGAGAGCGACGTCGTCTACGTCGATGAGGCACTCTTGCTTGCGCTGCTTGTTCCACACTTCGTAGCCGGTATACCGCGGATTGGTCAGGATCGAGCGGACCGCACTCTTCGACCACGCGACTGCCGAGCGGTGGTTGTTACGCTTGCTGTCGTAAGCCGACGGGCACGAAATACCCTCAGTGGTGAGGCGTTGCGCAATCGCGAATACCCCTATACCCGACAGGTACTCGTGATAAATGCGCTGCACTACTGGCGCCGTGACCGGGTCGGGTTCGAGCCGGTGTAGCCGCTTACCATCGGCGGCTTTGCCCGGATTGGGATGAGGGCCGGCGTCGGCGAGCCGGTACCCGTAGGGTGGTCGGCCCCCAAGGTAGCGGCCCTCGACTTGCACTTGCGCGGCCATAGCAGCACGAACACGGATCTTGATGCGATTACGCTCGCCTTTGGACATGCCACCGAAAACCGACATGATCAGGTCGTGCGCTTCGGAGTCAGCGTCGATCGGACCACCGACCTCCGGCACCCACAGTTGCACGCCGTAGTGAACGAAGACTGGAAACGTCAGCCCGAACTGGTTGCCGTAGAACGCGCGCTGCGGTTCTCCGATCACGACCGCGTCGAACCCCCGCTCAGGTTCTTTGAGCAGCTCGAGTAACCGCCCGGCAGCGGGGCGCCGCTTCCATGGAATCGACCGCGACTGCCCGATGTCGAAGAACTCCGCGACGATCTGCCCGTGCTGACCAATCAGGGCGTTCGCTCGTCCGAGCTGCCAATTGCGAGACGCTTCCGGATCTTGTTGGTCTTCGGTGGAGACCCGCCCGGCGAAAGCGAATCTGATCATTGCTGCGATTCCTCCTGCTGGTTGAGAAAGACATCGGTGTTCGGTGGTGACCTAGCTGAACTGGCCCCGTCCGTGGAATGAGCGACTGGAGATGTTTGTGGCGGACTCGGTCCGGAGCTATCGGCGCCCCCGCCCTCAGCATCACGGACATGTCGGAGAATGATCTCCAGCAACACTCTAGCGGCTGAGCCGTTGAGCATCGGCGGGTCGATCGGGACGTTGACCGTGATGTCTTCCGCATCTTCTCGCGCAGACCCATCTGGCGTGTTCGTGCGCTCAGGTCGCACGGCGCACGTCCTCGCCTACAGCGGCGTACTGGAAGCGGCTGGTCGACGGCCGAACTATTCGTGTGCACCGGTTGCCGTACGCGCCCGACCGAGCGTCGGCATCACCCCCTGAGGGCGCGCGAACCAACGTATTGAGGCGGAAAGCCGGGTTTGACGAAGGCGCGGACGCTGGGTACACAAGCTCGGGAGCAGCCCGCGCCCCAGGACGACTAGTAGAAGCTTGGCCGTGGAGATCGATAGGCATGAATCCTCCGGGCCTGCCGATTCTCCCACTATCCATGAAAGCTGAAGCACGACGATTTCGCAACCACAGTCGGCCCTATGCACAAACGAGGACAAGCCGCCACGACCCGTGGGTAGCGACGCGGCCCGATGCCTTGCGCTCGACCGTGTGCCGGTGCCTGGTCGCTCCACCTGACAAGGATTTCGGTCTCCCTGCACTTTTGCTAGCGAATGGTGCTGCGTCTGTTCGGCCAGGATCGGGTGTTCCCGATGGGCTCACATCGAGACGCCCGTCGCAGAGGCGGAGCGTTAGCTAGCCGTCCGCACGATCTCGGCCCCGATCAGTGTCTGGTCTTCCGCCGGAGAAGTAGGGCAGCGATCGCTGGCAACCGGTTTCGCCGACGCTGATGCAGCACCTGCTCGAGCATGTTCGAACCCGGCGCAGCCCGCAGTCGGGGGCAGCTGCTGCGCTATCGCAACGGGAGGCCCATTACTGCTCGTCGCTACGACTACATCTGGCGTCGAGTCGGTGAGGAGCTGCCGTGGGTCGCCGCGCAGGGCATGAGCATGTACTGGTTGCGGCACACGACACTCACCTGGGTCGAGCGCACTTTCAGCTACGCGGTCGCACGCGAGTATGCCGGCCACCGCGGCAAGGGCGGCGGCACGACAACCACCTACGTCAAATCCCACCTCCAGGAGGTGGCGGCCGCGCTTTCGGTCCTGACAGGCGAGTCTCACCCACTCGCCTCTGCCGGCGTGCCGCTCACACACTGACCATCCGCAGGAGGACCCCGATGCACAGCTCTGCCTCCGATCCACCGAACCGTACGGACGCAACGGAAGTGGCTCCCACGGCTGCGCCGCGTGCGCACACATTCTTCTGGGCAGTGCTCGTTGCCGCCGCTGCTGTCAGCATCATCGGCAACGCCACGCAAGCGATCCTGCACGGCAGCGCTGTACCTGTTGTCGCCGCCGCCGTCGCCGTCATACCACCGCTGGCGTTGCTCGCCGCTGTGCACGGAGTTTCGGTCCTGGTCCGCGCCGACACCGGAGCCCGCGCAACCCACATCGTCGCGACAGCGATGACCGCTCTGATCGCCGCGGGCGCGTTCTGGCTGTCGTTCACCGCGTTGAGGTCGTTGGCGGTTACGGCCGGCGTACCCGGCAAGGAGGCGTGGCTGTGGCCGCTGATTATCGAAGGCTCGATGGCACAGTCCACCGTCGCGCTGCTCGCACTCGCCCATTCCGCTCACCCGGCTCCCGGACCGACCGCACACTCCCAGCCGGAATCCGTCGAAATTCCGGAAAGTGCGCACGCGAGCGTGCCCAATGCCCCGGCCGCTGCGGCGGATGAGCCGATGCTCGAACGCGTGCGCACGCCGCTCGATTCGGCTGCTCCGGTCTCGGCGGACTTCGCAGCGCTGGCAGAGCTGTTGTGCGCACGCGATCCTGCCAGGCGCCGCGATCCGCATGTGGTCGCGCACGCGTTGAAACGCCACCACAACGATGGCTGGAGTCCCACCCAGATCGCCAACGAACTGAACAAGAGCCGCTCGACTATCAGCCGCATCCTGTCCGACGCCGCCGCCGCACAAGCAGCGCACGACTCACCGGACAGTTCGCAGACCGGCCCGGCGTTGTGACCAGCTACAGCGCCTGCCGCATCAAAGAGGCTGCGGCAGCAATCGGCTCGACATACCGCCCACCGTGTTGGATTATCGAAGGAGTCTTCGTGACAGCGTCACCATCCGCACTCACGGCAGCTGTCCATCTCGTTCAGGGGGTTCCGATCGACGTCGACTTGAGCTGTCCGCACTGTCACCAAATTGACCTGGTGCAAAGCGTTCCCGCCGTATACACCGACGGCATCTCCTCGAGCTTCGGCACCGGCACCTACTCCGGTGTCGGCGTGGCCTCCACAGGTCTGGTACCTGTCATCGGCACCGCCTCCATCGACCGCACCCATGTCACGATGCTGGCGCGCACCCTGGCACCCGAGCCCGCGCTCGAGTCGGCCACCCGACTCACGATCGTCGGTCTACTGCTACTGATTCCGGCATTCTGCATTGCCATCCCGATGGCGATCTCTACTGCGATGGGAGACCCGGCCATGTCCTTGGCGACATGGGTGGTTTGTCTCCTGTTCTTCATCGGACCGATAGCTGCACCGGGTCTCGTCACGCTCGCCGTCGCCGTCGGCCGAGCCCGCACCAACAAACGGATACTCCGAGGCCGACCGGCAGCACGTGCGGTCTGGCAAGCAGGGGTCTACTGCCACCGATGCGGATTGGTCTTCTGGCCCTTCTCTCCGGCCGCGGACATACCGCAACGTCAGCCCTTCAGGCCGGAGCAGTTCCGATCGCTGGTGTGGAACGTTGGCGGGTTCGTCAAAACCTGACCCCGCCCGTCGCCAGACTTCGTGCCGGGCGTGCTCAGAGGTCATGCCGGGGGTACTACGCGTTCGAGCCTGGCCCGACCGGTTCAGCTTCCACGCCGATCACTCGCCAACTTCCCCGAATCACCTCTACTGCTGCTTGTTGCAATGTCTACAGCCGTGACGTTCGGCTGCTGATTCGGTGGGTCGGGTCGGTCGGTAGTTCGGTCCTCCGCTGTCTCGCTCGGCGCACCGTCACCGTTGTGAGCCACACGCGCGGCCGCCAGTAGCTGGCGTACGTGTTTCGGGGACGTCTCGAGGAGTTCGCTGATCTCGACTTCTGTCAGCCCTGTTTCACTCATGCGAGCAGCTGCGGCTGCTTGCCGCGCGTGGTGTTCGGCCTTTTCTCGTCCAGCACGTTCTTCGGCAACCCGCATCCGCTGCTGTAGTGCGGTCGCTTCGGTGTCGAGTTGCGCTTCGCATTCGGTGATCGCGTGCCATTCGGCGATGTAGTCCTTGATCGCGGCGCGTATCACGCGTTCGCGTTCCCGGGCTTCGTCCTTGCGGCGGCGCTCGCGTTCGCGCGCGCGTTCAAGTCGCTGGATGAGTTCCGGTGATCGTGGTTTGCGCGATGTGCGCGGCCGGTCAGACGCCATTCCAGGCCTCCTCGATAGTGGCCTGCCTGTCTGATCTCCCACGATAAGCCTACGCGCCTGTCTCCTACCGGCACCAATGCCGTGCCAGGGCGGGCATCGCACCCGGGCGGCCCCCCCTAGCCCACGCCGGATCGCCACCGCGATCCGGCGTTTTTCGTTCCCGGAAGGACATTGCTTATGGCGACCCCTGTTGCTTACCCGCCATGTGCGGTCTGCGCCACGACAACCCCCGGTGATCGACGTCTGGTCGGGAACCAGCGAGTCTGTGCCCAGTGTTATTCCGATTTGCCGTGGTGTGGGCGCTGTGATGCACCGGCGCTGGTACTCATCCCGACCGCTGATTGCGGTCGCCTGTGCCGCCCATGTGTGGCCGGATGGACGCAATGCGCATCGTGTCAGGGCCTCACCGCGTCGGCGCTCCGCGCTGACAGCGGCGGTCGTGTGTGCCGACGCTGCTCGTTGGTGTCCTACGACCCCTGCTTTCGGTGTGGCCGGTACTGCCCGAACACGCGGTATGTGTCGGGGGGACACCGAGCCTGCGACCAGTGCGCAACCGAACTGGATGCTTGCTCGGACTGTGGCGGCCTGCTGCTTCCGGGCCATCGTTGTGAAGGATGCGCCCGTCGAGGACATGTGTGGAACTACACCTACAAGCCCGACCCGATCTTCCATGGTGAAGGCCCGCTCTTTCTGGGGCTCGAGCTGGAAATCGTGGTGCCGGAGTACCGGTTCCAGGATTGTGCTCGGCTCGCGACCGATCAGCTGGGTCGGCTCGGCTACCTGAAGCGGGATTCATCGATCCGACCGTGTGGGTTCGAGTTGGTCACCCACCCGATGTCGTACCGGTTTGCCCTCGAGGGGTTTCCGTGGCCGCTGCTGGGCTCGCTCGCCGAGCGTGGCTGCGTGGCCGACGAATCGGTCGGGCTGCACGTGCATGTCAGCCGCGCCGGGTTCGATTCGCCGGCGCATGTGTATCGGTGGATGAAGCTGCTCTACCGCAACGAGCCCGAAGTGGTGTCATTGGCGCGGCGTCGTTCCCACTACGCGCCATTCGACGACCGCGCCCGCGCGAAGGCCCGGGACACGGCCAAAGGCCCGGTGCACGCACTCGGACTCGACCGCTACCAGGCGATCAACCCCCACCCCCGCCACACCCTGGAATTGCGGGTGTTCGCCAGCTCCTTGGAGCCCGGCGAAGTGAAGGCTGCATTGGCATTCGCGGCGGCGTCGGTGGAGTACACGCGCGGCCTGCGGATTCCCGAGGTGCGCGCCGGGGGCTGGGGATGGGGCCGTTTCGCCGAGTGGGTGGCCGCGCGCCCTGAGTACCTGCCGTTGACCGTGCAGATGGAGGACCTGGCATGTGCCTGCTGACCTATTACCCCGCCGGTGTCGATGCCGACTCGACGGCGTTGATCAACGGAGCGGTCGCCAATCCCCACGGTCACGGCTACGCCATCGTCACCGGCGATCGAATCCTGGTGGGGCGAGGCATGTCAGCTGCGGAGGTGATCGCGGAGTTCACCCGGCGCCGGGAACGCTATCCCGACGGTCCGGCGTTGTTTCATTCCCGCTACGCCACCAAAGGCATCCGCGCCACCGACAATTGCCACCCGTTCCCGCTCGGTCGAGACGGGCGAACCGTGCTGGCGCACAACGGAACCCTTCCCAAGCGAGTCCATCCGCGCGCCTACGACCCGCGTTCAGATACCCGCATCGCCGCCGAGGAGTACCTGGCCCGGCAACCGTTCGGGTCGATCGATACCCACCGCGGGCGGCGGGGGCTGGAGTCGTGGCTGGGGTCGAACAAGCTGGTGATCCTCACCAGCAATCCCGCCTACGAGAAGCAGGCGTACCTGTTCGGCGAACAGGCCGGCACCTGGGATGGCGGCGTGTGGTATTCGAACCGCAGCTACCTGCCGCCGGCACGGCGCTGGCCGGCACGGTCGTATTTGTGCCCGTGGTGCGGACTCTTCGACACGCGTCGACCGGGTCGCTACTGCGGCCGGTGCGGTTGGTGCTTCGACTGCGACTCCAGCTTCCCGCTATGCGTGTGCTTCGACACCACTGCCACTGACAGCGAGCCCACACACCGCCGCAGCCGCGCCCCGGCGGTGGTGCGGCGGATCGATTCGGCTCGCTGACCTTCTCCTTCCACCCGCAAGGGCCCTGCTTCCAGCTGTTTCGGCTGGCAGCGGGGCCCTTTCTCGTTCCATCGAAAGGTCGTGATCCCCCGTGCCTACCGCTGTGCTGGACCAGTTGGAATGCGAGAACTGCTCGCATCTCCTCGTCGACCAGGAGCCGGTCACCACGGTCGATAACGAATACCTGTGCCGCGACTGCGCGGCCCAGGTGCCCCGCTGCGACGGATGCGCGCTCCACGCCCGTGACCGTCAGTTGACCGTCGACGACACCTACCTGTGCAGCGAGTGCCTGGTGGGCTGGTCGCGCTGCGACGACTGCTCCCGCCGCAGCCCCGACATCGTCTCGATCGTCTCCGGCGGCGATGTCTGCCTCAGCTGCGTCACCGGCTACAGCACCTGCGACGACTGCGACGCCTACGCCAGCCAGCTGAATGAAACCGACGGCGGCCGCTGGGTGTGTGCCACTTGCGAGTACGACGACTACACCGACTGTGCCGACTGCTACCTGCTGATCTTGCGCGACGAAACCTACTGCAGCGGCTGCCGTGATGACCACTCGGCTGACCACGACGGCATCTACCGCTACGACTACAAGCCAAGCCCGGTCTTCCATGGCGACGGTCCGCTGTTTCTGGGGCTCGAGATCGAGATCAAGACTCCCAACGACGTACTCCCGGACGCCGCCCACACCGCGGTGAACCAACTCGGTGAGCTGGCCTACCTCAAAGAGGACGGGTCGATCTCGTGTGGATTCGAGCTCGTCACCCACCCGATGGACTACGACTTCGCGCGCGCCCAGTTCCCGTGGGCGTTGCTCACCGAGCTGCGCGCGCTCGGCGCCTATACCGACGACAACGTCGGTATCCACGTCCACGTCTCCCGCGCCGGATTCTCTTCCCCCGCCCACGCCTACCGGTGGTTGAAATTCGTCTACCGCAACGAAGACGCGGTCGTGCGCTTGGCGCGGCGCCGATCCGATCACTGGGCGATGTTCTGCCCGCAGGCCCGCTCCCGAGCCCTCGCTGACGCCAAAGGCCTCAGCAGTTTCACCCGCCGGTACCAGGCGATCAACACCCTCCCTGAACACACCTTCGAGCTGCGGGTCTTCGCCAGCTCGCTGCGCCCACGGCAGGTACTGGCCGCGCTGGCGTTCGCCGCCGCGTCGGTCGAATACACCCGCGGCTTGACCGCGGCCGAGATCGCCCGGCGCCGCGGCTGGGAATGGGCGGCGTTCACCGCCTGGGTGCGGACCCGTCCGCGGTACTCGCCGCTGCTCGCCGAAATGGAGGCCCTCGCATGTGCATCCTGACCTTCGTCAAACCCGGCATCGCACCGCAGCTGGACAACCTGCGGGCGGGTGCGCTGGCCAACCCGCACGGACACGGCTACGCCGTCCACACCGGCACCGACATCATCGTCGGCCGCGGCATGGACGCCGACACACTGATCGATGAGTTCGCCGCGACCCGATCCCGCCACCCCGAGGGGCCGGCATTGTTCCACTCCCGCCTGGCCACCCACGGCCCACGCAACCGCGACAACTGCCACCCCTTCGCCGTCGGCGGCGACGAGCGCACCGTGATGGCCCACAACGGCATCCTGCCCACCAACGTCCACCCCAAGCCCGGTGATCTGCGCTCGGACACCCGTATCGCCGCCGAAGACTTCCTTCCGAACCGGCCGTTCGGGTCCCTGGATTCCTGGTCCGGACGCGAACGGCTCGAACAATGGCTGGGCACGGACAAGATGGTGCTGCTGACCGTCGACCCCGCCTACCGGCATCCGGCCTACATCTTCAACGAACACCGCGGCCACTGGAACGAGGGCAGCTGGTACTCCAACGACAGCTACCTGCTCGCCGCCACCTACGGCTACCTGTGGGAATTCTGCGACTACTGCGGCGAACCCGACAACAACGATCTCGGCCCCCACTGCGGCTACTGCGGCTACTGCGCCGAATGCGCACGCCCCTTCCCATCCTGCGTGTGCCCCGACCTCGACGGCACCGACCGCTACGCCGACCTACTCGACCTCGAATACACCTGACCATTCCCGCACCGGCTGTGACCAGCCCATGCCCGCGCGGACTGGCCCACCACCCCTGGAGTCCCCGATATGCGACACAGGCTCGACCTGCCGACCGTTCTCGTCCGGGTCCGCGACCTCGACGGCCACTCGGCGACCGTCAGCACCGACAGCCACCACGTCCGCCTAGTGCTGCGCGATGCCCACTACCCCGACACCGAATGGCGCTACATCGACCTCGATGACGCCGCTGCCGCCGCCCTGGCCGCCGGGCTGGCCGCAGTCGGGCACCCGCACCCGCACTCAAGGAGGTTGCGCGGTCTGTTCAGACGGCGGCGATGACCGGACCACACCCTGACGCCGCCACGGAGGTCCGGTTCCTGACCGTACTCGCAGGCCACATCGATAACTGGTTCGCCGACGACGCCAATCTCGACGACCTCGACCAGGCCCGCGCCCTCATTCGCGCCCGGATCACCGCCCTCACCGGAAACGACCCGGCCGCGCCCGACACCGGCTCCGCTGCGGTCCTGGCCACTGAACTGCACCATCTGCGTCACAGCCAGGCCCGCACCACGATCACCACCCGCAGCGGCCACATCCATCAGGCGACCGTGCGCGCGGTCCACACCCGCTACGTCGTCCTCGGTGTCGGGCCCGGCGAGGTGCTGCTGCCGCTGGAGTTCATCGAATCCCTCACCCGTACCGAACAGGAGACCCATGCCTGACGACGTCCTCAGACCGTTGAACCGCGACGAGGTCCTGCGCGTCCTCGTCGACGGCCTCGGCCCCTACCTCGAAGCAGCCCAACCGATTCGCAGCATCGCCCGCGCCACCGCCGCCACCCTCGACGGCGACGACAGCGACGAATTCCACCGGCTGCTCACCACCTACGACAACAAGCTGCGCGTGCTGCGAGCATGCCACCGCGCACTCACCGCCATCGACAAGCCGAGCAGCGATGCCCACTGAGCTCAACCGCTGGGTCGCCAGCCTACGACCCGACCCCCGCTACCTCACCTACCAGCCGGACACCCTCACCACCCGGGCACAGGTCCTTACCGTCGGCCAGCACGCCGCCTTCGCCACCCCACCCACCAGTGGAACACCCCTGGCCAGGGTTTGAGTTGGCAGTAGCGAAACTTCATTACGCAGGCGGGGAACACCATCTCGATTTGAAACGCTCGTCAGAACTCGTCGTCAGGCTTACCAAGGCCCTCGACCAGGTTGGGGACGGGGTGGAGTTGGTGGAAGCCCCGCTGGCTGGGTGGCGGGTCGATGCTCGTCGCGGTGTCCAAGTCGATTCCGAATGCGATCGAGCGACGGGGGCATGAGGGCACCACACCGACAGCAATGTTCGTGTAGTCCGATCGCGGTCAACCGTCCGCCGGCAAGCATCACTTATCGGCGGTCAGAACTTCTCGTTGTAGCCGGGAAGCATGACGTCTCCCCACGTGAGCTGTGTTGATCCGCGGTCGCCCCACTCCGCGAACCACCATGGGACAAAGTCTGGATCACCTTTCTGAAGGGCCAGATCCGGCCGCGGCTTCATTTCGGCTGCAACGTCACCGAGCCAGCCCAAGATCCGGCAGCAATCTCGCATCCACAGCATCTCCTCGAGCACTTCCGACAGTTCGTCCTCGGTAATCGTGTCGAGATGCATCGTCATCTGCGACCACGCCGCCAAATCAGGATTCTTGTCATCTGGGACCTGCCGCCAACTGAGCTCCCCTCGATGACCATCAGGCCCCTTTCTCGGTCCCTGCGGTCCACCGAGACGCATGATCGTCATCGTTCGATGGGGCTCTTCGCCAGTGATCGAGTAGATGTACAGGAGATGAGCAAGCTTGTGGCGCACCTTGCCGACCTTGTCGACGGCAGCTGACCATTCATCGTGGGGCCACCGGACACCATAGATCTCGGCAACTTTCCGGATCGTGGCCGGCAACTTCGTCTCGCTAGATGGACGTGCTCCGGGACCGGCCACATGGAAGTACATGAAGTTGACCTCGGCCACAAGGCTTTGCCAGCAGCCGACGACGTTCCACGCACTACGCTCAAGTGATTCGGCCGGATGCCACGCCTCCTCCTCTATCCGCTGCTGCTCGTCGAATCTCCTCGATATGTCTTCGAGACTGTCGTTCGGGGCGTCGTCCACCTCAGCACCCCTTGCTTCGCAGCTCGTCCAGGAATGTCTCCGTGGCGCCCGTGAGCCTCTCCATGAGCTCAAGAGCACCGGTGGGCCGGCCTCCGAATCCAGCGGCGTCGATGTGCTCGATATATGCCGTCTCGCCCGGTAGTTCAACCCATTCCGATCCCGACGGGTTGTCGATCTTGAGCGGAACCAGCAGGCGCGCGCGCCCGAGCACTGCTCCGTCGACGATCGGTTTGGCGGCAGACGTGAGCTCGGCGATTCGAGTGGTGTTGCGGTCGAAGCTCACCTCGCCGATTGACACCAAGACGTGGAGCGTCCTGTGCTTATCGCGATTGACGAGGTCGTTCAGAATATGCAGGCCGCCCTGCTGTGGGTCCTGCTGATGGAACGGTTGTTTGTCGTAGACGTGCGCCCACACGGCCGGGTCCACCCACTTGCTGTACCTGCCATCGACGCCTGCCCAGTCCTTCGCGTTGAGGATGACGGGGAACTGGACGGACTTCTTTTCCTTCTCAGTCAACGAATGTCGAGCAGCAATATGGCCATACAGGGCGTGGTCGAGTGCTGCGCGCAAGTTGGTCAGGATGTCACCAATCGCGAGGCCCCAGTCCTCGGAGGGCGGAGGCTGTTTCACCCTGGCTACGCACTCCACGATCACCACCGCCGAATCGAGCGGATCCTTCTGCTGACGAATCCGGAAGGTGACCGCATTGCTGTCCCTATAGTTCTGCATGTCCGTCCGAAGCTCGGCGAGGTGCTTCTTCGCTCTGCCCAACTTCGCGTAAGCGCTCTGCATGGCAAGACCATAGGCGCATCGCGTTGGTGGGGCGATCGAATTGGGTCGTCCGCGCACCCCTGCTCCGTACCGTCCGGCCCATGACCGTGTTGATCCTCGTCCTGTGGGTGCTGGCCGTCGGCCGCGTTACCCGCCTGATCACCCGCGACAAGCTGACTGAGCCGTTCCGTACCTGGGTTGTCACCCGCCGCGGTGTCGACTCGCAGATCGCGTACCTGGTGCACTGCTCGTGATGCTCCAGCATCTGGGTCGCGTTCGCCACCGCGCCGACCGCCGTCGCGTTGTCCGGGTTGTCGTGGTGGCTGCTGCCGATCGTCGCGCTCGCGGCCTCGCACGTCAGCGGCCTCGGCTCTCTTCTCGACGCCGACTAACCGCGGTGGGCCGTGCACGGCGGGTGATTAGCGTCCGCGACCATGGCCCGGATCTTCGCGCGACGCAAACCCGCTGTGACCGCTGCCGTGCAACCGGTCCGCGACCCCGCCAAGGCCTTCCGCACCCAGCTTGGCAAGACCGGCACCGGCGCCTGGCAGCCGGAATCGTGGGAGATGTACGAGCTGTGCGGCGAGCTCCGCTACATCTGCACCTGGGTATCGAGCGCCCCGTCACGGTGTCGGCTCGTCGGATCCGAGATCGACCCGGAAACCGGCCGCTCACCCACGCTCACAACACCACCCCACTATCGCGGTAACAGCCGACGCATCGAGCGCGGCTCCCTGTGTTCACCGTGCCTCTGACGCCCGTTCGCATCTTCATGCCGACAGATGTGCTGTCGCATCGCCACGAAAGGTACCCCCATGACCGACGCACCTCGCCGACACCGGCCGTCAACCGCCGGCAAAGTTCCGGTGCCGACGCGGCTGGCCGGCGCTCCGACCGCGCAGGGCATGGTCGTTCCGATCATCACCCTCGCGCACCGCGACCGCACCCGGCCGGTGTGGGGCAAACTCGACCTCGCCCGTCAGCAACACGCGCTGCGTCAACGCCTGTGTCAGATCTGCGGCGAGCCGCTCACCGACCCGGTCGTGCTCTACATCCGGCCCGCGGACTACCTGCGCGGGGTCGCTGCCGAACCCGGCATGCACCCCGAATGCGCGCACTACTCCCGACAGGCCTGCCCCATGCTCGCCGGAACCCAACACCACTACAACCCCAGCAGCAACAACACCCGCCGCTGCTCCGACCCGGAATGCCGCTGCCGCTACTGGGCCCCGCACGAACCCGACCCCGCCGCCTCCGCGCGCACAGCGAGCGCGGCCGAGGCCTGGTATGAGGCATGGATCCGGCTCGGCGACTATCACCTCACGACATCACCTGCTGACGGCGACGACCACGAGATCAGTGGAATTACGCTCCATCACAATATGTTTCGGCGGCTACGCAAGATCCGCGATGCCGCATCCGACACCACATCTCAACAGTCAGGCGACGTGTTGGCCTTGTGGGCAGCGACCCGCGCGCTGTCGGGGTTGCTCGACGGACACGGCAAGAACTGACCGGTTGTTCTCCACAGTTGTGGAATCCCCTGTGGAACAACCATCGCCGAGGCCAACCTGCATGGTCGGCGCACACCAGCCGTCCGTGCGCGGCCTCTTGCTGTCCGCGCCGCCGGCCTCGTGTCGGTGTCGACAACCCATCGCCTCCGTCCTGCGTCTGCGCAGGGCCGCCCCATGCAGGCGCGGGTCATGCGACCGGTTGCCGATGCCGATTCGTGCGCGACCCGCAACCACGGCCATGCCGTGCCCGCCTGTCCAGAAATCGGAGACGATGCTATGACCACTGACCACTCCGCTTGCGCCGACGCTGTCTTCATGGAGACAGCCCGCGCGATCGCGGCCGCCCTCGGTCCGGGTTGGACGGCCGAGCGCAGCTACACCGTCGACCGGAAGGCCCGGCTGATTGGTCCAGATGAGCAGCGACTGTTCATCATTCATGGCGATGACAGCCACCGCCGCAGCGACCGTGGACATCTGCGTGTGGTGACCAGCTACGGACAATTCGCTCGCTACCTGCACCCGGGGGAAGGCGGGCAGTTCATCACCGTCGCCGCCGTCCGCCCTGCCGAGGACATCGCTGCCGCTATCACCAGCCGCCTGCTTCCCGACTACGTGCGCATCCTAGGCCTGTGCCGGGGTCGGGCCCGCGCCGACGACGCCGCGATCGCCCGCCGCCGCACGACCCTCGACGCCCTGGCCGCCATCCTGCACGCCACGATGGCCGATTCCGACCGTGCCGTGTTCGGCCAGTCCTATGATCCCATCCACGGCGAGGTAGCGGTCCTCGACGCTGCCACAGTCGCTTTCAGGATCGAGGCGAGGAAGACGGCCGCTGTCGGGGTCGCGACCAGCATCGCCGCCCTCAACACAGGCTCGAATCAGGCCAACGGTCGATGACCAGTGTCCACACCAGCGAGTTGCTACCGGCCGCTCTCGCCCACGCGGCGCAGGGTTTCTCGGTCTTCCCGCTGCACCCGAACTCCAAGCGACCGGTCATCACCCGCTGGGAACAGCACGCCACCCGAGACCCGGCACGCATCCGTACCTGGTGGTGGCGCCGCCCCAACGACAACATCGCCATCGCCTGCGGACGGTCGCGGCTGCATGTCCTCGACCTCGACACCAGCCACCACACACCCATGTCGAACACCGCCCCCACGGCGGTGGAGGGGCAGCAGACGCTGGCGCGCCTGGCCGCCGACCATAACCGGGCACTGCCCGTGCCGACCTACACCGTCATCACGCCCTCCGGCGGGATGCACCTCTACTACGCGGTACCGGTGGTGCCGGCGCTGCGCAACAGCTGCGGTCGCCTCGGCCCGCATATCGATTCCCGTGGTCACGGCGGGTATGTCGTCGCCGCTGGATCCACCCTGCCCCACGGCCGGTACCGGATCGTCGACGACCGAACCCCGATCCCGTTGCCCGGCTGGCTCGCTCAGCTGCTCACCAGCAGCCCTGCTCCTGCGGCAGCCCCTAACGCGCGCAAGGTGATCACGCATCCGGATGCCTATGTGCGGGCCGCGCTGACCAACCAGGCCGCCCGTATCCGCACTGCCCGCACCGGCACCCGCCACCGCACGATCCTGCTCGCCGCCAACAGCCTCGGCCGCCTCGTCGGCGCCGGGCTCCTCGACCACGACCACGCCTACACGATCCTGGCCGACGCGGCCCGCATCCATGTCGGGGTGGACGCATTCACCGACACCGAAGCCCACCGCACCATCACCGACGGACTCTCCTGGGCCGCCGCCCGCGCCACCGGCACTGGCCGACCGCGCCATCCCCGGCTCACCGTCTGACCACCGCCGTCGCGCACAACTATCAGCTGCCCTTCTCGGCCGCATCCCGGCCCGCCGGCCGAACCGCGACCACCTCCACATGCCGGCGGGCCGGCTGTCGGCGAAGCCGTGCCGGGTGATCCGAATCCGCGGATAGACAGGAGCTTTCATGAACCAGTACGCGCGCCGATCCAGCGACCGTGAGCATCGGCCGGGGCGTCATGTGTGGGCTGTGCTGGCCCGCGCCGCGGTCACGACCGACCATGCGATCGGGGCGCTGGTCGCCGAGCTCGGCGCCGACGCTGCCGCGGCCCATCTCACCGACGACCCGCCCCGATACGGTTTGCCCGCCGAGCTCGCGGCGCTGGCAGCCGAGGACCTCGAGCAGGCCGCGCGCGTGGGTGCACGCCTGGTGACACCCGCCGATGAGGAGTGGCCTGGCCAGCAGCTGAGCATCCTCGACGCACTACACGTGGGTGCGCGGGCGCCGCTGGCGTTGTGGGCCCGCGGACCGCACCGTATGAACGCCTTCCTCGATCGCACGGTCGCGGTCACCGGATCCCGGGCCTGCAGTGCCTACGGTCGCCACGTCGCCCAGGAGTTCGCCGGGTATTTCGCCGACCGTGGGTGGACGGTGATCAGCGGCGGCTCCTTCGGCATCGACGCCGACGCCCACCTCGCCGTCCTCAACCGCTCCGGCGCCACGATCGCGGTACTGGCGACCGGTATCGACCGCCTCTATCCGACGGGCAACCAGCATCTATTGAGCCGTATCGCCGAGCACGGGCTGCTCGTTTCCGAGTACCCACCGGGCACACCGCCGCTCAAATCCCGCTTCCGCGAACGCAACCGGCTCGTCACCGCGCTCGCGCGGGGCGTGGTCGTTGCCGAAGCTGCTGTACGCAGCGCCAGCACCGACACCATCGACTGGGCCCACCGGCTCGCGCGACCGGTGTTCGCGGTACCCGGATCGATTTTCTCGGCCACCTCGACTGGCTGCCACGCCTTCATCCGCGACGGCCGCGCCCGCCTCGTCACCGACCCCTCGCAGGTCATCGACCACCTCACCGGCCACGACCAGCCCACCCGGGCGCACGCCAAACCATCCCCCGCACGATGATCAGGAGGTCCCTCATGCCCACCGCCGCACCGACCGTGCCCACCATCGACCGGTCCGAGTTCGACCAGCTCGCCCACCTCGGAGCCGCCGGCGGCGTCTCGGCACTCACCGACGATGACGCCATCGCGCGCTGGCGCAGCGAGTACCCCGAGTGGCGCGGCCGGTACTGGGCGTTCCTCGACGACGGATACGACGTGCTGCGCCTGCACCCGATCAACGTCGCCCGCGCCCGCACCCCCGACCGCGCCTGACCGGTGCCCGTCTCTGCCCGATCCCATCGATCACAGCTCGGAGGAAACCCCATGACCGCTACCCTCGCCGAACCGGCCGCACCCGACACCGCGCAGCCCCCGACACCGACACCCAGCGATGCCAGCGACGCGACCGAAACCGTCGCGGCGGACGCCGATAACGCCGCCACCGACACCGACACCGGAGCAGAAGCAGTCGTTCCCCCGATCGGGGTCGGCGCCGATTTCCGCGACCCGCGGGAGCTGGTGATCGGTGAAAACGTCCGCCGCAGCGTCGATCTCGCCGACCACCTTGATCAGGTGGCCTCGGTCCGGCAGTTCGGTGTCCAAGCCCCGGTGCTGGTGGAACGCGAAACCGACGGCACCCTGCATGTCCTCGACGGTCAAGTGCGTGTCCTGGCGGCAATCGAGGCCGGCTGCGCATTCATTCCGGTGTGGGTCACCGAGGCGCGCACCGACCTCACCCGCGAGCAGCGGCGCATCGACCGGGCCATGCGGCAGATGAACCTCAACGTCCGCCGCATCGACCTCACTGAGAGCGACTACGCCGCCGGTGTCGCGTTCATGCTCGACATCGGCGCGTCGGCCACCGACGTCGCCGACGGGTTGCAACGCCCGCGCTCGGAGGTCCGCAAACTCGGTGCCGTCGGCCGGTCCGCCACCGCGGCCCAGCTCGCCGATGACAACCAGCTCGGCCTCGATCAGCTCGCCGTCCTCGCCGAGTATGACAACCTCGGCGACACCGACGCCGTGGAACGGCTGCGGTCGGTCTCCCGTTACCAGTTCGCGCTCGTGGCCAAATGCATCGCCGCTGAACGCGACTACACCCGCCGCCAACTCACCGCCGCCCTCCCCTACGGCGTCTGCGGGTTCGGCGTCCTCACCGACGAGCCCGACACCACCTCCGACCAGGCCCGCTACCTGCCCACCCTCGACGTCGAAACCACCGACGGCACACCGGTGGATCCCGACCTCATCTACACCGACCCCGCTCGCTGGGTCGTCCATTTGAGCGTCGAGGACGACGCCGACCTCGTCGACGCCACCACCGGCGAGCTCGTCGACCCCGACAGCGTCGACTGGAACCTCACCCGCGGCGAACCCGATGCCGAACCGGCAGCAGGGCTGCGGCACCCCGACACGGTCACCCGCCGCGACCGCTGGTCACCGACCTTCTACTTCCCCGTCGATCAGCTCGATGCGAGCGGGTTGCGCCCGATCACGGTGCGCGGCGATGACCCCGAATCGGTGCACGCGGCCGAAGCCGAGGCTGCCGCTCGGGAGGCCGCGCGGCAGGCCAGGCGGCGGGTCATCGCACTCAACATCCGGGGCGAAGCAGCCAACAAGCGGCGGCTGGAGTTCCTGTCGAGCTACCTGCAACGGCGGACACCGCCGAAGCAGGCCGCCCGGTTCGTGGCCGAGCACTTGGCTCGCGAACTCGACACCTCCGAGCTGCAGCTGGTGACCAAGCTCCTCGGTGTCGGTGGCTCCCGCGAGCAGTTGCTCAAAGCCATCGCCGACGCACCAGTCAACCGCGCCTGGGTGATCGCGCTCGCGATGGTCATCGCCGCGCACGAGACCCCGCTCGGCAAGAGCTTCTGGCGCGACCACTCCGCCACGACACCGGCCTACCTGCATCTGCTCGCCGAGGTCGGTGCCGGCGGGGACTACACCCTCGACAAGGTCGAACAAGCCGCGGCCGGCGACATCGACTACCACGACATCGATATCGACACCGCAGCCTGACCCGCCTCGCGCGTCGAGCGGCCCGGCGCCCCCGCGAGTCGGGCAGCTCTGCGCTGTCGGCTCGTCGGGGCGTCAGCGGCGGTCGGGCCGTGAGCTCAACACAGCCGACGCGCTCGGCGCTACCAGCGGCCGCGTCGGCCGCCGAGTAGCACCATGAACAGTGGGGTCGTCAGATCGCGGGGCCAGTCGATCTCGGTCAGCTCTGGGTCTGCGGTCAGCAGCAGCAGTGAGTCCACCCTCCCGGTCCGGGCGTAGCGCACAAGCTGGTCTTGCACTGCGTCGGCGGTCCACAGGCTCGCGGTCTTCACCTCGATGCCGGTTCGGTGTCCGTCGTCGTGGTAGGCGAGGAAGTCGATGCGACTGCCTCGCGCCGCATGTGTTCCGACCGCGAGTTCGGCCTCATGCTCGATGGTGACCTCGTCGTAGGCGCCACCGGACTGCCACACCTGGTCGACGATCTCGTGAAGCTCGTCCTCATTGCAGTAGCGCGGGTCGTCGTAGTAGTCGACGAAGGGCTCGACCAGCAACCGGACATAGCTGTCCCACACCGATGAGTCGACCAGATCCCCCGGTCGCACACAACACCGCCGCACGTAATGCCGGTCGATGTAGTCGAATTCGTCTCGACCGTAGCTGGCCTCTGGCATCAGGACCCCCTCGTATCGTCTCTGGAACGCCAGGATCGCATGGGGCACCGACACATTCGGCTGACACAACTCCACACCGCGTCGACGATCGGTACCGATTCACCGCCGAGGAGCCGAGGGCAACGCGATGCCTCAGCCTGCCAAGCCGCTCGACCGCCAATCACCTGCCCCCTGGCGCAGCCACGCAGGCGGGTGACCCACCGCGCAAGCCGACCGTATCCGTCCTGTCCGAGCCGCATCCGACACTCGGCGTCGCCGACGTAGATCTCCTGATCCGCCAGCTGTTTCCGATTTCTGCGCGGACAGCGCGCGATCTACGGCCATCACTGATTGCTCACTCACCTGGAGGTGGACTCTGTTCTCCTACCGTGCGATCTGGCAGATCGACATCCGTGCTCGAGATCCCCTGCATGCCGCCCGCAGCGCATGCGCCATCCAGCGTGACCCGGACTCACCGGCCACTGTCTTCGACATCATCGATGAGTTCGGCACCACCTTCCGCGTGGACCTGGCCGAGGACAACCCGCACCTCGACGCCCAACCGATCCTCGCCACACCACCCATGCCCACATGGATGGCACGGCTGCTCCCCCGGCGGTTCCGGCGCCACCGAATCCGCTCCCGCCCATAACCGAGTTACTGCGGCGGGAAGAGAAAGGAGCCCTGAGTGGAATTCGACGTCCCTGGTCAACTGATCGCCTCACTGCGCTTACGAGCCGATGAAAGCTGGAACGTCCTCACTCACCGTGACCAACCGGCGATCGTGCTTGCCGGCGTGGCCCTGACCGAGAATTCGGTGGCACATCTGCACGGCTACGCCCGCCTCGGGCTCTACGACGACGATGGCCGGTTCGATCTCGACCAGATTCGCGCGCACCTACGATGGCTCGGCCGCAACGTACAGCCGGATGCGATGTTCGCTCTGATCGTCGACGGCCATGGACCATTCCGACGGCACCCCTGCCGGGACTACGGCCCTGTGCTCGCCGAGATCAGCGCCCTCGCACACTACTCCGGCTGCGAACTGGCCCACGCCTGGCACGTGCACTCGCTCGATCCGGGCAGCAGCTGGACCAGTCTCACCGCACCGAACCGCAGCGGCATCATCATCGTCCCCCCGACACCACAAGCGGACACCCAGGCGGTGTTCACCGACAGGTCGCCCAGACACGGCTCTCACATCGTCAGTGAGCAAATGCTGCTGGAGGCGCTGGAATTTCTTGTCGAGCGAGTCCGCGGTCTGGACACTGAGGCACTGCCTCGCCGGGTGTAGCCGTCGCCTTTCCGCCGAGGCGAGGGCACAACCCGGTCGCCGATGCGCGCGCAGCCACGACCGATAGCAGCGGCACCGAGGCGATCGACCTTGTACCAGGCCATGCGTCAGCACCGATCTCCGCCAGCCGTGCCGGGACGGTGCCCAGTCGCACAACAGGGCGGGCATCCGATATCTCGACCGCCCGCAGACTACGCGCGGCCTACGAGCTCGGTCCCGCCCGTTCGGTTTCCCGCTGTCGTACACCCGGCGCCGCGACGGCGACAGTCCGCCTCAATCCGCTAGGCGGTTGTGTCCGTTGCCGCAGTGCGGTTGGCCGCTTCATCGACTCTTGAGGAGTGTCATGTCCGAGTCCACGGTTCGCGTCGACGATCCTGGCGATTTGATCGCGGCGATCCCCTCGATGCTGTCGTTCCCACCGACGCGCTCGCTGGTGGTGATCACACTGCGCCACCGCGACGTGGCCGGCCGCGACCGCGAAACGCTGATCGAAACGGTCGCTCGTTTCGACCTCGGCCCCGACCCCGAGCGCCTCGCCCGTACAGCGGTGCGAGCATGCATTCGCGGCACCGATGCGGTCATGGTCGTCTTCGTCGACGACCGCGCAACACCGGAGGATGCGCAGACCCAGCGTCGGCTCTTGCGCATCTTGACTGACGGGTTCACCGACGCCGGGGTGCGGGTAGCCGGGGCCTGGGCCACGTCCCGGATCGAGGCGGGCGTGCCGTGGCAAGCGGTCACGAACCCGGCTTTCGGTGGGACGCTGCCAGATCCGATGTCGGGCGCCGTCGCCGCAGCCACCGCCGCCGGTGGCGGGCCGATACGCCGCTCGCGGGAGGAAATCACTGCCCTCGTTGCTCTCGATTCGTCCGCCGCCGCACAGCTCGACACCGTTTTGCCGGTCGCGCTCGATGAGATCCATCAACGGTGGCGCCTCGCCAGCGACCGGGGCGAGCTCGACGCTATTCGTCGGGAAGCGATCGAGTTCATCCTCGACCGCGTCCGCGACATCAGTCGCGGTGAGCACCCCAGCTCCGACGATCTGGCTCGGATCGCTCTCACCGTCGGCGATGGTTTCGTCAGTCTGGTCATGCTGGCGGTGTCGGCGGGCGAGCATGCCCACGCTGCCGAAGCATTGTGGCTGCGGCTGACTCGCTGTCTGCGCGGTGCTGTGCGCGCCGAACCTGCGGCCCTGCTCGCATACAGCGCCTACCTACGTGGCGATGGGTCACTGGCCACCAGCGCAATCAAGGCAGCATTCGCCGCCGACCCCGATCACCCGCTCGCAGACCTGCTCGCCGACGCGCTGCGCGACGGTTACCCGCATTCAACGCTCCGCGCACTTGCCGACCGCGGAATCGACACCGCCACACAGCTCGGTATCGACCTCCCCCGTCACGCGTCCACCTGACTACCGATCACGCCCAGCCCGGCAAACACGCCGTGCCCACCCAGATGCCCGATCTCGATCCCGATCCCGATCCACCTGATCTGACCGTCGGGCGCAGTTCTAAGGATCCCCCGTATTCCATGCCCGCCCATTCCGAGGGCATGCCTGTTTTTTGTCACCGAAGGAGATACCTGATCATGGCCGCAGACACGAACCTTCCCCTTATCGGCAATCTGACTGCCGATCCCGAGATCCGCTACACCCCGGCGGGTGTGCCGGTGGCGAATTTCACCGTGGCCTCCACGCCGCGGGTGTTCAACCGCGCCGCCGGTGAGTGGATCGATGGCGAGGCGTTGTTCATGCGGTGCACCGCGTGGCGGGAGATGGCCGAGAACGTGGCCGAATCACTGACCCGGGGTTCGCGGGTGATCGTATTCGGCCGGTTGAAGTCACATTCGTGGACCACCGAGGACGGGCAGCGGCGCTCCCGAATCGACCTCGAGGTCGACGAGGTCGGTCCCTCGCTGCGGTTCGCCACCGCGAAAGTCACCCGCACCCCGCGCCCCTCGACCGCTACCACCGCGACGACGACCGCGGCGGCGGACCGGTCGGGGGATCTGGTCGGCGCTGGTGTCGGCGCCGATCCGTGGAGCGGCAACAACGCGGGGTGGGGCGTGGCAGGTCCCGGCGACGACAGTCCGGGGTTCTGACCGAAAAGGTGCTGTTACAGGTGATGACTGGAGGTGGGTGAGGGCTGACCGTCTGGCCGCTCGCCCCGCCCATCGATTGCTACCGGACCGGACCCCGACACGGCTGCGGGCCCGCGCCCGGACGTCCCCGAATTCCCCAGCGCACCGTCACGCCTTCATCCGCCGGTTTCTGGGTTGTGCGCGGGAAATTCGGGGCCGCCCGCGTGGCCGCGTTCCCTCCACCGTGTCGGGGTCCGGCCCGGTCGGCGGCTCTCAGGCGGGTCGACCGACCAGCCGCCCAGCCCTGTGGCCGGGGTGCGTGCGTTCGAGCGTGCGCCCCGGCAGCGGGCTCTATCCATTACTCGAGAGGAATCGTGATGACCGCACCAACCCTGACCAGCCCCGCCTCCACGACCCCGTTCACACTCGCGCTGGCCGAGATCGACGAGCTGCTCGCGACCGACCCCACCGCAGCACGCGCCCGATTCACCGCCGCCCTCGCCGTAGCGTCGGAGACCGAACGCGAACTCCTCGACAAGGCAGTCGACCGGTTCACCCGCTCACCCTACGATGTGGCGGCCCGCCAGCTCGGCTGGATGGCCAAGAGCCGACCCGAATTCCGCGCCCTCATCGCCCACCTCATCACCGACACCGACCCCGGGCTCTACCACCCCGACCAGGGCGCGCCCACCGAGGTCGGCATCGAGGTCGCCGAATGGGTCAGCCGCCAAATCCGCCAGCGCCGCGCCAGCGAACGCCCCCACGCCGTCCCGTCCCCCACCACCGACGCCGCCCGGCTCGCACCCGCCGCCGTCGCGAAGCGGCGCGCCCGCCGCGGCATCACCGGCCCGGTCGATCTGCGTCACCGCGACCGCGACCGCCGCACCCGCGAGCATCGCCGCCGCGGCGACGACGAGTTCGCCGCCTACGCCGCGACCCGCCTCTACGCCATCGACGACCACACCGAACCCCACGGCGACCCGGTCATCGCCGACCCTGGCAAGCCCGGCCACTTCGTGTGGACGCACGTGCAGGCTGCGCTGTGGGACCGCTCCTACTTCCTCCACGTCGCCCAGGACTACTGCGACCGCACCCGGGATCTGCTCACCCCGCCCGAGTACGCCGACCGCACCGCCGCCGACGCCGCCACCGGCCGCGACGCCACCCTCGACGCGGCCGCCAACACCTTCCTCGGCGAACACGCCACCGACCCGGCACCGCCGCGGCGGCGCACGAGCTGGCGCAACAACACCGTCTGGGCGAAGGTCAGCACCGGCGACCAGCGCCGCTTCGCCGCCGCCCGCACCAGGCTCCGGGTCCCCGACGACTACGACGAGCTTCTCCCCTACACCCAGCTCGACGAACCCGAAGCCACGTGGGAAGGCTCCGGCCTCGACTACGACCGCGCCGTGCTCGTCTCCTACCTCGGGTGGCCGTGCGTGGTGTGCTGGATCGACCGCAGCGCCACCGACCGCCGACCGGTCCACGTCCGCGACGGACGCTGCGTCAGCGACGACGGGCTCTGCGACGTCTGCCGCGCCGACGGCCACCCCGGCATCCCACCCCTGCCCGCGCAGTGGACCACCCAGCAGTTCATCGAATCCCGCTGCGCCCACATCGCCGCCACCTATCCGCGCCAGGCACGTGCCCTGCTCGACCGAATCCGGGCCGCCTCCGCGAATTCCGGCAGCCCCGCCTGGCGGATCATCACCCGATGGATGGACGCCCACCTCGAACGCCCCGAACCCGCACCCCGGACCGCGAACCGGCCCAGCACCCGGCGACGCCGTACCACCCTCGGAGCCGGACAGCGCGTGACCCGCTGCGACGCCTGCGCCCAAACCACGGTCGTGCACGCCGACGGCTACTGCACCGACTGCCGAACCGCTCTCGGGCTCGTCGTACATCGCGTCCGACCCAGCGCCGCTTAAGCACGGCAGGTCCGGGGCCGCTGTGAGCGCCATCGTGCTCACAGCGGCACAGGCCATCACCCTCGCCGAGCACACTCGACTTCTCGCGCGCTCTTTACCCGCATGCCCGGCCTCATGCCCCGTCTTCGACTCCGGTCCGTCGCGGTGACAACTCCTGCGGCGGACCGGGCACCACCCCGGTCACACTCACCAATCCACCCCACCCTCATCGCACGCCACGCCCTCACATCCAAACCCACCACCACATCACGCCCGACACACTTCACCTCCCCACTCCATCCTCACCCCCTTGCTCCTCTCACCTTTACAACAAGCACACCTCTTGCATCCAGGATCACTTTCCGGACTATCGCCGGAAAGGCGACAGAAGCGCGCTCCTCCGAAACGCGCCCAGACACCATTGGCGTTGCGGGTTTTGGGCATCTCCGGCACGATCTGGCCGGACACAATTAAGTAACTACCAGGCACTTTGGCCGATTAGCCACAATTCAAGTGAATTCGAGGGCTGGCGTTCCTGCTGTCATGGGTGCTGGCTGGAGGTATGACCGCGACGATTCATAAGGTCGTCGCAGGAAACGGCTATCAGTATTACCTGCGCAGTGTCGCCGCGAACGACAATTCCGACCGCGGCCGCGCCAGCCTGTCCGACTACTACTCCGCCCACGGCGAAGCACCAGGCCGATGGCACGGCACCGGCCTCACCGCGCTCGGCGTAGCCCGTGGTGCGGAAGTGACCGAAGCGCAGATGAAATCGCTGTTCGGACTGGGCCGCCACCCCGACGCCGACGACATCGAGGCCCGCGAGTACGACAAGCAGCTCGCGCTCGGCGCCAAGCCCGCCGACGCCGCACGCGCGGCCGACGAAGCCTCCCGATTGGGAAACCCATTCCGGGTCTATACGGAGGTTTCCGAATTCAGGAAACGCTGTGAAACCGCGTTTCGGGAACACATTTCGACGCACGGACACGATCCGGCTGCGGCCATTCCCTGCGACGAACGGTCCCGGATCCGCACCCATGTCGGGTTCGAGATGTTCAGCGACGAATACGGGCGCGCGCCCATAGATGCGCGCGAATTATCGGGTTGGGTGGCCAAGAACTCACGCCCCCGGTCCACCGCGGTCGCGGGTTTCGACCTCACCTTCTCCCCCGTCAAATCGGTGTCCGCGTTGTGGGCGCTGGCGCCGCGGTCGGTGTCGGAGAAGATCGAAGCCGCCCATCACGCCGCCATCGACGATGCCCTCGCCTGGTTGGAGCGGCACGCGGCGTTCACGCGGCTGGGGCGCAACGGGATCCGGCAGGTCGATGTCGATGGCATCGTCGCTGCCCGGTTCACCCATCGTGACAGCCGTGCCGGCGACCCCGATCTGCACACTCATGTGCTGATCGCCAACCGCGTCCGCACGCTCGACGGGCTGTGGCGCACCCTCGACGGCGCCGCCCTCTACCGGGTGGTCGTGACGGTGTCGGAGATCTACAACACCCGCCTCGAGCACCACCTCGAACACAGTGTTGGGGTTGAATTCGCACCGCGCGCGGCCGCCGATCCCGGCAAGCGACCTATTCGCGAAATCATCGGCATCCCGAAGGGTTTGATCGACGCCTGGTCCAAGCGTGAGGCGGCGCTGCAGGTGCGCCTCGGTGAGCTCGCGGCGGTGTTTCAGCAGCGGTTCGGGCGTGAACCGGTCCCGACGGAAATGTATCGGCTCGCACAGCAAGCGACGCTGGAAACCCGGCCCGCCAAACACGCCCTGCGCTCGCTTGCGCAGCAGCGCGCCAGCTGGCGGACCGAGGCACTCGCGCTGCTCGGCAGCCGGGAAGCACTCGCCCGGATGATTTCGGTCGTGTTGAATCCGTCTCGTTCGGGCCGGATCTCGCCAACATCGCAGTGGATTACGTGCACTGCGAAGCAGGTCTTGGATGTGGTGGCCGAGCAGCGGTCGACTTGGCGTGAGCACAATGTGCGCGCCGAAGCCGAACGTCAACTCCGCGGCCAGATCACCGGCCGCGATTGGGAACGCACTGTCGCGGCGGTGGTCTCGGAGGCGTTGTCGCCGCAGCAGTCGATCGCGCTCGGCGATCCGGACACCACGGCCGAGCCGATTCTCGGCACGGTTCCGGCGCCGTTGGCGCGCCGCGGCGGCGCTCATGTGCACGTGCGGGCGGGCGATCAGGTCTACACCTCCACCACGGCGCTGGCCGTCGAGGCCGCGCTGATCGAGCTAGCGGTGCAACCCGGAGGGCGCAGCGTCGCCGCCGAGCTGGTCACCGCCGCGGTCCAGGACCACAATCACGCGTTTCCGGATCGACCGCTCAACGCCGGCCAAGCCAGCGTCATCTCGGCGTTCGCGACCTCCGGAATGCGGGTCCACACCGCCAACGCCCCCGCCGGATCCGGCAAAACCACCGCCATGAAAGTCCTCACCAACGCCTGGCATGCCAGCGGCGGCACCGTGCTCGGCCTCGCACCCACCGCAGCCGCCGCAGCCGTACTCGGGGAATCGATCGGTGCCCGCGTGGAAACCGTGGACAAGGTACTCGACGTCCTCGCTCGCCACACACCCAACCCGAACAACGTCGCGCTCGACCGGGAACTGCCGCCAGCGTTGCCGCAATGGGTCCTCGATATCGACGCCGAGACGTTGGTAATCGTCGACGAACAGGCCAAACTCGGCAACCACAAACGCCTCAAACTGCTGCAGTTCCTCACCGCCCGCGGTGCGACGATCCGCTGCATCGGTGACGATCACCAACTGGCTTCCATCGAGGCCGGCGGCGCACACACCGACATGGCCGACGCCGCACCCGAACACACCCTCACTCTCACCCATGTGGTGCGGTTCGCCGCCAGTGGTGAAGCCACCGCCAGCCTCGGCCTACGCGACGGCGACCCGGCCGCGCTGGGCTGGTATCTCGACCACGGCCGCATCCACGCCGGCCACGCCGGCGCCATCCACGACGACACCTACACCGCCTGGGCCGCAGATCATCTCGCCGGCCGCGACACCGTCATGCTGGCGGCCACTCACGAGACCGTGACCGCGCTCAACGCCCGTGCCCGCGGCGACCGACTCACCCGCAACGACGCCGCACCGAGCGCCGAAGTGCCCCTCGCCGATGGACTGTGCGCCTCGATCGGCGACACAATCCGCACCCGGCACAACGATCCCCGGCTGCGGTTCGGGGACCGGGACTGGGTGCGCAACGGCTACACCTGGACCGTCACCGCCGTCCACCCCGACGGCTCCCTCACCGCCAGCCACCGCCGATCCGGGGAAGAACACAGCGCTAGCGTGTGGCTTCCTGCCGAGTATGTGCGCACGCATGTGCGGCTCGGGTATGCGGCCACCATCGATTCCGCGCAAGGCATCACCGCCGACACCTGCCATGTCGCGCTCACCGGATTCGAGACCCGACAACAGCTCTATGTCGCCATGACCCGCGGTGTGCACGCCAACCACGCCTACCTGCCCACCGCCCTCGACGGCAGCGAGGCCTCCTTCTGGTCCGAACCCGCCATCTTCCCGCGCACCGCCGTCGAAGTCCTCCTGCGAATTCTCGACCGCGACGGCGCCCAGAAATCCGCCCACACCCAACTCCGGGATGCCCTCGACCCGTTCCGACGCCTCGGCCGCGCCGTCGACATCTATCACGACACCCTCGGCCTCGCCGCCGAACACAGCCTCGGCCCCGACGGCCTCGCCCGCCTCGACACCGCCGCAAATCAGATACGGCCGGGGTTGACCCACTGCCCCGCCTACCCGGTCCTGCGGCTGCACCTAGCGATCATTGCCATGACCGGCGCCGACCCGATCACCGCCCTGCGCGAGGCCGCGGACGCGCGCGAACTCGAGACCGCCGCCGACGACGCCGCCGTCCTGGACTGGCGTCTCGACGCCAGCGGCCGCCACTCCACCGGCCCCGGACCACTGCCTTGGCTCCCCGGAACACCTCCCGTCCCCGACGATCATCCCCTCGCCGCACACCTGTACGCACGGCAGCGCATCGTCACCCAGCTCGCCGACCAGATCCGCAACCAGACCCGCGACTGGACACCAGCCACCGCACCCGGCTGGGCGCGACCGCTCATCGGCGTCACCGACCCGGGCCTGGTCGGTGAGCTGGCAGTGTGGCGAGCGGGCCTGCACGTAGCCGAACGCGACCACCGCTCCACCGGACCTGCGCGTTACTCCAACCTCGAACGCGACCACCAACACGAACTCGACGATCGCATGCAGCGCGTGCTCGGCGACCCGAACGCCGCCAGCAACCGGTGGGCGCCGGTTGCCGAAAAGCTCGAATCCCGCCTGACCCTGGACCCGTTCTGGCCGGTCATGGCCGAGAAGCTCGACCTCGCCCACCGCGCCGGCCTCGACATCACCGGCCTGCTCACCACCGCCGCCGCGCTCCGGCCGCTGCCCGACGAGATGCCCGCCGCCGCGCTATGGGCGCGCCTCGAGCTCGAACCCTCCGCCCTCGTCACCCACAACGGTGCTGCCCTGCAACCCGATTGGCTGCCCGATCTGCACGCCGTCCTCGGTGCCGAGGTCGCCGACCACATGACCGCTGACCCCGGCTGGCCGCGCATCGTTGCAGCCATCGACCACGCCAGCACCGGCACCTGGACGCCCCACGACCTGCTCGCCACCGCCTACGAGCTGTTGCTCGCCGCCCAACCCGACGACGCGCCCGCCCTTCGCCCCGACCAACTCACCGCCGCCCTCGCCTGGCGCATTGACGCCCTCACCCATCACACCCCAACGCCGACCGAATCCGAACACCACCCGGAGCCGACCATGCCCACCAACGACGAGGAACACCCACCACAAACCACCAACCCCGACAACCCGCCAGCGAACAACGATCTTCCTAAGGCGATCCACTCTGTCGCCGAAATCTTCCACTCCGGCAACGTCGCCGCCGCCGTGACAGCGTTCCGCTCGGTCGCCGCAACCGCGACGCCTGAGCAGCGTTCGGTCATCGCCGAAGTCGCCCAAATCCTGTACAGCCGTCCGTGGAAGGTCGCGAAAGCCCGGCTCGAATGGCTCGCGAACCAGAACCCACAGCACACCGCACTCATCCACGCCTGCACACCCGACACCGACCCCGGCGTCTACCAACCCGACACCATCCCCGAACGAGCACACCAGCGCACCCTCCGCTACCGCACCGAATACCAACGCCGCTACCGCGACACCACCCAGCACAAACCCGCAATGTCAGCGACCGACCACGCTGGCATCGACCTCACCGACAGCTACCTCGACACCAACGACGGCAAACCAAACACACCAGGCCAGCCCCCGCAGCACGGCATCTGGAATCCCGAACCCGACAACCGCACAGCACCCGACCAACCACTCCGTGGCGGCCTATGGAACCGCGACAAACAAAGAGACAAGCCATACCGCGACCGCCTCGACTACGACCTCGCCGCAGTCCCCGACCTCCGGACCCTGCCCTGTGTGTCCTGCGGCATCGAACGCCGCCGCGCCGACGCCACACCCATCCCACCCCGCCGCACCGACGACGGCCTCTGCACCGACTGCCGCGACGACCACACCGGCATCCCCGACCACAATCAACACCCCCTCGAAGCCCGCTGCACCTACCTCGCCGACACCCACCCACCCGAAGCCGCACTCGCACTCCTCCGCCGTGACTGGCGGGCACTCCGCAACCCAGCACACCGCCACATCATCGAAACCTGGATCCACAACCACTCCCTCACCACTACCGACGCGACCGTCGCTGACCACACCGCGGCCCGTCGCGACGACCCTTTGAGGCTGCTCACCGATGACCAACTCGCCGAACGCATCAGCAACCTCGAACTCGCTCTCGCCACACCAGAAACCGAAGCCGCGATGTACGAACCATTCGCCAACACCGCCGACGACCCGGACTCCCGAACAGTCGCCGAACACCACCGCGCCGCCCAAGACGCCATCCGCCACGCACAGCAGACCGCCGACAACCTCACCGCCGCCGCCCAAGACCTCAACACCATCCGCACCGAACTAGCCGACGCCCGACACCAACTCACCACCACACCCCGCCGCCACCGCAGCCAACACACCACCCTCCGCAACCGCATCGAAGAACTCCTCACCCAACAAGCCACCGCCGAGCACCGCCACCAGCAAGCCCGCAACAACCACCGCACCGCTCATCGCCACGCCACCCAACTCGCCGGCCCCGAACCCGGCTGGCAGAAACTCCTCGCCAACCCACCCGACCACCGCACACCCAACGAGGCCGCCCACGCCGACAGCCAAAATCGCGACGACCACTCTTGGCACGCACGCCTTCACGGGGAACTCACCCGACACCGCGCCGAACAACATCGCCGACAAACCCTGACACCCACCCAATATGCCGACGAAGAACACACCCGCACACAGCAGCTACGGATCACATTCGACACCGAATTGCCCGGGGACCCCGATGTCCTCGACACCGACGTTCACATCCGCGATGTGGGCCTCTGACGGAGATACCCTGCGTCGGCTCGTAGACAGGGCGCTACCCGAATCACCCTGCGTGGATTGCGGGCGTTTGGATGCCGGCCACACCGCTCATCATTCGACCAGACAGCCGCTGCGGGAACCGGCCAATCAACACCGCCACGCGGGTGGAGGCTTCATCCCCGCAGGATGTGAACTGCCTAGGCTCGCATCGTGTGCTTCGAAGTGGACCCCAACGACCCGTCAAAATTCATGTACTTGACCGAGGAACAGATGGAGGCGCTGTACTGGGAGAAGGCAGACGACTACCCGAAGGATCTCGCCGAGCTGTATCTCGGCTTTCATGCCTTCGCTCGTATCGAGTTCCTGGTGTTCCGCGACCGGCTGAGTGCGGCGATATTCTTATGGCGATCGACGAACTCGTCCGCTGACCGCGCGCTCAGATCACTCGACCAGCGGAAAAGGACCGCTGATCGTGCTGCACCGCCCCCGAACGACCCCGCATGGAGCCTTTGGCACCAAGTCGATTACGAGAACGATCTCGACGAGAACATCTATACAGTCGAGGAGGCCTGGACGATCGCATGCGGAGCGGCAGCTATGACGGCAGTAGCGGCGCTCGAGGCCTTGGTGGACGATCTGGCGCCGCCGGATTCACCACGCCGTGGAGGACTACATATCAAGATGTCGCGGCTCCTCGACCATATCGCCCCGCCACCTGACATCCGAAGCGATATCGAAGCCGAGGTGACGAAGGTACGGGACAGGCGAAATGACTACGCCCACGCATTGACCGGCTCGCCATGGCCGAGACCGACGACACCCATCAGGCCGGCCAGGCCGCACACGGTGTTCGACGCGGAGACGCTGGAGGACACGCTCTACACGGTTGGTGAGATCGCAGTCTGGTTGGAAGGCCAGCTACTGGACACCGAGACGAATCCTGGCTGAGCCAGTATCCCCCAGCGCCGACATGGATTCACGGACCTGATGCACTCACCGACGGATTTAGCCGCCGTAGGTCGCGATCGTGTGGCCGGAGAACCACTCATTCGTAGCAGTGGACCCGCTTACCACCGATGCTCCCGCATGCTGGACAGCGGCGCCGCTCCCAGCTACGCCGTCCCAGCAGCAACAGTGTCGGTGGCGAACTTTAGGATAAGTTGGAGAAGCAACAGGGGAGGATCAATGGCCATGCCGCCGCGGGAGTCGATCATTCGAGGGCATCTCGCTGACCGACTCGAGATGCTCGAACCCGGTCTTCGTCTCTACCGGCAGGAGTACTGGATCCCGAACCCTGAAGGCACCGGCGGCTACATCGATATTCTCGCCCGCGATCTGCACCAGAACTGGGTCGTCATCGAACTCAAGCGCGCAAACAACACTGCCCGCGAAACCGCCCAGGAGCTGGCAAAGTACGTCGAGCTGCTGCGCCGCGAGAAAGGTGTGCTTCCGGGCAGAATCCGTGTATTCGCAGTCGCGCTCGAACCCCAGTGGACCGAGCTACTGACCCCGCTGAGCAACCTCGCCCGGGACTGGGACCACGACCTACGCGGCTACCGCCTCACCATAGACCGCGATGGCGTCCCGCAATCAGCACATCGGGTCGAATTCCTTGCCCCACCTGCCGAACGACGACTCACCTCGATCCACGTCATCTTCGAGTTCGTCACCACAGCCGAACGGGACCGGTGCTGGGACAAGGTCGTCCATTCCGCTGCCCAAGCAGGAGCGATCGACCTGATCGGCGTCCACATCGACTACGTCGGCCCATCCGGCGAAATCATGTACCCTCATGCCCTCTACCTCGCGTTCGGCCAGATCGATTCAATTGCGCAACTCGACGACGATCACCCCTGCGCCCAATTCTGCGATCACCCGCTCTTGGACAGCGAAGAACGAGCCGAATATGAGCACCCAGACGTCTATGACGCCCTCACACATGTGTGCTCGACCATCCGAGCAGGCGCGATTGAAAACGGCGGCCCCGCCAGGTTCCCACAGCTCACCCAGGAGGATGGCTGGATCATCGAACACATCCACCGCGCTGGCGCCTTCCGCCACGACACCTACAAGGACAAAGACGACATCGTCCGGCTCCTCACCCGCCGCGACGGCGAGCCCACTATCCTCTTTGTCGGCACCGCCAGTAGCAAAACTCCCGGACCGTGGCGCGAATTCCGGCAATCAGCGATGACCTGCCTGGCGACCAACAGAGACTGGACCGAACTCGTCGGCGCATGGTTCGATCGGATAGCCGAACTTCCCGGCGAGTACGACGTCGGGCTCAGGATCTACAACCCGTGCGACATCATTACCACCCTCGTGCACGG
The DNA here is from genome assembly GCF_058222935.1 of Nocardia sp. JCM 38205. NCBI lineage: Bacteria > Bacillati > Actinomycetota > Actinomycetes > Mycobacteriales > Nocardiaceae > Nocardia > Nocardia sp. JCM 38205. Next base: position 7,382 of record NZ_JBYHFL010000006.1, on the reverse strand, counting down.
CCTGCCGGCTGACCTTCGCAAGTTTCAGCCGTTCATCTTCGGCGTCGCCGAACCGCGTGACAGTGACTCCACCAGTCATGTCATCCACGGCGGACTCCGATGGAACGGCACACGAGTGCCCGACCTGGTCGGCTACTCACATCTGGTCTATCGCGATGTGTTATCCTGGCACGCAGCGAAATACGGTGGTATCGCGCACCTGACAGACAACGAGCTTCTTCAACTCTGGGGCATCCGCCACCTGATCGAGGAAATCGACATTTCACCGGCCAACCTCGCCACGCAAGAACCTAGAGTGACGGTTAGGTTTCCGAGCACGACCGCACCCGACGAGCTCAGTGAGTGGACTTCTATTCACACGTTGGAGGACTTCGTATCACACCACCTGCACGAAGTATGGCTACTGGTTCGCGAATACAGTGGACTTTCGTGACAGAAAGCTGCATTCGAAGCCAATGAATGGATAATCCAAAATGACTGCAAACTGAGGCTTCACAGAAGCCCATCCTCTCGACATGCTGTGGGTGTTCTCGAAGACTGCCTTTCGTCGACACCCGCCCAACGAATACCGAACGCTATCGCAGGTTGGCCATTCCGAAGCTCGGCAGGGCCGTCAGGTCGGTGCGCGGTCGGAACGGCAACGTCATCGCCCTTCCAGGTTCGAGCAGCGGTAATCAATCGTGACGACAGCGCGCTGACGGCTCCGCGCCGTCACGCGGAGCCGTCGAATGGGTTGCAGAAACCTGCTCGGGTGGGGTCGAGGTGAACTCCGCGGCGGTACCTAGCGACGGCCATGCCTTGCGCATCGCCGCTGCCGTACGCTGCAGTAGGTCTTCTGTGATGGGTTCGATAGGCGTCCGTGGCGGCGGAAACGGACGTCGACTCGAAGCAAGACGTCGTGGCAAGGCGTCCATAGCTCTCCAGGATCATATCGAACATCCGAGCGCGATCTGCCGGATGTATGGCTCTCGGTGTGGGCATTCGATGGTTGCGGCGCGGATCGGGCGCACTCGCGAACGGGTTCGGCGTCTGTGATTTGCCGAGCGACGGAACAAGTCATCAGCCGTGCCCATCCGCTGCTCGCCGACGACAAGGAGCGGGAGGCATTCGGCGGGCGGGGGCACGTGCCAGCGAAGAGACCGGGCGGCGGAGGAGAATAGGCACGGCGTGGATCGCGCCCCCGGGTCGACGCATGAGGCGACCTCGCGCAGGCAGCGTATTGGCCCAGTGGTTGTCGCTTGCAAATGGGAGTGCCGCAGTCGCCAAGTGGACACGGCCAAGCTGAGCAAGCCTGCGTTGGCCGATCAAAAGCCCTCGCTGTCGGCATTTGCGCGAAGGCGCTGATGCTAGCATCAAAGAGCGATCGCCGGATCCTAAGGTTGCTGGACTTGATGGAACTGCCAGGCACTTTCGATGATGTCGGTGAGGTCGGTATGTTGCGGTTTCCAGCCCAGCTCGCGGTGTGCTCGTTCGCTGGAGGCGATGCAGATTGCGGGGTCGCCGGGGCGGCGGCCTTCCAGCCGGACCGGAAAGTCTGCTCCGGTGACTTCCCGGACGGTGTTGAGGACTTCGCGGTTGGTGAAGCCTTCGCCGTTGCCGAGGTTGTAGATGTCGTGGCGGCCGGGTTGGACGGCGTCGAGGGCGAGCAGGTGCGCGGCGGCGAGGTCGGCGACGTGGATGTAGTCGCGGATGCAGGTGCCGTCGCGGGTTTCGTAGTCGGTGCCGAACAAAGTGAATTCCGGGCGGTGTCCGCTGGCGGCTTGCAGCAGGATGGGGATCAGGTGCGATTCCGGGTCGTGGCGTTCGCCCAGGTGGACGCCGTCGGCTGTGAGGACGGCTCCGGCGGCGTTGAAGTAGCGCAGGGAGGCGGCGCCGAGTGTGGTGGAGGCTCCGCATTCTCCGGCGATGAGCTGGTCGACTGTCGCTTTGGTTGCGGCGTAGGGGTTTTTGGGGCGGACTTCGGCGGTTTCGTCGAAGGCGGTCTGTCCGTTGCCGGTGTACATCGAGCCGGTGGAGGAGAAGATCAGCCGCGGCACGTTGGCGGCACGGATGGCGCGCAGCAGGGCGAGGGAGCCTTCGATGTTGTTGTGCCAGTATTTCTCGGGATGGGCGACGGATTCGGCGACCTCGATGCTGGCGGCGAAGTGCAGCACGCCGTCGAATTCGGCGTCGGGGGTGATGATGTTCGCGGCTCGGTGGATCGACATCCGGTGGAATGTGGCGGCGGCGGGGAGGTTGGCTTCGTGGCCGGTGGACAGGTCGTCGATGATCTCCACCTGGTGTCCGGCGTCGACGAGTTGGTGGGCGACGACGGAGCCGATGTATCCGGCGCCACCGGTGACGAGAAGTTTCATGAGGATCGAATTCCTTTCGAGCGTACGACTATTGGACGGCCGCGGTGGCGACGATATAGCCCTTGGGGTCGCGCCAGCGCTGTCCGGGGTGGGTGGTGAACCAGTGGTGGATGTCGGTGGTGACCGCGTCGAGGATCGCGGCGCGGTGTGGGCTGGCGGTATCGATGCCGCAGAATGAGAACAGAGCCTCGGCGAACCTGATCAGGAGTTCGGGGGTGTCGAAGACCAGGGCGTTGTCGCTCTGGTGGATGCGGACGTCGCCGAAGACCGTGTTCATCATCTTCGGCAGGCTGGCCGAGTTTACGTCGTTGACTAGGCCCGGGGCTGGGGCAAGCCCGTACTCGGCGGCCCGTTCGATGACGAGTTGGCGGGTGCGGGCGCAGGTGGCGGGGTGATTGACGCTCACGGCGACTCGGCCGCCTCCGCGGGTAATCCGACGGAGCTCGCGCAGGGCTTGGTTTGGGTCGGGGACGTGGTAGAGCATGTGGCGGGCGGTGACGATGTCGAACTCGTCGTCGGCGAACGGCAAAGCTTCGGCGTCGCCGACGACGCCTTCGACCCCGGGCACAGCGCCGGCGACGGTGACCATGGCGGTGGAGATGTCCAGGCCGACGAGCCGGCCGTGGTGTCCGTGTTCGGCGAGGTGGGCGAGGAATCGGCCGTCGCCGCAGCCGATATCGGCCAGGTCCTCGGTTCCGGTCAGCTCGAGTGCGTCCAAGACTGTGGCGACGGGGTCGTCGGGGTGTTCGCTGTGGCGGGCGTGGGTGTCGATGCGGACCTGCAATGGGGTGGTGGTGGCATATTCCGAGCTCAGGCTGGATTGAGTGGTGCTCATGCGCAGGTGTCCTCCTCGGCTTTGCGTGTCGCGTTGGGGTAGTGCAGGTGTCCGGCTGCCACGGTCAGGATCGGTGTGGTCAGCAGGTCGAGATCGCGGGTCGGGTCGCCGGGGACGGCGATCAGGTCGGCGCTGAGCCCGGCGGCGAGGGTACCGGTGAGGTGCCCGATCCGGAGCGCATCGGCGGCCTGGCGGGTTGCCAGGTCGATGACCTCGGCCGGGGACAGTCCTAGGTCGAGGTAGGCGGGCAGTGAGTACGGGTAGCAGCCTGGTGGAGTGTTCGGGATGCCGGCGTCGCTGCCGGGGATCAGCCGGACACCGGCGGCGAGCATGACCCGCAGGTGGTCGCGGCGGACCGGCCATTGCAGCCGCCCGGCCGCCGACCGGGCGAGGTGATTGATGGTGGGACAGACCAGGATTTTCCGGTCGGCGATCTCGCGGACCACTCCGTGGTCGAGGTCGAACCCGTCGGCGGTCATCCAGGTGCAGTGCTCGATCGAGTCGACTCCGGCAGCGACGGCTTGACGGATCGCGGCGGTTCCGTGTGCGTGGGCGGCGATCGGGAGGCCGTGCTCGTGCGCGGCGTCGACGGCCGCACGGACTTGGGTGTCGGTGAACTGCTGCTCGTACGGCGAGCTGGTGCCGCCGGTGGTGAACCCGCCGCTGCCCATGATCTTGACCCAGTCCGCGCCGCGGGCGGCGTTGGCTGCCACCAGGTCCCGGATTTCTGTGAGGGTGTCGACGGCGCCGCCGAGGCTGTGGCAGTGCCCGCCCGCCACGGTGAGCGGGATGGTGGCGGTCAGGACCCGCGGCCGGGTGTGGGGCCGGGCGAGGGTGTCGATGTCTGTGTAGCGGGGTGCGCCGAGGTCGCGCACCGTCGTGACGCCCGCGCCGAGGAGTTCGGCCAGCCCGGCGCGGATGGTGGCGACGGCGTCAAGATGGGTGGTCGCCTGGATCGCCGCTGGCAGATGTGCGGCACCGCCGAAGGCCAGGTGCACGTGCGCGTCGATAAGGCCGGGCAACACGGTCGCCTGCGGTAGGTCGAGCCGTGCTACACAGCAGCCCTGCCAGTCGCCGGGCAGGTCAGATGCGGGGCCGACCCAGGCGATCTTGCCCTCGTCGATCACGACCGCGCCCGGGGCATGGGTGGCGCCGCAGCCGGTGAGCACTCGGGCGGCGGTGATGATGCGCGCGCTCATGCCGGTCGCTGCGCAGGTGTGTGCCGGTCGGGATCGGCGAAGACCTCGATCACCAGCGTGCCCGGCGTGACAACGGCCGCGTGCGGCTCCTGGTCCGCCAGGCTGAAATACTTTCCGCCGCAGACAGTTCGGTGTTCGTTCGCGGCACTGAGGTCGACCCGCCCGGCGAGTACCAGTCCGAGTTGCGGGCCGTGCTGGTGGCGCGGCACAGCCGCTCCGGTGGGGAAGGACCAGAACACGACCTGTCCGTGGGGCCCGGCCATCAGGTAGCCGCGGCCGCCGGGGAACGGGGTGTCGATGGGAGGGAGTTTGCGTATCCAGTCCGGCCAGTCATCCATGGTCGTTCCTCCCTGTTGTCGGACCGGCCGCCGGGGTGGGGCCGGTGTAGTTCGCCACCGGCCGTGCACCGAAGTTGTGCGGGCCCAGGTGGTGGTAGTAGTCGGCGCGCAAGCCCTGGAGGTGGGCGCGCAGCACCTGGTTCGGGTGGTCGATGCCGCGCCCGAACTCCACCGGCGAGATCCGCGCCAAGGCCTGGAGTGAGTCGAGCGCGATCGGGACAGTGCTGGGGTCGATCGCTGCCATGGTGACGTGCAGCGCCGAGGCTGCCGCCCGCCGGATCCGGGGTGGCCCGTAGAGAATCATTGTGGATGCCAGCACCGAGCGCTGGAAACCGTCGAGCAGATGCACGTCGGCCGGAATGGTGTGCAAGGCGTCGAGCAGGTCGCGGTGGGTGGGCGCGACGCCGAACAGTTGTGCAGCCGCGGCGACGACTAGTTCGTAGGTGTGTGCGTCGGTGAGCGGCATCGGCTGGCTGTGTTCGCGGGCGCGCACCAGCTCGGCGACCACGTCACGGTCCAGCACATCGCAGGCCCTCGGGTCGTCGACCAGGCTGGCGTAGCGCTGCGGTCCGCCAGCGCAGCCGCCGCTGCATGCCACGGCCCGCAGCGCTTCCAGCGCGGTCTTGGTCCGCCACGGCGTCGCCCCCGGTGGGCTGTCGGGGCAATAGATCGTCGCGAGCTGATGGGTCAGACTTTCCAGGCCCTCACGCGGGCCTATCCGTGGGTCGGCGACCCCGGCCGGTGCCGGCCCGGCCAGCGGGTGGTCGGCCGCGTGGTGCAGGTCGGCGCCGAAGCGGCCCGCGACCCGGCCCGCATTCTGGCAGTGGACGGCGAATACGGTGCTGTCGATATCGGGGTGGGCCTCGAGCAGCGCCTGGGTGAACTTCTCGACCGGTGCGGGATCGCCCGGGTCCTCGACGACGGCGACCAAGTCCACATCCGAGGCCAAGGCGTATCCGGTCCGGCGACGGCGCACTGCGGGTTCGCCGCGTGCCAGCGACCCGGACAAACAGACGCTCACCTCCTCGCCCAGATGGATGCGGGCCCGCTCGAACACGGTGCGCGCGTACCCGGCCAGATGCTGAGTGACCCGCTGGCGGGCCCGAGGCGGCGTGGTGGCGGTGTGGGAGAACCAATCCGGGGCGGTCACGGCCGGGTCCCTATCGCGTCGACGATGGCCGACATCTCCCGATTCCCGAGGCCCAGTTGCAGCGCGCGACCGAACTTCTCGGCGGCGGCAGTGATCAAGGGTGCCGGGACGTCACCGAGTACGGCGGTAGCGTGCCGGAGGTCTTTGGCGATGACAGCCAGTGAGCAGTTCGTCAGGTCGTGCTCGCCGCCGAGCATCGCCGCACCGTAGGCGCTGGCGACCGGCGCAGCCCAGCCGTGCCGCGACCACACCGCCATCAGCTGGGCGATGTCGAGGCCGAGCGCGGCCGCCGCGGTGAAGGTTTCGGCGAGCCCAGTCAGGATCACTGCCGCCAGCGCATTGTTCAGCAACTTCACTGTTGCCGTGGCCCCGGCATCGCCGACTTGTACGACCTCCGCGGCGATGATGCGCAGCAGCCGGTCCGCTGCCGCGAGGTCTGCGGCCGCACCGGCGGTGAACGCCACCAGCGTCCCGTTCTCGGCACCGACCCGGCTCCCGGTGACTGGCGCCAGCACCGGCCGGGCCCCCGCTGCGGCGGCTTCACTCATCCAACGCTGCGCGTATCCCGGTGACAGCGTGGATGATTCGATCACTACCGCCCCGTTTGCGGCGGCGAGCGCGCCTTCGGGGCCGAACCACACCGCCTCGCTGGCGGTGTCGTCGTGCACGAACGACCACACCACTGGCGCTTCCTCGGCCGCCTGCGCCGCTGACGCGCACACGATGGCGGGCCCGTCGATCGCGGCAGTGGTGCGGTTGTAGCGGCGCAGCTCGAAACCGTGAGCATCCAAGCGGGCTGCGACGGCGTTGGCCATGATCCCGGCGCCGAGCATCGCCACCGTACGCGGTTCACTCATCGCCGCTGTCCTTGCCGTAGAGCAGCCACACCATCGTCGGCTGCCACTCGACACGAACCTCGAGCTGCGGGTATCGGGCGACCACATCGACCGAGGCGATGCAGGCGTCGACCTCAGCGTGAGCGGCCGCGCGGGCGGCCAGCGGCTTGGCGTTCACCGACACCAGCCGGGCTCCCGGTGCGTACCGGGTGGCGAAGATCCGGGTCGCGGGATGGGTGGCCACGCTCTCCACCGGTGCCGAGCGCGGCAGATCACGCCGGACCGCGAGACACATCGGCTTGGTCAAGCTCTCCCAGCAGCGGTGCAGCCGCAACACTCCGCTGTGCGTGAAGTGCTGATCAACCCAAGAATCGGTGGTCCGGTCGTGCGCGTCCAAAGTCAGGTATCCGGCCGCGACCAGCGCCCGCACTCCACCCTCGGCCGCGGCCGCCATGGCGTCGGCGAAAGAATCCACCAGGTGCACTACCGAGGCGTGCCGGCAGGCTTCGGCCTCGGCATCGGTCCCCGGTGGGCCCAGAGTCACGATCGGCGAATCAAGCCCGAGTCCTGTCGGCTCCCGCTCGCACACCGTGATCGCATCGTTAGGGCAGCAGGCGGCCGCGGCGCGGGCCTTCTCGATGCACACCATAGTGCCGTCGCCGGTGGCCGT
>NZ_JBYHFL010000005.1:479842-602225 GCF_058222935.1 Nocardia sp. JCM 38205 | reverse complement strand
CCGTCGTGCTGTGGTCCCAGCAGGAGTCGACCGCTTTGATCTCGGCGATTCGCGCCGCGGGCGCGACCGGTGCGCGGGTATTCGTCGGCGGTCCGGGCTGGGAGTCGGCGATTCTGCCGGAATCGGCGCAGAGCCTGTCCGGACTCGCCGACGCGGTGGACCGGATCCTCGACGCGGACGCCTGAGCCGGCCTGGCCGGTTGTCCCGGTAGCGAGGGCTCGACTTCATCCGAGAAAACGATGCATAATCGTTGCGTACCTCCCACGGCAACGCGTGACGAATCCGGATCGAGGGACCGTGATGACAGTCGATCTCGCGCCGAACCGCACGCGGCGCCGACGATCCGGCCACGGCAGGTCGCGATGAGGCACCGGTTGACGACGGACGGCGATCGAGCGGGAACCTCACCGATCGGGTGCGGTCACTTCGTCGAGGTGGTTGCGCAGTGCCGCGATGACGCTTATCAGCACGCGATGGGTGGTTCGGAGGTCGTCGTCGGAGAATTCGGCCAGCGCCGCCCTGGTCCGCGTGCCCACCGGAATGAAGAAGTCCTCGGCTGCGGACCGGCCCTGCTCGTCGTGGCGGAGCAGGACCTTGCGTCGGTCGGTGTCGTCGGCGTCGCGACGCAGGTGCCCGGTGTCGATCATGCGCTCGACCAGATAGGTGACGGCGGCCGAGGACATGCCCATCAGTCTGCCCAGCCGCCCCGGAGTGAGCGGGACGCCCTCGAACTCGGCGGTCGCGATGTGCAGCAAGGCCCGGAAGTCGTTGGGCCGCAGATTGTTCGACCGCGCGAAGACGTGCCCGAGCTGTTCGGAGACCGCGGTGAGCGCGCGCAGGTCGGAGCCGATCTCGGTTTCGATCGCCGGCCGCTCGGGGTCGCCTCGGTGCTCGGGCGCGCGTCGCTTCTGATCCACGGGCACAGCCTAGCCGCAGAACCTCTGTTGCTTAAATATTAAGAATCTGAGAGGGTTCGCCTGTGGATATCTGGAGCCGGTACGCCGCGACGGTCAGCTCGCGCAGGTCATGGTGGTTGCTGCTGGTGCTGGCGATTGCCGCGATCGGGGTGATCGGTGCGGTCGGGGAGAACGAGTCCGCAGGTGAAGCACCGAATTCGCTGCCCGACGGTAACCAGTCCGCGCAGATCGAACAGGCGCTGGCGCAGTTTCCCGACGCCGATTCGGCCTCGGCGGTGATCGTGGTCTCCCGCGCCGACGGCGCCGCGCTGAGCGAGGCCGATCTGTCCGCCGCGCGTGCGGCGGTGGCGCGGGCGACGTCGGCCGAGCCGAGCGACGTCCGGCTGATCACCTCACCCGACGGCGCCGCCGCGATCGGCGGTGTCCCGGTATCCGCGCAGCTGAGCGGGTTCGCGCTCACCGACGAGATCGAACGTCTGCGTACGGTTTCCACGACCGGCCTGCCCGAGGCCCTGCAGCTCCAGGTGACCGGTGGGCCCGCGTTCGGCGCCGATATCGCCGATTCGTTCTCCGGCGCGAACGCCACCCTGCTGGCGGTGACCGCGATCGTGGTGGCCATCCTGCTGATCGTCACCTACCGGTCACCGGTGCTGTGGCTGATACCGCTGCTCGTGGTCGGCCTCGCCGATCGGGTGGCCACCAGCGTCGGCACGGCGCTCGCGCAACTGACCGGCCTCAGCTTCGACGGCTCCACCTCGGGCATCACCAGCGTGCTGGTGTTCGGGGCGGGCACCAACTACGCGCTGCTGCTGGTGTCGCGTTACCGCGATGAACTACGGCGGGAACCGGACCATCGGCGCGCGCTCAGGCAGGCGTGCCGCCGGGCCGGGCCCGCCATTCTCGCCAGCAACCTCACCGTCGTCTCCGCGCTGCTGATCTTGCTGCTGGCCTCGGTGCCGAGCACGCGCAGCCTCGGTGCGTCGGCAGCGGCCGGATTGCTGGTCGTCGTGCTGTTCGTCTTGTTCGGGCTGCCGGCCGCGCTGGCGCTGTGCGGACGAAAGGTGTTCTGGCCCTTTGTTCCGGAGGCCGGTGGTCCCGATCGCTCCGAAACCGGGGTGTGGCATTCGATCGCGACGCGGGTGGTCGAGCGCCGTGCTGTCGTGGCCACCGGCGCGACGGCGGCACTGGTGGTGTGTGCGGCCGGACTGTTCACCGTCGATATCGGGCTCTCGCAGACCGAGCAGTTCCGGGTGCAGGCCGAGTCGGTGGCCGGCTTCGACACCCTGGCCGCGCACTTTCCGGCAGGCACCGGCGATCCGGCGGTCGTCGTCGCGCGTTCGGCCGCGGCGGCGCGGGCGGAGCAGGTGCTGACGGAGACGCCTGGGGTGCAGCGGGTCACCCGAACCGGCACCGCCGATACCGGGCTGACCCGCTGGGCGGTGGTGATCGATGCGGCCCCGGAGTCCGAACGCGCCTTCGATCGGATCGAGTCGATGCGCGAACGCCTGGCCGGAATACCCGACGCCGACGCCCTCGTCGGGGGCAGCGACGCCCAGGCCCTCGATACCCGGAACGCCGCGAGCCGGGACCGCGCAGTGATCATGCCGCTCATCTTGGTGGCGGTGCTGATCATCCTGATCGGACTGCTGCGGGCGATCCCGGCGGCACTGGTGCTGGTCGCGGTGACGGTGCTGAGCGCGCTCGCCGCGCTCGGACTCGGCAGCTGGGCAAGCGTGCACCTGTTCGGATTTCCCGCCATCGACACCAATGTGCCGCTGTTCGCCTTCCTGTTCCTGGTGGCGCTCGGCGTGGACTACTCCATCTTCCTGGTGGTCCGCGCTCGCGAAGAGACGCCAGGGCACGGGACGACACAGGGGATCGTGCGTGCGGTCTCGACCACCGGCACGGTCATCACCAGCGCCGGGCTCGTGCTGGCGGCCGTGTTCTGTGTGCTCGGCGTGCTGCCGCTGATCACCCTCACCCAGCTCGGCATCGTGGTGGGTCTCGGCATCCTGCTCGACACCTTCATCGTGCGCACGATCATCATCCCGGCCGTCTTCGCCACAATCGGGGACCGCATCTGGTGGCCGAGCATGCCGGGAGAGGCCCGGAAAGCAAGAAACCCGCGCCGCGGCGCGGGTTCCTGGGCTGAACGCTCCTAGATGGCGCGGACGCTCTGGGCCTGCGGGCCCTTCTGGCCCTGCCCGACCTCGAACTCGACCCGCTGGCCCTCTTCGAGGGACTTGTAGCCGGAGCCGGAAATCTCGGAGTAATGGACGAAAACGTCGGGACCGCCGTCATCTTGCGCGATGAACCCGAAGCCCTTTTCGCCGTTGAACCACTTCACACTGCCTTGCGACATACTTTGTTTTTGCTTCCTGTTGCGAGCCGAGCGATCACGTGAACAACCCGTACTCGTCACCCAGCATGGCACAGCTGCCGAGGACGCCGCGCGGCGGCACGGTCGAACAGCCTCGACTGTGCCGTCGCGACATCACGCCGTGACGTGTTCGAGCTCGGTGAGCCCGGTCTCGAGATGCGCAAGTAGCCGTTGCAGATGCGGCACGCTGCGGCGGCAGCCGACGATGCCGAAGTCGAGGTTGCCGGCATTGGAGGACAGGGTGATGTTGAGTGCTTGCCCGTCCAGCACGATCGACATCGGGTAGCTGCCGTCCATCCGCGCCCCGCAGTAGTACATGGGTTGCTCGGGGCCGGGCACGTTCGAGATGACGATATTGAACGGCGGGCGCGTCATCGAGATGAAACCGGGCAGGCTCGCCAGCCCCAGCGGCGACATCATCACCGCCGACACCGCCAAGGCCTGGATTCTCGGCATCTCCGCGAACAGCCGTTTGCCTTCCCGCATCGAGGCGCTGATGATCTCCAGGCGCTCGGCCGGGTCGGCGCTGTGCGTCGCGAGATTGCACAAGATGGTTCCGACGATGTTTCCACCGCTGTCGGCTTCGCTCTCGGTCCGCAGCGACACCGGAACCATGGCGATCAGCGGGGTATCGGGGAGTGCGTTGTGTTCCAGCAGATAGGTGCGCAGCGCGGCCGAACACATCGCCAGCACAACATCATTGACGGTCGCCCCGGTCGCGGCCTTGATCGCGCGGATCCGGTCCAGCGGCCACGATTGGGCGGCGCATCGCCTGGCACCGCCGATGCGCACGTTGAAGAGGGTGTCTGGTGCGGCGAACGGGAGCGTGAGCTGCTGGTCGGTGAGCGCCGAGCGAATCAGCGACACGGTCGACGGCGCGAGCTTCCCGATCGTCCGGGCGGCGTCGGTGGCGCGGGAACGGCCGCCGGACGAGCCGGACCGCGAACGCCTCGGCAGGTTCCACGGCGTCCGGATCTCGGTGTCCGAGGAGTCCGTGGTGAGGGTACGCCGCAGCAGTCGCTGGGCCGCGACGCCGTCGATCAACGCGTGGTGCACCTTGGTGTAGACGGCGAATCTGCCGTCGTCGAGCCCTTCGATGAGATGCTGTTCCCACAGCGGCCGATGCCGGTCGAGCAGCCCACTGTGCAAACGCGAGGTCATCGCCAGCAATTCACGCACCCGGCCGGGAGAGGCGAGGGCCGCCCGCTGCACGTGATAGTCGAGGTCCACCTCGTCGTCGTGGGTCCAGGCCAGGCTCGAGATGCCGCCGAGGATCCGGCCCGGACGTTTGCGGAACGTCGGATCGGTCACCGGCGAGTCGACGAGCCGCTGATGGATCGACCGAGCGAAATCCGGCCCTGCGCCTTCCGGCGGCTCGAACAGCTGGAGCGAGCCCACGTGCATGGGGTGCTCGCGCGATTCGTTCAGCAGGAAGATCGCGTCGGTCGGTGCGATCAGGTCGATCATCGCGGCTCCTCACTACCTCCGGGCGCGGCGCGGCGGGGCGCCGATCACCCGGCTTTCGCTTGCCTGGACCTGTCTTCGGATGCCGGTGCGGCGGCCGCACGGACGATGGGGGTGAGCAGCCGGGCAAGAATCAGCTGGTCGCGTGGCAGCTTGGTGGCCTCGGGTAGCCAGTTGTGCACGAAGCCGACGGCCAGCTCATTGTCGGGATCGACCCATCCGCCGGATCCGACGAGTCCGATATGGCCGAATCCGCCCGGTGCGCCAGGAATGGGCCATGAGTGATAACCGAGACGCCAGCCCATCGGCAGCAGCAGGTTGCGGTCCGGCAGGTAGGTCTGGATCCGCGAGGCCGCGCGGACCCGTCGCCGCGACAGCAGTGCGTTGTCGGTGGCGAGCAGGTTGTAGACCGCCGCGACCGCACGCGCGGTGAACACGCCGTTGGCGGCGGGCATTTCGCTGCGCAGGATGGGCGCCTCGGGCCCGGCGGCGAGATCGGCGATGCCCGCGGCGTAGATCGATCGGATGAATCCTGTTCCCGGGCCGATGAATCGGGTGGTGGTCCGCAGGATCTGCTCGGCGTTCGGGAGGCCGAGCGGCAGCGACGAGCCGGACAGCGTCGCCACGGAGACATCACTGCTCGCGGGCGGTGCTCCCAGGTGCAACCCGTCGATGCCGAGCGGTTCGGCCAATTCGGTGCGGTACAGCTCGGCCATTCCCTTGCCGGTCACGGCGCGCGCGATGCCTGCGACCAGCCAGCCGTAGGTGATCGCGTGGTAGGCGGGCAGGCCACGGAACCGATCGGGCCGTGCGGCGGCGAGACGCTCCTCCATCGCGACGTGGTCGAGCATCTCGGTGGTGTTCCTGGCCAAGGGGCCGATGCGGGAAAGCCCGGCGCGATGGCTGAGTACTTCCGCGACGGTAATGGCTTTCTTGCCGTTGGCGGCGAATTCGGGCCAGTACTCCGCGACCGGGGCGCGATAGTCGATCAGGCCGCGCGCGGCCAAGCGGTGCACAACGGTCGCGGTGATGCCCTTGGTGGTCGACCACGAGACGGCGCCGGTATTCTTCTGCCATTCGTTGCCGTCGGCATCCGCGATTCCGGTCCAGATGTCCACCACGGGAATTCCGCGATGGTAGACCGCCAGCGCACCGCCCCCGCGGCCCCCGGCGAACAACCGCGCGAATGCGGTGACCGCTCTGCGGTATCCAGGGTCGGCCGCGCCGCGAACGGTGGAGCCGCCTGAGATGGGTCGAATGGGTTCGAGCATTGTTCGCATCCTTCGGGTCATACCGCCGCACGCAGCCGTGAGACAGCAGTACCCATCCACGATACTGGACATCGTTCAGGACACGGCGGCCTGTGTGTGTCATCGGAGCGTCGGCGCGGCGCGGCCCGGAGATCGGTCGATCGGCCGAGGCCGGGTGCCGGTGGCTGGGCGAGGCTCCATGCCGGTTGTATTACAACCGGGCCGCCGCACCACCGAATCCGTGCCCTTGCCGCGCTCGGGCTGTAGGGTCTGGTCCGCCTCAGATCGACCGCGAGGTCGATGACCGACGACCAGACAGGGGAGTCCCGGGTGATTGCCATGGACCAGAGTTTGCGGACCGAACAGCGTGGTGACGGGACCTGGCGAGCCTGGTATGTGGACTCGGAATGGATGGCGGACGGGTTCTCCAAGCAGGAAGCCGTCGCGGCGGCCCAGCGGTTGCGCCGCGGCGACAGCGGATCCTGAGCCGACGCGCACATCTTTTTTGGTCATATCGCCAGTGGTTGATCCGCTGACGCTGTGAGTGTGTCCAGACTGCGCCGCACAGCGCCGAACTCGTGTGCCTGCCCGGTTATCTTCGGCCGGACCACTGCACGGCGAGAGGCATATCCGGATGACGACTGGCACCGAAACGAAGCTGGACCGATTGCGCGAGGTGCTGGCCGTCGCGGCGGAGCCGGCGGGTGCCGCCGGGATCGCCAAACGTGCGCAGAAGGGCATCCCCAGCGTGCGGTCCAGGGTGCAGGCGCTGCTGGATCCGGGGACCTTCGCCGAGATCGGCGGGCTGGTACGTAATCCGCGTGACCCCGACGCCATGTACGGCGACGGCGTGGTGACCGGCCACGGCCGCATCGACGGCAGGCCCGTGGTGGTGATCGCACACGACCAGACCGTGTACGGCGGTTCGGTCGGTGAGATGTTCGGACGCAAGCTCACCCATATCTTGCGCTTCGCCTTCGAGAAGGCCTGCCCCGTGGTGACGATCAACGATTCCGGCGGGGCGCGGATCCAGGACGCGGTCGCCTCCCTGGCCTGGTTCGCCCATATGAGCCGCTGCCAGGAACGGCTGTCCGGTTTCGTGCCGCAGGTGTCGATCATGCTGGGCAAATGCGCGGCGGGTGCGGTGTACGGGCCGATCAATACCGATGTGCTGGTGGCGACGCCGAAGGCGCATATGTTCGTCACCGGCCCCGAGGTGATCAAGGCGGTCACCGGTGAGGATGTCACCGCCGAGGAACTGGGTGGCGCCGAGGTGCAGGCCCGCAACGGTGTGATCCATCAGGTGTGCGAGACCGAGCAGGACGCCTTCGACTGGGCGCGTAAGTATCTGAGCTATCTGCCGTCGAGCTGTGTGGAGCAGCCGCCGATCGTCAACCCCGGTCTCGAGCCCGAGATCACCATGCATGACCTCGAATTGGAGTCGATCATTCCGGACTCCGATCGCGAGGGTTACGACATGCACGAGATCCTGCTGCGGATCTTCGACGACGGTGATTTCCACGAGATCCGGGCGGCCCATGCCCCGAACCTGATCACCGGTTTCGCCCGGGTCGACGGCCGCCCGGTGGGGGTGCTGGCGAATCAACCGCTGGTGCTCGGTGGTGCGCTGGATGCGAACTGCTCGGACAAGGCCACCTACTTCATCCGGTTGTGCGATGCGTTCGGGCTGCCGCTGATCTTCGTGGTGGATACGCCGGGGATCCTGCCCGGCGTCGAGGAGGAACGCAACGGCGTCATCATCCGGGGTGGCCGGGTGCCGCGCGCGATCATCGAGGCGACCGTGCCGATCATCAATCTGGTCGTGCGCAAGGTGTACGGCGGCGCGTACGGGTTCATGGCGTGCAAGCAGCTCGGCGCCGATGTCAGCTTCGCCTGGCCGACCGCCCGCATCGCGGTGATCGGTGCCGAGGGCGCCGTCGACATCGCCGGGCGCAGGCAATTGCAACAGGTGCCGCCCGAACAGCGGGCTGCGGTGCGCGAGTTCATGATCGAGCAGTACAACGCCACCGTCGCGACGCCGTGGGTGGCCGCCGAGCGCGGCTACATCGACGCCGTCATCGAACCGTCCACCACCCGCCTGGAGTTGCGGCACGCACTGCGCCTGCTGCAGGACAAGGCCGCGGCGGCGGAGTTCAACCCGCGCAAGCACAGCTTGTATCCGATGTGAAGACACGGCCGCTCGTGCGGCCAGTTCAGGACGTACGTCATGGCCGGATTCGGGCATCGAACGGTGACGGTCGTCGCCGCCCTGCTATCCGGTGCGGCCGCGGTGGTCCCAGCGAGCGCCACGGCCGCGCCCCTCGATCCCATCGCGGTCCTGTGCACAGGCAGCGCGGATGGTTCCGGCGGGACCTGCGGGCGGTGGACCGGGTCGAGCCACTACGAGACCGGGGCGGATGCTCGTCGGCCGGTCGGTGAGGGTCTTGCCGTAGGTGGCGTCTGGCCTGACCAGTCGCGGTACCTGCTGGCTCGACCAGCGCAATCGCGTCGTGAATGCCGTTGGGCCGACAGTGGATCCTGCGATGCGCTGAAATGCCCTGGAACGTAGTGGCCTTTCCGTAGCCGGCAGATCGTGTTTGCTGGAAATCGCACCCGTGGCACCGCCCGGGGATGGCCTGCCGTCGATCGCAACGTGCCACGGATATGGGTATGCCCACCGAGCGGGCAGGGCCTGAGCCGCTCGATGGGCATCCGCCGGCCGTCGGACGGAACCGGCGCGGGTCACCGGTTTCGGGTGCGGGCGGCGGCCGGGCTCCCACCGGACCGGCCGGAGTCGGTGTCGATCCGGTCCGGTGGGTGCCGGTCTAGGGGGTGGTCAGAGTTGTCCGCCGCCGCCGATGAGCCAGGGGTTGAAGGTGCATTGCAGTTGCGGGAACTGCACCGGATCCAGGGCATTCAACGCGATCGACAGCGCGCGGGGGGAATACATCATGGTCAGGTGGTCGGAGATGTCTTGTTCGCAACCGTCCTGCAGGGTGATGTTGCGGACGGTAGCCCCCGGACCCGGCTTCAAAAAGGTCAGGTCGTAGGGATTGGTGATCTCGTCGTAGCGGGAACCCACGATCGTGTAATCCACCCCCGCCACGGTGTCCCCATTGGCGTTGAGCTGGTTGACGAAGTCCGAGCCGATGGTCTGCTGGATCCCGGCATGCCCGACGAAGATCTCGATGAACCCGAGGATGTCGATGCCCAGGTTGTTGATCGCACGCCCCAGCGCGCCGATCCCGTCCAGGCTGGTGCCGTGATGGGTGGCGCCGTAGGTGATCAGGTTCTTCACCTTCGCCGCGCCGCCTTCGAACTTGGTGTACCAGTTCGACATCGACCCACCCTGCGAGTGCGCCACGATATCGACCTCGGAGGCACCGGTGGCGGCCAGCACCCGATCCACGAACACCGCCAACTGCTTGGCCGAATCCTGGATATACCCGGTGCCCATCACCCCGGGCAGCACCGACCCCAGGCCACCGCCCTCGAGCAGGTTGGAGCGACCGTAGTTGAAGGTGAAGGTGCAAAACCCGGCATCCTTGATCGGCTGCCCCATATAGGCGTAGCCGTTGTAGGCGTTCATCCACGTGCCGTGGATCAACAACACCGGCCGCGGATGCTCGGGCGTCGGCTTGCAATTCCAGTCATTGGCCCCCGGCGGCGCCGCATCACCATTGGCCAGCCCATAGGCGAATGCCGCCAGCCACGACGTCTGCGCCGGACCCCACCCCACCGTGTCGGAGGCATACCCACCCGCCGACCCCGAACTACTCCCGGACCCGCCGTAACAATCACCAGAACCATTACCCGAACCCGCACCCGACCCCGAATCACACGCCGACCCCGAACTCGACCCCGAATCAGCCACCGGCCCCGCCACCGACCGACCCGCCGCAATATAATCGGCCAAATCCTGCTCCGTCGGCGCAGCCGCAGCCCGACCACCCACCGACGTCAACGCCAGCGCCACCGCGCCCGCCACCAGCACCGAACGCCACAACCGGCCAGAGGTACTACGTCTCATCACATGCCTTCCTGAACAACGCTGCCGCCGCGAATTCAACGGCATCGAAACTGCGCCAACGGTATTTGCGGAATCGGCGCCATCTCGGGAAGAAGCGTGGTCTCTGGAAACTTCACGAAAAACGTTCACCGGCATTCGGCACAGGGGACAGTCACAGCGGCGGGATCTTGTGTGATGTCGTCCGAGAACATCGGAGTATCAGCTGTTCCCGGCGTTGAGCAGCGGTTCTGCTGAACTGTATGAAATAGATCGTGCCTCGGGTTCGCCTGATCAATGTGTGTGGAAACAATTCTCGAAGAGCACACGCTGTGAGCTGTCCAATTGCTCATCGCTACCCGCGTTTCCGCGAATCGCACCGGATACGGTGATCATCCCGGTGAAATCGTCAGGGTGCGAACGCGTCCGCGCCGCCGCGTCGGAGCGAGGAATCGGACGCATCTCGGCGCCGAGATATCAACGGCGCGTGAGCAATGCCGTGCGCAGCACCGGGCCCGGACAGGAGGGCGAAGCCGGATGTACCTCGCAGGCATAGTGGTGACCTGGTTGACCTTCGCCGCACTCGGAACCACCTCGCTCTGGGTGGTGTGGGCGGCCCCCGGTCCCACCCGCGTGAAGATGCAGCGCTCCCTCGGCCCGGTCTGCCTGCTGAGCGTGGTGGTGATGCTGGTGTGGATGCAACTGGCGGCCGGCTGGTGAAAAGGTCACGGCCGCATCAGGATGCCAGTCCGCGCACCTGTTCCAGGAGGCCGACGATCTGCTGAATGGTGTCGAGATTCTGCAACGGCTCGGGGATGCGCCGGCGCAATCGCTCCCATCGGGTGGTGGCGGCCGGGATATCCGGTTCCGGGTCGGCGAGGTCTTGGAGAACATCGTCGACATCGGCGGCCGAATCCGGGGCCGCGGCCAGCTGGGCGCGCAGCCGGGCGAGTTCCTCGCGAAGTTCGGCGAGAGCGGTGGCGAGCTGATCGGTCTCCGCGCCTGCCGACAGATCGACCGGGCCGGTGATCTGCCCGTTGTTGCCCGAGCCGCCGATGTTTCCGGCGGCCACCCGCCCGCCGGTGATGTTGACCGAGGAATCTGACATGAGGGCCTCCTAGTTCGTCGCAGCGCCGGCGCCGGCTCCCACCGAGCCGGAATTGCCCATGCCGCCGATATTCCCGGCGATGACGTTCGAGTTGTTGATGACGGTCGAGTTGTTGATCTGCTGGACCATGTCGGCGAATCCCTTGGCGGCAATGCCTTTTTCCCGCAGGAACCGATGCACGGAATCCAGCGTGCGCTGCTCGAGGATCTTGAGGTAGCGGTCGCAGTCGGTTTCCTGGAACAGGTTGGCGAGTTCGTCGCCCGCGCCGAGTTCCCGGATGCTCGCGGCGGCTCCGAAGACCTGCTCCGCCTGATCCGGCGTGGTCCACGAGCCACCGGCGCGGCGGCGCGCCGACACGCCACGGATCACATCGGCGATCCGGCCGGGCACGGAGGTGGGCAACAACGCCAGATCGCCCGCGGCGGCCCACAGTGTGCGTAGTTCGAGCATGCTCGGCGGGGAATCGACGCGGCGGAATTCGGGCGCGATCGGGGCAAGGACGAATCCATGCCATTCGAGCACGAGCATCCGCTCCTCGCAGCCGACGTGCAGAAAGCCCGATACCGCGAGTTGCCGCGCCCAGCCGTCCAGCCGGTAGCAGCGGTAATAGCGTAACCACTCCGGTGATTCGTTGCTCAGTGCCGCCCAATCTTCGGCGTTCAACTCCGGTTCCGCGCCGGCATCGAGCCGGCCGAGCAGCGCGCGCCCGGACGGATTGTGCAACAGGTCTGCCGGCGAGAGCAGGGCCCAGCTGGTGACGCCGAGTTCGGCGAAGCGCCGGCCCGGGGTGAGGGTCGGCGATCTGCGCAGTGTTTTCAGATCTGCGGTGACGAACTCCTGGAGCTCACGGGGCTCGAACCTCGGCACCGGGTCGGTGGCGCGCGTGGGATCGGCCGACTCGGCGGTCTCCGAGCTCGCATACAGTTCCAGCGCCGACGACCAGGACCGGACCCGGACGCCCGCGCCGACGAACGGTTTGTGGCCGCGATACACCACGACCTCGCCCGAGCTGTCCTGCGCGCGCCGCAGCTGATCCTGGGAGATGCGGTGCAGCCGGTCGGCGTACGGCGCGCTCGCGGTGATGGCGGCCTCTCGCGGTGGACTGTCCGGTTGATATCGCCCGTAGCCGTACCAGGTGGTGGCGACCTGCCACGGCAGATAGTGCCGGGCGATCAGCAGGCACAGCATCGCGGTCACCAGGGCGAGGGTGATCAGCATGAACACGGTGGACAGGGCGGAATCAGGGGTGGTGAGGATCGGCTCGCCGATCGATTCCATGGCCAGCGAGGGCAGCGCGGTCGACAACGCGCTGAGCGCCGACCAGGCGAGCGCGGTGACCCACCATCGCCGGTGCCGCTCGGCGAGGAACCAGTTGGACCCGCCCCTGCCCTGCGCCAACCGGGCCACGATCGCCGCGCACAGCCGCCACGTGAGCCCGGCGATCAGCCAGACGAGCACCAGAATCGGCGAGAACACGGTGGTCAGGATGAGCGTGGCCACCAGCACGAGGTTGATGGTGCGCCGCCGCCACTGGGCTGCCGCCGCCTCGCGAAGCACGGTGACGGCGTCCACTCCCGGCGAGGGCGGAACGGCCCGTTTCGGCTCCGCCAGATATTCCTCGACCAGTGCATCGGCCAGCGCGTCGTCGAGGTGAACCGCGGCCGCCAGGAAGCGCGTCGGCTCGTCGGTGGGTGTGCTCATCGCGGCCTCGGCGACCGATCCCGATGCGTGGCCGGTGTGCTCATCCCTCGCCCCCTGACGAACGTGAATCGCTTGTGCCCCAGAGGTTATCAGCGGTCACCGACGACAGCTCGGGATTCACGGCGCGCATCTTCTCGGCTATCGGAGTGTCGTGGCCGGGAGTGTCGGCCGAGGGCGCGGACCGGAACGGATCTGCGCGCACCCCTTGCCCCGAACTAGAACGCGTTCTAACTTTGAGGGTGCATCTGTCGACGACGCGGGCCCGGAAGGCGCATGAATGAACACTGATCCGCAGATCACCGAGGTCGATCTCCTCCATCGGGAGCCGTTGGCGGTCGATATGCTCATCCGCTCGCTCGAGCTGTATGCCGACCGGACCGCGGTGCATATCGGCGACGAGCAGCTGACCTACCGGCAGGTGCGCGACCAGATCAGCAAGTTCGCCCAGGCATACACCTCGCTCGGCCTCGGGGTCGGTAGCCCGGTGGCGATCCTGTCGGCCAATCGGCCGGAGGTGCTGTTCACCCAGGGCGCCAATGCCGTCACCGGGGTCCGGTTCGCCGCACTGCACCCGATGGGTTCGCTCGACGATCACGCCTACGTGCTGGAGGACGCGGGCATCGAAACCCTCGTCTACGATCCGGACAAATACGAACAGCGCGCCGCCCAGCTCGCCGAGCGGGTCCCCGGGCTGAAGAATCTGCTGGCCTTCGGCCCCACCGAAGCGGGCACCGATCTGCTGGCCGCCGCCGACGCCTTCGCACCTGCCCCGCTGGTGGCCCCGGACGTCGCCCCCGGCGACACCGTCAGCCTCGCCTACACCGGCGGCACCACCGGCAAATCCAAGGGCGTGATGCTCAGCTTCCGCGGTGGCGCGACGCTGCTGCGCATCCAGATGACCGAATGGCAGTGGCCGCAGGAGGTGCGCTTCCTGGTCTGCACGCCGCTCAGCCACGCCGGTGGCGCGTTCTGGAACCCGACCAGCCTGCAAGGCGGTTCCATCGTGGTGCTGCCCGGTTTCGATCCGGCGACCGTGCTCGCCACCATCGAGAAGTACCGCATCACCTCGACGATGCTGGTCCCGACCATGCTCTACGCCCTGCTCGATTACCCCGATCTCGACAAATACGACCTGTCGAGCCTGGAGACGGTCTTCTACGGCGCCTCGGCCATCTCACCGACCCGGCTGGCCGAGGCGATCGAGAAGTTCGGCCCGATCTTCTTCCAGTTCTACGGCCAGGCCGAATGCCCGATGACGATCTCGGTGCTGCGCAAGGAAGATCACGATCCGGCCGTGCCCGAGCGGCTGGCCAGCTGTGGCCGCCCGGTGCCGTGGCTGCACGTCGCGTTGCTCGACGACGAGGGCAACGAGGTGCCGACGGGTGAGCCGGGCGAGATCTGTGTGCGCGGCCCGCTGGTGATGAAGGGCTATCTGAACAAGCCCGAGCAGACCGCCGAGGCCACCGAACACGACTGGCTGCACACCGGCGATATCGCCCGACGCGACGCCGACGGTTTCCTCTACATCGTCGACCGCAAGAAGGACATGATCGTCACCGGCGGCTTCAACGTCTATCCACGGGAAGTGGAGGATGTGCTGTCCGCGCATCCCGCCGTCAGTGCCGCCGCGGTGATCGGTGTGCCCGATGACAAATGGGGCGAGGCCGTGAAGGCCGTCGTGGTGCTGCGTGCGGGCCGCGAAGTGACGGTGGAGGAGTTGCAGGCGCTGGTGAAGGAACGTAAGGGCGCCGTATACACGCCCAAGTCCATCGATGTCGCCGACAGCATCCCGCTCAGCCCGCTGGGCAAGCCGGACAAGAAGGCTCTGCGCGCGCAGTATTGGAGCGACGGTGCCCGCCAGGTGAACTGAGCTCTCGCGGGCGCCGGCGGGGCGACGTGTTCCGCCGGCGCGGCCTTGTGGAGGTCAGCAGCAGGGGCCAAGTACTTTCCGCCCGCATCTGAGCGACAAACGACATTCGTTGTCGCTCAGATGCGGGCGGAATGCTCTCGAAGTAGGCACGAACGCACGCCCCCGCGAACGGATTCGATCGCGGCTGCGCGGCGAAACAGATGGCGGAATCAGCGATCCGGCGGACCGGCGAGAATCGCGGTCACCAGATCGATCAGCTCCTCGAGTACTTCCTCCGGCGTGAGCCGGGTTCCGCTCAGTGCCAGCATGTCGCGCAGTCCGTCGAGATCGCCGAGGGCCTGGAAGGTCAGGCTCATGGCCTGGGTCAGCCGGAACCGGATGGTGCGGGCCGGGACGTCGGGATAGATCGCGCCGAGCAGCGAGGTGAACCGGCGTGCCTGCGGGGCGAAACCCTCGGTGATCCGCGACAGCGCGGGATGCCTGCTGCCGATGATGCCCGCGACGATGGTGACCCACGCGGTACCGCCCGCGGCGATCTGCTCGGCCACCGGACGGACGAACGCCTCGGCCAAGGAGCGGGCCGTGGCGTCGCCGGAAGCCTCGATGTGGTCCAGCAATTCGGACCGCCGTTGCGACACCTGCCCGCCTCGCTGTTCGAGCAGGGCCTCGACCAGCGCGTCCTTGGAACCGAAGTGGTAGTGCACCGAGGCGACGTTCGCGCCGGCCGCCGACATCACCGCCCGCAGCGACACCGCGTCGATCCCGCGCTCGGCGAACAGCCGTTCGGCGGCGCGGATCAGGCGCTTGTCGGTGGGCAGGGCGGTGTCATCCGGCCCCGCCTGCGCGGGTTCCGTCGAAAGTCCTCGGCTCACGTGCGCACCCTAATCGAGCGGGCCGGGTGCACCGTAGAGCGTCACGACCACCGCGCCACCGAGCCCGAGGTTGTGTGCGAGCGCGCGGCGGGCGCCCTCGACCTGACGCGGCCCGGCCTCGCCGCGCAGCTGCCAGGTCAGCTCGGCGCACTGGGCCAGGCCGGTCGCGCCGAGCGGATGCCCCTTGGAGATCAGCCCGCCGGACGGGTTGACCACCCAGCGTCCGCCGTAGGTGGTCGCGCCGGAGTCGATCAGCGCGCCCGATTCGCCGGGCGCGCACATGCCGAGTGCCTCGTAGGTGATGAGTTCGTTGATCGAGAAGCAGTCGTGCAGCTCGATCACATCGACCTCGTCGATGGTGCTTCCGGTGGCGGTGAAGACCTCGGCGGCGGCCTTGTGCGTCATCGGAGCGCCGACGACATCGATCATGGATTCGGTGCCGAAGGAGGAGGTGTCGTCGGTGGCCAGCGCCTGCCCGAGGATCTCCACCGCGCGGTCGGCGAGACCGTGAGCCCGGACGAACGCCTCGCTGACGACGACCGCGGCCGCCGAACCATCGGACATGGGCGAGCACTGCGAGCGGGTGAGCGGATCGTGCACCGGCTTGTCACCGAGCACCTGGTCCAGGGTGTAGGCGTCCTGGAACTGCGCGTACGGGTTGCGGGTCGAATGTTCGTGGTTCTTCACCGCGACGCCGGCGAGTTGCTCACGGCTGGTGCCGTAGCGGCGCATGTGCTCGGCGGCCGCGGCGCCGAAGAACTGAGCGGTCAGCGGCGCCGTACCGAAACCGTTGGTGGACTTCAGAACCGCGATATGCCGGTCGATGGTGCTGACCGCGGGTGTGCCCGAACCGGCCATGGCCTCCTTGGTCATCTGCTCGAAGCCGACGGCCAGCGCCACGTCCACCAGCCCGGCCTGCACCCATTCGCGGGCCAGCATCAGCGCGGTGGAACCGGTGGCGCAGTTGTTGTTCACGTTCACCATCGGAATGCCGGTGAGACCCACGTCGTAGAGGGCGCGCTGACCCGCCGTCGACGGCTGGAAGACGTAGCCGACGGCCGCCCGCTGCACCTGGCCGTACTCGATGCCCGCGTCGGCCAGCGCCGCGCCCACCGCCTCGGCGACCATATCCGGGTACTGCCAGTCCCGGCTGGCGATCTTCTCGAATTTCGTCATCCCGACGCCGATGACGAAGGCTCGCTGGTTCACGGTGTTTCTCCTCGAAAGCGCTGTGCGCGTTGATGTGTGCTGGTGATCAGTGCTCGGGCCGGTCGCTGCCGACGACCCACAGGGCATGGAATTGCGAGGCGCCGCCCATCGCGTGGCCGATGGCGAGTTTCGCGTCGGGCACCTGATGGGCGCCCGCGGTGCCGCGCACTTGGAGCGCGGCCTCGGCGAACCGCAGCAGGCCGGTGGCGCCGGTGGGGTTGCCGGACAGCACCCCGCCCGACGGGTTGATCGGCAGTTCTCCGCCGAAGGCCGTGCGACCGGAATCGACCATCTTCCAGCCCGCCCCGACCTCGGCCAGCCCGATGTTCTCCAGCCACATCGGCTCGTACCAGCTGTAGGGGATGTAGAGCTCGGCGGTGTCGATCTCCCGGGCCGGATCGGTGATGCCTGCCTGCCGATAGGCCTCGGCGGCGCATTGCCTGCCCGCTTCCGGATTCACCTCGTCGCGCCCGGCGAAATGGCCGGTCTCGGTGCGCCAGGCCATGCCGTGGATCCAGGCGGGCGGCTGCGGGTTGTGCTCGGCGTCGGCTTCGCCCGCGAGCACCACCGCGCACGAGCCGTCCGAGGACGGGCACGACTCGAGGTACCGGATCGGATCCCACAGCATCCGCGAATCCCGCACCTCTTCGACGGTGATATCAGGACGCTGGATGTGCGCGTACGGATTGCGCGTCGCGTTGAGCCGATGATTGACCGCGACCTGCCAGCCGATGTGCTCGGGTGCGCCGGACCGGCGGATGTATTCACGGATGACCGGTGCGAAATGACCGCCCGCCCCGGCGCCGAGATTGGCGCTGAAGGGCAGGCCGCGCGAGAGCGCCCAGGTGAAATCGCCTTCGGATTCCTTGGAATAGGCGACCACGAGCACCCGGCGCGCCAGCCCTGCCTGGACCAGGTGGGCCCCGTAGATCGCCGCGTGCCCGCCGACGCTGCCGCCGGTGAACACCCGGGTGACCGGCAATCCGCGCGCGCCCATGGCATCGGCCAGATACAGCTCCGGATTCATCACCCCGTCGAACAGGTCCGGGGTCTTCGACAGCACGATGGCGTCGATGTCGCGGTGTTCGAGTCCGGCGTCGGCGAGCGCGGCGTCGACCGATTCGCGGACCAGCCCGCCGATGGTGACCTCGCGTTTCTTGGCCTGCTTGCTCTGGCCGATGCCGATGACCGCGGTTCTCATCGATCTCCCTCCATCAGGCAGATCAGGTTCTGCTGGAGTGCGGGGCCGTTGGTGGCGTGGGCGAGGGTGCGGTCGGCGCGGCCGTCGAGGATGTGCGCGGCGGCCTCGCCGATCCGGATCAGGCCGGTGGCGGTCGCGGGCCGCCCGGCCAGCGGTCCGCCTCCGGGATTGATGCGAGCGCCGTCGAGGCCGAGCGTGCGCGCCAGCAGCGGTTCCTGATAGCTGTATTCGCAATGTAATTCGGCGATGTCTACCTCGGCCGGGCCGAAGCCCGCGAGCTCGGTGGCCCGTGCGGCGGCGGCATCGACGGTGTCGGCGCGGGTGAGATCGCGGGTGCCCGGATAGTGGCTGTCCATCCGGTGATCGGCGCCGCGCACCCACGCGGGCCGGGCGGCGAGCCTGCGCGCGGCATCGCCCGCGGCGAGCACCACGACAGCCGCCGCGTCCCCGGCCGGCCCCACGTCGTGGGCGCGCAGCGGCGATGCGATGTAGGGCGCTTCCAGTAGCTGATCTACCGGATACTCGCCGGATATCTGTGCGGCGGGGTTACCGGCGGCCGCCGCGAGGCTGCGCGAAACAACTTCGGCCAGTTGACGTTCGCTCACCGCGCCGGACTCGATGAGCGCCGACGCCTGCAACGCTGCGATGGCATCGCGATGCGGGCGCAAGGGTGCGAGGAAATACGGATCCAGCTGCGCGGCCATCACCTGATCCAGATCCTGCGGCAAGGACCCGCGGCCGATGCCGTACACCACCGCGATATCGCCCTCACCGAGCTGCAACCAGCTCCATGCCTCGTACAAGGCCCAGGCCGCGTCCATCTCGACATGCGATTCCGAGATCGGCGGCCACGCCCCCACCGCATCGAGGGATTCGATATAGGCGAAGGTCCGGCCCTCGAAGAAGTCGTGGCTGCCAGAGGCGAAGAAATCCACGTCGTCGCGGGTGATGCCTGCGGTGTCGAGGGCGCGGCGGATCACCGGCAGCAGGATCTCGGCCATATCGTGGCGCCGGTCGGCGGCCGCGCACGGCGACTGGGCGAAGGCGACGATACCCACCTCACGCATCGGAACCTCCTGCCTCGGTGCGGATTTCGCCGGCAGTGAGGGGCCGGTAGTAACGGATGGCGTTCATCGATGTCTCGAGCGCGTCGTCGGCGCACCAGACCGGTTCGACGGCCATGCCGATGCGCACCCGGCCGGGCTCGATCTCCTGGATCAGATGCATCAGCCGCGTGTCGGCGCCGCGCACCTGGATGTGGGCCGCCACGTAGGGCGGGGTGAAGACCTGGCCGGGGAACGGGAAATTCACCACGCAGAAGGTCGAGATGATGCCGTCGCCGGGCAGTTCGAACGGCTCGGACAGCTCGGTCAGACAGCGCGAGCAGAACTCGGGCGGCGGCAGGTACACCTGGGCGCAGCTCGGGCAGCGGCGGGCCAGCAGGTGCCGTTTCGCCAGTCCGCGCAGGAACACCGATCGGCCCACCCCCGCGACGTAGGTGTAGTCCATCCGGAATGGATTGGTGAACTCGGTGACGGGTTCGGGCAGCCGGGTGCTCATGAGGCCACCGGCTCGAAGCAGACGATGTCGCGGATGCTGCCCACTCGCTCGTCGCGCCAGCGCGCGGTGACTCGCAGGCCCGGTGTCATGCGTGCGGGGTCGCCGCCGGTGTCGACGGCATGGAACAGCCCGCCCTCGGCGCCGTCGATGCTGATCAACGCCCAGGCGTAGTCGTGCGGAATGTCGTCGCCGGCGCGGCGCGGTACCCAGGTCCAGTGCCGCACCGTTCCGGTCTCGGCGAGTTCGACCAGCTCGCCGGTCGCCCGGGCGGTCTCCGGATCGAACTCGGCGGCCGGGCACAGCACGGTGCCACGATCGGTGCGGGTACCGAAGAGCCTGCCCTCGCGCAGGCCACCGAGGAAGGCCCCGATCGTCGGGCCGACCGTGCGGTTGAACGGGAATTGCAGGCTGTAGGGCGCATTCAAGCTGTCGTGGGGTGTTTCGGCTGTCATGAGGCTCCTGCCGACTGGTACCGAGAGTGGCGGCCGGGCCCGGTGGGGGGAGCGGGCGGCGAGTCGATCGTGACCCAGTGCCGTACCGCGTGTCAATCAGTCGTTTTAAACAGGTGATTGAGGGTCATGTACAGCCGGTCGGCGATGTCGTAGTCTGGCGCCGAAGTAGAACTTGTTTCAGAAGCGTTCCTCGGGTGAGGAGATTCCCATGGCCATAGTCCACTCGCTGCCCGCAACGGCCGACGGCCACCGCAGGCTCGGCCTGAGTAACCCGGCGACCCGCGACGAGGTCGGTGAGATCGTGGTGAGCACCGCGGACGAGGTCGCCGAGGCGGTACGCCGGGCCCGTGCGGCGCAGCCGGGATGGGCCGCCCGCCCGGTCGAAGAACGCGCGGACATCATCCGTCGCGCGGTCGGGGTGCTGGTCGCGCGGCGCGACGAGATCGTGGCCACCGTGCAGGCGGAAACCGGTAAGCCGCGGGTGGAGGCGCTGGCGGTGGAGATCGTGCCCTCCTGCGATTTCCTCAACTACTGGAGCGGGCGGGCGCGCAAGGACCTGGCCGACGAGAAGCGACGGCTGCACGGGTACCTCGCCCCGCTGAAGAAGCTCCGCATCAACTATCAGCCGCTGGGCGTTGTCGGTGTGATAACGCCGTGGAACGGTCCGTTCGTGCTCTCGCTCAACCCGGTCGCGCAGGCGCTGCTCGCGGGCAACTCGGTGGTGCTCAAACCCTCCGAGGTGACGCCGCATTCGGCCGAATGGGCGGTGCAGATCCTGCGTGAGGCCGGTGTTCCCGACGACGTCGTGCAGGTGCTGCACGGTGACGGCGAGACCGGGGCCGCGCTGGTGGACAGCGATATCGACAAGATCTCCTTCACCGGCAGCGTGCCCACCGGCAAGAAGATCGCCGCCGCCTGCGCGGCCCGGCTGATCCCGTGCACCATGGAGCTCGGCGGTAAGGACGCGATGATCGTGTGCGCCGACGCCGATCTGGAGCGCGCCGCGGCGGGTGCGGTGTATCTGTCGATGTTCAATACCGGGCAGGTCTGCGTCGGCGTCGAGCGGATCTACGTGGTGGACAGCGTCGCCGACGAGTTCATCGCCAAGGTCCAGGAGAAGGCCCGAGCCGTCACTTATGGTCCCGGCACCGGCAAGGATGTCGGTCCGCTGTTCTGGGATCGCCAGCTCGACATCGTCACCAGGCATGTCGACGACGCGGTGGCCAAGGGCGCCAAGGTGCTGGTCGGCGGCAAGAGCGACACCGCGGACGGGGTGTTCTTCCAGCCGACGCTGATCGTCGACGTCACCCACGACATGGACCTGATGCGCGAGGAGACCTTCGGCCCGGTCGTGGCGATCATGCGGGTCGCCGACGAGGACGAGGCGGTCCGCATGGCCAACGACTGCGCCTACGGACTCAGCGGCAGCGTGTTCAGTAAGAACCCGGACACCGTGGTCCGGCTCGCCAAACAGCTGCGCACCGGGTCGGTGGTGCACAACGACGCCTCGGTGATCTACGGGGTGCCCGAGGCGCCGTTCGGCGGACGCAAGGACAGTGGACTGGGCCACGTCAACGGCCGGGACGCCCTGCGTGGCTTCACCCACGCCCAGCCGGTGCTACTGGATCGGTGGGGATTGAAGAAGGAGAACATCTGGTACCCCTACACCGACAAGACCGTGCGGACGCTGGAGCGGATGATCGACCTGGCATTCGGTAGCTCCATCGCCCGCAAGCTCATGTCCTGACGGGGGGCGGGTTCAGAACGATTTGTGCGGCACGCCGACCGTCAACCCGCCGTCCACCACGAACTCCGCGCCGGTCGAATACGAGGACTCGTCGCTGGCGAGGTAGGTGACCAGCGCCGAGACCTCCTCGGGGTCGGCGCCGCGGCCGAGCGGGATCTGCAGGAAGTCTTCCGGGATGCCCTCGGTCATCGGGGTGCGGATGAGGCCGGGGTGGATGGAGTTCACCCGGATGCCGTGAGGCGCCAGCTCCAGCGCGACCGACTTGGTGAGCCCGCGCACGCCGAACTTGCTGGCGGTGTAACCGTGCAGACCCGGGCTGCCGCGCAGGCCCTCCACGGAGGAGACGTTGATCATCGAGCCGCCACCGGCCGCGATCATGGCCGGGGTGGCGGCCTGCATGCCGAGGAAGGTGCCGGTCAGGTTGATATCGATGATCCGCCGCCATTCGGCGTATTCGAAGTCGGCGATGAGATTGCCGTTGACGATGCCGGCATTGTTGACCAGCACGTTCAGTGAGCCGAACCGGTCGACGGCGGCCGCGACGGCGGCGCGCCAATCCTCGGGTTCGCGCACATCGAGGTGGACGTAGGCGATATCGGGGCCCAGTTCCTCGGCCAGTGCTTTGCCCTCCTCGTCGAGGACGTCACCGATCACCACCTTGGCGTCCTCGGCCAGCATCGCGCGCGCGTGCGCGGCGCCCATCCCGCGCGATCCGCCGCTGATCAATGCCACCTTGCCGGTCAACCGTGCCATTGCCGATCTCCTCTTCGGTAATCCCTGACTGCTGGTGAAACACGTTACAGAAATGCCGCGCGGTTTCGCTGCGGAAGTTTGCCATCGGGTGTGGACCGTGGGAATTGGTGGAACATTCGCGGTGGCGTGGGGTCGGCGGCCCGGCCGCGGTGTGGCATCATTGAGTAGAACGAGTTCTAGAAATTGTGCGCGGATGAGCCCATGGAGGTTCGCGATGGGAACAGGCCGATCGGTGCGGACCGGTCCGTTCGTGGTGCCCGAGATCGATGAGATCCCGGGCGGGCGCCTGCTCGAACTGCCCGGCCGCGGACGCACCTACGTCGTCGACCTTCCCGGCCCGCCGGACGCGCCGACGTTGATCCTGCTGCACGGCACGGCGTGCACCGCGATGCTCAATTGGTTTCCCGCGCTGGAGACGCTCTCGCGGCGCTACCGGATCGTGCTCTTCGATCAACGCTGGCACGGGCGCGGCATCCGCTCGCAGCGCTTCCGGCTCGATGATTGCGCCGATGACGTGGTCGCGGTGGCCGACGCGCTGGGGCTGGAACGCTTTGTCTGCGTGGGCTATTCGCTGGGCGGCGTGGTCTCGCTGCTGACCGCGCACCGTCATCCGGAGCGGGTGACCGGGCTCGTATTGTGCGCGACTCCGTATCGCTTCCAGGACAAATGGCGCGAGCGGGCCTTTCATCGCAGCTTCGCGGCCATGGCGGGTGCGCTGGGCGATTACCCGTATCGGCGGGCCGAGCGGCTGGCCGAAGCGCTACCGGAGCTGCCGGTGGCATTGATTCCCGGACAGCTGCGCCGATGGGCGATGGGGGAGTTCCGCAGTACCAGCGGGTGGGCGTTGACGCCGATATTGGCCGAGATCGGCCGGTTCGACGCGACCGAATGGCTGTCGAGCCTGCGGATGCCGACGGCGGTGGTCATCACGACCAAGGACAGGGCGATTCCGGTGTACCGGCAGATCGACATGGCGGCCGCGATACCGGGGGCGAGCATCCATCCGGTTCCTGCGGGGCATACGGCCTGCGCGTTCGCCGCGGACCGGTTCGTTCCGGTGCTCGACGAGGCCTGCGCGGCGGTGGCGGCACGTTTGTGAAGGACGACCCTGTTCGACGCCGGTGGCGAACAGGGCGGTCGGTCGGAGCGTGATCAGCCCCGAGCTCGCGCCGCGGCCAGCAGATCGGCGATCACCGCGGGTACCGCATCGGCGAGCTCGCCGATATCGGGGACCAATTCACGGCAGGCGATGAACCCGAAGTCCAGATCGCCGCAATTGGACAGCACGGTGACGGTGAGCCCCGCGCCGTGGAAGACCGGCCCGAACGGATACATGCCGTCCACCCGCACGCCGAGGAAATACAGCGGCATCGGCGGCCCGGGAACATTGGACACCACCAGGTTGTGCACCACCGGATGCGCCTGCGCCAGTTTCAGCGACGAATAGACCCGCGAGGCGAGCTGAAAGGTGTTGGGCGGTGCGTACTTCGACCAGTCCTGCAAGAAGTCGGCGCCGATCAGATCGTGTTCCTTCTTCGCTTCCTCGTTCGTGGCGGCGAGCATCTTCAGCCGTTGCTCCGGATCGGCGATATCGGTGCCGAGCCGGCAGAACAGCGTCGAGACCTTGTTGATGCCCTCGGTGTGCCGGGTGGAATCGTGCACCGAGACCGGCACCGAGGCGATCAGCGAGCGATCGGGCAGCTCGCCATGGCTGTCGAGGTAGGTGCGTAGTACTCCGCCGACGATCGTGAGCACCACATCGTTGACCTTGACGCCGAAGGCCGCCTTGATCTCCTTGATCGCGCCAAGATCGGCCTTGGTGAACGCGACGGCGCGGTGCGAGGTGATGGCCTTGTTGAACGGGGTGCGCGGTGCGGAGAACGGTAACGCCATGCCCGCCTGGTTCTTTCGTCGCCGCTGCGCGAATCCGGCGACCATCCCGAGGGTCTTGGGCACCATCCCGAGCACACCTACCTTGCCGGGGAACCGCACCAGCGCGCGGGCGGCCAGTTCGAGATCGCTCGGCTCCGGTTCGGGCTGCCATGGCTGTGGATCGGGACGCGACGCGCCCGGCTCCAGATCGCACAGGTGCATCATCATGTTGGTGCCCGTGATGCCGTCGACGGCGGCGTGATGGTATTTGCAGATCACCGCGATCTTGCCGTCCTCGAGGCCCTCCACCACCGACATCTCCCACAGCGGCCGGTCCCGGTCCATCGGGCGGCTGGCGATATCGCCGATGAGCTCGGCGAGCTCGGCGCGCCCGGCGGGCCTTGGCAGCCCGACCCGGCGGATGTGATAGTCCAGGTCGAAATTCGGGTCGTCGACCCAAACCGGATGGTCGAGATTGAACGGCACCTCGTGCACTTTCCGCCGCATATGCGGAATGAGTGGCAGCCGGCGGCCGAGTTCGGTCTTCAGTTCGTCGAAGGAGTAGGTGCCTTCGACGGGGTCGAGTATCAGCAGGGCGCAGACGTGCAGATGCTGGGTTCCGGTCTCCAGATAGAGGAAACTGGCGTCCAGGCCGGTGAGTTGTTCCATAGCAAAAGCCTACTAGAACGTGTTCTAGAAATTCGCCCGTTCGGCGCGAAGTCCATCACAGTAGCGGCCGGTATTGCCAGATCGTGACCGAGGTGTCTCGGTCCGGAATCTGTATGTAACCCATGGTTGCATCTATGTGGATGCTATTGCTACGGTCGTGAAGGAAGATCGACGATGATCGCCGCCGACGGTGCTGTGACACGCTGAGGAGTATCGATGAAGCTACTTCGCCGGGGCCGGCCGCGCCCGGATACCGATCCGGGGCCGGTGGCGCTGCATGCCCGCAATGTGCGGTTCGACTGGTCCGGCACACCGTTGCACTGGATGGCAGCCGAGCCGATCGCCTCGCATCTGATCAACTCCCTGAACCTGCTGCTTCCCGAAGGCGAGCGCATGTTCTGCGCCACCTACACCGAGGCGCTGCCGTTGGTGCGGGACGAGAAGCTGCGTGAAGCCATGCTCGGCTTCATCGGCCAGGAAGCAATGCACGCCCAGACCCACGACAAGGTGCTGCATGAGGTGCTGGCCGCGCACGGGATCGATCCGGAGCCTTTTCTGCGCCAGGCCGAGTATCTGTTCCGCATCTCGCTCGGACCGCGTGACGACACCGGCAATGCGCGCCATCAGCAGCTCGTGGAGCGGCTGACCATCATCGCCTGCCTGGAACACTTCTTCGCCTACCTCGGCGACTGGGTGCTCAATGCCGAGCTGGAGAAGTTCGGCGCCGATCCTCGCGTGGCCGACCTGTTCCGGTGGCACGGCGCCGAAGAGGTCGAGCATCGGCACGTCGCGCACGATGTCGCGGTGTATTTCGGTGCGGGGTACCTGCGGCGGGCGGCGATCATGACGCTGGTTTTCCCCGCCTTCATCGGGCTCGTCGCGCGCGGCACCAAGTTCCTCGTCCGCCAGGATCCGGCACTGCCCGACTACGGGTACCCGCGCTTGGTGCCGGCGATCTTCGCCGCGATGTGGCGGGGAGCGTTGCCCGGCGTGCCATCGCTGCTGCGAAGTGCGATGTCGACCTTCAAGCCTGGCTACCACCCGGAATCCGTCGGTTCCACCGCGCAGGCCATCGCGTATCTGGCCGCGTCCCCGGCGGCCCGGGCAGCCGCGTCGTGATCGCCACCCCGCCCGCCGACCTGTACGGCAAACGGTCGACTGATCGCACGATGCGGGTGCTCGACGCGGTCGTCGAGGCTCGATTGCGCTGGGCCGCATGGGTGAATCGCAGGCCGCGCGCGCCGCGTGCCGATGACGGCCGGATCCGGGTGGTGGTCGCCGAACGCCGGATCGAGGCCAGCGACACCGATGTGATCAGTCTGGTGCTGCGCGCACCCGACGGCCGCGAACTCCCGGCCTGGCGTCCGGGTGCGCATCTGGACCTGGAACTGCCGTCGGGCAGGCTGCGGCAATACTCACTGTGCGGCGATCCGGCCGATACGCGCGCCTATCGGGTCGCCGTGCGGCGCATCCCTGACGGTGGTGGCGGCTCCCTCGAAGTGCACCGCGACCTCGTCGTCGGCACGCCGATCACGGTGCGCGGGCCACGTAACGCCTTCCCGTTCGCGGTGCCCGGCTACGGATCGCCCGCCACGCGACTGCATTTCGTCGCCGGCGGAATCGGCATCACCCCGATCCTGCCGATGATGCGGCTGGCCGACCGGCTCGGCGTCGACTGGTCCATGGTCTACACCGGCCGAAGCCGCGACACCATCCCGTTCCTGGACGAGGTGCGGCGCTTCGGCAGCCGGGTCACCGTGCGCACCGACGACGAGCACGGGCTGCCCGACGCGGCCGCCTTGCTGCCCGCCGTCACCAGCGGCACCGCCGTCTACTGCTGCGGGCCGGTGCCGATGACCGGGATGGTCGCCGACGCGATCCGGCACCTGCCCGGCGTGGAACTGCATTCCGAGCGGTTCTCGCCGCCGCCGATCGTCGACGGCGTGCCCTTCGAGATCGAGCTGGCCGCCACGGGTGAGGTGCTCGAGGTGCCCGCCGACCGGACGGCTCTCGACGTCGTCCTGGAAACCCGGCCGGACCGGCCGTATTCGTGCCGTCAGGGCTTCTGCCGCACCTGCACGGTGCGGGTGCTGGCCGGGCAGCCCGATCACCGCGACACCGTGCTCACCGAGGCCGACCGCGCCGCGGGGGACATGCTCATCTGCGTATCCCGTTCGGCGGGTGGACGTTTGACGCTGGACCTGTAGAGGAGACCACCTGTGACCACCCGATCATCCGAACCGGAGCACCTTCGGCGCACCGTGCACAACGGCGAGTTCGCGCTCGCGGTGCACGAGTACGGCGACCCAGCCGCCGAGACCGTGGTACTGGTGCACGGCTGGCCCGACACCCATCACCTGTGGGACAAGGTGGTGCCGCTGCTGGCGCGCCGGTTCCACGTCGTCAGCTACGACACCCGCGGCCACGGTGAGTCCACCCGCACCCGGCGCACCGCCGACTTCCGGCTCGACGAGCTGGCCTCGGACTTCTTCGCCGTCGCCGACGCGGTCAGCCCTGATCGGCCGGTGCATGTACTGGCCCACGACTGGGGATCGGTGCACATCTGGGAAGCGGTCTGCGAACCGGGCGCATCCCGGCGCGTCGCCTCGTTCACCTCGGTTTCCGGGCCCAATCTGGACCATCTCGGCAAATGGGTGCGCGCGCGGCTGTCGCGGCCGACGCCGCGCAATGTGTGGCAGCCGCTCACCCAGCTGGCCTCCTCGGCCTACACCTTCTTCTTCATGACCCCGGTGCTGCCGCGCGTCGTGTTCGGTCAGGTGGCCACCGAGGGACGCTGGCGGCAGCTGGTGGGATTGATGAACGCGACCTCGGCGTCGAATGTGTCGCTCGGCAGCACCTTCCGCCAGGACATCGTCGACGGGCTGCTGATCTACCGGGCGAATATCCTGCCGCGGCTGCTGGCTCCCCGGGAACGACACACCGATGTGCCGGTGCAGTTGATCGTCGCCGGACGCGATGTCGCGGTCCGGCCCGCGGGCTACGACGACGAACGGACCTGGGCGACGCGGCTGTGGCGCCGGGATGTGCCCGCCGGGCATTGGATGCCGTTTTCCCACCCGGAGCTACTGGCGAGCGCGACGACCGAACTCATCGACACGCTCGCGGGACGGCCCACGCCGCGTGGCTTGCGTCGCGCCGAGATCGGCCGCAGCCGAGGCGAATTCGGCGATCAGCTGGTGGTGATCACCGGCGGCGGCAGTGGGATCGGACGCGAGACGGCATTGGCATTCGCGCGCCGGGGCGCCGAGATCGTGCTGTCGGATATCAACCTGGCCGCGGCCAAGGAGACGGCCGAACTGGTGGCCGCCGCCGGTGGGCTCGCCCATGCCTACCAGCTCGATGTTTCCGACGAAACCGCGGTGAACGATCATGCTCGGGCCGTGCTGGAAACCCACGGTGTGCCCGACATTCTGGTCAACAACGCGGGAGTGGGTCAGGCGGGCGATTTCTTCGATACCCCGTCGGCGGAGTTCGACCGGGTGATGCGGATCAATCTCGGCGGAGTAGTCAACGGATGCCGGGCATTCGGGCCCGCGATGGCAGAACGCGGTACGGGGCATATCGTGAACCTGTCCAGCATGGCCGCGTACTCACCACAGCAGGGGTTCAGCGCATACGCCACCAGCAAATCGGCGGTCTTCATGTTCTCCGATTGCCTGCGTGCCGAACTCGCCGGGCGCGGAATCGGGGTGCACACCATCTGCCCCGGCATCGTGCACACCAATATCGTTGCCACCACTACTTTTTCGGGTGTCGACGCTGACGAGGAAAAGCGCAAGCAGCAGCACTACGACAACCTCTACCGGATGCGTCGTTACGGCCCGGACAAGGTCGCCGAACAGATCGTGACGGCGGTCTCGCGCGGACGCAGCATCGTCCCGGTGACGCCGGAAGCTCGGGTGAACTATCACCTGAGCCGGTTGGCGCCCGCCATCGGCAGGTTCGTGGCGGCGCGGGTGAAGCTCACCTGAGTTCTGCGCGCCGCAGTTCGGCTTCGATGGCCGCCACGCGCGCGGCGTCG
This sequence comes from Nocardia sp. JCM 38205, assembly GCF_058222935.1. NCBI lineage: Bacteria > Bacillati > Actinomycetota > Actinomycetes > Mycobacteriales > Nocardiaceae > Nocardia > Nocardia sp. JCM 38205. Next base: position 573,152 of record NZ_JBYHFL010000005.1, on the reverse strand, counting down.
ATACCCCACGGGGCGTCGACGCCGACGCGGGTGTCGAGGTCCCACAACACGCACGGCTCACCGGGGGCGCCCACCATCGCCCAGGCGACAACGGTGCGCCCGAGCTGGGCGCTCATCGAGCCGTGCGAGCCGGCGCGGGCAGCGACCCCTTCTGGATAGTGGTGCAGGAACCTACCGTAGGCCTGCTCGCAGAAGCGGGCGTAGAGCTCGGTGCACAGGATCAACCCGTGCCATGCCTCGTCCACCGCGCGGGACGGCATCCCGATCACCTGCCCGTCCCGCATGGCCGCTCCGCAACACCGAAGCCACTGCCGCAGACCGGTTTCCACCAGCTCGCGCGGCTGCCACGGGCAGGTCTTGTAGATCGCGTCCGGCAGCTCGAGGTCCCGGACCGCCCGATCGACCCGAGCGAGCTCGACTTCCCGGCGGCTTCGTCTGCTGAATCCGAACACAGTTCACTGTAGGACCGGAAGCCCTACGCTGCGATGTATGGGGCTCATCATGTTCTCGCTGGTGCTGATCGTGCTGGTGACCGCGGCGGTCGGTGGGATCGTGGCGTTCGTGGTCGCCGTGCAGCGCGCGGGCCGGCCCCGGCACCGAGGTCGGCCGCCGGGACCCTACTGGGCGGCAGGCGGTTCGGGGTATCCGGATGGGGGTGGCCATCACAGTGGAAGCGGTGCGAGCTGTGGTGGGGGATCGAGTTGTGGCGGAGGCGGTTCCAGCTGCGGTGGTGGCGGCTGAGCGCATCCCTGACCGAGAACCGCCGCCGCCACCCTCGGCGGGCCCGTTGCGAATGCGGTTCCGGCCCTGCGTGATCGGGTAACCAGAGCTGATGACGGAATTTCTCATCGCGCTGGCGCTGCTGCTGGTCGCGGTCGCGGCGGCAGTGGCGATCGTCTTCCTCGTGAAGCAGCGACGTTTGGCAGAAACAGCCAGGTCCGAGCGTACCCGGGGTTCGCAGCGGACGCGCGCCGATCGCCGGACGGGTAGGCGTCGCACCAGCGGCGGATCTGCGGCCGCCGCGGGCGGTGGATGGTGGATCGCGGGATCCGGTGACTCGGGCGGTGGCGACTCCGGCGGAACCGGTGGCGGATGCGGTGGGGGAGGAGGCGGCGGGGGCGGCGGCTGTGGGGGTGGTGGCTGTGGGGGTGGTGGCTGAGCCGGACGGATCGAGTGACGGCCCCTCGGTGCTTGACCTGAACCATGCTTCAGGGTCGAGGCTCGTCGTATCCGAAGATCCGGAGACGATGGAGGTTGGTCATGCGAGCGGTGTACGTCACGAAGTTCGGCGGTCCAGAGGTTCTCGAGGTGCGTGATGTGCCCGAACCCGTCCCCGGGGCGGGAGAAGTCCTGGTCGATGTGGTCGCGGCCGACGTCATGTTCCTCGACACCCGGCTGCGCTCCGGGTGGGGGACCGACTTCTTCCCCGTCGAGCCGCCTTACGTGCCGGGCGGCGCGATCGGCGGGGTGGTCGCCGCGGTCGGCCCGGACGTCGACCCCTCCTGGGTCGGCACGCGGGTCAGTACGGCGACCGTGCGCAGCGGGATCGGCGGTGGCCTGCCGATCGGTGGATACGCGGAGAAGGCACTGGCCAGGGCTGAAACGCTCACTCCGGTACCCGACGACGTCACGCTGGAACAGGCGGTCGCGCTGACCCACGACGGCAAGACCGCGCTGGCGGTCTTCGACCGGGCCGCGATCGAATCCGGCGAGTGGGTGCTCATCACCGCGGCGGCAGGCGGGCTCGGCACCCTGCTCACCCAACGCGCGCGCACCGCCGGCGCGAAAGTGATCGCGGCGGCGCGCGGCGCGGCCAAACTCGAAGTGGCCCGTCGGCTCGGCGCCGACGTGCTGGTCGACTACTCCGAACCCGGGTGGGTGGACGAGGTTCGGGCCGCGACCGGTGGGCCCGGCGCACAGGTGGTACTCGACGGCGCCGGTGGTGAACTCGGAGGCGCGGCAGTCGAAGCACTCGCCGACGGCGGCCGGTTCATCGGGTACGGGTCCGCGGCAGGCGATTTCGCCGCGGTCGATACCGATGCCGCACAGCAGCGGGGTCTCACGGTGCTCGGTCTGTTCGACATCGCGTCCGACGCTACCGATTGGTCTGCCCTGGCCGAGCGTGCGTTGGCGGAGGTCGCCTCCGGGCGTTGGGAAGTGGTGATCGGACAGACTTTTCCGCTGGCGGAAGCCGATCGGGCGCATGCGGCGATCGATTCGCGCGGTGCCATCGGACGCACACTGTTGAGTAACACAAACCGACCGAAATGAATACCAGCGGGTAGCGAATTCTGGGGCTATGGTGCCTGCGTGCTTACCGCAGCAATAGTTGTCATGATCCTCATTCTCGTTGCGTCCGTAGTGCATATCGCCAGCCGTCCACCACGCGGCGCGGCGCTATCGGAACGCGGACGAAGTGCCGGGTCCGGCACGGAACGAGAACGGGAACGTCAGTACTGACCGTCCACCTCCGCCTAGACGGTGGTGCTCGCCCCGGTCATTCGGCCGGGGTGAGCACCACCACCGCGATGGGTCGCCGTGTGCGCGCCTGATATTCGCTGTAGCGGCCCTGATTCACCCGATCCACCAGCTCCCAACGCCGCGCGTACTCCGGGTCGTCCGGCAGCGTCGGCCGGGCCGTGACGCGCAGTGTGCGCCGCCCGATCTGGATCTCGCATTCCGGCCGCGCCTTCAGGTTCGCCAGCCAGCCCGGCGGGCGCGGCGAACCGCCATTCGACGCCGTCACCAGATATTCGCGCCCATCCTTTGCGTATGTGAGCGCCGAGGTTCGCGGTTTCCCCGTTTTACGCCCCACCGTGCGCAACAACAATGTGGGATTCCCGAACAGCAGCCGATGCCCCACCCATCCGCCACTGTGCTCGTAGATCCACTGGTGTGCCTGCAACACTTTCGTGAAAACCCCGGCCATACCAACCCCTCAGCAATAGCGCCAACGCCCCACCCTAACCACGCCCCATCCCGATTGGCCCGCGCCGCGCCCGACCCGGTACCATTCCCAGCACCTGCGGACCCACCGCATCCGGGGGCGGTAGCTCAGTCGGTTAGAGCCGTGGACTCATAATCCATTGGTCGCGGGTTCGAGCCCCGCCCGCCCCACAAACAACCTTCCACCAGCGGAAACGCCCGAAGCTCCAGCTGTCTTTGCGCAGAACAGCGCTCCGTCGGCAATGTATTCGATACTCGACTGGAAGATCTGCGCGGACGGCGTCTCGGCGATCGAGCAAAACCGCTGGCAGCCAAGATGATCGCCCGCAGCCACGCAGGGGCTGGTCGACTTCGCCGGCGGCCCCGGCGCTGTCACCGGAGTCCTGGCTCTGGCAGCCAGTGGCGGAGCTTCGGACCGATGGGGCGCAGCCGGCGGGGTGCCTTGGTCAGCGGGCGGGCAGGGACTTGCGTGCATAGGCGGAGTAGGCGCCGATCGCGGCGACCACGGAGATCAGGGTGCCTTCGATCGCGTGGACGATGTTGCCGAAGGTGTCCACCGCCATCGTGTGCAGCACATTGTCCCCGCCCGCGAGTCCAAGTGCCGCCACGAGCAGGTAGAAGGGACCGCAGGCCACGGTGTATCCGAGAGCGCGGAGGTGCTTCGGGGCGAGGACGAGGCCGGCGATTCCGGTGATCAGGTGGAATAGAGCGTGCCAGCCGTTGACCGTCACCGGGAATGAAGCCGAGGAACTGGATGGTGCAGGCGTGCATGTGGCTGCCGAAGGCCATGTCGGGGTAGATCCCGAACGCGATGATGCCATTGAGGGTGAACCACGCGCCGACGGCGAAGACGAAGAACTGCATCGGCGTGGCCAGCACGGCGTCGACGTAGCGTAGCGCGGCGGCGCGGAAGGTTTCGAAGGTCATCGTTCCTGACATCCCAGTCGTCTCATAATCTCGGGCATGCAGGTCGCATGACCATTCTCGGCCGGGGTTCCGCAGGACAGGAAGCGGTCCGTTGTCGGCGTCTGCGTAGCCGGGGACTGTTCGCGGTGCGCCTGGTCGGCCCGCCACAAGATAATACAACAATTCGGCGTGCGATAGAGAAGTGTAATGCCGCTCGATCATGACCGTCGCGGCGTCACCTCGGACCGTCCGGTGCGGGCAGATGCCGGAAACCGGTCGTTGACCGGTGGTCTGGTCCGGCCGGCATGAGCAAGCAGGAGACTGCGCGGCAGCACAGCTTCGCGCGGTGGCTACCCGGTGTCAGTTCCCCGGCCAGGTGCCCGTGACGCGCTGGTAGCCGGTGGCGCCCGCGCGGTCGACGGCGGCCTTCACCACGCCGAAGATCGCACCCTGCAGGGCCGCGGCGAGCAGGACTTCGCGCCAGCCGTAATCGCGGGAGGTGGCATCGGGGGCGTTGTCCTCGCCGCTCAATCGGCGCCACACCTGGGCGAAGACGGCGCTGGCCGCGATACCGCCGAGGACGCCGACGAGGGCGCCCAGCGGCTTGTAGAGCACCTTCATGCCCGCCTCCAGCGCACGATCAACCAGATCACGGCAAGCGCGGAGACGGCGCCGACCGCGACATAAGCGGGTCTGCGGCGCGCGCTCTCGACCACGCGTCCGGTGCGGTCGACGACCGGGGCTGGCGCGAGATGCCCGGCCTTGCTGCGAGCCCGATCGGTGGTTTCGAGCACGGCCGACTTCGCCTCGCTCACGCGATGCCGGCCGGCTTGCGCGACATCGTGCATCTTGTCCTCGGCCCGGGAGCGGACGTCGAATTTGCCGCTCAGCTCGGCGACGGTTTCACCGAGCTCACGCCGGGTCAGATCGCGGTCCATGCGCAGCAGTTCGGCTTCGTCGGGTTCGAGCTCGCCCATCATCGCCTCCATTCCTTGACCACATCGAGGTCCTCGCGCACACCCTGTACCGCTTCACGCGGAATGGGCGGGGCCGCCTCGGACACGTTCTTCTTGCCGAGCAGTCCGAGTACCGCTGCCACCACGAGCAACGCCCCACCGACGATGAGGGCCGCCGCCCACCCCGGCAGCACCAGGGCCAGCGCCATCACCGCTGCGGCGATCAAGGCGGCGCCGCCGTAGAAGGCCAGCACGCCAGCGGCGCCGGCGAGACCCAGGCCTGCGGCGAGTCCCTTGGTGCGGTCTTGCATTTCGATACGGGCCAGCCGGATCTCGTCACGAACCAGCCGCGAGAGCTGAGTGGTGGCGTCGTCGACGAGTTCGCTGATCGAGCGCGTCTGCGGCGACGGCGCGTGATAGGTCTCTGCCATGGTGAATCCCTCCTCGCCTGTTCGTCTCCCGCGCTATTCGATGATTCCCGGTTGCCGTCCCGTCAGGTGCTGACCGGTGCTGGTCTTGCGGGGCAGGATCACACCGAGCGCGATCATGGCCAGGCCGAGGCCGAAGTGCAGCCAGTTGTCGGCGGTGTCGAGGGGAACGAAGTTGGCGTCGCTGTTCTGATCGATGACGAGGCCGTAGATCCACAGCACGAGATAGATCGCGCCGCCGCCGATCAGGAAGCTGCGGGCAGCGGGCGGATTCGCGCCTGCGATCAGGCCGACGACACCGAAGGCCAGGTGCACGAGGTTGTGCAGAATCGACACGTTGAACAGGCCGAGCAACTGGGCTTCGGAATGATGGCCCGCCCATTCCAGAGTGTCGTAGTTCGTGGTGATGCCCGGAATGAATCCCAGGACTCCTACCAGGAGAAACGCCGCGCCCACGGCCATCGCCGCGAGCTGGATCGGCGTGCGCGCTGTGACTGTGGTGTTGTTCGGCACGGGTCTGGTCCTTTCGTCGCACCGGCCGCGCACGCGTTGCTTGCCGCACGGCCCCGACATCGGCCGGATGCCCGGCAACGGCCTCGGCAAACACCCGCGGTCAACTCGGCGGCAGATAGGTCCTCAGCAGCACCGCGAGCTGGTTGCGTGCGTCGTCGAACGGATGCGCCGACTTCAGGGCGCGGCTCTGCACGATGGCGCCCTCGATCACCGACAACAACAGACCGGCCACCGAGCAGGCGGTGGCGCGTTCGACGCCCGCGGCGACGAGCCCGTCGGCGAGCCGGGCGGTCCATTCCGCGAACGCCTGCCCGGCCGCTGATTGCACGGGCGGGGTCAGTTCGTCCAGTGCGGCCGCCATCATGAACGATCCGGCCCGATAGTCGCTGGTTTCGAGGGCCTCGCGCCAGAAGGCGAAGAGTTCGTCGAGCCAGCCTTCGACCGACGCTGCCGTCGGTAATGCCTCGGCCCTGGCGCTGACGTGCGAATACACCAGCCGCGAGACGATCCTGGCCGCCGTCTCCACCAGCTCGGTCTTGCCCGCGGGGAAGTGTTGGTACAGCGAGTTGCGCGAGGCGTTGCCGCGTTTGAGCAGTTCGCTCAGGCCTGCGGCGTGCACACCGTGTTCTTGCACGGTGCTGATGGTCGCGGCGATCAGTCGGGCGCGGGGTCCGGCTGCCACTGATGTCCTCCAAGCCTTGATTGAACCGATCGGTCCATGTTAGAACTTCGACGACGTGAACCGATCGGTTCACAGGGAGAGGAACCCCGTGCCCGCGCATATCGCCACCGCCACCCCCGTCGCCCATGCCGCCCTACTCGGCCTCGGGGTCTATCGCCCCCGCCGCGTCGTCCCCAACGCCGAGATCGTCGACCGCATCGATTCCTCCGACGAGTGGATCCGCACCCGGTCCGGCATCGCCGCCAGGCACTGGGCCGATGCCGACGAGACCATCGTCGGCATGAGCACCGCCGCCGCCGGTGACGCGCTGAAGGCGGCGGGCCTGGCCGCCGCCGAGATCGACACGGTCATCCTGGCCACGTCCTCGCAGATGGTGCTCGGACCGTCGGCGGGTGCGGTGGTGGCCACCGAACTCGGCATGCACGACACCGCGGCGTTCGACGTGTCGGCCGGATGCGCCGGCTTCTGCTACGCATTGGCCAATGCCGCGAATCTGGTGCGCGCGGGCCAGGCGCGGCACGTGCTGGTGATCGGGGTGGAGCGGCTGTCGGATCTGCTCGACCCGACCGACCGCAGCTGCGCGTTCATCTTCGCCGACGGTGCGGGCGCGGTCGTCGTCGGACCATCGGACACAGAGGGCGTCGGCCCCGTTGCCTGGGGTTCGGACGGCAGCCAGACCGCGGCGATCAAGCAGGACAAGGATTTCCAGCAGTATTTCGCCGAGGTCGCGGAGGCCGAGGCCACCGGAGGAACCACCGAGCGCCCCTATATCCGGATGAACGGCCAGGCGGTCTTCCGGTGGGCGGTCACCTTCTTGGAGAAGGCCTGCCGCGACGCGCTCGAACAGGCGGGCGTCACCGTCGACGAGCTGGACGCCTTCGTCCCGCACCAGGCGAACATGCGCATCACCGATGCCCTCACCCGTGCGCTGCACATTCCCGACTCGGTGGCCATCGCCCGCGACATCATCGACACCGGAAACACCAGTGCCGCCTCGATTCCGATGGCCATGCACCAGCTGCTGCGCACCGGGGCATCGCAACCGGGTGATACGGCACTGCTGGTGGGTTTCGGCGCCGGACTGGCCTACGCGGGCCAGGTGGTGCAGCTGCCCGCCTTCGCCTGAGGCCCGTCACGGCAACGGCATGACGATCGGCCCGGCGCCGCCTCCGGGCCGATCGCTACGGCACCGTCAGTCGTGGTCGACGGTGCCGAGCACCTTGCCGGTGTTGGCGTCGATGGTCACGTCGTATTCGACGCCCGCCGGTGTGCGAACATCGACCTCCCACACCGGGGTACCCAGTTCGATATCGAACTCGGCGGAGGTCGCGACGCCGTCCGGCACCTGCGCGGCGGCGGTGTTCATGGCCTCCTGGCGGTCGATGCTCGGGTTCGCCATCAGCGACCATTCGGTGATCGGCCGGTCGAGGGCGATGGTGTGCTGGGAATCGTTGCCGAGAACCAGAGCGGCGACGCCGATGCCGGCGGCCGCGAGGACCACGGCGCCGACGACGACCCAGCGAAGTCCGGCGGTGGCCCGGCGCAGGATGCTGACCATGATGAAACCTCCTGTGGGAGTGTGCGGTGCGAATGTGGTGACCACTGTGGCAGGGCAATGCTGAAGCCGACCTGAACCAACCTGAAGGACGTTTCAGCAAGAATCTGCCACTCTTGGCGCATGCGTCTGCTGATCGTGGAGGACGAGAAACGTCTCGCCCTCGCACTGGCAAAGGGTTTGTCCGCCGAGGGTTTCGCCGTCGACGTCGTGCACGACGGTGCCGAAGGGCTGCACCGGGCCATCACCGCCGACTACGACCTGATCATTCTCGACATCATGCTGCCCGGAATGAACGGTTACCAGGTGTGCGCGACGCTGCGGGCCGCGGGCCACGAGACGCCCGTGCTGATGCTCACCGCGAAAGACGGTGAGTACGACGAGGCCGAGGGGCTGGACACCGGCGCCGACGACTATCTCAGCAAACCGTTCTCGTACGTGGTGCTCGTCGCCCGCATCCGGGCCCTGCTGCGCAGACGGACCCGGGCGGGCGCCACAGTGCTGCGCGTCGGACAGCTCGTCTTGGATCCTGCCACCCGGTTGTGCCGTCGCGGCGAACAGGAGGTCTCACTCACCGCCAAGGAATTCGCGGTCCTGGAGCACCTGGCCGTCCGCGCCGGTGAGGTCGTGTCGAAAGCCGATATTCTGGAACATGTCTGGGACTTCGCCTATGACGGGGACCCGAATATCGTCGAGGTGTACATCAGCGCGCTGCGCCGCAAGATCGACGCGCCCTTCGCCTGCCGCACCATCCTGACCGTCCGCGGCGCCGGCTATCGCCTGACGGCCGACCGTGCGTGAACCGATGCGACGCCGCAGCTCGCCGTGGAGCTCGGTACGAGCGCGCACCACGACCGCCGCGACGGTCGTGGTGGCGCTGGCGCTGACGGCCACCGGCCTACTGGTGCTCGCAGCGCTCCGCAACAACCTGGTCGAGAGCGCGAGTATGCAGGCGGAGGGAACCGCGCACGATATCGTCGCCCAGCTCGACGCCGGTACCGATCTCGCCCGCCTGCGCTTCCCGGACCCCGATGACGAACCGGCACAAGTTGTTTCGATCGACGGCGCCGTGCTCGCCGCCGACGAGGAACTGACCGTCACCGCGCCGCTGACCGACATCACGCCGAAGACGACCGGCGGAGACCACAGTGCTTCCGGTACAGGCGGTGGCGAAGGCGACGAAGGTGAAGAAGAAGACGACGATGACGACGATGAGGAGGACGAGGACTCCGAAGAGGGAAGCTCCGGGGACGAGCCGGCCGAAGGATCGGCCACCGGCTCGAATGGTGGCGCGGCCGCTGAGCGCGCGGGCGCGGGGACGATGGGCAGCGGAGGCCTGGCCGGCGCGGGCTCCGGGGAGGTCACCTTCAGCGACGTCGCGCTGACCCCACCCGACGCCGACACTCCCGAAAACTTCCGGGTAGCCGCACTACCGGCCACCCTTGCCAACGGCCAACCGGTCATCGTCTACGCGGCCGCCTCGCTGGAAACCGCCGACAGCGCCGTCGCCGACGCGCGACGCGCCATGCTGATCGGGCTGCCGTTGCTGCTGGCCGTGGTCGCCGCCGTGACCTGGCTGGTCACCAGGCGAGCCTTGCGGCCGGTGGAAGCGATCCGCCGTGAGCTCGCCGAGATCATGCACGGTGATCTCTCCCGCCGGGTCCCCGAACCACGCTCGCGCGACGAGATCGGCAGGCTGGCCGCCACCACCAACGAGACGCTCGCCGCACTGGAGAAATCCTCGGAACGCCAGCGGCGCTTCATCGCCGACGCCGCTCATGAATTGCGCAGTCCGATCGCCAGCCTGCGCACCCAACTCGAGGTGGCGCAAGCGCATCCGGATCTGCTCGAAATGGACGGTGTGCTCGGCGACACCGTCCGGATCCAGCAGCTCGCGGCCGATCTGCTGTTGCTGGCCCGGCTCGACGCGGGTGAGCAACGGCGGACCGACCGGGTGGATCTGCGGACATTGATCGAGCAGGAGATCGCACACCGGATCGGTGACCGCATACCGGTGGCGTGCACGCTGCCCGACGAGGCGATCGAGGTGGCCGGAAGCCGCTCGCAGCTCGCCCGGGTACTCGGCAATCTCGTCGATAATGCCCAGCGGCACGCGGAAACGTCGGTGCGGGTGGGTCTCACGCGCACGGCGGGCACCGCTGTCATCGACGTCGTCGACGACGGCTCCGGCGTCCCCGAGGCCGATCGGGAACGGATCTTTCAGCGTTTCGTCCGCCTGGACGAGGCCCGCAGCCGCGACGATGGCGGTGCCGGACTCGGCCTCGCCATCGTCCGCGACGTCGTCGAACGCCATGAGGGCGTGATCCGCGTCGAAGGGGCGCCGCAGGGTGGCGCCCGCTTCGTCGTCGAACTCCCGGTGGTGTGAGGTCCGGATCCGCTATCCCACGCGGGCCGCTTCCCGGGCGAGAATGCGCTCGCGCTGCTCCTCGAACTTGATCACGTCCCGGGTCAGCTTTTCCATGTACTCGCCGAGCTCTTCCCGGCTGCGCTCGCCGCGTGGCCCGAAATCGTTGCGCTTGAACACATTCCAGATGCGCAGCACGGGCAGCACGACCTCGTCGAGGTGCTGGCGCAGGTCGTAGATGCCGTGCTTGACCATCAGCACGCCGTTGCGGCGCCAGTTCGGCATGCCGGTGCCCGGCATGGAGAATGTCTTCACGATGTGGGTCACCGACTCCATCGTCTGATCCGGGGCGATGTCGAAGGCCGCCGCGGTGACGTTGCGGTAGAACATCATGTGCAGGTTCTCGTCGGCGGCGATGCGTTGCAGCATGCGATCGGCGATCGGATCCTCGCAGACCCGTCCGGTGCTGCGATGGCTGATCCGGGTGGCCAGCTCCTGAATGGTCACGTAGGCGACCTGGTCGAGCACGCCGCTGAAGCCCTCGGGTGCGTGTACACCACGGGTCATGTGCACCATCCGGTCGTTTTCCAGAGCGACGGGATCGACGGCCCTGGTGCAGATCAGATAGTCGCGCATGGCGATGGCGTGCCGGTTCTCCTCGGCTGTCCACCGGCCCACCCAGGTGCCCCAGGCGCCGTCCTGCGAGAAGTTCTCCGAGATCACCCGGTGGTAGGAGGGCAGGTTGTCCTCGGTGAGCAGATTGGTCACCATCGCGACCTTGGCGACCTCCGACAGCCGCGATTGCTCCGGATGCCAATCCTGTCCGCCCATGGCCGCGAAGTTGCGGCCCTCGTCCCACGGCACATAGTCGTGCGGATGCCAGTCCTTGGCCGTGGCCAAGTGCCGGTCGATATTGGTCGCCACCACCGGTTCCAGCTCGGTGAGCAGCTCGAGTTGCGTCAAGTCCCTTGCCATGCAGCGCCTTTCAATTCGATGGAGCACCACGAACATCCCGCTGATCACGCATTCACTGACTGTGCGGCCTAACCGCACCCACACCCTAGACGAGCTCGATCGGTGTGGTGCTCGATTCACGAGCGCCCGGCATCCCACCCTCCGGACCACCCGGCCCCAACCACGAACGGCCGTATCGAGCCGGTAGACGAGTGTAGCGAGCAGAGCCCGGCCACGACAGCGGCCGAGCGTCGCCCGGCTCTCGTGGTCGACGTCGCGCACGCATCTCGATGAACCGTTCCCACCGGCGTCCGGCAATGACTCGGGCCGGTTGTCGGATTCCTGCGGTCCCCGATCGTCTAATGGGTAGAAGGAGGTGAACCGGCATGAAATACGTGCTGATGTTCTGCGAGACCGAGCAGTGGGAGAAGAAGTGGGAGGCGATGGATCAGGAGGAACGGGATCGGGGGTTCGGGGAGGTTCAGGAGTGGTTGGCGCGGTATGCGGACAGGATTCTGCACAATCGCAAGCTGGCCGAGCCCGATACGGCGACGACGGTTCGGCTCGACACCGACGGTGAACCGTTGATCACCGATGGTCCGTTCGTCGAGGGCAAGGAGGTGGTCAGCGGGTATGTCGAGGTCGATGTGGCCGACCTGGACGAGGCGCTGGCGATGGCACGAACCTGGCCCGGATGCCCGCTGGTAGAGATCCGGCCGGTCCTGATGTGACCGAGCCGCGCGCGGCTGCCGTGCTCGCGGACGTGGTGCGCGAGCACGGCAGCAGGCTGGCATCGGCGCTGGTGTCGTTGCTCGGTGATTTCTCCGCCGCCGAAGACCTGGTGTCGGACGCGGTGGAGAAGGCGCTGCGCACCTGGCCGGTGGACGGGATTCCCGAGCAACCGCAGGCCTGGCTGTTCACCGTCGCCCGCCGGCGCGGGTTGGATGTACTGCGACGGGAGGCGAACTACCGCGACAAGCTGCGCCAATTGCAGTGGCCGGTGTACGACGAACCCGACGACCGGCTGCGGCTGATGTTCACCTGCTGCCACCCGGCCCTGTCCCGCGAAGCCCAGGTGGCGTTGACCTCGCGCATGGTGTGCGGGCTGAGTACGGCCCAGCTGGCGAAGGCGTTCCTGGTGTCGGAATCGACGGTGGCCCAACGCATCACCCGCGCCAAACGCAAAATCAGCCAGGCCGGCATTCCGTACCGCATCCCCGCCGACGACGAGCTCGGCGCCCGCGTGGGTGAGGTGCTCGCCGTCATCTACCTGCTCTTCAACGAGGGCTACCTCGCCACCGAAGACGCCGGCGGACGTGATCTGGCCGCCGACGCCGAATGGCTCGCCACCCTGACCGACCGGCTGCTCCCGGGCGAGCCGGAGGTCATGGGCCTGCTCGCGTTGATCCGGCTGCACCGCGCCAGGGCCAGTGCGCGATTCGACGCCGAAGGGCGGATCGTGCTGCTACGTGATCAGGATCGCGCGGCATGGGACCATCCGGCCATCGACCGGGCGATCCGGCTGCTCACCGAGGCAGGCCGCCAGAAACGTCCCGGCCCGTACCAGCTGCAAGCGGCGATCGTCGCCTGCCATGCCGAGGCCCCGAGCTGGGCGGACACCGATTGGCCGCAGATCGTCGTGCTCTACGACATGCTGCTGCGGCTGACGCCGTCACCGGTGATCCGCGTGCACCGCGCCATCGCACTCGCCCACACCGACGGGCCGCGCGCGGCCCTGGCCGAACTGGATGAGCTGGCCGGCCCGCTGGCGAACTATCACCTGCTGCACGCCACCCGCGCCGAACTCCTGCGCGAACTCGGCCGCGCCGAGGAAGCCGTCGCCGCCGACCAGCGCGCCCTCGCACTCACCCGCAACCCCGCCGAGCAGGCCGTGCTCGAGCAGCGCCTCGGCAGGTTCGGAGACCGGCGGCCGACTCCCGCCGCGACACGCAGCACTCGCGGTAGGTCCGCGCGGACGAAGCCACCTACGGTGGACGAAAACCCGAAGGAGCCGCAGTGAAACCTCGTCATTTCGTGGCCGGTGCCGTGCTCGCCGCGGCGGCGCTCGGCCTCGCGCCTGCCGTCGCTTCCGCGCAAGATCCGGAATTCCCGCGCAACGGAGTCATCCCGCCGGGCACCTACCACGTGATCCGCCACCCCTCGAACGTCATCGGATCTCCGCTGGAGAACTGCGATCTGCAAGTGTTCGTGGATGGCAGGACCGTCGTACTGGTCTGCCCGACCTTCAGCCGGGCGGGCCACCAGCGTCCGGTCGGTACCGACGAAACCTATGTGAGCTTCGACTTCGTGCCGATCGGGCTGGATCTGCGCGATATCGACCCACGCCAAGGGCATTGGATCGGGACCATCAATATCGCGGACACCCCGGTCGCCGCGCCGTATCCGCTGGCCGGGGTGACGTTGCAGCGACGCTGATCGGCTTCGCCGCGGGCGATCCCCAGCGCACCCGGATCGCTCGCGGCGTGTTCGCTGCATCAGCGGCCGCCCCGCATCAGCCGCGGTCGCCCGGCCTGCCCGTGGGGGCGGATTCGCGGCGCATGGTGACACCGGCCTCGATGGCGGCCTCGACCTCGTCGAGCGCGGTGCGGATCATGGCGCCGTATCCGTCCGCGCGCAGCGCATCCACATGGCGGCGGGCCGCCGCGACGTGAGCGCGGGCGGCGTCGAAGGAGGCGAGGCGGCGGTAATCGTCGGCCAGATTGAGATGCAGCGACGGGAAGAACCCGCGGACCTCGAGGGCAGCGTCGAATTGCTGTGTGCGGGTGTCGGTGAGCGCTTCGGCGGCATCCAGCGCGCGAATGTTCCAGGTCAATGCCTCGGCGGGATCGTCATGGAGGTCCGCGAGATAGTGGGCGAGGGTGCAGCGGTGCAGCGGGTCGCCGTGCGGGCCGAGGTCGGCCCACAGTTCGGTGAGCGCCGTGCGGGCGCCGTCACCGTCGCCGGCGCGGCCACGAGTGACTGCCTCGGTGATGGCGGCCATGGTCGGATCGGTCATGCGGGATTCTCCTCGGAGTCGGTGGGTAGCCGGGTCGGCATGGCGAGCGTGGTCAGATCGCCGTCGGTGGCCGAGCGGATGACGACGGGCAGGTCGGGTGCGGCGATGTCGAGCATGATGTCGGGGCCGACGGCGGCGGTGAGCGCGGGGAGCAGGGTGGAGCGAGCGAATGCCAGCGCGGTATCCGGGCCGCTCACCGTCGCCGGGAGGACGCCGGCCGCACCGACGGTCAGGGCGCTCCCACGGATCGACATGCGGAGCACGTCCCCACCGGATTCCAGGGCGTCGGCCAGCTCACCGCGTCCCACGATCACCCGGGTCCGCACCGGCGCGAGCTCCGACAGCAGCGCCTGATGGTCCGGGAACTGCTCCTCGATCGTGGCGCAGTGGTGCTCGGTTCCACCGCCGGTCAGCTGCACGACACCGGCGCGCGGGCGCAGCGCGATGTCGGTCTGTTCCATCAACCAGGGCACCGTCCGCGCCAGCTCACCCGCGTCCACCACCCGTGACCAGCTCGCACCCTTCCATGAGTGCGGTACCAGGGTGCGGGTGGTCAGCCGATAGCGATCGGTGGCGGTGAGCACGACGGCCTCGTGCCCGGCTTCGATGAAAATGCCGGTGAGCACCCGGAACTCGCCGTCGCGCGCGACCGCCGATCCGACCTGGCCGATCGCCTCGGCCAGCAGCGCACCCGGCAGCGTCACCCGGGGTAGGGCCGCGAGCTCGGATTTGATCGCGGCAGCCGTCGCCGCGGCTTCCTCGGCCCGGCGCGCCATCGCGTCCACATGCTCGTCCAGGAGCCGCGCGGCCTGGTCCGTCTCGGCGGACAGAATCGTGGCGACGGTATCGAGCCCGATGCCGATATCGCGCAGCTTGCGAATGAGTATCGCGCGTTCGCGCTGGTCGTCGGTGTAGTACCGGTAGCCGGTGGTGGCGTCGACCTCGGCGGGCACCAGTAGGCCGCAGTCGTCGTAGAAGCGCAGCGCGCTCGGCGTCAGCCCGCACGCGCGCGCCAGCACCCCGATGGTGATCAGTTGCCTGTCCGCAGTCACCCGGCCATCATCGGGCTTCAACCAACTCGAAGGTCAAGCTCACCCGGCTACGCCGGCGGGCAGGCGAACGCGATCAGCCGATGACGGCGTTCATGATGGTGCCCGCACTGGTGGCGACCACACCACCGATCATCGCGCCGGCCACCATCTTCGGCGACTCCAGGCCGCCGCCGGTCCACTTCTCCCAGGCGAACTTGCCGCCCGCGTAGATGATGCCGCAGACCCCGGACAGCAGCACGAACCAGGTCAGGTAGCGGACGAGTTGGAGAATCTTCTCCGACATCGGCGGCGCTTCGGGAGTGGGGTTGCCGATTTGCGCGACGGTGTCGTAAACGGCGGCCAGGATCATCTCGCTGCTCACTCTGGTTCGGGGTGGGCGGGAACTCTTCGAACAAATCGTATCCGGTCATTCCGCCGATCGCAGTCACGTGGCCCTGAACTGGTGTTTCCGCGTCGCCGCTGCGGTCAAAACCGCTGTGTGCCAACACTTGCGGTATCCGATGAGGGTCCGGGATGATGGAGCGTGCGGGGGACACCACCGAACGCGTCGATTCGCTTGGTGCGGAACGTTTTACGCCCCTGAGCAGTGGATATCGGTTCGGTTGCACGGAGAGGGTAGGGACGTGAGTATCTCGACGTCACTGGTGGACACGGTCACGACGCTCGCGCAGATGAGCGACCCCACACCCGAGCCGCCGCCGCTGGCCGACAAGGCGCAGCAGTTCGTCCGGTACGCCACCTGGCTCGCCATGCTGTCGGGCATCATCAGCATCGTCTACGCGGGCGGCCGGTTCGCCTGGGAGAAGTGGAGCGGCGGTTCGTTGCAGTCGCCGAAGATGGTCGCCGGCGCGATGATCGGCGGCACGGTCGCCACCAGTGCGGGCACCATAATGAATGCCGTGCTCGGCACCTGAATCCCCGCGGTCGCGATGCCGGCCTGAGCCGGCAAATCGGTGGCTATACTTCCTCGCGTATCTCTCCACCTCCGGCGATCTCGGAAAGCAGGGAGTTCGGCGATGAGTCGCACCGCACCGAAGTACGCCGGGCCGACGGCGCCGGACTCGGCATCCGATGAGCGACCGGCGTTTTCCCGCCGCGCCGTGCTCGGGGCGATGGTCGCCGCGGCCGGTCTCGCGGCCTGCGGCGAATCCGCCGACGACGGTTCGGCCACGCCATCGGGCACCCCCGAGGATCGCATCGACGTCGCGACCGAGGCCTACGTCTTCGGCTATCCGCTGGTGCTCATGGACGCCAGCCGCGAAGCCATGACCGCAGGCATCGGGAACAACCGGTTCGTGCACGGCACCGCGCTGCCGGTGCCGAGTAGTCGGGGCGCGCGCCGGGTGGGCCTGGATTCGCTGTACTCGTCGGCGTGGCTCGATCTGCGCGCCGAGCCCATGGTGTTGCGGGTGCCCGCGATCGACCCGCGCCGCTACTGGATCATGCCGCTGCTGGATGCCTGGACCAATAGCGTGCACAACCCGAGCAGCGTGCGCCCGCAGGCCGAGAGCCCGCGGGCGCCCTACACGTATTTGATCTCCGGGCCCGAGTGGTCGGGCGAGGTGCCGGAGGGGATGCGGCACCTGCCGATGCCGACCAGGATGGTGTGGCTGCTCGGCCGGATTCAGGTGAACGGTCCCGACGATGTGCCCGCGGTCCGCGCGATCCAGGCACAGCTGAGATTGCTGCCGTTGAGCGCGTGGCCGCCCAGCGACGGCGAGCCGGCGCCGCCCGCTCCGGACGGGCCGGTGGAACTGCCGGAACCGCCGGTCGACGTGGTGGCGCGCATGCCCGCCGGCGACTTCTTCCACCGCCTGTGCCGGTTGATGGACGACAATCCGCCCGCCCCAGAGGACGCGCCCGCGCTCGACCGTTTCGCGACGATCGGCATCACCCCGGGCGGGCACCCCCGCGGCATCAGCGCCGAAGAATCGACCGCCGGGGCGGATACCGCGCAACGGCAGATCGCGGTATATCTCGACCCCGGGACCAGGACGGTCAACGGCTGGGTGATCAATACCGCCATCGGCCGCTACGGGACCAACTATTTGCTGCGGGCCTCGACCGCCGATCGCGGCCTCGGCGCGAATCTCGCCGAGGACGTGATGTACCCGACGCTGTTCGGCGACGCGGGCGACCAAGGGCTGCCGGTCCCGTTCCGGCTGCGGTTCGCGCCCGGCCAGACGCCGCCGGTGGATGCCTTCTGGTCGCTGACGGCCTACGGTCCCGAAGGGCATCTGGTCGCCAACCCGGCCGGGATCTACTCCATCGGCCATCAGATGCCGGTGGTATTCCAGCCCGACGGATCGCTCGAACTCGCGGTCCAATACGCCGATCCCGGTACCGGAGTGCCCGCGGGCAACTGGCTGCCGATCCCGCCCGCGGGGCAGTTTTCGCTGGTGTTGCGCATGTATGCGCCGAAGGAAGCTGCCACGGCCGGTGCGTGGGTGCCGCCACCACTCGAACCGGTCACCTGACCAGGTCTGAGTCGATCGGACATGTGGCGGCGTCGACCGGCCAGGGTGAGTTAACCGACATTACTAAACGGCGTTTACTCGTCGGCCGGTTGTGGTTACATCTCCTATCGGACCTACTCGAGGGTGCACGCCCGGGACCCGCAGGAGATCAGCCGTGACCACATCGCATGCCGCCGGTGTGCGCCGGGAGGTGGGCCCGGCGTGAACCTCCGGATCAGCCAACCCGTGCCGCGGGGGCGCGCGCCGGTGATCACCGACGCCGATATCCGGCGCGCCGCCCGCGCTCTGCTGGTCGAGCACGGCGCGGACGCGGTCACCCTGCGCGCCATCGCCCGCTCGCTCGGCGTCACCGCCCCCGCGCTGTACCGGTACTACAAGTCGCTCGACGACCTGATGGAAGCCCTGCGCCTGGAGATCTGCGCCGACCTGGCCGCCGAACTGTCGGACCGGATCGCCGAACTGCCCGACGACGGTGCGGTCCAGTTCTTAGCCATCTGCCAGGGGTTCCGGCACTGGGCACTGGCCCACACCAGGGAGTTCACGCTCGTGTTCGCCTCACCGGGCGCCGGACGCGGCGTGCGCGGCTTCGACGAGCCGTTCGGCCGGATCTTCCTCGCGGCGGCGGGCAGGCTGCTGGCCACCTACGACGTCATCACCCCACCCGCCGACGACATCCCAGATGAGCTGCGGGCCGACCTGCAACATTTCCAGGCCGAGCTGCTGGCCGCGCTCGCCGAGGCGGGCCAGCCCGCCGCCGCCGATCGCATCGACCTCGGCGTCACCTATCTGATGATCCAGATCTGGGCGCGCCTGTACGGGCACGTCACCCTCGAGGTGTTCGGCAACTATCCGGTGCCGCTGTCGAATCCGGAGGTCCTGTTCGACACCATGCTGGCCGACCTCGGCCGCTCGGCGGGGTTCATCCCCGGCTGAGCGCTCAGATCCGCGCGCCCTTGGCTCGGTTGCAGGCCCGGCACAGGATCTGCAGGTTGGTGGCGCTGGTGGCCCCGCCTCGGCTGAGCGGAATGATGTGGTCGAACTCGAGGTAATGGCCGTCGCCGCATTCGACGCATCGCCCGCCGTCGCGTTGCCACACCTCGGCTTTCACCTCCTGCGGAATGCTGCGGGTATCGCGCTGCCCTGGGGTGAGGGCCAGGCGTTTGGCGACCCGGAGCGCACCCTCGACGGCCGCGGCGAGGAAATGCGGATCGTCGACCGCGAATCGGGCACCGCCGCGCGCCGACGTCGCGGCGATCACCACGGTGTCGGCGCCCGAGCTTTCCTCGCGCTCGATGGCGACCGAGACGATCCGTGACCACGGCAGCTCGATGCCGGAGTCGGAGCCGACGAAACGCAGCTTCTTGTTGCTGACGATCAACCGCCCGTCGGTGTACTTGGGTCCCTTGGCCAGTGCCCGGATCTGAGTGGCGCCCGCGTCGAAATGCACCCGTTCCTCGGGGTCCAGGTGCAGGCCGTGGCCGCGCACCGTCGGCAGATCGCCCGCGCGCAACCGGGTGAGGGTACGGCCGCGATGCATCCGGCGGTACAGGTCGTCGATGGCCGGTCCGCTCAGCCCGAGCTCGGCGATGGTCTCTTTGAAGCGTTCGAATTCCGGGCCCTCGATCTGGCCGTCGGCCATCGCGAAGGCCACCATCCGCTCCATATGGTCGAGGGCGAGCGGTTGCAGGGAAGCGCGCCCGACGCGCTCGTCGATGCGCTGATACCGCAACGAGGCCCACAACTGTTCCCATTCGGGCCCCTGTGGCCCCGGACCGGACAGCACCCGCCAGACCTGGGTGTGCCAGTGGGTCAGGTACTCCTCGATCTCCTCGGCGCAGGCCCGGCACGGGTGGAAGCCGCCGAAGATCTTGCGCCGCCTGCGGTTACCGCACCGGTCGCAGCTGTGCGGAGGCACCGGCAGGCGCGGGCGGGTGTCGCCGGTCCAGTGAGAGCCGTCCCACCAGCGCAGCCGGGTGCCGTCGTGCGGGTCGACATGCCAGTCGGCGCGTTCGGGGTGCGGTGGCGGTGCCGGCTCGGCGGGTTGTTCCGCGATGACCTCGCGACGCAACGTCAGCGTCGGCGCGGTGCGCGACTCCTGGGTGAGCACGCCCCCCGGCGCACGTTGTGCGCGCTCGTGGGCCGCCGGTGGGGTGGTCTGGCCGCCGGGCTCGTCGACGACCACACCGAACTCGGTGACCAGCCCGGCCATTCCGGACTCCCAGCCCTGCGCCACGGCCCGGAATCGCCACTGCCCCGCGCGCCGGTAGAACTCGCCGAACATCATCGCCGCCACCGGCTCCGAACCCTCGATCTCGAACACCGCCACCGCGCCGTCGGCATCGTGCACCGTCACGGTGAGGCCGGCGACGTCGGCGAAGCTGCCGTCGTCCATCGAGCCGGACACCACGATGCGCGCGATCTCGGCTTCGGTGCGCGGCAACGACACACTCAGCCGTGCCGTGCCCGCCGGTGCCGCCTGATCGAGGGTGACAGCCTGGGAGATGTGCCTGGGCGCGTTGTAGAACACCAGATCACGATCGTTGCGCACCGTGCCCGAATCCGTGAGCAGCAGCGCGTGCGCGTCCACCGCATGCTCCGAACGCCATGAAACAACCACGGCTAGAAGCGAAGTCGGTACCGGCGCGTTCGCGCCCTTGCTGAGTTTCATCGTTGTCGAACTATGCCACGGCCCTCCGACAGGCCCGGCGGACAGCCGGGGCAGCCGATCGCCGTCCGTGAAACGGTGGCCGCGCGGCCACCGACACCCTCGGGCCCTGCGTACCCAATCCTGTCGCATCGGCGCAGGTTGGGGCACAGTAGTGCTATGACGAATCCGAAGGATGCGGGCAAGCAGCCGCCGGGGCGGGCGCCCGGATCACGGAAGGTGCCCAACCCGGGCGACGTCCTGGCCGCGGCCCAGTCGGCGGTGGAGGCGGCGCAGACCGCTGCGGGCCAGGCCTTGGATGCCGCGCGGATGACCGCCGGCTACTCCTTCGACGCCGCGGTGCGCCTGCCACCGGCCTCGGCGCAGCTCGCCGCGCAGCTGCCCGACCTACTGGACAACCTGTCCACCGCCATCGATCGGCTCAACTCCACCATCGATCGGCTCGATCGCACGCTGGCGCTGGCCGATCCGGCCTTCGCC
The DNA here is from genome assembly GCF_058222935.1 of Nocardia sp. JCM 38205. NCBI lineage: Bacteria > Bacillati > Actinomycetota > Actinomycetes > Mycobacteriales > Nocardiaceae > Nocardia > Nocardia sp. JCM 38205. The sequence goes on along the minus strand of NZ_JBYHFL010000005.1, from coordinate 552,157 downwards.
GCCTACGACCGGCTGCTGCCGCGCCTGGAAGCGATGATCTCCCTCGGCGAGGACCTGTTCGGTGCGCTGTCGAAGCTGCCGGGAGTGAGCATCCTCGGGCGCCTGGCGGGTCGTGCCGAGGACACTCCGGCGCCGGATCCGAAGGATCAGGGGCAGGGGCGGTCCAAGCGTCGATAGGGCTGCACCACCTCGTCCGAAAAATGCCTCGCCGCTCCCGACGGGCGGACCGGGGAGTTTCACTCCACGGAAGCCGCTTCGCGGGGGACGGAGTAGTGGTTCCGGTGTCGTCCGGCGGCACCCGTAGCGCTGACGGCACGATGGGTGGCCGCCGCCTTCAGCACCATCTCCGCGTACTCGTCCTCCGGTACCGAGTCCAGCACGATGGCGCCGCCCGCGCCGATCTGCCAGCTGCCCTCGTGCAGCACGGCGGTGCGGATCACGATATTGAGGTCGGCGGTGCCGCCCAGTCCGAGGAATCCGATGGTGCCCGAATAGACCCCGCGGGCCCGGGTCTCCAGTTCGTCGATGATTTCCATGGTGCGCAGCTTGGGCGCGCCTGTCATCGAGCCGCCCGGGAAACACGCACGCACACAATCGATCACGCCGGCGCCGGGGCGCAGGGTGCCGCGGACCGTCGAAACCAGCTGGTGCAGTGTCGAATACGTTTCGGTCGCCATCAACTTCGGCACGTGCACGCTGCCGATCTCGCAGACCCGGCCGAGATCGTTGCGCAGCAGATCGACGATCATCAGGTTCTCGGCCCTGGTCTTGGGACTGGAGGCCAGTTCCCGGCACAGTCGTTCGTCCTCGGCGGGAGTGGCTCCGCGCGGCGCCGTGCCCTTGATGGGCTTGCTCTCCACGATGCGGTGCCGATCGATCTTCAGGAAACGCTCCGGGGAGGAGCAGGCGATCTCGAGGTCGCCGAAGCGCAGGTAGGCCGCGTAGGGGGCGGGGTTGCAGCGGCGCAGCGTCCGGTAGACGTCGAGGCCCTCGGCCGTGGCGGGCACGGTGACGGTATCGGTCAGGCAGACCTCGTAGGATTCGCCCGCCCGCAGTGCGTCCTGGCAGATGGCGATGTCGATCAGGTAGCGCTCCCGGCCCCGCTCGAGCGCGGCGGCGACGGCACCGGGATCGGCGTCGATCGCGAGATCGGGTGGATTGGCCCAGGTGGGCAGGGATGCCAGCGCCTGTGCTGTGGTGCGCAACCAGTCGACGGCGGCGGAATCGTCGGAAGCAGTCAGGGCGAGCAGATGGGTGCGTCCCGCCTCGTGGTCGACCACCACCAGCCGGTCGGCGAAGATCCACTGCGCGTCCGGCGTCCGCGCCCGATGCGCGGCCGTGGCCCCGCACTCGGCCTTCACCTCATAGCCGAGATAGCCGACGTAGCCGCCGGTGAAATCGAAGGGCAGATCGGGCAACTCGATCCGCCGCTCCCGCAGTCGCGCATCGAGATAGTCGAGGATCCGTCCCGGTACGGTGTGCTCACCGTCGGCCCCGGTCACCGTCACGACCCCGGAGCCGACCCGGTAGCGCACGACCTCCGCCAGCGGACCGCTCGCGTCGCCGAGGAACGAGAACCGGTCCAAGCCGGGCTCGACGTGCTCACTGTCGAGCCAGAACGCCGTCGTGGAATTCGCGTACAGCCGCAGGAATATCGCTTCGGTATCCACCGCCCGCTCGATCACGAGGTGCTCGAGCCGGAGTGGATCGGCTCTGGTAGCCGAGTCACCGTGAGCGCCGTTCGGTTCCGGGGTCGCGGCGGCGCGGCCGGCGGGCTCGGCTTCGGCCATCGGAGAGGGCGACCGACGGCCGGCAGGCGAGGTGATCGGGTTGTCGGCCGTCACCCGCGCGGATGGCGGCCCGAGTGCGCTCGGCGGCGAACTCGCCGTGCGGCTCCGGTGGCCCGCCGTCAGCTTCGCGAAGTTGGCGAGAATCGCGGCTCCGTGCTCGCTCGCGATCGACTCCGGGTGAAACTGAACGCCCCATCGCGGACGGTGGCGATGCCGCACGCCCATCACCACACCGTCCGACGATCGCGCGGTCACCTCCAGCGCAGCGGGCAGCGGGCCGGCCGCGCACAGCGAGTGGTAGCGCACCGCGGTGAACCGCTGCGGCAGACCGGCGAACAATCCCGTGCCGTCGTGGCCGATCCGATCGAGATAGCCGTGCCGGGCGGCCGGCGCCGCGTCGACGATTCCGCCCTCGGCCACCACGATCGCCTGATGACCGAGGCACACGCCGAGCAGTGGCAGGTCGGTCTCGCGGATCACCGCCGCCGAGACGCCGACATCGCGCGCGACGTCGGGCCGACCCGGGCCCGGCGAGATGACGACGTTGTCGAACCGGTCGAGGCGCAGCTGCCGCACCGCCCGCGCCTCATCGTTGCGCACGACCGTCGGCTCGATCCCGTATACCTCGCTGATCAGCTGATACAGGTTGTAGGTGAACGAGTCGTAGTTGTCGATCAACAGCGTGCGCATGGTGGTCCGAACCCTACGCTCCGGCCCGATCAGGAAACTGCTGTCAGCTGCCTTCAGATTTGCGCGCGCGGTGGTGCAGAATGTGGGGCATGTCTGTTGCGCAACCGGTAGGTGTGGACCGCGAGGTCGTCGATTTCGCCGTGGTCGGGAAGTGGATGACCGAACAGGGGCTGCCCGAGGGGGAGTTCGAGGCGGTCACCGAACTCGGTGGCGGCACCCAGAACATCATGCTGCGGTTCCGGCGCGGTGGGCGCGACTATGTGCTGCGGCGCGGGCCGAAGCATCTGCGGGCCAAGAGCAACGAGGTCATCCGGCGGGAGGCCCGCCTGCTCGGCGCGCTGGGCGAGACCGAGGTGAAGGCGCCGCGGGTGATCGCCGCCTGTACCGACGAATCGGTGCTCGGCGCCGTCTTCTATCTGATGGAACCGATCACCGGCTTCAATCCCCAGAACGAACTGCCCGAACTGCACGCGGGCGATCCGGAGGTCCGGCGGCAGATGGGCCTGTCGGCCGTCGAGGCGATCGCCCGCCTCGGCGCACTGGACTACCGAGCACTCGGGCTCGCCGACTACGGCAAGCCGGAAGGCTTTTTGGAGCGGCAGGTTCCGCGCTGGATGGGCGAACTCGAGTCCTATTCGGCCAACGAGGGCTACCCGGGCCCGGAGATCCCCGGTGTCGAGCGGGTGGGGGAGTGGCTGGACCGCAACCGGCCCGCGCAGTGGACCCCCGGCATCCTGCACGGTGACTGCCACCTGGCCAACATGATGTTCTCCTACGACGGCCCTGAGGTCGCCGCCATGGTCGACTGGGAGATGTCGACCATCGGCGATCCGCTGCTGGACCTGGGCTGGCAGATCGCCACCCGGCCGGTGCCGGGCACGACCGGCGCGGCCCTGGTGGGCAAGCTGGGCGCCGTCGGCGGGCTGCCGACGCCGCAGGAGATGGTCGACCATTACGCGAAGTTCTCCGAGCGCGATCTGAGCGCCGTCACCTGGTACACCGTGCTCGCCTGCTTCAAGCTCGGCATCGTCCTCGAGGGCACGCACGCCAGGGCGTTCGCAGGTAAGGCGCCCAAACAGGTCGGCGATTTCCTGCACGCCATCACCCTCGAGCTGTTCGAACGGGCGCACGGCTTGATGGAGTAACCGTGCTGCGCCGATCGCGTGGCTTCGCTGTGCCCACTCGTGCCCGTTGACGGCCTCGCTGCTGAAAACGGGTTCCAATAATAGAACGTGTTCGCGCTGCTCGCGGGGCGCAGTAGATGAATTTTCTGTCAGGTACTAGAACGCGTTACAGTTTTCTCGTACTGTGGGTGCAGTCACATTGAAGCACGCGAGAGGTCGACAGGAATGAAGACGAAGGGCGCGATCCTGTGGGGGATCGATGAGCCGTGGTCGGTGGAAGAAATCGAGATCGGCGACCCGGTCGCCGGCGAGGTGCAGATCCGCATGGAGACCGCGGGCATGTGCCATTCGGACCATCACATCGTCACCGGCGCGACGCCGATGCCGAGCTTCCCCGTCATGGGCGGCCACGAAGGCGCGGGCGTGATCACCAAACTCGGCCCCGGCGTGCCGAGCGACCTCCAGGTCGGCGACCACGTCATCCTGTCGTTCATCCCGGCCTGCGGACGCTGTCCGGCCTGCGTCGCGGGCAACATGGCGCTGTGCGACCTCGGCGCGGGCCTGCTGCTCGGCCAGGCCATCAGCGACGGCACCTACCGCATCCAGGCCAGGGGCGAGAACGTCATCCCGATGTGCCTGCTCGGCACGTTCTCCCCGTACATGACGGTGCACCACACCTCGGTGGTGAAGATCGATCCGTCGATTCCGTTCGAGGTCGCCTGCCTGGTCGGCTGTGGTGTGCCCACCGGCTTCGGTTCCTCCACCCACGTCGCCAACGTCATGCCGGGTGAAACCGTGGTCATCGCGGGCATCGGCGGCGTCGGCATGAGCGCGCTGCAGGGCGCGGTGCTCTCCGGCGCCTCCAAAGTGGTTGCCATCGACCCCAACCCGTGGAAGCGGGAGCAGGCCCAGAAGTTCGGCGCCACCCACACCTACGCCAGCATGGCCGAGGCCATCATGCCGCTGATGGACGCCACCGAAGGGCGGATGGCCGAGAAGGTCATCCTCACCATGGGTGAAATGCACGGCGACTACATCGAAGAAGGCCTGATCCTCACCGCCAAGGCCGGCACGCTCGTCGTCACCTCGATGGGCCGCATGGACGCCGGCGAGGTGAAGATGAACAGCTTCCTGCTGTCCATGCTGCAGAAGACGGTCAAGGGCTGCATCTTCGGCGGCGGTAATGCCCGCCAGGACGCCCCGCGCCTGCTCTCGCTCTACAAGAGCGGCCAGCTCAACCTCGACGACATGGTGACCCGCACCTACTCCCTCGAGGAGATCAACCAGGGCTACCAGGACATGCTGGACGGCAAGAACATCCGCGGCATCATCAAGTACACCGACGCTGATCGATGACGATTACCGCTCGGCGAGCAGCGTGACGATCCGAATGATCAACTCCGCGGGATCGGCTCGCCGAGCGGTATCGGCGGTCGGATCAGCCGGCGCAACGCAGTAGTGCCTCGCGTAGATTGCGGCTGCGGACGTCGTCGAGGACGGCCATGCCGAGGCGGTTCATGACATAGCCGAAGCCGAATCCGGTGCTGGGATCGGCGAATCCGAAGGAGCCGCCGAGGCCGGTGGTGCCGTAGGCGCGTTTATCGGAGCCGAATCGGAACGCGCCGCGCGATTTCCGGAAGCCGAGGTGGTAGCGGCTCTTGGTGTGCAGCACCAGATCGTCGGCGGGGACGTCGTCGGCGGTGTCGGCGGCCAGTCGATCCATTACCGCATCGTCGATGGGAAGCGTGCCGGTGCGGCCGGCGGCGGCGCCGTAGATGGCAGCGAGCGCACGGGCCGAACCGACGCCGCCGTGGCTGGCCACGCCGAGGTCGAGGAATTCCCGCCGCGCGGCACGGGCGGGGGCGCCGAAGCGCGGATTGGTCAGCGCCGCATAGGACAACCCGCGTTTGGCGTAGACCTCGGCGCCGATGCGCAGCGGGATATCGCGTTCATAGCGCAGGATGTCCAGGCCCTTGGTGGCGGACAGGACGGCGACGCGGTCGAGGCTCTGCTCGGCGGGCAGGCCGATGAAGAAGTCCAAGCCCAGCGGCGTCGCGAGTTCCTCGGCGAAGAAGCGGCCGATCGTGCGGCCCTTCGGATCCACCCGGCGCAGCAATTCGCCCTGGTACAGGCCGAGAGTCAAGGCGTGATAGCCGTGCCGGGTGCCCGGCCGCCACGCGGGTTTCTGCGCGGCCAGGATCTCGGCCAGCCCATCGAGATCGGCGACTTGGGCCGCCGTCACCGGACGATCGAGCCCGGACAGCCCGGCTTGATGATCGATCAACTGCCGCACCGTGATCGCGTCCTTGCCCTTCGCCGCGAACTCCGGCCAGTACTTCGCCACCGGCTGGTCGTAGTCGAGCAGGCCCTGCGATACCGCCGTCGCGAGCGCGAACGCCGCCATCCCCTTGGTCGAGGAGAACACCGGCACGATGGTGTCGCGTTCCCACGGCACGGCCCGTGCGCGATCACGGTGACCGGCCCACAGATCCACCACCGGCCGAGCACCGTCGTAGATCGCCACAGCGGCGCCGATCTCGCCGTGCTGGGTGAAATTGCGGCGGAAAGCGTCGGCGACGGGGCCGAAACCGGCCGCCACATCGCCGTGGATCGTGGGCTGCGCACTCATGGTTACTCGATCGTATCGGGGCTCGTCTCGTAGGCTCGGCTGCGTGCGCGCACTCGAGCAGATCAGCGAATGGCCGGTCCGGCATGCGGCGGCCGGCGTGGTGTTCGGCGACGGCGAGACCGCTGTCGCGGGCGACGCCGACCGGGTCTTCCGGTTGGCCTCGGTCACCAAACCCCTTGCCGCCTACGCCGTGCTGATCGCGATCGAGGAAGGCGCGATCGAACTCGATCAGCCCGCCGGGCCGCCCGGCTCGACCGTGCGGCATCTGCTCGCGCACACCTCGGGGCTGGCCTTCGACACCACCGAGGTGATGGCCGAGCCAGGGCAGCGGCGCATCTACTCCAGCTCGGGATTCGACGTGCTGGCCGATTTCGTCGCCGGACAGACCGGTATCGCGTTCGACGAATACCTGCGTGACGCGGTGTTCGCACCGCTGGGCATGACCTCGTCGGTGCTGGACGGATCGGCCGGTCACGCCTGCCGGTCCAGTGCCGCCGACCTGCTGCGCTTCGCCGCGGAATTGCTGCGTCCGCAGCTGATCTCGGCCGAGACCCACGCCGAGGCGACGACTGTCCAGTTCCCTGGACGCAATGGCGTTCTGCCCGGCTATGGCTCGCAACGTCCCAACGACTGGGGGCTCGGATTCGAAATCCGCGATGGGAAAACCCCGCATTGGACCGGCTCGGCGAACTCGCCGCGAACCTATGGCCATTTCGGCCAATCCGGAACTTTTTTGTGGGTCGACCCGGAAGTCGGTTTGGCGTGTCTCGCCTTGAGCGACGAGAATTTCGGCGATTGGGCACGGGCGGTGTGGCCGCCGTTCAGCGATGCGGTGATCGCGGAGGCGACACGCCGAAGCAACTCGTCGGCTAAGTAACAGGTGTAACACCGGACACTCGAGTACACTCGGGCAACGCCAGTTCGACGGACCGTTGGGGAAGACGTTCCTCGTCGAAGCTGGAGGTGTCTGTGGTGCGCGCATCGAGTCAGTTCGCGGATGCGACGGCGGGTGTGGTCTACATCCACTCGTCGCCTGCCGCGCTGTGCCCGCACATCGAGTGGGCCCTCGCCTCTGCTCTCGGAGCCCCCGCCAAACTCCGCTGGACCGCCCAGCCGGCCGCCGCCGGCCAACTGCGGGCAACCAGCGACTGGGTCGGCCCTGTCGGCACCGCCGCGCGCATCGCCCAAGCCCTCCGCTCCTGGCCGGTGTTGAGATTCGAAGTGACCGAGGACCCCAGCGAAGGCGTGGACGGCGAGCGCTACAGCTTCGTCCCGGCCCTCGGCCTCTGGCACGGATCCACCAGCGCCAACGGCGACGTCACCATCGGTGAGATGCGCCTGCGCGTGATGCTGCAAACCGCACGCGAACTCGACAAATACTCCGGTTACGACCTGGCCGCCGAACTCGACCGCGCCCTCGGTACGGCCTGGGACGAAGACCTCGAGGTCTATCGCTGCGGCAGCGAGGGCGCGGAGATCACCTGGCTGCGTCGCGACGTGGGGTAGCCGGGCCGTAGCGGGCGTGGGCGGACCGCCACAGCGATATCGCGTCGGCAGAACGCGAGCGGTCGCCGGCACCCGCAGCCGATCCGTACCCGGGATCCAGCGCGCCTGGACATGGGTGATTACGTGCAGGATCGCATCCACTCGAATGGGCAATTCGCCCGAAGCATGCGCCCGCAGCCGAACCATAGCGTCGAGAGCCTCGTAACCATCGGTTCAGGAGGCGACCATGACCACCCAGCACATCGAGACACTCATCATCGGGGCCGGACAGGCCGGACTGGCGACCGGGAGCGCGCTGCGCCGACGGCACCGGCCATTGCTGATCGTCGACCGCAATGACCGCATCGGCGACAACTGGCGGCGCCATTACGATTCGCTGCGCCTGTACTCACCCGCGAAGTACGACGGGCTGCCCGGGCTGCCGTTCCCGTCCGCGGATCCGTGGAGCTATCCGGGCAAGGACGACGTGGCCGACTACTTGGAGCGGTACGCGCTGCACTGGGATCTGCCGGTGCGTATGCGAACCGGTGTCGATCGCTTGACTGCCCGGCCAGGCGGAGGATTCGTGGCGCGGCTCGGCGGCGACACCATCACCTGCGACAACGTCGTCGTCGCGACCGGCACCTTCGGCCGCACGCCCTACATCCCGGACTTCGCCGCGGAACTGGATCCGGCGATCACCCAACTGCACTCGAGCCGGTACCGCAGGCCCGGGCAGTTGGCGCCGGGGCCGGTGCTGGTGGTTGGCGCCTCGCATTCCGGCACCGACATCGCCTACGAAGTGGCCGGCACCCACCGGACCATCCTCTGCGGCCGCGACTGCGGCCAGATCCCGGTGCGGTGGGACCGCCCTGCCATCAGGTTCGCCATGCCGGTGCTGGTTTTCCTATGGCGGCATGTACTCACCCGGCGCACCCCGATCGGCAGGAAGGCGATGCGTGAGGTGCGCTTGCACGGCGGACCCATGCTGCGGGTCAAGCGGGCCGACCTGGCCGAGCGCGGGGTGCGCCGGAATACCGCCCGGATGAGCGGAGTCCGCGATGGGCTCCCGGAACTGGACGACGGCACGGTCGTCGACGTGCAGAACGTCGTGTGGGCGACCGGGTTCCGTCAGGTGTTCGATTGGATCGATCTGCCCGTCATCGGCGAGGACGGCTGGCCGAAGGAATATCGCGGTGTGGTCGACGATATGCCCGGCCTGTACTTCTGCGGCTTGAGTTTCCAGTACGCATTTTCCTCGATGGTGCTTCCCGGAGTCGGTCGGGACGCGGAGTATGTCGCGCGACGGATCGATGCGCGGGTACGGGAGCAGACCGCTGTGCGGGCGGCGGCCTGAGGTTCATCCGGCCGGGCGGGCCGGTCCGGCGGCGCTAGCGGACGATCCGGCAACGCCGCCCCGCCGGCAGGCAACGAGATGCCGGGCCGGGCCTCGCTCAGCGAGCCCACCGCGGCGCCGAACTGCGCGTATCGTCCTGTAACAGGTGATGCGCTATGAGCGTTGTCGACAGTTTGCGGCAGGCTCGTGAGGCCTACGAGCGGCGGGAATGGGTGGCGGCTTTCGAGGCGCTGTCCGGCTCGGACGCCGAGGCCTTGCGCGGCGACGATTTCGCCCGGCTGGCCACCGCCGCCTATCTCACAGGCCACACCAACGACAGCATCCAGGCGATGCAGCGGGCCTATCAGCTGCACGTGGACGACGGCAATCGGCTCGCCGCCGTCCGGTGCGCGTTCTGGTTGGCACAGACCCTGCTGATGGCCGGCGAATCGGCGGTCTCCGGCGGCTGGGTGGGCCGGGCCCGGCGCCTACTCGACGAGGTGGGCGACGATGTCGTCGAACATGGCTATGTGCTGGTTTCGGTGATGCTGCGCAACGTCTTCGCCGGTGAATACCCGGCCGCGGCCGCATGCGCCGACAAGATCATCGACTACGGTCGCCGCTACGGCGACCCCGACCTGACCGCGATGGGCCTGTCGGCGCACGGCAGGCTGGCACTGTACGGCGGGGACGTGCGGGGCGGGCTCGCGCTGATGGACGAAGCGATGGCATGCATCGCGGCAGGCGGCGTCTCGACGATGTTCGCCGGGCACATCTACTGCTCGATGATCGAGGCCTGCCAGGAGATCTCGGACCTGGGCCGGGCGGAGCAATGGACAGTGGCGTTGACAAACTGGTGCGCCGACCAACCCGGCCTGGTGTTGTTCACCGGCCAATGCGCGGTGCACCGCGGGCAGCTGATGCGCCTGCACGGCGCCTACGAGGCAGCCCTCGAGGAGTTCGCCCTGGCGGTCCGCCGCTACCTCATCGCCCAGTCACCGGCCGCAGCCGGTCTTGCGCTGGCCGAGCGCGGTGATGTCTTGCGGATCCGCGGCGCGTTCGACGAGGCCGGCGACGCTTACACCGGGGCGATCGATTACGGGCATGAGCCACAGCCCGGGCTGGCACTGCTCTGGTCGATCCGGGGCCGTACCGCCGCCGCGCTCGGAGCGGTGCGCAGATTGGTCGCCGAAGCGGCGGACCCGGTGCACCGCTGCCGGCTACTGCCCGCGGCGATAGACATCCTGCTCGCGGCAGGGGAGACGGACGAAGCGGCGGCGCTGAGCCACGAGCTGGCCGAGATCGCCGCGAACTTCGGCTGCGCGCCATTGCATGCGATGGCGGCGCGGGCCGCCGGGTGCGTCGCGATAGCGCGCGGCGACTGCGCCATGGCCGTTCCGGAGCTGCGTCGCGCGGTCCGCATCTGGACCGAGCTCGGGGCTCCGTACGAGACGGCGCGCTGCCAGGTCGATATCGGTCGAGCGCTGCGAGCGCTCGGCGATGAGGATTCGGCCCGATCGGAACTCGCCGCCGCGCGTCGGGTCTTCGCCGAACTGGGCGCCGCGCCCGCCGAACGCGAGGTCACCGCACTGCTGACCCCGCGTGCGCCGGCCGGCCTGTCGCCCCGTGAGCTCGAGGTGCTGCGTTTGGTGGCAGCCGGACACAGCAATACCGACATTGCGTCCGCGCTCGTGCTCAGCGAGAAGACGGTAGCGCGGCATCTGTCCAATATCTTCACCAAGCTCGGTGTCACCTCGCGAACCGCCGCCGCCGCCTTCGCCTACGAGCACGGGCTGACCTGACGCGGGCCGGACGCACCTCGTTCCCATCGACAGGCCACGTTTGTGTATGGTTGCCGAGGTCGTCGAGCAGTGGGGAGGTGGTCGGAATCCGAACACGCCGGGAAGCAGGATCGACAGGGAACGACGCCCAGCCGAGTCCGGGGCCACACAACACACACCCCTCCTTATGACACATAGTCTGCTCACATCGCCCACACGGTGGGTCCGGGTAGTGCCGTGGTGTATTCCGGTGCTGCTCGCGATCGTCGTCGCCTTCTGGCTGTCGGATCACATCTCCCGAGGCTTCATCGATCTCGAGGTCTACCGGATCGGCATCGACACCCTGCGCGATGGCGGCGACCTGTACGGCGATCTGCCGGAAACGTCGTTCGGCATCGGCCTGCCGTTCATCTACCCGCCCTTCGCGGCGCTCGCGCTGTCACCGTTCGCGCTGCTGCCGTGGAATGTGGCCGTCGTCAGCTACTTCACGGTCTCGGTGGCCGCGCTCGCACTGACCCTGTTCCTGGTGGCCCGCCGGATGTGGCCGCACCAGCGTGGCCTCGGCTGGTGGGCGGCCGCGACCGCGCTGCCGTTGACGTTGCTGCTCGAGCCGACGGTGTCCACGCTGGACTTCGGTCAGGTGAACCTGATCCTGATGGGCCTGGTCGCCGCCGACTGCCTGCCCGAGAAGACCAAGTGGCCGCGCGGTGTGCTGGTCGGTATCGCCGCCGCGATCAAGCTGACCCCGGCCGCGTTCGTGCTGTACTTCCTGGTGCGTCGTGACTACAAGGCCGCGATTACCGCCGCCGCCACCGGCGCGACGGTCACCGCCCTCGCCTTCGCGGTGCTGCCGCGCGAATCGTTCGAATACTGGTTCGGCGGCGGCAACATGTCCGGACTGTCCGGATCGGTGTTCCACACCAACCAGTCCATCCAGGGCGTGCTCGCCCGCTTCGGGATCTCCGGTATCGCCTTCACCGCTCTGTGGCTGGTGCTGGCCGCGCTGGCGCTGGTGCTGGTGTACACGATCATGCGCAAGGTGGCCGATGTGCCGCCGCTGGCGCTGTTCGCCAACGCGCTGCTCGCCCTGCTGGTGTCGCCGATCTCGTGGTCGCATCACTGGGTGTGGGTGGCGCCCGGTCTGCTGATCATGGCCGCGTACGCGAGCCGGCTGCCACGCCAGGCCGCGATCGCCTGCTCGCTGGCTGTGATCGCCGCCGCCTGGGTGTTCTACATCGCCCCGCACGAGAACGTGCCGCAGGGTGAGGATCGGGAGCTCGGCTGGTCGATCGGGCAGCACGTGGTCGGCGACGCCTACGTGTGGGTGGCGTTGCTGATGCTGGCGTGGATCGCATTCGCGCGGTCGGCACAGCTACGCGGGAAGCCCGCCTCGCCTGCGGTGCAGGAAGCGCCCGCGGACGAACGGAGCCCGGCCACACGGTGAGCCGCCGCGCTCGGCCGGGCGGACGATCGACCGAGAAGCTCGCGCCGAGGTGGTGGTGCCGTGGGGTCGGCCGCCCGCCGTGGTGAATCGGGTGTCGGCTGTCGAGAAAGGACTCGTCTCTCGGCGCGTAGGACCGGAACTCCGCAGGGGCGCAACTAGGCTCGGCGCCGTGGCGAACGAACTGGTGCTCAATGGTGACGCGCGCGCTCGCGCAGCTGGGCGTTCGTGCTGGCGGATGACGCTCTTGGGCCTGGTTGCCCTGCTGCTCGGCTGCTCCGGCCCGGTGGGCGTGGCTTCGGCGCAGGACTGGGAGGCGATCCGGGAGATCGCGCTGCCGCCGACATACGCGGGGACCGTGGACAACAGCGCCGACTGCCGACGGGAATATCAGACGCGCGGATTCGAGCCGGCGTCGGCGGATGGCCACCGCCATCCGCTGTTCCTGTACTTCGTCGGCACCAATTTCGGCAAGGACCCCCAGGCCGATCTGCTCGGCAATATCCCCGCCGCGAACGCGGTGACCGCGGCGATGGCACGCCGCGGCTTCGTCGCCCTCATGGTCGATTACGACAACACCGTGCTCGCCCTGGCCGGCGATCACGGAAACCAGACCCGCTGCCTGTTCGCGCCGCACGAACCGCGCAGCCTGCTCCGCGCGGCCTGCGCGCTGGACACCGTCGACTGCGATCTCGGTATCGCCACCTGGGGACACAGCCAAGGCGGTGCGGTCGCTCACCTGGCGCCCAACCACGACCCGCGGGTGCGCGCGGTGTGGACCACCGGCTACGGCGGCGACATGCGCTCGGTTCTCCCGGTGAACCGCCTGCGGGTGCTGGCCGGTGAGAACGAGAACAACGGCAAACCCGAGGTCCTGAACAAGGCCGCCGGTTTTACCCCGCAGCAGTGTCCGGACGACGGCCGCAGCCATTGCCTGCGCGCCGACGGCAGCGGCTGGGTCATCGTCCGCAGGTCCGAGGTCCAGACCACCGCCGATCACTGCTGGTTCTACCGGCACACCTGCTGGGCCGCCGAAACCTTTCTGGAACCGAGCTGGACCGATCGTCGATCGACCAAGCCGTATGCGATCGAACCCAACGCCGATTGGGTGGCGGAGGTTGTTCGCTCGCCGCGGTGAGCGGAGGGCGTGCGCGGAAACCGGATCAGCTGAATCTGTGGGCGCGCGTGCGGTGCTGCACTCAGCCGGCGATGATCCCGGCGAACGTGCGCCAGCGGCGCTGTCGGTGCCGGAACAGCAACGTGACGAACTGCCGTAGGCCGAATGCGCGCCAGCCGTCTTCGATCTCGATCTCGTCGGTGTAGCGGCAGCGGTTGCCGCCGAGTGGGGTGAAGGTGAGGCGATGGTTCCAGACGCGCACCGGGCCGCCGTGCTCGTTGGTGTAGATCTCGGTGGGTTCGAGCCGTACCACGGTCATGTGGTGGGTCCACGCGGGGATGACGCCGAACATCCACATCCGCGCCACCCCCGACGCGCCCGCCTCCAGCCGTTCCGGCAGGTTCAGTCCGGTCATCCGAATGATCGGCGCCAGAACGTATTCGAACATCTCCGGCTTCTGCGCCAGCCGCCAGGCCTCCTCGGCGGAAATCGGCAGCTCGGTCGACACCGACACCGTGCTCATTCCGCCATCCTTATCGCAATTGCCTCCCGGCGCAACGACTTCCGCGCTGCGGCGTCCGGTTACGGAGATCTATCGCAGGTTTTCGCGTGGGCGCGGTCAGGGGTTCGGTGCACGGCCGTGGACCCAGCGGGGGCGCGCCCGTGTGAGGGACCGTTAGCCGGCGGGCTTCGCAATTCAAGACGCCCCCGGTCTGCGGGAGACCGAGGGCGTGCCGGTGGGCGCAGAGGGGTTCGAACCCCCGACCGCTGGTGTGTAAAACCAGAGCTCTACCACTGAGCTATACGCCCGGGCGCTGCCGGTGGGTAACCGGCGGCGACGGGTTATGAATCTAGCGCGGCGAGCGCTTTCTCCCAAGCTGCCTGGTCACGGGGCTCGCCGGGGGCGTTCATCTCCGCGAAACGGATGTAGCCGTCCTTGTCGACGACGAAGGTGCCGCGGTTGGGGTAGCCGGATTTCTCGTTGAACACGCCGTAGGTCTGGGCGACGGCGCCGTGCGGCCAGAAATCGGACAGCAGGGGGAAGGTGTAGCCCTGTTCGGCGGCCCAGATCTTGTGGGTGGGCGGCGGGCCGACCGAGATCGCGATGATCTCGGCGTCGTCGTTCTGGAACTTGGGCAGCTCGTCGCGCACCTTGCACAGCTCGCCCTGGCAGATGCCGGTGAACGCCAGCGGGAAGAACACCACGAGCACGTTCTTCTTGCCCCGGAAATCCGACAGGCTGACTTCCTGGTTGTTCTGATCCTTCAGCGTGAAGTCCGGCGCGAGGGTGCCTACCTCGAGTGGCATCGCTGATCCTCCATCATGTCGGGCCCGGCCGGGCGGCGCGTACACATCGCCCGGCCGCAACCTTAGGTGAAACGCCGGTCAGCGCTGTTTGGAGGGTGCCTTCGGCTGGACGAGGCGGCTGCCCGCCCAATCGCCGAGGCTGATCGCCGAGGTCTGGGTCAGGCCCGCGGTGGGGGCTGCCTCGGCGATCTCGCTGGGATCGACATGGCCGGGCTGGCCGGTCTTGGGGGTGAGCACCCAGATGAAACCGTCGTCGGCGAGCGGTCCGATCGCCTCCATCAGCTCGTCGACCAGGTCGCCGTCACCGTCGCGCCACCAGAGCAGCACGACGTCGATGACCTCGTCGGAATCCTCGTCCAGCAGTTCCGTTCCGATGGTTTCCTCGACGTCGGCCCGAAGGTCGTCGTTGGTGTCCTCGTCCCAGCCCAGCTCCTGGACGACCAAGCCGTGGGTGATGCCAAGCTTCTGAGCGAAATTCTGCGCGTCCGCCGCGGCGACCACGGTGGTGTCCTCCTCAATATGCCGACTACAGGTAGGTGCAAGCGAACATGGTTATCGGCCGCAACGCAAGCCGATCCGATGAATTGGCCACCGGATGTCGCGGGAAATCCAGTGCGATCAGCGCGCCGAGCAGTCGTCACGTACCGCGTTGCGCGCGTCGTTGACCCGGCGGCTGGCGTCGTTGAGCGGGCCCACCGGCGCGGTGTAGTGCATACCCCTGGTGGCCTGCGCCAACGCCCGCGCGGCGGTGACGTACTCGGTGAGCTTGCCCTTCAGGTCTTCGGGCAGATCGTCCTTGGCCGCGTTGACGCCCGCCTCGACCTTGTTGGCGGCGTCTTCGAGGGTGGTCGCCGCGGTATCGCGCTTGGCG
This sequence comes from Nocardia sp. JCM 38205, assembly GCF_058222935.1. Taxonomy (NCBI): domain Bacteria; kingdom Bacillati; phylum Actinomycetota; class Actinomycetes; order Mycobacteriales; family Nocardiaceae; genus Nocardia; species Nocardia sp. JCM 38205. The sequence continues at coordinate 536,585 of NZ_JBYHFL010000005.1, read as the reverse complement.
TCGTAATCGGGGGCGTTCGAGTCGTGCGCGTCGACGAACTCGTTGTATTTGCTGACCCCGACGCCGGTGATGACGGGGAACTGGCCGCAGTTGTCGGCGATGGCCTTGGCCTGCGCGGCCGCCTTGCGTGAGGAGGTGGCCGCCGCCGAGGACGACGCCGCATAGGTCTTGTAGGCCGACAGGTCGGCGGCATTGGGCGCGGCGGTGCCGTCCACGCTGTTCGAGCAGCCCGCGATCGTCGCTCCCGCGATCAGCGCTGCGGCCGCGCACACCAGCCCGACCCCGCGTGGGTCCAGCAGTTTCATCGTCCTCCCCGCTCTCATTTCTCGTGTTCTGGTCGATATCCGGGCAGCCCCCGAACACCGGTCCACACCGGAAACTGCCGAGTAACCCGTCGAGGAGAAACCGTACTGGATTTGTAGCTGACATGATGACCTGGGACGCATCCTCGGCAAGGATGGAGGGTGCGCCCGGACTTTCGTAAACGGGTGGTCCGCCCACCAGAGTGGCCGCCCGGGGAAACAGACGCCATCAGCTTGTCCGCCCCATGTACGAGGAGCAGATTTGACCGACCTGATCCACTCTTCCGCTCCAGCGCAACCCGCTGTACCCGATTCCACGCCGCCCGGTGCCCGCGACGCGAACGGATCGTCCGCCGGCCGTCAGACCGGCGAACGGGTCCGGGTGATCCGCGAAGGCGTGGCGTCCTACCTGCCCGATATCGATCCGGAGGAGACCAGCGAATGGCTGGAATCCTTCGACGACATGCTCGACCGGGAGGGCCCGGGGCGTGCGCGCTATCTGATGCTGCGCCTGCTCGAGCGTGCCGGTGAGCGCCGGGTCTCCATTCCCGCGCTGACCTCCACCGATTACGTCAACACCATTCCCACCGAGAACGAGCCGTGGTTCCCCGGCGACGAAGAGGTGGAGCGCCGCTATCGCGCCTGGATTCGCTGGAATGCGGCGATCATGGTGCATCGCGCGCAGCGCCCCGGCATCGGCGTGGGCGGCCATATTTCGACCTACGCGTCGTCGGCGGCGTTGTACGAGGTCGGTTTCAATCATTTCTTCCGCGGCAAGGATCATCCCGGCGGCGGCGATTCGATTTTCATCCAGGGCCATGCTTCGCCCGGTATCTACGCCCGCGCCTTCTTGGAAGGCCGGCTGTCCACCGATCAGATGGACGGGTTCCGGCAGGAATACAGCCACGGCGGTCCCGGTAAGGGCCTGCCGTCGTATCCGCATCCGCGCCTGCTCGACAACTTCTGGGAATTCCCCACGGTGTCGATGGGCCTCGGTCCGATGAACGCGATCTATCAGGCGCGTTTCAATCATTACCTGCACGATCGCGGCATCAAGGACACCTCCGATCAGCACGTGTGGGCCTTCCTCGGTGACGGCGAGATGGACGAGCCGGAATCGCGCGGGCTCATCCAGGTCGCGGCGAACGAGGGTCTGGACAATCTGACCTTCGTCATCAATTGCAATCTGCAACGCCTGGACGGCCCGGTGCGCGGCAACGGCAAGATCATCCAGGAGCTGGAGTCGTTCTTCCGCGGTGCGGGCTGGAACGTCATCAAGGTGATCTGGGGCCGCGAGTGGGACGCGCTGCTCGGCGCCGACCGCGACGGCGCGCTGGTGAATCTGATGAACACCACTCCCGACGGCGACTATCAGACCTACAAGGCCAATGACGGCGCCTACGTGCGCGATCACTTCTTCGGCCGCGATCCGCGCACCAAGGCACTGGTGGCGGATCTGTCGGATCAGGAGATCTGGAACCTCAAGCGCGGTGGCCACGACTACCGCAAGGTCTACGCCGCCTACGCCGCCGCGATGGCGCACAAGGGCCAGCCGACGGTGATCCTGGCCAAGACCATCAAGGGCTACACCCTCGGCAAGCACTTCGAGGGCCGCAACGCCACCCATCAGATGAAGAAGCTGAGGTTGCAGGACCTCAAGGACTTCCGCGACCTGCAGCGCATCCCGATCAGCGACGCCGAGCTGGAGAAGGATCCGTACCTGCCGCCGTACTACCACCCCGGTATGGAGGCCCGCGAGATCCAGTACATGCTGGATCGGCGCAAGGCGCTTGGCGGGTTCCTGCCCGAGCGGCGCACCACGGCCAAGCCGCTGAAGCTGCCGGGTGACGAGGCCTACCGCTCGGTGCGCAAGGGCTCCGGCAAGCAGAACGTCGCCACCACGATGGCGCTGGTGCGGCTGATGAAGGAGCTGTTGCGGGACAAGGAGATCGGCAAGCGGATCGTGCCGATCATTCCCGACGAGGCCCGCACCTTCGGTATGGACTCGTGGTTCCCGTCGCTGAAGATCTACAACCGCAACGGCCAGCTCTACACCTCGGTCGACGCGGAACTGATGCTGGCCTACAAGGAGAGCACGGTCGGCCAGATCCTGCACGAGGGCATCAACGAGGCCGGTTCCACCGCGTCGTTCACCGCGGCGGGCACTTCATACGCCACCCACAGTGAGCCGATGATCCCGCTCTACATCTTCTATTCGATGTTCGGGTTCCAGCGCACCGGTGACGGCCTGTGGGCGGCCGCTGACCAGCTGGCGCGTGGGTTCGTGCTCGGCGCCACCGCCGGTCGCACCACGCTCACCGGCGAGGGCCTGCAGCACAACGACGGGCATTCGCTGCTGCTGGCCTCGACCAACCCGGCCGTGGTCACCTACGATCCGGCGTTCGCGTTCGAGATCGCCCACATCGTGCGTGACGGCCTGCGCCGGATGTACGGCGGCGGTAAGCCCGACACCGGCCCGTACGCCATGCCGGGGATCGAGTCGCACACCCGCGACGAGGCCGATGTGTTCGGCGGCGAGAACGTCTTCTACTACATCACCCTGTACAACGAGCCGTACCAGCAGCCGGCCGAGCCGGACAACCTGGACGTGGCCGGGCTGCTCAAGGGTATCTACCTGTACAAGCCGGGTGCCGACGGTGATGTGCGTGCGCAGATCCTCGTCTCCGGCGTCACCGTGCCCGACGGTGTGCGCGCGCAGGAACTGCTCGCCGAATGGGGGGTGGCCGCCGATGTGTGGTCGGTGACGTCGTGGGGTGAGCTTCGCAAGGAAGCGCTGGCCAAGGAGATCGCGGCGTTGCGCGCGCCCGGCACCGACGCGGCCGTGCCGTACGTCACCGAGGCGCTGTCTCGGGTCCAGGGCCCCTATATCGCGGCCACCGACTGGATGCGCGCGGTGCCCGATCAGGTGCGTCAGTGGGTGCCGGGTGAGTTCGTCACCCTCGGCACCGACGGTTTCGGCTTCTCCGACACCCGTCCGGCCGCGCGCCGGGTGTTCAATGTCGACGCCGAATCCATCGCTGTCGCGGCGCTGGAGGCCCTGGTGCGGGCGGGCAAGGTCGAGCAGTCGGTGCTCGCCGAGGCGGCGCAGCGCTACCGCATCGACGACGTCGACGCCGCGCCGAAGCCGGTGGCGGGCGCGGACGGAGAAACCGAATAGCGCACCATTAGAGGGTGGATCGAAAACCGCCGCGGCCGCGACGGATCTCCGACGGCTCCTCCGAGCACGAGGTGTATCTGCCGACCGGCGCGCTCTCACCGAACCGGCAGACCCGCGACCCGCTCCCGGACACGCTGCTCAAACGCGTGAAGCAGTTCTCGGGGCGGCTGTCCACCGAGGCTGTCGGGTCGATGCAGGACAGGTTGCCGTTCTTCGCCGATCTGGACGCCGCGCAGCGGGCCGGCGTCCAGATGCTGGTGCAGACCGCGGTGGTGAACTTCCTGGAGTGGTTGCAGGATCCCGACAGCGATATCCGGTTCAGCCTGGACGCCTTCCAGGTGATCCCGCAGGATCTGGCGCGGCGGCTGACGTTGCGCCAGACCGTGGACATGGTCCGGGTGGCCATGGAGTTCTTCGAACAGTGGCTGCCCGCGCTGGCGCGCAACGACCGGCAGCTGGTGGCGCTCACCGAGGCGGTGCTGCGATACGGGCGTGAGCTCGGTTTCGCGGCCGCCTCGGTGTATGCCAGCGCCGCCGAATCCCGTGGCGCCTGGGATACCCGGTTGGAGGCGCTGGTCGTCGACGCCGTGGTGCGCGGCGACACCGGCCCGGACATGCTGTCGCGGGCCGCCACGCTCAACTGGGACGCCACCGCGCCCGCCACCGTGCTCGTCGGGACCCCGCCGCGCGATCAGGGCGTCTCGGTGGTCGGTGGGGTGCACACCATCGCCGCCAGGCACGGACGCGCCGCGCTGGCGGTGGTGCAGGGTTCACGGTTGGTGATGGTGGTCAGCGGGCATCTCGACGACACCGCCCAGGTGTCGTCGTTCCTGTCGGATCTGTTGAACGAGGTGTTCTCCGACGGTCCGGTGGTGATCGGACCGACCACGCGCACCTTGGGCGCCGCGCATGCCAGCGCACTGGAGGCACTGGCCGGTATGGAGGCGGTGATCGGCTGGCGAGGCGCCCCGCGGCCGGTGCACGCCTCGGAATTGCTACCCGAACGGGCGTTGCTGGGGGACCGAGCTGCGATCGAGGCGCTGAACGAGTATCTTGTCCTTCCGTTGGCCGCGGCCGGATCGGCGCTGGCGGACACTCTCGATGCCTACTTGGATTGTGGTGGAGCGGTCGAGACGTGTGCCCGTCAGCTGTACGTCCATCCAAATACCGTTCGCTACCGCCTCAAACGAATCGGTGAGATCACCGGGCGTGATCCGCTCAATCCGCGGGATGCGTACGTGCTCCGGATTGCCGCCACAGTAGGTCGTTTGACACGAACTCGTAACGAATCGTCCACTCCAGTATCTGAGGCCACTTACGTCTCGACCGACGGAGATGGGCTGTAACGCGATCGACGGCTGCGTCGATCCGGGCGAGCCACGTGGCGTTTTGTGGAGTTCACACAAAACGGGTCCGCAAGCTTCATTCGCGTCGACATCTCCCGAGAGCCGCCTCACAGTGTTCTCTTAGAGATGTGATCGCGTTGTTCGCCCCTGGACAGGGCTCCCAGACACCCGGCATGCTCGCACCTTGGCTCGACCTCCCCGGCGCGCATGACCGTCTCGCGCTGTGGTCGAAGGCCTCCGGTCTGGACCTGGTTCGTCTCGGCACCACCGCGACGGCCGAAGAGATCACCGACACCGCGGTCACCCAGCCGCTGGTCGTCGCTGCCGCGCTGCTCGCTTTCGCCGAAATCGACACCGAAACGCTTCCGGCCGATACCATCGTCGCCGGACACTCGGTCGGCGAACTCGCCGCCGCCGCCGTCGCCGGAGTCATCTCCGCCGACGACGCGGTCACCCTGGCCGCCATCCGCGGTGCGGAAATGGCCAAGGCGTGCGCGCTCGAACCGACCGGAATGTCCGCCGTGCTCGGTGGCGACGAAGCCGCCGTGCTCGAACGGCTCGCGGAACTCGACCTCGTCCCGGCCAACCGCAACGCGGTCGGCCAGATCGTGGCCGCGGGCGCCCTGGACGCTCTCGCCGAGCTCGCCGCGAACCCACCGGAAAAGGCCCGGGTTCGCGCGCTGCCCGTCGCGGGCGCGTTCCACACCGCGTACATGGCTCCGGCCCAGGACGCGGTCACCGCAGCTGTGGCAAAGATCGCGCCCAACGAGCCGACCCGGACCTTGCTGTCGAACTTCGACGGTAAGCCGGTCGCCTCGGGTCAGGACGCGGTCGATAAGCTCGCCGCGCAGGTCACCCGGCCCGTCCGGTGGGACCTGTGCACCGAAACGGTCCGGCAGGCCGGCGTTTCGGCGGTGGTGGAACTGCCGCCGGCGGGCACCCTCGTCGGAATTGCCAAACGGGAACTGAAGGGCACGCCGACGCTTGCGCTGAAGACCCCCGCTGACCTCCCCACCTTGGCCGAGCTCACCGGCTCCGGCTAGCTTTCCACCCGCGATCGTGCTTCGAAGATGAAGCCCGGTCGTGACCGAGTTGGCGTAACTTTCCGCCCGCTCGATCCGAAGAAAAACAGTGAAGCCCTACACAGTAACAAGAAGGGAGCCACCAAAGTGGCCGCTCTGACCCAGGAACAAATCGTCGAGGAACTCGGCAAGATCATCGAAGAGGTGACCGGTATCGAGCCCTCCGAGGTGACGATCGAGAAGTCCTTCGTCGATGACCTGGACATCGACTCGCTGTCCATGGTCGAGATCGCGGTGCAGACCGAGGACAAGTACGGCGTGAAGATCCCGGACGAGGATCTGGCCAGCCTGAAGACGGTCGGCGACGCCGTCTCCTACATCCAGAAGCTCGAGGCGGAGAACGCTGACGCCGCCGCGGAGCTCAAGGCCAAGTTCGACAACGCCGAGTAGGGCCGACACCGTGACCACTCCTTCCACCTTGAACGGGAACTTCCCCAACGTCGTCGTAACGAGCCTGGCGGCGACCACGTCGATCGCGGGCGACGTCGATGCGACGTGGAAGGGACTCCTCAACGGCGAGAGCGGCATCGACGTTCTCGAGGATTCCTTCGTCGAGGAATACGACCTTCCGGTCCGCATCGGCGGCCACCTGAAGGTTTCGCCGGACACCCTGCTCAGCCGGGTCGAGATCCGGCGCATGGCCTACGTCGAGCGGCTCGCGACCGTGCTCGGTCGCGAGGTATGGCGCAACGCGGGCAGCCCCGAGGTCGATCCCGACCGGCTGGGTGTGGCCATCGGCACCGGGCTCGGTGGCGGTGACGCACTCATCGATTCGGTGGACAAGCTGAAGAACGGCGGCTATCGCAAGATCTCGCCGCTGGCTGTTCAGATGGTCATGCCGAATGGCCCGTCGGCCGTTGTCGGTCTCGAGCTGAAGGCCAGGGCGGGAGTGGTCACTCCGGTCTCGGCGTGCTCGTCGGGTTCGGAAGCCATCGCCAACGCGTGGCGGATGATCGCCATGGGCGATGCCGACATCGTCGTCACCGGTGGTGTCGAGGGCTACATCGACTCGGTGCCGATCGCCGCGTTCTCCATGATGCGTGCGATGAGCACCCGCAACGACGATCCGAAGGGCGCCTCGCGTCCGTTCGACAAGGATCGCGACGGGTTCGTCTTCGGTGAGGCCGGTGCGCTGATGGTCATCGAGACCGAGGAGCACGCCAAGGCACGTGGGGCCACCATCCATGCCCGCCTGCTCGGCGCAGGCATCACCTCCGACGGCTTCCACCTGGTCGCGCCCGATCCCGAGGGCACCGGCGCCGCGCGCGCCATGACCAGGGCGATGCAGACCGCGGGTCTGTCCGCCAAGGACATCACCCACATCAACGCCCACGCGACTGCCACCCCGATCGGTGACACCGCGGAGGCGAAGGCGATCAACAAGGCCGTGGGTAACCACGCCTCGGTGTACGCGCCCAAATCAGCACTCGGTCACTCGATCGGCGCCGTCGGCGCCCTCGAGTCGGTGCTCACCGTGCTCAGCATCCGGGACGGCATCGTTCCGCCGACGCTGAACCTGGAGAACCAGGATCCCGAGATCGACCTCGATGTGGTGAAGGGCGAAGCCCGCCGCCAGGAGATCGAGTACGCGATCAACAACTCCTTCGGATTCGGTGGGCACAATGTCGCGCTCGCCTTCGGCCGGGCCTGATCCGAGACCCGTCCGACTGATCGACGAACCCGGTGGGGGTTGGCCAACTGAATGGCTCGACCCCCGCCGGGCCCTCGACCTTCGCAGCTGCTAGCGCGGCCACCATCATTGAGGAGAGACGCGATGACAATCTTGGCACCCGCGTATCAGCAGGACACCGCCACAGATCCGCGTGATCCGCTGGGCAGGCTCCAGCGTTTCTTCGATCCAGGAACCATTCTTCCCCTCCATCCGCGCGACAAGTCCGGCGTGCTGGCGGCGATCGGTGAGGTCGATGGTGTGCGCACCGTCGCCTACTGTTCGGATGCCACCGTCATGGGTGGCGCGATGGGTGTCGAGGGCTGCAAGCACATCGTCGACGCGATCGACACCGCCATCGACTCCGGTATTCCGGTGGTCGGTCTGTGGCATTCCGGTGGCGCCCGGCTGGCCGAGGGTGTCGAGGCCCTGCACGCGGTCGGCCTGGTGTTCGAGGCCATGGTCCGCGCCTCCGGTCTGGTGCCGCAGATCTCGGTGGTGCTCGGTTTCGCCGCGGGTGGCGCCGCCTACGGTCCGGCGCTGACCGACATCGTAATCATGGCGCCGGAGGGCCGCGTCTTCGTAACCGGCCCGGACGTGGTGCGCAGCGTCACCGGCGAGCAGGTCGACATGGCCACCCTCGGTGGCCCGGAGACCCACGGCAAGAAGTCCGGCGTCACCCATATCGTCGCCGACGACGAGGCCGATGCCATGCACCGCGCCCGCCGGCTGGTGTCGATGTTCGCCGAGCAGGGCGAATTCGATCTGGTCGCCGCCGAGCACGGCAATGTGGACCTCAAGGCGATGCTGCCGGAGTCGGCCAAGCGTGCCTACGACGTCAAGCCGCTGGTGCACGAGCTGCTCGACAATGTCGACGGCGAGTCCAGCTTCGAGGAATTGCAGGGCGGCTACGCGCGCTCGATGGTGACCGGTCTCGGTCGGCTGGGCGGGCGTACGGTCGGTGTGCTGGCCAACAACCCGTTGCGGCTGGGCGGATGCCTGAACTCCGAGAGCGCCGAGAAGGCCGCGCGGTTCGTGCGGCTGTGCGATGCGTTCGGTATCCCGCTGGTCGTCATCACCGACGTGCCCGGTTACCTGCCCGGCGTGAGCCAGGAATGGGAAGGCGTGGTGCGGCGTGGTGCGAAGCTGCTGCACGCGTTCGCCGAGGCTCGGGTCCCGCGCGTCACGCTGGTCACCCGCAAGATCTACGGCGGCGCCTACATCGCGATGAATGCCCGCTCGCTCGGCGCTACCGCGGTGTACGCCTGGCCCGGGTCCGAGGTGGCCGTGATGGGCGCCAAGGCCGCGGTCGGCATCCTGCACAAGAAAGCGCTGGCTGCCGCGCCCGAGGAAGAGCGGGAGGCGCTGCACGAACGTCTCACCGCCGAACACGAGGCCATCGCGGGCGGCGTGGAGCGCGCCATCGCCATCGGCGTGGTGGACGAGGTGATCGACCCGGCCAAGACCCGCAGCGTCATCGCGGCGGCGCTGGCGTCGGCGCCCGCGCGCAAGAGCCACCACAAGAACATTCCACTGTGATCGGCTGAGATCGATTCGGTAGGCGACGAACAGGCCTCGGGCATCCCGGGGCCTGTTCGCGTTGTGCGGGCAAAGTATTCGATGCTGCCGTTGCCGGTGCACGTTGCCGGTGTCTGTTCGATCCCGGCCGGCGCGCTAGCGGCTCGGGCGGACGCCGACCATCGGCAGCAGGGTGCGGCGGGAGAATTCGCGGGCGGCGTCCTCGTCGTCGAGGGGGATGAGCCCGTCCGGGGTCAGCGCCAGCGACTGGGCCAGCCGGGCCATGATCTCGGCGACCAGGTCGGCGTCGAAATCGGCGGCTGCCTCGGCATCGCGCAGTTCGCGCAGCTTCGCGGCCAGATAGGTGCGGCCGACCGCGAGCACCGGACCCGCGTCGGTGGTGAGCCGGGGCAGGACCAACTCCGGTTCCGTGCGCAGAAGCCTGCGCAGCAGTTCATTGCCCGCGATGGCGGCGATGAACGCGACGAAGATCTCCACCAGCTGGTTCTCGGTGCCCGCCACGGTGCGCACCCTGGCATCGATATCGGCGACGAATCGTTGTGCCTCACGCACACTCACCGCCTCGACCAGATCGTTCTTCGATTCGAAACGGCGATAGAGGGTGGCGGGACTGATCCCGGCGCGGCGCGCGATCTCGCCCATGCTGGTGCGCTTGATCCCGAAATCCAGGAACGCCGACAGCGCGCTTTCCAGCAGCGCTTCGCTGTCGGCAGCCGGCTTGTCGAGGATGCGCTGCAGGATGGGCGGGACGGTCGGCATCGAGTCTCCACGGGGACGGCGCACGGCATCACGGCCGTCGCGGCGGTGCGTTCGTTGCCCGCAATTATGCGCCGAGCTCGGCGCCGCGTAGTTCAGTGCCGCGGCAGATCGAATTCGGCCATTTCCTTTTCGATCGCGTTGGCCGCGAAATCCACCCCACTGGAACGCAATTCGTGCACGCGGCGCTGGAGCGCCTCGATACCGCCGGGTTGGGCCGCGATATCGGCCACACTGATCCGCCCCTTAGGCCGGTGCATACTGGACTGCTTGTACGCCACGGACTTACCTCCTGCTCGACAGCGCGCCGCGCCATGGGGCTTACCGGAACACCGTGGACCGAACCGATGATCGGCCGGGGCGGGTGGAGTAGCCCGATAGAGTGGGCGCACTGCCGAAAATGCTAGCAGCGGATCCTACTGGACGCTTGATCAGTGTGGCGGGTATCACAGCACTTTTGCGTTGCGATGTGTGCCGCTGTGATGCAAGTAGGCGAGCGCATTCAGGCGAATGCCATTCTGCTGATCTTCGGTGAGCTCACGGCGCACTTTGCCGGGTACGCCGGCGACCAGGGAACCCGGCGGAATCTGCGCGCCCTCGGGGATCAGCGCGTTGGCCGCGATCAGGCTGCCGGCCCCGATGACCGCGCCGTTGAGCACGGTGGCGCCCATGCCGATCAGCACATCGTCTTCGACCGTGCACCCGTGCAGGATCGCGTTGTGCCCCACCGAGACTCCGGTGCCCACCACCACCGGGAAACCGGGGTCGGTGTGCACGGCGCAGCCGTCCTGGATATTGCTGCGCGCGCCGATGGTGATCTGCTCGCCGTCACCGCGCAGCACGGCGTTGTACCAGATGCTCGCTTCGGCGGCGATGTGCACGCGGCCGATCAGCGTGGCGTTCACCGCGATGAAGGCGGTCGCGTCGACCTCAGGGGCGATCCCGTCGATTTCAATCCTCATGCCGAGCAACTTATCGGGTCGCCCGCGGAGGTCGGTGCCCGGAACAGGGCGCGGCGGGTAGCCCGGGGTCGTGAGGCAATCGCAGCGGGGAGTCCATGCCCGGGTGAACGGTTCCGGGTGTAGGCGTGGGCGGTGCTCCGGGCTCATCATCTGGGCGCCATGATCAGAATCGGGGCCGAGCGGGGCATGGTTGCGGGCAGGTTGCGACATCAGGGCCGGGTTCATGGCACGCCGGGTCCATCTGGGCCACGATGGCGGTATGAGGATCGGTGTGCCGGGGGAGGTCAAGGAGCAGGAGTTCCGGGTGGCCCTCACGCCTGCGGGCGCCGCGGACCTCGTCGGGCGTGGGCATGAGGTAGCGGTGCAGGCCGGGGCGGGCGCGGGCTCGGGATTTCCCGATGCCGATTACGTCGCGGCCGGGGCGCGCATGGTGCCCGACGCGGATGCGGTGTGGGCGTCGGCGGAGCTGGTGCTGAAGGTGAAGGAGCCGATCGCGCAGGAATATCACCGGCTGCGTGACGGGCAGGTGCTGTTCACCTATCTGCATCTGGCGGCGTCGCGCGAGTGTACCGACGCGATCCTGCGCTCGGGGACCACCGCGATCGCCTACGAGACCGTGCGCGCACCCGACGGCACCCTGCCGCTGCTTGCGCCGATGAGTGAGGTCGCGGGCAAGCTGGCCACCCAGGTCGGCGCCTACCACCTGATGGCCCCGCTGGGCGGTGCGGGAGTGTTGCTGGGTGGTGTGCCGGGGGTCCGTCCGGCCGATGTGGTGGTGCTCGGCGGCGGGGTCGCCGGCACCAACGCGGCCACCGTCGCGGCCGGGATGGGCGCGCGGGTGAGCGTTCTCGACACCAACCTGAACCGGCTGCGGGCACTGGACGACCGGTTCGGTGGACGGCTGACGACCATCGCCTCCAATGCCGCCGAAGTCGAACGGGCCGTGCTCGCCGCCGATCTGGTGATCGGTTCGGTGCTGGTGCCGGGGGCGCGAGCGCCGAAACTGGTCTCGCGCGAGCTGGTCGCGGGCATGCGGCCGGGCTCGGTCCTGGTCGACGTCGCCATCGACCAGGGCGGCTGCTTTGCCGGTTCACATCCGACCACGCACGCGAATCCCACCTTCCGCGTGGCGAACTCGCTCTACTACTGCGTGGCGAATATGCCGGGCGCTGTCCCGCACACCGCGACCGTCGCCCTCACCAACGCCACACTGCCCTATATCCGGGCCATCGCCGCCGACGGCTGGCAGGCCGCCTGCGCTGCCGACCCGGGGCTGGCCCACGGGCTCACCGCGGACGCCGGGCGTCTGCTGTCGCCGGAAGTGGCGGCGGCGCACGGGTATTCGACGGTCCGGCGGGTGGGGCTCGCGGGTTGAGTATCGGAGGCAGATCGGCCCGTCAGTCCGTGGCCGGCCGATCACTGTCCGATTCGTTGAGGAACCACGGCTCGCCGGAGTCCGGGATGTCGTGCAGCTTGTCCGGGTTGCGGACGACGTCGATCGCGGTGATGCGGCCGGCGTCGACGGTGAAGGAGAAGACGCCGGTATGCGTTCCGTCGAACACCACCAGCCCGGGACGGCCGTTGACCAGCACCTTGCGCCCCCACGAGCGCGCCGACGGCGAGCTGTACCAGCCGAGCAGCAATTTGGCGATGAGTTCGGCGCCGGTGACGGGCTTGCGCACGGCGGGAACCTTGCCGCCGCCGTCGGCGGTCAGGGTGACACCGGTGTCCAGCACTCCGAGCAGGGCACTCATATCGCCGGACCGCCAGGCGAGGGCGAACGCGGACACCACTTTTTCGTGTTCGTCCGGTGAGGCCGGGAATCGCGGGGTGCCGTCTTCGACGCGTTTGCGGGCGCGGGAGGCGAGCTGACGCACCGCCGCGGGGGTGCGGCCGACCACCTCGGCGACCTCGGGTCCGGACATGCCGAACACGTCCTGGAGGACGAAGGCGGTGCGTTCGGCCGGGGACAGCGATTCGAGCACCACCAGCAAAGCCATCGTGACGCGCTCGTCCTGGCTGATCTTGTCCGCCGGGTCGTCCCAGTCCACCACCGTCGGCTCCGGCAGCCATTCGCCGACGTACTGCTCCCGGCGCACCCGTGCCGACCCCAGGTAGTCGAGTGCCAGGCGGCCGGTCACCGTGCTCAACCAGGCCCGCAGATTCTCGATCTCGCCGACGTCACCCGCTTCGTGCTGACGCTGCAACCGCAGCCACGCCTCCTGCACCACGTCCTCGGCGTCGGTGAGGCTGCCGAGCGTGCTGTAGGCGAGCCTGCGCAGATAGGGGCGATGTTCCTCGAAACGCCGGGCCAGCTCGGCCTGATCGATGCGTTCGCCACGGTCGTCGGTATGCACTGCGCTTCGCCATCCTCGTCGTGCGGCCCGGGACCGGGCGGTATCGGATCGTGTCGCCGAGATGACGACGCGGGGCGGTCGAGTGTGACATTCCAGCCGCCCCATCGACCAACAGCGTTCGGCGAGCGTCGATTCTTCCCGGACGCGATGCCGATCTACGCGTCACCGCCCCGGAGCGGGAAGCGACGGGTTACGGCGCTCGACCCCGGCGACGCAGCCGCGTTCGACGTGACCTCGGCGCGTCGGCGGCGTTCGCGCTGGATAGTGTCGCGGGGTGGGTAGGGCAACATCGAGGGCGGCGGGGCTGCTGCTCGGATTCGCGTTGGACCGGGTGTTCGGTGATCCGCGGCGCGGGCATCCGGTGGCCGGGTTCGGTTCGGCGGCGCTGGCGTTGGAATCGGTGACCTACGCGGATCGGCGGACGGCCGGGGTGATGCACGAGGCCGTGCTCGTCGGCGCGGTGACCGGGGCCGGGGTGGCGCTGGCGCGCGGGGGAGTCGTCGCGACGGCGCTGGCGACGTGGACGGTGCTCGGCGGGCACAGCCTGGCGCGCGCCGGGCGGCAGATGGCCGAACGGCTCGAGTCCGGTGATATCGAGGGCGCGCGGGCGCTGCTGCCGTCGCTGTGCGGGCGCGATCCCGAAGCGCTTGACGCCGATGGGCTTGCCCGCGCGGCCCTGGAATCGATCGCGGAGAACACTTCCGACGCGACTGTCGCGCCGTTGTTCTGGGGTGCGGTGGCCGGAGTGCCCGGACTTCTCGGTTACCGGGCTGTCAACACTCTCGATGCGATGATCGGCTACCGCAACGATCGCTACCAGCGCTTCGGTTGGGCCGCTGCCCGCACCGACGACATCGCGAATCTCGCCCCCGCCCGGCTCACCGGCCTGCTCACCGTGGTGCTCGCGCCGCTGGCCGGCGGGCGGCCCGCGCAGGCCTGGCGGGCGTGGCGCCGGGATGCGGCTGGTCACCCCAGCCCGAACGCGGGCGTGGTCGAAGCGTCCATGGCGGGCGCGCTCGGCATCCGCCTCGGCGGGATCACGCAGTACCGGCACGGCATCGAGCAGCGACCCGTCCTCGGCGACGGTGCGCCGCCCACTGTGCCCGATCTGCGTCGGGCGGTGCGGATGTCCGAGGCGGTGCAGCTCGCCGCGGTCGCCGTACTCGCTGGTGTATCGGTGATCCGCTTGCGGCGCTGAATGCGTGCCCCTGGTCGCGAATCGGGCCGACGCCCTGGACCGTCGCCGCGGGGCCTGCCAGATGGAATGCGACCGGACGTGGCGAGTTCAGGGTGCGAAGGCGCGCAGGGTGAGGTCGACGAGGGAGTCGGCGTATTCGCGGGTCAGTGGCCCGGTGCGGAGCAGCCAGCGCTGGAACAGTGGGGCATAGAGCACCTCCAGCACCAGGTCGAGGTCGGCGTCGGCGGCGAGCTGCCCGGCATCCTGAGCGCTGCGCAGGCGCGCCTTCTTCGCTTCGTCGACGGGGCGGGCCAGCTTGTCGCGGTACAGCTCGGCCAGGCTCGGGTCGTTGATGATCTCGGAATTGAGCGCCCGGATCGGTTTCTCGAAGGCCGGGTCGGCGAATTCGGCGACGGTCGCGCGCATCACCTGGCGTAGGTCGGCGCGGAGGTCGCCGGTGTCGGGAAGGGTCATGTCGTTATCGGTTCCTTCGCTGAGCGCGAGGAAGGAATCGAAGATCACCGCGCCCTTGGAGGGCCACCACCGGTAGATCGTCTGTTTGCCGACGCCCGCGCGCGCCGCGATGGCCTCGATGGACGTCTTCGCGTAGCCGACCTCGTCGATGAGCTCGCGGGTGGCGGCCAGGATCGCCTGCCGGGAGCGTTCACTACGCCGGGAATTCTTCTCGGACTCGGGCATGCGCACAGATTAGCACCGAGACGGAACGGTCCGTCTTGACAAAACCCTGGCCGTCCTCCACTCTTATCGAGACGAGACGGATCGTCTCGAACGGAAGGAGGGCGATATGACGACCGCCACAGTGTGGTTCATCACCGGTGCTTCACGAGGCCTCGGCAGGGCGTTCGCCGAGGCGGCCCTGGCCGCGGGAGACCGGGTGGTCGCCGCGGCCCGCACGATCGGGCCACTCGACGATCTGGTCGAGAAGTACCCGGGCGATCTGGTGCCGATCTCGCTCGATGTCTCCGATCGCGCCGCGGTCTTCGACGGGGTCGAGCGCGCCGTGGCGGCATTCGGCCGGCTCGACGTCGTGGTCAACAATGCGGGCGGAATGCTGTACGGGATGGTGGAGGAGGCCACTGAGGAGCAGATCCGGGCCCACCTGGACGTGAACTTCTTCGGCGCCGTCTGGGTATCGCAGGCGGTGATTCCGCATCTGCGCGCGCAGGGCGGCGGCCGAATCCTGCAGATCACCTCCATGGGCAGTGTGGGCGGCTTCGCCTCCGTCGGCTTCTATGGTGCGGGCAAGGTCGCAGTCGATGCGGTCAGCGCCGCGCTGGCGATGGAGGTCGAGCAATTCGGTATCGAGGTCACCATCGTCGAGATGGGCGGCTACTCCACCGGCCTGTTCACCACGGGCACCACCGCCACCGAGCCGGCGCCGCAGTACGAAACCCTGCGCGCCGAACTGGCCGAGATGTGGGGCGAGGATGCGGGACCGGAGCCGAGCACGGCGGCACCGGTGATCCTGGAACTGGCGTATATGGCCGAGCCGCCGCGGCGGATCATCGTGGGCGGAAAATCCTTCGACCAGGTTCTGGAGTTGGAATCGGCCAGGATGCAGGGCTATCGGGAGTGGGAGCAGCTCAGCCGGATGGCGCCCGGCTGAGCGTGCGGCCGCGAGCTACTTGCGGGCGCGAGCTACTTGCGGGTGCGCCCGTACCGGTCGGCGAGCCGCGCCTCGTTGGACATCCGGTCCGGCGCGGACGCGGAAGTGGCGGCCGCATCCCGGGTTGACGTCTCGCTCGCCGTGGTGGTGCCTTTGCGCGGCGTATCGCCGGATTCGCCGACCGGTGGCTCCGCCGCGACGATTTCCGCAGGCGCGTTCGCCGCGCGCTCCTTACGACGTTCCCGGATCTCGGCATACACGAAATACCCGAGGCCCAGCGGGGCCATGATGCCGAAGGCCAGCCACTGCAGCCCGTAGGACAGGTAGGGGCCCGCGTCCAGCTGGGGGAGCGGGGTTGGCGTGAAGGCGCCGGGCTGGTTCTCGGTGAGTTGCAGGTAGCCGCCGCGGTCGCCGGTGGGCAGCGCGGTGATCGGCAATCCGAGGACCTCGGCGGCCTGGCCGGTGTCGATCGAATAGACCTGACGGTAACCGTCCTGCACGGTCGGCAGCTTGTCCGCGCTCACGCCTTCCGAATGCCGGATCCGGGCCTCGATGCGCTGGGTGCCGGTCGGCGGCTGCTCGACCCGCGGCGGCCGCGAGCCCTCGATCGCGCCCACGAGGCCGCGGTCGACCAGCAGGATGCGGCCGTCGGTCAGCCGGAACGCGGCGAGCACGGAGTAACCGGGCGCGCCGTCGAGGTGGCGCAACCGCACCAGTGCCGTCGAATCCGGGAGGTAGGTGCCCTCGGCGATGACCCGACGCCATTCGGTCGCGTCACCGTCGAACACCGTCGTCACATCGACCGCCTCGGCGTCCACCGATTCGGCGATGAGCTGGTTGCGCTCGGAGGTGTCGGTGTTCTTCCCGAGCTGCCATGGCGCGAGCACGGTGAAACACAGGTAGGCGAACGCGGCGACCAGCACGGCCAAGATCAGCCAGCTGGGTCGCAGCAGAAACGCCAACCGGCGCATCAGCGTCCTCCGTCGGCAATCGGTTCCGGTGCGGCGGCGAGGGCCAGGCGCACCCAGTCGAGCAGGCCGGGGATGGCGGCTTCGATCTGATCGCGGACCAGTTCGAAGCCGGAGTCGGGGCCGTAGTACGGGTCGGGTACGTCGAGGCCGTCGGCGTCGGGATCGAAACTGCGCAGCAGCCTGCGCCGCTCGGTCGGGATACCGAGCTGGGCGAGTTCGCGGTCGTGGCCGGAGTCCATGGCGATGACCAGATCGGCGTCACGGTGTCCGTCACCGAAGACGGCGGCCACGTGGCCGGTCGGGTAGCCGTGGCGACGCAAGGTCGCGTTGGTCCGCGGGTCGGCGTCGGCGCCGGCGTGCCAGGCGGTGGTGCCCGCGCTGCTGACCCGGACGCGGTTGGCCAGCCCCGCCCGGTACAGGTGCGAAGCGAGGATCTTCTCCGCCATCGGGGAGCGGCAGATGTTGCCCGTACACACGAAGACGAGCTCGAGCGGCATCGACATCATCGATCACCGTGGGGAGCGCACACCATGGAGAACACGCAAACCAAGGTACCGACCTGCTGGATCGGTCAAGCGACCGACTGGGCAATCTCGGCCGGGGCGGCGTCCGATCCGGCACGTAGGGTGTGATGTCGTGTCCGCCGACCGCATCGACCTCGCCGCACTGCGCCACCACGGCGACGTGGAGGCCCGCCCGGGGCTGCTCGACTTCGCGGTGAACGTGCAGGGCAGCGCCCCACCGGACTGGTTGCGCGCCCGACTGGCCGCCCTCCTCGACGAACTCGGCCGCTATCCGAGCGCCGACGACGAGCTCGCGGCCCGGGAAGCCGTCGCCTCCCGCCACGGACGCGCGCCCGACGAAGTGCTGCTGCTGGCCGGCGCCGCCGAGGGGTTCGCGATGCTGCCCCGATTGGCGCCACGGCTGGCGGCGGTGGTGCATCCATCGTTCACCGAACCGGAACTGGCGTTGCGTGAGGCCGGTGTGGCCGTGACTCGGGTGGTGCTGCCGCCGCCCTACGCCCTGGATCCGGAGCAGGTGCCCGAGGACGCCGACCTCGTCGTCCTCGGCAACCCCACCAATCCCACCTCGGTTCTGCACCCCGCCGACACCATCCGCGCCCTGCGTCGGCCCGGGCGCGTCATCGTCGTCGACGAGGCCTTCGCCGATGCCGTCCCCGGTGAGCCCGAGTCGCTGGCGGCCGAATCCATGCCCGACGTCCTCGTCCTGCGCAGCCTCACCAAGACGTGGGCCCTGGCGGGCTTGCGCTGCGGCTACGTTCTCGGCGCACCCGACCTGCTCGCCCGGCTCGACCGCGGACGTCCGCACTGGCCGCTGGGGACCTTGCAGCTGGAGGCGATCGCGGCGACGGCCGAACCCGAGGCGATGGCGCAGACGCGAGCGCTGGCCGAGCGGATCGCGCGAGACCGCGCCGCGATGATCGAGCGACTGACAGCCATCGGCGTCACCGTCCACACCCCCGCGACCGGGCCGTTTCTGCTGCTGCGGGTCCGCGACGGCGCGCTGCTGCGTAAACATCTCGCGGACAACGGGATAGCGGTGCGCCGCGCCGACACCTTCCCCGGCCTGGACGCCGATCATCTTCGGGTAGCGGTGCGCGGAGCTGCCGAGGTGGACCGATTGATCGAGGCGATCCTGGTGGCGCAGGGACGGTGACGTTTCCGTCGCCGGGTGCAGGGAGGGTGTTCGGGCGACACGTGATATCGGGCGGCCTGGTTGTTCTCCGCGGCGGGACGTCGCTGCGGGCGGGTAGCGGCGACAGGAGATGATGGCACCGGTCGAATCGGACGATGGAGGTGGAGCGGTGACGACGCTGGCGGAACTCATCGAGGTGCTGGATGCGGCCTACCCGCCGAAGCTGGCCGAATCCTGGGATTCGGTGGGTTTGGTGTGCGGTGATCCAGCGGAGACGGTGCGCCGGGTGGTCTTCGCCGTCGACGCCACCGCGGACGTCGTCGACGAGGCCATCGAGTGGGGTGCGCAGGCGCTGGTGGTGCATCATCCGCTGCTGCTGCGCGGGGTGGACAGTGTCGCCGCCGATACGCCCAAAGGCACAGTGCTGCACCGGCTGATCCGTTCGGGATGTGCGTTGTTCAGCGCGCACACCAACGCCGATTCGGCCGACCCTGGCGTCTCCGACGCGCTCGCCGCAACGCTCGGGCTCACCGTCACCGGGCCGCTCGATCCGAAACCTGCTGCCGCCGTGGACAAGTGGGTGGTGCAGGTGCCGCGCACCGATACCGAGCGGGTGCTCGCTGCGCTGTTCGCGGCCGGTGCCGGTGCGAGCGGCAAGTATCGGGAGGCGGCCTGGAAAGTGGCGGGGATCGGCCAGTTCCGGCCGATGGAGGGCGCCGATCCGGCCATCGGCGCCATCGGCGAGATCGCATACGTCGACGAGGACCGCATCGAACTCGTCGCCCCACCCGCCGCCCGCGGCGCCGTCCTCGCCGCGCTGCGCAGCGCCCACCCCTATGAGGAACCGGCCTTCCACCTCACCGAACGTGCGCCGTTGCCCGGCAGTCTCGGCATCGGCCGCATCGGCACCCTGCCCGAGCCGGAAACCTTGCGCGCCTTCACCGCTCGTGCCGCCGCCGCGCTGCCGAAGACCACGTGGGGAGTGCGGGCGGCCGGTGATCCGGAACGACTCATCCAGACCGTCGCGGTCTGCGGTGGTGCGGGCGATTCGTATCTGGACACCGTCACCCGCCGCAAGGTCGATGCGTATCTCACCTCCGACCTGCGTCACCACCCCGCCGACGAACACCTGCGCCGCCACGGTCCCGCGTTGATCGACGCCGCGCACTGGGCCACCGAGTTCCCCTGGTGCGCACAGGCCGAATCTATTGTGCGAGCAGAGCTTCCGGACCTGGAGACGCGCGTGTCGACGTTGCGCACGGACCCGTGGACTGTGTCGGCATCGTGAGGCCGGCGCTTCGATAGGGGACGACCCGCCATCACGGCACGCCGTCATCGAGCAGGCTCATCGCCCGTCCGACCTGCCGCGGGTGAGCGCCGATCGTCCGGCCCGATATCGCCGTAGGAGGCGACGATGCCCCGGGCGATGGCCAGCACGTCGTCGACGATGCGCATCGGCGTCACTTCCGCCCGTGCCGGCGTTCGTACTCCTCGCGTTCGGCGGCGCCCTTCTGGCGTTCACGAGCATCGGCCAGCGCCGGGTCGAGGCCATGCTTGGCCAGCCGATGCCGCCGGTACACATACATCAACGCGACCGTGAAATAGATCAGCGGCAGGTGCAACAGCGCCATCATCGCCAATCCCATCCACAGCGGACCGGGGATCAGCAGAAACAGGCACAACGGCACGATGATCGGCACCAGGATGCGCGTCAGGTACCGGCGCGCGGCCCCGGGCCCGGTGAGGTCATCGATCACCCAGTCGCGCATCGACGCGGGCAGCGTTGCGCCGCAGACATAGCGAATCCGCTGCGTGAAGCTCGGTGTTGCCGGGGCGCTGCTCACCCACCGAGCGTAACGCCGGGCCGGTGCACGGCGTCAGCGGTGCGGGGTCGAGTGGTAGATGAGTTCCTGGATGTTGCCGTCCAGGGTGCGGGATTCGATCAGCTCGAGGTCGAAGTCGTCGGCGCCGTCGAAGACGGAGTCGTCGCCGGTCCGGCCGGTGATCACGGGGAAGATCGTCACCTGGAGGCGGTCGACGAGACCGGCGGCCATCAAGGCACGGTTCATCGACAGGCTGCCGTGCGAGCGCAACGGCACATCGGATTCTTCTTTGAGCCGCGCCACGATGTCGACGGCATCGCCGGGCACGACGGTGGCATCCGGCCAATCGAGGGGCCCCGTCAATGTGCTCGACACCACCGTGGCCGGCAGGTTCCGCATCCTGGTGACCCATGGGTCTCTCAGATCCTCGGCATCGTGAGGCCGGCGCTTCACCGCGGATGTGCGGCTCGCGCCCGAACCATGTCCACGCGCGCTCCGCGCATCGGGATGCCCTCGCGGACGAGCAGTTCCGGTGCGGTGCCGCCGTGGCAGGAGGCCGGTGTGCCGTCCGCATGGACGACCCGCCACCACGGCACGCCGTCGTCGAGCAGGCTCATCGCCCGCCCGACCTGCCGTGGGTGGGCACCGATCGCCCGGCCGATATCGGAGTAGGAGGCGACGGTCCCCGGGGCGATGGCGAGCACCGCCTCCCGGACGTCGTCGACGATCGGGCCGGCTGCCGCGCGAAACTCCACGCTCACACCTTGCGGGCTTCGATGAGGAATCTGGTGGAGTGCGCGATGAAGGGGCCTTCGGTGTCGATCTGCTCGTGCAGCTCACGCAGGCGATCGCGGTATTCGTCGACGGTGAAGCCCGGCACCATCCAGATCACCTTGCGCAGGAAATAGACCACGGCGCCGATATCGAAGAACTCCATGCGAAGCCGTTCGAAGCGCAGGTCGACCACGTGCAGGCCTGCGGCTTCGGCGTCGGCGCGTTCCGCATCGGGATGACGTCTGCGCCGCACGGATTCCGGCTGCGGTCCGAGGAAGTATTCGACGAGTTCGAACACGCTCGCTGGGCCGACGTGCTGAGCGAAGTAAGTGCCGCCGGGTTCGAGCACGCGGGCGATCTCGGTCCACCACACGGTGGCGGGATGGCGGCTGGTGACCAGGTCGAAGGCGGCGTCGGCGAACGGGAGTGGTGGTTCGTCGGGATCGGCGACGACAACCACGCCGCGCGGGCGGAGCAGTGCGGTGGCCTTGGCGACATTGGGCGGCCAGGAATCGGTGGCGGCCATGACCGGCGGCAGGGTCGCGGCTCCCGCCAGCACCTCGCCGCCGCCGGTCTGGATGTCCAGCGCCGCGGCGGCCTGCGCGAGGCGCGCGCTCATCAGCCGCTGGTAGCCCCAGCTCGGGCGCTGCTCGGTCGCACGACCGTCCAGCCAGGAGAAATCCCAGCCCGCCACCGGCGCGGCCGCTGCCTCGGCCACGAGCTCCTCGAATGTTCGCCGCATGAGCGCATCATGCCTTCCGAGCCCGGCCGGAGGCCAGCGGGTTTCTCCTGATCAGGCTGGGCGCTCACCCGGCGGGCTGGGACCCCGGGGTAGCTGTCGCACCGGAGAACGAAATCCGCTCGACCGTGATACACGGGGAGCCTTGCGTGTACGTATACATCTACGTATAGTCGACCTCAACCGGTCGTTATACGTATACATCTACATATAACGCATCCGGGGTGAATCGACCCGAGGAGAACCCATGCCTACCTTCCAGACTCCCGAGCCCATCGCCGTCGACATCGACGTGGCCTGCGGCGATATCACCGTCACCGCGTCGGAGCGCACCGATACCGTCGTACAGATCCGGCCGACGGATCCGGCCGACAAAGATGACGTACGCGCAGCCGAGCAGATCCGGGTGGATGTCGTCGCCGGGAAGTTGACGGTGAAGCAGCAGTCGCGCGGTTGGCGCGACTTCACCCGGTTCCGCGGCTGCCCCTCGATCCAGGTCGCCATCGAGGTGCCCGCCGGTTCACGGCTCGCCGCCACCGCCGCGGCCGGCCGCGTGCTGGGTGCCGGTGACCTCGGTGAATGCGATGTGAAGGTGTCCGCCGGTGACATCATCGTCGAGCGCCCGCGCGGATCGGTCACGGCGGCAACCGATCTGGGCAGCATCAGGATCGGTGAGGCATCGCACGGTGTGCTGCGGCTGGAAACCTCCTTGGGCAGCCTCGACATCGGCATCCGACCCGGTGTCGCCGCCCGGCTGGAGACCCGCGCACTGTGTGGCACCGTGCAGAACCTGATGGAGCCGATCGACAAGACCGTCCGGGACGAGGACGTGCTGCGGGTGTACGCGCGCAACTCCTTCGGCAACGTCACCATCCAGCACACCGTCGCAGCGTGACGATCGTGGGAGCGGTGTCAGCCGAGCAGGCGCTGTTCCTTGGCGACGGCCACCGCGGCCGCTCTCGTGTCCACGCCGAGTTTGGCGTAGATGCGGCCGAGGTGGGTCTTGACCGTCGCTTCGCTGATGTGCAGGGCCTTGGCGATTTCCCGGTTGCCGAGGCCGTGCGCGAGCTGGGCGAGGATGTCGGTTTCGCGGGTGGTGAGCCCGGGGCGCGGGTCGCGCATGCGGGCCATGACCCGGCCTGCCACCGGCGCGGACAGAGCGGTGCGCCCGGCGGCGGCGGTGTGGATGGCGGCGAAGAGTTCCTCCGGCGGCTCGGCTTTGAGCAGATAGCCGGTGGCGCCAGCGGCGATGGCTCGGGTGATGTCGGCGTCGGTGTCGAAGGTGGTGAGGACCAGCACGTGCGGGCGGGGCTCGGGCAGCGCGCTGATCCGGCGGGTGGCTTCCACGCCGTCGAACTCCCCGCCGAGCTGGAGATCCATCAACACCACGTCGGGGTGTAGCGCGCCGGCCAGCGTCACCACCTCGGCGCCGCTGCCCGCCTCCCCGATGACCTCGATATCGGGCGCGCTGTCCAGCAGTGCCCGCAGCCCGGCTCGGACGACGACGTGATCATCGCAGATCAGCAGGCGGACAGTCGGATTCGTCATGGACGCTCCAGGGGGATCGCGGCCGTCAGTACGGTGCCTTCACCGGGCGCGGACTCGATGGTCAGGGTGCCGCCGAGCTGCTGGAGGCGGGCCCGGATCGCGGGCAGTCCGTAGCCGCGATCGTGGGCGGAACCGTCCGCGGCGGCGGGGTCGAATCCGCGGCCGTCGTCGGCGATGTCGAGCAACAGCTGATCGTCGAGATAGGTGAGGGTCAGGATGGCGGTGCGGGCGGCGGCGTGCTCGCGGATATTGGCCAGCGCGCCCTGGGCGATGCGCAGCACGGTGGCTTCGATCCGGCCGGGCAGCGCCACGGGTGCGCCGTCGATGACGTAGCGCACCTCGAGATCCGCGGAGTTCTCCCGCTCGGCCAGGGCACGCAGGGCGGCATTCAGGGAACCGGTCGCGGCGAGATCGGCGGGCGCGAGATCGTGCACGAAGCGGCGGGCTTCGGCGAGATTCCGTTCGGCGACGGTCGCGGCGGTGCGCACATGGGAGCGCGCACGTGCGGGATCGCTGTCCCAGATCCGATCGGCGGCCTGCAGCAGCATGCGCTGACTCGACAGCCCCTGCGCCACGGTGTCGTGAATCTCGTTGGCGAGGCGTTGCCGTTCGGCCAGGGTGCCTTCCCGGCGTTCGGTGGCCGCGAGTTCCCGCCTGGTGCGCAGCAGATCATCGATGAGGCCGGCCTGGCGCACGGTCTGGCGCCGCATCTGCACGAACAACGCCGTGGTCACCGCGGCTACCGCGGGCGGGGCCAGCAACAGATTCGGATCACCCCAGCCCGCCAACCGCACTTGGGTGAGCACCACCAGCCCGGTGAGCACCAGGACCAGGCCGACCGCGACGCGCACGGGCAGAATGCGAAACCCGGTGTACAGCAACGGCACCGCGCACCAGGCGAAGCTCGGCGCCAGCACCACCAGCACCGCCCAGCAGGCGACGAGCAGGGCGAACCACACGGTCCCGCGCCGGCCACCCGGCGCGCCGGCCACGTACAACAGCGCGAGCAGACCGGACAGCGCCAACACCCAGCCGGACTGTGGACTACCGGGATGACGGATCAGGAACGTGCCAGTGAGGCGCCCAGCAACACGTAGAACGTCGCGTGCATGACGATGGCGAGCACGCGTTCCTCGCCCTGATCGGTCGTGGACACCGCCGGCATCGCCACCTCCTCTATCGCGTCGAACTGGGCAAACACATTCATTCTGCCGTGCGGGTCGCGGTGGCGGAGTCAACCGATCGGATGACCCGGGTATCGGCCGGACAGCGGCGCGAGACGAGCCGCGGAGCCGATGGCAAACACCTGGCCCACGCCGAGGATTGATGGTGAACCGAATGGCGACCGCCGTTCACCCGAGCCGAGGAGACCCCCATGAACTCGCGTAGCACCCTGGCCACCCGCACCCGGATCGCCATCGGTGGCGCCGCCGGAGCCGCCATCGCGGCGGGCACGATCGGCATCGTCTCCGTCGACGCCGATGCCCCGCAGCAGGCGCAGGTGGCGCCCGTCGCGGTGAATACCGCCGCGGGCAACATCACCCACAGCGCCCACCTCACCATCAACGCCGCCACCGAGGCGGCGCAGGCGGCACTCGACGCCGCCCGCACGGAGAATCAGCGCGTCAGCGTCGCCGTGGTGGATCGCAACGGCAACACCATCGTGATGCTGCGCGGCGACGGCGCAGGCCCGCAGTCCTACGAGTCGGCCGAGAAGAAGGCCTACACCGCCGTCTCCTGGAACGCCCCGACCTCGACACTGGCCGAGCGCCTCGATTCGGCACCGCATCTGGCCGATATCCCGGGCACGTTGTTCCTGGGTGGCGGCGCCCCGGTCGCGGTTGAGGGCTCGCCGATCGCCGGCATCGGCGTCGCTGGTGCGCCCAGCGGTGATCTGGACGAGAAGTTCGCGCAGGCGGGTGTGGAGACCCTGCGCGACTGATACATCGCCAACGCGGCGCATGCTTCCGACGTCGCAGCACCGACCGCGGACATCCACCGGGCAATCCGCTCACCATCCGTCGCGTAACCGGCCCCCGCAGACCGTCGCGCACCTGCACAGTCGTAGGGCAGTGGAGAGCGGCCGGATCGCTTGCGGCGTCTACCTCGGCGTCAGCGTCACCGGCAATGCCGATGGCGACAGCACGAAATCCCGATTCGACGCTCGCACCACGTAATTCGGGTCCGGCGTGGGCTTCCACCTGGCGAAGAACGCGGCCGAGGCGAGGGTGATCTCCAGCATGGCGAAGTGGTCGCCGAGGCAGCGGCGCCGGCCGACGCCGAACGACAGGCTGGATTTCTTGTCGATCTCCTCGGCGCGGGCGGGAGACCAGCGGTCGGGGTCGAAGGCTTCGGGGTTGGGGTAGTAGCGCTTGTCGTGCTGCACCATGTACGGGCTGAACATGACGGCAGTGCCGTCCGGGATGGTGACGCCGCCGATGGTGACGTCGCCGTCGGCGGTCGCTGCGCTGATCCACGGACCCCAGAAGCGAATCGTCTCCGACACGACCTGCTTCAGGTAGGGCAAGGAATGGATGTGCTCGGCGCGCACCGGCCCGGAGCCGACCACCTCGTCGAGTTCGCGGTAGAGCCGTTCGGCGACCTCGGGTCTGCGCATCACTTCATGCCACAGCCAGCCGGCCAGCGAGGCCATCGAGCCGACACCGCCGGCCAGCATGAGGATCGCCTCGTCGATGATGTGCTCGTCGGACAGCGTTGCGCCGGTTTCGTCGTCGCGGTGGCGGATCAGCGCCGAGACCACATCGTTGAAATCTTCGTCGCGGCGGCGGTATTCGGCGATCACGTCGCCGATGGCGCCGCGCAGATGCCTGGACTTGCGTTCCCACCGCCAGTTCGCGATCAGCCGCAGCCTGCGGATCTGCGGTGGCATGGCGGTGCGGATGATGACCTGGCTGAGCAGCCACGGCACATTGTCGCGGATCTCGCGGCGGGCCGAATCGCTGAAACTGGCTTTGAACAGGGTGGAGGACACCGTGTCGAGCACCAGCCCGTGCGCCTCGTCCATGAGGTTCACCGTGCTGCCCGACGGCAGGCTCGACGACCACGCCTCGGCGATATCGGCTGCGGCCCTGGTGTATTCGGCCAGCCTGCTCTGCCGCAGGGCGGGCGCGATCATCCGGCGGCGCAGCTTGTGTTCGGCGCCGCGCAGCACATTCACCGAGCCGCCCGCCACGTCCTTGATCGCCTCGCGCAGATCCTCGCGATTGAACTCCGCCTCACCCAACCCGACCTCACGCACCAGATCAGGGGTGGTGAGCAGGTAGCCGGTCTTCTGGCCGAAGTGCAGCCGCACGATCGGGCCGAGCTCCGACAGCGAGGTCACGAATCCGGGTGCGTCACGCAGCGCGCGCAGACTGTGGCCGACGAGCGGCAGGCCGCCGGGGGCGGTGGGGATATCGGCCAGGCTGCGTGGCATCGCCTGATCCGGGCCGGCCGCGACCTCCTCGATCGCTTGGCGATAGACCTCGGTTACCGCGCCGATCTGCCGCGATTGGCGCACACCGTCGCTGTGCTTGGACTGCACCGCGCGCATCTCGGCCAGTGCGGCGCGATCGGCCGCCAGCCGGGTCAGCGTCTCGGCGATCCCCTTCGCCGAAGGATCGCCGGTGCGCACCCCGCCGCCGACGGGCACCGATTCCGCCAGATCGGGATCGCAGTAGATGACGGGCAGCCCCACCGCGACGGCTTCCAGCAGCACCATGCCCTGGGTGTCGAAACCCGACGACGGAAACAGCAGCGCGTCGGCCTTGGCCATCGCGTTCAGGCATTCGCGCTGAGTGACCCTGCCGTGCAACCGGATTCGATCGGCGAGTCCGTATTCTGCGATGCGGGCGGCAACGGCGTCGCGTTGATCGCCCTCGCCGTAGATGTCCAGGGTGCAGCCGGGCGTGCCGCGCACCGCGTCGATGGCTTCGAGCGGCCGCTTCTCCGCCGACAGCCTGCCGCACCAGATCAGCTGCAACGGGCCGGATTCGGGATGGGAGTAGTCCGCTCCGGAGCGGCTGTCGACCAGTGCGTCGTCGACGCCGTTGGACACCACCCGCAGGGGCCGCGTCACGCCGTGATCGACGAGCAGATCGGCGAAATGCCTGGTGGGCGCGATCACCCGGTCGGCGGCCTGGGCCTGAGCGGAGATGGTCCACCAGGCATGGCGCGCCGCACGGCTTTCCGCACGATGGGGCATGTGATGACGATGCGGCACGAAGCGTCCGTGCAACGTCCGCAGTGCCAGTGCCGCCGGATAGGGCGCGGGGGAGGTGCGCTCGAGGAACGCGTCGTCACGGCTCTGCGCGGTGTGCACCAGCGGAAGGCGATGCCGCCGTGCGGCTTTCATGCCGGCGATCGCGACACCGTAGGTGGTGTGGGTGTGCACCACGTCGACCGGGCCGCGGGCGGCGAAGGCGTCATCGATGCGGCGGGCATTGCGCTTGCTCGGCAGCACCATCGGGAAACCGTTCACCGCGACCGGAACGGCTTCGAGCTCCACCACGTTCGCGGCGGATTCGACCCGCGCGCCCGCGAGCGGCGCGACGACCAGCGTGACGCGATGACCTGCGTTTTCCAGCCCCCGGCAGAGCGAATCGACCGCGGTCTGGACACCACCGAGCGTGGCCGGGTGGTAATCCATGAACATCGCGATGTGCACAATGTCACTGTACCGAGGCACCACGAGTGAAAAGAAGCGCGAGTGAAGATTGCCATCCCGCTCACGGGAACCCGCGGCGACGTACAGCCGATCGTCGCGCTGGCGCGCGAACTCGAAGGCCGCGGACATGACGTGCTGATCGGCGCCCCACCGAATCTGGTCGACTTCGTCACCGACGCCGGGCTCACCGCCCGTGCCTGCGGTCCCGACATTCAACAGCTCTACAGTTCGCCCGAAGGGCAGCGGGCGCTGGCGGCGGGCAGCACGTTCCGGTTGATGCAGCTGGTGGGACGCCAGATGGCCGGGTATGCGGCGCAGATGAATCAGGAAGTCATCGACGTCTGCGCGGACGCGGAACTGATCGTCGCCACCACCGTCACCGAGGACCGCGCGAGTTCGGTGGCCGAGGCGATGGATGTACCGCTGGTGAGCGTGCACTACTACCCGTGCCGCTACAGCAGTCGGTATCCGTTCCCTGGCGCGCTGCCACCGCACTGGGATCCGCCCGCTCTGGTCAATCGCGCCACCTGGGTGCTGGCCGAGAATCTGCGGCGGGTGGTCTTCGCGCGCTACCTGAACGAATTGCGCGGGCGCCTCGGCCTGCCGAAATCGTATGCGAGCACCGCCGCCGTGCTGGCCGCGGCGAAGGTGCCCGAGATCCAGATCTACGATCCCGCGCTGGTGCCAGGACTGGCGCAGGAGTGGGGTGCGCGCAGGCCGTTCACCGGCTTCCTCACCCTCGACCAGCAGACCCGCGCGGCCGTGGGCGAGCTCGCCGGCGATCACGACGACATACTGGCCTGGGTCGAGGCGGGCGATCCGCCGGTGTTCTTCGGTTTCGGGAGCATGCCGATCCGCGATATGGCCTCGGTGCTGGCGATGGTGTCGCAGGTCTCGGCGCGGCTTGGGGTGCGGGCGCTGGTGAGCGTCGGGTGGAGCGATCTGGATGTCGACGCCCAGGTCGGCGCGCACGTCAAGGTCGTCGGGCCGTTCGCGCACGACGTCGTCTTCCCGCGCTGTGCCGCGGCGGTGCACCACGGTGGTGTCGGGACGCTGTTCGAAAGTCTGCGCGCCGGGCTGCCGACGCTGGTGTGCTCGGTGTCGTTCGAACAACCCATGTGGGGCGGGCAGGTCGAGCGGCTCGGGGTCGGTGGGCATCTGCGATTCACCCGGCTCACCGCGGCGGCGCTCGAGGAGAAGCTGCGGTCGGTGCTCACGCCCGGGCACACGGCCCGGGCGCGTGCGTTCGCCGAAACCCTGATCACCGAGGGTGCGAGTGCGCGGGCCGCCGACGTCATCGAGGCCGCGGGCCGGTGATCGGGCACGTTCTCGCCGATACGGCCACCATGTTCCAGCGCAGCGCGCGCAAGACGCTGCGCAGCCGGGACACGCTGATCATCTCGCTGCTGATGCCGATCCTGATCATGCTGCTGTTCACCTATGTGTTCGGCGGCGCGATCAACGTCGGGGGACCGTACCTGGACTACGTGGTTCCCGGCATCATGCTGCTGTGCGCTGGGTTCGCCTCCTCCATCACCGCCACCGGCGTCTCCACCGATATGACCAACGGCAGCGTCGACCGGTTCCGGACGCTGCCGATGTTCCGGCAGGCGGTGCTGGCCGGTCACGTCGCCGAGGGCGTGGCGCGCAATATGGTCGCGATCGGGATCGCGGTGGCGGTGGCCGTGGTGCTCGGCTATCGGCCCGACGCCGGTCCGCTGGGGTGGCTGGCGGCGGCGCTGATGATCGCGCTGTTCGTCACCGCGGTGTGCTGGATCGCGGTCGCGCTCGGCCTGGTCGCCAAGAATCCGGAGGCGGCGGGCGGGCTCACCTACGCGATCATGTTCATCCCCTATATCTCCAGCGCGTTCGTGCAGACCTCCACCATGCCGGGCTGGCTGCGCGGCTTCGCCGAACACCAACCGGCGACCCCGGTGGTGGAGACGGTGCGCGGACTGCTCGACGGCACGGGCGCGGGCGCCCACGCGGGTATCGCGGTGGCGTGGTGTGTCGGTCTCGGGGTCGCCGGATTCCTCGGCGCGAGCGTGCAGTTCGCGGCACTGGCCCGGCGGTGACCGCCCGCGGCGGCACCCGGTTCGTGGCCGTTCCCAGCGGGTGGCGGGTATCGGCTGGTCGGCGCGGTACGGTTGAGCTTCTATCCGTCCACAGCGTTGTCAGGAGTTTGTCCGCGTTGAATGTCGAACCACCGATCCAGGCCAAGCTGCTGAAGCTCGCCGCCGTCGACGCCGAGCTGACCCGTATCGCGCACCGGCGCACGGTACTGCCCGAGCAGCAGGAGGTCGACCGGCTCGAGGCCGAGCGCAATGCGCACAAGGACGCCGCGGTGGCCGTGGAGATCGTGCTGGACGACCTGGACCGCGATATCCGCAAACTGGAAGGCGAGATCGAGGCCGTGCGCAAGCGCGAGGAACGCGACCGCGCCATGCTGACCTCCGGTTCGGTCGGCGCCAAGCAGCTCTCCGAGCTCCAGCACGAACTCGGCAGCCTGGAGCGGCGCCGCTCGGTGCTCGAAGACGATCTGCTCGAGGTGATGGAACGACGGGAGGCCTCCGCCGCCGACCACGACCACGCCGGCGCCCGGCTGAGCAAGGCCGACGAGGATCTGGAAACCGCCAAGCGTGCCCGCGACGAGGCCGTGGCCGACCTGAACGTCGCGCAGGACCGTTGCGACCGTGATCGCGCCGAACTGGTCGGGGCGTTCCCCGACGAGCTGCTGACCATCTACGACCGGCAACGCGCCCAGCACGGCGTCGGCGCCGCGCTGCTGCAGGCCCGCCGCTGCGGAGCGTGCCGGATCGAACTCGACCGCGGCGAGATCGCCCGCATCGCCAAAACGGCTCCCGAGGTCGTGGTGCGGTGCCCGGAGTGCGGCGCGATCATGGTCCGGACCAAAGAGTCGGGGCTGTGAGTTCGGGTCGGTGAGATCGAAGCGAGGAGGTGGCGGTGGTGTCCGTGCGTGAGGTGATCGTCGAGGCCGACGGCGGCTCGCGCGGCAACCCCGGCCCCGCGGGCTACGGCGCCGTCGTCTTCGACGCCGGCCACAGCCGCATCCTCGCCGAACGGATGGAATTCCTCGGCGTCACCACCAACAATGTCGCCGAGTACCGCGGGCTGATCGCGGGCCTGGAAGCGGCCGCCGAACTCGGCGCCCGCGAGGTGACGGTGCGGATGGATTCCAAGCTGGTGGTCGAGCAGATGTCGGGCCGCTGGAAGGTCAAGCACGCGGCCATGATCCCGCTGGCCGACCGGGCCAAACGCCTGGTCGCCGGGTTCGATCGGGTGAGCTTCCACTGGATTCCACGCGCGGAGAACGCGCACGCCGACCGGCTGGCCAATGTCGCGATGGACGACGGCGGGCTGGTCGACGAGGTGCGCACCGCGCGCGAGGCCGGCCATGCGCCCACCGCGCTCGGCGGTGCGGGCGACCAGGCCGGCTCCGGCGCGGGGTCGGCGGCAGGCATCGAACGCGAACTGCCGGTCCGGACCGAAGAAGGCCGCGAAGCCTCGCCGCTCGGCGAAAGTTCGGCGACAGCATCGCAAAGCCGGCGCGAACCGCTCGTGACCGCCAAGCAACCACCGCCCGGCTGGACCGGTCTGAGTGGCCGCCCGACTCGATTCCTGCTGCTGCGCCACGGCCAAACCGAGCTCTCGGTCGAACGCCGCTACTCCGGTCGCGGTAACCCGCCGCTCACCGCACTCGGCCGGGAGCAGGCGGCGCGGGCGGCGAAGATGCTGGCCGCCAAGGGCGATATCGCCGCGGTGATCTCCTCGCCGCTCGGGCGCGCTCAGGAAACCGCCGAGGCGGCGGCGAGCGCGCTCGGGGTGCCGATGCAGGTCTGCGACGGTCTCATCGAAACCGATTTCGGCGACTGGGAAGGGCTGACCTTCGCCGAGGCCGTCGAGCGCGATCCGCAACTGCACTCGGCCTGGCTCGGCGATCCCTCGCTGCCCGCCCCGGGTGGGGAGAGCTTCGACCAGGTCCGCGAGCGGGTCGAGGCGGCGCGGCGCGATCTCGTCGCGCTCTATCCGGGCGCGAATCTTGTTGTGGTGAGCCATGTCACACCTATCAAGACGTTACTGCAACTCGCGCTCGGGGTAGGGCCGTCGCTGCTCTACCGGCTGCATCTGGACCTGGCGTCGCTGTCTATCGCCGAGTTCTACCCGGACGGCGGCTCGTCGGTGCGTCTGGTCAACGATACGAGCTATCTATAACTCGCCCCGAGGCAACTGACATAGGGTGCCCTCACGCGGCTCGGCGTGTTGTTTTGGAGGATTGGTTAATCCCCAGCGTGCGCGGCGAATCCTGCCGAACTCCAACGTAATTGCGCATGGCAATTACCTTGGCGAGCGAATACCGGTTGCATTGGTCGAATTTAGAGGATCGCGGTACGCTTCGGACCGGTCAGGCACAGGCGTCCCGTCCGGCCTGTCTGATCGGGGAAGGGTGTTGGTTTCCCGGTCAGCGCTGTCGGGGGTGACGATCGGCGAGTAATGCTGCTCACCAGCGGTTTCGAGGGATGAAATCCGCGCTGTGCTGCCTAGTGGTCTACGAGAGTGCAGGTTCGATGAGCAGTCCGATCAAGGTAGTTGTACTAGGGGCGGGGATCGGCGGACTCACCACTGCCGCCGCATTGCGACATGCCGGGTTCGGGGTCGAGCTCTACGAGGCGGGGCCCGAGCTGCGGGCGCAGGGATTCGGTCTTTCGGTACAGGCCAACGGGATCAACGCGCTGCGCAGCCTCGATCTCGGACTCGACGCCGAACTCCTCGAACGCGGTGGCCGCGTCGAGACCTTCCAGTTCCGCAAGCCGGAGGGCACCCTGATCCGGGAGCTGCCCGTCTACAAGCTCGACGCCGGGCTCGGCGCGCCCGCGGTCGCGCTGCATCGCGCCGATCTGCATGCCGCGCTGGTGCGCGCGATCGGTGACACGCCGACCTTCACCGGGGCCCAGGCCACGCGTTTCATCGATGACGGTGATCGGGTCCGGGTCGAGTTCGCCGACGGCCGCGAAGCCGAGGGTGACCTGCTGGTC
Organism: Nocardia sp. JCM 38205; assembly: GCF_058222935.1. NCBI lineage: Bacteria > Bacillati > Actinomycetota > Actinomycetes > Mycobacteriales > Nocardiaceae > Nocardia > Nocardia sp. JCM 38205. Next base: position 503,359 of record NZ_JBYHFL010000005.1, on the reverse strand, counting down.
GGCGCCGACGGCATCCACTCCATGGTGCGTGCCCAGCTGCACGGCCGGTCCGAGCCGCGACCGGGCAATTTCGTGTGCTGGCTGGCGTGTATCCCGTTCGAGCATCCCCGGGTTCCGCGTGGCGCCTCGGCCCATTACTGGGGCACCGGAATGCGTTTCGGCATCCACGACATCGGCCACGGCCGGGTGTACTGGTGGGGCACGATGACCATGCCGGGCGAGGAGGCCGCCGACTGGCAGGGCACCAAGGACGACCTGCTGCGCCTGTACGCGGGATGGGCGCCGGAGGTGCGCGCCTGCATCGAGCAGACCGAATGGTCGGATGTGCTGGCCGTGCCCGCGCAGGACCGGCCGCCGCTGGCCGAACTCGGCCGCGGCCGGGTCACCCTGCTCGGTGACGCCGCGCATCCGATGCTGCCCAGTCTGGGACAGGGCGCGAACTCGGCCATCGAAGACGCCGTCGTCCTCGCGCACACGCTGGCCAACTCGCTCGATCCGATTGCCGGGCTGCGCCGCTACGAGCAGTTGCGCGCCGATCGCAGCGCCATGTTCGTCAACGGCTCGGCTCAGCTGGCCAAGGTCGAGCAGACCGACAACGACAAGGCCGTCGCGGTGCGCGACGCCTACTTCCGCCGCGCGCCGGAGGCGTTCTTCCTGAACAACCTGGCCAAGCCCATGGGCTTTCCGGAACTCGGCGGCCCGAGCGTCGACCTGCCGCGCGAGCTCTCCCCGATGGAGCGCTGGCACTGGATCGCCGATCAGCTCGCGCCGCTGCACATCCTGTCCCGGGTGCGGGTGCACGGCACGGTCACCGCCGAGCAGATCCGCGCGGGTCTGGACGAAGTGCAGCGCCGACATCCGCTGCTGCGGGTCGCGATCGCGGCGAATCCGGATGGCACCGAACCGAAGTTCGTGCCCACCGATCGTCCGCTGCCGCTGCGGGTGGTGGAATCCGCGGATCCCGACGCCTGGCTGTCCGAGACGGACGAGGTCGAGCTGCGTGAGCCGTTCGACTGGCAGCAGGGCCCGCTGGGCCGCGCGGTGCTGATCACCGACCCGGCAGGCCAGAGCGCCGACCTGGTGGTGACCCTGCATTACGCGATCGCCGACGGTGAATCGGCGATGACGGTGGCCAAGCAGATCCTGCAGGTCGCCGCGGGTGAAGCGGGCGAGCTGCCGGTGAGCCCGGTGCGTCCGGGCCCGGAGCGGCTGTTCCCGGCGAAGTACCGGGGCGGCAGCGGGACTCGCAAGATGATCGGCGCGCAGCTGCGCGACCAGCTGGCCCAGTTGCGCAAACCGCGGCGGCTGGAACCGACCACCCTGGTGCCGCCCGCGCAGCGTCGCAGCCGCGTGGTGCACCGCAAGCTCGACGGTGACCGCCTCGACGCGCTGCTGGCCGGATGTGAGGCTCGCGGCGTGAGCTTGCAGTCGGTGCTGTCGGCGGCGCTGCTGGTGGGTGCCGCCCGTGAGGCGGGCACCACGGGTGCGGCGCCGTACACGGTGGGCAGCTCGGTGAACTTCCGTTCGCACCTCGACGGTGTGGTCTCCGACGCCGAAGTCGGTTCCTACCAGGGCATGATCGCCACCATGGCGAACTATGCGCCGTGGGTGTCGCTGTGGCAGCTGGCCGGGGAGATCGACGGCGCCTACCGTGAACGGATGGCGCGCCGCGACCACATGTCGGCGCTGAATCTGCTGCAGGCGGTCGGCCCGAAGTCGGTGGCGGCCAGCGCTTCGACGGTGAAGCTGATGGACAGCCGCGGTCCAGGCCACCTGTGCATGACCTACCTGGGACAGTACGACGTCCCGGACAAGATCGGTGCCTGGCGACTGTCGGAGGCACAGTTCGTCTCCGGCATGTCGGTGAGCGGTTTCATCATGGCGACCGCCAATGCCACCCACGGTCAGCTGTCGTTCAACGTCGGATACGTGGAACCGGCGGTGTCGACGGAACGGGCCGAACTGCTCGCCGACGAGAGCATCCGGGCGCTGCTGTCAGCGATCTGAGACAGATCGTTCACCGTCCGACAACCGCGTGGCGGCCCGGCAGTCCCCGGGCCGTCATCGCCACAACCTTCGATCGATACGGACGACTGCTCTGGCGTCCCCGCGTGATCACAGCGCCGTGACCCGCCGACGCCGGCAGCGGGTCCGAACCTGGCCGCACGAGGAGCTACCGTGAATTCCGAGACGACACCGGCGGACGCGGAGGAGCCCGGCCTAGCCCGCTGGCCGGTCACCGCCTATCAGCGCGACGTGCTGTCCGCCGCCTTCCGGTTCGCACCGGAACCGGTGTCCCAGTTGGCCGTCAAGGGCGATGTGGACCGGCCGCTGGATGTGGCGCGGATGCGGGAGGTGCTGCATCGCGCGGTGCGCCGCAACGATGCGCTGCGCCTGCGTTTCGAACTCGTCGACGGGGAGTTCCGGCAGTGGGTTTCCGAGGTCGAACCCGTGCTCGAGCACGTCGATTTCACCGCTGAACCCGATCCGGCGCAGGCGTGCGCGGACTGGATTCGCCGGATGTCGGCCCAGCCCATCGAAGGGCCGTCCAATCTGGCGGTGGCGGTATTGGTCGACGATCCGGCCGATTTCCACATCTTCATCCGGGTGCAGCACGCCAATGCCGACGGCTGGGCGTTGAACATGCTGCTGGCGCATCTGATCCACGACTTCCTGAGCCCCGACAGCGCCGAGCCGGAGCCGCTGCCCTCCTATCGCGAGTTGCTCACCGCCGAGCAGCAGTACCGGTTCTCCGCGGACTGGAATGCCGACCGCGAGGCGCTGCTCGACCACGTCGGTGACGCTGTTCCGGCACTGTTCACCCGCACGTCCGCGCCGACGGCCGCGCGCGGGCATCGGGTGGTGCGCTTGGACAAGGCCTATCTGGATCGGCTGCGCGGCACCGGCACCTCGCCGTTCGCCTACACCGCGGCCGCGCTGGGCGCCTACCTGTGCGCGGTGCACCGCACCGATGAGGTGATGCTCGGCGTGCCGATGCTCAACCGCGACACCCCCGTCGCGCTGGCGGCGGGCGGACATGTCACCAATATGCTGCCGGTGCGGGTGCGCGTCGGCGAGCGGCGGACGCTGGCCGAGGTGGCCGCCGATGTCGCCGCTCAGATCAAGGCGTTGAAGAAGCATCAGCGCTTCGCCTACGGCGATCTCATGCGCGCGCTCGCCGAAGACCCGTCCGCGCCACCGCTGTTCGACGTGTCGTACTCGTATATGCGGTTGCCTGCCTCGGACCATCTGGATCAGATCATGGCGCGGCTGCGGCTGCCCAATGCCGGATCCTGCCTACAGGCGCTCAATATCGTCGCCATCGAACATCAGCGTGACGGTTCGCTGAGCGTGCAGTTGATCTACGACCTGGATGTCTTCGACGACACCTACCCGATCGGCAGCGCCCTCGACAGCGTCGCCACCATGATCGAGGCCTCGCTCACCGACCCGGAGCAGCCGGTATCGGCGTTGCCGCTGCTGTCGCCGGCGACGGCGCAGCGGGTCGCGGAGTTCGAGGCCGGTCCGCGCACCGACTTCCCGTACACCACGCTGGACCGGCTCTTCGCCGAACAGGCCGCGGCGCACCCGGCGCGTACCGCGATCATCGCCGCCGACGGCGAGCGCCTCGGCTACGCCGAATTGTCCGAGCGCGCCGATGTTTTCGCCGATCAGCTGCTCGAACTGGGCGCTACCGGCAACGAATGCGTGCCGGTGATCCTGTCGCGCTCGCCGCGGATGCTGGTCGCCATGTACGGCATCCTGCGGGCCGGCTGCGCCTATGTGCCGCTGGATCCGGAGTTCCCGGCCACCCGCATCGAGACCGTGCTGGCCGATTGCGGTGCGCGGTTCGTGGTGGCCGGACCCGAACATCAGGAGGTTTTCGACCGGCTGGGTGTGGTCCGGGTCGAGCCGGGGGAGGTGCATCCGGTGAGCGTCGAAAACCGTTCGCATCCGGCCGATCTCGCCTATCTCATCTACACCTCCGGTTCGACCGGCAAGCCCAAGGGCGTGATGATCGAGCACCGCTCGGTGGTCAACCGGTTGACCTGGATGCAGCGGCGCTACCCGCTGGGCGCTGCCGACGTCATCCTGCAGAAGACGCCGGCCACCTTCGACGTGTCGGTATGGGAGCTGTTCTGGTGGTCGATCACCGGCGCGCGGGTGGCGTTGCTCGAGGCCGGCGGGGAGCGCGATCCGCGCCGCATCATCGCCGCCATCGAGAAGGACGCGGTGACGGTGCTGCATTTCGTGCCGTCGATGCTCGCGGCCTTCGTCGACGAGCTCGACAGCGATCACGCCGCCGTCGCGCGGATCGCCTCGCTGCGGCGGGTGTTCTGCAGTGGCGAGGCGCTGCCGCCCGCGCTGGTGCGCCGTTTCCAGGCGGTGTTCGCCGCCGCCGGAGTGACCGCCCCGCAGCTGGTGAATCTGTACGGGCCGACGGAGGCGACGGTCGACGTCTCCTACTTCGACTGCCCCGACGGCGAAGCGCTCGACGTGGTGCCCATCGGCCGTCCCATCGAGAACATCGACCTGCTGGTGCTCGACGAACACGGCCGCAGGTTGCCGCCCGGTGTGCCCGGTGAGCTGAATATCGCCGGTGTCGGTGTGGCGCGCGGCTACCGCGGCCGCGACGACCTTACCGCCGCGGCGTTCGTGCACGACCGCACGGTCGCGGGCCGTCGCCGCTACCGCACCGGCGACCTGGTGCGCTGGCTGCCCGACGGCCAGATCGATTACCTGGGCCGCTTCGACGACCAGGTGAAGGTGCGCGGCAACCGCGTCACCCTCGGCGAGGTGCAGAACGCGATGCTCGACTGCGCCGGGGTGCGCGCGGCGGCCGTCGTCGACGAGAAGTCACCGGCGCAGGGGGTGTACCTGGTCGGCTATTACGTCGGCGAGTCCGAGGCCGAGCCCGCGCGCGACCGATTGGCCGCCGAGCTCGGTGAGCGGCTACCCAAATACATGGTGCCGAGCCGGCTGGTGCGGGTGGATCGGATCCCGGTCACCCGCAACGGCAAACTCGATCGCCGGGCACTGGCGCAGGCCGCGGCCGAACAGCAGCCTGCCGAGGCGGCCGCAGGTTCGGGTGAGCCGCGCAACGACGTGGAGGCCGCGCTGGTGCGGGTGTGGTCGGCGGTCCTGGGCGTCGACACGATCGGCGTGCACGACAACTTCTTCACCCACGGTGGAGACTCGATCCTCGCGCTGTCGGTGCGCACGGCCGCTGAACGCGCCGGTATCCGCTTCGATGTCGACACCTTCTATCAGCGCCCCACGATCGCCGAACTGGCCGAGGTGATCGCCGACAGCGCCGAGCGGGCGCCGGAGCCGGTCACCGCACGGCTGGCGACGGTGCCGCTGGTCGATCATGCCGCACTGCACCGCGCCGAAGACGCCTTCCCGGCCACCGCCCTGCAGCTGGGCATGCTGTTCCACAGCCTGGAACGCGCTGATTCGGTGACCTACAAGGATGTGTTCCGCTATCGGCTGCGGATTCCGTGGCAGGAACGGCAATTCCGCACCGCCTTCGACCGGCTGCTGCGGCGCCAGCCCGCGCTGCGGTCGTCTTTCGAGCTGACGAAGTTCTCGGTGCCGCTGCAGATCGTGCATCCGGAGATCACCGCCGATTACGAGGTCGTGGACCTGACCGGCATCGCCGAGGCCGAAGCCGAGCGCCGGGTCGAGGACTACATCCAGCAGCGCAGGCACGCGGCCTACTCCATCGACCGGGCACCGCTGCACGCCCTGCGCGTCTTCCTGCGCGCTCCCGAAACGTCCTCCGGCACCGCGGCGGTCGATCTGGTGCTCAGCTTCCACCACGCCATCCTCGACGGCTGGAGCGTGGCGACCTCGGTGCTCGAGCTGCTGCGCGACTACCTGCACGCGCTGGGTGTGCTGGAAACCGGCATCGACGACACCGCGCACCCGGCGGCGACGCTCGCCGAGTACGCGCAGGCCGAACTCACTGCCACACAACGTGTTTCGTCGCGGGCGTACTGGCGCGAAGTACTCGCCGGTGCCGAGGCGACCGCGCTGACGGCCTTGGCGGCGCATCAGCCGCAATCCGCCGGCCCCGCGAAGGCGCGGGCGTTGGTACCGCAGCGGCTCAGTGCCCGGATCGCCGATTTCGCGGCGCGACATCAGGTCCCGGAGAAGGCGGTGTATCTGGCCGCGCATCTGCTGACGCTGCGGCTGCTGTCCGGGCGCGCCGATGTGACCACCGGCGTCATCAGCCACGGCCGCCCCGACCGTGCGGGCGCCGAAAGCCTGGCCGGGCTGTTCCTCAACACGCTGCCGATGCGGCTGGACGCCACCGTGACCACCTGGCGCGACGCCGTCGACCAGGTGGTGCGCCGCGACCGCGCCGCCTACCCGCATCGGCGCTACCCGCTGCGTTCGATCATGGCCGATCACGGCGGACCGGTGTTCGAGACGGCGTTCAACTACGTCAACTACCACCAATTCCAGGCCGTTCTCGGCGCGGACCGGGTGGAGCTCGACGACATCGACATTCGCGAGGAAACCAACTTCCAGCTGCTGGTGACCGCGGCCACCGATCCACGCGACGGCCGGATGTGGTTGCGCGTCGACGGTGACGGCGCGGTCGGCGCCGAGCAGTGCGAGATGTTCGCGCGCGCCGAGCTGCGGATGTTGACGGCTCTGGTGGACAACCCGGACGCCCCGATCGATCCGGGGGCCGAGTGGGTGTCGAGTCGTGACGTCGGTGCGCTGGTCGCCGAGGTCGCAGCCGTGCGACCGTCCGATATCGCCGTCGCCGCCGACGACTGCGCCTGGACCTATGACGAGCTGGTGACCCGCAGCGACGTCATCGCGGCCCGGCTGCTCGCGCACGGTGTGCGCACCGGGTCGAAGGTGGCCATCATCGGCCGCAGCACCCCGGAGCTGGTGGCGCTGGTGCTGGCGGTGGCCCGGATCGGCGCGGCGAGCGTCCCGCTGGACGTGCGTTATCCGAGGGCGCGGCTGAACCTGATGATCGAGCGGGCCCGCCCGCACCGCGTGGTTGTCGACGCCGGACACCTCGACCTGGTCGATGATCCGGCGCTGGTGCTCGATACCGCTGAACTCACCGCCCCGGCCGGTCCGTCGGACCCGGCGGCGCCGCGTTTCGGGCCGGTGCCTCCGGAAACCACGGCCTACGTGCTGTTCACCTCCGGCTCGACCGGCGAACCCAAGGGCGTGGCGATGCCGCATCGCGGCCTGACCGCGCTGGTCGACTGGCAGCTGCGCGCGGAGTCGGGTAGCGGACTCGCGAGCACGCTGCAAGCGGCGCCGCTGAGCTTCGACGTCGCGTTCCAGGAAATCTTCACCACCCTGGCGGCGGGTTCGACGCTGCGGGTCAGCGAACGCGACCTGCGTGCCGATATGGACGAACTGCTGAGCACGGTGGCCGACGAGCAGATCGAGCGGGTGTTCCTGCCGTATGTGGCGTTGCAGGCGTTCGCCGAGGCGGCGTCGGTGCGCCAGACCTACCCGACCGGGTTGAAGGTGCTGGCGTCCTCGGGTGAGCAGTTGCGCATCACCGACGAGATCCGCGCGCTGTGCGCGTCGGTGCCCGGTCTGCTGCTGGAAAACCAGTACGGCCCCACCGAAACCCATGTGGCGACCACCTACACCCTCACCGGCCCGGAGAGCTCGTTCCCGGTGCTGCCGCCCATCGGCCGCGCCGTCGACGGCGATACCGCCGAGATCCTGGACCGGCAGTTACGGGTGGTGCCCGACGGCGTGATCGGCGAGATCTACCTCGGCGGTCGCTCCCTGGCACGCGGCTACGAAGCCATGCCCGGTTTGACCGCGCAACGGTTCGTCGCCGCCCCGGGCGGTGAGATCCGCTACCGCACCGGCGATCTCGGCGTGCGGCTGCCCTCGGGCGATATCGTCTGCCTCGGCCGCAGCGACAGCCAGGTCAAGATCCGTGGCTACCGGGTGGAACCGGCCGAGGTCGAGCTCACCATCCTCGGCCTGGCCGAACAGTTCCCGGGCATCAGCGAGGCCGCCGTGGTGGCGCGCGGGTTCGGCGGGATCGATGGTGCGCTGGTGGCGTTCCTGGCCGGCGATGCCGGGACCACCGATCTCACCGCGCTGCGGGCCGAACTGCGGTCGGTGCTGCCCGCGCATATGGTGCCGTCGCGGTGGCAGTGGGTGGAGTCGATGCCGCGCACACCGAGCGGCAAACGTGACGACCGGGCACTGCTCGCCCTGCCGGTGACGGGCACCACCGAACAGGCGCAACAGCATCGGGAGCCGGTCGACGATATCGAGCGCTCGGCCATGGAACTGCTCGCCGAATACGCCGGCCTGCCGTCCATCGGTCCCGATGACGACTTCTACGCCATGGGTGGCACCTCCATCGGCGCCATGCGCGTGGTGATGGGGCTGTCGCGCCGTTGGGGCGTCGAGCTGCCGATGAGCGCGTTCGTGGCCGCGCCGACCGCGGCCGGGCTGGCCGAGCTGATCCGCGCGGGTGACACCCGGCCGAGCTTCGATCCGCTGGTGCCGATCCAGCCCGAAGGCACCAAACCGCCGCTGTTCCTGGTGCATCCGATTGGCGGCAACGTGCTGTGCTACCTCGCTGTCGCCAAGTATCTGGATCCGGATCGTCCGGTGTACGGGTTGCAAGCGGCCGGCGCCGATACCGGCAGCACGCCGCTGAACTCGGTCGCTGCGATGGCCGATTCCTACATCGCGGCGATCCGCCGAGTGCATCCTGAGGGTCCGTACCATCTGGCGGGCTGGTCGTTCGGCGGTTATGTCGCACTGGAAATGGGGCGCAAGCTGCCCGAGCACGAAGTGGCCAGCGTGACCCTGCTCGACACGATGGCGCTGCGGCAGCAGTCCCGCGAACCCATCCCCGAGGAGAAACTGATCCGCTGGTTCTTCCTCGAACTGCTCTGGTACGCCCGCGGCAATGAGACCGCGCTCGGCGAGTTCGAACCGGATGTGCACGATTCGGCGGAACTGTTCGACGCCATGCTCGCCGAGGCCATCCGCTCCGGGATCCTGCCCGAAGGCAGTCCGGCGCAATCGATTCGACGGTTGTACGAGGTGTTCCACGCCAACTACACCGCGCTGATCACCTACCAGCTGTCGGTCTTCGACCGCGATATCACGCTGCTACGGGCCACCGACGGCATCCCGCGCGGCTTCGACATCGCCCACCAGACCATCGGCACCATGTTCGACAGCGAGAACAACGGCTGGGAACAGTACGCCGGCCGCCGATTCGAGGTGGTGGCGGTGCCGGGCGATCACCTGCACATGATGACCGAACCGCATGTGGCCGAGGTCGGCATGCAGCTGGACGCGGCGGTGTCGTCGGCCGATCCGGACCTGGACCGGGAGTTCAGCGAGGGCATGCTCGACGTGTGACGGCGTACCGGCCGGCCATGACCTCAGAGGTTATTGAGCCCATGACCCCGCGACCCGCACAGTGGTGCCCGGACCGAGAGAGAGGGCGATCATGAGCACTGCGCTGCGAGAGGATGCCGAACGCGTCGCGGCAGAGCCGCTGCGCTTCGCGTTACGAGCGGACGGATGGGGAACCGGAGTTTTCGGGCTGTTCTTGCTGGCAGGCGCGGTGCCGCTGCGGGATCCGCTCGGCTTGCCGACGGGCTGGTCGATCCCGTTCGGAGTGGCGATGGTCGGCGGTGGGCTCGCGCTGTTGCTGATAGCCGGATATCCGGTGATCTCGGCACGGCACGCGGCGACGGTGGTGGCGGTGAACGGCGCGTCGGCGGTCGCGATGGCGGGGCTCGCGTTCTCCGGGCTGATCGATCTGACTGCCGCGGGGGTGAGTTTTCTGCTCGCCGGTGCGGTGGTTGTGGCGTGCTTCGCGGGACTCGAATACCGCGGTCTGCGTCGTGTCGATCAGTATCGGCGCGCACGTTGACTGCCGTGCGCACCCGGAGCGGCCGTTCACGACTTCCTGTACACCCCGCATCGTGGAGATGAGCCGGTAGACCGCTCAGCCGGGAAGTGGCACGAGCTCGACCAGCGAGCCTCGTCCCGAGCGGGGCGGCAGCAGGGCCAGCGCCCGCGCGGTGATGAGGCTCGCCAGATGCGGGGTGTGCACCGGGCCGGTGGCCTGCCAGACCCCGCCGGGCTGCTGGCAGACCGGGACGATGCGGGTCAGGGTGTCGTGGGTGCCGGAGGAATCGGCCATCCGCCCGCGCAGCGGTTCGGCCGGGATGCGGGCGGTGCGGGCGTCGACGATGGCGGGGCCGGTGAGCAGCAGTGCGGCGATCGCGGCGAACGGGTTGCCGGGTAGTGCGAGCAACACGCGGCCGTCGGGCAGCAGCGCGACCAGCTGGGAGCCGCCCGGACGGATCGCGAGGCCGTCGATGAGGATGTCGGCGCGCAGCTCGGTGAGCAGTGCGCGCAGATGATCGGCCGCGCCCCGGCCGGTAGCGCCGACCACCACCACCAGGTCGGCCTCCGAACGCAGCGCGAACCAGGAGCCGAGCAGCTCCCGGCAGTCGTCGAGCCGCCAGACATGGGTGGTCTCGATATCGCAGGCCCGCAGATAGGTGGGCAGCACCGGGCCGATCGAATCCCGCGTCTGACCGGGCGCCAACGGGCCCTGCGCGCGGATCTCGGAGCCGGTGATCAGCACATCCGCCCGCAGCGGCCCACGGACGGAGAGGCTTGGCACCTCGGCGCTCGCCGCCGCCGACACCACCGCGGCGGAGACCCGGGTGCCCGCCGCGGCCAACTGCGCGCCCGGATGCCAGTTCTCCCCGCGGCGGCGGGTGTCGTCGCGCACCGGCGCCTCCGGTCGACGTGCCAGCAGGGTCTCGCCGGACAACATACTGGTGGAGACGAATTCATCGCGGACGACAGCGGTGGTGCCGGACGGCGTCGGCGCGCCCGTCGCGATGCGGACCGCCTGCCCGGGTTCGAGCGCCCGGCCGCCGTGGGCGCCCGCGACCCGGGTATCGCCGCGCAGCACCCACGGTCCCGGCCCGCAGACCGCGTAACCGTCCATGGCGGCGGTATCGACCCGCGGCAGCGCGGTCGCGGTGGTCAGCGGCTCGGCCAGCGTCGCTCCCGAGGCCTCGGACGGCGGGCGTTCGGTGCTCGCGATCGGAGCCAGCCGGGCGCGCAACAGCGCCCGCGCCTCCTCGACCGTGCGGGCCGTGTCCCCGCATCCGGCCGGGCCGGTGTGCGCCACCATCGCGCGGGCGGTCGGCGCGCTCATCGCCGGTCCGCCTCGCGCGCACCGGCCGGCCTCGGACCCGAGCTCACCCACATCATGCGAGCCATCCTCGCCGCCCCCGATTTCCCGCCATTTTCGGCGCAGTTGCCCCGCAATGACGCTGTGCTCACACTCCCGGCTGTGCGGCTGTGCGGCTGTGCGGCTGTGCGGCTGTGCGGCTGTGCGGCTGTGCGGCTGTGCGGCTGTGCGGCTGTGCGGCTGTGCGGCTGTGCGGCTGTGGCGGTTCAGGTCAGCTCGGGGCTGATCGGGCGGTAGCGGAGGTTGACCTCGGCGTCGGGGTCGTCGCCGTTGGCGAGGGCCAGCGGGATGGGTGTGCCGCCGGGATGGTCGAACAGGCGAATCCCGTCCCCGAGCAGCACCGGCGCGATGTGCAGGTCGATCTCGTCGATGAGTCCGCGTTCGAGCAGCTGCGCGCCGATTGTGGGCGAGAAGACTTCGAGATTCTTGCCTGCGGCCGCCTCGAGTCCGATCCGGACCGCTTCGGCGACATCGCAGTTCAGGAAGGTGACGCCGGCGGCGGGTGTGGCGTCTTCGGGGTGGTGGGTCAGCACGAACACCGGTCCCTGCCAGGCGCCGCCGTAGATGGCGGTGGGGTCGGGGTAGGCGTCCCACCCGGTGCGGCCGCCCAGCACGGCGCCGGTCGTCTCGACGTACTCCTCGACGAGGCCGGGTCGGGAGGTTCCGCGCATCCAGTCCATGGAATGGTTCGGTCCAGCGACGAATCCGTCCAGCGACATGCTGAAGTGCCAGAGCACCTTCCCGCCCGCGGTCTGCGGTGCGGTGTCCGGCAGCGCTCTGGCTGCCGTGTTCTCCGAGGTCATTGCGGTGTCCACGGGCCTTCCTCTCGTCGGGTTCCTGGTAGTGACGACCAGGCGGGCCGGCGAAACTCATCGCTCGGCGCGCGATCCTATGCCGGATAGGTGTGGATTTCGGTGGCCTTGAGGGCGGCCCACAGCTCGGTTCCCGGGCGCAGGCGCAGTTCGGCGACGGTGGCGGCGGTGACGTCGGCCAGGGCCGGGGGAGTGCCGTCGAGCCGGACCCGGACCGTATGCGCATGCTGTTCGACCCCGGCGACGGTCACCGGCCAGGTATTGCGCGGACTGCCCGCGGGACGTTCCGGATGCAGGCTGACGGCGCTCGGCGCGAAGGCCAGATGTACCGCAGCTGTTGCCGGTTCGGCGATCGTCAGCTCGCCGCCGCGGTCGAGGTCGACGACCGTGCCGCGCGCGGTGCCGCGGAAGAGATTGAGGCCGACCAGATTGGCGACGTAATCCGAGCGGGGGCGCCGGGCGACCTCGGCGGGCGCACCTTCCTGCACGACGGCGCCGTCCTCCGTGATGACCAGCCGGTCGGCGAGCACCATCGCATCGAGCGGGTCGTGGGTGACCAGCACCGTGTGGCCCGGATAGTCGCCGAGATGGTGGGCCAGGTCGCTGCGCACCCGGATCCTGGTGCTCGCGTCCAGCGCGGCCAGCGGCTCGTCCAGCAGCAGGAGTTTCGGCTCGGTGGCCAGCGCCCGCGCCAGCGCCACCCGCTGCGCCTGACCGCCGGACAAGCTGCGCGGTTTCGTCTGCGAATACTCGCCCAGCCCCACTCGCTCCAGCCAGTGCCCGGCCCGCGCCCGCGCCGCTGCCCGCCGCATTCCCCGCGCTCGCAGCCCGAACGCGACATTGTCCAGCGCATTCAGATGCGCGAAGAGCAGGTAGTCCTGGAACACCACTCCGACCTGCCGGTGCTCGGCCGGCGTGAACGTGTGCGGCGGTGCGTCCCAGAGGTGCTCATCGAGCCGGATCGCACCGTCGGTGAGCGGTGTGAGCCCGGCCAACGCTCGCAGCGCGGTCGTTTTCCCGGCACCGTTGGGCCCGAGCAATGCCACCACCTCGCCGGCCCGCACCGTCAGCGCCAGCCCGAGTGCGAAGTCGCCGCGGGTGATCCGGATATCCGCCTGGAGCGTCATCCGATGCCCCGCGTCCACCGCTCCCGCAGCGCCGCGAGCACTCCGACCGAGACCGCCAGCAACACCAGGCTCAGCACGATGGCGGCGTCCGGGTCGGTTTGCAGCGCCAGATACACGGCCAGCGGCATGGTCGTCGTTTCGCCGGGGAAGTTGCCCGCGAAGGTGATGGTGGCGCCGAATTCGCCGAGTGCGCGCGCCCAGCAGAGCACCGCACCGGCCACCACACCGGGCAGGATCGAGGGCAGGGTCACGCGGCGGAAGCTCAACCAGGGGGAGGCGCCGAGTGTGGCGGCGGCTTCCTCGTAGCGCGGATCGGCCGCCCGCAAGGCGCCTTCGACCGAGATCACCAGAAACGGCATCGCGACAAAGGCTTCGGCGACCACCACACCGGCCGTCGTGAACGGCAATGACACCCCGAACCATTCGTGCAGGTACTGGCCGATCAGCCCGCGACGCCCGAACACCAGCAGCAGTGCCACACCGCCCACCACCGGCGGCAAGACCAGCGGCACCGTCACCAGCGCCCGCACCAGCCCGCGGCCGGGCAGGTCGGCGCGTGCGAGCAGCCAGGCCAGCGGGATGCCGAGCAGCAGACAGATCATCGTCGCCAGGCTCGCGCACACCAGCGAAAGCCGCAGCGCTTCCGCGATTTCCGCGCTGAACAGCCGATCCGGCAGGGTCCGCCACGGTGCTCGCAGCACCAGCCCCACCAGCGGAACCACCAGGAACAGCAGCCCGATCACGGCGGGCACCAGCAAGATCGGTGGCCGCCGTCGCCGCACCCGTCGTGCGACGGTCCGGGTCACGGCGTCTCGAATCCCGCGTCGGCGAAGACCGGGCGGGCCGCGTCGGATCCGATGAAGTCGACGAATGCCGCGGCGGCCGGTGCGTTCGGCGCGTGCGCGACCGGCGCGATCGGATACTCGTTGACCGCGCTCGCCGATTCCGCGAACTCGATGCCGTCGACCTTGTCGCCGGCCGCTCGCACATCGGTGCGATACACCAGCGCGGCATCGACCTCGCCGAGCGTCACCTTGCTCAGTACGGCCTTCACGTCGGGTTCCCTGGTGTCGGGTTTCGGGGTGATCCGCGCGGACTCGAAGACCTTCGTGGCCGCCGCCCCGCACGGTACCTGTTCGGCGCACAGCGCGATGATCGGTTCCTCGCGGCCGAAATCGGACAGACCGGTGATCGCGCCGGGATTTCCTGCGGGAACCGCTATTTCGAGGCTGTTGCGGACGAACGTCACCGGCGATCCGGTGATGTCGCCGGAATCGACGACCTGCTGCATGTTCTTCGGGGCGGCCGAAGCGAAGACGTCCGCGGGCGCGCCCTGCCGGATCTGCTCGGCGAGTTCGGAGCTCGCGCCGAAGCTGAACACGACGTCCACGCCGGGATGCGCGGCCTCGAACTGCGCACCCAGCGCGGTGAATGTCTCGGTGAGCGAGGCGGCAGCGAAAACGGTTACCCTGCCGCTGATTTCACCATCGCCGGGCGCGGCCGAGCCGTCATCCCCGCAACCGGTGAGTGCGAAGGTGCTCGCGACGAACAGCGCGGCGACATGACGATAGCGGTGCACGAGTTCAGCTCTCCGGGATCTCGACGACGACATGCGTGGATTTCACCGAGGCGACGGCCACGCTGCCCACCTCGAGGCCGAGTTCATCCACCGACTCCCGGCTGACCAGCGACACCAGCCGGAACGGACCTGCCTGCATCTCCACCTGCGCCATCACCGTGTCCTTGACGATGCGCGTGACGATGCCGCGCATGCGGTTGCGGGCCGAGGCGGCGACGGTGGTGCCCGGCTCGGGCGCGTCGGCGCCGGCGCGCAGGAATTCGGCCAGGTCGCGCCCGCTGATGCCCTTGCGTCCGTTGTCGAGCTGAATCGACGGCAACCGTCCATGGTCCACCCACCGGCGCACGGTGTCATCACTGACACCGAGCAGGGCTGCTGCCTCGCTGATCCGCAAATTCGACACGATTGGGAGCATATTCCCGCATCTGCGGAAATCAAGGCGTCATGATGATCGTTATCGAACCTGCGCGTTTCCGGTGCGGACGGGTGAGGTGGCGGAAACATCGTGTTAGCGTCCGCTGGGTGGATTCACCGCCGTCGCAGCCGCACGCCTTTCCCGTGCTCGAGCCGTACGCGTCCGGCCTGCTCGATGTCGGTGACGGCAATCGGATGTATTGGGAGACCAGTGGTAATCCGCGCGGGAAGCCGGTGGTCGTCGTGCACGGTGGGCCCGGCGCGGGTGGCGGCGGCTCGCGTCGGAGCGCCTTCGATCCGGCGATCTACCGCATCGTGCGCTTCGACCAGCGCGGATGTGGGCGGAGCCTGCCCAACGCGGCCGATCCGCGAGTGCGCCTCGCGGTGAACACCACCGAACATCTGATCGCCGATATGGAGCGATTGCGCACCCACCTGGGGATCGAGCGGTGGATGCTGTTCGGCGGATCGTGGGGTTCGACGCTGAGCCTCGCCTATGCCCAGCGGTACCCGGAACGGGTGACCGAGATCGTGCTGGTCGGTGTGACGATGACGCGGCGCGCGGAGATCGACTGGCTCTACCGGGGCGTCGGGCTGCTGCTGCCGCAGGAATGGGAGCGGTTCCGCGAGGGTGTGCCCGCCAGCGACCGTGACGGCGATCTGGTCGCCGCCTACAGCCGGTTGTTCGACCACCCCGACCCGCAGGTCCGCGTGGCCGCCGCCCGCAACTGGTGCGCCTGGGAAGACGCCGTCATCGCCCACGAAACCACCGGTTCGCCCGGCCAGTACAGCGCCAAACCCGAAGCCGCCATGCTCACCTTCACCCGCATCTGCGCCCACTACTTCGCCCACGCGGCCTGGCTGCCCGACGGCCGGCTCCTCCACGACGCCCACCGCCTGACCGGCATCCCCGGCATCCTCATTCACGGAAAACTCGACCTCAGCGCTCCGCTCCGCACTGCCTGGGACCTCGCCAACGCCTGGCCCGACGCCGAACTCCAGGTGATCGACGATTCCGGGCACACCGGAAGCCCGGCCATGGGCGAAGCGGTCTTGTCGGCCGCCGCCCGATTCGCGCGGTGAACACAGCGATCCAGCGGGGCCCTGGGCATTACTCGCTAGGTGGCCAGACGAAGGACCATCTCGTTCTCCGGCCGCGGATCCTCCGGCCCGCACGGCTGCCGGCGCCCGGTGTAGTGAAAACCGTTACGCCGGTACAGGTTCTCCGCGTGGTGGTTGCCGTCGAGCACCCACAGTCGCAGCTCCGAATGGCCGCCGTCGCGCGCCCACTCGATCACCGCGTGCACCAGCCGGTCGGAGATTCCGCTGCCGCGCGCGACCGGATTCACCCACATCGACACCAGCTCGGCGGACCCGTCGGCACGAAAGCCCGCAGCCGACCCGATGGGAACACCGCCGTCTTCGGCCACGAACAACGTCCGCGGGCGGGCCCACTCACGCCAACGCTGTTCGTTCCACGCCGATGCCTCGGCGAACGTCGTACTGAACGTGCCGGGCGGCGATCCCGCGAGCGCGTCCAGGCGAACGGCCCGCGCCACTTCCCATTCCGCAGGCGGCACCCGGCGCACGATCATCGGTCGATCGTGCGCCGGATAGCGCTCGCCCGCAAGGGGATTGATCAGTCCTTGGGGCCGCCGGCCACGTAGATGACCTGGCCGGAGACGAAGCCTGCGCCCTCGCTGGCCAGGAAGGACGCGGTGTGGGCGATGTCTTCGGGGTAGCCGACGCGGGCCACGGGGATCTGGGAGGCGGCGGCGGCCTGGAAGTCCTCGAAGGAGGCGCCGACGCGGGCCGCGGTGGCGGCGGTCATATCGGTGACGATGAATCCGGGGGCGATGGCGTTGGCGGTGACACCGAACTTGCCGAGTTCGAAGGCGAGGGTTTTGGTGAAGCCCTGCATGCCCGCCTTGGCGGCGGAGTAGTTGGCCTGGCCGCGGTTGCCCAGGGCCGAGGTGCTCGACATGTTGATGATGCGGCCGAACTTCTGCTCCACCATGTACTTCTGCACGGCCCTGGTCAGCAGGAACGCTCCACGCAGGTGCACGTTCATGACCGCGTCCCAATCGTCGACGCTCATCTTGAACAGCAGGTTGTCGCGCAGGATACCGGCATTGTTGACCACCACCGTCGGTGCGCCCAGCACGCCTTCCAGCCGCTCGACCGCCGCCGCCACCGACGCCTCGTCGCTGACATCGGCGCCGAGCGCCACCGCCTGTCCACCGGCCTCGGTGATCGCCGAGACCGTATCGGCGCAGGCGTTCTCGTCCAGATCGAGCACGCCGACCTTCATGCCGTCGGCGGCGAATCGTCGGGCGATCGCCGCGCCGATTCCCCGCGCGGCACCGGACACTACTGCGACCCTCTCGGTCATGAACGACGTCCTTCCTCGAAGTAACTGCTTCGCAGCCATCTAACACCCGCTGGGCCACCGCGCGTCGGCACGTCGAATCCGCCCTGGTGTGACAGTGTTGGTCCCGCCGACTGGCGGTTGGCGCGCTCGCGGGTGATACCCCCTCCCGCCCGGCAAAATTTGCCGCATTGGCAAATTTCCTTGCCAGGATCGGCAACTGTTCGCATCATCGTGTGCGGAGGTGGTCACAGTGACCGATGAGCTGAAAAACAGCTATGACGTGGTGGTACTGGGCGGCGGAGCCGCGGGGCTGAGCGGTGCGGTGACGCTGGCGCGGTCGAGGCGGTCGGTCGTGGTGATCGATGCGGGCGACCCACGCAACGCACCGGCGGACGGCGTGCACGGCCTGCTCGGCCGCGAAGGAATGCCGCCCGGCGAACTGCTCGAACGAGGCCGCGCGGAGCTTCGCGGATACGGCGGCCGGATCGTCACCGGGGAGGTGGCCACGGCCACGCGCGACGGTGACGGATTCGCCGTCACCCTGACCGACGGCCGAGCGACCCGCGCCCGCCGCCTGCTGGTGGCGACCGGCCTGACCGACGTGCTGCCCGACATTCCCGGCCTACGGGAACGCTGGGGCCGCGACGTCCTGCACTGCCCGTACTGCCACGGCTGGGAGGTACGCGACCAGGCCATCGGCGTGCTGGCGAGCAGCCCGATGTCGGTGCACCAGACGATGTTGTTCCGGCAGCTGAGCGACGACGTCACCTTCTTCACCCATACCGCGCCAGAACCGGCCGGTGAGGTGGCCGAGGAACTCGCGGCACGCGGAATTCGGGTGGTGACCGGTGCGGTCGCAGGACTGGAGATCGACGCGGACCGGCTGGTGGGTGTGCGTCTCGCCGACGGCACCGTCGTCGCCCGCGACGCACTGGCCGTGGGGTCGCGCATGGTGGCGCGGGCCGGGTTCCTGGCCGATCTCGGGCTGACACCGGTGGAGCACCCGATGGGCATGGGCGAGCACATCGCCGCCGATCCGACGGGCCGCACCGACGTGCCCGGGGTGTGGGCAGCGGGCAATGTGGTCGACCTGTCGGCTCAGGTGGGCGCTGCCGGTGCCGCGGGGACCATGGCCGGCGCGCAGATCAACGCGGACCTGGTGGCGGAGGAGACCCGGCAGGCGGTCGCCGCGCTGCGCGAGAGGGCTGCGTCCGAGCCCGGAGTCGCCGAGCAGCCGGTGGGGGAGCACGCCCTCGGATAAGCGAGACCGGGCGGCGGGGCCGACGACCCGCCGCCCGGCACCGATCGACGACCGGAACCAAAGGATCAGCATGACAGAGGAATTCGGCAAGGAATTCTGGGAGACGCGTTACCACGGCGCCCACTCCGCCGCCCGCGAACCCAACCCGCACCTCCTCGCCGAGGTGGGTGACCTACCGCCGGGCACGGCGCTCGACGCCGGCTGCGGGACGGGCGGCGAAGCACTGTGGCTGGCCGCTCAGGGCTGGCAGGTGATGGCCGTCGATATCTCCGATGCGGCCCTGCGGCACGCCCGCGAACGGGCCGACGCCGCCGGTGCCGACATCGCCGCCCGCATCAGCTGGCAGCAGGCCGACCTCACCGAATGGGTGCCTCCCGCTGCGCAATTCGACCTGGTGTGCACTCACTACGTCCATACCTCCGGCTCCCCGCAGGAGTTGTTCGAGCGCCTCGCCACGGCCGTCGCCCCCGGCGGAACCCTGCTCATCGTCGGTCACGCCCCGAGCGACCACCTGTCCAGCCATGCGCACGGCTCGTCATCGGCACACGTGCACGTCACCGCCGAAGACATCGCCGCGGGCCTGGACCCCGGCCGGTGGGAAGTCCAGGTAGCCGAAGGCCGTTCCCGGCAGACCATCGGCCCCAATGGTTCGGAGGTCACGCTCGAGGACACGGTGTTGCGCGCACGTCGTCGCTGACCGGTTCCGTCCACATCGCGACGGCCGCCCGCGCCTCGTCTCGGTCCCGGCGGCGGGGGCGTCCATCAGGCCGAAATCGCTTGTCGCGCACCCGGTTGAAGCGGTCGCCGGGTCATCGTCGTGAATTCGGTGGGCCGGTAGTGGGTCGTGCGCCGCCCGCTCATGCGGTGACGCGCGCGCGACCGGATCCGTCGAACGGCGGGTAACTGTCCCCGCCCGTCCGTTCGGCGGCCGCGATGTACTCGGCGAGGGCGTCGCGGGAGCGGGTCAGTTTGTCCAGCTGGTCGTCGAGCCGGTTCATCCGCGAGCGCATCGCGTCGAGCAGTTCGGGGCAGCCGGGCAGGTCGGGCGCTTCGCCGGTGGCGCAGGGCAGCAGGTAGGCGATGTCGTCGCTGGACAGGCCGGCGTCGAGCAGGTGCCGGATCTGGCGCACCCGAAGCACGGCGTCCTCGGGGTAGTCGCGATAGCCGTTGGGGCTGCGGTCGGCCTCGAGCAGGCCTTGCGCCTCGTAGTAGCGCAGCTGGTGGGCGTTGACGCCCGTGCGGCGGCTCAGTTCCCCGATCAGCATCGACACCTCACTTGACCTTCAGACCGGTATGAACGTTGATCATGCTGCCATGACCAACACCGAAACATCCGTGTCCATTCTCGGGCTCGGCCTCATGGGCCGGGCACTCGCACGCGCCTTCCTGAAAGCCGGGCATCCGACCACCGTCTGGAACCGCACGTCCGCCACGGCCGAACCGCTGGTCGCCGAGGGCGCGCGGCAGGCTCCGACGGCCGCCGAAGCGATCGCCGCCGGATCACTGACGATCATCTGTGTGAGCGACTATCCGGCGGTCTACGAGCTGCTCGACGGGGCGGAGCTCGCGGGCACGACCCTGCTCAACCTGACCTCCGGCGACTCGGCCCAGGCCAGGGCAGCCGCCCGCTGGGCCGAGCAACGCGGCGCCCACTACCTCGACGGCGCCATCATGGCCATCCCACAGGCGATCGGCACCGACGAGGCGGTGATCCTGCTCAGCGGCGTGCAGGCGCATGCCGAAGCGCATCGCTCGACGCTGGAAGCGCTCGGCACGCTCACCTATCTCGGCGGCGACCACGGCTTGGCGTCGCTGTACGACGTGGCGGGGCTGGCCATGATGTGGGGCGTCCTCAACGCCTGGCTCCAGGGCACGGCCCTGCTCCGCACCGCCGGCGTCGACGCCGCCACCTTCGCCCCGTTCGCCCAGCAGATGGCCGCGAGTGTCGCCGGCTGGCTGCCCGGACACGCGGAGCAGATCGATGCAGGCTCGTTCGCGACCGAGGTGGCCTCGCTCGACACCCACGTGCGGACGATGGCGCATCTGATCGAGGAATGCGAGGCGGCCGGCATCAATGCCGAGCTGCCGAGATTGATCAAGTCGATGGCCGACCGATCGGTCGCCGCCGGGCACGGTGGAGACGAATACGCCGTGCTGATCGAAGAATTCGCCGAGCCGGGCGCTGCCTGATGGACACCGCCGCACACGGGCGAGCCGCACGCTCGGTGGCGATCTCGGCGGGCGGATCCGGCGAGTCCTCGGTGCCCGCTGGAAAACCGGTGGCGGTCGGCTTCGGGCATCAGTACAAAGGTTCGTCGGGGCGCACGAGAGCAGCCGGGGATTGAACCGTCGAAAGGGCCTGCCGTGAACGAGATGGAAGCCATCGCCGCCAACCGCGCGAACTGGGACGACCGCGCCGACGTCCACGTGCGTTCGCGGATGTACGACGTCGACGCGTTCCTGGCCGATCCCACCGATATCTCCCAGGTGGTACGCAACGATCTGTCGGTGCTGGAGCCGCACCTGCCGGACACCGGGATCCACGGGCGATCCCTCCTGCATCTGCAATGCCATATCGGCACCGACACCGTCTCGTGGGCACGGCTCGGCGCGGTCGAGGTGCACGGCCTCGACCTCTCGCCGAACTCGCTGCGGCACGCGGCGCGGATCGCGGCCGCCGACGGCCGTGACATCACTTGGGTCGAAGGCGACGCCCGCTACGCCTCCTCGGCGATCGACCGCCGCTTCGACACGATCGTCACCAGCGCCGGAACCATCGTCTGGCTCCCGGATCTCACCGATTGGGCCCGCTCCATCCATGACCTGCTCGAACCGGGCGGTGTCTTCCTCATCCGCGACGACCACCCGATCCTCGGCGCCATGGACTTCCAGCCCTGGACCATCACCGACGATTACCTCACCGGCGGCGGTGTCCTGACTTATGAAGATTCCGGCACCTACACCGAGGATTCGGAGGGCTTGATCACCCACACCACCAACCACGAATGGCGCCACGACCTCAGCGAAGTCGTCACCGCGCTGCTCGCGGCGGGCCTGAGAATCGAAGCCCTGCACGAACTCCCGTACATGGACTGGCCGGCGTTCCCGGCCCTCGAGCCCTGCGCCGAGGGCTGGACGACGGCCCCCGGCCACCCGCGGATTCCGTTGAACTTCGCCGTCGTCGCGCGCCGGGGTTGAGCTCATCTGGCGGGCGTGAGACCCCGGCCGGGTCCGGATCCGGCCTACCGCGCCGAGCCGGCCCCGCCCAGGGCATGCTCAGGGGCGCAGCACCGAGACCAGGAATTCGGTCTGGTCGTGCACGGCCTGCTCGAACACGTCATCGAAGTAGATGTCGAAATGCCCTGCGTCGTAGCGCTTCACGATGGCGTGCTTGGTGCGTTCGGCGGCGCGCAGTGCGGGTTTGACCGGTGCCACCGAATCGTTGTCGCACAGTGCGTAGAGCACCGGCATCTTCAGCGCCTTGGCGCGCCGCCCCGGTGCGTCGAACAGGGCCGAGAAGGCCACGCGCGCGGCTACTTTCGGCTGATAGCTCTCGCTTTCCTCGGCCAGCCTGCCGAAACCCTCCGGCACGTCGGGCGCCGACATCAGCGCGGCGGCACGCTTGCGCCCGGCCAGCCGCACCGGAACGGGCTTGCGCCGGATCGGTCCGATCAGCAGATCGGTGGCGGCGATGGTGGCCACCTTGGTGAGGCTGGTCGGGCCCTTCGCCATGGCGGAGGCCCAGCCGCTGGTGAACGGCACCTGCGCCACCACCGCGGCGATATAGGCATCGTCCGGGGCCACCGACAGCACGTGCCCGCCACCGAAAGAGGTGCCCCACAACGCGATCCGGGTGGCGTCGAACCCGCGGATGGTGCGCGCGTAGGCGATCGCCGCATGCCAGTCCTCGCGCTGACGGGCGATGTGCAGCAGCTGGCGCGGTGCGCCGTCACTGGCACCGAAATGGCGATAGTCGAAGACCAGCACCCCCATCCCCGCGGCCGCGAACCTGCGCGCGTACCGATCCAAACCCATTTCCCTGTTGGCCCCCAGGCCGTGTCCCATCACCACGAGCGGGCGGGGTTTGGGCACGCCATCCGGACGGTAGAGCCAGGCGGCGCACTGCTCTCCCCCCGACGGGAAGCTGACCTCGACACGTTCCATGGTCGATTAACTTACCGAGTATCCTGTGCTGGCGGACGAGTCGGCCGGGCGGCCGCGGCGACGGGAACGGGCACTGCGGTGTCGCTGCCCGGAGCCGAGGAAAGTCCGGACTCCACAGAGCAGGGCGGTTGCTAACGGCAACCCGGGGCGACCCGCGGGACAGTGCCACAGAAAACAGACCGCCCACGACCTCTCGGGGTCGTGTGGTGAGGGTGAAACGGTGCGGTAAGAGCGCACCAGCGCCCCGGGTGACCGGGGCGGCTCGGTAAACCCCGCCCGGAGCAAGGTCGAAGGTCGCATCGCGTGCGATGCGGCTGCGCAGGTGTTCGAGGGCTGCTCGCCCGAGCCTGCGGGTGGACCGCTCGAGGCACCCGGCGACGGTGTGTCCAGATGGATGGCCGCCACCCGGTGCGAACCGGGGACAGGATCCGGCTTATACGCCGGCTCGTCCGCCCCAGACGCCGAGCGGCGGCGCCCCAGCAGGGGGGAAGGGAGGGTGGGGGCAACTTTCGCAAGGTCCCGAGCGCCATTGCTA